>DIAF01000020.1:11920-12325 GCA_002414665.1 Halieaceae bacterium UBA5085
AAAATCGATATCCTCGGGGCCAATCTCCGGCCCCACCGCCAGCAAGCTGGCCCGCTGAACACAGTTCTCCAGCTCACGCACATTGCCGCGCCAGTTGTGGGCGGCGAGGCGCTGCAGGGCTGCCTTGCTGAATGCGAGACCGCTGCGCGGAGGTGCATAACGCTGCAGGAAACGCTGTGCCAGCGGCAGGATGTCCGCCGGGCGGTCGCGCAGCGCGGGCACTTCCAGCGGCACCACGCTGAGGCGGTAATAGAGGTCTTCACGGAAACGCCCCGCGGCGACCTCACCCGCCAGGTTGCGGTTGCTGGTGGCGATGACGCGCACATCCAGCGGAATCACCCGGTTGCCGCCAAGGCGCTCGACTTCTTTCTCCTGCAACACGCGCAACAGCTTGGCCTGCAGGCC
>DIAF01000020.1:12495-12752 GCA_002414665.1 Halieaceae bacterium UBA5085
CGCAACAGCTTGGCCTGCAGGCCGAGGTCCATTTCGGAAATCTCGTCCAGCAGCAGGGTGCCACCGTTAGCCTGTTCAAACTTGCCCGGCCGCGACTGGTGGGCGCCGGTGTAGGCCCCTTTCTCGTAGCCGAAGAGCATGGACTCCAGCATGTTTTCCGGGATGGCAGCGCAGTTGATCGCCACCATCGGGCGTTCCGCGCGGCTTGAGCAGGCGTGCAGATAGCGCGCGATGACTTCCTTGCCGGTGCCGGATTC
>DIAF01000020.1:12904-34830 GCA_002414665.1 Halieaceae bacterium UBA5085
CCTTGCCGGTGCCGGATTCGCCGGTCACCAGCACCGTGGCATCGCTGTGTGCCAGGCGCTCGGCCAGACGACACACGCGCTGCATGGCGGGATCCTCGGCGACCATGTCGATCCCCGGCTCCGGCGCCGGCTCGAAGCGGGCCAGCATTTCCAGCAGCACCTCCGCAGCAAAGGGCTTCAGCAGATAGTCGGTTGCACCCTCACGCATGGCCGCCACCGCGTGCTGCACCGAACCGTGGGCGGTAATCATGACAAAGGGCAGATCCGGGCTGCGGGCACGGACCTCGCGCAGGAGACGCTCCCCCCCCATGCCGGCCATCTGCACGTCGCTGATGATCAGGTCCACGGGCTGGCGCTCCAGCTGCTGCAGCGCGTCAGCACCGTCACAGGCACTCCAGACCCGGTAGCCCCCGTATTCAATGGTGTCGCACAGCGCCTCGCGCAGGGTGCTGTCGTCCTCTACCACCAGAACTTTCAACGCGGCTCCCACGGTCAACACGCTCCTTCTGCTATCGGTAATTCCAGCACAAACTCCGCACCCCCCTCGGGGCTGCCACCCACACGGATCTCACCGCCCAGTTCGCTGACGGTGCGCGCCACCACCGCAAGACCCAGCCCGGTACCCGCCGAGCGCGTGGTGAAGAACGGGTCAAAAATGCGCTCGCGCAACTCCGGGGCCACACCCGGGCCGTTATCGCGCACCCGCAGTAGCATGCGCTCGCGATTCAGCGCGCCGGCCCAGACATCCACATGCACACCCTCCCCGCCGGACTCAATGGCGTTCACCACCAGGTTGGCGAGGGCCCCTGCGAGGGCATCACGGTCGCCCTGCAGTGCCAGGGTGCGATCGACGGGGGTTACCGACAGCGTAGCGCCCGCCGCTTCCAGGCGCGCGAGGACATGGGCCTGAAAGTCGCCCAGCACATCCTGCAGACACACCCGTTCCGTGCGCGGGGGCGCCCCACGGACAAACCCCAACATGCTTTCGATCAGCCCTTCCATGTGCACCAGCCGCTCGGACAGACGGTCGCAGATGCGCTCTCGCTGGGCTGCAGCCAGATCCGGGCGACGCAGCTGCGCCAGATAGAGGGTGGTGGATGACAGCGGTGTACGAATCTGGTGGGCGAGCCGCGCAGCCATTTCCCCCAGCGCTCGCAGGCGCTGCTCGCGGCCCACCTGGGCCTGCAGGTCATGCAGCTCTGTGGTATCGGTCACCAGCACCAGGGTCTCGCCCTGCTGTGCCAGGTGGCGGCTGTGCAGTGACAAGTGCCGCTCCGGGGCGTGTTCGCGAATACGTGCCTGCACGGCGGGCCAGTCCTCGCCCAGCAGCGGCTCGCCAAACAGCGCCACGGCCTCCGGGTTGGCGTCGCGCACCTGCTGGCGCTCGTCAATCAGCAACACGCCACCCGGCAGCATGGCCATCAGCGAAGCCAGCCGCTCCAGCAACCGCTCTTTCTCGGCCAGTTCATCGAGTCGGGCCGAACGCGAGGCCGCGAGCTCCTCGTTGAGCCGCGCTACCCGCGACTCCAGGTCGCGGTAGGACGCATCCAGTTGATGGGAGACTTCCGCGAGGCTGCGAAAGGCCTCTTCCAGATCGTGTTTCTCGAGGGGTACAGCCTGCTGCATGATTGAGTTCCACCGAGCGCTATCACGCCATTACCGCGATCAAAGCAAAAGCCGTGCCCAAAGTGGAATATTTATTTAATTCAATAACTTAAAGAAACTCGCTAGCCGCTTGCCGCACCGCGCGTCAGGAATCTGACACCTGGTTGCGCTGCAGTTCGAACTTGCGCATTTTTTCTACCAGGGTGGTGCGCTGCAATCCGAGCAGTTGCGCCGCGCGCGCCACCACCCAGCCGCTGTGCTGCAGGGCCTGCAGCAGCAACGTGCGCTCGGTGTCAGCGAGGTACTGCTTAAGGTCCAGTCCCTCCAGAGCCAGCCGCGCGGGGTCGGGGGGCGACCCGGGGGCAAGGGCCGAATGCGCCTGGTGGCCACTCGCCGGGGGCGTACCGGCGTCGGGGGCTGCGGACCCGGCAGCTGGCGGCGGTGCCTGTGGCGGCGGCCTGGCCGGGTCGAAGCCTTCACAGAACTTCGGCGGCAGGTCACCAAACCCCACCTCCGCGCCGGGGAACAGAATGGCCAGGCGCTCCACCAGGTTGTTCAACTCTCGCACGTTGCCCGGCCAGCCGTACTGCTGCAGGGCGGCCATGGCGTCCGCCGTTATCGAGACACTGTCGCGCTGCTCACGGGCCAGTTGCGCCAAAAAGTGCGCCACCAGCACCGGCACGTCTTCCGGGCGCTCGCGCAAGGCGGGCACATCGATGGGAAACACATTCAGGCGATAGTAGAGGTCGGCCCGGAAGCGGCCATCTTCAACACGCTGTTCGAGGTCCTGATGTGTAGCGGCAATCACCCTGACGTCAGTGGGTTGCGAGGTGGCACTGCCTACACGCTCGAAGCAGCGCTCCTGCAGCACGCGCAGCAGCTTCACCTGCATCGGCAGTGGCATATCGCCAATTTCATCGAGAAACAGCGTGCCGCCTGCCGCCAGCTCAAAGCGGCCACGGCGGGTGTTGATGGCACCCGTAAACGCGCCCTTCTCATGCCCGAACAGCTCCGACTCCAGCAGATCCGCCGGGATGGCACCGCAGTTTACCGGCACGAAAGGACCGCCCGAGCGCGGTGAGGCCTCATGAATACGCCGCGCAACCACCTCCTTGCCGGTGCCGGATTCACCGAGCACAAGCACCGTGGCGTCGCTGGGGGCCACCTGCGCTACCAGCCGGCGGATAGTCTCCATGGCGGCGCTGGGACCGACGATAGGCGAAGCATTGTCTGAGTAATGAGGCAACCGTATCAATCCGTGAACACAGTGGTGAGGGCGTGCAGGCAACGGCGCCGAGTCTGCTCAGACGAAGCGGACCTGTCAACTTATTGACGGAAAAAAGACGGATTATTCGCTCACGTGGGCGCGCCGGAAGGCCACCTCGCGGCGGTGGTGACGGAAGATCAGCTTCTCCAGCCAGACCCGGGCGGCTCCGGTGAGGCCCACGAAGCGCACCGTATTGCGCCCCGCCGCCTGCTCCTCGGGCGTTGTGACCACCTCGCCGTAGCAGCACAGGGGCTTGGGCAACCCACGCTGGATGTAAAGCTCGAGGAAGATGCGGGCCCCCGCCGGCGGCCCCTCACCCTGCCAGCTCACCTGTTCGGCGGAAACCTGCACGGCGCTCACGGGGGGGATGTCCAGCTCGTGATACACCAGGGCGCTGACCAGGTCGAGTACCAGGTTGAGCTTCAGGTCGAGCCGGGCGATGTCCTGCTGGATGCCCGGAGGGGCGTCGTTGTCATCCTTGGTATTGAGGCCGTCACCCACCGCCGATACGGCGCGCAGAAAGCTCTCATTGGAGGCGTTGACCATGGCCAGGTGCGTCTGCTCCGGCTCGTAGTCTACGGGCTTCCAGGACAGCGCGATGTTGTCGCTATAGACGAGGCCGGTGACGGCGTTTTGGCTGCTCATGCCCAGTGCTCCGCAAAAGTTTTACGATAACACAGGCCGGTGCCAACGAAACGCCCCCCGCTCAGGGTTGTGACTTCACCTGCTCATAGTGGCCGATGGCGGAGCGGGTACGCACCTGTGCCACACCCTGCTGCAGCACCGCATCACGGGCTTTGCTCAGGTGCGCCATCATTTCTTCGTTGAGATGCAGGATGGCCGCCAGCGCTTCGGCAACCAGTTCCGCGTGCTCCGTCGATACCGCTTCCTTGAAACAGCGCGCCAGATCGTCACGGCGGTCCTGCTCACGGGCGGCCACGGCATCCCAGTCACCCACCTCGGCGAGGGCGACCATTTCGCGGGTGACGGTGAGGACGCGGGCGAGGCGACGATACTGCGACAGCGTACCTTCAGCTGCCGCCTCCAGGCTCGTCACTCCTCCAGGAAAGGGCACGATCATCCCGCAGGACGCCGTTGCTCGACCGGGATACCCTCCCAGCCTTCGCGCACTGTCCCCAGGAGGCCGTGTACCTCAGCGAGAATCGCGGGGTCAGATGTCGCATTCGCCTCCACCAGGCGCCGCTGCATGTAGTCGTAGAGATCGGCGAGTGTGCCTGCCAGTTCAGCACTCTTGCTGTGATCAAGGCTGACGCGCAGATTGTCCACAATATTGATGGCCTTGCCGACCAATTCACCCTGTCGCGCAACCTCCTGGCGGGCCATCGCGCCCTGCGCCTCGGCGATGCGGTCCTGCGCACCCGCTATCAGCATGCCAATCAGCTGGTGGGGCGACGCATCGGTCACGCCACTCTGCACACCGACCTTACTGTAGGCATTCAGCGCTTGTCTGGAATTCATCGATCAGATCCTGTCAGTGACTAGTTTGAAAAACGATCGCTGGGCAAGGGAATGTTGGCCAACTGCTCAGCCACAAATGACCCCGTGCTGTTCAACTGCGCCAACAAGCCATCCAAGGCGTTGAACTGGGCGCGGTAGCGCGCCTCCAGCTGCTCCAGGCGCTGATTGAGTTGCTCGCGATCCGTGTTGATAAACTCTATGCGGGTTTCCAGCCCATCCTCACGAGACTGAATGAGCCCCGTGGCGCCCAGGAAGCCCCCCAACAGACTGTCCAGACGCTGTGCGATACCGTTACCTTCGGACCTGCTGAACAAGTCACCAAAGGATTCCAGGCCATCATCCAGGACCTCGTCCAGGCGCGCATCATCGATCGACAGCTTGCCGTCTTCGGCCGTGGTGATACCCAGCTCGGCGAGAGAACCGAAGGGCCCGCCGACAACTCGCACAGAATCGGTCAGCGCCGCACGCACCTGGCTGATGATCGAGCGCGTGCCGGAATCGCCCTGCAACGGCCCGGCCAGCCGCGTCGCGGGCTCATAGCGGGTCAGGGTCGACGCACTGCTGATAAAACTGTTGTACGCGGTGACCAGTTGCTCCACAGCACCGCGCACCGCCGCACGGTTTTCACTCACGGTGATGTTCACGTCCTGCTCGGTGACTGCACCCAGGCTTAGGGTCACCCCCTCAATGACATCGGTCACTGTGTTGCTTGCGCTGCTTAACACCAATCCGTTGAGCGTGAACTGTGCGTCCTCGGCGGCGCGGGTCTGCGAGAGATTCGCGGCAGAGGTGTTGAAGGCCAGCCGTGACAACCCCAGGGCATCGGTATTGTTCGCATCACCCTGATCGCTTACCGCGATTTCCATGCCGTTTGCCGCGCCGGTATCAGGGCCGGTGAACAGCAATCGAAAGTCGGAGCCATCCTTGACCACCGATGCCGTAATGCCCAGCCCGGAGCCGTTGACCGCATCCCGGATACCCTCAAGGGTATTATTGCTGCTGTCTATGGTAATGGAGGCACCGGCGCGCTGGGTATTCTCAGTGAAGCTGGTGACCTGCTGCGGACCCGGCTCAAGCGGCGTCGCGGAGAGCGAGCCGAAGCGGATGGTAAGAACCCCCTCACCGACCGCTTCCGTTTTCGAACTGAAAGCGCCCGAAGCCAGGGTTTGCGCGCTGGCCCTGGCACTGACAGACAGTGAATAGCTCCCCACTGCGGCATTCGCCGCCGCAGACGCGCTGACGGCCTCGCTGTCGGAACTCGAAGCCGAGCGCTGCGAGAAGGTCGCGGGATTTTTCAGGGCACTCGCGCGCCCCTGAAGCCCGGCGAGCAGGCCCTTGAGGGTACCGAAGGCAGACAGTTCGCTGGTCAGGGCCGCTTCGCGCCGCGCCAGCCGCGTTTCCGTAGGCGCGCGCTCAGCGGTCAGAAGCTGAGTGACCAACGATTCGATATCAAGGCCAGAGCCGACGCCTGTCACTGATACCATTCTACTACCCTCTTCTCAACCTGCGCCGCTGTGCCATAGCATTCACACAGCAATAATAATGCCAGAAGCCCGGCATCGAAAAGAATTCAGCCCTCACTGTCCATGAGCAAGCCCTTCACCGGGAGATTGGTGCCGCCCAGCTCTTCCTGCTGCTGCGATATAAACCGTGCCAGGGAAAGGATCTCCTCAGACGGGATCTGCCGCACGACTTCTTCCGTCGCCTTATCGATCACCGTTATCACGGTCGTTCCCAGATCCTGCTCCACCGAAATCTGCAGCGACCGGTTCACCGTCTGTATGTAGGCGGAGATGTCCTGTGTCGCTTTCGCGACCTCTGCAGTGAACGCTGGGGAAGCCTTCGGCGCGGCAGCGGCTGGCACAGCCTTGCCGCCTGCGACAGACTCTTGCCGCTCGGTCGGCTGGGCAGCGGTCTTTGCCCCCACCGGAAGGGATGCCAATGGAGGTGATGGCGCCACCGGATTTGCCATAATCTCTACCTCTTCATCACGACTGCGGTAAGGGCCCCGGAACCGCGAAGGGCGAGAGGGCTGAGCCCCTCGCCCCAGCGGTCGGTTGCATCACCGCGAAGTCACTGTTCCGCTTACTGCAACAGGGCCAGAACGTTCTGGGGCTGGGCGTTCGCCTGGGCCAGAACCGAGATACCGGCCTGCTGCAGAATCTGCGCACGGGCCAGGGCCGCTGTCTCAGCCGCGAAGTCGGCGTCGAGAATCCGGCTGCGCGATGCACTGAGGTTTTCCGTCGTGGTGCTCAGGTTGGAGATCGTTGACTCCAGGCGGTTCTGGATCGCACCGAAGGTGCTACGCAGGTCTGCCGCAGAGGTCAATGCCGAGTCGATACGCTGGATCGTCGAATTGGCATCAGCCACCGTCAGCACGTTGACATCATCCAGGCTGCCCGATGCGGTTGCAGTGGTTGCGGTGAATACCGTAGCCGCCTGCGCGCCGGCAATCGTGATGTCCTCACCCGAGGTGATGGTCAGCACGTTATTGTCGTCCAGCGATGCAGAAGCATTACCGGCCAGCGCCACGTTGACCGCGTTGACGAAGGACTGCACGTCTGAGTAGGTACCTGCCGCTACCGCAAGCGCGTCTGCATCACCAAACTGGAAGGTGAGTTCGTTGGCGGCCAGGGTTATAGTGGACGCAGCGACCGCCGCTTCTGCAGCTACCTGTGTTCCACCGCTAGCGCCAGTGATTGAGGAAGCTTGGAAATTGTCGACCACTGTTGCTGGCGTAGCACCCGGTGTCGCACTGGTAATACTGAAAGAATCAGCATCTACCGCAGCGGCTGTGTAGACGCCTGCTCCACCGGACAACCCATCAAGCTCCGATTGCAGGGCGGTGACCAGAGCATCAATATCTGCGTAGTCGCCATCCAGCGTGACCGTCTCGCCATCAACATCGAATACCAGATTGCTGGTTTGCGTTCCGGCTGCTCCGGTTGCTCCGGTGAACTCTGCTTCCGTGGTGCCAGTGCCGTTGTCAATCACAACTGCTACGGTTGGGTCAGTCGCCGCTGCTGTTTTGGTGATCGTGATATCCGTGCCATCATCGGCAACCACATACTCACCAGCGTTACCTACATCGAGCTGGCTCTGAATTTCCGCGGTAACACCAGCTAAGTTAGTGTAATCCGCGTTGAGGCTGATGGCGATACCATCGACATCAAAGGTTACCGCTGCACCGCCTTGGTAATCAGTGACACTAATCCCGCCAGTGGTCGCCGCCGACCCCCCTGAGAACGCGGCCGAGAGGTCAAGACTGGACAGGTCTCCGGTTGTGTAGGAACCCGCAACCGCGTCAGTACCCTCAGCAATCAACGTATCCAGATCCACCGACGTCGCCGTCGCTACGGCACCCACGTCCGCGGTCCGGATGCTGGTTCCCAGGCTCAGGCCGATGGTCTCACCGACGTTGGCGCCTACCTGGAACAGGGCGCTACCGAAGCTGCCGTCGAGCACTTTGCGGCCGTTGAAGGACGTCTGGCTGGCTACACGGTCGATTTCCGCCAGGCGCTGCTGCACTTCCTGGTTCAGTGCGGCGCGGTCGGAATCGGAGTTGGTGGCGTTGGCGGACTGTACCGCCAGTTCGCGAATCCGCTGCAGGTTGGAGGACACTTCGCCCAGCGCGCCTTCAGCGGTCTGCGCCAGTGAAATGCCGTCGTTGGCGTTGCGGATCGCCTGGTTGAGACCGCGAATCTGCGTGGTAAAACGCTCAGAGATGGCCAGGCCTGCGGCATCGTCCTTGGCGCTGTTGATACGCAGACCGGAGGACAAACGCTGCAGCGAGGTGGCCACATCGTTCTGGGAGCTGTTGAGGTTCCGCTGAGCAGTCAGCGACGGAATATTGGTATTGATAATCTGGGGCATGGTTTCATTCCTTCTCGTTTCGCGCCGGTTTCCCCTGTGGAATCAACGCTGGTCACCGTCCATCGGCCCGGGGAAAATACTCCCCGTTCAACCAGTTAGCGGACGGTCTTGAAGGAACTTTAGGCGAAGTGTCAGTTTTTTTTACTAGAGGAAATTGAACAGGGACAGACCCTGGATGCGCACATAGCTCTGCTGTGCCGCCTGCAGGGCAACCAGTTGCAGGTTGAGCCGGCTGATGGCCTCAGTGACGTCCAGGTCGCGCACTTCCGAGAGGGTTTCCTGCAGCTGCAGGGTGAAGGCGTCGTTACTCTCGCGCAGGCTGTCTATGCGGTTCAGGCGCACACCCAGGTCCGCCTGCTGCTCCAGCATGCGGCCCAGCGCCTGGTCCAGGTTGGCCAGGCCACTGGCCATGGCGTTATTCACCGACGCCGAGGCGGCGGGGCCAGTGGTGGAGGTTTTCAGGCTGTCTATGATGTTCTGCACGCTGCTGAACACGTCCTGGCGCGGCGCTGCCGGCACCGTAAAGCTGTCACCGTCCGCAGGTGCGCCTTCGAAGGTCACGCTGGCCCCGTTGAAGCTGATGCTGGCGCCGGACTGGTAGGGTCCGCTGGCCACCACCGCGGCGCTGCTGTCCGTTACCGTGAAGGTAACCGGGTCCGCAGCGGTCGGCTGGCTGAAACTGATGGTGTAGGTATCGCGCTGGTAATTGGCGGCGGCACTGCTGGCATCCACAATGGCAGTGCCGGCATTGCCTGCGTCGGCGCGGATGTCGAAACGGCCATTGCCGGCCGGAATGTCCATGAATACTGCGCGGCCGGAATCGCGCACCGCCAGTTGCGTGTTCGGCGCCACCTGCAGGAAACGTTGCCCCTCATCGCCGTTATACAGCACTTGTCCGCCGCTGCGGCTGAAGGGCTGGGTCTGGGCCTGGAAACCGGCGAACACGAACTCGCCGTTGGCATCCCGGGTGTTGGCCAGGCTGACCAGTTCGTCCAGCCGCCCTTCCATCTCGGTGGCGATGGCACGGCGGGTTTCCGGGGTCTGGGTGGCGTTGTTGGCCTGCACGGTCAGTTCGCGCACCCGCTGCAGCACGTCGGTGACATCCTGCAACACCGTATCGGCGAGGGCAATCTGGCCTTCGGCAAGGTTGGCGTTGCGCTGAAACTGGTCGAGCTGCTGCAGGTCTTCCGTCAGGTCCAGAATCTGTACGGCCGCGATGGGATCATCCGCCGGAGTGGTGACGCGCAGGCCACTGGCCAGTTGCTGCTGAGTTTTCTGCAGCTGGGCCTGCTGGTTCAGGATGTTGCTGATCCCCTGCTGGAAAATCTGGGCGGTTGAAAGGCGCATCAGTCAACTCCGGCGTTAGCGACGCGTGGCATCGAGCAGGGTCTGGAACACGGTGTCCGCCACGGAGATCACCTGCGCAGCGGCCTGGTAGGCCTGCTGGAACCGCAACAGATCGGCGGCCTCCTCGTCAAGATTCACGCCCTGCACGCTGTCGCGAGCGGAAATCGCCTGCTGCAACAGGGTTCCCTCGGCATCGGCGGCGGCACTGGCCTGCCGGCTGCGCACGGCCACATCGGCCACCAGGCCCGCGTAACTGTCCTGGTAGCTGGCGGTACCGCCGTCCAGAATCGGGGCGGTTTGCAGGGCCCCAAGCGCCAGGGCATTGCGGTTGTCGCCACTGCCGTCGGTGTTGTTGGCAATGCTCAGTGTATCCCCGGCGGCGGGCGTGCCTGCCAGCTCAAAGCTGAGACCCCCCAGTGTCACGGCAATCCCCCCGCTGTCGGTGGCCGGGTCGTAGGCAATGGGGCCACCTGCGCTGCCCGCCACATCGTAGCCGGGCACGCCCGCGCCCAGCGCATCGGGGTTGAAGGTGAGCGTAATCGCGCCGGCCAGCGGCAGGCCCGCCACGCTGTCCACGGCGAGCGACGCGAGGCGCGCATCGCCCAGGTTGGCGCTGCCGGTGCCGCTGCGCACCGGGCTGGCGGCGGCAAACGCCGCTGCGTTGGTCAGCTCCACCGCAAACAGGTTGGCCCCCTGGGCCACCGGCTGCACCAGGAAGCTGTCACCAGCCGCCGGCGTACCGCTGATGGTGATGTCCACGCCATCAATGGTGAATGCCGGCCCGGCGCCGGACTGGGTCGCGCCGGTTTGCTCGTTACGCAGGGTCCACTGGCTGCCGTCGAAACTCAGGCGGTAGTCTGCCCCCGTGAGCTGCCCCACATCCGCCAGTGCTGCGGTGACCGTGGCACTGCCCGTGTTGCCCGTCGAACCCGACACCGCGGGTTGCAGCGGCCGGAAAAAATTGCCTCCGAGCTGGCCGTTCAGGTCCATGCCCTCGCTGTGCTGGGCATTGAAAGTCGCAGCAATCCCCGCGGCCAACAGGCCCAGCTCATTACGGGTGCTGTCCAGCACGCCGCCCCGGAAGGACAGTGCAGCACCCAGCTCACCGCCGCTCAGGAAGCGCCCGATATCGGTACTGGACGCCAGCCCGGCAATACCCACATTCACCCGTGTGGCATCAAAGGGGTCACGGAACGTCTGCAACTGGCTGGCGGTGAAGCCCACCACCAGCGCCTGGCCGTTGCCTACCAGCACGTTCACCGCACCGTCGTCCTGGGTCACAGTGGTCACACCCACTTTTTCCGCTAGGCGGTTGATCGCCTGGTCCCGGGCATCCAGCAGGTCGTTGGGCGGCTGCCCGCCGCTTTGCGTGGTGGCCCGCACCACCTGCTCGTTGAGGGACGCAATGTTGCTGGCCAGCGCGTTGATGTCACTGACCGTGGTGGTGATGCGCTGGCTGACTTCACTGTTGAGGCCACGCAGCTGGGCATCCAGCGTCTGGAATCGCCCTGCCAGCTCGTTGGCTTCGCCCAGCAGCACCTTGCGCTCCGGGATTGAGCCCGGGTTGTTCGCCACATCCTGCAGCGCGCCGAAAAAGCTCTCGATGCCGGGGGCAATACCCACGGACGGGTCCGCCAGCAGGCTGTCGATGCGGGATGTCAGACTGCTGAGGGTACTGAAACCGGCGCTGGAGGAACTGCGGCTGCGCACGTCCTGGGCCAGGAACTGATCATAACTGCGGGTGATGGAGTCCACCTTCACGCCGGTGCCGAGGAAGCCGGCGCCGGTGGCTTCCGGCGGCAGGGTGGCAAAATTCACCCGCTGGCGGCTATAACCCGCCGTGTTCACGTTGGCGATATTCTGGCCGGTCGTAGAGAGCGCCCGCTGCAATGAGAGCAGCGCAGAAGTCCCGATGTTGAGCAGATCCGCCACAGTGAGCCTCGGTCAGGGTTCAGGCGGCCTCGGGCCGCCGGTCAGAAAGGGTTGGCGGCAGCTGAGCGGAATTCTTTAGCTCCGCCACGGTGTCCGCCAGGCTGCCACGCTGCAGGATCGCGAGGATTTTGTCGGCGTAGGCGGGGTCTGTCGCATAGCCCGCCGCCTGCAATTCACGCAGGTAGGCCTCGGGCTCGGCGGCGCTGGCCAGCGCCTCCTGATAGCGCGGGGCACCGCGAATCAGGTCGACATAGTCGGCAAATGACTCGGCCGTGCTGCCGTATACGCGAAAAGACGCGCGCTCCAGACGGGCGGCTGCGCCGTCATACTCCACGGTTTGCACCGTGGTAGTGGGGCCCTGCCAGCCGCGCCCGGCCTTGATGTTGAACAGGTTGTGGCTGCTGCCGGCAGCCGCGGGCAGCGCGCGCTGGCCCCAGCCGGTTTCCAGCGCCGCCTGGGCAATCAGTACCGCCGGGTCCACCCCGAGCTCGGCAGCTGCGGGCACAGCCTGCGGCCACAGGTCGCGCACAAAGTCCTCGGGGGCTGCGGGCTGCGCCGGAGGACGGCCGGCGGCGGCCAGTGGCGGCTGCGCAGCGGGGCCCGCCGCCTCAACCTCCAGCGCAGCGCCGCCTGGGGCTGCAGGGGTCCGGCTGTAACGGGCCGGCGGCAGCAGGGGTGACGCCTGCCCGCCTTGCGGCGGCAACAGGGGCTGGGTGGTCTCCGCTGGCGCAGCATCACTCACCGCCCCCGCCGCCTGCAGCTGCTCCACCAGCACCTGTGCCAGGCCCAGTCCACCGTGGTCTGCAAGGTCCACGGACAACTGCTGGTCGAACATCTGCTGCCAGTTCTTCAGCTGGTTGCTGTTGAACAGGCCGCCTTCCGGCGTGGCGTCGCGCATGGCTTTCAGCATTTGCTGCACGAAAATCGCTTCAAACTGTGCGGCAACGGGCTCCACCGCAGAGGCGGCATCCTGCCGCGCCTCGCGCCGCAGGGCGGCGAGGCCGCTAAAGTCGTGGTAAAGAGATGCCTGTGCCGCCTGCATGCCCCGCCCCTAGATCACGATCAACTGGGCGCGCAGGGCACCCGCCTGCTGCAGCGCCTCGAGGATCGCAATCAGGTCGCCGGGGGCCGCACCCACGCCGTTGACCGCCGCCACCAGCTCCTGCAGGGTGATGCCTGCATCCAGCAGGAACATGCGCGCGTTCTCCTGCTCCGCCACCACTTCGGAGTCCGGCGTGACCACGGTCTCGCCGCCGGCGAAAGCGCCGGGCTGGCTGACATTGATATCTTCGGAGACGGTCACCACCAGGTTGCCGTGCGCCACTGCGGCGGTTTCCACTCGCACGTCGCTGCCGATGACGATGGTGCCGCTGCGCGAGTTCACCACCACCCGCGCCGGCGCCGACGCCGGGTCCACCTGCAGGTTTTCGACGATGGACACAAAGGCAACGCGATCCGCCAGATCCGCCGGCGCCTGCACCTCGATGGACACGGCATCAATCGGCTGCGCCGTGCCTGCGCCCAGTGCGGCGTTGATGGAACCCGCCACACGTTGCGCGGTGGTGAAGTCCGGCGCATTGAGGTTCATGATCAAGGTGGGCGCCGTAGCGAAGGGGCTATCCACCGTGCGCTCCACGGTCGCGCCATTGGGAATACGGCCGGAGCTTGTGGCGTTGACCGTCACCCGCGAGCCGTCCGCGCCCTCGGCTCCAAAACCGCTGACCAGCAGGGAACCCTGCGCCAGGGCGTAGGTTTCTCCGTTGGCCGCTTTCAGCGGCGTCATCAGCAGGGTGCCGCCGCGCAGGCTTTTGGCGTTGCCCAGCGAGGACACCGTCACATCGATGGTCTGCCCGGGCTTGGCGAAGGCCGGGAGGTCGGCATGCACCATGACTGCGGCGACATTGGTCAGCTGTGGGTTGACGTTGGCGGGAATGTTCACCCCCAGCTGCGCCAGCATGCTCTTCAGGCTCTGGATCGTGAACGGTGCCTGAATGGTCTGGTCACCGCTGCCATCCAGGCCCACCACCAGGCCGTAGCCGATCAGCTGGTTGCTGCGCACACCGTTGACGCTGGCGATATCCTTGATGCGTTCTGCGCTGGCCTGGGAGGACAGCAGCAGCACCAGCAACAGCGGACAGAGACGGGACCAGAGTAGCGTTAACATCAGCGTGCCTCAGAAAGGAACCAGGGGGCTCATGAAGAACCGGGTCAGCCACCCGGGCGTGTTGGCTTCCTGACCGACGCCGGTGCCGCTGTAGGAAATGCGCGCGTCGGCAATCAGGGTGGAGGAAATGGTGTTGGTGGGGCTCAGATCCTCCGGGCGGATGATGCCGCGCAGGCGGATATATTCGTCCCCCTGGTTGATGTTGATCCACTTCTCGCCCTGGATATACAAATTGCCGTTGGGGAGCACCTGGGCCACCTGCACCGCGATGGAGCCGCGCAGGCTGTTGCTCTGGCCCAGAGCCGCCTCGCCCGAGAAGGCGCTGGCACCGTTGATGTCTACACCGAGGTTGTAACGACCGTTCACGGTGACCGGCTGGCCGAAGACGGTGGGGCTGGTGAGGTTGATTTCGCTGCTTTTGTCCAGCTCGGTGTCGCTGCTCTTGCTGCCGGTGGTGGCTTCGACCAGCACCACGCTGACAATATCCCCCACCTGCACCGCGCGGGTGTCGCTGAACAGCGACATCGCCTGCGAGGAAACATACACGCCGCCGTTGGTAGGCGGCTTCGGCAATAAAGAGTAATCGATGGGGTCTACCGGCCCGTACAACTCGCTGCTTTTTTCCTGCACGCCACCACAGCCCACCAGAACCAGCAGGCCAGTCGCCAGGATCATACACTTCAAGGAAGCAGGCACAGTCACTCCTTACAGGTTGTTGGAGACGAACTGGAGCATCTGGTCAGCGGTCGAGATAGCCTTGGAGTTCATCTCGTAGGCGCGCTGGGTTTCGATCATGTTCACCAGCTCCTCCACCACATTCACGTTGGAGCTTTCCACATAGCCCTGCACCACCGTGCCCAGGCCGTTGATCCCCGGGTTGCCGGGCTGCGGTGCACCACTGGCACCGGATTCCACCAGCAGGTTCTCGCCCCGCGCCTGCAGGCCGGCCGGGTTGATGAAGTCGGTGAGCTGGATATTGCCCACCTGGCTCACCGCAGCGCTGCCCGGCACCGTGACCGACACCGTGCCATCACCACCGATGCTGATCGAGGTGGCATTCTGCGGGATGGTGATCGGGGGCTGCAGCTGGTAGCCGGCAGAGGTCACCACAATGCCCTGATCGTTAATCTGCAGGGAACCGTCGCGGGTATAGGCCTGGGTGCCGTCGGGCAGCAGGATCTCGAAGAAGCCGCGGCCCTGGATGGCGAGGTCCAGCGAGTTGTCGGTTTTGGTCAGGTTGCCCTGGGTGAACAGCTTTTCGGTCGCCACCACCCGCGTGCCGGTGCCGATCTGCAGCCCCGAGGGCAGCAGCGTGTCCTGGGAGGACTGGGCACCCACCTGACGCACGTTCTGGTACACCAGGTCTTCAAAAATCGCGCGACTGCGCTTGAAGCCCGTGGTGCCGACGTTGGCCAGGTTGTTGGCAATGGTCGACATGCGCGTCTGCTGCGCGTCGAGGCCGGTTTTGGAAATCCACAGTGACTGTGACATGGCCTGAATTCCTTATTCGAGTCGCATTAATTGGGTTGACGCCGTATCCAGTTCCTGGGCCGTGGACATCATGCGCACGTGCATTTCGTACTGTCGTGCCAGCTCGATCATGTGCACCATCGCGGACACGGGATTGACGTTGCTGGATTCCAGCATGCCCGAGGCCAGCCGTACTTCGGCGGCGGGGGCCGAGGCCAGGCCGTCTCCCGCGCGCAGCAAACCGTCCGGGCCCTTGTCGATCTGATCGGCGGGCGGGTTGACCAACTTGATGCGGTCCAGCACTGCCACGGCGTTAATCTGCTCGCCCAGCGGCACGATCGACACAGTACCGTCGGCGCCCACCGTCAGCGAGCTGAACGGCGGCAGGGCAATCGGCCCGCGTTCGCCGAGTACTGGCTGCCCGCCACCGTTGACCAGCTGGCCAAATTCATCCACCCGCAGGTCGCCGCGGCGCGTGAGGGCCTCAGTGCCATCCGGGGCCTGCACCGCGATCCAGCCTTCGCCGACCAGCGCAACATCGAGGTCGCGTCCGGTCTGCTCCAGGCTGCCGGGTGCCAGGTCGGTGCCCTTGCGTTTCTCGATCGTGTATACGCGGCTGGCAGCCCCCACACCGTCGAGGTAGCGGCTTTCCGCGCTCACCAGGTCCGCCTTGAAGCCAGGCGTCGCCGCGTTGGCCAGGTTGTGGCTGTTGGCGGCCTGCGCCAGCATCATTTCCTGGGCACCGGAGGCGGCTATGTAGACGAAGTGATCCATCAGCTAAGCTCGGCGCGGATTAACGCAGGTTGATCACGGTCTGGGTAACCGCGTCTTCCGCCTGAATCACCTGCGCGTTGGCCTGGAAGTTGCGCTGGGCAATGATCAGGTCAACAAGTTGCGCGGTAATTTCCACGTTGGACTCCTCCAGTGCCGCCGACTGGATAACACCAAGTCCCGAGGTACCGGGGGCGCCCACGTTGGAAGGCCCGGAGGCGAAGGTCTCCACCCAGTTGGTATCGCCGATGGGCTGCAGGCCATTGGGGTTATTGAAGTTGGCCAGTGCAATCTGCGCCAGCGCGCGTGACTCACCGTTGGTGAAGCGGGCGAAGGCGATACCGGTGGAATCAATCTCCAGGCCGCGCAGCTGGCCCGCGGCAAAGCCGTCCTGGATCACGCTGCTCACCGCAAAGGGTGTGCCGAACTGCGTGGTATCAGAGAGGGACACGGTGATGTCCTGCGGGTCTGCGCCGGTACCCGCACCCGCCGCATTCAATGGCTGCCAGCCGGTGATGTTCACTTCCACCGGCAGCGTCAGCGGGTCGAACTGACCATTGGACTGGAAAGTCAGCGTGTCCGGCCCGGATGTGGTCACGCCGTCCACCAGGGAGTGCACCTCCCACTGGTTGGGTGTGGCGGTCTTGACGAAATACAGGCTCAACACGTGGGGATTCCCGAGACCGTCATACACCGTGGTAGAGGTGGTGGCGTTGAAGGAGCTGGGGTCCGGCGAGGTGGGCGGCAGGGCGAAGGCATCGTAGGGGCCACCAAACGGCACGGTGGGTTGCACTTCACGCGAGTCGAGGTTGGAGGTCAGGTCAACAAGGCCGGTGGGGTTGGGGTCCAGCAGCGAGGTGTCGATCTGGATATCGCCCAGCTGCCCCGTTACGTCACCGACAGCGTTCACCTGGAAGCCCTGCACGCGAGAACCCGCGTTGCTGACGACAAAGCCCTCGCGGTCGACCTTGAAGTTGCCCGCACGGGTGTACTGCAGCGCGCCGTCAACGCTGAGCTGGAAGAAGCCGCCGCCGCTGATGGCGAGGTCCAGCGCGTTGTCGGTGAAACTGATGTTGCCCTGGCCGAATTCCTGCGTCACCGCCGACAGGCTCACCCCCTTGCCGATGGCGTTGCCGCCGGCACCGAGCAGGCTGGTGGCAAAAACGTCGGCGAATTCAGCGCGCGAGGTCTTATAGCCTACCGTGGAGGCGTTGGCGATATTGTTACTGATGACATTGAGGTCTGCACTTGCAGCGTTAATGCCCGAAATTGCGGTATCAAAGGCCATTGTCTCTCTCCTGGCTCAACAAACGGTGTCGCGCGGTCCCGGGGGGCCCGTCGCTGTTACAAAATGCTCTTGATCGTGTTCATGCCCACGGTCTGGCCATTGGCCAGGTTGAGGGCGACATCACCGGTACCGGCAGCGATGGCCACTGACTCCACGCGCTGGTGGGCGTAGACCGGTACCGTGGTGGATACACCACCCACCAGGGCTTCCACTGAAACGCGATACTGGCCGGCCTCGAGTTGTGCACCGCTACCATCCCGACCGTCCCACTGCACGCGAAAGTCAGAGCTCACGCCGGGCGGCAGCGCCGCGCTGTAGACCAGCCGGCCGCTCATATCCTGGATAAACAGGGTTGCCGAAGTGGCGTTACCCGAGAAGGCCACTGTGGCATCAAGCGCCAGCGCCGGGTCCTCGCTCCCTTCCGCACTGCCTTCCACGGGCCGCAACAGGCCGACGTTGCCCTCAGTCACCACATCGCGGCCCACCAGGTTGGCCGCCTGCAGGGCCTGGCTGCCGGTCAGCGCCGAGGCAAGGCCGCCGAAGCCGGTGTTCAGGTCCTGAATACCCGACACGGTGCCGAACTGCGCCAGCTGGCCCATGAAATCCATATTGTCCAGCGGCTTGGTGGGATCCTGGTTTTTCAGCTGCGCGACCATCAGGGTCAGGAACGCCTCCGACCCCATATCCTCAACGGAATTGGCCTGTCGCGGTGCCGCTTCCGGTTGCGGAAACAGCTCATTGATGCCGGCGAGCGTAGTCATCAGTGTCCTCCTCGTGAATTATCGACCCAGCGTGATCGTACGCTGGATAAGCTGTTTCGCGGTGTTCATGGCCTCAATGCTGCTCTGGTAGGAGCGCGAGGCCGATATCATGTTGGCCATTTCATCCACCGGGTTGATGTTGGAGCGGTAGATGTAGCCCTCTTCGTTGGCCAGCGGGTGGGAGGGTGCAAACTCCTGCCGCGGGGGCAGCGTCGACTCGACGATTTCCACAACGCGCACCCCTGCAGCGCCCTCAGCGTCCCCGAGGCCGTCCTGCAGCAGGGTTTCAAACACGGGATAGCGCGCTTGATAGGCCCCCTCCGGCGTGCTGCTGACCACCTGTGAATTGGCCAGGTTGCTGGAAATGGTGTTGAGCCGCACGCTCTGTGCTTCCAGGGCCGAAGCCGATACCGCCATGATGTTAAACAGGCTCATGCTTATTCACCCCGAATCGCACGCTGGGTGGACTTGATACGGCTGTCCAGAATTGTCAGGCTGGCCTGGTAGCGGATGGCGTTGTCCATGAACTCCGCATGCTCGCGCTGGGCCTCTACGGTATTGCCGTCCAGCGCCGGCTGGCTGGGTACGCGGTACAGCAGGGGCTGCTCGCTCGCCGCCTCCATACCGCCATTGGCATCCAGATGACGGGCGTGCGTGCGACGCAGCCCGCCGGCGGTCGCCGCCTGCATGGCGGCCGCAAAGTCGATGTCACGGGCCTTGTAGCCGGGCGTGTCCTGGTTCGCTAGGTTGGCCGCTATCAGCTCCAGGCGCTGGGCGCGCAGCGCCATTGCCTGGCCACTCGTTCCAAAAACCCGGTCGGTAAAACTCATGTCGGTCACTCCTCCTTGCTGCTTACTCACAGCACGCACAGGAAACCTAATCAGGAACCGTGCCAACCAAAAAATAGTGTTTTATTACAATGGGTTAAGAAATTTCTGAGGGGAGTTCAGGGGCCGATCGGAAGCCCGGTTGCCGCTCCGGCGGCAAGAATTGCCGCCCCACCATCCGGGGGCATGGTCGTCCCCGGCTGGCATGGTTCCTGCTTTACTACCCGTTGACGACCTGTTTGGGAGGCTTCATGTCAATTTTCCGGCGCACCAGGTTGCGCCTGCTGCTCATCGCCATCTTTCTGCCGGCCCTCTTCACCGCGGGCACGCTGGCTGAGACACTGCATCCACTGGAGGACGTGGTGGCGGCCGCCAGCGCTGAGGCGACCGCGACGGCACGGGCGCAGGGCTACACCGACCTTGAGGTGAGCGCACGCCCCCTGGACTCCCGCCTGCGCCTGCAGGCCTGTGGCGAACCGCTGGAGACCTTCAGCAACGCCAACGCGAGCGTGCTGGGACCGGTGAGCATCGGCGTGCGCTGTGCACAGCCCAGCGCCTGGACGCTGTATGTGCGCCTGGACATCAGCACCCGAGCCACCCTGCCGGTACTCGCCGATAACCTGCCCCGCGGCAGCATCATCAGCGAACGTGACCTCACTCTCGTGGAACGCACGATCACCAGTGCCACCGATGCGGTGATCATGGACCCGCAACAGGCCATTGGCATGGAACTGATCCGGCCCGCCAGCGCGGGCTCACCGTTACGGCACAGCCAGCTGCGCCCGCCACAGCTGATTTCCCGCGGCCAGACCGTCACCCTGATCGCCGGTGGCGAGGGCCTGCAGGTCACCATGCAGGGCCGCGCCATGGCCAATGCCGCGGCGGGTGACCGCCTGCTGGTGACCAACCTTGCATCCGGGCGCCGGGTCGAGGGCATTGTCAACGCCGACGGCAGTGTGCGCATACCATGAACACGGCAGGGTGGTGCTTGTGCTAAACTTTTCCGTCTGGCTGCCGCTAACCTGTTTGAGGCACCCACACGTGCCAGCCATTCACTGACTGCGTGAACCGACATGGACCCAATTGACAACAATGCCAACATCAAACCGTCGCGCACCGGCGGGGATGCACGCACCAGCACAGTGGACCAGGCCGGTCGCAGCAGCCAGGCCAGTGCCGGCAAGCCTGTGGTGGAGGCAGATGCGGTCACCATCACACGCATGGCGGAAGACATGCTGCAACTGGAAACACAGTTGGCCAGCGTGCCCGACGCCAATATGGAACGCGTGGAGCAGCTCCGCGCTGCGATCAGCGATGGCAGCTACCAGGTCGACCTGGAGCGGATTGTGAGCAACCTGCTGCAGGCCGAACAGGATCTGTCCTGAACGTGACGCCCGGTGAGCAACTGGCGCTGGCCCTGCGCGCCGAAATCACCGCCCTGGAAACCGTACTCGCCCACCTCGACGCCGAACAACAGGCGCTGCGTGCCGGTGATGCCGAACGCATAGAAGCCTGCACCCGCGCCAAAGACGCCGCCCTGAAGCAGCTCGCCGGCCTGCAGCAACAGCGCCCAACCTCTGCCACTGACGCCACATTATCCAGCCAGATCAGCGCGCTCGATAACGCCACGGAGAACCGCCAGCTGCAGGCCCGGTTGATTGCGCTGGGTGAACGCTGCGCCGAGCTCAACGCCAGCAACGGGGTACTCATCGGGCGCCTGACCGAGCACACGCGCAACGCGCTGCGCGTGCTGCGCCAGCAGGACGGCGATCCCCGGCTATACTCGGGTACCGGTGCAGCCGACAGCGCCAGCGACAGCCAAAGCCTTGGCAAGGCCTAGAACAGCGGGCCTCAAAACGTCAAATAATTGACTTCCGGCCCGGCATTGTCTTGCCGCTCCCTGAGAGACACGTCGCTCTCCACCCATGAGCCAGCGCCAATTTTCGCCAAAATGCAGCTAATGTCTCCTAAAATCTTTTAATTTCGAATTTACCTGATTGGCACGTCCTTTGCTTTACCTTGCTCGATGGACCTTCACTCGAGCATCAATGCCATGACCGACAGATCACCGTTCACCCTTGTCAGCGACCGCGCTGCCAACCTGGCGCCGTCCGTTGCTGCAACCGTGGCGTCACCGCAGGGTGAGCGCGACGCAGCCGACCAGCTACTGGGACTGTTTGATCTGCTGCTCGGTGAATCCGACGAGAGTGCACTGCTGGAACGTTTCTACAACTGGGCAAACCGCTGCGGGCTGGCAGACAGCCTCGGCTTCACCGCCGCCGATGACGACCAGGCCGTTGTTCTGGGCGAACAGCGGCACCATCGCGCGCTCTATCAACTGGACATCGAAGGCAGCACACTGGGGGCAGTCACCCTGTCGCGCCGCCAGCGCTACAGTGAACCCGAGCTGACGCTGCTGGAACGGGCGCTGGGCGGCCTGGCACGCGCCTTGCGCCTCGCTCGGCAACTGGACCGGGCCCGGACCACCGCCATGCAAGACGGACTCACCGGCCTGCTCAACCGCCGCGCCATGGATGAGCGCCTGGTCCAGGAGCTGCTGTTGTCCAAGCGCCACGGCAGCGCGCTGTCGCTGATGATCATCGACATCGACCACTTCAAGGACATTAACGACCAGTTGGGGCACATGGTGGGTGACGAGGTGCTGCGTCGGTTGGCCCAGGCTTTCCGTTGCTGCGTGCGCGAGTCGGACCTGCTGTTTCGCCTCGGTGGCGACGAATTCGCCATTCTGCTGCCCCGCACTGGACTCAGCGGAGCAGCAGATGTGGCACGCAAGATCCGCGAGACTGTCGAGCGGGTCACCGTGGAACTGGCCGCCAAGGCCGACGGTGTGCTGCCTCGCGTGAGCATCGGCGTGGCCGATCTCCTGCCCGACGATGATGACAAGGCGCTGCTGCAGCGCGCGGACACACACCTCTACCACGCCAAGGCACAGGGCCGGGGGCGCGTGTGCATCAGCGTCTGAGCCCCCGGCAGCACAGTGGCCGGGCCAACACCAGCTCCGGCAACCTGTGGCTGCGGAGCGATCTGCGCGCCCCCGCGGCACCGCGTGCGCGGCGGCGTCGCGAGCCCGGTGCGCACACGCGGCGAGCCCGGCTCCAGGGAGCGCTGTGAGCAGGCGGGC
>DIAF01000020.1:34901-35942 GCA_002414665.1 Halieaceae bacterium UBA5085
CGAGCCCGGTGCGCACACGCGGCCTGCCGTACGCAGTTGGATGACCTGGACGCTGTTTGGTGCCTTGCTGGTCACCACGGCAGCCGCGGGCCACGGCTTCCTGGCGACAGAACCGGTAGTGGCGTCGCCGACACGCACCGCCACAGCCATCAGCGAGGCATCACCGGTGCTGCAGCAGCCAATCGCACGCACGCTACCTGCGCTGTATGCCCTTGAAGACACCCAGCAGCAGTTGATTACGCAGGTCGAAGAAATCCAGGCGTCAAACCGCGCGCTGCTCAGCCGACTTGAATCACTGCAGGCTGCGCTGGCACCGGACGACGCCGGCACAGCTGCCCACTAGCTCGCGTCGCTGCGGCCCACCCAGAGACGCCCAAGACCATAACGCTCCTCCAGTCCTGCGGCGAGAGCCCGAGCCTGTTGTTGCGACTGCAGCCCTGTAATCCGTACCCGGAACAGATCCTGGCCGGAAACCGTTGCCGCCTGGATCACCACCGTCCCCCTGTCGACCTGCAACCGCGCCGCCCAGCGCTCCGCAATGCTGCGCTGCACATAAGACCCGAAATTGACGAACCAGGTACCACTTACCGCAGGTGTCGCGGGCTCCGGAGACGCTTCCTGCGCCGGCGCAGCGCTCTCTGGCACCGGCGTGGGAACCGCCACCGGAGCGGGTGCCGCCGCCGCAGCCTCCGCCTCGGCGAGACGCTGTGCCAGGCCCGCCTCAAGCTGCTCAATCATTGCTGACAGCTCGCGGTTTTCATCCCGCAGCTGGCTGAGGTCGCGCTCCAGCCGGGCGTTGCCTTCCGCCACGTCACGGGCGAGCCGCTCTTGCAACAGCAGGTCTTCCTGCGACACCACATCCGCACGACGCTGCTCAAGGGCCATGAACTCTGCCCTCAGCGCCTCTCGCTCCTGAACCAGATACCCGTACACCACAGCGCCGATCACGAGGGTGGCGGCAAACAGCACCCAGGACAGTGTCCGCGGGCTCGGCACGCGGCGCGGAGAGGCCACGAAAGGTTCTGGTTCTGGCTCGGGTTC
>DIAF01000020.1:36109-40665 GCA_002414665.1 Halieaceae bacterium UBA5085
GGTTCTGGCTCAGGTTCTGGCTCGGGCTCCGGTTCGGGCTCCGGTTCGGGCTCCGGTTCGGGTTCCGGTTCGGGTTCCGGTTCGGGTTCCGGTTCGGGGTCCGGTTCCAGCTGGTGGTCGGGCTGTGGCGGAGGTTGTATCACCCAGGTGTCGGGGTCGTAGCCGCGCTCAGCGGCCTCGATGGCGGATACGGGCGCTTTGCGCGGGCGCGGCTCCCAGTCCCGGTCAACCAGCGAGGCGGGAACAAGGTCGTCGTCCCGGTCGACATAGCTGCCGCCGGCTGCGAACGTCGACCATTTATTGCCGCTTCCCGCCACCCCGCATCCTCATCACGGTATCCTGCGGCCTAGGAGACACTATCCGGCACGTCGACGCAATGCTCAGTCCGGGGCATGGGCGCCGCCGGGGGCGCCCGGCACGGCGGCATGTCTGGTCAGAAGAATTTGCGCAGCGTGATACCCACCGTGCGCGGCTGGTTGTTGCGGAAAGCCAACCGGGCGCGCCCGCCGCGTTCGCGGTCAAACGACAACTGGGCGTTCTCATCAGTAACGTTATTCACGTAGAACACCGCCTCGAACGTCTCCCAGACAATGCCGGCGCTGAGATTGAGCTGCTCATAGGCGTCCAGTTCCAGATCCACCGCCGTGACCTCGCTGCCGGTCGCACCGCCGAACGGCAGGCCGGACACAAAGTTCCCCGCGCCCTCTACCTGATCGCTGGGCTGGGTGAAACGATCACCAACATGCTGCAGCACGGCGGACACATACATTTCATCCGAACCGAAGGCATCGATCGGGAAGGTATACGTCGCTGATGCCGACACCTGGATTTCCGGCACCGAGGCCAGGCGGTTACCGTCCTCTACCCCGCCCAGCACGTTCCCCGCGCTGTCAACAACGGTCGAATCGAATTCGGCCTCCAGTATGCTGCCCGAGAGCGTGAGCATCAGCAGTTCCATGGGATAGGCCACCAGCTCCCACTCCACACCGAGGGTGTGCGCTTCCGGCACGTTGAAGCTGATGCGCGAGGAGCAGGAGCCGGCATCCAGCGTCACTTGCAGGTCCTCGATATCGGTGTAGAACAGCGCTGCGTTGAAGCGCACTTTCTCGAATTCACTCTTGAATCCCAACTCGTAGTTCCAGAGCGTCTCATCCTCATAGGACTGGAAGCTGCCGAAGGTTTGCAGATCACCAGCGTCGCACAGGGGCACGTTCAGGGGGTCGTTGACGCCGCCCAGCCGGAAGCCCTGTGATGCCTGCGCATTCACCGTCATTTCGTCGCTGACGTCGTAGCTCACCATGACGCGGGGATTGAAGCCGTCCGACGACGTGGAGTCCACCTGATCGTCACCGTTGGAGAACAGGCCCCCCGTGGTGAACCGGCGTTCCTCCTCAAAGTCGTAGTAGCGCCCCCCGAGGGTCAGGCTGAGGCGGTCGGTAACGTCGAAGCTGGCCTCACCGAACAGCGCGGTCTGCTCAATATCGTAGGGCAGATCGGAATTGTATGGCGAATCGGGGCCGTAGCCATTGCTGACCGCTGCCGCGGTGCCGGCACCCAGCACCTGATCAGTCACCACATCGTAACCGGGGGTCGGCAGACGCTGCGCGTAGGTACGCTCGACGTCGGAATAGAAGCCACCGAACACCCAGTTGAAGGGGCCATCGCTGTTTGAAGCGAAACGCAGCTCGTGAGTGACCTGCTGCAAATCGGTGGTGTCACGCAGATTGGAGGGCAACAACACTGCGGCTTCCGGGAACCCGAGGTCTACCGACACCGAACCGGACAGCGCACTCGCGTCCCGACTCGCGAGGATCTCCCGGTCGACATAGCTACCGGCGTAGGTGACGTCCACCGCATCGAGACTCCAGTTGACTACCAGATCAGCAATCATCGTCTCGTCCTCGAAGGCTTCATCGAGACGCAGGAACTGCTGGCGCTCGCCGAGCTGAACCGGTGGGCGTGTGGTGGTGTAAGGGTTCGCAAACAGGTTGTACACCTCTTCGCGATTGAAACCGTCAGTTTCGATTTTCTGGAACACGACCCGCGGCGTGATGGTGAGGTTGTCGGTGGGCTGCAGTGCCAGGGCGATCCGCCCACCGTAGCGGCCGCCGCTGTTGACGTCCTCAGTGATCGCACCACCCTCACGCAGGGCATCGATCCAGCCACCGTATTCCGTGCCGTACCCCACCATCCGCAGCGCCGCGCGGTCGTTCACGGGAATGTTGATCATGCCTTTGACATGGCCGCCCATGTCGCCGTCTTCCACGGTATTGAGGTTGGCTTCCACCGAGCCTTCCAGTGTTTCGAAGTCCGGCTGGTTGGTAATGAAGCGGATGGTGCCACCCACGGAACCCGAGCCAAAAAGGGTGCCCTGCGGGCCGCGCAGGGTTTCCACGCGATTGAGGTCGTACAGGTCGAGGTCAGGTGTGAACAGCGAGAGCGAGATCACGGTCTCGTCGAGGTAGACACCCACCTGCTCCTTGACGCCGGGTTGGTCGCGCACCACCTGCCCCGCCGATACCCCGCGAATGGAGACCTGGCTCTGGCCCGGCCCCAGGTTCTGGATGGCCAGGCCCGCCACGTTACGCGACAGGTCTTCCAGTGAGGTCGCTCCCAGCCGGCGAATATCGGCTTCTGACTGGGCGTTGATCGAAAAAGGCAGATCCTGTGCCGAGGCCTGACGCTTGGTGGCGGTCACCACCACTTCTTCCAGCTGTGCGAGTGCGGTGAGGGGCAGAGCGCCCGCCAGGGCGGTTACGAGGACGGTTTTGCGGAAAGATGGCATAAAGTGCTTCCTTCGTTCTTATGGGTATAGGGCAAGTCTAGCCGCTGACCCGCAAAGTTGAAGGCAGGAGGAGTGTTACAATTTCACGCAATTTTCATTGAGGGACTCAGTCTGCGGGTCGCGATGCGCCGATCAGCTCCGGGATGGTTGCATCGCGCCGCCCCTGGCGAGCCAGGCGGTCGGCGATGGCCTGCAGCGAGGGCCCGGGTTGCGGTGTCACGCCCTCGGGGCGCAGTGGCTCTCCGCACTCGCTACAGGCGAGCAGGGGGCGGGTGACCTTGCCACAACTGCGATGCACATACTCCAGGGGTACCCCCTCTTCCCCCGCCATCCAGTCGTCCCCCCAACGGGCCAGACTCATCAGCACGGGATACAAACCGAGACCTTTGCGGGTAAGGCGGTATTCGTGGCGCAGGGGTCGCTCATTGTACGGCACCTTGACCAGCACGCCCTGCTCCACCAATTTACCGAGGCGTTCTGACAGCCGGTGCCGCGTGATACCGAGGTTGTGCTGAAACTGTTCGAAGCGTCGCGTGCCCAGAAACGCATCGCGCAGAATGAGCAGCGTCCAGCGCTCACCCACCACCGACAGCGCGCGCGCCACCGAACACAACTGCTGATCAATCTCGGTCCAACGCATTCCCCTTTCCCCCTGCATGCAGTGCAGTTATGATCCAGCCAACCAGCGGTGAGCATAAACGACCGCCCCCCGAACGCCAATGAGGATATCCCATGACCCAGGGCATCGGCGGCTCAGACGCCGCCAAAGAACTGGCACGCCTGCAGGACCTGAGCGCAGGTGCCGAGCCCATTCAGGATGCGGAATTTGCCACGCGCCTGCAGCGCGCGCAGCAGCTGATGCAGGCCGCGGGACTGGACGCGCTGTACCTGAACGCGGGTACCAACCTGCTGTATTTCACCGGCACACGCTGGTCCCCCAGCGAACGCATGGTCGGGGCGCTGATCCCGGCGCAAGGCGCGCCGCGCTACATCGCGCCGGCCTTTGAACTGGGCACGTTGCAGGGCTTTATGCGCGTACCCGGCGATGTGCACTGCTGGGAAGAACACGAAAGCCCCTACCGACTCTGTGCTCAGCTACTGGCCGACCTGCAGGTGAAGACGCTGGGAATGGACGAATCCGCGCCGTTCTTCGTTGTCGATGGCCTGCGGCAGGCCTCGCCTGCCTGCCGCATCCAGAGTGCGACGCCGGTCACCGCAGGCTGCCGCATGCATAAGTCGCAGACAGAGCTGGCGCTGATGCAGCGCGCCAAGAACATGACCCTGGAAGTCCACCGCGCGGTGGCCCGGATCCTGCGCCCCGGCATCACCACTGGCGAGGTAACCGGGTTCATCCATGAGGCGCACAAGCGGGTAGGCGCCCCGGCGGGGTCGTATTTCTGCATCGTGCTGTTCGGGGCGGATAGCGCGTTTCCCCACGGGGTCGCCCAACCCAAACCCCTTGAAGCGGGCGACATGGTCTTGATCGACACCGGTTGCCAGTTGCATGGCTACATCTCCGACATTACCCGGAGCTATGTGTTTGGCGAACCCAGTGCGCAGCAGCGCGACATCTGGAACCTGGAAAAGGCAGCACAGCAGGCGGCCTTCGAGGCAGCCCGTATCGGAGCGCCCTGCGGCAGCGTGGATGACGCAGCACGCGCCGTGCTCGCAGCGGGAGGCCTCAGCCCCGACTACCAGTTACCCGGCCTGCCACACCGCACCGGCCACGGTATCGGCCTGGATATTCACGAGTGGCCCTACCTGGTGCGCG
>DIAF01000020.1:40889-179869 GCA_002414665.1 Halieaceae bacterium UBA5085
CACTTCTACATGACGGAAAACGGGCCGCGCTGGTTTACCCAGCCGGCCCATTCCGTGGACGACCCTTTCGGGCCGTGAGCGTATTCGGCCCTTCGATCAGCCGAACTGGTTCATGGTGTTGTCCTTGCCACCCGCCTTGAGTGCAGCTTCACCGGCAAAGTATTCCTTGTGGTCATCACCCATGTTGGAACCCGCCATGTCCTGGTGCTTGACGCAGGCAATGCCCTGACGGATTTCCTTGCGCTGCACGCCCTGCACGTAGGCCAGCATGCCTTCCTCGCCGAAGTACCCCTTGGCCAGGTTGTCGGTAGACAGCGCGGCTGTGTGATAGGTGGGCAGCGTGATGAGGTGGTGGAAGATACCCGCTTCGCGCGCTGCATCGGCCTGGAAGGTCTGGATGCGACGATCCGCCTCGATGCCCAGTTCCGTGGCATCGTAGTCGGCGCTCATCAACTTGTCGCGGTCGTAGCCTGAGACATCCTTGCCTTCTGCGCTCCAGGCGTCGAACACCTGCTGGCGGAAGTTCAGAGTCCAGTTGAACGAAGGCGAGTTGTTGTACACCAGCTTCGCGTTGGGGATCACCTTGCGGATCTCGTTGACCATGGCGCCAATCTGCCCAACGTGCGGCTTCTCAGTCTCGATCCACAGCAGGTCGGCGCCGTTCTGCAGGCTGGTGATGCAATCCAGTACACAGCGCGCTTCGCCGGTGCCGTCCTTGAACCGGTACAGGCCATTGGGCAGACGCACCGGACGCACCAGTTTGCCGTCCTGCTTGATGATGACATCCCCCTCACGCACGTCGTCCGCGCTCTCGACCACGTCGGTCTGCAGGAACGCATTGTATTTGTGGGCAAGGTCGCCCGGGTCGCGGGACACGGGAATCTTCTGGGTCAGGCCGGCGCCCAGGGAGTCCGTGCGGGCCACGATCACGCCATCCTCCACACCGAGTTCGAGGAAGGCGTAACGCACGGCATTGATCTTGGCGAGAAAATCCTCGTGGGGCACGGTGACCTTGCCGTCCTGGTGGCCGCACTGCTTGGCGTCCGATACCTGGTTTTCGATCTGGATCGCACAGGCGCCGGCCTCGATCATGCGCTTGGCCAGCAGATAGGTGGCCTCCTCATTGCCAAAGCCCGCATCGATATCGGCGATGATCGGCACAACATGGGTCTCGTAGTTGTCGATGGCCTGGACCAAGGCCTTCTCGCGCACCTGGTCGCCGGCTGCGCGCGCCGCGTCGAGGTCGTGGTACAGGTGACCCAGCTCGCGGGCATCGGCCTGGCGCAGGAAGGTATACAGCTCTTCGATTAACGCAGGTACTGAGGTTTTCTCGTGCATCGACTGGTCGGGCAGCGGACCAAATTCGCTGCGCAGGGCCGCAATCATCCAGCCTGACAGGTAGAGGTAGCGTTTTTTCGTCGTACCGTGGTGTTTCTTGATCGCAATCAGCTTCTGCTGACCGATAAAACCGTGCCAGCAGCCCAGCGACTGGGTGTACTGGCTGCTGTCAGCATCGTACTCGGCCATGTCGCGGCGCATGATACCCGCCGTGTAGCGTGCAATATCCAGGCCGGTACGGAACCGGTTCTGGTGCTTCATGCGGGCGGCGTATTCAGGGTGGATATTGTCCCAGGTGCCACCCTGCGCAGCGCGCAGTGCGGCAAAGGATTCGACGTCTTTCAGGTAGTCTGACATGGCGGGCCTCTGTGTTGCGAAGTGGGTACGGGGGGCATCTTAGCCAGAGGCCGACCATAATTGAAATAAATAGAAAGTATTTTTACTATTCGTTACATGAATTAATGGACCCGACCCACTCACAACTCCCAGCGGTTGCGACGCAACCAGACACAGCCCCACAGCAGGCCGGCGGCGACACACAAGCCAGCAAGCATGGCCAGCAGCCCACCGCCCTGCCAGGGAAGCGCCTGCAGGAAAAGTCCCCCGCTGGTGCCGTCAGGCGTCAGACGCGGCATGCGGCCCCATACGGCCTCAATGACCGTCTGAGAGCCGAGCAGCACCGCTTCCAACGCGACAAGCACCACCAGTGGCGTCACCGCGAGCAGGGTGGGAGAGCGGCGCGCGCCGGCAGACGCCAGCATCAGCCAGGCGTACAGCGGGAGGGACCACAGCGCGTTGGCCAACCAGCCGCCGACCTGATCCAGCAGCCAGTGCGCAATCTGCACATTGGCCAGTACCAGTCCCAGCGCATCGACCTGCACACGGGAGGACAGCACCAGGGCGACCAGCAGCATGGCCCACTGGGTGAGCACCGAGGCGACAAGAAACATTGCCGGCGCCACCAGCAGGGCGACAGAAAGCTTGGCCAGCACTTCTTCCCATGCCGACACCGGCATGGACTTCCAGAACAGGATGCTGCGATCCTTGCGATCCACATACAGGCAGCCCTGCAGGTAGTTCACCGTTACCAGCAGCAACACCAACAGCATGATACCGTGGATACCATAGAGCAGCGGGTGCAGGCTGGTGACCGGTCCGCTGGCTTCGCGCTCGTCCTGATCGGGCGCGCCGGAGGAGTCCTGGGGCCGGAAGCTCCAGTCGGATGCGAATGACCACAGCGCCTCGTCCGCCAGGTCCGGCGCCGGTTCCACCTGGTAGTCGCGACGCAGCGGTTCCAGCCCGTCGGCGAGCGACTCGGTGCTCTCCGTAACAAGCTCTGCGACCCTGTTGCCATCCTCGTCAACGGTCATCCGCAGGTTCACGGTCAGACCGTCTTCGTCCTGTGCCTGTGAAATCACATCGAGCACAATCTCACCGAGGTTGCTGAACTGGTTGGCGACAAACAGCCCGGCCAGCATCAGCAGCGACAGCAGCACGGCCACCGCAAACGGCGTCCATACCAGTGACACCCGGTACTCGCGCAACTCGCGCCTGACCAGCGAGCGCCAGCGCTGGCTTCTGGTATCAGTCATGCCCATTGTCCTCACCCACCTTTGCCACAAACAGGTCTGCCAGTGCTGGCGTACACAGGTCACCAAGGGGCGCCAGCAGCTCCCGGTTCACATCCTCATAGATCAGAGCCCGCCCTCCCAACAGTGGCCGCTGCCCCAGGTGCGGTATCGTCGCCGCACGCGTGGCGGCCTCCCCCACCGCCCGCAGTTCCACATAGCGCTGTTCCAGCGCCAGCATGGAGTCGCAGAGGAGCGTGCGGCCGCGGTTCATGAACATCGCATGGGTGAGAATGTGTTCCACCTCCTCCACCTGATGCGTTGAAATAATGATGGTGCGCTCTTCGTCAAAGTAGTCGTTCAACAATTGCTCAAAGAACTGCTTGCGAAACAGGATATCGAGGCCCAGTGTCGGCTCATCAAGAATTAAAAGCCGCGCGTCGATCGCCATGACCAGCGCCAGATGCAGTTGTACGGTCATGCCCTTGGAAAGCTCTGCAATGCGCCGCTGCAGGCCGACCTCGGTGCGCGCCAACAGACGCTCGGCATGTGCACGGCTGAAGCGGGGGTGCACACCCTCGGTGTAATCCAGCAGCTCCTGTACCCGCATCCAGCGCGGCAGCACAGCGGTATCGGCGATGAAGCACACATCCCGCATCAGCCTGGCCTGCTCGCGTCGAGGGTCGAGGCCGAGCACCGAAAGCTCGCCTTCGCAGCGTGTAAGCCCCAGCAGGGAGCGCAGGAGGGTGGTTTTCCCGGCCCCGTTTGGCCCGATGAGGCCCAATACCGAACCCGCTTCCAGCTGCAGGTCGACGCCCGCGACGGCCTGCTGCTCGCCAAACCGGCGCCGCAGCCCGCGCGCTTCAACAACACGTGTCATTCTGTTTCCCCCTCCTGTAGCAGGCGCTTTGTCACCTGCCGCATATCCAAGCCCAGGTTGCGCACCCGCTCGGCAAATGCCGGCAGTTCCCTGGCAAAAAAGCGCGCTTGCTCGTCGGCGGTCAGCGTCGCCCTGGCACCGACCGTGACGTACATTCCCAGCCCCCGGCGCTTCTCCAGAAGCCCTGTTTCCACCAGCTCCTGATAAGCCCGGGCCACCGTCAGATGGTTGATCCGGTAGTCGCTGGCCACCTGGCGCACCGAGGGCAGCGCAGCGCCTTCGGCGAAGGACCCGTCCATGATGCGCTCCACCACGATGTCACGCAGCTGCCGGTAGATGGGTTGTTCATCGTGCCACTGCACGCGCTATTCCCGCTTTAACTCGCCGGAGCCGATCACGTCCTCATCGACATCGGGCGTGCCGGCATAGTGAATATCACCGCTTCCCATGATGGTCGCGTTGAGGCGCGTACTGGGCCCCAGTCGAACGCCGCCCGAACCGATCACACTCACATCCACATCACTGGCCGTGAGCCCGGAGAAATCGACATCACCCGAGCCTACCACGGTGACGGAGAGCACGGTCGTGTGCCCCTCCTCACTCGCGGCGATGTCGCCGGAGCCGTTGACAACCGCCTCGATCGACTCTGCCTGCAGGGGGCCCAGAAAAATGTCCCCGGCCCCCGAGAGGCGCAGCTGCAACGCCTGCAGAGCCGCCTCTGCCACCTGAACGTCACCATCCCCGCGCATGAACACTTCTGCGCTGTCGCCGCGCAGCGCGAACAGGTGCACATCGCCTGCACCATCCACTCGCAGTTTGAAATTGTCGACCCGCAGTGCTCGCACAAATACATCACCCGATCCGGCCACCCGCAAGGACTCGAGCAGAGGCAGGGTCAACTTGAACTGCACGCCAGCGGTGGCCTGCCCACTGTTCGCCGGGACGCCCAGAATCAGAGTCTGGCCACGCACATGAAAAGGCTCGGGGCTCAAACGGGCGGACGCTCCCCGCACCAGCAGCTCGGTGGATGTACCCTGGCTGATTTCCACATCAGCCTGCCCCTGCACCTCCACCTTGAGAATATCCAACCCGGTGACGCGCAGGACATCCTGATCTTCGCCGGCAAGACCCGGCGCCGGAAGCCCCAGCAGCAGACAGATTGTGAGCACAGCACCCCGTGCCAGCAAAGCGGGGAGCTTGCGCCGTTGACGGTGAAACGGGAAAGCGTGTGGCAGAGTGAGCATGGCGCTTGCCTCATCGATATAGTGTTATACATAACTATAACACCAAAATCGCAATCTGCAAGCCCCTTCGACAAGGCGCAGTGCCGCCGTCGAGAGGCGCGCAGACAGGGGAACTATGTGACCGGAGGGTCACGGCTGAAGTCAGACCGGGGGTAGTCCCTGCTGCATATTCGCGGCAATCGATGCCGCCACACGCTTCGCGCGCTCCGCACGCGGCCCGTCGAAGCCTGCATCGACCGTCGCCGTGAACAGCGCCAGCCAGCGTTGGAAGTCGGTGGACTGCAGCGGCTGGCGGGCGTGCAGGCGCCGGTGGATTGCCATGGTGTGACGGCGGTAGCCCTGCTCGCCCAGCAGCAGTTTGCACCAGTAGTCCTTGATGTGTGGCAGGTGGACTTCAAGGTCTACCTGTGCGACATCAAGAAAGATCGGGGCCAGTACCGGGTCTGCGAGCACCCGCGCGTAGAACTGGTCTACGAACCGTTCGATGTTGGCGCGGCTGTCCAGATCCGGTTTCGCCATGGCCTCCGCGTCAGCGCTTCTTCTTCCTGTCGTTCTTTTTCACGTGCGCCATCAGGCGTCGTTTGCGCTGCACCTGACGCTGTGTAAGCTGATTGCGTTTGTCGGCAAACGGGTTGTCACCGGTGCGGAACTCAATACGCACGGGCGTACCGCTCAGCTTCAGCTCACGGCGAAACACGTTTTCCAGGTAGCGCTGGTAACTGTTGGGGACATTCCCGGTCTGGTTGCCGTGGATGACAATCAGTGGCGGATTCTGCCCGCCGGGGTGGGCATAGCGCAGTTTGATACGGCGCCCGTTAACCATCGGAGGTGCGTGATCGAAAACCGCCCCTTCGAGAATACGTGTGAGCTGGTTGGTACTCAGCTTACGAGTGGCCGAGGCGTGTGCGCCAAGAATGGATTTGTACAGGTGCCCCACCCCTGTGCCGTGTAGCGCGGAAATGAAGTGAGTATCCGCATAATCGGCAAAGATCAGACGCCGGCTGAGCTCATTGCGGATCCAGTCCCGCTGATGGGTTTCAATGCCATCCCACTTGTTGACCGCCAGCACCAGCCCGCGGCCCGCCTCAATACAGTGTCCCAGCAGGTGCAGATCCTGGTCGACAATGCCTTCGTGGGCATCCATGACCAGCAAAACCACATGGGCGTCATCAATGGCCTTGAGGGTTTTCACGATGGAAAACTTCTCCACCGTTTCGCGCACGTTCTTGCGCCGGCGCACACCGGCGGTATCAATCAGGGTATAGCGCTGGCCGTCGCGCTCATAGTCGATGTAGACGCTGTCGCGGGTGGTGCCGGGCTGGTCGTATACCACCACCCGCTCCTCGCCGAGCAGTCGGTTGACCAGCGTCGACTTGCCAACGTTGGGCCGCCCCACGATAGCGACACGGATACTGTCACGGCGATCCACCGCCGCCGCGTCCTCAACCTCATCCTCGGGAAAGGTGGCCAGGACATCGTCGATCATCTGCCGCACGCCGCGGCCGTGAGTCGCTGCAATGCCATGCAGGTGCTCAACGCCGAGGGCGTAGAAGTCGCCGAGTACAACGTCTTCGTTCAGGCCATCAATTTTATTGACCACCACATGGAAGGCCTTGTTGCGCTGGCGCAGGTGGCGGGCCAGGGCCTGATCCGCGGGGTTCAGGCCGTCGCGGGCACTGACCAGAAACAGCACGGCATCGGCCTCCTCAATGGCGAGCAGTGACTGCCCGGCCATTTGCGCCTCAATGCCCATTTCGTCACCGCTGATACCACCGGTATCGATGACGATGAAAGGCCGCGAGCCAATGCGCGCTTCCCCGTATTTGCGATCCCGGGTGAGCCCCGCCAGGTCGGCGACCAGCGCATCGCGGCTGCGAGTGAGCTGGTTGAACAGCGTCGACTTGCCCACATTGGGACGGCCGACCAGGGCAATTACCGGAATCATGGTGGCTACCTGGAGGTGGTACTGAGTTCGTAAGCCTGCAGCTTGCCACTGTTGCCGAACACGTAGAGCACGTTGCCATCACTCAGCATGTCGGCGCGAACGCCATCGCTGTCGGGCCGGAAGCGGCCCACGATACTGCCATCCACTTGCGACAGCAAATGAACATAGCCCTCAAAATCCGCGACTGCCAGATAGCTGCTCACCGGGGTGGGGCGACCCAACCCGCGCCAACCCAGGGCATCCTGGGTCCAGCGCTGGCCCTGCCCGGTGCGCAGGAAGGCAATGACGGTGCCGTCCTCGTCCGAGGCATAGACGTTGCCGAAGCCCTGTGACACTCCGGAGACCGACGACACCGGCCGCTCCCAGAGCTTGCGCCCACTGTTGGTGTCGATAGAAACGACGAAACCCTGGTAACTCGCCGCGAACAATTCATTGCCCAGCAAGGCCATGCTGCCATCGACATCGACAATACGCTCGATCTCCGAGCGACCCTGGGGAATCGCCACGCGGGCCTCCCACTCCACCGCACCGGTCGCGGCATCAAAGCCCACCACGCGGCCGTTGGAAAAGCCAGCGATGACCCGGTTGCCCTGCAGGATCGGCGTGCTGGTACCGCGGATGGTCAACACCGGCATATTACTGTCGTAAGTCCAGAGTCGCTCGCCGGTGGTGAAATCCAGGCCGTGCAGTTTGCCGTCATAGGTTTGCGCGACGACAACCTTGCCGTTGCCCTGCGGCGGAGCCAACACCTCGCCGGTCACGGCGGCGCGCCAGAGAATCTCGCCATCACCTGTATCCAGACGCATGACAAAACCATCGCTGGCACCGAGGAACAGGCTGTCGCCATACAGGCCTACGCCGCCAGAGATCGGCAGCTCGAGATCGACGTCCCAGATACGACGCCCACTGGTGACTTCCAGCGCCTTGACTTCGCCGTCCGCCGAAGCAGCGTAAATGCGCCCGTCACCAATCACCGGCTCTATGCGGTACAGGCCCTCACCCTGCCCATCGCCAACACTGCTGGACCACAGGCGCCTGGCTTTCACAGTCTGCTCGATTTTTTCCAGCTCCACCGGCTGGCGCGGATCCTCATCGTCATCAATTTCGAACCAGCCCTTGACGGTGCTGCAACCTCCAAGAGCCAGCACACAGAGCAGCACAACGCCGCAGCGGGTTACGGCAGCCTTCATGCGTCGTCCCCCGCACTGGCGGCGGTCAGGCTTTGCAGCTTCGCTGCCAGTGTCTCCAGATTGAGTTGGGCCGGATAGCTCTGCACCAGCGCCTGAGCGTCCCGGTAGGCCGCCAAAGCCTCCTCCGGGCGCCCTGCAGCAGCCAACACGTCGCCGCGCGCCATGGCCGTGGCGGCCTGGTACTTGCCGGCAGATTCCGGGGTGAGCAGCGCCAGCGCCTGTTCCACGTTGCCACCTGCCGCAAGCACACGCGCCAGGCGCAGTTGCGCGACCGCTGCAGTCTCGCTACCGCTGTCCGCCTTGCCCAACACCCAGCGTAAATCCGCTTCAGCGGCTTCCAGATCGCCCGCGAGCACCGCCACGCGGGCCTGGTGTAGCGCCGCGAACTGGGCATAGGTGGTGCCGGCATAATCGCTGCGTAGCTGGGCCGCGAGACGCTCCACCGGAGCGGTGGTCACCACGCCCTCCTGCGCCATGGCCGCTGCCTCCAGCATTTGCTGATAGAGATCCGAGGCACTGTCCATGCGCTGCGCGTCATAGCGCTGCCATCCCTGCCAGCCGAAGGTGGCGGCCAGCACCAGCACGATGGTCACCAGGGTAGAACGGCCGTTCTCATCCCACCAGCGGCGCAGCGCTTCTACCTGTTCTTCTTCCGTACGATACGATTCCACGATCTAATTCCCTTGGGTTGTGGTGTCAGGGGTTCGGCTGCATTGCAGGAACGCGGCAACATCGGCCAGAGGCAGCGTCACCTGCTCTTCGCCCTGTTCGCGCAGCGGTTTGACAGTGACGCTCGCACTGGCCACTTCATCGTCACCCCAGATCAGCGCCCAGCGAGCGCCGCTCTTGTCTGCTTTTTTCATCTGGCTGCGGAAACTGCCGCCGCCGGCGTGTTGCACGATACGCAGGCCCGGCAGTGCGCCGCGCAGGCTTTCCAGTGCGGCAAAGGCGGCACACTCCGCGCTACCACCGGAACTGACGACATAGACATCGGCGGAGGCTGCAGGCAACGGTGCCGCCTGCAGCGCCTCAAGCATAAGGACGAGGCGCTCCTTGCCCATGGCGAAGCCGATGCCGGGTACCGGCTTGCCGCCCAGCTGCTGCACCAGGCCATCATAGCGCCCGCCGGCACACACGGTACCCTGCGCACCCAGGCGGTCTGTCACCCATTCGAACACTGTCTTGTTGTAGTAGTCCAGCCCGCGCACCAATGCGGTGTTGATCACATAGGGAACGGAGGCGGCATCCAGCAGTTCACAGACCCGGGCGAAATCGGCCCTGGATTCCTCATCCAGGTAGTCCGACAGCACCGGCGCCTGCTGCAACACAGAGCGGGTCCCCGGGTCCTTGCTGTCCAGGATGCGCAGTGGATTGGTATGCAATCTGCGCTGGCTGTCCTCGTCCAGGGCATCAAGATGCCCGGACAGGTAGCTCACCAGAGCGGTGCGATACGCCTGCCGGTCACTGACGCTGCCAATGGAGTTCAGCTGCAACGCTACATCCCCGTCGATACCCAGTTCACGCCACAGACGCGCGGTCATGAGTATCAGCTCGGCATCGATATCCGGCGTTGCGACACCGAACACTTCGACACCGATCTGGTGAAACTGTCGCTGGCGACCCTTCTGGGGACGCTCGTAGCGAAACATCGGACCGCTGTACCAGAGCCGCTGCACCGTGCCCAGCAGACTGTGCTGGATAGCGGCGCGCACGCACCCGGCCGTGCCCTCAGGTCGCAGCGTCAGACTTTCGCCATTGCGGTCGTCAAAGCTGTACATCTCCTTTTCGACGATGTCGGTTACTTCACCGATAGAGCGCCGGAACAGCGCGGTCTGTTCGACGATGGGCAGGCGGATTTCGCCATAGCCATAGCTCGCCAGCACGTCGGCCACGGTGCGCTCCAGGTACTGCCAGCGGTCACTTTCATCCGGGAGAATATCGTTCATTCCCCGGATGGCTCGAATCGTTGTCACCTCTACTCCTGCAATTTCACTGTTTGGACCGCACGATCAGCTGCGCATCCTCGGCAGCGCGTTGCGCCTCCAGCGAGGCAGCGCGCTGGCGAATCACCTGTTCGAGGTGATCGACAAAATCCTGGTTGCTCACCTTGTGGTCGGGCTTGCCGTCGATGTAGATCAGATTATTGGGGCTGGCCCCGGTCAGGCCGACATCGGCTTCGCGCGCCTCACCCGGCCCGTTGACGATACAGCCGATCACGGCGACGTCCATGGGGGTGCGGATATCCTCGAGGCGCTGCTCCAGCGTGTTCATGGTGGAAATGACATCAAAGTTCTGTCGCGAACAGCTGGGGCAGGCGATGAAGTTGATGCCATTCGCGCGCAACTTGAGGCTCTTCAGAATCTCGAAGCCAACCTTGACTTCCTCCACCGGATCGGCGGCCAGGGAAACGCGAATCGTGTCGCCGATGCCGTCCATCAGCAGCATGCCCAGGCCCACGGACGACTTGACCGTACCGCCGCGCAAGCCGCCGGCTTCGGTAATCCCCAGATGCAGGGGCTGGTCGATCTGCTTTGCCAGCAGGCGGTAGGCGGCGACCGCCATGAACACCTCTGACGCCTTTACACTGACCTTGAAGTCCGGGTAGTTGAAGCGATCGAGTATATCGACATGGTGCAGGGCAGACTCCACCAGCGCTTCCGCTGTAGGCTCACCGTACTTACGCTGCAATTCCTTGCCCAGCGACCCGGCGTTAACGCCGATCCGAATCGGTATGCCCTTATCGCGGGCACAGTCAATTACCGCACGCACTTTCTTGTCACTGCCGATATTGCCCGGGTTGATGCGCAGGCAGTCAACGCCGTACTCCGCGACCTTGAGGGCAATCTTGTGATCGAAGTGGATATCCGCCACCAACGGAATATCGACCCGGGCGCGAATGGCGCGGAAGGCTTCGGCAGCATCCATGCTGGGCACCGATACGCGCACAATGTCGGCGCCGGCATCCTGAATCGCCTTGACCTGTGCCACGGTGGCCTCTACGTCACAGGTCTCGGTATTGGTCATACTCTGTACGCTGATCGGTGCATCGCCGCCAACGGCTACCGAACCAACCATGATCTGACGGCTGACCCGCCGTGTGATGGGAGAGGGTTTATGCATCACTCATCCTCCAGACAGGCGGTGGGAAGCGGCCTCGCCAACCTGCACCCACCACAAACCCAAAACCACCAGCGCCAGCACGGCCAACCCGAGCACAATCCCCAGTCCTGTGCGCTGCAGCGGCCGCAGGCGGCGCGGCGCATTATCCGCAGCCATTGCCGTCGCCTGGGGCCGTCGCTGGTCAAACCCTGCCAGCACCTCTGCCTCGTTCAGGCCCAGCAAACGCGCATAGGCACTGATGTATCCCCGGGCGAATGCAGGTCGGCGCAAGCGGTCGTAGGCATCGCGCTCCAGCAGGCCAACCACCTCCGGCAGCCAATGTAACCGGGCGGCCACTTCGGCGGACGACCAGCCGCGCGCCTGCCGCGCCGCCTGCAGCAGCGCCCCGGGAGCGACGGTCACCGGTGCCGGCTCAAGGGTTTCCTTACTGCCCACTGTTCAGGGTCCGCTGGTATTCCTGGTATTCGGGCGACTTCGGGTACAGGCTGCTCAGCGCAAGGGCGTAACTGCTCTCGCCATCCTTGTCACCCGTGGCCCGCGCAAGCCGCACACCCAGCCACAGGCCACGCGGGCTCTGGGGCCGCACTGCCGTGCGATAGGTACCGTAGTAGCGTTCCGCCGCGCGATAATCTCCGTCCTCGTACTTGAGGATCGCCAGCTCGAGCAGCGCGATCGTGTTGACGCGATCCATGGACAGGGCGCGACTGAAGGACTCTTCCGCCTCCGCTCGCTTGTCCAACTGCAGCTGACACAGGCCAAGGTTCACAAAAGCCAGCGGCCGGGCGCTGTACAGGGTGTCCTTGACCACGTAATTGAGCTGCCTCTCGGCATCGGCGTAGCGCTGCTCGGAAAACAGGAAAGCCGCATAGTTGTTGCGGGCGCGCGAGAAATCACGCTGCAGGCGAATCGCCTTTTCAAAACTCTCCTCCGCCAGCTCTTTCTCGCCCGTGCTCTGGTAAACCAGCGCAAATGCCTCGTGAACCTCGGCATTGCGGTCGTCAATCTTGACGGCCTGGGACAGGTTGCGCTTGGCATTCTCCCAGTCGCCCTCACCGATGTACTGGCGTGCCAGTGAGACACGGCGCTCGAGCGCATCCTCGGGCGATGGCGGGTTGGTATACACGCTGTCGGTTGTGGTGACACAGCCCGCCAGGAACACGGCGGCCAACACGGCGGCCAACGCACCGTTGAAACGCACTGCACCGCAAAACCGCGTTGTTTCCGTCGTCATCGTGCCTGAACCTCCGCGGCCTGCCCGGCCGCCCGGTAGCGCTCACTGCGCCGGGTGCGATCCACAACCTGTCCAACCAACTGGCCGCAGGCCGCTGCAATGTCATCACCGCGGGTAGTGCGCACCGTAACAATGTAACCCGCGTCCACCAGCACCTGCCAGAAGCGTGACACCGCGTTACCGCTGGGGCGCTGGTAGTCCGACTGGGGAAAACTGTTGAAAGGAATCAGGTTGATCTTGCAGGGAAAATCCCGCAACAACGCGGCCAGATCGCGGGCCTGGTCCACGTGATCGTTCACCCCGGCAATCAGGGTGTACTCAACCGTCACTACACGCTTGCTGTCCGCCTGCGCATCGATGTAGGCACGCGCGCTGCGCAGCAGCTCGGCAATCGGATACTTGCGATTGATCGGTACCAGCTGGTTGCGCAGTGCATCGTCTGGCGCGTGCAGCGAAATGGCCAGCGACGCCTCGCTGACCCGTGCCAGCCGGTCCAGCGCCGGCACCACGCCGGAAGTGCTCAGCGTTACCCGGCGCTTGGAAATCCCGTAGCCGAGGTCCGACATCATCAGATCCATCGCCGCGACGACGTTGTCGAAGTTCAGCAGGGGCTCCCCCATACCCATCATCACGACGTTGGTGACCACGCGCCGGTTACCGGCCTGAAATGCATCGTAGGACTTGATGGCCAACCACACCTGGCCGATGATCTCGGCCGCTGTCAGGTCGCGCTCGAAGCCCTGCTTGCCGGTGGAGCAGAAACTGCAGTCAAGGCTGCAGCCCACCTGCGATGACACACAGAGGGTCGCCCGCCCCGCCTCGGGGATCAACACCGCTTCCACCAAACCGCCGCCACTCACCCGGATCGCCCACTTGCGGGTGCCATCAGCCGAGTCGTGCTGGCTGACGATTTCCGGCGGGCGCACCTCGGCAACGCGCTGCAGCTTCTCGCGCAGCGCCTTGCCCAGGTTGGACATCGCGCCGATGTCGGTCACGCCCGCGTGATGCATCCACTTCATTACCTGCTGTGCACGGAACTTTTTTTCCCCGAGATCGAGGAAAAACTGCTCCAGCTGCAGCTGCGTCATGCCCAGCAGGTTGACCCTGGTGGACACTTCGGAGGAGGCAATGACGGTCGCGTTCATGGGGATCAACCCTGTCTCGCCTCAGCCGCGCTCGCAGAGATCGCTGGCGGCAAAGAAATAGGCGATTTCACGCTCGGCTGATGCCGGGGAATCGGACCCGTGCACGGCGTTGGCATCGATTGACTCGGCGAAATCGGCCCGGATGGTGCCTGCGTCGGCGTCCTTCGGGTTGGTGGCACCCATCAACTCGCGGTTGCGGGCGATGGCATTCTCACCCTCGAGCACCTGTACCATCACTGGACCCGAGGTCATGAACTCGATCAGCGCCGGGAAGAAGGGACGCTCGCGGTGCTCGGCATAGAAGCCCCCGGCAACGTCTTCACTCAGGCGCAGCATTTTGGCCGCGACCACCCGCAGGCCTGCGGATTCGAACCGTGAATAGATCTGCCCAATCACATTCTTTGCCACCGCATCGGGCTTCACAATAGACAAGGTACGCTCAACAGCCATCTGACTCTCTCCAAAGATTCCAGAAAATGATTCGGGGCAGCGTGCCCCAAGGTGAAAACCGCGCAATTATACGGGCTTTACGCCCCGGTTTCACGCGCTAAACGCGCTGGCGCAGGCCACCAATAACGTCCTGCAGGTGAACGATGGCGCGGTCCACGTCATCCTCGGTAGTAAAGCGGCCGCAGCACAGCCGCAAGGTGCTGTGGGCCAGCGCCTCGGGCACACCGATGGCGCGCAACACGTAGGACGGCTCGACACTCTCGGAGTTGCAGGCCGAACCGCTGGACAAGGCCAGCTGGCGCAGGCCCATCAGGAGGGTTTCACCCTCCACCCCCTCAACGCTGACATTCAGGGCGCCGGGTAGACGCTGCCCTGGGTGCCCGTTGAGCTGCACGCCACCGATAGCCGATATGCCGCGCCACAGACGCTCACGCAGGGCCAGGAGGCGCGCGCTCTCCGTCGCCAGTTCCTCCCGCGCCAGCCGGGCCGCTTCGCCCATACCAACAATCTGGTGAGTGGCCAGGGTGCCCGAGCGCATACCCCGCTCGTGCCCACCACCGTGTATCTGGGCCTGTATCTGCACGCGCGGCTGACGCCTGACGTAGAGCGCCCCGACGCCTTTAGGGCCATAGAACTTGTGTGCCGAGATGGACAGCAGGTCGACCGGCAGCTGCGCCAGGTCCACCGGAATCTTGCCAACACTCTGCGCCGCATCTACGTGGAACAGGGCGCCACAGGCGCGAACCCGCGCGCCGATCGCGGCAATATCATTGACCGTGCCCAGCTCGTTATTGGCGTGCATGATGCTGACCATGAAGGTGTCGTGACGCAGCGCAGCGGCGACGCTGTCGGGGCTGGTGAGACCGTCCGCACCGGGAGTGAGCCAGGTGACCTCCCAGCCCTGCTGCTCCAGCCAGGCACAGGTGTCGATAACCGCCTTGTGTTCGATGCGCGAGGTCACCAGGTGACGCCGACCGTTGGCCAGTGCGGCCGCGCCCTTGATGGCGAGGTTGTCTGACTCGGTGGCACCCGAGGTCCAGACCAGCTCCCTCGGGTCGGCGTTGAGCAGATCCGCAAGCTCGCGGCGCGCCTGCTCCACCGCCTGCTCGGCACGCCACCCGTAGACGTGGGAGCGCGAGGCCGGATTGCCGAAATTGCCGTCCATCGTGAGGCAACCGACCATCACCTCGGCGACCCGAGGGTCTACCGGCGTCGAGGCCAGATAATCGAAATAGATGGGTGCTTGCATGCTCATCTACGGGCAGACGCCGACATCACAACTCCCGCAATGCGACCAGGCTCTCCGGATTGATGCGCGTGCGGGCATCCTGACGTGAGGAGATGTGACGCACCTCCCGGCGCTCTACCAGCGTCGCCAGGCTGATCTGGCTGAGGAAACCGTGGATCTGATCGCTCAGGTCCTGCCACAGGTGGTGCGTCAGGCATACCTCGCCTTTCTGGCAGTCCGCCTTGCCGCCGCACCCGGTGGCGTCCACCGCCTCGTCCACGGCATCAATAATCTGGGCGACATAGATAGCGTCGCTGTCGCGCCCCAGGCGATAGCCGCCACCGGGGCCGCGCACGCTGCTCACGAGTTCGCGCCGGCGCAACCGCGCGAACAGTTGTTCCAGGTAAGACAGCGAAATCGCCTGGCGACCGGAAATCTCCGCGAGGCTCACCGGCCCGTGTTGCCCGTGCAGGGCCAGATCCAGCATCGCTGTCACTGCATAGCGTCCCTTGGTTGTCAGCCGCATGACCACACCCGTTAGCGTAAAGCCCGAGTATGCAATAGCCGACCAAATTGATCAACTTTTACGCAGAGAGGCGTTTTCGGGTTCGGGGAGGAATTTCTGCGTCTCGGTGAGGATGCCGCGGAGGATGTTCAGTTCCATCTCGTCCAGGCGCACGCGGCCATACAGCCGCCGCAGACGCACCATCAACTGCCGCGGGGCCGCGGGGTCGAGGAAGCCGATACCCATGAGTGTCTGCTCAAGGTGCTCGTAGAAACGCTCCATATTCTCGGACGTACTGAAGGGAGCGTCCCACTGGTCGTCAGCGGCCGCCGGCAGGCTGCCAGCGAGATGCAGCATGCGCAGTTCATAACAGACGATCTGCACCGCCATCGCGAGGTTCAGCGAACTGTAGGCCGGATCCGAGGGAATATGCAGGTGCAGGTTGCAGCGCTGGAGCTCTTCATTGGTCAGGCCCCGGTCCTCGCGACCGAACAGCAGCGCGACCTGTTCATTGCCCGCACGGGCAGCAACTTCCTCGGCGCAGCGCCGCGGGTCCAGCAGCGGCCAGGGGATGCGACGTTCGCGGGCGCTGGTACCCACCACAAACTGGCAATCGGCGATAGCCTCATCCAGTGTCTCGCAAACCACGGCCGCTTCCAGCACATCCAGGGCACCGGCTGCACGCCAGGTAGCCTGCTCATCGGGGTATTGACGCGGCTCCACCAGCACCAGCCTGGAGAGACCCATGTTCTTCATGGCCCGGGCGACGCCGCCGATATTGCCCGGATGCGAGGTATTCACCAGCACGATACGAATATTGTCGAGATTCATGGCTTTGTCATGCGCATACGCGCTGTCTGCAAAAGGGCGGAAGTGTAGCAGATTGCCGGTAGGATCAGGCCCTGATGTGCTGTTATAATCGCGCGCCCCAAAACTCGCTCACCCAGGACACCGCTATGGAACCGATGGTCACAATCGCGCTGCGCGCCGCGCGCAAAGCCGGCGAACAGATCGTCCGTGCCTCCGATGAGCTCGAGCGGATTGACGTACAGGAAAAGAACGTCAACGACTTTGTCTCGGACGTCGACCGTAACGCTGAGCGCGAAATCACCTACCACCTGCGCAAAGCCTACCCCGACCACGCAATCCTCGGCGAGGAAAGCGGCCTGAGCGGCGATGAGAACGCCGAATATCGCTGGGTCATCGACCCGCTGGACGGCACGACCAACTTCCTCCGTGGCATTCCCCACTACGCGGTATCCATTGCCTGCCTGTACCGGGGCAAACTGGAACATGCCGTGGTTCTCGACCCGGTGCGTCGCGAGGAGTTCACCGCGTCACGCGGTCGTGGCGCACAGCTCAATGGGCGCCGCATCCGCGTCAGCAAACGCACATCGCTGGATGGCGCACTGCTGGGCACCGGCATCCCCTTCAAGGATCACTGTGACGAGCAGCTCGATGCCTACAGCAAGACGCTGTCAACCCTGGCGGGCCAGTGTGCCGGCATCCGGCGCGCGGGCGCAGCGTCGCTGGACCTGGCCTATGTGGCCGCAGGCCGTCTGGATGCGTTCTGGGAGATCGGGCTGGCGCCCTGGGATATGGCGGCGGGCGCCCTGCTGGTGCGTGAAGCCGGCGGCCTGGTTGCCGACATCAACGCCTCGGACAACTACCTGGAATCAGGCAATATCGTTTGCGGCAACCCGAAGTGCTTCAAGGCGGTGCTACAGGCCACCAAGCCCCTGCTGGGGAAATAAGCAGGGGGAGCCGAGCCGCCCGGGCGCATTCCGGTCAGGGCGCCAGTTCGTCCTGCTCCGCGCCTTCCTTCACCGGCAACATCAGGTCTTCCTTGCTGACGCCCATCAGTACCAGCACCGTGGCCGCAACGTAGATTGAGGAATAGGTGCCGATCACCACGCCCATCAGCAGTGCGATGGCGAAGCCCTTGATCATCTCGCCCCCCAGCAACGCCAGGCAGACCAGCACCAGCAACGTGGTCAAGGAGGTGACCAGGGTGCGGCCCAGCGTTTCGGACAGGGATATGTTGATGACTTCCAGCGGGTCGGATTTGCGCAGTTTACGGAAGTTCTCCCGAATGCGGTCGGACACCACGATGGTGTCGTTCAGCGAATACCCGATCACCGCAAGCAACGCCGCCAGCACCGTGAGGTCGAACTCCAGGCCGATGATGGAGAAAAATCCGAGCGTGATAATGACGTCGTGCACCAGCGCTGCAACGGCACCCACCGCGAACTTGAACTGGAAGCGAAAGCCGATGTAGAGCATGACCATACCCAGCGCCATGAGCATGGCCAGCCCACCCTGCTCGCGCAGTTCATCACCGACCTGGGGACCGACGAACTCGATGCGCCGCAGCTCCACCGTGCCCTCGAAGGAGTCCTCCAGGAGACGCACCAGGGCGGTGCCCTCGGTGTCTGCATGTCCCTGGGGAAGGCGGATCAGCACATCACGGTCAGTGCCGAAACTGACCACGATGGCCCCGGCGTAGCCGCCGGTGTCCAGTGTCGACCGGATCGCTTTCAGATCCGCGGATTCACTGTAGTGCACCTCCACCAGGGTACCGCCGGTGAAGTCCAGCCCCCAGCTCAGCTGCCGCGTCGACAGGCTGAAAATGGCGGCAACCAGGAGTACCGCGGACAGGGCGATCGCGAGTTTCCGCTGGCCCATGAAGTTGATGACTTTCATACTCACACTCCCCCGATGGACAGGGTTCTAACCTTGCGGCCACCGTAGTACAGGTTCACCAGCGCCCGGGTACCGACAATGGCCGTAAACATCGATGTGACAATACCCACCGACAGCGTGACGGCGAAGCCTTTCACCGGCCCGGTACCGACGGCGTAAAGAATCACCGCGACAATCAGGGTGGTGATGTTAGCGTCGAGAATGGTCGACAGTGCGGCGTCGTAGCCTGAATGAATCGCCATCTGGGGACTTCGCCCATCGCGCAATTCCTCACGTATTCGCGAGAAAATCAACACGTTGGCATCCACCGCCATACCGACGGTAAGCACGATTCCCGCAATGCCCGGCAGTGTCAGGGTCGCACCAATCAGCGACATGAAAGCGACCAGCAGCACCAGGTTTGCCGCCAGCGCCACTACCGCAATCACGCCGAACACGCGGTAATAGAGAATCATGAACAGCACGACCAGCGCGAGGCCAAACTGCACGGACTTCACACCGAGGCGAATATTTTCCGCACCCAGTGAGGGCCCGACAGTGCGCTCTTCCACAAAGGAAATGGGCGCCGCCAGTGCGCCGGCACGCAGCATCAGGGCCAGCTCAGAGGCCTCCAGCGGACTGTCCAGCCCCGTGATCTGGAACTGTGCACCCAGTGCCGACTGGATGACAGGTGCAGTCAGCAGTTTGCGTTCGTCGTAGGGAATCTGAATCGCTTTCTCGCTGCCGTCTTCCTGCAGCTCGTAGCGGGTACGGAACTTGCGCTCGATGAACAGGACGCCCATACGCCGCTTGACGTTGTTGCGTGTCGCCCGCGACATGAGGGTGCCGCCCTCCCCGTCCAGGCTGATCTGTACGTTGGGGCGGCCGTTCTCGTCGAAACTGGCCTGGGCGTTCGCCACGCGCTCACCGGTAATGATGATGTCGCGCTCCAGCCACTCAAAGGAGCCGGCGCGGTCTTCGCTGCGGTACTCGAAGCGCTGCTTTTCCGACTCCGGCGCATCCAGGTTCGCCACCAGGCGGAATTCGAGATTCGCCACCGTGCCCAGAATCCGCTTCGCTTCGGCGGTGTCCTGGATGCCGGGCAGTTCCACCACAATACGGCTCTGGCCCTGGCGCTGCACCAGCGGCTCCGACACACCCAACTCGTTGACCCGGTTGCGCAGCGTCGTCAGGTTCTGTGATACCGCATAGTTGGCGATCTCCGTGCGCATCTGCTCGGTCATGGAGGCGGTGATGGTCCAGTTGTCACCGTCTCCACCACGCTCCAGTGTCAACTCGGGGTGGTTGTCGGCGATCAACGTGCGGGCCGCTTCACGGTCTGCCTCGCTGCGCAGGCGCGCCGTGACCGACAGGTCGCCCTCGCGCCCGACGATACCCCGAATCCGCTCATCGCGCAGGGCGCGACGAATGGCCGTCTCGTAAAACTCCTGACGGCGCTCCATGGCCGCATCTACATCCACTTCGAGCTTGAAGTGCACACCGCCGCTCAGGTCGAGGCCCAGCTTCATCGGCTGCCCACCCAGATCACTGAGCCACGAGGGAGTCGTCGGCGCCAGGTTCAGGGCCACAATGAAGCCATCCCCCAGGGCGCGCTGCACCCTCGCCTGCGCTACGAGCTGCTGCTCCGCATCGCGCAGCCGCACCAGTGCATTGCGACCGCCCGGGTCGATCACCTCGCCAAAGTGCGCAATGCCGGCCTCCTCCAACGCGCTGGTGGCGCGGCCGAGTGTGCGCTCATCGATGATCTGGGCACTGCTTTCACCGGTGATCTGCAGCGCCGGGTCAGGGGCGTACAGATTGGGGGCGGCGTAAAACAACCCCGTCGCCAACACCGCGAGCACCAGCAGGTATTTCCACAATGGGTACTTATTCAACATAATCAGGCTCTAACAGGCTACCGGGCCTCGGCGACGCGCCGCAGGGGACACGTCGTCGGGAATGGAAAGTCGGTCATTATAAGGAATCAAGGGGGGGTCACAAGGGGCGGCGTCAGCCGACCCAGTGACGAGCGTTGCGGAACAGCCGCAACCAGGGGGCATCCTCGCCCCAGTCAGCCGGCGCCCAGGAATGCTGCACACTGCGGTACACCCGCTCCGGGTGCGGCATCATGATGGTAGCGCGGCCGTCGAGACTCGACAGACCCGCGATGCCCAGCGGTGAACCGTTGGGGTTGGCGGGATAGCGCTGTGCCACCGAGAGATCATTCTCCAGATACCGCAGGGCAATGGTGCCCTCTGCCTCACACTGCTGCGCGCCTCCTGTCTGCCCGAACTGCGCGCGCCCCTCACCGTGGGCGACCGCAATCGGCAGGTGCGAGCCAGCCATTCCCGCAAGCAGCACCGATGGGCTCTGTTCCACCCGCACCAGCGCCAGGCGCGCCTCAAACTGTTCGGAGCGGTTGCGCACGAAGCGCGGCCAATGCGCCGCACCCGGAATCAACTCGGCCAGCGTTGACACCATCTGGCAGCCATTACACACACCGAGAGTGAAGCTGTCCTCCCGGGCGAAGAAGTTCGCGAACTGGTCGCGCAGCGCGGTGTTGAACAGAATGCTCCTGGCCCAACCGGCACCCGCACCGAGCACGTCACCGTAGGAGAAACCCCCGCAGGCGGCGAGCCCTTTGAACCCGGCGAGCTCGCGGGCACCGCTGAGCAGATCACTCATGTGCACGTCCACGGGGGTAAAACCCGCACGGTGAAAGGCGGCGGCCATTTCGACATGTCCGTTAACGCCCTGCTCGCGCAGGATGGCCACCCGCGGACGCACACCGCGATTGATATAGGGCGCCACGATATCCTCCGCGGGGTCGAAGGTGGCATGAGCGGACAGCCCGGGATCCGGCAGGGTGACGCGCTGGTACTCTTCCTCGGCGCACTCCGGGTTGTCGCGCAGACGGGCAATTTCAAAGCTGGTGCGCGCCCACAGCGCCTGCAGGCGACTGCGCTGGTCGTCCAGCACAACATCACCGTCGGAGCGAACGACCACCCGCTCACCGGGGACTGCCCGGCCCAGCGGACACAGACAATCCGCGAGGCCCAGCGCTGCTGCGCGCTCGCGCAGGTCAGGCGCATCAGCGGCGGCAACCTGCAACACCGCACCCACCTCCTCGGCGAACAGTTGTTGCAGCGGGCTGCCGGAGAGGAATGCGAGATCGATTTCCAGACCGCAACGGCCGGCAAAGGCCATTTCCAGCAGCGTCGTCAGCAGGCCACCATCCGAGCGGTCGTGATAGGCCAGCAGCCTGCCGGCCTGCAGGAACTCCTGCACCAGGGTAAAGAACGCCGCGAGATCCGCGGGCCGGTCGAGGTCCGGGACCTCACGCCCCACCTGCCCGTACACCTGCGCCAGCGCGGAGCCACCCAGACGGCCGGCGCCGCGACCCAGGTCCAGCAGCCAGAGTTCCGCGTCGGCAGCGGTCGACAGCTCGGGGGTGACCGCCAGGCGCGCATCGCTCACTGGCGCGAACGCGGACACCACCAGTGACACCGGTGCGGTGACGGCGCGCTGCTCGCCCTCCGCCTGCCAGGTGGTGCGCATGGACATGGAATCCTTGCCTACCGGAATCGTAATACCCAGTGCCGGGCACAACTCCATCCCCACCGCGCGCACCGTGTCAAACAGCACTTCGTCCTCGCGGCCGTAGCCCGCCGCGCACATCCAGTTGGCAGACAGGCGAATATCCGCCAGTGCGGCCACCGGAGCGGCACACAGGTTAGTGACAGCCTCCGCAATGGCCATGCGCCCGGACGCCGGGCCATCCACCAGTGCCAGCGGGCTACGCTCACCCATCGCCATGGCCTCACCAGCGACGCTGTCATAGGACACGGTGGTCACCGCACAGTCCGCCACCGGCACCTGCCAGGGGCCGACCATCTGGTCGCGGGCGACCATGCCGGTCACGGTGCGGTCACCGATCGTGATCAGAAACTGTTTGCTGGCCACCGCCGGCAGCTGCAGCACGCGTTCGACGGCTTCCAGCAGCGGCATCTCCAGGGTAAGCGCCGGCAGCGAGAGTGGCTGACGGGTCACGTCACGCTGCATTTTCGGCGGTTTGCCAAACAATACAGACATGGGCAGATCCACCGGCGCATTACCGAAGTGGCTGTCCTCGAGCGTCAGGTGCTGCTCCGCCGTTGCCTCGCCAACCACCGCAAACGGACAGCGCTCTCGCCGGCAGATCGCCTCGAAACGCTGCAGGTGCTCGGGCTCGACTGCGAGCACATAGCGCTCCTGGGATTCATTGCACCAGATTTCCAGCGGTGCCATACCGGGTTCGTCATTGGGCACATTGCGCAGGGCAAAACGCCCTCCGCGGCCACCATCCTTGACCAGTTCGGGCAGCGCGTTGGACAGGCCGCCGGCACCGACATCGTGGATAAAGGCGATCGGGTTGTCGCTGCCCAGCTGCCAGCAGCGATCAATCACCTCCTGACAGCGCCGCTCCATCTCCGGATTCTGGCGCTGCACCGAGGCGAAATCGAGGTCTTCGGCACTGGCACCGCTGGCCATGGAAGACGCCGCGCCGCCACCCAGGCCGATAAGCATTGCCGGGCCACCCAATACGATCAGGTGCGCGCCCGGCGCAAAAGTACCCTTCTCGACATGCTCCTCGCGAATGTTGCCGTAACCGCCGGCAATCATGATCGGCTTGTGATAACCCCGGCGCTCCATGCCGGACACGCCTGGGACATCCAGTTCGAAGCTGCGGAAATAGCCGCAGAGATTGGGTCGGCCAAACTCATTGTTGAAGGCCGCGCCGCCAATCGGCCCCTCCAGCATGATGTCCAGGGCCGAGACGATACGCGCAGGCTTGCCGTAGTCCGATTCCCAGGGCTGCGGGTAGCCGGGAATCTGCAGGTTGGAGACGGAAAAACCGGTGAGACCCACCTTGGGCTTGGAGCCCCGTCCCACCGCGCCCTCGTCACGGATCTCACCGCCGGCACCGGTGCCAGCGCCGGGAAACGGCGCAATGGCAGTAGGATGGTTGTGTGTTTCAACCTTCATCAACAGGTGAATCGGCTCCTGGGAGAAACCGTACTCTGCCGTCTGGGGATCCGGGTAGAAGCGGCCGGCGCGGTGTCCGGTCACAACGGCAGCGTTATCGGAATACGCCGACAGCACACCTTCACCACCGCAGGCATAGGTGTTGCGAATCATACCGAACAGGGAGCGCTCCTGGTCCACACCGTCGATGGTCCAGCTGGCGTTGAATATCTTGTGACGACAGTGCTCCGAGTTCGCCTGCGCGAACATCATCAGCTCGACATCACTGGGGTTGCGGCCCAGCCCCGTAAACGCCTGCACCAGATAATCGATTTCGTCATCCGCGAGAGCGAGTCCAAGGCTGGCATCCGCTGCCTCCAGCGCGGCCCGGCCGCCCCGCAGGATGTCGATCGTCGCCAGCGCGGCCGGCGGCTGCTCGCGAAACAGCGCGCTGGCTGCTTCCAGCGTGGGCAGTACGCTTTCGGTCATGCGATCGTGCAGCAGGGCAACCACGGCACTGCGGGCCTCCTCCGGGAGCGCGGCTGGCAGCAGGAGATGCCAGGCCACACCACGCTCGACGCGACGCACCTCGGCAAAGCCGCAATTGTGAACGATATCGGTCGCCTTGCTGGACCACGGCGAGATGGTGCCCGGGCGGGGCACCACCAGCAGCAAGGTCCCCTGACCCGGAACAGCATCCCCGGGGCCATCGCCAAGTAACTGGCCAAGCTGCGCCTGACGCCCGGCGGTGAGCTCACCAGCGGTCTGCACAAAGTGCACAAACTCGCAGTGTTCCAGGTGAATGGCGGGGTGGATGGCGGCGAGTTTCTGGGTCAGCTTGTCCCGGCGAAAGGGAGACAGGGCCGATGTTCCACGCAATATCAGCATGCTGGGGCGGGCTCCAGGAGCGGCTTTCGGAAAGCCCGCCATTGTACGGGATAGAGTTGCAGGGAGTCACCGCCAATCGGCGGGCAAATTCACTCCCTGCGCAGGCGACAGGCCATCCTAGACGAAGAAGTCTGTGCTCTCTGCCCCCAGCAGCACAGCGCCGAGGTTCCGGCCAAATGCGGTGGGGTTGTTCGCCACGTGGGCGCGCGCTGTGTGGATGTCCAGGAAGCGCTGCTGAATCTCACTGCCCAGGAACACGGAGCTGCCGCCGGCCGAGGAGAACAGGCTGTCAATCACCGCCATGCAGCGTTCGATCACCAGTGAGGCCTGGTACCGGTATTTGATGCGCTCCAGCACAGGCACTTCTTCCCCGGCGCTGACTTGAGCCATCATGCGGTCAAAATTCCGGAACAGGATGGCCTCCATCTCGTCGATACTGGTGATGGCCGCGGCAATACGCTCCTGGGTGCCGGTATCCCCGGCCAGTTTGGTCACGTCGCCACTGGCCTTGCCCACCACCATCTGTCGGTAGAGGTCCAGGGCATCGCGGGCGGCGCCGATTGCGGGCGTGGAGACAACGCGCACGAACAGCTGCGCCCAGGGCAGGCGGTATAGCGGCGCGCTGTCGACGGTGACCCCGGGATTGGTTCCGCGGAAGCCATCCTCTGCCTTGTGCGTGCGGTACTCCGGCACGAACACATCTTCAACAATAATGTCTTTGGAGCCGGTTCCCTGCAGACCCATAACGTGCCAGGTGTCTTCGATGCGATAGTCACTGCGGGGAATCAGGAAAGTGCGGAAGCCACCGTCCGGGGCAATACCGCCAAGCAGTGCCCAGGTGCAATGATCGCTACCACTGCTCCAACCCCAGCGCCCGCTGAAGCGGAACCCGCCCTCCACGGCGGTCACCTTGCCCATCGGGGCGTAGGCCGAAGAGGCGCGCACATGCACATCCTCGCCCCAGACATCTGTCTGCGCCCGCTCGTCCATCAAGGCAATCTGGAACGCGTGCACGGCGACGATACCAGCAGCCCAGGCGGTAGACATGCAGTTCTCTGCAATAGCGAGGTGCATGCGGAAGAAGTCCTGCGGATCCACCTCGTGACCGCCCCACTTGCGCGGTTGCAGGGCGAGGAAAAACCCTGCATCACGCAGGGCATCGATGTTCTCCTGCGGAACCATGCGGCTTTCACGGGCCAGTGGCGCGTTCTTGCGCAGCATGTCTCCCAGCGCAAGCACACGGTCGTAAATGTCCTGGGCGCGCAGCGGCGGACGGTGGGTTAACGGCGTAGCGGGCAGCGTCATGGACTTTTCTCCGGATTATTCGACTTTCACATAGACTACCTTGAAGTGGCGTGGTTCAAATACCCTGAATGAGTGATAAACCCGCGAGACCCAGACGGAAGCTGTCCATGTCCATGGTTTGTAAAGCTTGCCAACGCTGTTCGCCCACCCCGCAGGGCGCTAGAATCCGCGCATGACCCTGCAAAGATCGCTGTGGCTGCTGACCTTCGCCACCACCGTACTGCTTTCCGGCTGCTCGCGTGACGATGCGCTGGAGCAGGTGCTTGCGGATGGCGAACTGGTGGTGGTCAGCCGGAACAGCCCCACCACGTATTACCTCGACAAGACCGGCGCCGCAGGATTCGAACACGATCTGGCCCAGCTGTTCGCGGAGGACCTGGGCGTCACCCTGCAGATGGATACCGCCTACAGCCTGGGCGGCATTTTTCGCCGCCTGCAACGCCGGGAAGCCCACTTCGCGGCGGCTGGCCTGAGCCTCACCGCAGAACGCAGCGCAGCGTTCAACCACTCGACCCCCTATGCCAGTCTTGTGCCGCGCGTCGTCTATCGCACGGGCAAGCGCAAGCCCTCCGGACTGGACGACATTCAAGGACTGCACCTGGTTGTTCTGGCGGGAAGCAGCCACGAGCAGACCTTGCAGGAACTCAAGTCCGCCGCCTGGCCGGAGCTGAGCTGGGAAGCCGTGCGCGGCGCCGACACGATGGAATTGCTGGAGCGGGTGGACAGTGGCGATGCCGACATCGCAGTCATCGATTCAAATGAGTTCCGCATGCAACAGAGCCTGTATTCACGCCTGGACGTCGCCTTCAACCTGGGCAGTGAGCAGGACATGGTGTGGTATTTCCCCCCCGGGGACGAGTACACCGCGCTGATTGAACGCGCCGATGCATTCCTCACCGCGCTGCAGGAGGACGGGCGTCTGGAACAGCTGCGGGAACAGCACTTCGGACACAACACCGTGCTCTCGCGCGTGGGGTCGCACGTCTTTGCCCGCAATATCCGCAGCAAACTGCCCGCCTACAGCAAGCTCATTCGCCAGGTCGCGGATGAGTACAAGCTGGACTGGCACCTGCTGGCCGCCATCGCCTATCAAGAGTCCCACTGGGACCCGGAAGCCACGTCACCCACCGGCGTCCGCGGCATGATGATGCTCACCGGCCCCACGGCGCGCGAGATGGGCGTCAAGGACCGGCTGGATCCTCTACAGAGCCTGCGCGGCGGAGCCCGCTACCTGAAGAATATACGCCGGCGCCTGCCCGCGGATATCGAGGAGCCGGACCGGACCTGGCTAGCGCTGGCTGCATACAACATCGGACTGGCACACCTTGAGGACGCCAGGGTGCTGACCGAACAGCGCGGCGGCGATCCACATCTGTGGAGCGATGTTATGGAAACGCTGCCGTTACTGCAGAAAAGGGAACACTACCGAAATACACGCTACGGCTATGCGCGGGGCAATGAGGCGGCGAATTTCGTCCAGAACATCCGTCACTATTACAGCATTCTGCAGTGGAAGGACATGTCCGCCAATCAGCCGGGCCAACCCCTGAATCCGATGCAGTTCCTCCCGGCAGCGCTGCAAGGGGAGCGCTTCTTCGCGCTATGAGCGTCGGGCGCGAAAAAACGCCTGCAAACGCTCGCTGGACGCCTCGGCCAGCACGCCTTCCTCCCAGCGCACCGTGTGGTTGTACCAGGGCGAATCCAGTAACGCACACTGACTGCAGACGACACCGGCACGCGGCTCGGGGGCCGCAAAGACCAGCAGGGCGATGCGCGCATGCACCAGTGCGCCAGCACACATACTGCAGGGCTCCAGGGTGACGTAGAGCGTTGCACCGGGCAACCGGTAGTTACCCTCGGCTCGGGCCGCGTCGCGCAAGGCCACGATTTCCGCGTGGGCTGTCGGGTCCGCATCGCTGATCACACGGTTCCAGCCCTGTCCCAGCAGCTGCCCGTCACGCACCACCAGCGCACCCACAGGCACCTCGCCCTGGGCTGCGGCGCGATCCGCCAGCGCCAGGGCCTGCTCCATCCAGCGGCGGTGCTCACTCATCTGCGACATCCTTTGCGTCCAGCAGCCGGACGCCGCCGTCAGCCGCTATTGCCAGTGCCGCCGGCGGCAGCCCCGCGCAGCGGCGTTGGTGCATGGCGGCATAAGCAGTCTCGAGGTTGCGCGCCATTGCGCGACCGTCGAACAGCGGGCTGCTGAGCCGCTGTTCGGCCAGGCGCTCACGCAGGGACGCGAGTGCTGCAGGGTCCGTCGCCAAAGAGCGCGCGCGCTGCTCATAGGCATGCTCCGTGGTGACAATCAGCTCGGGCAGACCCAGCGCGTGCAGGAGGCTTGCTGCGACACGCCCCGCGAATGACTCTTCCATCACTGTCAGCAGCGGCAGACCCGCCCACAGCGCGTCGCTGGCCGTGGTGTGGGCATTACAGGGCCAGGTGTCGAGAAACAGGTCCGCTGCGCGGTGACGCGCCAAGTGCTCCGCCGCCGCGACACGCGGTGCGAATACCAGCCGCTGCGGCTCTATACCGTGACCCAGTGCCGCCTCGCGCAGCCGCATCGAGGCCTCTTTGCTGTCCTCCAGCAGCCAGAGCACACTGCCCTCCACAGACTGCAGCAGCCGCATCCAGCAGGCGAAAGTTTCAGGCAGGATTTTGTAACTGTTGTTAAAGCAGCAGAACACGAAAGCCCGCTCCGGCAGGCCCAGCGCAGCGCGACTCACGGGCTCGACCGCGAGTGGGCGACGCGAGTCGTTGGCCTGGTAACAGCCCGGCAGGTAGACCAGCTGTTCGCTGTAGTGCCCGCGTTGTGCAGGGGGAACGACTATCTCGTCGGCGATCAGATAGTCGTGATAATCCGTGGCCATGGTGCCCGGATAGCCGAGGTAGCTTACCTGCACCGGGGCACAGCCGGCCGCGAACAGGCCCGGGCGCGAGTCGCGCGTGTAGCCTTTCAGATCAACGGCAATATCGATACCCAGTTCACGCGACAGTGCGGCCACCTGCTGGTCCGTCATGGCATTGACATCGATAAACCGGTGGAACGCGGCGGCAAGTCGGGCGCTGGCGGCGTCCTCCGCCACGGGACCAAATCCGAAACCATAACACTGAATGCGCGCTTCACTGTGGGACTCCAGCGTTTCCAGCAGCAGGTGTGTTGTCGCATGCTCGCGGAAATCAGCCGAGTAGTAAGCCACTTTTATCGGTTCACCCGCAGCGGCAGCCGGGAACGCACCCAGGGCTGAGACGCGTGGATAGCGCGCCTGCGCGTAGCGGGCCGCGGCCTGCCGCTGCAGCATCGGCGAATCCAGCAGGGCCAGCACCGGAAACGGTGGTGATATCGCCTCACCCGCCGCAATGCCCTGCTGCAGGCGTGCAGTATCGGCTGCCAGACCGGACCAGTCGCAGACTTTCATGCGCGTGTGCAACCAGGTGCCGAACAGGAAGGGGTATCCAGGGCGCAGCTCAAGGGCCCGCTGGTAGCTCTCTGCCGCAGGTACCAGCGCCTGCAGGTCGGCAAGCGCCTTGCCACGGTTACACCAGGCCTGGCTGTGGCGCGCATCCAGTGCCAGTGCCCGGTCAAAGCTTGCCAGGGCATCCGCCGGTCGGCCGAGATCCAGCAGCGCATTGCCCCGGTTGTACCAGGCGTCCGCGTAGTCCGACTTGCAGCCAAGTGCACGGTCGTAACTGTCCAGTGCCTCCGCTACCCGGCGCAGATCCAGCAGCGCATTGCCGCGGTTACTCCAGGCCTGCGCGTAATCGGGTTTCAGCGCCACTGCCCGATCGAAACAGGCAAGAGCCGGCTCCAGCTGGCCCGCAGCAAGCAGCGCATTACCGAGGTTGAAATGCGCCGGAGCCACTCCGCCGTCGATTTTGATCGCCGCCTGCAACCACTGTATGCCTCGCTCGGTATCCCCCAGTTGCAGCGCCGCCACCCCGCGCAGGTGAAGACTGTCGAAATGCCGTGGTCGCACCGCCAGCACCTCGGCGTAGAGCGCGCTGGCGCGAGCCGGCTGTCCACTCTGGTGCAGGGCAACCGCCTCGCGATAGCGCGCCTGAAGTGCCGGTGGCAGGGCCCCTTTCGATGTCTTACGGCTCAAGGTGAATATCCTGCTGTGCAATACCGCGGCGCCGGAAATCCACCATGGTCCTGTAGGCCTGTTCCAGCTGCCGGGCAAAACCCTGCGCATCAAACAGGGGGGAGCTGGTACGCGCTGCTGCAAGCTGCGCGCGCAGGTGTGCGCGGCGCTGCGGATCGCAGGCCAGCGCGATGGCGGTCTGCACGTAGTCGGCAAGGTTGTGCGTCACCAGCTCGGGCAACTCCACTGCATGCAGCAGACTGGCTGCAACCCGGCTGGCAAATCCCCGTCCAGCGAGGGTCAGGACCGGCAGCCCCGCCCAGAGCGCGTCACTGGCGGTGGTGTGCGCGTTGCAGGGAAACGTGTCGAGAAACAGATCGGCGCAACCGTGCCGGGCCAGGTGTTCCGCCAGGGGCACACGCGGCGCAAACACCAGACGCTGCGGGTCCAGCCCGGCTCGCGCGGCTTCGCGACGCAGGTTCGCCATGGCGTCGGGGTGCCCCTCCAGCAGCCAGAGCACGCTGTTCGGCACCGCCTGGAGAATCTCCACCCAGGCGTGGAAAACCTCCGGCGTCAGCTTGAACAATGTGTTGAAAGCGGCAAACACCAGCGCGTCTTCCGGCAGCCCCAGGGTCGCCCGCGCCGGCGCCTGCTGCGGGAGCGGTCGCTGGCTGTCGTTGCACTGGTAACTGCCGGGCATGAACACGATGTGCTCCGGGTAATGCGCGCGCTGCTCTGCGGGAATCAGCACTCGATCTGCGATCAAGTAGTCGATGTGGGGACAGCCCAGCGTGCCAGGGTAGCCCAGGTAGCTGACCTGTACCGGGGCGGCACCCCAGGCAAAAATGTCCATGCGCTGGTCCCGGGTGTAGCCTTTCAGGTCAATCGCCACATCGACACCCAGCTCGCGGGACCGCTGTGCCACCGCCTCATCACCCAGCTCGCGCACATCCAGAAACTGATCGAACGCGGCTTCGAGCCGGCTGCGCATCGCGTCCTCCACCGGCGGACCGTAGGAAAAAGCAATCAGCTCAAAACCCTCGCGATCATGCCGTTCGAAGAGCTCGGCAATCAGATAGGCCGTCGCATGCGCGTGGAAATCGGCGGAGAAATAACCCAGTCGAACACGCGCACCGGGGGCCCGGGGCGGCGCATACTCGGGCTGCGGTCTTTGACGCACGCGTTGTGTACACCACTGGCGGGCAAGTTGGGACTGCAGCGCTGGATCGTCAGTCAGCGTCAGCAGCGGAAACGGGGCGCTGCACAGCACGCCGCGCTGCACGTCCTCCAACAGCCCGCTTATCTCGGCGTCAATGCACTCCCAATCACACAGACTCAGCCGGGCGTGCAGCACCGCGCCACGCAGGTAGGAAAATTCGGCGGCCGCATTGCCGGCGGCCAGCGCCTGGCGGTAGTCCGCGATGGCCGAGGAAAACTCGCCGTTTTCCTGATGCAGGTGGCCGCGATTGGCGTGTGCAAGCGCGAGGCCAGGCTGAAATGCCAGCGCCCGACTGTAGCTGGCCTCTGCTGCTGCCGGGTCCCCCAGAGCATGCTGCAGGTTGCCGCGGTGGCACCAGGCGCTGGCAGAAGCCGGGTTCAGCAGCAGGGCCTGTTCAAGGGCAGCCAGCGCCTCCTTACTGCGGCCGAGCGCGCGCAGCGCCGCAGCCTGCCCCACCAGAATATCCGCGTCGCGGGGCGCCAGCCGCGCGGCGCGCTCAAACCCATCAAGCGCCTCCCGCGAGCGCCCCAGCTTCTGCAGCGCGCTGGCGCGGTTGAACACGGCTTCCGGGTAGTCGGGCTTGAGCTTGAGCGCGGCGTCGTAACCGGCCACAGCCGCCTCCCACTGCCCGAGGTGCTGCAGCGCATTGGCGCGATTGGAGTGAAACGCGGGATTGCCGGCACTCAGCGCAATGGCCCGATCAATCTGGCGCACCGCTTCCTCAGCGCGCCCGCACTGGAAGTCAATCAGGCCGAGCAAGTGCATGGCGTGGGCGTGACGCGGGTGCTTGCGCAGAATCTGCCGGTAGCGCTTCTGCGCTTCCTGCAAATTGCCTGCCTGATGTACCGCGAGCGCTTGCTCGAAACGGGCATCCAGCTTGCCGCCGCTTGCCATAAATCTACTCGTTGCATGATCGTGAGCGGCGCATTATGAACTGCCTGTGCCTTCGCCTCCAGTCCGGCGCCGGCAAAGCCCGTCGCCCGGTACGCACCGTCGGCAGCAGGCGAAACCCCTTTACCGTTTGTCTGCCCACTGGCCTCATGCTAGTCTGCTGCCTTGACTTCGCGAGGATTCGGGCCATGACAACCGATACAGGGAAACGCCGCCTGTTGAAAGCGCTGGGCGTCGGCGCTGTCGGCGTCGGCATTCAGACCGGTGCCATCCCCGCGTCCTGGGTGAAGCCGGTTATCGACTCGGTGGTCATGTCAGCCCACGCGCAGGTGACGCCGTCGCCAACACCGTTCCCAACGCCCTCTCCCTCGCCGCTGCCTTCTCCCGCCCCGGTTGCGGTCGACGTAGCGCCAGCTGGCTTCGCTGCTGTCGTCGCCGGACTGCTGGGTTATCTGGGCATCAAACGGATGCAGCGCAACGCAGTGGGGAAGCGCCAAGCACCTCCGGGTGAATGAAGCCCCTGCCGTCACACTGACGGCCGTTACTGCACTGCTCGATATTGGCCGAGGTGCCGCAGACACCGGCCTGGCGGCAGACCATCTCCGCAGCTTTGACGACTACCTGAGGCATTTCCGCACACTGCTCGGCCTGGATCTGCCGCTGGTAATCTACACATCGCCCGATCTGGAGCCAGAGGTCTGGCGCCTGCGACGCCGGCACAATACTGAAGTTCGTACACTCACCCTGACCGCAATCGAGCAGGGGTTCGCGGCCTACGATCGTGTACAACAAATCCGGCAGGAGCCCGGGTGGCGTCGCCAGGCCAGCTGGCTCTCCGGCAGCCCGCAGGCCGCACTGCCCCACTACAACCCTCTCGTCATGAGCAAGCTCGCCCTGCTCGATGCAAGCGCCGAGGATAACCCCTTCCACAGCGATGTCCTGGTCTGGCTGGATGCCGGACTTGCGCGCACCTGCGGCGCTGTCCTTACTGACCCGGCATGGCCTTCGCGACTGGCGGCCCAGGTCAAGACCTTTCTGCTCCTGAGTTTTCCCTACCTGGGCGGCACCGAGGTTCACGGCTTCGAGCGACCTGCAATGGCCCGCTGGTCAGGGGTGGAGCACGTGCGCTGGGTGGCACGTGGCGGACTGTTTGGGGGCAGGCCAGCCGCGATACGCGAGGTACGCGCCGCCTATGACGCGTGTCTGGAGGCGACGCTCGCTGCCGGCCACATGGGGACAGAAGAGAGCATCCTGACCATCGTCGCCCACCGACACCCTGAACTGTTTCAGCGAGAGCAGTTGGCTGAGGACGGCTTGATTGCACCCTACCTGGAGCGACTGCTGCAGGCATCAAAGCCGGTGCAGCGGGCGGCGCACAGGCGCGCTGGCCCAATGGCAGCCCCGCCACCTCCCCCTCCGCTACCCACTGCTGAACGCCCGCCTCTCAGTATCTACGCGCTCACCTTCAATTGCCCCGAGCAGCTGGACCTGCTGCTGGAATCATGGGCCGACGCTTTTCAGGCAGTGCATGCAGTGCAGCTCTTTATCGTCGACCAGAGTACCGCTGCCGACTGCCAGCGGGGTAATCAGGCGCTCTGCCAACGCCATGGCGGGCGGTATCTGGCGCCGGGCAACCTCGGCATTTGCGGCGGACGGCAATTCATTGCAGACCATTTCGCAGACAGCGGTGCGGCTTACATGCTGTTTCTGGAAGACGACATGCTGCACGTCGCGCAAGACGGCACCTGCCGCAGCGGCTTTGCGCGGCGCGTGGACCGCCTGCTGCCCCGGGCACTGGCGATACTGGTGAGCAAGCAACTGGATTTCCTCAAGCTGAGCTTCACGGAGTTTTACGGCAGCAATGATCAGCAGTGGGCCTGGCACAATGTGACGGAAGAGCGCAGGGCCCAGCTCTGGCCGCAACACCCGAGGCGCACAGCTGGATTGGCCCTTGAGCAAATACCGCCTGTCAATTTCAGCCAGCTCGGACAGCTCGAGGGGCTGCCCTATGCCCTGGGGGAAGTGTTTTACTGCAACTGGCCGCAGCTCGTCAGCCGGGCCGGGAATCGCCGGATGTTTCTCGACAGGCGCTGGCCCCAGCCCCATGAGCAGTTCTGGATGGCGCATCTCTATGAGCGCGCCCGACGTGGAGAGCTGCGCGGCGGCGTACTGCTGGCCTCCCCCATTGAACATCGACGCGAATTTCACTACGCAGCCGGAGACAGGCGCGAATCATGAACAGCCCCGATATCTTCATCAGCATAGCCGCGTACCGTGAATTCGACCTGCCGGCAACGCTTGCGAGCCTGTTGAGCATGGCGGACACACCATCCCGGCTGCGCGTCTGTGTGTACTGGCAACGCGCGCCAGAGGACTCGCTGGGCGATCTGGCTGACGCGCCACAGCTGGAGATCCTCGATGTACCGTATCAGCAGAGCCGCGGCGTTTGCTGGGCACGTCACCGGATCCAGCAGCAGTACCGGGGAGAGCGCTATTTCCTGCAACTGGACGGCCACCATCGATTTGCCCCCGGCTGGGACAGCGCCCTCGTCAATATGCTTGAGGAACTGCGCGGCAGCGGCGTGCCGCGGCCGGTGCTGACGACCTACCTGCCGGCCTTCGATCCCGAGGATGACCCCGCGGCGCGCAGCCAGGATATCTGGCTACTGGGCGCGGACCGCTTCGACGATTCCGGGGTGGTTTTCATGCGCCCCTACATACCCCTGGAACCTCCGGAAGCGCCGGTCGCCACGCGTTTCTGGTCAGCCCACTTCAGTTTCAGCGATGGCGCCTTCGTGCACGACGTGCCGATTGACCCCAACGGCTACTTCCACGGCGAGGAAATCGGCACCTGCGTGCGCGCCTGGACCAGTGGCTACGATTTTTTCTGCCCGCACCGGACACTCGTGTGGCACGAATACTCACGCAAAGGACGCCGCTGCCACTGGGACGATCACAGCGACTGGAGTGCGCGCAACGAAGCGGCGCTGGCGCGCTACCGGGCACTGGTCGGTGTGGATGGCGTGGCGCCCATCGACCTCGATGGTTATGGCCTCGGCAGCGTACGTTCCCTGGCCGACTACGAGCAGTTTGCCGGTATTTCCTTTGCCGACAGGTACATCTCCCCGGAAACACTCGCCCACACACCACCGACCCTGCCGGACACCTTGCGCGGCGCCGGTGGCCGAACCAGTGACGCCCTGCGCTCCACACCAGCCACACCGCGTATTCCCCAGCGCGATCCACGCTGGTCCGAGGAGCAGCTCGAGGGAGAGTGGGTGCTGTACAACGAAGACACCACCCGCGCCTGCTACCTCAACGACAGCGCCGCGTTGATCTGGCAACTGGTCGACGGTGAGCGCAGCACGGAGGATATTCGCGCGCTGCTCGAAGGGGCCTACGGCGAGGCGGTCGGGATCTGCGAGGACCTGACGCTGGTGCTGTCGCAATTGCGCTCCCAAGGCGCTATCCGCTTTTGAACGCTGAACCCCGACACAGACGCCATCAGCCCCCTGCGATGCCAGACCTGTCAAAAGACGATCGCATCTTCGTGCAGATTGCGGCCTACCGCGACCCGGAGCTGCTGCCGACGCTACGCGACTGTATCGCGCAGGCCGATGCACCGGAGCGGCTGACATTCGGCATCTGCTGGCAGCACGATGCCGACGACAGCCTGCAGGAATTTGCCGACCGACCGGGCGTTCGTATCCTGTCGGTGCACTACAGCCAGAGCCGCGGAGCCTGCTGGGCGCGCAGCGAGACGCAGGCCCTGTATCAGGGCGAAGGCTATACGTTGCAGATCGATTCGCATCATCGCTTCATCCGCGGCTGGGATACGTCATTGCGGGCCCTGCTGCGAGGCGCCCGCGAGCGGGGCAGCCGAAAACCGCTGATCACCAGTTATGCACCGGCCTATGAGCCAGGCAAGCCAGTGGAGCACACAGCGCGGCCCCTGCGGCTGGTCTTTGATGGGTTCACCGAGGGAGGCCCCTTCCAGGTGATGCCGGTTGCCATGCAAGGGCACCTGAACGGCGCGAGTCTGGAGCCTGCGCGGTTTCTGTCTGCACACTTCCTGTTTACGCTCGGCTGCTTTTGCCTGGAAGTGCCCTACGACCCAAAGTTCTACTTTTTTGGCGAAGAGCCGGCGATGGCGCTGCGCGCTTTCACCCATGGCTACGATCTGTTCCATCCCCGCTGCCTGGTAGTATGGCACCACTACGGCCGCGAACAGGCACAGCGCCACTGGACGGATAACAAGCGCTGGTGGTTGCGCAATGAGCGCAGCCTGCTGCGCTACCGCAGACTGGTTGGTGGCGATGCCGCAGCTGACACGCTGGGAGAGTTCGGGCTGGGCCGCGCGCGCACGCTGGAGGCCTACGAACGTTATGCCGGCCTGAACCTGGCGGATCGCCGCGTGAGCCCGCGCACCCTCCGTGGAGCCCCTCCGCTGCATCCGTGGCTGGCGCGCTGGACTGGCAAAACCCTGTACCGCGAGTACAGTGCCGACCTGGCGCTGAAGGGCCTGCCAGCAGACCTCGGCCGCCACCCGGACGACAGCGTGTGCCTGACCGCACACTGCCCCCGAGGCAGGGTTTTGCAGCAGCGGGACCTCAAGGGCGAGTCACTGCTGGCGGCCCTCGCACAGGGCAGCTACCGGATGCGCCTGCACGCAGGGGAAGCCCCGGCGTCCTGGAGCCTGCATACGCGGTGCGCAAGCGGCGACGTCGCAACGGGGAAAACACAGCGCTGGCCGGGTGATTGAAGCATTCACCGGGCAGCCGAAGGTCCGCCTGATTTCTTTTCCGAATATAATTCGATATTATTGGCGGCATGACGCCGTCACTCCGAAAACCGACCCCGGGCCGCCGCGGCAGACCGCGCCGACTGACCCTGGATGCCATTGTAGACACTGCCTGTGGCCTGCCGGCGGGCAACCTCGACATGGCCAGCGTTGCCAGCCGCCTCAAGGTGGGCGTCGCGACGCTGTATGGGTATGTGGAAGGACGGGAGCACCTCCTGCGCCTGGTCGCCGAGCGCAAGGGACAGCTGCAACCCATTGTCGACCACGGGCAGTCCTGGCAGGACATTCTGCGCGAACATGCCCGCAGCACCTGCCAGACCGCTCTCGACTGGCCGGAGCTTGTCAGCCAGATCATGCAGGGGGGCGTATTCGGCGATGTAGAAGCGCAGTATCTGGAACAGCTGATTGCGCTGCTTGGCAGTCGCGGGTTCGCCCCCGGCAGGGCGCTGGAACTCTACTATGCGGTGAATCAGCTGGTTTTGGGCGCGGCGGTCACCGGCAACTATCTCAAAGCAGTGGCAGGCGACGGCGGGCATGAGGCAGTGCTCAGCCGCTTTGTGCGCAGCCAACCGGAGGATGCCCTGCCGCTGCTGCGGCAGGCCCTCTCAGATAATCCGCAGCCCGCGGTGCTGGGCGATTTCAACACGGCACTGGAGCACCTGCTCGCCAGTTGCCAACCCGATAATTCAGGCAACTCGCCTACTGGACGGAGCAAATGAGATGAACAACGGATTTCGACCGGCCAACAACAACGGCCCCCTGTGCTGCGTAATCGGCGCTGGCCCGAGCGGCCTGACCACGATCAAGCGGTTGAAAGAAGGCGACATCGCCTACGATTGCTTCGAGGCTTCGGACAATATCGGTGGCAACTGGTACTACCGAAATCCCAATGGGATGTCAGCCTGCTACCAGAGTCTGCACATTGACACCTCAAAATTCCGCATGGGCATGCAGGAATACCCGGTACCGGAGGACTGGCCGGACTATCCGCATCACAGCGAGATATTTGACTACCTCAACGACTACACCGACCACTTCGGCCTGCGCGACACGATCACTTTCAATACCCGCGTCGAACGAGCGCACCGCGAAGACAACGGCTTTTGGTCCGTGACCACCAGCGATGGCGAGACACGGCGCTACGATGTGCTTATTGTTGCCAACGGCCATCACTGGGACCCGCGCTGGCCGGAGCCCGCCTATCCCGGCGAATTCGCCGGCGAGCAGATCCACGCGCACAGCTACAATACGCCCTTTGATCCCATCGACATGCGCGACAAACGCGTGCTGGTCGTCGGCTCCGGGAATTCGGCCATGGACATCGCATCGGAACTGTCGATGCGTTTCATGGCCAGCACTCTGCATATCTCCATGCGGCGCGGCGTGTGGGTCTTCCCGAAGTACATCAACGGCAAGCCCGGGGACAAGAACATGCTTCCGGCCTGGGTGCCGCGTAAAATCCAGCACTGGCTGATGAGCCGTGTAGTCAAGCAACAGATCGGCAACCCCCGCGACTACGGCCTGCCACAGCCTACGTATCAGCCCTGGGAAGCCCATGGCACAGTGTCCGGGGAATTCCTGCAACGTGCGGGTTCCGGGGATATCAAGGCACGTCCCGGCATCGAGCGCATGGACGGTCACACGGTATATTTCACCGATGGCAGCAGCAGTGACTTTGACGTCATCGTCTGGTGCACCGGATACAAAATCAGTTTTCCCTTCTTCGACCAGGCGCAATTCACCGCGAACGAGGACAATCAGCCGCCGCGTCTGTTTAAACGCATGCTGATACCCGGCGTCCCCAACCTGATCTACATGGGCCTGGCCCAGTCCCTGCCCACTCTGGTCAACTTCGCCGAGCAACAGTCACGCTGGGTTGTACCTTACCTGAATGGCGACTACGCCCCACCCTCGGAAGCGGAGATGGAAGAGATCATTGCGTCCGATGAATCCTTCTACCTGCGCGACTATTATCCCAGTCCCAGGCATACCATCCAGCTGCACTTTGATCACTACGTGGGGCGTCTGGACAAGGAAATCGAAGCCGGGTTGAAACGGCGAAGAAATGGACAACCGCCGGCAGCATTACCGGAGGACACGGCGCAGAAGGCAAGCGCGGCGTGAGCAGCTTTACGCGTACCGACCTGACATTTCGCAGCGGCAGCGATGATTGCGCTGCCTGGCTATATCGCCCGGAAACGCAGACTCCGGTGCCCGGCGTGGTCATGGCGCACGGCTTTACCGCCGTGCGCGACCAGCGTCTGGATGCCTACGCGCAAGTCTTTGCCGAAGCGGGCCTGGCCGTGCTGCTGTTTGACTATCGCCATTTCGGCGCCAGCGCCGGTGAGCCACGTCAGTTGCTCAGCGTCAAGCACCAGCTGGCGGATTGGGACGCCGCGATAGGCACCCTGCGCGCGCAACCGGGTGTGGATCCGCAGCGCATCGCATTGTGGGGCACGTCGTTTGGTGGAGCGCACGTTCAGGCGGTAGCGGCGCGGGACCACGGGATTGCCGCGGTCGTGGCGCAGATCCCCTTTTGCTGGGCCGAAAAACCGCAACAGAAAGTGCCTCTCGGCAAAACCCTGTGGTTGCTGTTTGCCGCGCTCAGGGACAGTCTGCGCGGCGCCCTGGGGCTATCTCCACATTACATCCAGGCTATCGGCGATCCGGATGACCATGCAGCAATGACTGCGCCTGGAGCAGCTGCCGGTATCACCAGTATCACGCCCGCCGATTCCGGCTGGCGCAATCGCGTCGCGGCCCGTTTTGTGTTTCAGCTGGCGACCTACAAGCCCGGCAGACAGGCGGGCAACATTCGCTGCCCCATTCACTACACGATTGCGGAGCAGGACGCCTTCATCTCCCCCGCGACCATCCGCGAAGCTGCATCACTGGCCGCGGACGCGGAAATCTCCAGCTACCCCTGCGGGCACTTCGGCGTCTATGTCGAGCCCCTGTTCAGCGCGGTCGCCCGTGATGAAACCGCTTTCCTGGTGAGGCACCTCACAGACGCGGGCCAGCGGAGTTACAGGTCGTAGCCCCGCTCGTCATGCAGCACAAGATCGAGGCCTACAGTTTCCTGTTCAGCGTCAACCCTGAGGCCGATGAGGCGATCTACCAGCTTGAACAGGAGATAGCTCACGATCGCCGTATAGGCGAAGGTCGCCACCACGCCCGTGGCCTGCACCGCGAGCTGCCCACCAATTGAGGTGATGCCATCGGAAAACCCATTACCGCTGAACAAGCCCAGATTGGGCGAACAAAACACACCCGCCAACAGGGTCCCGAGAATGCCGCCCACGCCGTGCACAGGAAAGACATCGAGGCTATCGTCGATTTTCAGCCGGTTCTTCAACGTAATTGTGGCGTAGTAACACACAACGCCAGCAGTGAGGCCTATGACCACGGCCGCTGCGGGACCGACAGAGCCGGACGCCGGGGTGATCGTGCCGAGGCCGGCAACCATCCCCGTCACGATGCCCAGCACTGACGGCTTGCCGTGACGGATCCATTCCATCGTCATCCAGGCCAGAGACCCACAGGCGGCCGACAGGTGCGTCACCAGCATCGCCATCGCAGCGCTGTTGTCTGCAGCCACTGCGGAGCCGGCATTGAAGCCAAACCAGCCCACCCAGAGCATACCGGCACCCATCACCGTCATCGTCAGGTTGTGTGGCGGCATGGCGACGCTGCCGAAGCCACGACGCGGTCCAAGCATCAGCGCCGCAACCAGGGCCGCTACGGCGGCAGTGATGTGCACCACCGTACCACCGGCAAAATCCTGCAGCCCCATGGCACCGAGCCAACCGCCACCCCAGACCCAGTGGCACACCGGCGCGTACACCAGCAACATCCATGCGGCACTGAACAACAGCATGGCAGAGAACCGGATGCGCTCGGCGAAAGCACCGACGATCAGCGCCGGCGTAATCACCGCAAAGGTCATCTGAAACATGACAAACAGTGATTCGGGAATGTCACCGGAATTGCCGTCCATGGCGACCCCGGCGAGAAAGAGATTACCCAGGTCACCGATCCACGGACCCTGCTCGACCCCGGAGGAGCCAAAGGCCAGGGAATACCCGGCGACAAACCAGAGCAGTGACATCAGTGCCGTCAGCGCGAAGCACTGCATCAACACGGAGAGGACGTTGCGCACACGGACCAGTCCACCATAGAACAGCGACAGGCCCGGCAATGTCATGAACAACACCAGTGCCGTGGCTGTAAGCATCCAGGCCGTGTTGGCACCGCTGATGTCCGCCGCCATGGCGGCGTGTGCAGGGAACAAAAACAGGAAAACGAGGAGCGGAAAACGCAGAACGGAACGCATCATAATTATTATCGCTTATGGGAAGGCGTCCGAATTATTGCACACGGACACGCTCTGGCAAAAGCTTCCCGTCTTCGCCGCGCAAAAGCCGCTCCAATGCTGTACCTCAGGCCGCGTCGAAGTACTCCCCCAGCGACCACATTGTGTCTTCAAAATCCGGACTGTGTACCACGCCCAGATGTTCGCGCACTTCTTCCACTGTCCACTCAAACATGTCTTCATAACGCGGCATGAACAGCGGCGTGTTCAATTGTTCGCCGATCCGATTGCCCTCCCCCAGCGCCTTGTACAACGGGGGGAGCAGGTGCGGATAATGGCAGCCGAAGCGTGACATACCGGTAGCGACCAGCAAGGTGGAAACTACCGAAATATGTTCACCGAGTTCCTGGCCAAACGTCTTCAGCAGGTTCGTGGTACGCGCTGCAATGAGCGCAAACTCGCCGAGGGGGTCGTAGCGATAGCCCACCACCAGGTGCTCGATGTCATGGGTCTGGCTGTGCCTGCGATGAAAATAGTCGTAATCCGTGGCGGTGCTTTCGAACGGCAGGAAATCGGCCTGCAAACCCTGTTCAGCGAGCATTTTCTGATATTCGCGACCCAGCGTGCCCTCGGGCAGCTCCGCCAGGGCCTGCAGGTCATGCGGCACCAGAAAGCGGGCCTCGAACCACGCATCCAGGGCACTGTCACGGGCTCGCGCCTCAGCAAACAACCGGTTGATTTCATCGACGTCATCCAGCTCGCGGAAAATATCGATGATCTCCAGCGGTCCACCGTAATGGTCCATATCCGGCCCGTTGCGGCGCAGCGATTCCACCGCCACCCAGTGACGCAGCCGCGGGTGATTGAGATACTTTGAGGTGCTGCTGAGCATGGTGGTGGTGCCGAGCCGGCGCGGATCCAGCAGGCGTTGATTGGCGGTATAACTCGGTACGTCAGTCATGCGGCTTCCCTGATAGGTTGCTGTTGTCGTTATTCCCTTTATTAGAGAACAGCAGGATTCCCTGTGGAATGGAGGATACACCGGAGGCGTTGCACTATTTCCTGCGCCCGGGTGGCGCTGGCTAGCGACTGCTACCGCTGCGCACCTGCGACGGTGACCACCCGGTCAGCTGCTTGAAGCGCCGTGAGAAAAACATCGGATCGTCATAGCCGACCTCTGCTGCAATCACCTTGATGGGCAGTTCGGTACCCTGCAGCAGTTCGCGGGCACGGCGCATCCGCAGCTGGTCGCGCCAGCGCATGAGGTTGTCTCCCATCTGGACCTTGAACAGGGCGGTCAGCGTGGAAGGCGCTGCGCCTGCCGCATTGGCGACCTGTTCCACGGTGGTTTTCTCGTGATAATGCGCCAGCAGAAAATCCCGGGCGGCCAGAACCCGACGATCCAACCGCGCATCGTCATTGGCAGGCGCGAGCTCCTCACGCAGCAGGAGAATGTGCTCAAGGAGATTCAGGTGCAGCGCCCTCCCCCGCTGTCCCGTGGTGTGCGCGATATCGATGATGCGCCGAAACGATTCCCCCAGGTAGCCTGCCATGCGCGCATCCGGTACCGGCAGGGGTTCGGGCAGAGCCGCACTGTCGACGTCGTTTAGCCAGGGCATCCAGCGTTGCGGCGGGTAAAAGGCACTGCTGAATACGCTGCAGGGGCTGCCACCGGGCATCCGGCGCAACACCACATCGGACTCAGGCGGGAGCAGTAACAACGCCGGGGCAGTTCCTCCCAGCGTGATATCACCTTCGGGATGCTGTATGCGACATGCACCGCGTTCGGTGAATAACAACAGCCATGAATCCGGCGGGCTGTACAGCGGACGTGGATAGTCTACGGCGGGTGCGGGCAACAGCTCGATGTGACTGCTGACAACCTGATGCGTCGCAAGGAACCGGTGGTAAAGATGCGACCAGATGCGGTTCTGAAACTCGCGAGCCAGGCCCGGATCGGCGCGCCAATCGAGGCTGCCCAGCGACAATCCCAGTTCGGCCAGTGTTGCATCCAGCAGTTCCCGGCGCGCCTCTCGATCAAACTGATCGATACTGATCATCTCTGTGACCGGGAGGGTGAGCGTGTCACCCAGCTGGTCAACAAACTGCCGCGTTTCCTCGACGAAAGCGAGCTCCGCGTCCTCTGAAAGCAGCGCGGCGACGAGTGCCCGGGCAAGCGATACCAGCGCATCCATCGCCATGTCGTCGTCTTTCGTCACCGGGCGGCTGAGCCTCTTGTTATTGCGAATGTTCATCCTACCCTGCCGCCGGGCGCCAGGCGAGAGGTAACGCCTGCTGGCCTGCTCCGGGAAGCTGCGCCATTGCCTGCTCACGCCCGTAGTGCAATCCTCCATACACTCTGTTCGATTTGATATGGCCCACAGGGGGCACAGGGCCTAGAGTTCCCCGCTAACAAGGAGGCTTGCGTATGTATCAACTTAAAATAAACAACGCCCTGGTCTGCGATGGTACTGGCAGCCCGGCGTATCAAGGCGATGTAGCCATCCAGGACGGGAAGATTGTCGCGGTGGGCACGCGCCTCGCGGGCGATGCCGCCACCGTGATTGACGCGAAAGGCCTCGTACTGGCGCCCGGCTTTATCGATTCGCACACACATTTCGATGCGCAGATCACCTGGGATGGACTGGCTACGCCTTCGCTGGAACATGGTGTCACCACGGTGATCAACGGCAATTGCTCCTTGACCATGGCGCCAGTGCGCGCGGAACACCGGGCCTTCGTCGGCGCGGTGTTCCGCCAGATTGAGGAGATGCCGGCGGCGGCATTTGATGCCGGCATGCGCTGGAACTGGGAAACCTTCGAAGACTATCTCGCTTCCTTCAAGAATGAACTGGGGATCAATGTGGCCACACTGGCCGGGCACAGCATGCTGCGCCTGTGGGTGATGGGAGATGCCGCCCGCGAGCGCTGCGCCAGTGCCGCAGAGATCGCCGACATGCAGCAGCTTTTGCGGCAGTGCCTGCAGGCTGGCGCCATCGGCATGAGCACCAGTTGGGTCGATATCGACCACGAGCACCGCCCGGTACCCTGTCGTCTGGCCGCGCCGGAAGAACTCGACGCACTCTGTGCGGTCCTCGGGGAGCACGGCGGTGTGATGCAGGTAGTGCCCGAGTTCTGGGATCCGGACCTCCTGTGCACGCGCATCGATATTCTCGGTGACCTGTCACGACGCCACGCCATCACGGTGACCTTTTCTCCCCTGTTTGACTCCAACGCAACGCCCGACCTGGTGCCACGGGCACTGGAGCGGGTCCGCCTGCAGGTCGCAAACGGAGCGCGAGTCGTGCCACAGATGCAGACGCGGCCTATTGATGTCACCTTCGAGTTTGACGTACCCACCTCGGTCTTCAGTTCCCGGCCCACCTGGTGGGCAACTATCCTGAAACCCGCGGCGGAGACCCTGCGCGACTTTCAGGACCCCGATGTGCGCCGGCAGCTGGTCGACGAGGCCTACAACGGCATGCACCCGATCGCAATGGAGGTACACTTTCCGGAGTTCGTGGTCAGCCGCTGTCATCTTCCCGTGAACAAGCCCCTGGAAGGCAGGCGCCTGAAGGATATCGCTGCGGAGCGCGGCTGCGATCCGGTGGAACTGATGCTCGACCTCGCCGTCGAGGAGTCATTACGAACGCGGTTCAGTGCCGTGTCCGTGGGGCACAACAATCTCGAGCGCATTGCCGGCCCGATCAGCGACCCGCTGGTGCAAGTCGGCTCTGGTGACGGAGGCGCCCACGTGACCCGTTTCGCCACCTACGGGGACACAGGATATCTGTTCAGCCGCTATATGCGCGATGCCGCGGCGCTGACACTGGAGCAGGCGGTGTACAAACTGACCGGGCAGATAGCCGACAACTGGGGACTGCAGGATCGCGGCCGCATTCGGCCTGGCCTGGCCGCAGACCTGGTGATCTTCGACCCCGAACGTATCGATCGCGGCCCTGAAATCGCGGTGGAAGACCTGCCCGGCGAGGGTTATCGCTACCTGCGACGTGCCGTCGGGGTGCAGCAGGTTTTCGTCAATGGCGATGCCGTCTATTCCGCGGAGCGTGGCTACACCACCGCACGCAGCGGTCAACTCGTATCCGGTGGCACACGGCGCGCCGCCTGAGACAGCAGAGGAGTGACACCAATGCAACCCAACATCACGCCGGTAAGGCCCTGGACCTACCCGCGCGAAGGCGACGACTGGCAGAGCATCGCTCGCCGGGAATTCCCCGAGCGTCCCCTGGACGAGGCTATCGCCAATCTGCAGAGCTGGAACCTCTACCTGGTGTTCCGCCCCGCGCCTGCCCGGCTCACCTGCTCGGATATCGTGTTTACAGGCCCGCCGACAGCGTGAACCCGGGTCCGGTAGTGAGTGCCATTCAGCTCACACCGACGCACGATGGTGAGGCCGCCTGCGCTGTGGAGCTGACCTTCCCGGGCGGCGGCCGCTCAATGGTGCAGCTGGACAGCGCCGGGCTGGCGAGGGTCATGGCCCAAGCCGACGTGCACAACCTCTCTGACCTTCTGGGCCTGGCCTGGACGGTACTGCTCGCCGCCCGGGATCCGGCACAGGAATAACCCCGAACCTCCGTCTCCGCACCGCTCCCAACGCTGCAGGCTTGCCCCTGTTCAGCGCCGGGGATATGATGCTGCTTGCAACTTGATTGTTTGCATCTAGCAAGTATACTGAGCCAGCACAGGCCGGGCATGGCATCGCCCACAGCCCGCGGGGCCCAACACCATCAACCGCAAACGGCACTGGCCGAAACACGGCCCCACCGGCTACATTGCATAGATAATTTTATAAAACGAGGAACACAGCTATGACCACCCAGCAGCAACCTGATTTTGACGCCATTGCGGTTGGTGCCGGCTTTGCCGGTCTCGCATTGATTCACTATCTCCGGGAAGCAGGTCTTTCCATCCGCGTATTCGATCGCGCGTCCGACATCGGCGGCACCTGGACCTGGAATCGCTATCCGGGCGCCATGACTGACAGCGAAAGTTATTACTACTGCCTTACCTTCTCCAAGGAACTGCTGCAGGAATGGTCCTGGACGCGCCGCTATCCCGACTGGAAAGAAACGCATGACTACATGCGCTTTGTTGCGGACAAATGTGACATGTGGCCAAACATTCAGCTCAACACCGAGATTGTTGCCGCGGAATACCAGAAAGACAGTGGTCTCTGGAAGGTCACCACGGAAAGTGGAGACTCGTTTACCTGCAAGTACTTTATCAGTGCCATGGGGATGATCTCCGAGCCTGTCATCCCCAGGATCAAGGGTATGGATACCTTCAAGGGCCCGCTATTTCACTCGTCGCGCTGGCCGGAAGGCATTGACTACGACAACAAGCGGGTGGGCATCATTGGCGCAGGCGCCACCACCGTGCAAATGCTTCCGGTCATGGCCCAAACGGCCAAGAGCGTTACGGTTTTTCACCGCACACCCAACTTCATCCTGCCCGCCATGCAGGCACCCATGACCCCGGAGTGGGAAAAGGAAATCAAGGAAAACTACGACGAGATCGTGGCGAAGTGCCGCAACCACATGTTCGGCATGGCCTTCGACACCGCCGAGGGTCGCCTTGCCGTCGAGACGTCGCCGGAAGAACGCGAGCGTATTTTCGAGGAAAAATGGACTGGCAGTTTCCGCTGGGTATTCGAGACCTTCGAGGACCTGCTCTCCAGTCCGGACGCAAACCTGTGGGCGTCCGAATTCATTACCCGCAAGATGCGGGAGCGCATCGAGGACCCCGAGATTGCCGACATCCTGGTACCCAAGCCAGGCGAGTATCCGCTGTTTGCCAAGCGGCCGCCGCTGGACCATGGCTACCTTGAAGCCTACAGCCGCGACAATGTTCATCTCGTTGACATCGCCGACCGCGAGCCGATCGTCGAGATCACTGAAACCGGGATCACAAGCACCAAGGGCCACCATGAGTTTGACATCATCGTGCTCGCCACCGGCTTCAAAGCCTACACCGGGGCCCTTGAAGCGTTCCCGATCCGCGGTGAGAGCGGGCAGACACTGCGCGACAAGTGGCAAAAAGCCTCAAAGTCCATAATGGGTGTCTGCGTTGCGGACTTCCCCAATATGTTCGTGGTGACCGGGCCCCAGGCGCCATTTGCCAATCTCCCCACCTCCATCGAGCAGAACGCCATCTGGATCAAGGACTGCATTGAGAAGATGGAAAAAGAAGGCTATGACACCTTCACCCCGCGCCCTGAAGCGGAGGACGCCTGGACCGCGCACACCGCGGAAATCCATGAGCAAACGCTGATGGCCCAGGGTGACAAGGTCAACTCCTGGATGATGGGCGCCAACCTCGAAGACAAAGCACCGCGCGTGCTGATCTACTTCGGTGGCGCCAATGTCTACTATGACAAAATGCGCGACTCAGTGGATCAGGGCTTCCCGGAGCTGGAGTTCAGCAAGCGCGTTGCATGAGGCAATCCCGCGGTGGTGTCATCACAACCATCGCCTGACGGCCAACTCACAGTAACCCCCGCCTCGCGGGGGTTTTTTTATTACGCCGGCACCGGAGCAGAATGGCCCTCCCGTGTGCGACGTACAACGAAGCCAAAAAACGCTTACACTCTGTGCAACGCCAACACCCTGCTTCAGGCCAATTGCCTGAAAGGTTGCCTGACATGCACAACGCCAACGCTGAAGCCCGGAACCCGCATCCCCCACTGGCTCCGGAAACCCTTACCCTGACTGAGGGACTGGCGGGACGCATAGACCTTCTGATGGAACCCGCCAGGGGCTATCTCAGCCCCGAGACCACCGTCGCCGGAGCCCTGGACTATCTCGTTCACGCGCTGCCCAAGGGCGGCATTACCTACCTTTACGTCGTTGATGCCGAAAACCGCCTGAATGGGGTAGTGGCCATGCGCGACCTGCTTCTGTCACGGCCTGGGCAGACCTTGCAGGAGATCATGACAACATCACCCTTTGCGTTTCGGCCCGATACCAGTATGGGAGAGGCCATGCAGGCAGCACTGAATCGTCGCCACCGTTTGTACCCTGTGGTCTCCGAAGACGGAACCCTGCTTGGCCTGGTCATGGGCTGGCGCCTGTTCGAGCATCTGGCCACGGAGCTCAGTGCCCAATCAGGCAGCATGGTGGGTGTGGACAAAGAAGAGCGTAGCCACACACCTATTCTGGAGGCATTCAGGATGCGCCACCCCTGGCTGCAGGTCAATCTCCTCACAGCATTTGCCGCCGCCTTCGTTGTCGGCATGTTTGAGGACACCATCACGCGCATTGTCGCCCTCGCTGCGTTTCTACCGGTACTCGCCGGCCAGAGCGGCAATACCGGGTCTCAGGCGCTGGCGATTACCCTGCGTGGCCTGACGCTGGGCGAGCTTGCCAACTACCCAGTGCGCAAGCTGCTGCATAAAGAGATCATTCTCGGCGCGCTGAACGGGTTTGCTGTCGGACTGGTCGCAGCGGCCGCCATGTGGGTGTACGCTGCCAGCACCGGAACCGCGCAACCCGCGGTGCTCGCTCTGGTGATTCTCGTTTCGATGGTAGGCGCCTGCGTAGGCAGTGGGATATTCGGCGTTGTCGTGCCGCTGACACTGCGACGTTTCGGGGCAGACCCGGCAATGGCAAGCAGCATATTCCTCACCACGTTCACCGATGTGCTGGGTATGGGATTGATGCTCCTGCTCGCCACGATGCTGCTGATGTAAAACAGACGGTCACACCACCATGGAGGGATGGCGGGCTGAACCACAGGGAAGCATCTTCCGACGACGGCGTGGCAATGCAGGCCGTGTCGTACTACGATGGAATCCCTCAAGAAAGCCTGAACGCATAATGATAGAAGTCATTAAAGTCTATGTTGCCGATCTGAAGCCGGGCATGTACGTCTCGGGCCTGGACCGCCCGTGGCTGGAAACGCCATTCATTCTGCAGGGCTTTCGCATCACCTCGGAAGAGGATATCCGCAATTTGCGCAGGCATTGCCAGTACGTGTTCGTCGATATTGAAAAAAGCCGCCATGTCGACTACGCGCTGCAGCAAAAAAGGCGCGTGCAGCGCCCGAGAATATCCCGGGAAGCCATGTTTCCCAAACGGCGACTGGTCACCTACACGGATACAGCGGACTGGGCGGAGGAGTACCCGCGCGCGGAGGAAGCGGTACAGCAGCTTTCAGACGGTCTGGAGGAAGTATTCCAGCATGCCCGGGACGGGGCTGCCGTGGATGTTGTGCGGGTGAAACGTTCGGTGGAGCCAATGATCGACAGCATCTCGCGCAACCCCGATGCCTGCATCTGGCTGGCCCGGCTCAAGGAGCAGGACAAATACACCTATCAGCACTCGCTTGGCGCGTCCATCTGGGGCGTGGCGCTCGGTCGGCAGTTGGGCCTGCCCCGATCCGACCTGCGCTCCCTGGCGATCGGGGGCCTGCTCTTTGATATCGGCAAGCTGCGTGTAGATCCGGCACTGTTGAACAGCGACCATGAGCTGACCAGCGAAGAGCTCAATGCTGTGCGCGAGCACGTGCGGCATGGCGTGGAGATGATGGCGGAGACAGGCCTCATGAACCGCGATGTGCTGGATATGGTTGCGCACCACCATGAGCGCCATAACGGTTCCGGCTACCCCCAGGGATTGAGCGGTGATGCCATTCCCATTTTTGCCCGCATCGCAGGTATCGTTGACTGCTACGATGCCATCACCAGCCACCGCAGCTACGCGCGGGCAACCTCACCCTCTGCCGCGATCAAGATGCTGTACGACGTCAAGGACATCGACTTCCAGGCCGAGCTGGTTGAGGAGTTTATCCAGGCGGTCGGCATCTATCCGGCGGGCACATTGATTGAACTGTCCTCTGGCGAGGTCGCGGTGGTGGTGGCCGAGTACCGCACCCGACGCCTGCGACCGCGCATCATGGTTGTGCTGGATGCCGACAAGCAACCCCTGACCAGCGTGCGTATGGTGGATCTCCTCCACGAAACCGAGGACAGCCAGGGTAGACCTCTCGACATCGCCAACAGCCTGGAGCCAGGGGCCTACGGCATCGACATGAACAGCATCCATCTATAGCGGGCCGCCGTGAACCCTCCCCCACCCGTAGCCCATAGAGGCGCATTCATCGCAGCGTTGGAGGCGGCGATTGCCCTGGCCAGCGAGCACGGTGAGCACACTGGGCTGCTGTTGATCGATCTGTACAACCTGCGCGTCATCAACCACCGGCACGGCTTTGAAATCGGCGACCACCTGCTGAAAGAAGCTCAGCAGCAGCTGCAGGCCCTGAGCAAGCTCCCTGACAACGTGTACCGAGTGTCGAACAAGACCTTCGCCTTCCTGCTGCCAAGGCTCACCAATCCGGCGTTCATCGCACTGGCCGTAAACCGGGTGCAGCGCACGCTGGAAGAGTCATTGATCATCGACGACGAAATCCTGCCGGTTGAGCTGCGTCTCGGGCTGGCGGTCAGCCGCGGCGATGCACAAAGCGCTCTAATGATGCTCTCGCGCGCAGAGGACAGTCTGGCGCAAACACGTCAGGGTAAACCGCTGCAGATTGATGAGGCCATTCAGGAGCCCCCCGTTGCGGAGCACGGACTGCCACTGGAGCAGCGTTTCGCCGAGGCGCTTTATGACAACGCCTTCGAACTGCACTTCCAGCCGAAAATCGATCTGCGCACCGGCAAGGTGTACGGTGCCGAAGCGCTGATTCGCTGGCATCTTCCCGACCACGGCTACGTTCCTCCCGAGGAGCTGATCGCGCTGGCTTTAGCCTCCGGACGCAGCTACGAGCTAACACGCTGGGTTATCAATCGCGCACTGCGCTACCAGCACGAGTGGAAAGAGGATTTTACGCTGCCACTGGCGATAAACCTGCCGGCGGATCTGGTCAGCAGCCCCGATCTCCCGAACATGCTGCAAAGCGCGTTGGCGATCTGGGGTGCGGACCCCGCCTGTGTCACGGTCGAGATCACCGAAGGTGCTGTGATTGAAGACAAGGAAGCGGGTTTTCATAACCTGGAACAGCTGCGCTCGCTGGGCCTCGGTTTATCGATTGATGATTTTGGTACCGGCTTTTCATCACTGTCCTACTTCAAGGAAATACCGGCGACGGAAATCAAGATTGACCGCTCTTTCGTCGTGCGCCTGCTAGAGGATGAGCAGGACCAGAACCTGGTGAAGATCATCATTGATATCGGGCATCTGTTCAATCTGGACGTGGTCGCCGAGGGCGTGGAGGACAGCGCGACGCTGGATATTTTACGCGAACTCGGCTGCGACATCGTTCAAGGTTTCTTTTTCGCGCGCCCCATGCCCGAGGCGGAACTGCGGGAATGGCTGCAAGCACGCGAGATCCTGGCCACCTGAATCCCGGACCTTGATGGCGGCGCTAGCCGGCGATCACACGCAACCCCGACAGGTTATTGCGCAGCGCAGCGGGCCGCAGCGCCGGCAATGCCAACCGGTGCAGCCCGCGCCAGTAACGCTGTCCGAGCGCTATTGCCGGAGATGCGCCCAGCGGCGGATCCAGCCTCGCCATATTGGCCTGGAACACTAGCTCCTTGGCTGCAGCCAGGGACGGGCCGGCAAAAATTCGCTGCCCAACAGTCAGGTAGGTATCGACATCGCCCAGTGCGATGAGGCCAAGCTCCAGGCCGCGACTGAACGGCTTGAGCGGGACGCCAGCGAGAAAACGTCGCACATTCCCTGCCGCATGCGCCCCCATATCAAGGGCGTGATACGCCTGCTTGCTCACGCGATCGGGTAGCGCCGCCGCATCGCCAATGACAAACACTGTGGGAGCCACGCAGCTCTGCAGGGTCGGCGTCACCGCTGCCCAGGCACTGGCGGTGGGCGCCAGGCCGCTGCTGAACAGGAGCGGAGAGGGCTTTGCACCCGCGGTCCACAACGTCACGTCGCTCGGCAGGGAACGCCCGGAAGCGAGTTTCACGCGGGTTTTGGCAAGCGCTGCGACAGATTCGCCAAGATGAAAAGTGACCGGGAAGTCAGCGCAGTGCTGCTGGATATCGTCACCCAGGCGTGGATCCCTGCCCGGCAGTATCTGCTCGCCGGACTCAACCACGTGCACGGCAAGCCGAGGGTGGTTTCGGTAGCCACGCAGGATTTCACCCAGGGCTTCAACCCCCTCCAGACCCGCACCGATTATCACCACGGAGGTCTTTTTGCCGGAGGTCAACAGATCACGCAGGCGTTGCGCGATGACCACACAATCTTCGACCGACTTGAACGGTAGCGAGAACTGCTCGGCGCCGCGGACCCCCAGGGTATTGTTGACGCCACCCACAGCAACCACACAGGCGTCAAAGTCAAAACGCTGGCCCGACTCCAGTTCCACGCAGCGCGCCTGCGTATCGACCGCGGTAGCCGTCTCACACACAAAGGTATGCCCCGGTGTCTCCACCAGCCGCCTGCGGGGCAGGCGCAACACATCGGCAGACTTAACACCCGAGAGCAACTCGTGAATATTGGGCAAAAACTCAAAATACCCGGAGGCGTCAATAACCGTCACCTCAAAATGCGATGACAGCCTGCGTGCACAGGCGATACCCGCGAAATTTGCACCGAGAATGACAACTTTCTTTCTGCTGCGCATATCGCAAGACGCCCGCAAGGCCAATCTGGCCGACGACGAGAACCATAACACAGGCGTTTCTGCCACCGAGACACGTTTCTGCCAACGCTGATTTCGGCTAGACTGGCACGTCCACGCACCACCCGGCCGAGGAGGCCTGCACGATGGCAGGGAGCAGTCTGCTCGCGCTGATTGACGATATCGCGACGCTTCTCGACGATGTCTCATTGATGACCAAAGCTGCCACCAAGAAAACGGCTGGTGTGCTGGGCGACGACCTCGCCCTGAACGCACAACAGGTCACGGGCGTCAGTGCCACGCGCGAACTGCCGGTGGTCTGGGCGGTCGCCAAGGGCTCACTTGTTAACAAGGCCATACTGGTCCCGGCTGCCCTGGCGATCAGCTTTTTCGTCCCCTGGCTGATCACGCCTCTGCTGATGCTGGGTGGTGCTTTTCTCTGTTTCGAAGGTTTTGAAAAAATCGCGCACCCATTCCTGCATCCGACAGAAAATGCTGCTCATGCGCGGGCGCTGAAAGAGGCCCTGCAGACGCCGCAGAAAGACTTGAAAGTGCTCGAGAGAAAGAAGATCAAAGGCGCAATTCGCACCGACTTTATACTGTCCGCCGAAATCATCGCCATCACACTGGGTACCGTCGCCATGCAAACCATCGGCCTGCAGTTCATGGTGCTGACCGTTGTGGCCATCATGATCACGGTCGGCGTTTACGGCCTGGTAGCCGGCATCGTCAAGCTGGACGACGCCGGGATCTACCTGAGTCGACAGCAAAACGTGCTTGCCAATCGGGTGGGCCTGGGGCTTCTCTGGCTGGCGCCCCACCTGATGCGCACGCTCTCTGTGCTTGGCACCATCGCCATGTTTCTGGTGGGCGGCGGTATTCTCACACATGGGCTTCCACCCGTGCACTCGGCTATCGCCGATTTCACGGCGAATTTCACCGGCATGGTGCCAGCCCTGTTGTCGAGCCTTGCCGATGGCATTTTTGGCCTCGCTGCAGGGGCCTTGCTGGTCACACTCATCACTCCGGCGCAGGCGCTGTGGGCAAGGACGTTCAAACAATCCCAGTAGGACAAGCTGAATGAACACGCGATTCGCCGTACCGGTGCTTTTCTTCAGCTCCGCAGGCTGGGGGCTTACCTGGCTGCCGATCAAGGCGCTCAGCGAGCAGGGGCTGGATGGACTGCACCTGGTGTTTATCGCGTTCTGCTCTGGTGCACTGCTGCTCCTGCCCTGGTTGTATCGGCAACGCCAGCTGTGGCGGCACAAACTGTCCCTGATGGCGCTGGTCGCGCTGGCCGGCGGTTTTGCCAATGCCTCCTTCCAGACGGCCATTTATCACGGAGACGTGATCCGGGTCATGATATTGTTCTACATGCTGCCCGTGTGGAGCGTGCTGGGAGGACGCCTGTTCCTCGGTGAACATGTCGATGGTGTGCGCATTCTGGCCGTCGCGCTGTGCCTGTCCGGCGCCTTTATCATTCTGGATGTCGCGCACACGTCCTGGAGTGGCATTTCATGGATTGATGCCCTCGCACTGGGGTCGGGGATGGGGCTTGCAGCAACCAACATTCTCTTCCGCTTCACCCGGGACATACCGGTCATGAGCAAGGTAGCAGCGATGTTCATTGGCTGCGCGGCAATGATAGGCATCTCCTCCCTTTTCGTGGCATCCACCGGCAGCCTGCCGACAGCTACCGCTGCGCTGTGGGCAGCGGCTTACGGTGGCCTGTGGCTGACGCTGATCACGACAGGCACCCAGTGGGGCGTAACGCAGATGGACGCGGGACGCTCCGCCATTATCATCGTCGCCGAACTGGTCGTCGCTGTCGCATCGACCGCCATCATCATGAGCGCTGACCTGCAATGGTATGAGGTCTTGGGTGGCGTCATGGTGCTGGTCGCGGCCATTCTGGAGGGGTCGCGAAGTGAGCAGCCCGCACCGGCAACACTGCCGGCGCAGGCCAGGTAATCCTACAGCGTGCCGTCGGCAGCCATGCGCACGAACTGGTGGTCGAAGCGCATCTTGACGTTGTCTTTGTTGCCCCATATCGACCCATCCGGCAGCTCAATGCCGATCACATCGGGCGACTGCGCTCCGGCCCCCAACAGGCCATGCTTGAAGGTGAAGCGGGTCACAAAATCCATGGTTTCGCGCACCCGCTCAGTGGTCAGGTAATCCAGCTTTTCCTGCGGGGTTTTGAACATGTAGGTGGCGGCCAGTTGCATATCGTAGCCGGCGAGGTCGGTGCCGGAGTTCTCACCCATAAAGGTTCTGGCGGCAACGGCCTGCGGGCTGTCACCCAGCATGATGCCCACAGTCTCGAACCAGGCACCGGTGACCGCTTTGCCCAACTCCGGATATTGCTTCAAGGTGTCTGAATTCACACCCATGACATCAAGAATCTCGCCGGGAATCTGGCTGGAATCAAATACTTTGACCGCATCCGGCTCCTGCATCGCCATCTGCAGCTGTGGATTCCAGAGTGTTGCGGCCTGGACATCACTGTTTTTGAATGTGGTAGCAATATCCGCATCAGAAGTGTTCACCAGCGTCACATCCCTCTCGCTCAGACCGGCCATCTCCAGTGCACGTGCCAGCGCATAGTGAGACACGGATAACTCCAGCAGGTAAACCTCCATGCCTTTGATGTCCTGCATGCTGTCGCGCCCTTTCAAGACCACCGCGTCATTGCCGTTGGAAAAGTCACCTGTAATGAGTGCCGTGGTATCAACCCCGGACGCCGAGGGAATGGTGAGCATGTCCATGTTTGTCATGGTCGCGCCGTCAAACTCCCCCACCGTGTACATGTTGATTGCTTCGATGTAGTCGTTGATCTGCACGAGATCAACTTCGATACCGTATTTTTTCGCCCACTTGTCCATAATGCCGGCCTCGTCCATGTAGGCCCAGGGCATGAACCCGACGTAGATTGACCACGCCAGCGAGAATTTCGTGCGCTTTTCCTCGGCCTGGGCCAGACCCGCGCAAAGGCAAAGCATGAGGCTGAGGAACGGTATTCCAATCGAGCGACATAGATGTTTCATGGTGGATCTCCTGAGGGCTGTGTGACAAAAAGATACTCTTTGGCCAGAGGACGAGCAGGACATGCATTCACCCCCCGACTGCCGGCTTTGGCGGCTGCGACCGTGTACTGGCGTAATAATTGGGTAGACCGGCTGCTGCCCAGGCATCAAACGCAATGACCCGGCCCGGCCAGGCAATCGCGGCGAAGGGCCAGGATCCATTGATCCAGGCAATCACCTCGTCTTCCATCTGCGCGGCCTGCTCTCGAGGCAGACTGACCTGCGTCCACAGGTAGGCCTCGGCATCGTGAGCATCACTGGCCGTCGGGTAAAGGTAGAGGCAGCCCAGGCACGCCAGACCTTCAGGGTCCAGCAGATGATAGGCAAAGGAGCGCAGTGCAGAAAATTCCTGTCGGTGCCATTCAAGATCCGCGAGATTGTCCTCAATTCTGAGGTCATCCGGAGGCCAACTGTCCCGGGGACCAAACAGGTGCTTGATGTGTCGTCGGCTCGCCATGACGGCGGCATAATCCTGTGCCACCCACTCCGGCCCTGCTGACACCAGCATGAGCTGCCGACCGTACCAACGTGTTGGCGGTGTGAAGTCGCCCAATTGCAGCGGCAGAAAGCCCGACATGCGCGGGGCGTACAACCTCATGAAAGCACCTCTGCGTAACGGCGCAACGTGCCCGATTCGCGGATAAACCAGTCGCTTGCTGTAGCGTCGCAAGGCGTACTGAGGGGGAATGCCTGATGCGGCAGCATTACATCCACCGCATAGCGTCGCCGGCATTCCTGCCCCTCGTGGAGAACGCGATGCTCTAGCAGGCTCTCGCTGCGGTTCCATTCAAACGTCCCCGGACCGAACAGCGGTGCACCTTGACGCTCTGGCACCGTGCTGTGCATTACCGTGTAGCCTTCCTGTAAGGAGCCCACCGCAATGGACGTTTCAAAACCAAGTAATTCATGTAACCGTGCCTCGTTACCGACAGCGCCCCGAACCTGGTCCTGCAAAGGCTTCGCCGCATCAATTGCGGAAGTCGCAGGACGGCCCACAACCAGAGCAGCGTAGTCTCCGCAGACAATCAACCCTCCCCCTCGTGGCGCCCAACTGTTCGTCACTGCATCAAACTCCTGCAGCAGTCGTAAACCCAGCAGGGGGCCAGGCGCTGAAGCCTGCATCCGCCAGTCTTCGACGTATGCGCCACTGGGAGCAAACTCGATCATGCTGTTACCAATTCTGTGCAGCACCGCCGGCTCAGGCCACCGATTGGTCACCTGCAGAGACTCTGCACGCTGCCACGCCATCTCCTTTCCATTCCACGCGCAATCAGCCAACCAGCCCTCGTAGTTCGCCATCGCGGTGAGTTCCTGCTCGTTGTATTCACCGATCGGGGCCGCACGAACCTGTTGCTCGGTTCTCGGCAAGCGCAGATCAATGGTCAGATTCCGGGTTTGCAGCCAGTAGACAATGGTGTGCTCATCCGACTCACCATTGGCAAAGCTGATACAGCGGCGGCGAAAGCAACCCAGCATCCAGTCCGGCACACCGGACGCCGGTTCGCGGGGGTAGCGTTGGATCATCTCCAACAGCGTCATGACCGTGCACGCACTTTTGGCCCGAAACTGGAGAGGCCCAGGCTACCCTTGGGCAGGGTGATTTCACCGGCGGCCAGACGTCTTTTCAGGTAGGCGAAGGTTTGTGCGGTCTGCGCAAAGAGATGATCACCGCAGACCTGTGGCGAGTAGCGCGGAGACGTTCCATCGACCAGCAATTCTGCCAGTGGCTCAATGACTACGTCATAATCAACATTGCAGAACATTGGGAACGCGTAGCGCTCCTGCCCCACTTTGCGTACCCGATGGGCTGTCGCCACAAAGGCTCCGTTGCTGAGTATTTCCAGCATGTCCCCGATATTGATAACGAAGGCGCCCTCCAACAGCGGGACATCGATCCATTGACCCGCCCCGTTCATGACCTCCAGGCCAGGTGCCGTAGGCAATAGAATGGTGAAGCATTCGTAGTCCGTGTGCGCCCCTATTCCCGCCGCAGCGGGATTTGATTTTGCATCGTGCGGATAGTGAATCAGGCGAAGCTGGGTGGGAGGCCGATTGACCAGGCGCAAGAAGCGGTCCTCGGGCAACCCCAGAGCCAGTGCAAAGCCGCGAAACAACTGATTGCCCAATTCAAAGACCGCGCTGTAATAGGACTCCACATCCGCCTTGAAACCAGGCAACGCGGGCCACTGATTAGGGCCGAGCATCGGCCGCTCGTGAGCTGGGTCGCGCATGTCAAAGTTGACGTCGTAGGCTTCCTTGCGGTCAGGGACAACCGAGCCATAAAGTTGCTCTTCACCTTCCGGCACGTAGCCACTGTGATTGCGTGAGTAGCCGATGTAGCTCTGCATCTTCACCCCGTGGTCCTGGGCGAAGAACTCAGCGGCACGCTGACGAAACCGCTGTATGAGATCGGATGAAATGCCATGACCCGTGATATAGAGAAAACCCGCGCGGCGAGCTGCATCTCCCAACGCAGCTGCGGCCTGCTGACGAAGGGCCGGATTATCTGAGCGCAGACCGGTTACGTCGACGACGGGCAGCGATTGAAATGCAGCGTGGGTAGGGGTTGCGGTGGAAACTTCCGACATGCTGACTGCCTCGCCTGAGTACAAGTGTCATCTGGTCGTCCAGACACAGTAAGCGGCAGATAAGCCGTCCGGGTCGTCCCGGATCCCGTGGATGACCCTGCCTGTGCAGATCACTTCGGCCACGACAATAGCCAAGCGAGTTTTATGCCAATCCCCCACCCTGTCCGGAAAAGCCTCGTAATACCTTGCTCCCACACGTCTTAGACGTCCACTCTCCTGCCAGATGCGGGCTTACTGAACAAAACATGCATCAATACTGTGCGCGACAGGCCCTGGAATGAGCCGACATGGTGCGCGCTGCATTCGACGCTCAGTGTGACTCACGCGCGCCACACAGAGCGCGTGAACAAAACACCGTTATGCAGAGCAGAAACACTTGATCGAATCGCAACTGCCGGTAGATACTCGACAGAAATTCACTTCCGGAGCATACGTCATGAAAGGCAAGTCACTGGGTTTGGCCTTGCTGTTTGCATGCGCGACAGTCGTCAACGCGGCAGACGAAGTTCGCGTTTATAACTGGTCTGACTATATCGACGAAGCGCTGCTCGCCAAGTTTGAAGAGGAGACCGGGCTGAAACTGATCTACGACGTTTTTGATTCCAACGAGGTATTGGAAACGAAAATGTTGGCGGGCGGATCCGGTTACGACGTGGTTGTGCCGTCAGGTACCTTCCTGCAGCGGCAGATTGCCGTTGGCGCATTCCAGAAGCTGGACCCGTCAAAGCTGAGCAACCGTAGCAACCTCTGGGACGTTATCGAGAAGCGCACCTCGCGCTACGATCCCGGCAATGAATATTCCGTAAACTACATGTGGGGCACCACCGGCCTCGGTGTGAATATCAACCGCGTGGCCGAGGTGCTGGGTGCCGATGCGCCGATCGATTCACTCGACCTGATCTTCAAGCCGGAAAATATGGAGCGGCTCGCCGCCTGCGGCGTACACGTCCTGGACGCGCCAGCAGAGGTGATTCCCGCCGCGCTCAAGTATATCGGTGAAGATCCGGACAGCCACGACCCGGCCGTTATCGCCAAGGTCGAGCCGTTGCTCATGGCTGTTCGACCCTATGTGCAGAAGTTCCACAGTTCCGAGTACATCAACGCGCTCGCCAATGGCGATATCTGCGTTGCCTTTGGCTGGTCTGGCGACATTCTCCAGGCACGTGACCGGGCTGCCGAGGCCGAGGCCGGCGTTGAGATTGCCTACCACGCCCCGAAAGAAGGTGCCCTGATGTGGTTTGACCAGATGGCAATCCCGGTTGATGCCCCAAACCCGGAGGGTGCCCACAAGTTCCTGAACTTCATAATGGATGCTGAGAACATGGCGCAGGCGTCCAATTACGTGTTCTACGCTAACGGGAATCTGGCCAGCCAGGCGTTCCTGCTCCCGGAAGTGATCGGGGATACAGCCATCTACCCGGACGCTGCGACCCTGGAAAACCTGTATATTACGACGCCCTATCCAGCCAATGTGCAGAGAACTGTCACCCGACTGTGGACCCGGGTCAAATCGGGAACGTGAGCATTGATGCCCTGCCGGGGCGCCTGGGCGCCCCATGACTTTCTGCATTTGACGAGGGCAAAATGCCGGAAAACGTTTTCGCCCCCTGGACCGATCCTGGCGCAGAACCGCTGATCCGGTTCCGCAACGTGACCAAGCGGTTCGGCGACTTCACTGCTGTCCGCGACCTCACACTGGATATCTATGAACACGAGTTTTTTGCCCTGCTGGGCCCTTCCGGCTGCGGCAAAACCACCATGATGCGCATGTTGGCCGGATTCGAAACCCCCAGTTCCGGCCACATAGAACTCGCAGGGCAGAACATCGTACCCGTACCCCCGAACAAGCGCGCCGTGAACATGATGTTCCAATCCTATGCCCTGTTCCCGCACCTCAACGTCTGGGACAACATTGCCTTCGGGCTGAAACGGGATGGGATGCCCAAAGACGCTCTGCGCGAACGCGTTGCAGAGATGCTCAAGCTCACCCATCTGGAGCGTTTTGCACGGCGCAAGCCGCACCAGATTTCAGGTGGCCAGCGACAACGCGTGGCACTCGCGAGGAGCCTGGCCAAAGCGCCCAAGCTGCTGCTTCTGGACGAACCCATGGGGGCGCTGGACAAGAAACTGCGCCAGGAAACCCAGTTCGAGCTGATGGACATCCAGGAGAAAACCGGTACCACCTTCGTCATCGTGACCCACGACCAGGAAGAGGCCATGACAGTCGCCAGCCGGGTTGCGGTCATGGACGAAGGCGAACTGATCCAGGTTGCAACTCCCTCCGCCATCTACGAGGCACCCAACTGCGTTTATGTCGCCGACTTCATTGGTGACGTGAACATCATTGAAGGCGCTGCCCACCGCGCCAGCGAAAAACACTACACGTTGCACTGGGCCGACGGCCAGGCGCCGCTGGTGGCGGCATCCGAGATGACGTTCTCACCGGCGCAGAAGGCCTTCCTGGCAATCCGTCCTGAAAAGGTGCTGGTCACGGCGGATCGCCCGGCTGACGCGGAAAACGCCATTCAGGGCCGCATCCATGATATCGCTTACTTGGGCAATATCAGCACCTATCACGTGGAAGTGGCAGGCGGACGCCTGCTGAAAGCGCAGACCGCCAACACCAGGCGCATTGAGAACAGGGGCTTTACCTGGGAAAACCGGGTCTGGCTGTCGTGGGATGCAACGGCAGGTGTGCTTCTGGAGCGTTAATGAGACGAGTGTTGATCATTATCGTTCCTTACCTGTGGCTGCTTGCGCTATTTCTCATACCCTTCGCAATCGTCCTGAAAATTTCCCTGTCGGATGTCGCGATGGCGCGTCCGCCCTATCTGCCCCAGTTCAGCTGGGAAGACGGTCTGGGCGCATTCCTGTCACAGCTGGATTTTGAGAACTTCACCTTTCTCACCACCGATGATCTCTACTGGAAAGCCTACCTATCCAGCCTGCAGATTGCAGCGACCTCGACATTACTGACGCTACTTGTTGGCTATCCCATAGCCTATGCCATGGCACGGGCCCCCGACGAATGGCGTGCGACCCTGATGATGCTGGTGATTCTGCCGTTCTGGACCAGTTTTCTGATCAGGGTCTATTCCTGGATGGGCATTCTCAGCCAGGAAGGCTACCTGAATCAGTTGCTGCTGGGCCTGGGCGTAATCAGCGAGCCACTGATTATTCTCAACACCAAAGTGGCCGTGTACATCGGCATCGTGTACACCTACATTCCGTTCATGATTCTGCCGATCTACGCCGCGCTGCATCGCCTTGACAGCTCCCTGATTGAAGCTGCGGAAGATCTGGGCTGCTCCCGCGCAAAAGCCTTCTGGCTTGTTACAGTGCCGCTTTCGCGCAACGGCATTATTGCCGGCTGTTTTCTCGTGTTCATTCCTACACTGGGTGAATTTGTCATTCCCTCACTGCTCGGTGGCTCGGGAACGCTCATGATCGGCAAGGTCCTGTGGGAAGAGTTCTTCAACAACCGGGGCTGGCCAATCGCCTCGGCGGTTGCGGTTGTCCTTGTGCTGATACTGATTATTCCCATCGTGCTGTTCCAGCAGAATCAGCAGAAGCAGAACGAGGCGCAAAGCTGATGCGCCTTAGCTGGTTCAATATCACGTCGCTGACCCTCGGTTTCGCCTTCCTCTACCTGCCCATGATCATCCTGGTGATCTACAGTTTCAATGAGAGTCGGCTGGTGACCGTCTGGACTGGCTTTTCCACCAAATGGTACGGAGAACTGCTCAGTAACCAGGCCTTCCTGGACGCTGCCTGGGTCACACTCAAAGTTGCCGTGTTCTCATCCACGCTGGCCACCGTGCTGGGAACACTGGCGGCCTATGCGCTGGTACGCGGAGCCCGGTTTCCTGGCAGAACCCTGTTTTCAGGCATGATCTACGCCCCGCTGGTCATGCCAGAGGTCATCACCGGCCTTTCGCTGTTGCTGCTGTTTATCGGTATCGGTCTCGATCGTGGCGTGTTAACCATTGTTCTGGCGCACACGACGTTCTCCATGTGTTACGTGTCAGTCGTTGTGTCGTCGCGTCTGGTGAGCTTTGACCAGTCACTGGAAGAAGCCGCTCTCGATCTCGGATGTTCGCCCTGGGATGCTTTTCGACTGGTCACCCTGCCGATCATTGCGCCCGCCGTTGTTTCAGGCTGGCTGTTGGCGTTCACCCTGTCTCTGGATGACCTTGTGATTGCCTCCTTCACCACCGGCCCGTCTGCCACCACGCTGCCGATCAAGATATTTTCCGCGGTCCGCCTGGGCGTCAGCCCGGAAATCAATGCCCTCTCCACACTCATGATTGCGGTCGTCACCCTCGGCGTTATCATTGCCTCACTGATTTCCAAGCGCAATTTCGTCCGTGAGCAACACGGCGGCGAGGGGCGTCACTAGCGACCGCAGCATCAGATCATCGGAACGTGACAAGATGGGCAAGCTATCAGGAAACGAACCTCAGAACGCGTTTACGACTCGTGGCGTATGGAAAGTGTACGGAGAGGGCGCTGCCGAAGTGCAAGCCCTGCGCGGTGTTGATGTCGACATTCCCGCCGGCGAACTGGTGGTACTGCTTGGACCCTCAGGCAGCGGCAAATCGACGCTACTGAATATCCTCGGCGGTTTGGACCGCGCCAGCAGGGGCGATGTGCTGTTTCAGGGACGGAATCTCGCGGAGATGACCGATGCGCAACTCACCCGCTACCGCAGGGATCACGTTGGCTTTGTTTTCCAGTTTTATAACCTGATGCCGGGACTCACCGCCCACGAAAACATCGAGCTTGTCACGGAAATCGCCAGCGATCCCATGCCCCCTGCCCATGCCCTGAACCTGGTGGGATTGGGTGATCGTGGCGGAAGTTTTCCAAGCCAACTCTCGGGGGGCGAGCAGCAACGGGTCGCCATCGCACGCGCGGTGGCAAAACAGCCCAACGTCCTGTTCTGCGATGAACCCACAGGTGCACTGGACAGCAGTACCGGACGAGCCGTACTGCGTGTACTCAAAGAGGTCAACGAACAGCTGGGAGCCACGGTACTGATCGTGACGCACGCGGCTGCGACGGCGGACATGGCAGACCGGGTTATTCACTTTGCCGACGGTCGCATTCGGGATATCCAACGCAATGCTCACAAGCGTGACCCCAGCGACATCGAATGGTGACCCGGTCGTGACTCCCCTGGATCGCAAGCTGCTCAGGGACCTCTGGCGGATCAAGGGTCAGGCGGCGGCGATTGCCGCGGTGATTGCCGTCGGTGTTCTGCTGCTGGTGATGATGTCTGGTCTGGTGACTTCACTGGATGAAACACGGCGCGCCTACTACGAGCGATACCGTTTGGCCGAAGTATTCGCGCCGGTGAAGCGCGCACCTCGACATCTCCTCGCAGAGCTCAGCGCTCTGCCTTCTGTCGCTGCAGTGGAGGGACGCATTACGGGGCATGCGCTGATCGACCTGCCTGGCCTGGACATCCCGCTGCGCGCCAGGGTCGTATCACTGCCTGAATTCCACGCACCGCGGCTTAACGGATTCTACCTGAGTTCAGGTCGCGCCCCGCAAAGTGATCGCCACGACGAAATTCTACTGCTCAAGGGTTTCGCGGAGGCACATAGCCTGCTGCCCGGGGATACGCTGGATATCACCATGAACGGTGCCCGTCACGCGTTACGCATCGTCGGTCTGGCCCAGGCACCGGAATTTCTCTACACCACGGCGCCCGGAGAATTGATGTCTGACGATGCGCGCTACGGCGTCATCTGGATCAGCATGCAGACCCTGGCAGCGGCCTATGACCTGGAGGGCGCCTTTAATGAGGCGCTGCTGTCCATTGGAGGAGGGGCACAACCTCCCGCGGTTATCCATGCTGTCGATCGCCTGCTTGAGCCCTATGGCGGCTTCGGCGCCTACGCCGTGGCGGATCACGTATCAAACCGGTTCATCAGTGAAGAGATTGCCGGCCTGCGCGCGACCGCGGCGGCAGTGCCGCCGATTTTCCTCGCAGTCGCCGCCTTCCTTCTGTACATCGTCATTTTCCGCATGGTGGAGGCTGAACGCGGGCAGATAGGCCTGCTGAAGGCCTTTGGCTATAGCAATCTCGAAACCGCAGTACACTACTTCAAACTGATTCTCGCCATCGCCGCCAGCGGAGCAACAGTGGGCTGTGTACTGGGAATTCTCGCGGGTCGCGCCCTCATTGACCTGTATCTGCTCTACTTCAAATTTCCCTTCCTGATTTTCCAGCTTGAACCCGGATCCTTCATCGCCGCATTCAGCGTCAGCATCGGTGCGGCATCTGCCGGAGGCGTCATCGTCTTGAGACGCGTTTTTCGGATGACCCCCGCCGCTGCGATGCAGCCTCCCGCACCGCCCCACTATCGTCCTCTCAGCGAGGCTGCCCGGTCATTGCAGTCGGTGCTGGACCAACCCAGCAGGATGGTGCTGCGCCGCCTGACCCGACAGCCCGGACGTATGGCCGGCGCCGCGGCCGGTATCGCGGCTGGCATGGCGCTATCCGTCGCCATGATCGGCATCATGAATGGCTTCAATCAGGCGATCGACCTGACCTTCAATGTTATCGACCAGAGTGACGTCAGCGTCACCTTCAATGAACCGCTTTCCAACACCGCGCTGGCTAACCTGCGCAGTATTCCCGGCGTTATTGACGTACAACCCGCTCGCCATGTGTCTGCGGTGTTGCAACACGGTGTCCAGCGTCACCTGGGCGTCATAAGCGGTATGACGACCGATGCACGCCTGTATCGCGCAGTGGACAGCAGAATGGCGCCCGTTCAGCTGCACGCTGGAGGCATTGTGCTGGCGGAGGCGCTGGCGGACATCCTTAAAGCACAGGTAGGAGATCTGCTGACTCTGGAGGTCCGCGAGGGCAGGAGGCCGACACTACGCGTACCCGTGACGGGAATCGCAGAAACCCTGCTCGGTTCGCCAGCCTATATGGAACTTTCCGCCCTCAGCCGTGCACTCGGTGAGCCCAACCGCATATCCGGCGCATACCTGCGTGTGGACAGTGCCAATCAAAACGCTGTCTACCGTATGCTCAAGGACATGCCGGCAGTGGCTAGCGTCAGCCTGAAACAGGACGCAAGAAATGCGCTGCAAAAACAAATGGATATGGGCGCGGGTGCCATGCGCTACATAATGATGGCCGTGGCCGGCATCATCACCTTCGGTATCGTCTACAATGCAGCACGCATCGCTTACGCCGAGCGCGCCCGAGACCTGGCGAGCTTGCGTGTCATCGGTTTTTCGCGCAGTGAGGCCGCCTTTGTGCTGCTCGGTGAACTCGCTCTCGTTACAATGGCCGCCTTGCCACTGGGCGCGGTACTGGGCTACTACCTGTCGTTTGCGGTGGCTGCGGGTTTCAGCACCGACCTTTACCAGATTCCGGCAACGGTTCAACCGGTCGGCTACGGGGCAGCAGCTCTTGCCGTAATTGCGGCAGCCACATTTTCAGGCTGGCTGGTGAAACGGGATCTGGACCGCACCGATCTGGTATTGGCACTCAAGGGACGGGAATAGCATCATGGCCAGAAAGCATTCCAGAACAATCATCAGCCTCACATCGGCCGTGATCGTCGCGGCCGCGCTGATCTTCGCCTTCTGGCCGCGCCCGCTGCTCGTGGATCTGGCAGCGGTCAACCGTGGGACAATGTCGGTAACGATTGACGAAGAGGGACGCACTCGCGTGCACGATGCTTATGTGCTGGCGACCCCCGTGGCAGGTCGCCTGCAGCGCGTCGAGGTATTGCCCGGCGATGCGGTTGTGCACAACCAGAGCATAGTAGCGCAAATGCTGCCAAGCAATCCCGATGCGCTGGACATACGTACCCGCGAGCAGGCCCTGACCGAAGTTGCAGCCGCCGAGGCCGCCTTGCGACTGGCACGCGCAGAGCTGAATAAGGCCGTTGCCGACAGTGACCTGGCAAAAGCCGACCTCGAGCGCGTACGTCGTCTGCGCGAAAGTGCCATGGTCAGCGAAGCAGAACTGGATCGCGCGGTGCGTGAAGCGCGCAGCGCCGGGGCTATACTGGGTACAGCAGAGGCCGCCATCGCAATGCGCGAAGCGCAGCTCGCCAATGCGCGCGCAAGCCTGATCAGCTTTCAGGATGCGGATGTACCGGCGGAGACGATGCTCACGCAGCGCGAGTCCATTCCCCTGTATGCCCCGGCCACAGGTCGCGTGTTGCGCGTACTGCAGGAAAGCGAGACAACCTTGCCGGCCGGCACCGCGATTCTCGAAATTGGTAATATCGAGAACGACCTCGAGGTCGTTGTGGAACTGCTGTCGACGGACGCCGTCAAGGTGTCCCCGGGGGATACCGTCATCCTCGAGGACTGGGGCGGACCAACGACGTTGCACGGCATCGTCGAACGCGTCGACCCGCTGGGTTTCACCAAGTTTTCGGCGCTGGGTGTGGAAGAACAGCGGGTGAATACAATCGTACAATTCACGGAGCCAGCAGACGCGCGCCGCGCACTGGGTCACGGCTACCGAGTCGAGGCAAGGATAATCATCTGGGAGGCCGATGATATCCTCAAGATACCGGCAAGCGCGCTCTTCAGGCGCGGCAGCGACTGGGCCGTATTCCGCGAGCAGGGTGGCAAAGCCCGCTTGACCCCGGTCAGGATTGGACGCAACAACGGTGTTGAGGCGGAGGTACTGGACGGCCTGCAAGTGGGCGATACGATCGTGCTGTATCCAGGTTCAAGCCTTGCTGACGGTGTGCGCATTGAGCAACGCGCGGCGGGATGATTGACGCACGGTGCACGCCTTGGCGGCAGGAGCCGCACCAGAGTTCAGGTGGCTACAGCGACCTCCGTCCGTGGGCATGACTTTGCCCGGCTAAAAACCGAAATATGGTACTGTCGGCATATGAAGCCGCCATTGATATACCACCTGAAAACGCATTTCTTGCTGTTACTGATGCTTGTCTGCGCCACTCGAGTGGGGTTCGCTGCGGGCAGTGACCTACTGCGCCTGGAAATTGAAAGCCTGAACGGAGGCAATCACGCAAGCTCCGCGTCATCGGTGCGCAACATCGACGACCTGGCAGCCGTCTATGGCGACTATCACTACCGGTCCCTGTGGTTCGCCGACGGGCCATTGGCCTCGCTGCGCGCAGACCTGCAGCGCGAGATCCTGCGCTCTGCTGACCACGGCCTGGCGCTGCATCGCTACCACTACGACGAATTGCTAGCGGGCAGCCTGCCAGAAACACAGCTGGATGTACTTTACACCGATGCCTTTCTGTCCCAGGTGCGAGACCGCTACCGTGGTGCGGTGACGCAGGTGGACGACCAGTGGTATCTGGAACGTGAGTCCATTGATGCCAGGGGTCTGCTGCATCGACTGATTGAACAAGGTAAGGGGCTCAGTGACCTGCTGCATGCCCTGTGGCCCCAAGCACCGGAGTATTGGGCGCTGGTGACAAAGCGTTCTGAACTTTCCACCGCAGCGGATACCACGAGCCGCGCTGTGGATGGCGGTCCTGCGCTGAAACCCGGCGCCAGCGGCCCGCGAGTGGCACAGCTACAGGAAAGGCTGCTGGGGCCTGGCGAACACTCCGGAACTTTCGATGAACAACTCAGGCGGGCGGTTATCCGTTTTCAGCAGGGAGCGGGGCTCGAGGCAGACGGAATTGTTGGCAAGGCCACCCTGCAGGTTCTGAATGCCACACGTTTCTCATGGATTGAACGTCTTGATGCGAACCTGGAGCGCTGGCGCTGGCTGCCTCGAGATACCCCTTCCACCTATATCCGGGTGAACATCGCGGCGTTCCAGATGCGGGTCATCGAAAACAATGCGGAGGCGCTCAGTATGGACATCATAGTCGGTCGCCCTTACCGCGAAACGCCGATATTCACCGAAGACATGCAGTATCTGGTGTTTTTTCCCTACTGGAATGTTACCTACAGTATCGCGGTCAAGGACAAACTACCGCTGCTGCGCCAGGATCCGGCCCCGCTGGCAGCGGCAGGATACCAGGCACGGCTGGCTGGCAGCCAGGAATTCGTGCCCGTGACGGAGGTAGACTGGCAGTCTGTGGGGCCCGGGCAGTTCAGCCTGCGCCAGCTGCCGGGCGACCACAATGCTCTGGGAAAGGTTAAGTTCATGCTGCCAAATCAGCACAGTGTGTATCTGCATGACACGCCCGACAAGGCACTCTTCAGGAAATCGGAGCGAACCTTCTCCTCCGGCTGCATACGCCTCGCTGAGCCACGCAAGCTTATCGAGTGGGTATTGCACCACGACAAGAGCAACTACCTGACGGAGGTAGATCGACTGTTCGAATCCGGTGAAACAACAACGGCTTACCTAAAGGATCCGATACCGGTTTACCTTGTCTACTTCACCGCCTTCGCCGTAGGTGATGAAGTGGTGTTTCGGCGGGATGTCTACGGAAGAGACCAGAGAATTATCGACCAGCTGAGAGAGGGTGGCAAAAGCCGGGTTTGAAACATCCCCGGGCGCCGGGAACCTGATTCCCTGTCGGCTGCGCGTGACAACCGTTTGCCCAGCTACGAGAAATGACCACGTGTACGATTTGCCAGCGCGACCAACGACAGCATGACCGGCACTTCGACCAGCACACCCACCACGGTTGCCAATGCAGCACCTGAGTGCAGCCCAAAAAGACTGATAGCAACCGCAACAGCCAACTCAAAAAAGTTTGATGTACCAATAAGGGCAGCAGGTGCTGCTGTAGTGAAGGGTACACGCCACAGGTAGGCCCAGCCGTAGGCGATAAAAAAGATACCGTAGCTTTGAATCAGCAGAGGCACTGCAATCAGTGCGATAACCAGTGGCTTGTCCAGAATGGTTTGTGCCTGAAAGCCGAACAACAGTATGACCGTCGCCAGCAACCCGACTATCGAGAAGGGCTTCAATCTTGCGGTAAACTGACCGATGCGTTCACCACTACCGGTCCCATCGAGGATGCTTCGTGTGAAGTAACCCGCGACCAGAGGCACAACAACATACAGCACAACCGAGAGCAGCAGAGTATCCCAGGGCACAACGATGTTTGTAACACCCAGCAGCAACGCGGCCAGTGGCGCGAAGGCAAACACCATGATCAGGTCGTTGATAGACACCTGTACCAGCGTGTAGTTGGCATCGCCGCGCACGAGTTGACTCCAGACAAACACCATCGCCGTACAGGGCGCGACACCAAGCAGTATCATCCCGGCGATGTATTCCTGAGCCGTTTGTGGATCTACAAAACCGGCAAATACATATTCAAAAAATACGATGCCCAGGGCGGCCATCGTGAAGGGCTTGAGGATCCAGTTGACGACGAGCGTGATGCACAGGCCTTTTGGCCGCTTGCCTACATCGCGCAGGGAGGAAAAATCGACATTCACCATCATGGGAAAGATCATCACCCAAATTAAGACGGCTACCACGAGGTTGACGCTCGCATACTCAAACGCAGCTATCGCAGCGAAGGCAGCAGGACGCGCGACGCCAGCGGCAATTCCAACCGCTATGCACAGCGCGACCCAGAGGGACAGATAGCGCTCAAACAATCCGATGGTCGACTTGCTGGCATTGTTCATAGAAGCTCCTTTTCTATACGATCCCTCAGCATGGCGAGCGCACTGTCAAATGCCTGGTTCACGTTCTCCTCACCGCCCTGAACGCTGGCAGGATCCGGCGTGCTCCAGTGCTTCTTTGCAACGTTTCCGATAAAAGCCGGACAGCTTTCAGCGGCTGCGCGGTCGCATACCGTGATGACAATATCGAATTCGTGGTTGGCGAACTCATCCCATGACTTGCTGCGAGGTTCACCGACCCTGAAACCGTGGCGCTGGAGAGCCGCGATAGAACCCGGGTGCACATAGCCCGCTGGCTCACTGCCCGCGCTCACTGCAAAAAACCGGCCTTCACCCAGTTGGTTGATCATCGCCTCAGCCATAATGGAACGGCAGGAATTGCCGGTACAAAGAACAAGCACCTTTTTCATACAACTACCCTTTCCGGGATGTCACCAAAACTCGCATAGAGGCTGCCAATCGGTGGCCTGCAATCCTGTCATAACCTGTCGGAAGATGGTGGGGCACAGCACTGTGCCAGCTCAATAATCGCACAGGCGGATGTGCTGTCCTCGCGAACTGTTGCGAACTCTGCACTGCAACAGTCTCTTACCAGGAAGGTGATAAGCTCATGTGTGGCCTGAAAGTCCGCACTGTAGATTATCGAACGCCCTTCCCGCCGCGAGGAGACGATGCCCGCCTGTGACAGATGATTGAGATGAAAGGACAGCGTATTGTGCGGCGTGCCCAGGGCTTCACTCAGCGCGCCGGCAGCCAGCCCGGTCGGACCCGCCCGCACCAGCAAACGGAACGCACGCAGACGTGTTTCCTGTGAGAGTGCGTTGAATACCCGATTTGCGTCATGCACATCCATATGTCGATATTAGTGGACATATGGAAATGATGCAACGCCTGATTAGTCCGTTCCGTATAACCAGCCCTTGAGCAGCCGGGTCACTCTGGGCATGACGATATAGGTCATCAGGATAACCTGTAAAAAGACGGCGATGAACACGCGGCCCACCAGGGGCAAATCGGCCATGAAGGGGCCGAGCAGGGAATTAATCGCAAGAACCAATAAAAAGACGACAATCAGCAACACCAATGCCATTTTATGCGGTGATGGATGGGCCGCCGGCAGCTCAGGCAGACTGAACCAGAACTCCAGCCCCGTCGCCTTTTGTACGGCATCGTCTCCCGCCGTTATACCCTGTAATCGGGCAAGCCAGTCGCTACGCACCGCAGACTCTTCCCAATCACGGGAATGTTGATAGCTATCGAAACGAAAGATCGTCACGTACTCCGCCGAGGGCGGCCGGGGGCGAATGACACTCACCCCCATATGACCTGGGAACTTCAGCGCTTCGGCAGTAATGCCCTGTACCCAGGCCTCGTAGTCAGCTTCTCGGCCTGGCAGGATCTGTCTGGAGATAGAGATCGTGACAGGACCCACCTGCTCGGCGGCATCGTTCACGAGATAACCATCACTGGATCGTACCCCGCTCTCTGGCCATATCCAGGGCAAGGTCTTCAATCATGTCTTCCTGGCCTCCAACAGTCCGGCGGCGACCCAGCTCGACGAGAATATCGCGGCTGGAAAGTTGGTATTTGGCGGCGGAGCGTTTTGCGAAGAGCAGGAAAGACGAATAGACGCCGGCATAGCCAAGCGTCAGGGCATCGCGATCGATCCGAACCTGTTCATCCATCATCGGCGTTATGAGGTCCTCTGCAATATCCATCGCTTTAAACGTGTCTACACCAGTTTCAATTCCCATGCGGTCACATACCGCGATAAACACCTCCAACGGTGTGTTCCCTGCACCAGCCCCAAGACCCGCCATGGAACCGTCGATACGGTTTGCGCCCGCCGCCACAGCCGCTATGGAGTTCGCGACGCCCATCGCCAGATTGTGGTGGCCGTGAAACCCCAGCTCTGTCGCGGGCTTGAGTTCCCTGCGCGCAAGCGAGACCCGGGCTGCAACATCCTCCGGCAGCATGTAACCGGCAGAATCAGTGATATAGACGCAATTGGCACCGTAGCTCTCCATCAGCTTAAGCTGCACCACCAATTCCTCCGGTTCGATCATGTGAGCCATCATTAGAAAGCCGACGGTATCCAGCCCCTTCATCCCGGATGCCACAGTGATGTGCTGTTCAGAAACGTCAGCCTCTGTGCAGTGAGTCGCGACACGGATGGTAGAGATGCCACAGTCTACAGCCATTTGAAGGTGGTCTACTGTCCCTATCCCCGGAAGCAGGAGGGCCGAGACCTTGGTATTCTTCATCTCCCTGCAGACAGCTGTGAGATACTCCTCGTCGCTGGCAGCGGGGAATCCGTAGTTCACTGATGTGCCACCGAGCCCATCGCCATGCGTCACCTCTATCAACGGCACACCGGCTTCATCCATCGCTTTTGCGACAGTGACCATCTGCTCGACGGTAATCTGGTGCCGCTTGGGATGCATACCGTCGCGTAGACACATATCGTGCACTGTGATTTTCTTGCCTTTCAGATCCATCGGCTTGATCTCCTCAGGCCACATTTGGCATAAAATTTCCGGAAAGTATTTCCTCTGCATACATTTCAGCAGTGCGCAAACCCGCCGCCGTCATGATGTCCAGATTACCCGCATACTTTGGCAAGAAGTCTCCCAGGCCCTCGACTTCCATATAAATCGACACGCGCTTACCGTCGAAAACAGGGCCGTTTTTGAGCGTATAACCAGGCACGTATTTCTGCACTTCTGCAATCATCTCGTGAATGGAGCGTGTAATTGCCTCCTGATCGGGGTCATCGTGTGTAAGGCAATGCACAGTGTCACGCATAATGAGCGGCGGCTCTGCCGGATTGATGATAATGATCGCCTTACCGGTATGAGCGCCACCACACACTTCAATACCTTTGGCCGTGGTGCGGGTGAACTCGTCAATATTCTTGCGCGTACCCGGTCCTGCCGACTTCGAACTTACTGTCGCTACAATCTCACCGTAAGTGACTTCCTGCACTCGACTGACTGCCGCGACCAGGGGGATAGTCGCCTGGCCACCGCAAGTAACCATATTCACATTCATTGCCTTGCGGGCTACCGCATCGGCCAGATTTACCGGTGGCACGCAGAAGGGACCAATAGCGGCGGGAGTCAGATCTATCATCACTGCTCCGCGCTCGTTCACCTTGCGACTGTTCTCCGCATGTACATACGCGGATGTGGCATCGAAACAGATTTGAACACCATCCTCCTGCATAAACGGCAACATCCCGTCTACTCCGTCGGACGTGGTCTTCAACCCCATTTCTGCCGCGCGCGCCAGACCGGGAGAGTCAGGATCCACGCCAACCATCCATACCGGTTCGATCAGCTTACTGCGCTGGGCTTTCATAAGGAGGTCGGTACCAATATTACCTGGGCCAATAATAGCCGCCTTGATCTTGTTACTCATATGCAACCTATTCCACCATCACACAAATTTGCAGCTACAGCCGCCGATTCCCTCAACCTCCAATGACACCACGTCACCTGCCACAACAGGGATCAGAGGCGCCAGTGACCCCGACAGAATCACTTCCCCGGCTTTGAAGGGTATACCGAACTCTCCGAGGGTATTTGCCAGCCAGGCCACCGCTGTAAGCGGATTGCCCTGGACAGCACTACCCATACCCTCAGAATGCAATTCGCCATTCTTGTAGATCTTCATATGCAAACCGGGCAGATCATAGTTCCTGGGATCAACCTCCTTTTTACTGAGCACATAGACGCCACAGGAGGCGTTGTCGGCGACGGTATCCTGAATCCTGATCTTCCAGCCCTCAATCCGTGAATCCACGATTTCGAAACAGGGAACAATGGTGGCTGTAGCGTCGAGAACATCGGCCTCAGTGACACCGGGTCCAACGAGATCCTTCTTCAGTCGAAAGGCAATTTCGCCTTCGGCTCTGGGCGCGATAAGGTTTCCCTCAATCGGAATCTCTGCGCCGTCAGGGTATTCCATGGAGTCCGTTAGAAACCCGAAGTCGGGCTGGAATACACCGAGCATCTCCTGCACTGGCTTACTCGTAACACCGATCTTTTTGCCGATCACCGTCTCGCCATCACCGTCTACCCTGCGATTCAACATACGAAGGCTAATACGGTATGCATCTTCAATCTGGATATCCGGCTCGCGGTCAGTCAACGGCTCTAGCGTATGTCCGTCGCGCAACGCGTCGTAGAGCTCGTCGCCCAACTGATTGATTCTTTCCTGATCCATCATCGCGATCTACACCTTTCTTCGGAAGCGAAACTATTACCAAGTGGCTGCCGCAGGCTGGCATCAGCCTTAGCATTGCAGCTCATTTACCAATAAACCCAGTCGGATAGGCAGCGTCCCATGCAGGTCGCCACTGCACCGCAGTAAACCAACTGTTCAATTTGGGAAACTCAGCACTCACGCCGACACCATAGGCCTCCGCGACGCCACAGCGCGCTGCGAGTGCGCACTCCCCCGAACTCAGCGCAGAGCCGCCCATCCACTGCGGTTCGAGATATGCTTCAATCCACGCCTGACACTCCCGCCACGCTAAGGCGCTGCTCTCAATTACGCTCTGGTCACGATCCACAAGGAGCTTGGAGCGCGTTTCGAATACCAGAGGCCGAAGCGCTGGCCCTACACATTTATCTGAATACGCATGCAGACATTTAACCCATGCTTGCCGAACCGGGTTTGTGGGAACAAGGGTGCCCACTCCATAGCGCGCGTCAAGATAGTCCACGGCTACGCCAGAGTCCCATATCACGACACTACCATCCAGCAACACTGGCACCGAGCCGGTGGGGCTTAGTCGCAACAAGTCCGCTGGCTTTTCCCCCAGCTTTACTTCAATCGTCGTGTAGCCTAGACCTAACTCCGCCAAGGCAAGACGAACCTTCCAGCAAAACGGGCAATCAGTACGTTGGTATAAAGTAATCATGGGGTTTCGAGCTGGTGATGATCCGTTTTTTACTCAGCACTTTCGGAGGCGCAGGTCATTGAGGTGATCAAGCACATACTCAATCCGGTCCGACCCCCAGAACAATTCTTCACCAACGCGGAAACTCGGAACACCGATCAAGCCAAGTGCCTGCGCCTCTATCCAGTTATCCTCAAGTTGCTGAAGGTAGGCAGTGTTGACAAAAGCATCTTCAAGTGACGCTCTATCCAGGCCAATCTTTTCCCCGACATCGAAAAGTACCTGCTGATCACCGATATCCAACCCACCGGCCCATTCGGCGCGCATGACTTCAACGATCCACTGACGCAATACCCCTTTTTTCTCGGCGAGGAGAGAGGCGGCTCCAGCGATGGTAGGGTCAGTGGTAATCGGCGGAGGCGTCATGGGAATACCCATCTTCGCTGTAATGCGACGTACATCCTGCCTGGTCAGTGGGACCTTGACTTTGGCGCGCTCGGGAGAAGAACGACCAGACCAGCCTCCCAGAGGACGCCACACCAAATTGGTGTGGTAGTCATCGAAAATCCTGAACAGGGTTTTTGAAGCAATGTAGCAATAGGGGCTTCGAAAATTGAAATACAGCGTTACATCAACCGGGTCTGTCATGGCTACATCCATAAAAAAGTGCCAACTCCCGCCTTGTATAGGCGCCGGGAGTTGGCCAAAAGAACACCGCAGACTATCGGCCCTTGGCGCGCATATTTTGCACGGTGAAGATTTTTACCTCGTTCAACTTGGGATCAACCTGCCCCTTGAACTGGCCTGTAGTGCAATGTCCCGCCTGTACATCCAGCATCGAGAAAGCATCGTCAATTGACACGCCGGTTCCCTTGTTCTTCTCGAGGTGGTGATCAGGGTGGGCCTGGCCAATGAGCCACGACTTCCACAGGTCGCCCTTGCGGTCGTAGATCAGCGTACGTGGCAGGGTAAACGTCTGTGCATCCACGTAATGCGTGCGCTTGCTGATGGGATGGTTCTCATCAATCGGATCTGACTCCAGAACATGCACTTTACGCAGCTGCCAGGTGATATTCGGGAAACAGCCGCCCTTCCCGCCAAAATCAACAAACTGGTAGCCGTCACTCTCTTCCAGATCAGTGGCAAGTTCCAGGTCGTTGTGGTTGAAGAAAGGCAGCATGATGTTCTTGGTGCCTTTGTAACTCCAGTTCATGTCAGAAATACGGCCGTTGTACCCTTCAAAGTCCTCAATCATGATGTCAGCACCGAGGAAAGAATCGGTAATCTGACCTGAGGACAGGCGACGAACACGACGCTGGAAGCCGAGGTACAACCATGTGTTATCTGCAGTCTGGTCATCAGAAGAGCGATGAATCAGCAGTTGCGTGTTCTTTACATCAAACGGTTCCAGCACTTGAACATAGATGGCTCGGAAAAGGTCAGATGGATTGTCTTCGAACTCCGGCACAGGGTCGTGTTGCACACGGTGCTTGTAGTTCAGAAAGTGAAAATTGAATTTGAGTGTTCGCTCGATTTTGCCGGACTCCAGGTCACGATAGCGCCAGTAGAACGGATAAATTGCTGCACTATCACCCCAGTTGTAGCCGTACTTGTAGTTCCATGCGAGTTTTTCACCTGCGCGTGGATCATCGAGACTCGGTTGTTCCGGGAATGGTCGGCCAGCCACAAAGCCATTAATCTGCCCCAGCTGCTCACCGAGGCTAACCCCGCCAAGGCCCTTGCGGGTGGCTTCCACGTAATTCGGATGGAGATCGAAGGACGTAGTTTCACCCACCTTCATTTCCCACCAGCCATTCTTCAACTGCTCGTAGGTCGCGGGATCCAGAATATCGGTGAACTGATCGACATTCGCTGCATTTATGGTCATGCCAACGGCCAGATTCTCGGCGGTGGGCGTACCATTCCGGTAGGGGTAGAAAGAATCGTCTACAACATCGGCGCTCACCGCGGGGACGAGGCCCGCGCCCAGGCTGACAGCCAACGCGAGGGTAATTACAGGTTTCTCAAACATGATCGTATCTCCTGATTGTTATCGGAATTAGAAGCGATAGCGCAACGTTACCTGGAACTCATCTTCTTCACTGGCACTACCCAGGGGGCCAGAACGGAAGCGACCCATTGGCTGTATCCCGCTCAACCCAACTGAACCGGACTGCATTGGATCTGCATGAGCTGGACTGGCCGTAAAGGGAGGAAATGGATTACAGGTTCGGCAATCATCAAACTGCTGGTCTTCCATGCTGTCGCCGACCTTGATATTGAACCCTACGACCAGTCTCCAGCTGTCGCTGATCAGCCAATCAACCGACGGGGCAATTGTGCCGGCGCCTGCCTCATAGTCCCACGCCATAATTACCTGGGGGCTGATGGTATCTGACTTGTACCAACCCTTGATCAGCAGGGTCATGGTGTAGTTGTCTTCCCAATCGGGCATCCCGATATCGCCCAGCGGACCGCTTACCAGTTCGTGGTCGAGCAAGTGCTGACCGAATACCTGGCCGGAAATAAGGAATGCACGGTTTTTGTTAAGAAACGGGATAAACGTGTTCCGGTCTACGCCCAATACCCATCGGAACACATCAGAGTCGGAATACAAGTCCGGCTGCAGCGTGTTGGCGAACTCCTCACCTTGTGTATAGGTGGTTTCCACGCGAAACACAGTTTTCAGGCTGTCAACGTAGAAGTCCAGGGAGCCACCGACCAGATCAACTTCAGGGAAGTCGATATCGAAAGCAATCAGGTGGTCCCAATCCGCGACTTCACCTGTGAAAGCATTCATCGAGGGAATATTGCCGCGCAACACTGGCAACTGCTGGTAGAAATGGTAGTAGTTAAGCGAGAAGCCCACACTGTTGTAGACCCCCTCCAACTTGATACCTCCCTGATCGTGGCCGGAAGGCAGGTTTACGTTGCGGATACCAATAACACCAGGTGCAAAATCCGCCGCAATCAAACCCGGATCGTCGAGACCTATGGCTCCAGCAGGTACGAAGTTGGAGACCGTACAGCCGTTTTCCCAGCAATTGTTCATGGCTCTGAAGAATGAGCCGGCGTCGAGGATAGAGTAAGGGGTACCGCCCTGCCCCAACGCACTGGGACGGAACTCATCAAAGTTCCAAACCAGTTGCAGGTTCAGGTCATCAAATGTATCAGTCGCGCCCCAACGGTACTCGGCAGAGGCAATCCACTGGGGAATACGAATGTCTTCGAGTTCGTCATAGATATTCTGCCGGGAATAATCGACAGGGTTGATAATATCCAGAACCCTGAACAGATCTGTGCGTCCCCAGACCACCTGCTGCTTGCCAACCCGGAAAAACCACTCGGACATGTCGCCAGTAGGTATGCTGCCTTCGAAATACAGCTCACGAATGAAATCCAGCTGATCGTTGAACTCGGGGAAGCGGAGATCGTTGGTGTCGAAGTCCATATAGTCCTTCAAACCACAACCCCGGCTGTCTTCATCACAAGGCCGTACCGGCACACCGATGGTAACTCCAGCCATCGGATCGTGCATGTCCTCACCCAGAACCTTGAGACCCGAATTGGGGTTTCTGGAGACGTCGTAAAGGAAGCCGGGGGGTATGGGGTTGCCGGCCGCTGCTCCGCCATTGCCGAGGATGGACAGCCCCCATGGGGAATCACCATTACCGCCAAAGAGTGCCTGGGCGGTGGTACTGCCAAAGTTCTCGAAGCTCCTGGCGCCGCCGGCATTTTTGCCGTACTCGTCATCATTGATATCGTAAACCGCATCATAGGTGCCACGTAACGTGCCACTGACGCGGAAGTTACTCATACCGAATTTCTTGCCAAAGTCTTTGCTGAACTCAAATTGTCCAGTATTTCGCGACTTGGATATCCCCGCGCCATCACGATAGAAGGTTGCGTTTTCAACGAACCCCGCTGTATCCCATTGCGCATCCTGTGCCGTGACAGAACCAGCTCCAAGGCCAGCCATAACAGCAGTGCCTCCCAGCACGCCTAGAATCATCTTCTTATTTCTCATTGGATTCCCCTTTAAAGGTTTTATTAGCGGCCGCGGCCGTTCACCCGGTACAACATCATCCAGCCGTGACTGGCTCAGCATGAATTTCATCATCCAACAGCTCCGCCTTGACGATAAACGTCGGCCGGAACCGTACAATCCAGGCGGGCACGAGGTTCGCCGCCGCCCAGGCGTTGAGTATCAACATCACGACAAGAAGGAGAGCGGCATCTGCCTGAAAGCGGAGATCTGACACGAAGGCCCACATGACCACGCCACCAATGAGCGCCGTCGCCGTAAACGCGATTGCCTTCCCGGTAGTGGCAATAGCCAGACGAATTCCCGCCTCAAGGTCGCCGCCGAGTCTGGCGGTCTCTTCGCGAATCCTGTCCATCATATAAATCGAATAATCGATACCCACACCGATACCGACAGCAATAATCGGGACCGTATTTACATCAATTCCAATTCCGACGACGCCCATGTACGCGTATGTCGCAACGGTGCAGAAGGTCATGACAAGAAACATGAGCCAGCCAGCGTGCAAGGACCAATAGAAAAGCGTTACGAAAAGAAAGATGAGCGCCATGGCTGCCGGGATAATGACGATATTGCTTTCGAAGGCTGCCTCGTTGATAGCCGCGGTTACGCCAATGGGCCCACCTGCGAGTCGCACCTCCAGTCCATCCACCTGATTGGCGGGATCATCTATCCATTCCTTCGCCATATGGATGGCACGACGCAGGGTCTCGCCTTTGTGGTCCTTATAGAAAAACACGAGGTTCGCGGTCTGCTCATCAGTGTCGACAAACTCCTTCAAAGCTCCAGGAATAGGACTGGACGCCATGAAGGCAAACATCAGGCCACCGACATAAGACGCCTCGTCAGGAATCACCGACCAACGTGGATCATCGTTATGCAATATGCGATTGACCTGCTTCACAAGATCGGGCATGCCCTTGCTGCCACCCATCTCCGGGTCCTTGAGCATGTGTATTTGCAGATCTTCGAGCGCGCGCAAAACATCCGGACGTTTTATTCCACCGGGCTCGCTGGTGCGCGCAACAATGTACATCTCCTCCGAACCCGGAAAATTGTCATTAATATTCTGCGAGGAAACGTTGTAATCGTGGTCGGGATAGAGAATTGGCGAGCCTGGCTCTGATTCACCAATCTGTACTCTGGAACTGAGTATGCCACCTCCGATGTAGACCACCAGTGCGAGAAGCAAAACACCTGCTGAGCCGTTCCTGCTGGTTACAACCCGCGCGAGTGAAGCAAATACGCCTGTCTGGGCATCATCCTCGGCGCTGCTGGAGACCTTGCTCAGCGGGAGTAATGACAACACCAGCGGAACCGCTATGAGCACGGTAATCACCACCGTACCAGCCCAGATTGAAGCGTAAATTCCAAGCTTCACATTGATCGGCGAAGAACCGAGGGAAATCAGCAAGAGTCCCACGGCATCAGAAACAATCCCGAGAGTCCCAGGTCGGAAAAGGGTTTCGAACGTACGCCGGGCTGCATCGTGATTGTCGTGCGCCTCGTGAGCTTCATGATAGTAGCGTTCGACCAGCTGTATGCCATGTGACATGGCTCTTGCGGTGATGAGGAAAGGAATGACCAGAGTCAGGGGGTCAAGGTTGTAACCCAGCAGCGCAACAATACCCAGTCCCCAGGTAGCGGAAATCAAGACTCCTATCAGGGGCAGCACAATTCCGTAGAGACGTGAGCGGAAATACAGGACAAGCAATGCCAGCAGAATCGCAAGAGTGAGGAAAAATATCTGCATGATCTGGTTGAGGTAGCTGTAGACCCAACCCATAAGAACCGGCTGCCCTGTCGCGTAGATTTGCACACCCGGTGCGGCCTCACTGGCGCGCAGCTGTTCCACATCGTCTTTTAACTCCCCGAGCTGGCGGAATATCTCTACATAGTCAAGCTGTCCCTCATTAAATGTTCCGCGAATGAGTGCAGATTTAAGGTCAGGAGATACCAGCAGGCCGTAAACAGTCGGGTTTGCCATCACGTCGAGGCGCAACTGGTTCAGTTGCTCTTCCGTCAGGTCCGGATAGAGGGGGTCGTAATACGCTTCTGAATTCATATTGCCCAATTCAGTAAGCCATGTCTTGCGCACCGTTCGGTGCGTCAAGCTACGCACAAGATTGTGGTTTACGCCCGGCAGGGAATCGACACCGAGCGTTAGCCGATGGATTCGCGAGAGAGTGTCCGAATTGAAAATGTCACCCTCTTCCACTGATATCGCCATAACGACGTTATTGGCGCCGCCGAAAGTGTCCTTAACATCGTTGTGCAACTGGATATAGGGGTGTTCCTGGGGCAACAAGTCCGCGAAATTGGAATACATCTCCAGATAGGGAACACGTGTGGCAAAGAATGCAGTCGCCAGCAGTATCACCGAGAGAAAGGTTTTAGGATGATAGAAGACAAACACTTCTATCATTCTGAAAAATCGACTAATCACGCTGTCTTCTTTCACATCGAGATACCTTGTTATATTTTTTGAGTTCTGTGCGCCAGCGGTATTACTGCAAGCGTTCCACCGCCACCTGCAACCAGCAGTGATCCATTGGCCAGGGTGTCCAGGCCGCGCATGAATGCCAGAACTTCAGGCGCCCCCTCGAATACCGACCATGCTCCGTCTTTCAGCTCGACAAGCTTCGCGCTCCCACCCACCGCAAAAACACCCTCGCTACTGGCATGCAGGTTATAAATTGGCGCTGTAGTTACCGATTCCTGACGTGTCCAACTCCGAGCGCCGTCTTCGGTCTGCCAGATAACGCCGTCCAGACCGCCTGCCCATCCCGCGTTTGCATCAAGGAAGTCAACAGCCATCGGATAAAACTCGTTTGGAATTGACTCGCGTTGCTCCCAACTGTCGCCCCCGTCCAACGAGGCCAGAACAACGCCAAACTCACCCAGGGCGAAGCCGTGCTGTTCGTCAACAAAACGCACGGAGGTGAACTGCAAGTCCTCGTAAAGGCTGAACTCGTTCCACTCAGCTGTCGCTGCTTCAGTTTCAGTCCAATACAGCGTACTGAAACTGGCAGAAACCCAAAGCCGCCCGTTTGGCGCGCAGTGAATCGACAGGGTATTTTCCTGTGTATCGATAACAGCGGAGACCCAGTCCCCATCACTGCCTTCACGCCAGACATGACGCTCCGAGTCGAGAGCGTAGAATTTTCCGTTCGCACATGCGGTTACATCGATTAGCGCGGGCCGACCGGGCAGATCATTCCGCTGCCAGCTATTCCCGGAATCCTCAGACGTGAGAATGGCTCCCACTGAGCTGACGACCATGACTCGGTCGCCGTTATGGGCCACGGCCTGAAACATGTCATAGCGTCTGATATCTCGCGCCTTCTCAGCAGCCACCCCCTCAAGATTCAAAGGCGCCTCACAGGCGGAAAGCAGCCCCACCAGCAAAGTGCTCAAAAAAAGGTGTGACTGTGGAGAGGCTTTACGCGAAATGTGCAGCATTGCAGTTATCGTTTTCATAATGCTGTTCCTGCTTGGCAAGGCAGCGCCTTACACAAACCTCATGTTGATCGTACCCATGTCGTGGTAGCGCACGGTAATATTGTCCCCAGCACGCACAGCTACCGCTGCTGTTACACCTCCCGTCATGATGAAACTCCCGGCAGGCAACTCTTCACCACGCTCACCGAGCATATTCGCCAACATGGCTACACTCGCTGCAGGGTCGCCGAGTACGGCGGCGCCCGTCGCCATTTCAACAATCTCACCGTTCTTCTCCATCACTACGCCACAGGTGCGCAGATCCATATGGTGCAACGGGCGACTGTGTCCTCCCGTAACGAAACGGGAGGAGGAACTGTTGTCTGCCACTACGCTCTTGATATCGAACTTGAAGTCTCTGTAACGGGAGTCGATGACTTCGACGGCGGGTAGCACAAAGTCAGTCGCCGCGATCACATCCGCCACATGCACGCCGGGGCCCTTGAGCACTTTCTTGGTAACGAAGGCAATTTCGGCTTCGACTTTGGGATGAATTAGCTCCGAGGTTTTGATCGCAGAGCCGTCTGCACAGCTGAAGTAGTCAGCAAGGAAGCCATAGCAGGGCTCCTCTACCCCCATCTGTGCCATCTTGGCCCAGGAGGTCAGCCCCATTTTCATTCCCACGATCTTGTTTCCGCGAGCCTCCTTGCGGCGACGAATTGCCCACTGAATGTTGTAAGCATCCTCGAAATCCATCTCCGGATATTCGTCGGTGATCTTGGTAACGTCGTGAGCCTGTAGCTCGGCGTTCTCCAAATGTTCTGCCAACCGCTCTACGGTCTCGTGACTCAATGTGCTCATGGTGTTCCTTTTCTGTCAGATCTTGATGCAGACGTTTTGCAGTTCCGTATAAAACTCGAGGGAGTGTTCACCGCCTTCTCGCCCGATTCCTGACTCTTTGGTGCCGCCAAACGCAGTCCGTAGATCACGCAGGAACCAGCTATTTACCCAGGCGATGCCGCAATCTATTGCCGTAGACACTCGCAGAGCTCGCGACACATTCTCCGTCCAGACTGCCGCAGCCAATCCGTAGGCGGTGTCGTTTGCCAGCGTGATGGCCTCCTCCTCTGTATCAAAAGGACGAATGTGACAGCATGGCCCGAAGATCTCTTCGCGAACGACTCGTGAATCGTCCGGGAGTCCCGTCCAGATCGTAGGCTGGACCCAGGCGCCGCCCGCCAGCTCTGGCGGCATTTCGGGTACGCCGCCGCCCAGCACTACTTGAGCGCCTTCTTCAACGGCTAATTGGTAGTACGACAGGACTTTCTGCTGGTGCTCATGGGAAACAAGCGGGCCCATATCGGTGCGCGGATCGTCGGGCAAACCCAGGGTAAAATCAGCAGCAGCGCGCGCGAGTCTCGCGACAAACTCGTCGAAGATAGGACGTTCGACGTACACGCGCTCCGTGCCAAGGCAAACCTGACCGCAATTGGCGAACACGGAACGCAAGGTGCCCTCGATCGCCTTGTCCATATCACAGTCAGCGAAAACCAGCGCCGGATTCTTGCCACCGCACTCTATCGAGACATCCCGCAAGCCCTTGGCAGCTGCGCGCGCGATCACTTCACCCGTTCGTGTTTCGCCCGTGAAAGTAATGGCATCGACACCTTTGTGCTCTGTCAGGAACGCACCGGCCGAGTCAGGCCCGAAACCGTTCACCACGTTAAACACACCGGGAGGCACCCCCGCCTCATTCATCACCTCACCCAGCAGAGATGTTGTTGTCGGCGTTTCCTCCGAGGGCTTGACCACCACTGTGTTGCCGCATGCCAGCGCAGGACCCACCTTCCAGGTCATCAGCAACAAAGGTAGATTCCATGGGCTGATCACCACAATTACGCCCTTGCGTTTGCGAACCGCGATGTTAAATGCGCCTTTACCATCAGGCGTCGCCGTCTGGAACGCCTCCGTGGCGAAGTTTTTCACGGCGTCAGCAAACACACGGAAGTTGGCAGCACCACGAGGTATATCAATATGGCTGGCGATACCGTAAGGCTTGCCGGTGTCTGCACATTCGGCAGCGAGAAACTCGTCGAAACGCGCGTCGATGCCATCAGCCACCTTGTGCAGAATGGCACCACGCTCGGACTCACTCATCTTCCCCCAGGGTCCGTCGAGCGCATCACGCGCTGCCTTCACCGCTGCATCCACGTCCTCTCTTGTGGCTTCGTGCACCTTGGCGAAGAGGGACCCGGTACAGGGATTCAACTTGTCGAATGTCTTGCCCGCGGAAGAGGCGCGGTACTCCCCATTGATAAAGTTCTTCACTTCACGCATTGCATACTCTACTTGTTCGGCTGGATTAACGCGCATGATCAGGTCACCACACCCAGAAAGTTTTCGTTCAACTGGCGGTCGTGGTAGAAAATCGCTTTGCCGAGTTTGTCCGCATCCCAGGTGGTAACCGGATGATCGGGATAGGTGTAGTCACCACCGGCAAAGACTTCTGTGCGGTTGCCTGAAGGATCGAAGAAATAGATGGTCTGTCCGTGGGTCAGACCATGACGCGTGGGGCCGATATCCAGCGGTATATCATGCATCGAGATAATGTCAGCGGCCCGCAGCACGTCCTGCCAGGTATCAAGGTAATAGGAGGTGTGGTGTAACTTGCCCTTTTCGGGGTGACGAATGAACGCCACATCGTGCGCTTTGGTAGAAAGTGTGAGGAATGCGGCGAGCCTGAAGTCATCATTTTCGCGGTCGAGCACCTGCTCTGACAGCTGGAACCCGAGCACAGTCGTCATGAGATCGACCGTGCCATCCAGATCATCTCCGTAGAGCAACGCATGGTCAAAGCGTGTTGCCCGCATTCCCTTAAGGTCTTCGGGCCAGGCTTCGGGGTTGTGCTCACCCACGCCCCACTTGCCCGTCTGCTCCTTTTCGGCAAAGAGCTCCAGATGGTGCCCGGTGGGAACCTGAAAGCGGATCCGTTCACCGCAGCCATCCAACTCGCCGGCGGGGATGGTCTCGACGTGACACCCGTAATTGATCAGGTCCTGCTTTCGTGCCTGGAGCGTCTCTGCGTCCAGAACCTTGAAGCCCATAAAATCCATGCCGGCTTCTTCGGCGGGACGCAGCACGACCGACCAGGCATCAACCTCTGTCCAACCCTTCAGGTAAACGCGGCCTTGCCCGTCGCGGTGGACTTCGATCAGGCCGATACGGTCTCGGTAATGAGCAACAGCTTCTTCTACATCCAGAACCCTGAGCTGAACATGCCCTGGGCGCATAACCCCTTTTCTCATGACTTTATTCTCCTTATTGGCGTAACCCGACTAGGGAAGCACGGCTTCATTTTTGGAGTAGATTTTCACGATAATCGATATTTTATCGATATACAACTTTTTATCGATATTTTAATGTTATTTATTTATGTCTTTATAATATCTGTTTGTTCTGACAATGCAGATGGAATTTCGATAACGTTCCACGTATTCTCAACGTTGGAATCACTGGGTTTTAGGCGTTACATTCGACACACGAGTACTGGAAAATGGCGTCATGGAAGTAAAAACACTCACCGACCAGGCCTACAGGCAATTGCGGAAGGACATCGTTCAAGGCCACTTCGGGCCCGGCGACAAACTGGGCATTGATCTACTGAAACGTACCTATAACGTTGGCGCCACCCCGCTGCGGGAAGCACTCTATCGGCTAAGTTCGGACGGGTTTGTCGAAGTGCGCGGACAAAGAGGTTTCCGCGTTTCTGAAATGTCCTCGGACGAACTTGAGGAGATCACGGACTTGCGCGTCATTCTGGAAGGGATGGCACTAAGCCAGAGCGTCGAAAACAGCGATGACGCCTGGGAATCGCGCGTTGTTGCCGCGTTTCATCACCTCACCAAAGCTGAGATGCAGAAGGAGCCAGATCTACAGGAGTGGGAGGTACGCAATCGGGAGTTTCACCTTGCGCTGGTATCGTGCTGCCATTCACCATGGCTGATGCGTTTTCATGAGATTCTTTACGACCAGCACAAACGGTATCGCAACCTCGCCCGTATCGACCGGAAATCGCGACGCAACGTAAGCGACGAGCACATGGCAATTTGCAATGCCGCATTAGCCAAGGACATCCCAGCATTGTGCGCCGCGAACGAACAGCACATTCGCCGGACGGCAGAAATCACGCGGAAACGGCTCATGAACAACTTGGGCGCGGCAATGACCAGCGCCTCAATCCAAAAGACTCAGTGACTCAGCATCCATCACTCACTGAAGAAATTCGTCACAAGTGTGGAAAACGCGCTAGCGTGCTCGATTTGCGTCCAATGCCCACAACGCCCAAATACGTGTAGTCGACTGTTGTCTATCCATTGCATCATAGTCAAGGATGTCTTGAGTGGAATCACCTTGTCGTCTCGCCCATGTATCAAGAGCGTTGGATGCGGTAATGCCCGAACATCACTTTCTTGGTGCGCCATCGCATCTACCCATCGCTGCCTTGGAGCGGGGAACATACGTGAGTAAGCTTCGTGAATACCTGGTCGAATGCTCGCCTCGTAACGCAGCTGCGCCAAGTCATCCCCCACCAGAGACTGGTCATACGCGAAAGTACGCATAATGCTGCGCATATTGTCAACGGATGGTTCGTAACCCCAGACAGCGTCAAGACCCTCTGTAAGCTGAAAAGGAACACCAACACTACCCATAAGCACCAGTTTTGACACGCGATCTGGACAGGCAATCCCCAGCGCAAGTGCCATTGAGCCACCGAACGAATTGCCAACGACATGGACCCTGTCAATTTCCAAGGCATCCATGAACCTGATGATCTGCTCCAGCCAGGACTCTCGCGAGTACACCATTTCGCTTGGACAAATACTGTAACCGAAACCGGCTAAATCGGGAGCCAGCACTCGGAACTTGGTCTTCAGTGATTGAATCGTAAGTCGCCAGTTAGCCCACGCACTCACCCCTGGCCCTGACCCGTGCAGCAACAAAACAGGATCGCCGCTACCCATATCATGGTAGTTGGTCAGTACAGCGCCCGTTTGGATCGATACCCCAACTTCGGGGTTCCCTTCAGATGCACGCATGGTGCCTCCCAAATGTTTATAGATGGACGAGAGTATTTGAACGGAAGTTTTACTGAGCAGCCGGCGCGATGCACCGGACAAACTCACCTCTCCGTAGTAGATGTATTACAGCGATTCCTGCAATGACGGCTGCGGTCGGACCCGACCCTGCGCGCACAGAAACTCAGCTGACCGCACCGCTAGCTGGCTCTCAAGTTACGACATTCAGGAAGTTCTCATTCAACTCTCGATCATGATAGAAAATTGCCTTGCCCAACTGGTGTGCATCCCAGATTACTACTGGATGATCCGGGTACGTATAATCACCCCCCGTAAACACCTCGTTCCGATTACCAGAGGGATCAAAGAAGTAGATAGTTTGCCCGTGCGTGAGCCCGTGACGCGTGGGACCAATATCAAGGGCAATATCGTGCATGGAAATGAGATCGGCAGCCCGCAATACATCGCCCCAGGTATCCAGATAGAAGGACGCGTGGTGAAACTTGCCCTTAGCTGGATAGCGCACAAGCGCAACGTCATGAGCCTTCATAGAGCAAGCAAGGAAGGACGCAACGCACAGTTCACCTGCCTCCCTGTCAACAACCTGCTCTGATACTTGAAAACCTAGTACGCTCTGCAGCAGCTCCGCGGTACCATCGATATCATCCCCGTACAGCAGGCAGTGATCAAAGCGGTTGGCGCGCATACCCTTCAGGTCCTCGGGCCAGGCTTCGGGATTATTCTCACTGACACCCCACTTGCCAGTCTGCTCCTTCTCTGCATAAAGCTCGAAATAGTGGCCCGTTGGAGAATCAAAACGAACACGCTCACCGCAACCATCAAGTTCGCCAGCCGGAATGACTTCAACCTGACAGCCATACCGCAATAAATCCTGTTTTCGCTGTTCCAGGACTTCGCTGCTGACAACCTTGAAGCCCATGAAATCCATGCCGGGTTCATCCGCCTCACGCAACACAACGGAGAAGCGGTCGACCTCAGTCCAGCCCTTTAAATACGCACGACCCTGCGCGTCTCTACCAACGTCGATCAATCCCAGACGATCGCGATAATGAATAACCGCCTCCTCAATATCCATAACCCGGATCTGTACATGGCCAGGACGCATTACACCTTTTCTCATTAGAGAGACTCCCGTTCACTATGATTGTTATCGTTTTCTGCAGATGACAAAAGCTCTATACAAAGATCACTGCGTGGGTACACCCTGCAGGCCAGCGCGACACCCTCGGCCTGTTCCTGATCCGAAACATGCTTTCGACTCATTTTTTTTGTCTCGAACTCTCCGGAGAGGATACGTATCCGACAGACACCGCAACCCCCGCCCCGGCAACCCACCGGAATCAATTTCAGCAGAGGAACACCGACCTGAAAGGTCTGCATTCCCTCAAGGAGGTTTTGCTGTTCACCGCAGTGAAAGCTACTCCCTTCATCACCAAGACTGACTGAAAACTTCATTGCCCCTCACTAAATCTTTTTAAACAGGGCGCTCTTGGTGGCACCCTCCGCTCCGTCAGCAGCGGTGAGAAACCTTTCCATGTAGATATCACGCTCGAAGAGTCGACCGTGCATCAAAGCCGTAATGGCCGCGTCGATCATCGGAGGTGGTCCGCACAGGTAGGCCTTGTGACCGGCAAACTGACCTCCAAAGTGAGCAATCGCCGCTTCATGAACATATCCACGAAATCCCTCCCACGCGTCCTCGGGTAAGGGATTATCCAGTGCAGGCACATAGGTGAAGTTTTCATGGTTTTGCGCCAGACCTTCAAACAGCTCTCTGTTGTAGAGTTCAGACAAATTGCGCGCACCCTGCAGCAGGGTGATTTGGCGTGTATCACCGTGCTCGAGGAGATCCAACACCATAGACTGGGGGCTGGATAGCCCAGACCCTCCGGCGATGAAGATAAGATCCTCGGGAGCCGACTTGCGTGTAAAGAATTGTCCGTACGGCCCGGATACAGACAGCGTGTCACCCACCTGTAACTGATCGTGTATGTAGCCTGTGCCGGCTCCACCCGGCACACGCCGTACATGAAGCTCCAACACAGAATTTTCCGAGGGCTTGTTGGCTATCGAAAAGGCCCTGGCCCCCTCCACCCCCGGCATGTGCAGATTGATGTACTGCCCTGCCTGGAACTGTATCGGTCGACTCAGCTCGAACGTCACGCCCTTGATAGTGGGGGAAAGGTCATCAATCGCGACCACGGTTCCCTCAAAGTCTTCGACCGGATAACCCAGAAAATCCGGGTCAACATCAATGTCCGCTTCGATGACCATATCGCTCTCTGGAATCGCACAGCAAGCGAGAACTTTGCCCTCATCACGCTCCATATCCATTAGCGCGAATGGCGAAGCATCACCTATGTCGACATCGCCTTCCAATACCTGCACCTTGCAGGTACCGCAGGTGCCGTGGCCGCAGGCAAAAGGCAGCCACACGCCTTGCCGCAAGCTGGCATCGAGTATGGTCTGCCCCTCTTCAACATCCACCACGTCGCCGGTGGGTTCTACCGTTACCTGGTACATAGCACGTCCCTGCTCAGCTACCCGAGCCCTTAATACCGTTCAATCCGGGCGTGGCCATGCGTATAATCGATTTATGGTCCACGCCCTGCTCTATCAGGCTTTTATCGCGGCTCGGTAAAAACGGTGCACCGTTCAGGTGCCACACCACCGCGCTCCAGTCTATTTCAGCGAAATCAGGGTGCTGACTGAAGGCCCCCGGGATAACTTCATCCTGCAGTTTTGAGAAAGGCGTTTCTGGTGGCAGCGCGAAAGCGACTGGGGAACAGAACATCAGATGGCGGTCCCAACCGACGTAAACGATCTGGTTCCCATGAAAGTTTTCCAATCTGTCTCGACGCTCGCCAACATAGTCCGGCGTAATTGCTGCTACACTCATTGTATTTCCTCCTCTCAGCTCGCCTGTTTCAACTTGTCTTCAGCCGGCTGCAGGTTGTGCCAGATATTCCAGCGTTCTTCGTCCGGCGAACCGTGGAAGTCCATGTTGTCAACGCCAAGGTTGATCTTGTAGTAGTTTCCGAGAACGTCTTCCATGGAAGGGCCACCGCAATTGCCCTGATAAATCTGATGCACAGGCAACCAGGCCTGTACATACTTCTCAGGCTCATGATCAAAAATGTCCTTGCAGCCATCTGAGCAGAAGTTATAGCGCTCGCCGTCGTACTCAGACTGGCGATAGAAGATCGAGGTTGGATCTTCCATATCGGTGAAACCCATTGGGATCTGGCAGGTCTGGCACAGCATGGGCAGGGTCGGGTTGTAAAAGCGCTCTCCTGCTGCCTCCATTTCCCGCCACTTCTCGAAACGCGGACGATAGTACTTGTCAAACGTGTTCGGGTATTTCTCTGAAAGCCAATCCATCTCTTTCTCGGTGGGCATCCAAGTGTGGAACGCAGTAGCATGTCCGTAGTTATAAAACATGCTCCAAACTTGGTGGGAAATGTGCTCTTTTTCGGCAATAGCGGTCTGTGCGTAGTCGGGCATTTCAATGCCGTAGCGCGCGAGGTCCTTGAACAAAGAACCGCCCGCTTCTTCGAAATAGACCTCCCAAGCCTCCTGCCAGGACATCACCTTATTGGGCAGCATATAGTCCATCATCATCGCGACAAGAGACAACATACGTGTCCCACGCCAAAACCATTTGTTAATCCAACGCTGCACGATTGGCAGGTTATCGGGATGCTGCTCCAGTAGAAACTTGATGATCTCAAGCCCTAGCGTCATATGCCGCGCCTCGTCAGACTGAGCTGAGAACCCAAATGTCACCGTCGCCATGTCACCGTTATAAGCCGCTCCCGACATAAACGGGACGAACAGGAGATTGGTAAGTACGTACTCAAATGAGAAGCCTATTGCAACCATGTACTCGAACGGGCCCGCGGTACGTGCATCGTCAAAGAATGACTTGGACACCGAGAGATACCATACCCGATCATGCATATGGGAAAAGTCTTGAAAGCCATCAAAGAACTTGTTGTAGTGGCTCATTGCGTGAATTTGGGTTTGTACGTGGCGCAACTCATCAATAGCTTGCATCTGGCAGGCAACGCGAGCGCCGACACCACCCAGTTGACGCCCCACTTGACCGAATCCCATTGCCGCTTGATGCTCGCCGGGGGAGATGCCCGTCAAAAACAATTTGATGGCGTTTACATAGCGGGCGTCAGTTACATTCAGCTGACTGTTATTCTGTGAGAATGCATCTAAAATCGCGTACAGCTTTTTTTCCTTCTCTGCCTGATATTTCCAGTACGCATCCATCGTCAATCGGAAAGGATCCTCCCACTTGCTCCAATCTGTGATCTTGATGCCCTCGAACTCTTGCTGAGGAAAAACCTCTTTGTAATCGCGGTAGCTGTATTCCCAGTCCAGATCACGGGTCAACAAGCGGTACTTTTCCTTCATATTGATTTTGCGATTGCTCATCTCTGCCTCTCCTTATTGTTTCCAGGTCAGGGAAAACTGGTCATCATCTTCGTCAACGTTGCCACCCAGTGTGATCAGGTTCACGTGCAGTGCGGGTATTTCCCAGTCTCTGCCCATTTTCTCCTCCACTGTCGCCCGGTTGATTACCAAGCGCCCCTCGTTCTCGATCCGAATCATCGCCGGTTGATAAATCACCGTTGCGGTCGGATTGTCCTGCTCAATGGCCTCCACTATGTAGTGAGATTCCTCGTTGTCCTGCAGTGCGATAAAGGCTTTAGACATTCTTCCGCTACTCCCTTAAAGGCCGACCTTGGCCAGACGTTGATTCAACACGTCCAGTGAGGCAGCCATTGCTGTATCACCCACTGCGATATCCGCCAACGGCGCCAGATCGGCGACCGCCTTTTCGCGCCAATCGTCTACCCAACGCTTTATCGTGGTTCGATTGTGATCAGATTCTTCGACGGTGGTCTTCAACGTGGCGTCCACCCAGCGAGAGCTGTCCTTGTGCCACTCCTGCATGAACTCAATCAGCATGGCCAGATCAGAACCACCCTGCTCGGTAATTGCATCGTCAAACTGTCGGTAAATGAGGTCGTAGAGCAATGTATCGAGTACCACATCCTGCGCGATGAAGACCTCGAACCAGTCTTTAACGCACAGCACATTTTCGATGTAGCGACGCAGCCCCTGCCACGCGGGATCGGTCATCCAGTATTCTTTCGCCAGTGTCAGGCTTTCAGTGCTGTTTCCATCCAGCAACAGACCTATGCGTGAAAGGTACTGGGCTATCCCCAGTCGATCCATTGCGTTGTAAAGAAAACCCTGGTTGACGACCGTTGCGGTGCCGTTGGAGAACGCGAACATATTGTTCATGTTTGCGCCAAGTTCTGCGTGCCGCAACGGCACCAGACAACGGATGATCTTTGCACGTACTGCCTCACTCATGCGGCCCGCAGAGCCACGTTTCTCGAAGAACGCGTAATTACTCTCGGTTATCTCCTGCAGTTTGGCGCGCGCCTGCACGTAGGTGCCGTAGTAATACTGGCGTGGGTCCTTGTGTACATTCCAGTCTTCCATCACTACCGCAGTACGACTCTTATCAAACAACTCCTTGTCCGGCTGCCAGAATGGCCGGTAGTGAAAATTCTGTTCTGGAGCGATGTCGTAACTCGCCTCCTGATAGCGGGAAGCCGGCTTGTCGCCAAAACGACGCTTGGTGTGCTCAAAGGTGTGCCTGATCGGCTCCAGTGTTGCTGTTTTTATTTCAATACTCATTGGAATACCTGCTGCTGGTTTGAACTGATTACCGGTGTGGGTCGCTTTCGCCGTAGCGCCATTTCTCCATGTCAGCGTCCACGGCGTCGGACTGTTCGCTCGTCATCATCTCGACCTGGTTATGCTTGCAGAACGCGTCGAAGGCAGCTTTGGGAAGCACCAGTTCGACATAGAGCGAAGGGTCGCCGATGGCGAAATCAAATTCGACGAACTTGTCATTGATGACGCCGCGGATACGGACGTAGCGCTTCAAGGCGCTGAACTGGCCCGCGGCATTCTCAGCCGCCGGGTGTTTGATTACGGGTACCATGATCTGGCTCCAGTCGCGTATTTTTGTTATCTGCTGCCAGTCAACAGAGCAAACGCTGCGCCAGTTCTGAAAAAATATATATTTTTTAGTAGGTTAACTATTTTCTAGCGAAGACCAACACGGTGGAGAACTGAAAAATTCATCATTTGCTGAAACGAGATACACTGATAATTCATGAAATGATTAATCTGGCTAGCGTTTTGATCAGGGACTGACGCGTTTTTTCAGCCTGTAATCAAGCGTTGCACGTGTGAGGCCGAGCAACTTGGCCGCCCTGGAAATGTTGCCACCTGCCCGCTCCATAGCGCGGTCTATCAACACCTGCTCCAGGACGGACAGCTGACAGCCCTGCTCCAGCAACTTCTCGGCCAACTGGTTCAGCTCTGTCTCATTGGACGCCTCTGGGGAGCCCGGCACCGCCTGCGGGAACAGATGCGAGGCTTCGATCTCGCCGCCATTATCGGCCAGGATAATACCGCGCTCGATAATATTACCCAGCTCTCGGATATTCCCGGGCCAGTGATAATCACGCAACATGGCCATCGCACGATCCGTGATACCACGGAGAATTTTCCCGTGCAGACTGGAGTACTTGTCGACGAAGTGCCGCGCCAGTTCGGGAACGTCATCAATGCGCTCCCTGAGGGCAGGTACCGTTACGGAGTAAACATTCAGACGATACAGCAAATCTGCGCGGAACCTGCCTTGTCTCACCGCCTCCTCAAGGTCTTCATTGGTGGCGGCCACCAGTCGCACGTCAACCTTGCGCGTTCGCGTGTCCCCTAAGCGCTCAAGCTCACTTTCCTGCAGCACACGCAGCAGGGCCGCCTGCGCCTGTGGAGACAATTCCCCTACCTCATCGAGGAACAACGTGCCGCCGTGCGCGCGCTCAAAGCGACCTGGTCGGGATTGATCGGCGCCTGTGTAGGCGCCCTTTTCCACACCAAACAGCTCGGCCTCTATCAGGTCGGCCGGGATTGCCGCGCAGTTGACTGCGATGAAAGGCTTGTCACGACGCGGGCTCCCCTGATGCAAGGCCTTGGCAAACATGTCCTTCCCGACGCCGGTTTCACCCAGGAGCAGGACAGTCACCTTGCTTTCCGCCGCCCGGGCGAGCAACTCACGCACTTTCAGGAACTTTGCCGAGCATCCCACGAGGTCGCCAAAACTCTGTTCCGCCGTGAGGTTTTCACGCAATGCCGTGACCTGCGACTGCAGCGTGAACAACTGGTCTGCAATGCGATCGGGACGGTAGTACCGCAGCAGTTCCTCAGCATCGTCCCACTCTTCAACGGGACGCCCCTCGATGCGACACACCTTCTCGCCACACCCCATGCAGCCCAGTTCGCGGAAGAGGATCTGACGGCCCGTGAAGCGAGTCGTGAATCCACTGGCATAACCAGTCTGCGACCAGCACACGGGTTCATAGCTCACGCCATACTCGGCGAGGAATATTTCCGCTTCAAAGGAATGCTGCCACTCAAAAATGCCGTGAAAAGTCTTGCTGATTTCGTCGACATTCATGCTGACGGGTACAACCTTCACCTGCCCAGTCATCATGTGGGATTGGGGACCCACGGAAAACATTTCAAACATGGGGGCATCAGGACGCAGGCGCCGCGCCGTATCCGCGTCACGTTGACCGGCGATGTACCCCATGCGAATCAGCAAGCCCTTGGCCCGGTCTATCCCCAAGGACTCAATCATTTCCTTGCGCAGGGCCTGCAGCTCGCTGCTGCGCAACAGCACCATACGTTCTTCCGCCAGCCAGATGCGGCCCTCTTCAGGCTCGAAGCGCAGAAGCTCCTGCAGGTCATCAAGTGCCGGGAGATCCGGCAGTTCGTTGCTCATTACCGTGCCCATGTTGGCTTATTGTTATGGGGAGTCACCGCGTCCCGCTGCGCGCACAAGTTACACTGACTAACCCGACTTTACAAAGCCACCGGGACCCCCCGCGAAAGCGATGCAAAAAAAGCCGCGCCACATTCGCAGCCAGCTCGCCACAAGTCCAGATACCTATCGCACACCGAATTCGTCCTGGCAGAATTCCAGTCGCGCTAACCCAGGATTCTGCTTTACACTATCGGCCTGTGCCAATCCCGCTGCAAGAGTCTCAGCATGAATAACGACATAAAACAAACCTCTTCAAAGCACGTCAACCCATTCAAGGAGCCCGAGGACGCCGCGGTGGAGCCCGCGGGGCCTTCTCCCATCGACCTCGCAGCGCTGGCATTCGTCAAGCAGCTTGGCGCCGAATTGCAGAAAGGTGAATTCGACCTGCCGCCCTTTCCTGATACCGCTGTAAAAGTGCGCGAATGTATTCAGGACCCTGCCGCGGATAACCGGGCACTCGCTGCTATTATCGCAAAAGAACCAGCGCTGGCAGCGAGGCTGATGCGCATGGCCAATTCCGCGATGGTGCGACGGGGCCCCATCGAAGTCACGGATATTCCCACGGCCATTTCGCGCGTTGGCATGACCATGGTGCAGAACGCGGCAACCTCGTTTGCAGCACGTGAAGCGTTCAAGGTACCCCCGGGCAGCGCCTGCTTCGGCGAGTTGAACGAATTGCGCCGCATGAGCGTCAGGGTAGCGTCAATCGCCTACGTGCTTGCAAAGAACGTACGCAGTGTCAGCAAGCCTGACGAGGCGATGCTGGCCGGGCTGCTGAGCTCGGTGGGCAAGTTTTACATTTTCACCAAGGCCTCTGATCACCCCGACCTGTTCACCGACCGCGCCGCATTGCGGACCCTCCTGAACCAGTGGCATACAGGCGTGGCGCGCGCGATTGTGGAGGCCTGGGAGTTCCCCGACACGATTGCCATTGCGGTAGATGAGCAGGAGGTGAAGGACAAGGATCGCATCGATTCCGCAGATCTCAGCGACCTGCTGCTGGTCGCCAATATCGTTGCCCGCGCGGGTGTGGAAGCCGCGAAGCAACTGGGCGATCTGGATTCGCTGGCGCGCATGCGCATGGATGCGGACAAGCTGTACACACTGCTCACAGACCACCAGGACGACATTGAGTCCATGGTCTCCGCGATGACCTGAGGTTCACCGGGTGAATTGGTTCACCGGATGATACCATCGTCCCCGCCTGATTTGACCAGAGCAGTACTGACAGCCCGTCACGCCGGCATCGAACCGGCGCAGGAACGAGCGCTCTACGCCGGGTTCCGCTTCGAAATCCGCTAGGCGCCTTACAACTGTGGCAGGGCGGGGAACACGCTGCCTGCGTGCCAGCCGCCATCGGCCATGAACTCCGAGCCCGTGCTGAAGCTGGCCTCATCCCCGGCGAGAAATACGGTGACTGCGGCCACTTCACTGGGCATTCCAACGCGCGGCAAGGCCTGATTGGCGTAGGTCGCATCTGCCTGTTCGCGGGTCATGAAGTCCTTGCCGTGCATGTCCGTGTACACCCCTCCCGGATGCACGCTGTTGACCCGGATGTTGTACTTGCCCATCTCGAGCGCGGCGGTCTTGGTCATGCCGCGTACAGCCCATTTGCTGGCGGCATAGGCCACCAGGGAGTTTTTCGCCTGAAAGCCATCGATGGAGGAAATATTGATAATAGAGCCGCCACCACCCGCCTTCATGCTGGGAAACACTGACTGCATGCCGAGGAATACGCCCAACTGGTTAACCCTGGCAACTGCCATGAACTCCTCTTCGGTTGTGTCCATGATGGTCTTGTGAATGAGGATCGCGGCGTTGTTGACCAGCACGTTGAGCGTACCGAACTGCTTACTGGCTTCGACTGCCGCCTGCCATTGCGCCTTGTCGGTGACGTCCAGGTGAACATACACCGCCTTCTCGCCAAGTTCTTCGGCCACCTTGCGGCCCGGCTCATCCAGAACATCCCCCAACACCACGCAGGCACCCTGCTCCACCAGCAACCTTGCTGTCGCCTCTCCCATGCCACGGGCGGCCCCGGTCACGATGGCGACTTTGCCCTCCAATCTTGCCATGATGCTAATTTCCTGTGTGGATGAAAAAACTGGAGCAAGCTTACCGCGTGCGCGCCCCGTGCTCCTAGTCCATACGGGTGATTGAAGTCCTTGAAGGCGTTTGCGGGAAGCCTCCGTCAGGTTTGCGGCAGCGGTCGCTGCTGCGCGCCCTCGACATCATCTCGTCAATTCCGTGGTAGGCTATCCGGCCTTGTTTGGCCAGGCCAGACCACTCGAACAGACGATCAGGAGAGCAGCAATGAGCACAACCGGCAAGCAGGTTTTCACCACTCTCGATAAAAGCGGCACGCTGACAGTGGAGGTCGCCACCAGCACCTTTCCGGAGCCTAAGGGAGATCAGGTACTGGTGAGGATGGAAGCCGCGCCGATCAACCCGTCGGACCTTGCCCTGCTGTTCAGCGCGGCAGATCTGGAGAATGCGGAGTACTCACCGGGGAAGGTCGTAGCGAAAATGCCTGAGCCGTTTCTCAGCGGGTCCAAGGGGCGCCACGGTCAACGTATGCCTGTAGGCAATGAGGGTGCTGGCACCGTCGTGGCAACCGGGGACAGCCCGGCAGCCAAGGCACTGCTCGGCCAGCGGGTTGCCTGCGTGCCCGGCAATGCGTTCTCTGAGTACGCGATCGCCGATGCCAAGATGTGTCTGCCACTGGGGGAGAACTCATGCGAGCAGGGCGCATCGGCATTCGTCAATCCGATGACCGCCCTCGGCTTTGTCGAGACGGCAAAAATGGAGGGACACAAGGCAATGGTTCACCTGGCGGCCGCCTCCAACCTGGGCCAGATGCTGCACCGGATATGCCTTGAGGACAATCTGGAACTGGTCAACGTGGTACGGAAACAGGAACAGGTGGACCTGCTCAAGGGCCTGGGTGCGAAATACGTGGTCAACTCTTCGGATGATGACTACATGGCACAACTGCGCTCGGCGATCGAGCAAACCGGAGCCTACCTCGGTTTCGACCCGATTGGTGGCGGCAACAACTCCGACAACGTGTTCAAGGCGATGGAACAAGTCGCCGTGGCCAAAATGACCGAATTCAGCCGCTACGGTTCCGACCAGGAAAAAAAGATGTACATCTACGGACGTCTGGATCTGGGTGCCACCATACTGACTCCTTCCTACGGCTTCGGATTCACCCTCTCGGGCTGGCTCCTGTTTCCCTTCCTGCAAAAAGCCGGGATGGAGACAGTGATGCGGATGCGCAAACGGGTTCTCGACAATTTGACCACCACCTTCGCCAGCCACTACAAGGAACGGGTCACGCTGGAGCAAATGCTGGAAAAGGACGCTGCGATGGACTACCGCGCCATGCGTACAGGCGAGAAATACCTCGTAACACCATGATTTTATAAAGAAACTCGCCAGGTCGTTAACGGGGCTGCAAGCAGCGGCCCCGAGCCTTCTGCGTCATGCTGTTTCGGCCAACCACGTGCAGCGCGCGCCTGTTCTATACTCCTAAGCAAGTATCAGGCGCAGCGGCTTGTACCCCTTTGGGGGTACGGCGGTTGTTTTCATGCGTCATCTGGGAAGCCCGGCATGGATTTAATACAGCGTTTACTGGACGGCAGCCTCATGCCCCACGGGCACTGTCTGCTATGGCGAGAGGACTTGCTGTTCATGCATGTCGGGGGTGACGTGCTGACAACACTTGCCTACTTCACGATCCCGATTTTGTTGATCCGACTAGTGAAAAAGCGGGACGATCTTGCGTTTGATCGCATATTCATGATGTTCGCCGCTTTCATATTCCTGTGCGGTGTCACGCACCTGATCTCTCTGATCAACGTCTGGCACGGCTATTACTTTATCGAGGGTATCGCAAAGATTTCCACAGGCATGGTGTCGGCGCTTACCGCCATTGTAGCGTGGCGACTGCTACCCATAGCCATCGGCATTCCGAGCCGTGCCAGGCTGGTGAGCGCGAATGAACAACTGCGCCGCGCGCGAGAGGAAATCCTTGAAGCCAATTCAAGGCTTGAGCAAAAGGTACAGGAACGCACAGCGCAACTTGAGGCACTCGCCGTGGCAGACCCTCTGACCGGCACTTACCGCCGCACATACGCTCTGGATACACTGAGTAATGAGCTCAAGCGCGCCCAGCGCTACAAAACGCCGCTGGCGATTGCGATGATTGATATCGACGATTTCAAGCGCATCAACGACACGCACGGACATCTGGCGGGCGACGACGTTCTGCGCGACGTTGGCGCGTTACTGAACAGATTGAGCCGCGAGTCGGACACAATCGGCCGCTTCGGGGGCGAAGAGTTTTTGATTGTGATGCCGGAGTGCGACCAGACACAGGCGGTTCTCGCGCTTGAACGCTTCAATAAGGCCTTGCGAGAGCATCGCTTCACGCTGACATCCGGCGAGACACTTCGGGTTACCTGCAGCATTGGTACAACCCAAGCCAGCGATGACACGAATTACACCGAGCTCCTCGCGAACGCGGACAAGGCCCTCTATCAGGCCAAACATGAAGGCAAGGATCGCATCGTGAGTCGTTGAGGCTGCTCCACACGGTGAACGTTACAGCGAGGGACTATCGACCGGGAGGTCATTTCGCTACTGAGACCAAAGTGCGCGGAGGACACGATGCAATCGCTTGGCTATTTCCTGACAGCACTGGCCGTTTTGCTTGCCACGCTCGCAGGCCTGAGACAGCAGGATCGGCGTCGCGAGCAGGCAGGGTGGCAACGCTTGATCGCACTACAAACCGGCCCCCGACAGAACTTCCAGCCGGCTATGGTTGAAGCCCTGCCGGAGCCGGCACGACGCTACTTCCACTACACCATCAAAGCCGGCACACCACTTGCGCGCGCGGTCGAGGTCGACATGGCGGGTGAAATCGGCCTCGGAACTCAAGAGGCTCCGAACTACCGCCCCATGCAGGCACGCCAGCTTCTCTCCTCTCCATATGGCTTCCTGTGGTCATTGAAGTCCGGTGCAATCAGCGGGTCCGACGGTGCACTACCCGAAGAATCGTGGACGCGCTTCTGGCTCTTGAACCTGATCCCGGTGGCACGCGCAAAAGGACCCGACCATCACCGTTCGTCCTTTGGCAGGCTCGTGGCTGACTGTGCCCTGTGGGCCCCCGCCAGCCTGCTTCCCGGGGAGGACGTTTCCTGGGAGGCACTGGGCGAACACTCCGCGCGGGTAACCTTGCGGCGGGGAATGCTGGAGCAAGCCGTTGATGTGCATGTGAATGCGGAAGGTGCTCCAGTGCGCGTCGTGTTCCAACGCTGGAGCGACGCCAACCCTCAACGCCACTATCAATTACAGCCTTTCGGCGGTGATCTTTCCGAGTTTCGGGAGTTCGCGGGCTACCGCCTGCCGACCCGGGTGGTCGCCGGGAATCACTACGGTACGCCGGCGTATTTTCCCTTCTTCAAGGTCGAGGTCAGCGCCATAAGGTTTGCCGACACCAAACCGCCATGAACATCCCCACACGCACTACGGCGCTTGGCGCGGTGGTGCATTGAGCCAGCTGCCGGCGTCATACCGAGGTATAGCCCGGCGATGCCCGGCCCCGAGTAGCGCTCACCCGACAAAGTATCGGCGGTTGGTGGCGCGCTCACCTGAGTGCCGTCAGCGCTACCACAGGCGCTCACCACGGAAACAGTGCGAACGATGCAGGGTGCCGGCTACCCAGATTTTCAACCAAGCTTCCGGCAATCTGGCACGGTATGTCTGATGATGTTCGAAAACGTCACCCGCTCTGATTCAATGTCAAAGCCATAATGTGTTTTGGTAATCGCCACCCACGGAAAAAAATAGTTCTCGGATTCGGTCCCATACACTGCTGCGTATCATGGTCACTCAGATCTTCCACATAGGCGACTGTGAAAGGGCTTGGCAGTAAAAAATTGCATACACACATCTTAAGACGTGTGCATCACTACGCCCCTTATTTGGCGAGCGTTATTGTTTCCCTGATTTGGTGCGCGGCCGGTGCCTGAGATTTTCCTCTTGGAGCGCTATAAACAGCTTCGAATTTATACATGCAATCTTTACTACGCGGGTCGCCAATAATGACATCAATCGAAAGTGCGCTACTATATTTACATCCGACTTTCATACCTTCGGGTTGCGTGTTTCTGCAATATTCGTTAATACGCGCTTTGATAGTATCTTTATATGTCCAACCTTCCCAGCTTCTGCTTTCGTCATAGGCTTGTAAAGAGGCAGGCGCTTCTGTGTAGTATCTATAAGAAAATGTTCTTGGATTACCGGCATTGTCAAATGTCAGCTTGGCGGCCTTATCGCCAACCTTATGCAGAAAACCTTGGTCATTTGTAGCATAAGTCAGCATTTGCTTTTTTTGGGCGGCACAAGGCATCTTCGATCTTTGCTTACAGGTAATATCGTGAAGCCCCAATTGCTGCAGCGTATTCGTAATCTCCACAATGCTTTGGTCCAGTGAAACGCCTTCAATCTTTTTATAACACTGCGGATTGACAGAAAATGCACTCAACGAAAATGTTGTGATAGAAAAAATAGCTACTGCAATTGCTGCAGATTTTGGGGTGAATAATGTTGACACGTCAAATTCCTCTTTTAAATTTTTGTCTTTGACTCCGTTAATAGTTGATGCACACGTTAAAACCATGTTCAGAAATTTTTTTCCAATCACTCGAAAAACTGACGAATTAACGCCGGTTGCCTCTCTTCCCAGGTTGATATATTCATACTTGTTAATTATGAATACCCGGAGAGCGATATGGTAACGACAAGTCTTAGCCTTGGCGAGCACTGGGAAGTTTACATCAAGAATGAGATTGCCAGTGGGCGTTACGGCTTCGCCAGTGAAGTTGTCCGGGATGCCCTGCGCGCAATGGGGTAAACGCCACCGTAATACTAACCTGAAAGCACTCGAAAAACGCTTTGGCTGGTTAGCCGAGAACCCGCAACTGGGCAAACACCGCACGGATGTGGCTGAAGGCTATTACAGCTTTCCAGAGAGCGAGCATATCGCCCTCTATCTGATTGGAGGTGAGGGCATTGATATCATCGGCGTCCCGCACAAGGAGATCGATATCATCACTTATTTTCTTCCTGACTGGATATTCAGATACAAGGTGTAGTGCCCGCTGTTGCCAGACAGGGAAGCACTCAATCGTCATTCTATTAAATCATTCACGCCCCCTCTCGCTGACCACAATATTGTTAGTGTTGCGCTGACACTGCTTTCCGGCACCAGCCGATGAGGGCTGCGAAGACGCAAGGAAGATACGCACGCAGGAACACATCGAGCAGATCTGATCTCCAACAGCAGTTTTACTGCACGCTTTGGACGCGGCATTACTCAAGCTACTACCCGAATCTGGTTCGTTCCGCACCCTGGGGACCCAAGGCGGAACCACCATGTTGGCACAAGGCAGCAAGGGTCTGCCCCTGTTTATGGGCATGGCCTCAGCAACACTGCCTACGAGCGCCATCAACCCGAGCAGACACTGCTCTACCAGCTAGTCGAAGCGCACTACCCTGCCCGACCATCTCTACCGGGAATTCGAGTCCTACCTGAAGTGCGGTCGCCTCGAACACAGCTTTCTCCGGTTGCGCTGCGACAAATGCCAATTCGAGCGGCTTGTGGCGTTTTCTTGCGAGAAGCGCGGATTCTGCCCTAGTTGTGGCACCCGCCTCATGGCCGAGACCGCCGCCCTGCTGGCCGATGAAGTCTTCCCCGATGTACCATTGCGCCAGTGGGTCTTCAGTTTTCCTTTCCCTTTGCGATATCTTTTCGCCGCCCACCCTCAAGCAATGGGCAAGGTACTGGGTATCGTTTACCGGGCTATTTCGACCCACGTGATCCACAAGGCTGGATTGCAACTGAAGGATGGCGCCACCGGCGCAGTGACACTGATACAGCGCTTTGGATCTGCCCTCAACCTCAACATACATTTCCACATCCTGCTCCAGGATGGCGTCTACGTGTATCGCGATAATCAACCGCCACGCTTTCAACGCGTTAAGGCGCCGGCGAAGAGCGAGTTGGAACAACTGGTCCAGCTGATTAGCTAATGGATGGGACGGTGCCTGGAACGTCAGGGGCTGCTGGAGCAGGATAGCGAGAGCGCATGGCTGGACCTGGATCCAGCCAAAGAGACTGATGCCACCAACTTCCTGGGCATCGCCTCAGACATCGACTGTTTTCCCGGGGACGCAACCCCCTTTGCCACAACTCGACCAGCAAGGACACCTCTAAAACCTCTCGGCCGGGACCGCTGCGTAATGTCGTTCAGGAATCAACGAATATGAATTTTCTGTTCACCGACGCACACATGATTTCAGGGAGATAAGCATTTTTTTAGTTGTGAAATTTTCAGACTTGGCACATGGAATCCGCCAGGAAATCTACTCACAACAGCCCATTTATTTTTCCTATACTTAAGCCCAGTCTGACTGTCTTGCAGCGCTCGGTTGTGACACGATCCAGGGCTACTGGCTCGGGGAGCCCATGGCAGATCTCCCCTTCAAGCAATTTCTGTCCAGCCGCCGTGTGGCGCTCGTCAGGGAGAAGACCTCGTGAAGAAGAACACAAGCCCGTCCGTCAGGGACCTGCTCAATATGGCAACCGCGCCGGGCACAGCGCTGCGTGCGCTCAAGCTGGCGCTGGTTGTAGGTACGCTGCTGACCATAATCAATCAGGGCGACGTCGTGCTCCAGGGGCTGGCCCCGGACTGGCTCAAGCTGGTGCTGACCTACCTGGTGCCCTACGGGGTTTCCACCTGGACCAGCATCGCCAAGGATCTTGAGCAGAGAGCCCGTCAGGCTTCCTGACCCGGAAAACCACTCGCACTGGAAAAACCCATTGGAGTCACCCATGCAAACCACGTCAATGCTCGGACCCATCCTGGCCCAGGTCCTGCTTACCACCGGCGTCTACGTACTGCTCGGGCTGCGCAAGTTCGCTGCAGTAAAAGCCGGCGAGGTAGACCGCAACGCCACGGCGCTTGATAACCGGGCCTGGCCCGAAGCGGTGGTCAAGGTGTCGAATAACCTCGCGAACCAGTTCGAGGCTCCAGTATTGTTCTACGTGCTTTGTTTTGTGCTGATGGCACTGGGCCAGGGGAGCGGAATCGGGCTGGTGCTGGCCTGGCTGTTCGTGCTGAGCCGATGCGCCCATGCCTGGGTCCATGTCAGCTCCAACTACGTCCCGCACCGGTTCCGGCTGTTCGGATTCGGCCTGCTCACGTTGCTGGCGATGACATTGCTCGCCCTCTGGCACTGGGTCCAGATGACTATCAACCCGTGAACTGCAGCCGAGTTCGCTGATAGAGATGACCACAACTGGCGCAACGACCCTCCTGCTGATTCTGGTCCTGAGCATTTTTCCTGTCACATTCGCAGCGAGTAGCGGCGAGGGTTCATACCTCCGGTTTCACTGGAAAATCACCTTCGCGGACAGCGAGCAGCGCAAGCTGAGGCTCTGAATCGGGGAGATCCATGGTGCGCTGGAAGCATTGGGGGGAGTTTTACCCTTCGAGCTGCATGTGCACTTTCATCGTCGCGACGCCGGTGCCCTGGGCCATACAAGGCGCTCACGCCGACAGAGCGTACACTTTTACGTTGACCCACAATTTTCTTACGATGCCTTGCGCCGGGACTGGACTGCATCACACGAGCTCAGCCACCTGGTATTGCCCTATCTCGGCGCCGAGCACATCTGGTTCGCCGAGGGGTTCGCGAGCGACATGCAGTAGCAGGTCATGCAATCGGCCGGAATCCTGTCTGCATCGGAGGTTGATGAACGCTACTGGCGCAAAATTGAGCGTGCTGAACGCAGCTATCCCAATGTCGGCAAGCCCTTTACGCAAGCCGCAGCGGCACTGCGCGCCGGGGGCAACTACCCAACGCTCTACTGGGGCGGAGCGATAGACTTCCGGCAGGTAGACCGGGCGTTGCAGATCTCATCAGAGAAGTCCCTGATCGAGGTATTGGGTGAATACCTGGCGTGCTGCCGACAGAGACAAAGCGACCTCGCACAGCTGGTCCGGGAACTGGATCATCTTGCTTCATCAAATGTGTTCAGTCACCCTCTCCGGAAGTTCCAAACCGAGCAGGGCTTCCCGCGTTACCAGGGTTTGCGGTCCAGCCATCTGCCAATCCAGTAATCCACACTGACAAACCTCCCTGCCTCGCTGAAAAACAGCGCCGGCAGCGTGATCAAGTAGGTCGCGCCAAAATCGATCCCGCGGGATCGATCCAGAAGATCACGGGATCGCGTCAGCAGAAGCGTCGCGTTCATGCGGATTCCTTTGTCTTATCGGATGGGTAACAGCAGCAAAGACCCTTCCTCAGCCAGGGCTTGCGGACGGTCCTTACTGCCGGTCAACAGCTAAGGTCGAGCTACAGCGATCCGTCTAGCCGGCGCCACAAGCGGCATGGCCAGGGAACTTGCGAGAAAGGGTGCGCTCAGGAATAGTTGTGCGAATAGTAAAGATTCTTGGCGACCGCTAGCGGCGCCGAATCCGCTCAGCCTCGACGGTGCCGTCACTTAATACCCGACCGCGCACTTCAACGTAGTCGCCGGAAACCGGTGACTTGTCGATCCGCAGGCGCGCGGCTGGCTGCAGCTGGAGACCGTCCACCGCCCAGCGACCGCTGAGCCGACCGTGCACGCGCAACTTTGCACCCACTGGCAACGGCGATGGATTGCCCTGTGCGTCGTGAGCGCCCTCATCAACCCAGCGCACGATCAGATCGATCTCCTCGTCGCTTAGGTAAGGCGGCCCGTCGAAAGGCATACGTGGCCTGGCGTCCCCGCGGATCCGTCGCACCAGCTCGCTGGCCGCGGCATTACCGGGTACCACCCGGGCCCGTTCGACCGGCGACAGCGTGTGCTCCAGGGAAGTGAGCCGATACCCCTCCGGTGGCGCGCCCATCAGCCCGTTGTCGGTGTGACATTTCGCGCAGCGGCGGGCGAAGATGGGGGCGACATGAGTGTAGGTCACCGGGCCGTCGACGCCGGGCAGCGGGGTTGACACCGGCTCTGCTGCGGCTACCGAGGCGGCACCCTCCGGCATCCCGGCCTCGATCCATGCCTCGAACTTCGCTATCTCGTTATCACTGAGGAAAGGCGGCCCCATCATCGGCATGCGCGGCAGGCTGGTCCCTCTCAGGCGACGAATCAGCTCACTTGCTTCCGGATCTCCCCGGCGCACTACTGGGCCGTTCGTGCTGCCCTTGATGACATTGGCGTAGCTATCCAAAGCCAGACCCATTGGCGCACTGGAGCCCGCATGGCAAAGGGTGCAGCGAGTGTTGAAAATTGGTGCCAGGTCTGCATAGGTCACAGACTCTGCATGGACGGTCGCAGCCCAGCCCACGAGCGCGAGCAGAACGCATACGGAAGTGATTGGCACCCGGTTGATCATGACTTCTCTCTCCGCGTCACGCCGGTCGCTGACGACCACTGGGTAAGGACTCGAGGCATAAAGCGCTTCATGGCTACAGAGGCATGGCACAGCAGCAAACGGACATAGGCGATTATTACACCGTTAGTAAGGTCAGTGAGACCGCTCATCCTTCAATCCAACCCACAATCACAGAACCAATCGCGATGAGTCCGAAGGCGAAAAACAGCAGTGCGGCTGCCCTATGGACCCATTTCGCCGAAATCCTGCGCAACAGGGTTCGACCAACAAGAATTCCCAGAAGGGAAACAGACCACAATGCCAGGGTTCCGCCGACGAAGACTGTCCAGAGGGCTCCGGTCTGCGCCGCGAGTGCCACCATCGCCAACTGGGTTTTGTCGCCTAGCTCGGCGGCGAAGATCAAGCTAAAGCTCATAATCCATGCGTGGCGATGATCTGTCGCGGAGACATCATCGTCACTTTCGTCGGCGGAATTCAAGGAGCGATACGCAAAAAACAGGAACAGCAAGCCGGCAAAAACAAGTACAAATTCTCGCGGCAGTAGTCGAGACACACCCTCACCAACAAGCACGGCGAGGAGGTTAAGCAGCAAAAAGGCAGCAAAAGTACCGAAGATGACCGGGGCAATACGATAGCGGTGTGCCAGGGTCATCGCCATGATCTGTGTCTTGTCTCCCATCTCCGCCAGAAACAGCAGCGTGAATGTCGACAAGAGCGCGCTGTAATCCATGATAACGTCTCTTTGAATGTATTCAGTCTGTGGGCGAAATTCCTGTTGCTCTCAGGTGATGTGTTCCACGGGCATGTCTACGCGGTGTAACTTTGTTTTCAACGCCTTCTGACACAGATGAGTGCTGCATTTTTCAGATAAACAGGATTGCTTTCCGAAACAAGCGTTCAGCAGGTCTACAGCACCATATGCTGTTTGATTTGGAGTTATTTACTTTTTATTATCCGACGCGTTATGAGTTTCCGTCACTCCCACTCAATCGTCGCCGGCGGCTTGCTACTCACGTCATAGGTCACCCGGGACACACCCGAGATCTCATTGATAATCCGGTTGGACACCGTCTCCAACAATTCATAGGGCAAATGTGCCCAGCGCGCCGTCATGAAGTCCACGGTCTCTACCGCGCGCAGTGCAATCACCCACTCGTAGCGACGACCATCGCCGACCACGCCGACGGATTTCACCGGCAGGAACACGGCGAAGGCCTGGCTCGTCTTGTGATACCAGTCCGCGCGGTGCAACTCTTCAATGAAGATGGCATCGGCCCGGCGCAGCAGCTCGGCGTATTCTTTCTTTACTTCACCGAGAATCCGCACCCCCAGGCCGGGGCCGGGGAAGGGATGGCGATAGACCATGTCGTAGGGCAGGCCCAGTTCAAGGCCGATGCGCCGCACCTCATCCTTGAACAGTTCGCGCAGGGGCTCAACCAGCTCCATGGCCATGTCGTCCGGGAGGCCGCCCACATTGTGGTGTGACTTGATCACGTGCGCCTTGCCGGTCTTGGCACCGGCAGATTCAATCACGTCCGGGTAGATGGTGCCCTGGGCCAGCCAGTTCACATCGCGCAGTTTGGTGGCTCCGGCGTCGAACACCTCGATGAAGGTGTTGCCGATGATCTTGCGCTTGGCCTCCGGGTCCGCCTCGCCGGCCAGCTTGCCAAGGAACAGGTCTTCCGCATTCACCCGGATGACTTTCACGCCCATATTACGCGCAAACATCTCCATCACCTGATCACCTTCGTTCAGGCGCAGCAGGCCGTTGTCGACGAAAACGCAGGTGAGCTGGTCACCAATGGCGCGGTGCAACAGCGCCGCCACCACTGAGGAATCCACACCGCCGGACAGCCCGAGCAGCACCTTGCCGCTGCCCACGGTGTCCCGCACCCGGGCGATCGCATCTTCCACGATATTCGCCGGCGTCCACAGGGCTTCGCAGCCGCACAGTTCCAGCACAAAATGCTCGAAGATGCGCTTGCCCTGCAGGGTGTGCGTCACCTCGGGGTGAAACTGGATGCCGTAGAAGGGCTTGCTGCGGTGCGCCATGCCGGCGATCGGACAGCTGTCAGTGGCCGCCACGAGTTCAAATTCCGGCGGCAGCTCGACCACCTTGTCACCGTGGCTCATCCACACGTCCAGCAGGCTGTTCCCTGCGCTGTCGAAATGGTCGCGGATATCGTGGAACAGGCCGGTGTTGGTCACCAGGCGAATCTGTGCGTAACCGAATTCGCTGGTGGGGGAGGCACTGACCTGGCCGCCAAACTGCTCGGCCATGGTCTGCATGCCATAGCAGATGCCCAGCACCGGTACCCCCAGCTCGAATACGCAGGCGGGCGCACGCGGTGAACCGGGTGCCGGCACCGACTCGGGACCGCCGGACAGGATCACGCCGCTGGGCGCGAACGCCCGAATTTCGCTCTCGCTCATGTCGAAGGCGCGAATCTCGCTGTACACGCCCACCTCCCGCACCCGGCGCGCAATCAGCTGGGTGTACTGGGAACCGAAATCCAGAATCAGGATCCGGCTGGCGTGAATATCTGCTGTCATTGCGGTCTGGCCTTTAGCGCACGGGGTAATTTGGCGCTTCCTTGGTGATGGAGACATCGTGTACGTGGCTTTCGGACATGCCGGCCGAGGTGACGCGGACAAATTCCGGGCGAGTGCGCATATCGTCAATGGTCAGGCTGCCGGTGTAACCCATGGCTGACCGGACACCGCCCATCAGCTGGTGAATGATGGCTGAAACGGGGCCCTTGTAGGGCACGCGCCCCTCAATACCTTCGGGCACCAGTTTCTCCGCGCCCTTGCCGGCATCCTGGAAATAGCGGTCGGAAGAACCCTGCGTGCGCGACATGGCGCCCAGGGAGCCCATGCCGCGGTAGGCCTTGTAGGTGCGCCCCTGGTACAGCTCCACCTCGCCCGGGGCCTCCTCGGTGCCCGCAAACATGCCGCCCATCATCACCGAGTGGGCGCCGGCGACCAGCGCCTTGGCAATATCCCCGGAAAAGCGGATACCACCATCGGCGATCACCGGCACGTCGTACTCAGCCAGGGCCGCGACCACGTTGGAGATGGCTGTAATCTGCGGCACGCCGGTGCCCGTCACAACCCGCGTGGTGCAGATCGACCCGGGGCCTATGCCCACCTTGACGCCATCTGCGCCTGCCTCGGCAAGCGCCAGCGCCGCCGCGGCGGTGGCGATGTTGCCGCCGATCACCTGCACGGACGGGAAATCCCGCTTGATCTGCCGCACCCGGTCAATCACGTTCCGCGAGTGCCCGTGCGCGGTGTCCACTACCAGCACATCCACACCCGCGCGGATCAAGGCCGCGACCCGGTCTGCGGTGTCGGGGCTGGTGCCGACCGAGGCGCCCACGCGCAGCTGGCCGTAGGAATCCTTGCAGGCCATGGGAAAACTCTCGGCCTTGTCGAAATCCTTTACCGTGATCATCCCGCGCAGTTCGAAGTTGTCGTTAACCACGAGGATCTTCTCGATACGGTGCTGGTGCAGCAAGCGCTGTACCTGCTCGGAGCTGGCGCCTTCGCGCACGGTCACCAGCTTGTCTTTCGGCGTCATCAGCTCCGAGACGGACTTGGTTGGATCGGATTCGAACCGGGTATCCCGACGCGTGACGATGCCCACCAGATCCTTGCCGTCGAGTACCGGCACACCGGAAAAGCCATGGGCATTGGTGAGTTCACGCAGCTCAGCCAGGGAGGCGTTCTGCTGAATGGTGATAGGGTCCTTGACCACGCCACTCTCGAACTTCTTGACACGGCGCACCTGCTCCGCCTGCTCCGCAATAGTCATGCTCTTGTGAATGATGCCAATGCCGCCCTCCTGGGCCAGGGCAATGGCGAGGCGCGCTTCGGTCACGGTGTCCATCGCCGCCGACACCAGCGGGATATTCAGCTCGATGCCGCGGGTGAGACGTGTACGCAGCGACACATCGCTGGGAATCACGTCGGAGTACCCGGGCAGCAGCAGTACGTCATCGAACGTGAGGGCTTCCTGGGCGATACGCAACATGGGAGGTCTCCGGCTGGCAGGTGGCAGCTAAACGTGCAATTATAAATCTTCTGGCCACTACAGGTAAACCAAAGTCCGTGCTGCAACACCCCACGTCCGGTAACCCGCCCACACTCACTGTTGGCCAGCTGAACCGCGAAGCACGGCGTCTGCTGGAGAGCCATTTCGACTACATCTGGGTCGAAGGCGAAGTGAGCAATTTCGCAGCCCCCTCATCCGGGCACTGGTACTTTTCCCTCAAGGACGGCGGCGCCCAGGTGCGCTGCGCCATGTTTCGCAATCGCAACCAGCATATGCGGGTCACGCCAGCAAATGGCATGTCCATCCGGCTGCGCTGCCGCGTATCGCTGTACGAGGGGAGAGGCGAATTCCAGCTTATTGTCGAACATCTGGAGCACGCGGGCGCCGGGGCGCTGCAGGCCGCGTTTGAGCGACTGCGGAACAAGCTACAGGCCGAGGGCCTGTTCGCACCGGAACGTAAACGTGCGCTACCCGCAGAGGTGCGGACTCTCGGGGTCATCACATCCCCCACTGGCGCGGCCATTCACGATGTTCTGACCGTGTTGCGGCGGCGCTGTCCCGCCATGCGGGTTTTCCTGCTGCCAGTGGCAGTGCAAGGTGAAGCGGCTGCGGGTGAGATCAGTGCCGCCATCGCCCGCGCCAATCGCTGGCAGGCGGCGGGCGATGCCCGGTTTGACGCCCTGCTGGTCACCCGGGGCGGCGGCTCCCTCGAGGATCTGTGGGCATTCAATGAAGAGGTTGTCGCGCGGGCCATTGTCGCCAGCGCTCTGCCCGTCGTCAGCGCGGTTGGCCACGAAGTGGACATCAGCATCGCCGACATGGTCGCCGACCAGCGCGCGGCAACGCCCTCGGCCGCGGCCGAGTTGCTCAGTCCGGATCAGCGCGAGCGCACCGCGCTGCTGCTCAGGCTGGAAAACACCCTGGCCGGGCGTATGCGTCAGCGCCTGGAACATGCCGGGCGCGACCTGCATTACCTGAGGCAACGTCTGCGCCACCCCGGGCAACTGCTACGCGAGCAGGCGCAGCGACTGGATGAGCTGGAGCAACGTCTGCTGCGAGCACAGCGCGCCCAACTGCGAGAGCAACGAGGCGCACTGGCGCTGCTGGAGAACCGGCTGCGGTCCCGTGCACCCGACACTCGCCTGCGCGCACTGCAGGCTGGGGTCGGCCAGTTGGAACAGCGCCTGCAGCGCGGGATGCAACAGCAGCTGCGCAGCGCGAACTCGCAGCTCGCGCACCTGTCGCAGTTACTGGATTCAGTCAGTCCCCTCGCCACCCTGAGCCGGGGCTACAGCATTCTCCGCGACGAACAGGGTGCCGTGGTGCGCGATGCAGGAAAAGTGGCACGCGGCGCCACGCTGGAAGCGCGACTGGCCCGGGGAGAATTGCGGCTGCGGGTACTGGGGACTAAATAGCCCCCGAGAGGTCAGTACTTGGCGGGAAGCCGGGTGTTGATGATGATGTGGCGGCCCTCAAAGCGGATATATTCCCCGATGGTGAGGTCCTTCAGTATCCGCGCCACCATTTCCCGCGAGGCGCCCACCCGGTCCGCGATATCCTGTTGCGTGAGCTTCTCCGGAATGAACAGGGTGCCATCACCGCGTTCCTCGGAGAGATCCATCAGCACATTGGCAACGCGACCGTATACGTCCTGCAGCGCCAGGCTTTTGACATCGGCGGTCAGCTTGCGCACCCGCTGCGCCAGGTTACTGATCAGCTTGCGTGCAATACTTGGATGCTCGTCCAGTACCCGATTGAAATCCTCCTTGAAAATGATGCAGAAGGAGCACTTCTCTACCGTGCGCACGGAGGCAGAGCGCAGGGAGTCATCCAGCAACGCCAGCTCACCGAAATAGTCCCCGGGGCCCTGGGTGTTCATGATGAACTCTTTGCCGTTCTTGTCGCTACAGTAGACCTTGACCTTTCCGCTTTCGATCACGAACAGAGAATCCGCCGGATCATTTTCGTGGATCACGACCGTATTCTTGGGGAACGACCGGCTGGTACTGCTGCTCGCCAGTGCGTCCAGTTCCTCTCGCGAGAGCCCCTGAAATATTTCTACCTGCTGCAACATGCTTGTTATTCCTGCCTCATGCAAAGTCTGTCCCTGAAGCCATGCCCACATACTACCTCAAGTGCCACAGCAAACACACCTGTCAGGGGAATTACCACCCGCCACACGGCAGCGCCGCCCGTGTTCTTATATAACGAATGAAACTCCGATTTCCACAGTAATCCGTGCATCGCTATACTGCAGACCATCATGCGACCCGGAACCCACACGACGTGAGTCACGACAGCACAAGCCCGCCCGATCTCTGGAGCCACATTCTGCGCGGCGCCGTCACCGACCTGCGCGCGCTGGCCAACGGCCGCGGCGCGCATCTGCCGGCTTCAGCCATGGAGGACCTGCAGCGTATCTTCAGCCTTGCAGCGACGCTGGATCAGCAGCTGGCCGCCGCCAGCGATCATCATGACCTGATGAACACTATCAGCGGCATCCGCGGCTATGCCGAAATGCTGCAGGAGGATATCGGTTCGCAGCAGCCCGACCTCGGTGACAGCCTGGCGCGGCTTCTGAAGGCGACAGAAAACGCCGCCACAGGGACGGTAAACCACAGTGTGGCAAGCCGGGCACCCACGGTGGCCGCTGAGCCGGGTTTTATCCTCGCGGTGGACGACCTGGCCGAAAACCGGGAGCTGGTGGCGCGCTACCTGTCCCGTTCCGGGCACCTGGTGGTCACCGCGGCCAGCGGTGCCGAGGCCCTGCGTGCGCTGGCAGAGTCTGACGTGGATGTGGTGTTGCTGGACCTGATGATGCCCGACATGGACGGCCGCGAGGTGCTGCGCCGCATCAAGGCCAATCCGGACTGGCGTGCCACACCAGTCATCGTAATCTCCGGCAGTCAGGACATGGACGGCATCATCGCCTGCATTGAGGCGGGCGCCGACGACTACCTGTTCAAGCCTTTCAACCCGGTGTTGCTGCAGGCGCGCATCAAGGCAGGCATTGAGCGCAAGCGCTGGCACGACCGGGAAGAGCAGTATCGACAGCAACTCGAGCGCAACGAAAAGTTCATCCGCGCCACCTTCGGCCGCTACCTGTCTGACGAAATCGTCACCGACATCCTGGAGCGCCCGGAGGGGCTGGAGCTTGGCGGCGACCTGCGCGAGGTCACCATCATGATGTCGGATATCCGCGGCTTCACCAGCCTCAGCGAGCATCTGGCCCCCGCTGAAGTGGTCGCCATGCTGAACCGTTATCTTGGCACCATGACCGACATCATCATGGCACACAACGGGACTATCGATGAATTCATTGGTGACGCCATCCTCGCCGTGTTCGGCGCGCCGCAACGTCGCGATGACGACGCCGACCGGGCGGTGCGCTGTGCACTGGCCATGCAGGCAGCGATGGACAGCATCAATGCGGACAATAAAGCCGCCGGTTTACCGGCCCTCGCCACCGGCATAGCGCTCAACACCGGGTCCGTCATTGCGGGTAACATCGGCTCCGAACGACGCAGCAAATACGGCTTCGTCGGCCATCCGATGAATGTGACTTCACGGATAGAAGACCACTGTCTGGGTGGCGAAATACTGATTTCAGAGAGCACCGTCAGCAAGCTGGCCGGGCACTACCGCCTGAGCAACCGCCGCGAACTGGATGCCCGCGGGCTCGACCAGACCGTCGTGGTGCACCGTCTCGAGGAGCACGCCGATGGCTGAGCAGCGCCCGATCCTGCTGGTGGAGGACAACGCGATCAATTGCGAGATGCTGGCCAGGCGGCTGACGCGTGCGGGCTTTCGGGTGGTGACCGCGGCAGACGGCGAACAGGCGCTGCAAGTAATGGCCCGCGAAGGGCCGGCACTGGTGCTGATGGACATGAACCTGCCGGTGCTCGACGGCTGGAGCGCCTGCCGCGCCGCCCGCCAGGACCCAACGCTCAGGGACATCCCGATTATCGCGCTCACCGCACACGCCATGGAGGCGGACCGGCAGAGCGCACTGGCCGCCGGCTGCGACGACTACGCCACCAAGCCCATCGACTTTCCCGGATTGCTGGCCAAGATCCAGCGGTTGTTGCCCGCGTGAGCCTGCGCCGCCGCCTTACCCTGTCGCTGTGCACCATCCTTGTGCTGTTTTCAATCAACGTCGGCACCCACTTCTGGGGCAGCTACGCGCGGCAGGAAAGTATGCTCGCCTATCGCAGTTCGGTCACTGCAGCGCAGTTGTCAACGGATGCCGCGCAACTGCTGGAAAACCAGCGTCAGCAGATCCTGGTGCTGGAAACCCTGCGCGAAACCACGGGCGACATGTTGGATAGCGACGAGTTGGCAGATGCGGAAACGGACATCGCAAATATCGACAGCAAGCTCACGGAACTCGGCGCACTGACGAGCGAAGTCACCCGCCCACAATACGAGAGGCTGCAACAGGCGAGCCGCTACCTGCTGGACAGCTGGCTGGCGTTTTACCGCAACTTCAACGACCCCGACTTCAACAGCGACATTGATGATCCCCTGCCCTTTGTGGAGACGCTGGAGCACCTGCGCCAACTGGAGCAGCGCCAGGCCTTCATAGCCGCCCAGCGCTCGACGATCATCGACCGGACTATCGCGCTCACTGACCGCATCACCGTCATTGGCTTTGTCGCCACCATTTTCCTCACCGCATTGCTGGGCTTCTATCTGCTGCGTTACACCAAGCGCTCGCTGAAACGGCTCAAGCGCGGCACCGAGCGCATTGGCATGGGCGACCTCGACTACCGTATCGCCGACTTCGACGACCGCGGCGAACTGGGCGATCTTGCCAAGGCCTTCAACGACATGTCGGACAAGATGCGCCGCGCCATCGAGGATGTACGCCGTGCCAAGGACGATGCGGACGACGCCAACGCGGCCAAGAGCCGGTTCCTCGCCAATGTCAGTCACGAACTGCGCACACCGCTCAACGCGATTATCGGCTACAGCGAAATGCTGCAGGACGAACTGGAAGACCCTGGTGACGTGAACCGCGAGCAGTTCCGCGACGACCTGGAGAAGATCGTGCGCTCGGGACGCCAGCTGCTGGCCCTGATCAACGACATTCTAGACCTGTCGAAGATTGAAACCGGCAAAATGACCCTGCACCTGGAAACCTTCGCCGCTGGCGACATTCTGCAGCAGGTGTGTGACGCCATGACCCCCATGCTGCGCGACCGCAACAACCAGCTGTACCTGCCCGACTGGTCGAACCTGCCACCGCTGTATGCCGACGCGACGCGGTTCCGGCAGATTTTCCTCAACCTGCTCAGCAACGCCTGCAAGTTCACCCGGGATGGAGAGGTGCACCTGACGGCGGCGTGTTACCAGAAAGACGGCGCGGACTGGTTGCGCTGCACGGTGCGCGACACCGGAATCGGCATGGATGCCGCCCAGCAGGCGCGCATCTTTGATGCCTTCGTACAGGCGGAAAATGCTATCAGCGCCAACTACGGCGGCACCGGCCTGGGCCTGGCAATCTGCCGCGAGTACTGCGAGTTGATGGGTGGCCAAATCAGCGTCCGCAGCACACCCGGGGCGGGTTCCGAGTTTACGGTTGAACTGCCCGTGAAGGTCCGAGAGTCAGTTCCCGCAAGCGCTTGATGGCCTCCTCACGCTTTTGCAGATCTTCCCGCAGGGTGGCGTTGCTACTCTCGAGGTCGGAGATGTGCCGGTTCAACAAGGCAAAGGCGGCCAGGGAGTCGCGCATCAGGAGGGCCGTGGGGTGCACCTGCATCTCATCGGAAAACTGTGCCACCAGACGGCGGAAGGTGGCCTCCGCCGCATCGTGGTCGTAGAAGGGGCTGTCGGGCAACATACCCAGATAAGCGATCGCAATATCGGCTTCCCACTGCGCCGCAGGTTCCAGCTCGAGGCGCTTGTAGCGCTGGAAATGCTGCAAGGCAGCCACCGCATCACCCTCGCTCAGGGCGCGGTAGCCGCGCTCCAGAAACGTGTAGTCCCGGCTGGCGGGCTTGCTCGCGCAGTCACACTCGGTACGGGAAGGCAGGTTTAGCGTCAGCTGCGGCGCCTCACTGACCGCGGCGCCAGTCTCGGCAGGCGCAGCCTGCGACGGCGCCTCCGCGGACTCCGGAGTGGCCGCGCAGGCAGACAATCCAAGCAGCGCACAGGCCAGCAGGAGTGGGGGCAGAAAGGAGCTCACGGCAGTGTCCTCGGGCTGACTATCACCCGGTCAGTGTACCACCGGGGAAGGAGCGCCCCCAAGGTAAACCCGACAGCCGACAGGGTCGACACTCACTCCGGGCGCAGATGCGGGAACAGCAGAACATCGCGAATCGAAGGCGCATCCGTCAGCAGCATGACCAGCCGGTCGATACCAATACCCTCGCCCGCTGTGGGCGGCATGCCGTACTCCAGCGCGCGAATATAGTCAGCATCGTAGTGCATCGCCTCTTCGTCGCCGGCATCTTTCTCGGCCACCTGCGCCCGAAAACGCTCTGCCTGGTCCTCGGCATCGTTCAGCTCGGAGAATCCGTTGGCGAGCTCCCGGCCGCCGACGAAAAACTCAAAACGGTCCGTCACAAAAGGGTCTGCGTCGCTGCGCCGCGCCAGGGGTGACACCTCGGTGGGGTAGGCCGTGATGAAGGTGGGCTGATCCAGCCGGTGTTCCACGGTCTTCTCAAAGATTTCGATCTGCACCTTGCCCAGGCCCCAGCTGTCTTTCAGCGGTATCCCGAGCTCGGCGGCGATGGCCCGTGCGCCCTGCTCATCCGCCAGCGCATCGGGCCGCATGCCGGGGTTGTGGCTGAGAATCGCATCAAACACCGTCATGCGGGCGAAAGGTCGCGAGAAATCATACTCCGAGCCCTGATAGGTCACGCACGTGTCGCCCAGCACGGTGGCGGTGAGCTGGCGCAGCATGTCCTCGGTCAGATCCATGGCATCGCGATAGTCAGCATAGGCCCAGTAGAATTCCAGCATGGTGAACTCGGGGTTATGCCGCGTAGACAGGCCCTCGTTGCGGAAATTGCGGTTGATCTCGTAAACCTGTTCGAAGCCGCCGACCACCAGCCGCTTGAGATACAGTTCCGGGGCAATGCGCAGGTACATATCCAGATCCAGCGCGTTGTGGTGAGTGACGAAAGGTTTCGCTGCGGCTCCGCCCGGAATCACCTGCATCATGGGGGTTTCCACCTCCATGAAGCCGCGCCCGTCCATATAATCGCGAATAAAGCGCACGATGCGCGAGCGCAGGGTGAATACGGCCCGGGAGTCCGGGTTCACAATCAGATCCACGTAGCGCTGGCGGTAGCGCAACTCCTGGTCCGACAGGCCATGGTATTTGTCTGGCAGTGGGCGCAGGGCCTTGGTCAGCAGGCGGGCGCTCTCCATATTGATATACAGGTCGCCCTTGCCCGATTTATGCAGGGGCCCCTCGGCGCAGACGATGTCGCCAAGGTCCCAGCTCTTGATCTCTGCGAGTGTGTCCTCATCCAGCCCCTTGCGGTTGAGGTAAAGCTGGATCTGGCCGGACCCGTCCTGAATCAGCAGGAACGCGCCGCGGTTGCGGATGAGGCGCCCGGCCACCGCAAAACGCTGATCATCCTCCTCGAGCTGTTCTTTGCTGCTGGCGCCGTATTCACGCTGCAGGTCGGCAGCCCACCCGGTGCGCCTGAAGTCGTTGGGGAAGGCGTTGCGCCGGGCCCGCAGCTGGCGGAGCTTGCCGCGCCGCTCGGCAACCAGCTTGTTTTCCTCTTCCGGGCCACGCGCGGCCTGATCCTGCTCTTTCATAATGCGTCCTACAGCCCTTTCTTCAGTGAGGCTTCGATAAACAGATCAATATCCCCGTCCAGCACCGCCTGCGTGTTGCTGGTTTCGACACCTGTGCGCAAGTCCTTGATCCGTGACTGATCGAGCACATAGGAGCGGATCTGGCTGCCCCAACCGATATCCGCCTTGCTGTCTTCCGTCGCCTGCTTCGCTTCGCTGCGCTTGAGCATCTCCAGCTCATACAGCTTGGCACGCAGCATTTTCATCGCACGGTCGCGGTTCTGGTGCTGCGAGCGCTCGGTCTGGCAAGACACCACCACACCACTGGGGTTGTGGGTGATTCGCACCGCTGAGTCGGTCTTGTTGACGTGCTGACCACCTGCCCCGCTGGAGCGATAGGTGTCGACGCGCAGGTCGGCGGGATTGATGTCGATTTCGATATCATCGTCAATTTCCGGCGATACGAACACCGATACGAACGACGTATGTCGACGGTTCCCGGAGTCGAAAGGCGACTTGCGCACCAGCCGATGCACACCGGTTTCGGTGCGCAGCCAGCCGAAGGCATATTCTCCCTCGAAGTGGATAGTCGCGCTCTTGATCCCGGCCACCTCACCGGCAGAGACTTCGATCAAATCCGTCTTGAAGCCGCTGGCTTCACCCCAGCGCAGGTACATGCGCAACAGCATTTCCGCCCAGTCCTGGGCTTCCGTGCCACCGGACCCGGCCTGCACGTCCAGGTAGGCGTTGTTCGGGTCCATCTCACCCGAGAACATACGCCGAAATTCCAGCTGCTCCAGCTGTTTCAGCAGTGCATCGATATCCGCCCGCACCTCGGCCACCGTACCCTCGTCATCTTCGACGGCAGCCAGTTCGAGCAGGTCGGCGGCATCGCCCGTAGCACCGTCCAGGTGTTCGATCGTGGAGACGATTTTCTCCAGTGCCGCGCGCTCCCGGCCCAGTTCCTGGGCCCGCTCGGGCTTGTCCCAGACGCTGGGCTCGGCGAGTTCCAGCTCTACTTCAGCGAGGCGTTCCTTGCGGGTATCGAAGTCAAAGATACCCCCTCAGCACGGCGGTGCGTGCCTCGATATCCTTGAGGGTCTGTAACAGCGGGTTGATCTCTAACATGGCGCGCCTGTCCTGCGGGAAAAGGCGCGCAGTGTACCGTAGGGAACAAAAACAGGCCACCGGCGAGGCACAGAGCGCCGCCTACAGGGCCTCCAGCTGCTCGATGACAAGCTGCAGGCTGCGCCGTCCGCGAAACTCGTTTACATCAAGTCGATAGGCCGCACGCACCCACTGGGCCTTTTCGTCCGGCCAGCGCTCCAGATCCACGTTGAAGGCGATGGCGTCGAGTACTTCACGTGAACCGGGCAGGCCGAGAACCAGCTTCAGGTGCTTCGCTGCCACCAACCGTTGCTGTACAAGGCGGAAGCGGCCATCGAACAGGGGCTCCGGGAAATGTTGCCCCCAGGGCCCGCCGAGACGCAGGGTCTCGGCCAGCGCCAGGTCGAAATCAGAGGGCGCCAGTTCGCCGTCCGACTCCAGCGCCGCTTCCAGATCAAGGTCGCGGCCGTGCCGCTCCACCTCGGCGACGAAGGCCGCGGCAAAGGCCGCATAGTGTGCCCGCCGCAGAGTCAGCCCCGCGGCCATGGCATGGCCGCCGAACCGATGCAACAGACCGGGGTGGCGCGTTGCCACCGCATCCAGTACATCCCGCACATGAATGCCCTGAATGGAACGCGCAGAGCCCTTGAGTTCGTCGCTGTCGGGGCCGGCGTCGGCGAAGACCACGGTGGGCCGGTGCACACGCTCCTTGACCCGCGAAGCCAGAATGCCAATGACGCCCTGGTGCCAACCGGGCTCATACAGCGTGACGCCGGCGGGCACTTGGTCTGCCTCCGAGAGCGGCGCGAGCTGCTCCAGCAGAGCCAGCGCTTCCTCCTGCATGCCATGTTCAATACGGCGCCGCTCTTCGTTCAGGCGCTGCAGACGGGCAGCGTAGTCCGCGGCGCGCTCGCGGCCGGGCGACAGCAGACATTCGATGCCCACCGACATATCATCCAGCCGCCCCGCGGCATTCAAGCGCGGCCCAACGGTGAAGCCAAGGTCCGACGCGACGGTAGTGGCGGGGTTGCGCCCGGCCACTTCCAGCAGGGCAGTGAGCCCCGGGCGGGCCAGACCGCGGCGAATACGCTGCAGCCCGGCCGCAACCAGTATCCGGTTATTGCGATCCAGTGGGACAACATCGGCCACGGTGCCCAACGCCACCAGATCGAGGAATTCCGCCAGATTCGGTTCTTGCAGGGCGCGCTGCGCAAACCAGCCACGGCGGCGCAACTCGGCGCGCAACGCGAGCATGACGTAGAAGATCACACCGACACCGGCCAGCGCCTTGCTGGCGAAGCCGCAGCCGGGCTGATTCGGGTTGACGATCACCTCCGCCGCGGGCAGTGTCGCGCCGGCAAGGTGGTGGTCGGTGACCAAGGTGGCAATCCCCTGCTCGCGAGCAGCGAGTACGCCGTCAATGCTGGCGATGCCATTGTCTACTGTGATGATCAGGTCCGGCTGGCGCCGGGCGGCCAGTGCGACAATTTCCGGCGTCAAGCCGTAGCCGTATTCGAAGCGATTGGGTACCAGATAGTCGACGTGCGCAGCGCCCAGGGCACGCAGTGCGCCGAGGGCCAGCGCGGTGCTGGTTGCGCCATCGGCGTCAAAATCACCAATGACCAGCAGGCGCCGTCCGGCGGCCATGGCATCTGCAAGCAGGCACGCTGCCGCATCCGCTCCGGTCAGGGTGTCTGGTGGCAGCAGGTCATGCAAGGACAGTTGCAGCTCACTGGCGCTGCGTACGCCGCGGTTGGCATAAACCCGCGTCAGCAGGGGCGGCAGGCCGCCCGCTGCCAGTTCTGGGCTGGGCGGCAGAGCGCGACGAACGACGCGTCGGATCACTCCGGTGGCGCTCAGGCGCCGAGGTTGTTCGCCATGAAGGCCTGCACGGCAGGCAGCTCGCAGGGCAACACTTCAAAGCGCTCTGCACGATCAAAGAGATCGGCCAGGTGCAGGGGCAGCGGCGGCTCGCAGCCGACCACGGCACGCTGGATAGCCTGCGGGAACTTCGCCGGGTGCGCTGTCGCCAGGGTCACGACCGGAATGCCGTCCCCGATCCCGGAGGCCAGGGCGGCCTTGACACCGATCGCGCTGTGCGGATCCAGCAGGTACTCAGACTCCTGCCAGACGGCGGCAATCTGTGCGCAGGTTTCCTCGTCGGGCACGCGGTAGCTGGAGAACAGCTGCCGGGCGCGCTGCATCGCAGTGTCGGAGAAATGAATATCGCCCTTGTCGAAGTCACGCATCATGGCCGCCACCGCGGCGCCATCGCGATCGTACAGGTCAAAGAGCAGGCGTTCGAAATTACTGGACACCGTGATATCCATACTTGGCGACAGGGTATGCTCCAGCGACTGGCGACCATAGGTGGCGGTCGTCATCACCCGGTGCAGAACGTCGTTGCGGTTGGTGGCGATGATCAGCTGCGCAACGGGCAGGCCCATCTGGTGCGCCAGGTAACCGGCGAAAATATCGCCAAAATTCCCTGTAGGCACGGAAAACGCCACCGGACGCGCGGGACCACCCAGCGCCAGCGCCGCATAAAAGTAGTACACGATCTGCGCCATGATCCGCGCCCAGTTGATCGAGTTGACGGCCACGAGGTGGCGGTCATCCGGCAGGAAGCTGCGGTCACCGAAGCTGGCCTTGACCATGGCCTGGCAGTCATCGAAATTGCCCTGCACAGCGATGTTGTGGATGTTGCTCCCCACAACCGTGGTCATCTGGCGTCGTTGCACCTCAGACACGCGATCGTGCGGATGCAGAATGAAGATGTCGATATTCTTGCAGCGCTTGCAGCCCTCAATGGCGGCAGAGCCCGTATCGCCAGAGGTCGCACCCATGATGACCACTTTCTGGTGGCGACGCTCCAGCACGTAATCCAGCAGACGCCCCAGCAGCTGCAACGCAAAGTCCTTGAAGGCGAGGGTCGGGCCATGAAACAGCTCGAGCACCCACTGGTTGTGCCCAATCTGCACCAGCGGCGCCACCGCGCCGTGACGGAACACTGCGTAGGTGTCATTGATGAGGTCACGCAGGTCGTCCCGGGGAATGCAGTCCCCGACGAAAGGTTCGATGATGCGCCGGGCCAGCTCCGGGTAGTCCATACCCGCCATCGCAGTGATCTCCTGCTGGCTGAAGCGGGGCAGGCTTTCGGGTACGTACAGGCCGCCATCGGACGCCAGGCCGGTCAGCAGGACCTGTTCAAAGTTCAGTGTGGGGGCCTGGCCCCGGGTGCTGATGTACTGCATATCTGCTCCTGTTAGCCGTCCAGCGGCTCAACGCGGATTCTGACTACCTGGCCCGCAATGGTGTCAAGCGCCTCGATCTGTGCAACGGCCGCGTCGACCCGGCCCTGGGCCGCGCGATTGGTCAGGACTATCAGCGGTACCGTAGACTGCCCCGGCGCGGGTGCCTTCTGGATCAATGCTTCGATACTGATACCGTGGTCACTGAAGATGGTGGCGATACGCGACAGCACACCCGTGCGATCCTCGGCCTCCATGCGCAGATACCAGGGGGTCTCCACCTCCGCCATCGGCACAATGGGCAGATCGCGCAGAGCTTCATTCGAAAACGACAGGGAAGGCACCCGGCTGACCTGACCTGCGCTCAGGTCCCGAGCCAGATCAACCAGGTCGGCGACCACCGCGGACGCGGTGGGTTTGCCACCGGCGCCTGCGCCGTAATACAGCGTAGGCCCGACAGCGCTGCCCTCGACCAACACCGCATTCTTTACACCATTGACATTGGCCAGCAGACGGTCTTCGGGAATCAGCGTCGGATGCACACGCAACTCCACACCCCGCGGCCCCTGTTTGGCAATACCCAGATGCTTCACCCGGTACCCCAGCTCTTCGGCGTAGTCCAGGTCCTGTGGCGTGAGGCGCGTGATGCCCTCGGTATACACCGAGTCAAACTGCAGGGGAATGCCAAATGCAATGGACGCCAGAATCACCAGCTTGTGCGCCGCATCGATCCCTTCGACATCAAAGGTCGGGTCGGCCTCGGCGTAGCCGAGAGCCTGAGCCTCCGCCAGCACATCGGCAAACTCCCGACGGTGCTCGCGCATCTCGCTGAGAATAAAATTCCCGGTACCGTTGATGATGCCCGCCAGCCATTCGATATGGTTCCCCGCCAGACCTTCCCGCAGGGCCTTGATGATCGGGATACCACCCGCCACCGCCGCCTCATAGCGCACCGCGACGTTGTGTTCCGCCGCCAGCGCAAACAACTCGTTGCCGTGTTCCGCGATGAGTGCCTTGTTTGCCGTCACCACGTGCTTGCCGGCAAGAATGGCGGCCTCCACCAGCTCCCGGGCCACCGTGGTGCCACCAATCAGTTCCACCAGCACGTCGACGTCAGGGTCGGACACGACATCGAAAATGTCCCGGCTGACGCGCACACCGGTGGTATCACAGGCCGGGTTGTCGCGGCGTGCACCGATGTGCACGATGGCCAGCGGCGCCTGGGCGCGGGCCGCGATCGCCTCGGCATTTTCCTGCAGCAGATTGAAAGTCCCGCTACCCACGGTCCCCAGGCCGCAGATGCCAATTCTCACGGCTTGCACCGCGCTCTCCCCTGTCGTTTCAACGTCCATTTGTCACGCTACTCCCGTGTGCCCATCGGCGCGAAACATGCGCTTGATATTGCGCAGCGCCTGCCGGGTGCGGTGTTCATTCTCGATCAGGCCAAAACGCACGTAGCCCTCGCCATACTCACCGAAGCCGACCCCCGGTGACACCGCCACCTGCGCCTCCTGCAACAGCTTCTTGCTGAACTCCAGAGACCCCAACGGCTGGTAAAACTCGGGGATACGGGCCCACACGAACATGGTCGCCCGCGGCGGCGTGACCGGCCAACCCAGCGCATTGAGGCCACTGCAAAGTACATCGCGCCGCGCCTTGTACATGGCATTGATTTCCTGCACACAGGTCTGGTCCCCTTCCAGGGCAGCGATGGCCGCTACCTGGATGGGGGTGAACATGCCGTAGTCGAGGTAGGACTTCATGCGCCCCAGCGCACCGACCAGCTGCCGGTTGCCGCAGCAGAACCCAACACGCCAACCCGGCATGTTGTAGCTCTTGGACATGCTGAAAAACTCCACCGCCACTTCCCTGGCACCCTCAACCTGCAGAATCGACGGGGCAACATATCCGTCGTAACAGAGGTCGGCGTAGGCAAGGTCCTGCACCACCCAGATCTGGTGTTCTCGCGCGACGGCGATCACCCGCTCGAAGAACTCCAGTTCCACCACCTGGCCGGTAGGGTTGGAGGGAAAACTCAACACCAGCATCTTGGGCCTGGGCCAGCTGTTGCGGATAGCATTTTCCAGTTCATCGAAGAAACTGTTTTCGTCACCCATCGGTACGTGGCGGATGTCTGCGCCCGAGATCACAAAACCATAGGGGTGAATGGGATACGCCGGGTTGGGCACCAGGATGGCGTCGCCGGGCCCGGTGGTGGCCAGTGCGAGGTGGGCCAGGCCCTCTTTCGAGCCCAGCGTGACAATCGCCTCGCTGTTAGGATCCAGGGTGACGTTGTAGCGCCGCTGGTACCAATCGCAGATCGCCTTGCGCAGTCGGGGAATACCCTGGGACTGAGAGTACCGGTGCGTGTCGCCGCGGCGCGCCGTTTCCACCAGTTTATCGACAATGTGCGAAGGAGTGGGCTGGTCGGGGTTGCCCATGCCGAAGTCAATAATGTCCTGGCCCGCCGCGCGCGCCTGCTGCTTCAGTTCACCGATGATATTGAATACATAAGGGGGCAGGCGCTGAATGCGCTGAAACTGGTCTTCCACGGCACTGGGACTCGGTTGGGCAACCCGTCAGGGGCTGCAATCTAAAAAAAGGTGGCAAACAGTACTGAGTCCATCCCGGCCTGTCAACGGAGCAGGCAGGCGAAACGCCCTGTACGGGCGCTATTCCAGACCGAGTGTGCCCATCAATTCATCGGCGGGCTGGTAGCCAGGAATCATCTGGCCAGTGGCCGTGATAATGGCAGGCGTGCCACGTACACCCATTGACTGCCCGAGCTGGTACTGATCAGCCACCGGAGAGCCCTGACAGACGTTTTCCGCCACTGACTCGCCGTTTTTCAGGCGCGTGAGCACATTGGCCCGATCTTCGGCACACCATGCGGTGGCCAGTTTACGGTAGCCCTCCGACGCCAGCCCGGAACGTGGGTAAGCGAGATAGCGTACTTCCACACCACGCTTGTTCAGCTCCGGTACCTCGCGGTGCAGCTTCTGGCAGTAAAAGCAGGTAACGTCGGTAAAGACGGTGATGTGTGAACGCGCCTCGCCCTCCGCCGGGAAGATGATCATGTCTGCCGGTGACAGCCCGGCCAGTTGTTCGGCGCGCTGCCCGTCGCGGCGTTTTTCCGCCAGGTTGACATACCCCGCGGGCCCCACCGTAAACAGGTCACCGACAATGAAGAACTGGCCACTGCGGTTGGCGTACACCAGCGGACCGTCAAGCAGTTGCACTGCATACATACCGTCGATCTCACTGTGTTCAACCGTACCCACCTTGAGACCGTTGGCGGGACTTTCGAGCATTTTGCGCAGGGAGTCCACGATGTCCGCAGGCACCGGCTCTGCGGCCCTGACAGAAAAGACGGACCCGGTCAGCACGCACGCCAGTACCAGGGACAGGACTCGGTTGATCATGAAGTTTCCTCGTTTACGGGCGGCCTATATACCACCGGGATTCGTGTTCTGCGGCAATTTGGAACGCAGGCCATGCGACAAGTTCCGCCGGCCCTCAACCCCGCGGATGGTGGCGCGCATGCAGCTCCTGCATGCGCTGCCGGGCAACGTGGGTATAAATCTGGGTTGTCGTCAGATCACTGTGCCCGAGCAGCATCTGCACCACCCGCAGATCTGCGCCGTGGTTCAGTAAATGCGTGGCGAACGCATGCCGCAACGTGTGCGGCGACAGCGGTTTACTGATCCCGGCGCGCAAGGCGTAGAGTTTAATACGATACCAGAACGCTTGGCGAGTCATCATGGCACCGCGGCGGCTGGGAAATACCGCCTCGCTGGGTACACCCCTCAGGAGTTCCTGTCGGGGACCGGCAAAAAATCGCTGCAGCCAACTGAGCGCCTCCTCCCCCATTGGCACCAGACGTTCCTTGCTGCCCTTGCCAAACACGCGCACAACGCCCTGGTTGAGACTCACCTGCACCAGCTGCAGACCGGTAAGCTCGGACACCCGCAGGCCGCAAGCGTAGAGCAGTTCCAGCATGGCCCTGTCGCGAAACTCCAGCGCGTCTCCCGTATCCGGTGCCGCCAGCAAACGCTCCACATCCTGCTCAGACAGGGATTTGGGCAGGGGGCGACCCAGCTGCGGGCTGTCGATATCCAGTGTCGGGTCTGTTTCGAGACGCCCTTCACGCAGTAGATAGCGGTAGAACCCACGGGCACAGGACATGAAGCGCGCCGTCGAGCGCGGTGATTGCCCCTTGCCGAGGCGGGCCGCGAGATAGGCTTGCAGGTCGATGCGGTCCGCTTCGAGCAATTTCACCTGACGACCGGCGAGCCACAGCTGGTAGTGGCCCAGGTCGCGGCGGTAGGCATCAAGCGTGTTGCCGCTCAGGCCTTTCTCCATCCACAGGGCGTCGAGATACTGCTCGATGGCGGGATCTGTGGAATCAGTTTGCGAGCGCATGGGTAGCTAGCCTAGCACCGTTTTACAGCGCACAGAACTGCGGAAACCCGGCGCACAAAAAAGCGGCCGCAAGGGCCGCTTCCAATAGCGAGCACACGCCTTACTTGGCAGTGAGCTTTTCCTTGATGCGCGCCGCTTTACCGGAAAGCTCACGCAGATAGTAGAGCTTGGCCTGACGCACGTCACCACGGCGCTTGACCGTCACGCTGTCGACCAGCGGGCTGTAGGCCTGGAACGTACGCTCCACACCCACGCCATGGGAGATCTTGCGCACGGTGAACGCCGAGTTCAGGCCGCGATTGCGCTTGGCAATGCATACGCCTTCAAACGCCTGCAGACGCTCACGGTTGCCTTCCTTGACTTTCACCTGCACCACCACGGTGTCACCGGGGCTGAACTCGGGCAGATCTTTTTGCATCTGTTCAGCATCAAGCTGAGAGATAATCTTGTTGGTGCTCATGGTGCGCTCCTGTCATTTAACGTGCGTAGCTTCACAGCTAGCGAATCAACTCAATTTCCGTTCCTGGCGGTACAGTGCCAGCAATTCCTGTTCCTCGGCCGTCAGGGCCCTGCCCTCCAGCAGATCCGGGCGCCGCTCCAGCGTGCGCCCCAGCGCCTGCTTGAGGCGCCAACGGCGAATCTTCTCGTGATCGCCGCTCAGCAATACCTCCGGTACCGCCTGCTCCCCATACACTTCGGGGCGTGTGTAGTGTGGGCAGTCCAGCAAACCGTCTGCAAAGGAGTCCTCCTGTGCCGACAGCGCGTGCCCCAATACACCCGGCAGCTGCCGGATTACCGCGTCCATGACCACCATGGCCGCCAACTCACCGCCCGAGAGCACATAATCGCCGATGGAGAGCTCTTCATCGACCTCACGCTCTATCAGGCGCTCATCTACACCCTCGTAGCGACCTGCCACCAGCACCAGCGCACTTTCCTGCGCCAGACTGACCGCCTTGCGGTGATCAAACCTGCGTCCCTGTGGAGACAGGTAGATCACGCGCGCGGGCTCCACTGCCTGCTCCCTGGCTGCGCGTATCGCCTGCTCCAGGGGTGCCACCTTCATCACCATGCCGGGGCCACCGCCAAACGGCCTGTCGTCCACCGTACGGTGGCGGTCGTCAGTGAAGTCCCGGGGGTTGCTGTGACTAAGCCCCACCAGCCCCTGCTGCACCGCGCGCCCGGTAATACCGTGCTGGCTCACCGCGCTGAACATTTCGGGAAACAGGCTCACCAAAGCAATGTGCATGTGCGCCTTCCGCCTCCCGTGAACCGCTCCTAATCTTCCGGGAACCAGTCCACCTCAATCCGTCCCGACTCTACATCAACCTGCCGCACGGTGGTGCCGGGCAGCCAGGGAATGAGCCGTTCCCGCTGGTCAATGCTGCCCTCGCAGGGCTCCACCACCAGCACGTCATTCGCTCCGGTCTCGATCAGGTAGTCGACTGCGCCGAGCAATACCTGACCGTCGTCCGTATGGCACCATACCTGCAAACCCTGCAGCTGATGCCAGTAATAATCGCCGTCTTCCAGTTCGGGCAAGGCAGCGCTGTCGACGCTGACTTCCAGACCCTGGAACGTCTCGGCGAGGTCGCGGTCATCAACACCGCGAATATGGGCCACCAGCCCCTTACCCTGCCTGCGTCCCTGGTCGAACTCGATGGCTTCGTAGCCACCGCGGCGCTGTACCTTCACACCCTTGAACTCGAGGAAGTTTTCCATCGGTTCTGTGAATGAATGGATCCGCACCCAACCCTTGATCCCGTAGCAGCCTGTAATGCGGCCGATGACGAGGCGTTCCCTGGCGGCTTCACTCATCCCTGGCGGCGCTGTCTCAGGCAGCTGTGGCAGCTTCCTTGACCAACTTGGCCACGCGATCAGACAGCTGCGCACCCTGGCTCTGCCAGAACGCCACACGCTCGACATCAACGTTGAGGCGTACTTCCTGACCACGGGCGACGGGGTTGAAGAACCCTACGCGCTCAATGAAGCGACCATCGCGTGATTTGCGGCTGTCAGTCACCGTCAGATGATAGAAAGGGCGCTTCTTGGCACCACCACGAGAAAGACGAATTGTTACCATATTCCGTAATTTCCTGAAAATGAGTCGGGATCTGCGGCTAACCTGCCGCCTCACCCACGACAAACACCGGCACCACGGCCGCAAAGGTGGCGTATCATACGGAACTTCAGCAGGATTTAAAAGCCCCGCACAGGGGAAATTTTCAAGGATTCTGGGGGTTTACCGAAAGGGAAAACCGCCACCGCCGCCGCCACCCGGCGGCATCATGCCTCCGAGACCGCGCATCATCCGCTCCATGCCGCCGCCCTTCATTTTTTTCATCATTTTCTGCATCTGCTTGTGCTGTTTGAGCAAGCGATTGAGATCCTGCACCTGAGTGCCTGAACCCATGCAAATCCGCCGTTTGCGTGAGCCCGCTATCAGGTCGGGGTTGCGCCGCTCCTTGACCGTCATGGAGTTGATCATCGCCTCCATACGCGCAAACATCTTCATGTCGAGATTTTGCTGCGCCATCTGCGCCATGTTGCCCATGCCCGGGAGTTTGTCGAGCATGCCGGTGATGCCGCCCATATTGTTCATCTGCTGCAACTGGTCGCGGAAATCCTCCAGGTCGAAGCGCCCGCCTTTCTTCACCTTGCGAGCCAGGCGCTCAGCCTTTTGCTTGTCGACCTTTTGCTCGGCCTCCTCGATCAGCGACAGCACGTCGCCCATGCCGAGAATACGGGAAGCCAGCCGATCCGGGTGGAACGGATCCAGCGCCTGGGTTTTCTCGCCCACCCCCAGGAACTTGATCGGCTTGCCTGTGATGGTGCGCACTGACAGTGCCGCGCCACCGCGGGTATCTGCATCCACCTTGGTCAGGATAACGCCGGTGAGTGGCAGTGCTTCGCCAAAGGCCTTGGCGGTGTTCGCAGCATCCTGGCCAGTCATGGCATCCACCACGAACAGTGTCTCCACCGGTTGCGTCACCCGGTGCAGCTCGGCGATCTCGGCCATCATTGCCTCGTCCACCGCGAGGCGCCCTGCGGTATCGATAATCAGCACATCACTGAAGCGGATGCGGGCATGCTCCATCGCGGCTTTGGCAATGTCCACCGGAGCCTGCTGCGACTCACTGGGGAAGAAATCCACACCCACCTCGGCGGCGAGGGTTTCCAGCTGCTTGATCGCTGCCGGCCGGTAAACGTCGACGCTGACCACGGTCACCGACTTCTTGTCGCGCTCTTTGAGCAGGCGCGCCAGCTTGGCGACCGACGTGGTCTTGCCCGCGCCCTGCAGGCCCGCCATGAGGATGATCGCCGGTGGCTGCGCAGCAAGGTTCAGGCCCTCGTTCGCGGTACCCATGACCGACTCGAGCTCCGCCTGGACAATGCGCAGGAACGCCTGCCCGGGACTCAGGCTCTTGGTCACTTCCTGGCCCAGCGCGCGCTGCTTTACTGCCTCGACAAAGTCCTTGACTACCGGCAGCGCTACATCGGCCTCCAGCAGGGCCATGCGCACTTCACGCAGGGTATCCTGGATATTGTCCTCGGTGAGGCGCGCCTTGCCGGTGATGGCGCGCAAACTCTGGGACAGACGGTCAGACAGGCTCTCGAACATCGCTAGAACTCTCAGCAGCAGGCGGCCACTATTGCCAATGGCCGGACAAATCGGTACAAAGGGGCGCAGTATACGCCACCCGGGTCTAACCCCCAACCATGCCACTGCCCCTGCTCGCCATCGCTGCCGCGCTGCTTTACCTGGCCGCTGCGGGACTGCACCTCGTGCACATCCTGCAGCGAAAGCCGCGCCTGAGCACCTCGGTGATCGCCCTGGGTGGCATCGCATTGATATGCCATGCGCTGGTAGCCTGGTCGAGCGTCTTTGACGAGCACAGCGTGCATCTGGGCCTGTATCGAATCCTCGCCCTGATTTCCTTTGTCATCAATCTGGTATGCGTGACCTGGCTGGTGCGCTGGCCATTGCAGAACCTGTTGATCGTGCTGCTGCCCCTGTCTGCGTCCACCGTGCTCATTTCCGCTTTTGCCCCGCAGACCAGCACCACACCGGAAGCGCTGGACAATGGCCTGCTGATACACATTGCCTCATCGATTCTGGCCTATGCGGTGCTGACCATCGCCGCCGTACAGGCCGCCCTGCTGGCGGTTCAGGACAGGCAACTGAAACAGCACCGGGCCACCGGAATCGTCAGCTTCCTGCCACCCCTCCAGTTGATGGAAACCATGCTCTTCGAACTGGTGTGGATGGGGGTCATACTGCTCACGGTGGCAATTGCCACAGGCTTTCTCTTTGTCGACGATTTCTTTGCCCAGCACCTAGTGCACAAAACTGTGCTGACCCTGCTTGCCTGGGTGATCTACTCCACCCTGCTCTGGGGCCGCTACCAGCTCGGCTGGCGCAGTCAAACGGCGGTGCGCTTCACGATTGGCGGCTTTCTGCTGCTCATGCTCGCGTTCCTGGGCTCCAAACTGGTGCTGGAGTTGCTGTTGCAGCGCGGCTAGACCGACCGGTCAACGGGAAACGCCTGTCATGGTGGGTAGTCCCGCGGGGCTTGCCCAAGGCTGCCTTTTTCTTCAAGATACGCGGTCCACTCACGCCAAAGGTTCGCCCCCGCTTTGAACGAAGCCCCGCTGGGTCTCCTGTCGTCCATTCTGGTTGTTCTCATTCTCCTGTCTGGTTTCTTCTCCAGCTCGGAAACCGGCATGATGTCGCTCAACCGCTATCGGCTGAAACACCTGAGAAAGCAGAACCACCGCGGCGCGCGGCGCGCGAGCAAGCTGCTGGACCGTCCGGACAGGCTCATCGGCCTGATCCTGATCGGCAACAACGCGGTCAACATTCTGGCCTCAGCCATCGCCACGGTCATCGCCATTCGCCTGTGGGGCGATGCGGGCATTGCCATCGCCACCATCTGCCTCACGCTGGTGATCCTGGTGTTCGCCGAGATCACCCCGAAAACCATTGCCGCCCTGTACCCGGAACGCATCGCCTTCCCGGCCAGCGTGATTCTGCTGCCGCTGATGAAAGCCATGTACCCGGTGGTGTGGCTGGTGAATGGGGTCACCAACGGGCTGCTGCGCCTGCTCGGCGTAGATGCCGGGGCCACCAAGGAAGAACACGTCTCTTCCGAGGAGCTGCGCACCATTGTCACCGAGGCCGGCGCGCTGATTCCTCCCCGACATCGGGGCATGCTGCTGAATATCCTCGACCTCGAGGAAGTCAGCGTTGACGATGTGATGGTGCCGCGCAATGACGTCTACGGCATCGACCTGGACGACAGCGATGATGAGATCCTCCGCTGTCTGCAGGCCTCCACCCACACCCGGTTGCCGGTCTGGCGCGACGACATCAACAACATCGTTGGCGTGCTGCATCTGCGCAACCTGAGCCGGGTCATCGACAAGCACGGCCTGGACCGCGGGGCCCTGGAGCGGGAGATGGACGAACCCTACTTCATCCCGGAAAGCACGCCCCTGCACACCCAATTACTGCATTTCCAGAAGAACAAGCTGCGCCTCGCCATCGTCGTCGACGAATATGGGGAGGTGATGGGGATTGTCGCGCTGGAGGATATTCTTGAAGAAATCGTGGGCGAGTTCACGTCGCGCATGGGCGACACAGGCGACAGCATTTTTGCCCAGCGCGACGGCAGCTACATCATTGCCGGCAATGCCAACCTGCGCGACGTGAACAAGGCGCTGGACTGGGACCTGCCCACCGACGGACCAAAGACCCTGAGCGGCTTGATACTGGAATATCTGGAGTCGTTTCCCGCAGGCAATGCCTGCCTGGCGATTGCCGGTTACCGGCTGGAGATCCTGGAACTTCAGGGTAACGTCGTGCAGTCGGTGCTGGCCTCACCGGTGGCCGTCAAAGGCAAGTCCAGGCGCTGATTAACGCAGCTGCGGCTTGTCGTCTGCCAAGCGGCGCTCCGCTGCCCGCAGCAGCATCTCGCGCCTCTCCTGCGGGCTGGCCATGAACCAGTCGGTGATCTCCTCTGCGCTGCGATAGCAGCCGAGGCAGACATCATTCTCGTCCAGCAGGCATACCGAAATACACGGTGATGCAGGTTCAGCGTCCCCCATTACGCCTGCTCCTTCAGCCCGCGCTGGTAGCGCGCCGCGTTCTGCACGTAATGCTCCGCATTGAGCCCGGCAGCCGCCTGCTGCTCGGCAGACAATACGCGCTTTACTTTCGCTGGCGCGCCAAGCACCAGGCTGCCATCAGGTATTTCCATGCCCTCGGTCACCAGCGCGCCCGCACCAATCAGGCAGTTGTTTCCAACCTTCGCGCCATTCAACACGATGGCGCCAATGCCGACCAGGGTTCCATCGCCAATGGTGCAGCCATGCAGCATTGCCTTATGGCCCACCGTGACGCTGGCGCCCACCACCATCGGAAAACCCGGGTCCGCATGCAGTACCGCACCATCCTGAATATTGCTGCCCGCGCCAACCTCAATGCGCTCGGCATCTCCGCGGAGCACACAACTGAACCATACGCTGCTGTTTTCATGCAACGTGACATCACCGATAACCGCGGCGTTGGGCGCAATAAAATGCCCGCTGCCGATCAGTGTTACCGCCTGCCCTTCCAGGCTGTACTTCATTCCCTGTTCTCCTTGAATGTCGACAAATCCAGTCGCGCCTGCAACCCCAGGTTCACCAGCAGCAACAGCGCCCGCGCCGATGTGCCCCATACCGTATCACGCGGCAGGCGAAAATGCGGCACCGGTGAGACTCGTCCGGTGCCCGGCTCAGGCATGTGCTGCACGTGCCAGCCGGCAGGGTCGGCGAAGCGATCGAGTGGTGGCAACAGCAACTCCGCTACCTCACCGGGGTCCGCTCGCAGCGGCAGCGATGCGGGAATAATGGCGACGCAGGGGTGGATGGTATAACCGCTGCGGGTCAGCAGCGGCGGCAGTTCCCCCAGCGGGCACACCGCGTCAGGTGGGCAGGCCACCTCCTCAAATGCCTCGCGCAATGCGGTATCCCAGGGCCCTGTATCGCTAGCCTCCCGTTTGCCACCAGGAAAAGCAACCTCCCCCGGATGCAGCGGCAGATGCAGAGCGCGGCGCCCCAGCAAAACCCGGGGACGGTGTTCACCGGTGAGCGCCACCAGCACACCTGCCTGGCGCCCACCGCCCGTCCAGGCTGGTCGCTCCAGCGGCAAAGCCTCCCGCAGCCGCTGAAACAACTGCGCCGAGTCGTTCACGGGTTAAACACCCTCTGCCTGGGCCGCATAAAACGCGGCCGCAAAGCTCGCCAGGGTTCCCTGTTCAATCGCGGCGCGAATCCCGGCCATATGGTTCTGGTAGTAGCGCAGGTTGTGAATGGTGTTGAGCTGCGACCCCAGAATCTCGTTGCACTTGTCCAGGTGATGCAGGTAGGCGCGGGAGAAATTCTGGCAGGTATAGCAATCACAGCGTTCGTCCAGCGGCAGGGTGCTGGTCTTGTGCCGTGCATTGCGCAGCTTCAGCACGCCGCGGGAGGTAAAGATGAAGCCATTGCGGGCGTTGCGTGTCGGCATGACACAATCGAACATATCGATGCCGCGCAGTACACCCTGCAACAGGTCTGACGGCGTACCCACACCCATGAGATACCGCGGTTTGTCGGCGGGCAGGCGATGCTGCAGCGCCTCCAGCACCGCGGTCATCTCCTCCTTGGGCTCGCCGACAGAAAGTCCACCGATGGCATACCCATCGAAACCGATGGACTCCAGCCCGGCGAGGGATTCAGCACGCAAGTCCTCGTACATGCCACCCTGAACAATCCCGAACAACGCCGAGGCGCTGCTGGCATGGGCGTCACGGCTGCGCTTTGCCCAGCGCAGCGACAGCTCCATGGAGGCGCGGGCCTCGGCCTCGGTGGCGGGATAGGGCGTGCACTCGTCAAAAATCATGACGATATCGGCGCCCAGCTTGCGCTGTATCGCCATTGACGTTTCCGGGTCGAGAAACACCTTTGACCCATCGACAGGCGACTGAAAGCGCACGCCCTGCTCCGAGATTTTACGCATGGCGCCGAGGCTGAACACCTGGAAACCACCGGAATCAGTCAGAATGGGACCACTCCAGCCCATGAAGTCATGCAGATCGCCATGCTGCTCGATGATGTCGGTACCCGGCCGCAACCAGAGGTGGAAGGTGTTGCCCAGAATGATCTCGGCGCCGATATCGCGGATATCGCGCGGCAGCATGCCCTTGACGGTGCCATAGGTGCCCACCGGCATGAACGCAGGCGTCTCGACGCTGCCGCGAGGAAACAGCAGACGCCCGCGCCGCGCTGCGCCGTCGCTACCCAGCTGCTCAAATCGCATATGGCACTGGCGGCTCATCGCGGCCCCACGGCAGCCGGCGTGGGCGTCAGGAACATGGCGTCACCGTAGCTGAAGAACCGATAGCGCTCCGCGATCGCTTCCCGGTAGGCGGCCAGCATGTTTTCGCGGCCGCAAAAGGCGCTGACCAGCATCAACAATGTCGATCCCGGCAAATGAAAGTTGGTGATCATCGCATCCACCACCTGAAAGCGGTATCCAGGGTAGATAAATATGTCCGTGTCGCCAGTGAGTGGCGCAACGCGACCCTGGCCGCAGGCGGCGGATTCCAGGGAACGCACGGCCGTGGTCCCCACGGCAACCACGCGGCCACCGCGGGCGCGGGTCGCCTCCACCGCCGCACACGCGTCGGCATCCACTTCCAGGTACTCGGCATGCATCTGATGTTCCTGGATATTGTCCACCCTCACCGGCTGAAATGTACCGGCCCCGACGTGCAGGGTAACGGTCGCACGCTGGATTCCGCTGGCATCCAGTTGCTCGAGCAACGCCTCTGTAAAGTGCAGTCCGGCCGTCGGGGCGGCCACTGCACCAGCGCGCTCTGCGTACACTGTTTGATAGCGCTCCTGGTCCGCCACTTCGTCGTCCCGTTCGATGTAGGGTGGCAGCGGCATATGGCCGATTTCTGCCAGCACGCTGTGCAAGGCCACCTGTGGTGGCGATGCAAGCTGAAACAGTGCGCCTTCACGACCGGTCACCGTCAGTTGCAGCGGGCCGGGCGTTCCACCGGGTTCAGCGGACAGGTGGATGACACTGCCCGGTTTGGGAGACTTGCTGCTGCGGATATGTGCGAGGGCGGTATGTTCCCCGGTAATCCGCTCGATAAGTATCTCCACCCGGCCACCGGTGGCTTTTTGCCCCCACAGCCGCGCCGGAATCACCCGAGTGTTGTTGAACACCAGCAGGTCACCCGGCTGCAGACAGTCCGGCAACTCGCTGAACACACCGTGCCGGATAGCACCCGACGCACCGTCCAACGCCAGCAGCCGGCTGGCACTGCGCTCCTTGAGCGGATACTGGGCAATCAGCTCCGGGGGCAGTTCGTAGTCGAAATCGTCAAGTTTCATGGAAAAAAAAGCCGGCCTCAAGCCGGCTCTCCACGCAATCGCGGCGCTCAGGCTTCGGCATCGCCTTCCGTCGCATCTGCCTCGACGGCGGCTTCCTCGGCCGCCGCTTCTGCAGGTGCCTCTTCCGCAGGTGCTTCAACCGCCTTTGGTGCCGGCGCCTTCACCAGGCCTTCGGCAGACAGAATGCGTACTTTTTCGTCGCCATTAACCGCTTTGCGATTCGCGTCCTTTACTGCATAGCGCTCATCACCACGCTGGAAAATGCTGTACTCGTCTGTCTTCTTGACCAATTTCATCGCCATGATCTTTTCTCCTTCGATACTCAGAATGTCGGCCCCGGAGGCGCCACCCATGCCCCGCGCGGCGAACCGCGCAAGCCGGGCGAAGTCTACCTGCAAACCACCGTGAGGTTAAGGAAAATCATTGCAGCGTGGGCGGGGATTGCTATAATCGCGCCCTCTCCACGGGCCGCCCTGGGCGACGCCTGCACTCTTTGCCGGAGTGGTGAAATTGGTAGACACAGGGGATTCAAAATTCTCAAGCGATTTTGTATCCCAAGGGAAAATAGTAAAATCTAAGCAGTGCCAGAGTGGTGAAATTGGTAGACACAGGAGATTCAAAATCTCCCGCCAGCAATGGTGTGCCGGTTCGAGTCCGGCCTCTGGTACCATCCCCCCCTTACATAAACGCAACGGATTATTTTATACCCCACAACCTAGATAGAAATTCTGGGATACAACTGGGATACAAATCTGAGTAATGTGAAGAAATCTAAAGCATGCCTTCTAATAAACATTTCAAGCTACACCACACCTATTACCAAAGCTAAAGACTATAGCTTTCTACCCTCTCGAAATATCTCAGTATGTCCATGAGCAATTGACCAGCTTCTTTAGGTTCTACTAACCTTACATCCGTGACCCCGCTCAACAGGGTCAGAACCTGCCAAACTGGGGAAAAACCAACAACCCTTTAGGGACACCCTCCCCTCTACTAGCCGGCAAAAAGGTGAAATGCTGGCACTGGCCATTTTACCGTATCTCTCCCGACACCGCCTAAAGAGATTTCAGTCCTTTCGATGAGTCTGCCGAAACCCTTAGGGCGTGTCCCGGGAGCTCATTGCGCACCAATGATACTATCGTGCCCTCGAAAAACAGCAGGAACAGCTTTAAATGCGCGAACAACTGGAGCGATATCAGGTCTGGATTTATCTGGTTGCCATCCTGGTCGGCATGGCCATCGGCTGGATGTCACCAGAGCAGACCCGTCATTGGGAAGTGTTGCTTTGGCCGGCCCTAGGTGTTCTTCTGTATACCACTTTCACTCAGGTACCACTGATACATCTCAGGTCGGCATTTCGTGATCGCCGCTTTCTGGCCGCTTTGCTGACGGGCAATTTTATCCTGATACCGGTGGTCGTTGGTCTTCTGTTGTGGCTGATACCGGATGATCCCGCTATTCGTCTCGGCGTGCTGCTGGTACTGCTGGTACCCTGTACGGACTGGTTTATCAGTTATACCCATCTCGGTGGTGGGGACGGTGCCCGGGCCATCGCGGCCGCGCCGATCCTGCTGATTGTGCAGCTCATTTTGCTACCCGTTTATATCTGGCTTTTCATGGGCAATATCGCCATTGAGCTGGCGGTCGGCAGCCACTTGCTGCCAGCCTTCTTCGGATTGATTGTCACCCCACTGATCCTGGCCTGGTTAACCGAACAGTTGACGGAAAAGCACCCGCGCGCGCAAACACTGGTGGACTGGCTTGGGTGGCTGCCCGTGCCGTTGCTGGCACTGGTGGTGTTTCTGATTGCCGGCTCCCAGGTCAGCCTGGTGATCGACAGTGGCGCCCTGCTGTGGTCGGCGCTTGTGGTTTTTGTGCTTTACCTGATTGCCGCCGCCATTATCGGCAAGGGGCTCAGTGAGCTATTCGGGTTCACGCCCACTATCGGCCGTACCCTCACCTTCAGCTTTGGTACCCGCAACTCCTTCGTCATGCTGCCGCTGGCGCTGTCACTGCCGGAGCCCTGGCGTGCCGCCATCGTTGTCATCGTCTTCCAATCCCTGGTCGAGTTGTTCGGCATGGTCGCATATCTGCGCTGGCTGCCGCGCCTGATCAGGAATGCCGACTGAGCCGGGAACGCAGCCTTACCCGGCGCAACAGGACAATTGAGTCACATCCGTGGTAAAAGTCTGGGCGCAGAGCTTGAGCCCTTCCACC
>DIAF01000020.1:180046-187770 GCA_002414665.1 Halieaceae bacterium UBA5085
TGGTCAGGTAGGGAAACAGCTCTTCAGCCAATTCCTGCACGGTCATATTGGCCCGCATCGCCATTACTGCCGTCTGGATCAGTTCTCCAGCCTCGGCGGCAACTGCCTGCACTCCCAGCAAGCGGCCTGAATCCTGTTCGGCCACCATTTTGATAAAGCCATGGGTGTCGAAATTCACCAAGGCGCGCGGCACGCTGTCCAAACTGAGCACGCGAGTATCGACCTGCAACCCCTGCGTGGTCGCCCGCTCTTCCGTCAGGCCAACAGTCGCCACCTGCGGATCGGTAAAAATCACCGCAGGCATGGCACTGAGATCGAGCATGGCCTCGCCACCGGTCATGTTGACCCCGGCCCGGCTGCCTCCGGCGGCGGCCACATAGACGAACTGCGGTTGGTCGGTGCAATCGCCCGCCGCATAGATATCCGGCACGTTGGTTTGCATTCGCTCATCCACCTGAATCGCGCCACGCACTGTCTTTACGCCGATCTGTTCCAGGTTCAGCTGTTCGGTATTGGGTGTGCGCCCGGTGGCGATCAACAACTGCTCTGCTCGCAGTTCACCCGCGTTGGTGTCCAGTATGAACTCTCCATCGGCGTAATCGACCCGGCTGGCCTGGGTCCGCAGCAATACCCGAATGCCTTCCTGCTCAAAGGCCTTCCGAATAACATCGCCTACAGCCGGATCGTCACGGGATAGCAACCGGCTACGCGCCAGGATGGTTACATGACTGCCCAGCCGCGCAAAGGCCTGGGCAAGCTCCAATGCCACCGCTGATCCCCCGATCACCAGCAGGCGCTCTGGGATGATGGATAGCGACAAGGCGGAGGTGGAAGTCAGGTACGGCGTATCGGCCAACCCCGCAATGGGTGGGATCGCCGGCCGCGCACCCGTGCCGATAAATGCCCGATCAAATTTGATCCGCCGCACTTCGCCCTCCGTGGTGGTGACGTCGAGCGCATTGGCCGTCACGAATTGCGCTGTTCCCTGGATCAGGGTAATGGCCGGGTTGTCACGTAGAATACTGGCATACTTGGCCTCGCGCAGTGCTTCCACCAATCCCTGCTGTTGTTCCAGCAATTTGCCACGATCCACAGTTGGCGCCCAGACATCAATGCCCTCGTCAAAGGGACTTTGGCGTCGCAAGTGCGCGATCTTCGCCGCTCGGATCATGGTCTTCGACGGTACGCATCCGGTATTCACGCAGGTGCCACCAAGGGTGGCTCGCTCGATCACGGTTATCCGGGCGCCGCGCTCCGCCGCCTTCAGCGCGGCGGCCATGGCGGCACCACCGGTACCGATGACAGCAATGTGAATCGCTTGCGCTTCACTCATGACAGTTTCCTATCCGAAAATTACCCTACAATCTCATTACTTCTGATCTGCCGAGCTTTGTTTGAGGGTAGATGGATAACCGGCATTGGCCGTGGCCTCCGTCAACTCTGTAACGGAGGTTTGCGTGTCCTCGAAGGTGACCCTGGCTTCGCGCTGCTCGAAGCTGACATCGACCTGCCTGACACCGTCAACCCGCTTGAGCGCAGTCATTACGGTGATCGGGCAGGCGGCGCAGGTCATACCGGGCACATCCAGCGTGACGGTCTGCTCCGCGCCCCAGAGGGGTAGACTGAACAGGGCAAACAGTGAACTTACAAGTAAGGACTTTTTCATGTTGCGGACCTCTCAGTAAAACAGGGGTAGGACATAGGGGAACACCGCAGCGATGGCGATCAGTAACGCTACGAACCAGAAGGCGGCTTTGTAAACGCCATGCACCCTGGGTGCAGCGCACACATCGCCGGGTTCACAAGCCCTGGTGGGCCGGTATATCTGGCGCCAGGCCAACACCATGGCCACCAGGGCAGCGCCCAGAAACCAGGGACGATAGGGTTCCAATGCGGTTAAATTACCGATCCAGGCGCCGGAAAACCCCAGCACCACCAACACCAACGGTACCAGGCAACAGGCAGAGGCCAGCAAGGCTGCGACACCCCCGGCAAGCAACGAACCGCGTCCCGGTTTGGATTCAGGCATGGGCAAACCTCCTGTTGTTTTATTCACCACTGTGGCAAGCTTATCTCCGTAGTCGACTACGGAGTCAAGCAACGTGTCCGGTTCTCAAAACACATCCATGACCATCGGCAGTCTGGCCAAGGCCGCAGAGATAAACGTCGAAACTATTCGCTACTACCAGCGGCTGGGGCTGATGACAGAGCCTGAGAAGCCCTTAGGCGGGATTCGCCGCTACGACGAGGACGCGCTGGCACGGCTTCGATTCATCCGCAGGGCGCGATGGCTGGGATTCAGTCTGGAGGAAATCGGAGAACTGCTGAAACTCGAAGACGGCACCCATTGCGACGAGGCCAAAGCACTGGGCGAGCGCAAGCTGGGCAACGTGCGAGACAAGATCCGCAGTCTTCAGCAAATTGAAGGCGTGCTCGACCAACTCGTCGAGGAGTGCTGCACCCAGAAGGACAATGTCACCTGCCCGCTGATCGGTTCCCTCCACGAGGGGTTTGATACAGCTACCAAATGATGGAACACATGACAAAAAGATCGTCGCAACTAGTCGGATGCGATGTACAAGGTCCAAACCAAAAAAAACGAGACCAGCCTTTGGGCAACCTACCCCCCCAGCTGGCGAAACTCTATTTCGGACAATGGCCTGAGTTGATCGAACCTTGACTTATGTTAGACTTCGGATCTCCTTCTAACCGAGTCGCTAGATAACCGAATGGCAAAAAACTGGACGCTAATACTGTTTGCGGTATTGATGGTAGTGCAATCACTATCCATCGCCGCTGATGTATTGCCCATCCATTCGGATCACCAACCCCATGAGTTGGCGGGTATGTCCGGGGGCGACGGTTCAACCCAAGCGACAGACCCGTCACCGGGATCAGACCACAACACGCCGCCCAGCCATTGCCACTCCTGTCATTGCCATGGCTCTCATATGCTGCTGTCCATGCAGCTGCCCACGCTGCCGACTGCCTCATCCAACCAGGTCACGCTAACCTATACCGTCGATCACCCCTCTCCCCCCATCGCTGCGATCCTCCGTCCGCCCATAGCCTAACCTCACTTTCCGGTCCTCGACCGGCGCCAGGATTTTTCTAAAATCTTTACGTGAGGTAATTCATGTTCATGCTATTCCGTTTGTCCCCGGATTCGGGCCGAAGCCTGATGATCCGGACAACACGCCTGCTAATTTGCGGCGCGCTGGTAAGCTTATCTGGGCTTATCCAGGCCGCTGACCGCGACCCGGCAACACTGACCCTACCCGAGGCCTTCGCACGGGTCCTCAGTGATAACCCCGAATTGGCGATGTATCCCTACGATATTCGCGCGGCCGAGGCGCGGGTTCTCCAGGCCGGGTTCCGACCCAACCCACAGGTCTCTCTCGACGTCGAGAATATCGCCGGTAACGGCGAGTTCTCGGGCACCGACGCCATGGAAACCACCCTGGCGCTTAGCCAGGTCATTGAGATGGGCGGCAAGCGCCCTCTGCGCCGGGATGTCGGCCAGTGGCGTCGCCAAACCGTCGAGCGCGATTACGAACTGGCCCGCCTCGACGCACTGTCGGCGGCGGCCAGCCGCTACCTGGAAGTGGCGCAAACCCAGCGCCTGCTGGCCTTTGCCCGGCAAGTCGTGGACTTTACCAGCACCGCAGAAAAGGTCGCCCAAAGACGGTTTGACGCAGGCAGCGCCAGTCGGGCGGAACTGAGCCGCGCCCGCACGGACTTGATGCAGGCCAAGCTGGCGGTGAGCAATCTCACCGTGCGCCTGGGCAATGCTAAGCGGCGCCTCGCGAGTCTGTGGGGGGAAACCTCGGCGGATTTTGGTGATGTAGAGGCCGAACTCTTCGCGCTAGCGCCGACGCCTGAGTTTGCCAGCGTCCAGCGCCAGCTAGAACAGGCGCCGCAGCTGCAACGGTTTATGACCCTGGAAAGACTGCGTAAGGCCGAACTGGACCTGGCCATTGCCCGGGGCCGACAGGACATCGAAGTCGGCGCGGGTATCAGGCGGGTCGAAGGCACCGGCGATACGGGTGTGGTTTTTTCGTTTTCCATGCCTCTTGGCGTCTCTAACCGCAACCAGGGCGACATCAGGGCCGCGCGGGAGGATCTGGCGAAACTGGATCTCGAAGAGAAAGCCACCCGGGTGAAGGTTTTTACGGAACTGCGCAATGCCTTCGCCCAACTGGAACAGGCTCGCGAGCGGGTTACCCTGTTACGTGAGCAGATACTGCCCGAGGCACAGCAGGCACTGGCGCTGATTCAGGAAGGCTACGGCGACGGGCGTTTTTCCTATCTGGAACTGGTGGAAGCCCGGCGCCAGTTGCTGTCCTTCGAAACCGAGGCGGTTGCCGCCGCCACCGATTTTCACCAAACCCTTATCACCCTGGAGACCTTGACCGGCCAGCCGCTTACCGGGGAGCGCCTATCACTCTACCCCACCGACGGGGCCAATGATTTCCGGTCCAATCTGCGTCTGCCCACACTGGACAGCATCGATGATGAAGGGTCTCTTTCGCCACAGGATGAATCACAATGAACAAGTTACTGAATTATTTAATGAGCGGCTTGCTGCTTGCTGCCATGGCATCTCAAAGCGCAATCGCCGCCCCATCGGATCAAGCCGCTCACACCGAAGAAGGGGCTCAGCACGCAGATGAAAAGCACCACTCGGAAGAGGAACATGCCGGGGAAGATCACGCTGAAGATGAAGGCGACCATGCCGAAGAAGCCGGTCATGAAGGCCATGAAGACGAAGAGCCCGAGCTGACTTTTAGCGCCGACCTGCTACGGGACTTTGGTGGTGAAATCGCCACTGCTGAAGCCGGTGTGATTCGCCAACAGGTCTCGCTGCCCGGCGAGGTGAAACTCAACGAGGAGGCCGTGGCCCATATCACGCCCCGCTTTGCGGCAAAGATCGTCGAGGTACAGGCAAAAACCGGTGACCGGGTCAAGGCCGGCGATGTGCTCGCCGTGGCCGAGAGTTCCGAGACACTGTCCCGCTTTCAGCTGAAATCCCTGATCGACGGCGTGGTTATCAAACGCCACGTCACCCTGGGAGAACACCTGGCGCCCGACGATACCGCTTTTGTCGTCGCGAACCTGTCCACCCTGTGGGTGGATATTGCCCTCTATCCCAAGCAGGTGCCGCTGGTAAAAACCGGACAGCCGGTGCGAATCACCACCAGCCATGGCCCCGCACCCGTGGAGACCAGCCTGGACTATGTGGCGCCGCTGGTAGACGAGGCCACCCGCACAGGCCTGGCGCGGGTCTTCCTGGCCAATCCTGACAATGACTGGAAGCCGGGGATGTTCATTGAAGGCCAAATTACTCTGGGTGAATTTCCCGCCGCGGTCGTGGCACCCAGGACCGCCGTTATCGACCTGGAGGGCCAACCCACAATATTCGTTCAGCACGACGGCAGCTGGGAACCCCGTCCGGCCAAGCTCGGTCGCGGTGACAGCGACGCGGTGGAGATATTGGCGGGCCTCGACGCGGGTGAACGCTATGTGGCCAAAGGCGGATTCGTGCTCAAGGCCCAGCTGCAAAAAAGCGAATTCGAATCCGGTCACAACCACTAATCGCGGGAGCACAGTATGCAAACTCTTATTCGTTTTGCGCTGGAGAACCGACTGTTAGTGGTCGTGATCTCTCTGGCGATGCTTATCGGCGGTTACTTCGCCTATCGCACCCTGCCGGTTGACGCCTACCCGGATATTTCACCGGCGTTGGTGCAGGTCTTTGTGGAAACCGAAGGCCTGGCGCCGGAGGAGGTGGAGAAATACGTCACCTACCCCATCGAAAGCGCCATGAATGGCCTACCGCAACTGGATCACGTGCGGTCGATCTCCAACTTCGGCTTGTCGGTGGTCAATATCTACTTCGAGGATGGCACCGATATTTACTTTGCCCGCCAGCTGGTGGGGGAACGACTACAGGTGGCCCGGGAGGCTATTCCCGACGGTTTCGGCGAACCGGTGATGGGCCCCATCACGACAGGACTCGGCCAGATTCTGTTCTACGTGCTGGAGGATACCAGCGGGCAATACAGCAACACCGAGCTGCGGGAAATTCAGGACTGGATCGTCAAGTTCAACCTACAGACGGTAAAAGGCGTTACGGAAGTCCTCTCCATCGGCGGTGAGGTCAAGCAGTTCCAGGTGCGTATCGACCCCGACGCACTGATCCGCTACGACGTATCGCTGCCCGACATCAAGGAGCGCATCGAGGCCAACAATGCCAACGCCGGGGCGCAGTTCATCGTCAAAAACGATGAGGAGTACATCGTCCGCTCCGTGGGTCTGGCCACGGATCTTGAAGCCCTGCGCAATATCGTGGTGAAAACCATCGACGGCACACCCGTTTACCTGCACCAGCTGGGCGAGCTGGACATCGGCGGCGAAATCCGCCGCGGCCTCACCACCAAGGACGGCGAAGGTGAAGTGGTCGTGGGCATGGTATTGAAGCTGATCGGCAGCAATACCTCCCAGGTGATCGGCGCCGTTAAGCAGGAACTAGCCACCATCAATGCCAACCTGCCCGAAGGCGTCGAGGTGCAGCCCTATTACGACCAGGCGACATTGGTCAAGGCAGCGGTGAGCACGGTGATCAACGCCCTGTTGCAGGGGATTATTCTGGTGGCCCTGGTGCTGTTGGCTTTTATGGGCGGCCTGCGGCCCAGCCTGGTGGTGGCGCTGTCGATTCCGTTCTCCGTCGGCTTCACCTTCCTCGCCATGAAATTCTTCGATATCTCCGCCAACCTGATGTCGCTGGGCGGGATTGCCATCGCCATCGGCATGATGGTGGATGGCGCGGTGGTCGTGGTGGAGAACATCGACCGGATGTTGCGGGAATCCTCCCCGGACGAATCACGCCTGCACCTGGTGGCGCGGGCCTGTCAGTCAGTGGCGCGCCCGATTCTGTTTGCCATCAGCATTATCATCATTGTGTTCCTGCCGCTGTTCACCTTGCAGGGGGTGGAAGGGGCGACCTTCCGGCCACTGGCCTATACCGTAGCCGTGGCCATGCTTGGCTCGCTGTTCTTTGCCCTGATTGTGGCACCGGTGGCCTCCTCCCTGTTGATGAAGCGGCCGGACGCAGACCCCGACAAACCCCGCAAGGACATTGTCAGTTTACTGCTGAAAGGCTACCAACCTCTGGTTCAGGCCATAGTCGCGCGCCGCTGGATTGCCGTGACCCTGGCGGCAGTGGTTCTGCTCATTGGCGTTGCCGTCGCGCCGCGGCTGGGCTCGGAGTTTGTGCCGCGTTTCAATGAAGGGGATCTGCTGATCCGCGCCACCATGGCGCCGTCCATCTCGCTGGAAAAAGCCGAGACGACCATTGGCGTATTCGAGCGGCAATTGATGGCAGCGTTTCCGGAGGTCACCCAAGTGGTGTCGCGCATTGGTCGGGGTGAAGTCGGCGCCCATGCCGATCCGGTGAATAACGCGGAGATTTTCGTCGCCCTTAAGCCCCAGGATCAATGGCAGAGCGCGGAGACGCTGGATGGCTTGTATGCGGCCATGAGTGAAAAATTCGCGGATTTCCCCGGCGCGCAATTCAACTTCACCCAACCGATCGCCGCCGCCGTGGATGAATTGCTCACCGGTACCAAGGCCGAACTGGCCGCCAAGCTGTTTGGCGATGACCTGGATGTGCTGGTGGAGAAAGCACAGGCTATAGAAAAGGTGATGCGCACCGTGCAGGGCGC
>DIAF01000020.1:187974-199190 GCA_002414665.1 Halieaceae bacterium UBA5085
CCCGCGCGCAACCGGGCCGATGTCATCGGGCAGCTCATTATCAAGAACGCCGCCGGGCAGCGCATTCCCCTGGAGGAACTGGCTGCCATCGAGGAGGTGGTAGGGCCGCGCCAGATCACCCGGGAAAACAATCAGCGCTTTATCACCATCCAGACCAACGTTCGCGACCGGGACATCGGTTCCTTCGTGGCCGAGGCCGATGCCGCCATTGCACAGCAAGTGGATTTGCCGCCGGGCTATTTTCTCAAATGGGGCGGGCAGTTCGAACTTCAACAACAGGCCAACAAGCGCCTGATGATCGTGGTGCCAATTACCCTGGCGCTGGTGTTCCTGATGCTGTTCGTCAACTTCGGATCACTGCGCAACGCCCTGCTGATCATGCTCAATATTCCATTGGCGCTGGTGGGCGGCATTGTCGCCCTGTGGCTAAGTGGCCAGAGCCTCTCGGTGCCGGCCTCGGTGGGATTTATCGCCCTGTTTGGCATCGCTCTGGAAAATGGTCTGGTGCTGGTGAGTTACCTGAATGAACTGGTCAAGGACGGGGTGTCCATTGCCGAGGCCAGTGTCCGGGCGGCTTGTGCAAGGCTGCGTGCGGTAATCATGACCGCCGTCACCACCGCACTGGGGCTGTTCCCGCTGTTGTTCGCCACCGGCACCGGCAGCGAGGTGCAGCGGCCACTGGCCACCGTTGTGGTCGGCGGCCTGGTCACCGCCACCATACTGACCCTATTGGTTATACCCGCACTGTATCACTGGTTTGCTGACAAGCCCGCTGATATGAGCGAATCCCATTAACCTGGAGTGACTGTCATGCAAGAGATCAAAGCCTATATCAAACACCGCAAACTGGAAGCCGTGACCCTGGCCCTGCACCGCGTGCAGGGCGTCACCGGCATGAGCGTCGCCCACGTTGTCGGCTTTGGCCGCAGCAAAGTCAATACCAGCGCTGCCAACCCAATCGAGGGCGCGGGGGATTTTGTCAAGCACGTGAAAGTGGAAATCGTCTGTCACGATCAGTACGTGGACGAGGTCGTACGGGTACTGAAAAGCGAGGCGCATACCGGACTGCGCGGCGATGGTCGTATTTTTATCAGCGATGTCAATCGTGCAATCCGGATTGAAGACGGTGCCGAGGACGATACGGTTGTCTGAGAAAAAAACCCGCCCTCTTCAGGCGAGCGGGGGTTCCATTTCAGCTTTCGCTCCCTCTGCGCCTGATGATTCATCTCCAACAGGAGCTGTGGCTCATGACCTTGTACAGTCAGTTCAAGCCGTTTTGGATGGCTTTACTGTGCAGGGTTATGACGACAGGACAAGATTATGAGTGATCCACCCAAGCAACGAAAAGATGACCCGAAGGAAGCTCCACACTTTCGAACACATCGTATCCACGCCATCAACAGTGACTGGTATTTTTTAACCCGTGAAGGTCAAAATATCGGGCCATTCCCGAACAAAAAAGCGGCCGAAGACAGCCTTGCGGAATTCCTGAAAACTGTCAAAAAGGATGAGTAGCCAATGGCCCAAAATCCACAAAGTCGCCAAGGCACAGGCGACCAGGCACAGAGTAAGCCGAATACAGCAGATGCTTTTTTATACATAGACACCAAACGTGGTTAACCAAATGAGCCACGACCATGTGCATATGGCCCCCGAGATCAAGGATAAACGCGTTGCCATCGCCATCTGGGCGAACGGGATCCTGACCCTGGCTCAGATTGGGGGCGGTATCTTTGCCGGCAGTCTCGCCCTTATCGCCGACGCTTTACATAACTTCTCTGACATGGCATCACTCGTCATCGCGTTCTTAGCGCAAAAAATTGCGCGCCGCCCGGCTGACGCAAGGATGACCTTTGGCTACGGACGCATTGAAATCGTTGCAGCCCTCATCAATTACACTACCTTGATCATTATCGGGTTCTACCTGATTTACGAAGGTGGCATGCGGATAATCGATCCTCCAGAGGTAAAGGGCTGGTGGGTCGTCGGGCTTGGAGGTATCGCTCTGGCCGTGGACGCCTTGACAGCGTTGCTTACCTATTCGATGCAGAAAGACAGCATCAATATCCGCGCACTGTTTCTTCACAATCTGTCGGATGCACTGGCGTCGGTCGCCGTGGTCATTGGCGGAACCCTTATTTTACTCTTCGACATGCGCTGGGTTGATCCTGCCATCACCATCGGCATCGCGGGCTACATTCTCTACCTGGGTCTGACAGAAATCGGCGGTACCATCAGAACACTCATGTTGGGTAGCCCGGTGGACATCGATACCGATGCCGTCATTGTTGCCCTGTCCAACATCGAAGGCGTTATCGACCTTCACCATGTGCATTTTTGGCAGATGGGCGAACACGATGCCTCGCTGGAGGCTCATGTGATTATCGAGGAAAGTGCATGGGATCAGCTTGAGAATATCAAGTACAGGATAAAACAGGCTCTGGCGCAGGAATTCAACATACGTCATTCGACACTGGAATTCGAACACCCGGACCACATGCACAAGAATGCCCACACCTATGGGCATGGTTAAGAGAGATGTTCTCCGCAAGCACCGGCGAGAGCGGAGACTATTTCGAAGTTAATAGATGAAACCACACGCTCCACTATTTCATGATGGAACGTGTTCCTACTTACCTCATTTCTTCGTTGTTATTACGGTTGCTGCTATCTCACCCATCATGGGCTGGATCATTTCTACGGCCTATGGTACCAACAATCAAAATACATACCCCTATGAATATCGCTGTATCAGCCAGATTGAATGCTGGCCAATGAGAATTGCTCCAGTGAAAATCAAGAAAGTCCACTACCGATCCTCGCCATACACGATCAACCATGTTGCCCAATGCACCACCAAGCACCAACGAATAGCTCGCCGCTTCAAGCCGGTTTGGACACTGCCGCATTGTCCAAACCAACCAAACTGATACGCCAGATGCTAATGCAATAAAGAAATAGCGTTGCCAGCCACCAGCATCAGCTAGCAAGCTGAATGCAGCGCCAGGGTTCATCATGTGCACGATATTAAGAACTGAGTTAATCTCCACTCGCTCTGCGTACTCTATCGTACGCTCAACGGCACACTTACTTGCCTGATCCATCAGTAATATCAAACCGGAAAGACCTAGCCAACCACAAAAGGTGTTTGTCCGGTTGGAGTTCGCCATGAAGTTAATTTTCTTTTCCTCCAATAGGCAACGCTTGCTCGACAGGGGTGACGTATACCCAACCGGATATGTTGGGTCCGATTTTCCCGGTTTTGCGAATGATGGATGTCACCTCTTCCATCTGGTTGTCCTCACAAACCAGTGATAACTGCACTTCCGAGATAACCACACCAGCTTCGGACGAATACGCCAGCTCCTGCTCGCCTAAAGGCTTTAAGGTCCCCTTGATGTCGAGCAGCGATATGTTTTTGTAGCCTGCGTCACGCAGTGCTTCAATGACATCGGCTGATCGAACATGGTGAATAAACGCGGTAATTTGTTTCATGTAAATACTCCCAAAAAGTGTCGTTTTTGCTATCAGAGGGATCGCGACAAAGGGTTCTATGCCGCAATCCAGAAGGCGTTACTGAGCTATCGTGTCGCCATTGTCATCAATCGCTTTTGGCCTTCGCCAGGCCAGTCGATACAATCCGGGAAGCACCAATAGCGTAAGTAACGTGGAAGAGATAATGCCGCCGATAACGACCGTGGCCAGTGGCCTCTGGACTTCGGCTCCAGTACTGGTATTGAGTGCCATCGGCAGGAAACCTAATGCGGCCACCAGAGCGACCATCAATATCGGCCGCAATCTCAACATGGCGCCGCCCAGAATCGCCTGCTCGACTGATTCTCCGCGACTGAGCTCATCCCGAAATGCCGACACCATCATGACCCCCGTCAGCACCGATACACCGCACAAAGTAATAAACCCAACGCCAGCGGTGATGGATAAAGGGATATCTCGCAACCACAAGGCGATAACGCCACCAGTCAGCGCCAGCGGTACGCCACTGAAGACTAATGCCGCATCTTTTGCCGAACCAAAGGTCATCATCAGCAATGCAAAAATCATCACCAAAGTGACGGGGACAAGCAGGCTCAACCGCTGCGAGGCCGATTGCAGTTGCTCAAAAGTACCTCCGTACTCCAGCCAATAGCCGGGAGGCAATTTCACCTGTTGCGCAACTTTGTCCTGAACTTCGGCCACAAAGCCACCCAAATCACGACCGCGAACATTGGCGCTGACTACCAACCGCCGCTTGCCGTTTTCACGAGAGATCTGATTAGGTCCAGGGGCCAGCGTGAGACTAGCCACTTCCCGCAGTGGCACGTAGCCGCCGTCTGGCAGCGGTATGGGCAAACGTTCCAACGCGCGCAAATCTCCCCTTACGCGTTCGGCTACCCGCACCACTATCGAGAAACGTTGATCACCCTCAAAGATCAGGCCGGCTTCCTCACCACCCGTGGCGGCGGCGACTACGTCCTGCACATCGGCGACATTCAAGCCATAGCGATACATGGCTGAACGGTCGGCATTAATGGACAGAATAGGCAAGCCGGACACCTGCTCGACCTTAACCTCTTCGGCGCCCTCAATACCGTTCAATACCGCTGCGATTTCGCTGCCCGATTTAAGCAGCTGGTCCAAATCATCGCCGAACACCTTGATCCCGAGGTCTGATCGCACACCAGAAATCAATTCATTGAAGCGCAGTTGGATCGGCTGGCTGATCTCATAGGCATTTCCCGGCAACAACGTCAGTTTCTCACCAATTTCTTCCAACAGCTGCGCTTTGGTTTTATCAGGATCGGGCCATTCACTGCGATCCCTGAGCATGACATAGCCATCGGAAATGTTGGGCCCCATGGGGTCACTGGCAACTTCGGCCGTGCCGACGCGCGCGAAGTAGGTTTTGACTTCAGGGATTTCCAGAACCGCTTTTTCCAGTTGAAACTGCATATCCAGGGATTGAGTGAGACTGGTGCCGGGTATTCGCAGTGCCTGGACGGCAATATCGCCCTCATCCAGATTAGGGATAAATTCCGTCCCCATCCGCGTGGCCAGTGCGCCGACCAAAACCACAAAGATCAGGGCCGCAGACAATACGAGAACGCGAAACTTTAGCGCCCACGCCAAAACCGGGGCGTAAAACCGTTTGGAGTGGCGAACAATAAAATTGTCCTTCTCCTCGATATGCCCCGTCATAAACAGCGCCACGGCGGCAGGGACGAAGGTGAGTGACAGCACCAACGCAGACAGCAAGGCCATGATCACCGCCATAGCCATGGGCGTAAACATTTTGCCTTCCACGCCCGTCAAAGCCAGGATGGGTAAGTTCACCAGAATCACCACTAACACGCTGATCAAACTCGGCGCAAAAACCTCGCGGGTGGCCGCAAACACCGTTTGAAAACGCTCATCCAGTTTTAAGGTGCGCCCAAGATGATGCTGTCGCCCAGCCAAGCGCATGATACAGTTTTCGACAATGATCACCGCACCATCCACAATCAAGCCAAAATCGAGTGCGCCCAAACTCATCAGATTGGCGCTGACCTTGGTTTGCACCATGCCCGTCATCAACATCAACATCGACAATGGAATCACCATTGCGGTGAGTAAGGCCGCCCGGACGTTGCCGAGCATGATCAGGAGCACGACGACAACCAATACCGCACCTTCGGCCAGGTTGGCCTGCACCGTGGCAATGGTTTTATCGACCAGTACCGTACGGTTATAAACCGGTTCGGCAATCACGCCCTCGGGCAGCGTCTTATTGATCTCCAACAACTTGGCCGACACATCCTGGGAAACCGTCCGACTATTACCTCCCAGCAGCATGACGGCGGTACCCAATACAGTCTCCTCACCATCGCGAGTAGCGGCACCTGTGCGCAACTCTTTGCCGAATCCGACCTCGGCCACATCAGCCACGGTAATGGGTAACCCGGCTCGACGAGCGACGATGATTTTTTCGATCGCAGGGATGTCAGCCACCTGTCCGGGGGCGCGGATTAAATATTGCTCACCATTTTTTTCAATATAGCCAGCACCGATATTAGCGTTGTTTTTCTCCAGTGCCGCTACTAAATCATCAAAGCTGAGCTGGTAGGCCAGCAGTCTTGAAGGTTCCGGCGTGATGTGGAACTGCTTCTCGAAGCCGCCAATGGTATTGACTTCGGTGACGCCGGGAACCAGGCGTAACTGCGGACGGATCACCCAATCCTGCAAGGTACGTAAGGCCGTCGCATCATAGGGCTCACCATTTTCTTGCAAGGCGCCCGGTTTCGCATGCACTGCATAGTGAAAGATTTCACCGAGTCCTGTGGCAACGGGCCCCATCACCGGACCGATTCCTGAAGGCATCTCGCTTTTTGCCTGCTGCAAGCGCTCGTTGATAAGATTGCGGGCAAAGTAAATGTCCGTGCCTTTTTCAAACACCACGGTCACTTGGGACAGAGCATAGCGTGATACCGAACGTGTACTCTCCACGTGGGGCAGCCCTGTGATCGCCAGTTCCACCAAGTACGTAATGCGTTGCTCCACTTCCAGCGGTGAGTAGCCGGGAGCTTCGGTATTGATTTGCACCTGGACATTGGTGATATCGGGTACCGCGTCGATGGGTAGGTGCTGATAGTTCCAGACACCCAGGGCACCAGTTACCAGCACCAGAAACATCACCAGCCAACGGCGTGCGATGGAAAATTGAATCAGTTTATCGATCATCAGACACTCCTTCGATGAGCGGCAATGAAAATGCTGTTCCGGCCGATGGTATGCAGAATGTCTTTCAGGAAGTGATTAATCATCATCGCCAACCTCCCCTTTACCCAATTCCGCTTTCAAAATAAAACTGTTGTTGCTGACATACACTTCATCTGCGGACAGGCCGGACACTACTTCGCTTAGCTCGCCGTCGGTGCGTCCCAAGGTTACCGTGCGTGCCTCAAAACCCTCCTTTCCCCGAACAAAAACAACGGGATTGTCGTCGACGATTTGCAGGGCTTCGTTGCGAATCACCACGGGAGTATTAATTTCGGCGCGGGTGATTTGTGCGTTGACAAACAGACCCGGTTTCCAGGTGCCGTTTGGGTTGTCGATCAAAACGCGCGCCGTAATGGCCTGATTGCTACCTTGGCCAAGTGGCGCAATATAGATGATATTTCCCTCTGCGGTTTGGCTCGAATCGAGGCTGAGAATGCGAACTTTCTGCCCTGATTGAACCTGAGCAACATCCTTTGGAAAAATCGACAGCTCTACCCAGACCGTGGAAAAATCCTTCACCTCCAATAGCGGGGCATCGCTGGTTTGTTCGCCAGGGTTAGCGTTGCGCTGTGTAATAACGCCATTGAGTGACGAAACTATCGAATAGGTTTTCAGGCTTTCGTTGGCTTCTACGGTCAACAGGGTTTCGCCCTTACGAACCGGATCACCAACACTTTTTTTAACTTCCCGAATAACACCGTCAAAGCGTGCGGTCACTGATTGTACGCGTTCTGCGTTGGTGGCGACGACGCCGTATACCGGCAATACATCGCGGATGGTGCCAGAAGTCACGGTTGCCAGCGTAATGCCCGAATGTTGTATCTGCTGCTGAGTCAGTTCAATGTGGCCTTCTTCGCCGTGCTCTGCTTCCTCTCCGCGACCTGTTTCGGCAAGAGCATGTCCGGATAGCAGTGCGATTAGGAAGCAACAGCCAAGAAGATGGGGGATGGGTTTGTTAATATGTGTTCTTGATTTCATCGTGATGATCCTGAAAATGTGTTGTCTTCGCCATACTGAGTCAAGGCCAGGGGCTCTGCTGTTAGTTGCTCAATTTCTGCGCCATAGGTTAAAGCGGCTGCCGCCGCTTCGATCTGGGTACGCCTGGCGCTCAATAATTCCTGCCGCGCGCTGACATAGTCGAGATACCCGTAGCGACCGCGTTGATAGGCCACCTGAGTGTCTACCAGGGCCTGCTCAAGGGCGGGAATGATGGCGGTACGCAGTGCTTTTACCGCGACAATGGCTTGTTTGCGGTTGTGATAGGCGCGGAACAGCTGAGTGTGTAAATCCAGCAGCATTACGTCACGTTGTGCCAACACCTGATTTTTTTCGGCCAGCGCAGTCGACACAGCGCCGGTATTTCGTTGGCCGGAAAACAACGGCATGCTGAAGCCAGCCACCAGTGCGGTATCATCGGTTTCCTGTATTCGACGAACCCCCACTGACCAACTGATATCGGCGCTGGATTGGGTTTGGGCAAGGCGTAATTCAGCTTCTTTGAGGCGGGACTCTGCCGCGAATATTTCGATCGCCGGATTTTTTTCCACTTTGGCGTATAGCATCTCAAAGGCGACGTCCTCGCCAAACTGGAATAGATCACCTTGCACCTTGGCAAAGTCAGGTGTAGTCACTCCCCATAGAGCAGACAACGACACTTTCAAATAAGCCAGCCGTTGCTGCTCCGAAAGGAAAGCGAGCTTCGCTTGCTCGGCAGCGGCCTGTGCCCGTTTGACTTCCGCCTCGGGAGTCGCCCCCGCCGTAGCCCGCTTTTTCACAATGCGTAAGCTCTCGTTTGCCAATTGAGCAGCCTCGGCAGCCAGGGTAACCTGCTCCTGTGCGGCCAGCACATCGACATAGCGACGGGTGACTTCGCCTAATAAGGCCAGGGATTCCACCTGTCGGCTGGCATCGAGCACTGACCGACTGTGGGAGACAACGCCTTGTCGAGCCACGCGCTTATTCCCCATTTCGATGACCGAAGACAGGGCAATGGTCAGCTCAGCACCACCTGCGCCGCTAAAATCTCCGGTACCGCCGACATTTTCAGCCTCAAAACCCAACTCATACGCCGGCCTTAACCCGGCCGTCTCTGCCTGCCCCTGAAGGGCGGCATAGCGATAGGGAAAAATTTTCAAGGAAGGGTTTTGAGCTATTAAACGCTCGATGGCGCTATTTAACGTAATGGATGTATCCGTGGAAGCGGCCCAGGCACCCTGGACAAAAAAGAAAATAAATAAACTGAATAAAAAACCAGGGTACCTGCGTGACCACGGTTTGCTAGCGCCATAAACAGACGCGCTGTAATTGGGTAACATGAAATGAATCCTTAGTTCTAGAAATATAGCGGCTCAACACAATGACCATGGCCGTGATGTCTTTGAGTTTCTTAAAGGCCAGGATCAGCCAATAGGAGGGCGATAAAGGGAAGCCGGAATAACAGGAGGTTTAAAGTTTTGATAAAGCGTTATGACACTTCCAAGTAGCGAAGCCTCCATCGGAGAAATACTACTGGGTGCCAAAAAGCAGCAGTGCGCGTGACAACAACTACACTGATAGCAGTCATAGGGGAGCTGCTTGTCCGGCATTTGCTTTCCGAGCCTTCCATCAAAATTCGTGTCCGCATCCAAATATTTATGCGCAGCTGGCAGGAGCTCTGTACCGGATTGATAAAGTTTATACGTATCCGGCATAGCAGCCACTGACTGCAGAGCAATCAAAGCTAACAACAGGTAAATCGTGATTCGTCGGATCACGAAGCTCGCTTCTCAATACCATTAGGTTTAAAGTAATTGTCCAGAATCAGAAAACCGACGAATTTCTTAATGTCCCACTTCATTTTATGCCTTTGCACTCATCAAATGGATGGTTCCCAAGAGAGTTGACACGCAGCCATTACTCTCAGCTTTTACAAATCCGGCTTCGTCGATCAAATAGGGCAGCATACCGTGAACACTATCTCGTGTCGTTTCAAAACCATCAAGACACTGAACCAGCAGAAATAGCATTCGCTGAATCGATGACGAAGGCTTTCCCCAATCAGCAACGAGTAAACTGCCACCAGGTTTAAGGACCCGATGGATTTGCTTTAAGACATCGAGCTTCTGCAGTCGTGTCAAGTGGTGAAAAAACAAGCTCGACACTGCAACGTCAAAAGTCGCTGTTTCGAAGGGCATATCTTGTGCGAAACCCTGCCACAAACTCACACGCTGATCCATTGAAGCAAACTTGGTTTTGGCTAGTTCGAGTGCTCCAGAGTCTGCATCCAGACCAGTAATAGTCAGCGACGGTTCTCTTTCGGCAAACATTTGAGTTAGGGTTCCCGTGCCGCAGCCCACATCCAGTAAGTGTTTCCCCGCTAACGGAGCAGCTTGATTGACCAACGCCGTTTTGAAAATTTTCTCTCGCGTAGTCAAGGAAGCCACCCAGTCGTAATAACGGGTTAGAGCATGATACTTCAAAGCAGGAATATAGGTGGATCGTGGACTCTTCATCACCTTTTCTTATTCAGGACTTGAGCTGCAAAATACGGCGTGCACCATTCAGCACAATCAAACCGATGATCAGGCCAATCACCAAGTCGGGATAACGTGAGCCAGTCCAGGCTACCAATCCACCGGCTAGGATGACACCTAGATTCGCAATTACGTCATTGGCAGAGAATATCCAACTGGCTTTCATATGTGCGCCGCTATCCCGGCTCCTGGCAATCAACAGCAGACAGGTCACATTGGCCGCCAAGGCAACAAGCCCGAAGCTCATCATCAAAGTGGAAACCGGTTCACTACCAAATACTAATCGCCTTACCACCTCGCCCAAAGCGCCTAGGGCAAGAATGATCTGAAGCCAGCCGGAAAAATGGGCTGCGCGCAGCTTCACCCGCACACTGTGCCCTACGGCATACAGCGCCACGCCGTAAACGGCGGCATCCGCAAACATGTCCAACGAATCCGCGATCAAGCCAGTGGATTGCGCCCACCAGCCGACAGTGATTTCAATGACAAACATGATGCCGTTGATGGCAAGTAGCCACTTAAGAATGCGAGCTTCTGTTTGTGCCTCCTGTTTTGCGGACGCCTGGGCTCGACCGAGGTCATCTCTGGCGACGGGCGTTGTGCTTTCCAACGTCGCACCCAAGCCGAGTGCGCGCATTCGCTCCTCAATGGCGTCAGCGTTGTCCCCATGAAAGACCCGCACCTTTCTCTTGGGGGTATCGAATTCCAGTGCGACTTTAGGTTCCACACTGTCCAACGCCATACGGATCAAGCCTTCTTCTGAAGGGCAGTCCATCTTGGGGACAAGATACTCACTGACAAAGCCGCCATGAGTAGCATCGTGCACTTCGGCAGTCTGGGGAGTGTTCGCGTCACTATAACAATTGTCGCGGCATGTGTTTGTCATAAAAAGCCCTTGTACTATTCACGAAGTGCAGCTTAAACTCTATAACAACTATAGAGTCAATCGGA
>DIAF01000020.1:199269-199537 GCA_002414665.1 Halieaceae bacterium UBA5085
TAACAACTATAGAGTCAATCGGAATATTGAGAGATGATGAAAATCGGCGAACTGTCGAAAGTGGCTGGCTGCTCCGTGCAAACCATCCGGCATTATGAAAAGGAACATTTGATTGCCTCCGCAGAACGCAGTGAAGGCAATTTTCGCCTGTACGATGAAGCTGCCGTTGAGCAATTGCTGTTCATCAAACACTGCCGCAGCCTGGATCTCAGTTTGCCGGAGATCCGGCAATTATTGGGATTAAGCCGTTCCCCCGGCGCACAATGTG
>DIAF01000011.1:0-428 GCA_002414665.1 Halieaceae bacterium UBA5085
CGTTGCGCAGAGCGAGGAATTTCTGCTTGCCCGGTTGGCCCACCGAGTACCAGTACTGAATGGCCATTTTCAGTGCGACTTCCACCGCGACTGAGCCGGAATCGCTGAAAAAGACCCGCTCCAGTGCCGGCGGCGTGATGTCGGAAAGCAGCTGCGCAAGACGCACCGCCGGTGCGTGTGTCAGGCCGCCGAACATGACGTGCGACATCGACTCCAGCTGCGCCTGTACAGCACGGTTGAGCACCGGGTGGTTGTAGCCGTGTATGGCGCACCACCAGGAGGCCATGCCGTCAATGAGTTCGCGACCGTCGCTCAATGTCAGCCGCACGCCGCGTGCACTGCGCACTGGATACACTTCCGGCGGGTGGGTGGCCGAGGCGTAGGGATGCCAGATATGTGCGGCGTCAGCGCTTTGCAGCTGCGTCCAG
>DIAF01000011.1:557-41823 GCA_002414665.1 Halieaceae bacterium UBA5085
GCTCCTGCATTGCGCGCACAGCGCTTTGCAGCTGCGTCCAGTCGGGTGCGGTTGCTGTCACAGAATCTCCAGCAGGCTGTCGATGATATTGTCCAGCAGGCGCTGTTGCGCGGCTGCCGTGGGGTGAATGCCGTCATCCTGCATCAGGCCCGCATCCGTGGCGACGCCGTCGAGGATAAACGGGCCCAGGTGCGCGCCGGTGCGGCTGGCGACGATGCGGAAACTGTCGCGGAAGGCTTCGGTGTAGCGCGCGCCGTAGTTCGGCGGAATCTCCATGGGCAACAGCAGCACCCGGGCACCGGCCCCCTGGGCAAGCTCCGTCATGCGCTGCAGGTTGCTGCGTATCTTCATGGGCGGGTGGCCGCGCAGGCCGTCATTGCCGCCCAGCTCCAGCAGCAAGACTTCAGGGCTGTACTGCTCGAGCAGACCCGGCAGCCGGCGCAGCCCGCCTCCTGTGGTCTCGCCGCTGATGCTGGCGTTGACCACGTTATAGTCGGGGTGACTGCTGCGCAATCGTTCCGCCAGCAGACTGACCCAGCCCTGCTCGAGAGACATGCCGTAGGCAGCGCTGATACTATCCCCGAGCACCAGCAGGGTTTTGTCTGCCTGCGCGATGCCGGGCCATGCCAAAAGCAGGCACAATCCGGCGGCGCGTGTGGTGCGTATCAGTGCGAAAAGGAATCGCGACATGATCAAGGCTGAAAATCTCCAGAAGCGAGTGCCGATGGCCGGCAGCGAGCTGGAGATACTGAAAGGGATCACTCTGGAAATCAAGTCGGGGGAGTCGGTGGCCATCATCGGTGCCTCCGGCTCAGGCAAATCCACTCTGCTCGGCCTGCTAGCGGGGCTGGATGAGGCGAGCGCCGGGCGCGTGATCATCAACGGCACGGACATCAGCGCACTCGATGAAGATCAGCGTGCGGTGTTTCGTGGCCAGCATGTGGGTTTTGTGTTCCAGTCTTTCCAGCTGCTGCCGGCGCTGACGGCGCTGGAGAACGTGATGCTGCCGCTGGAGCTGCAGGGGCAGGGTGATGCGCAGGCCCAGGCACAGGCGTTCCTGCAGCGCGTAGGCCTGGGGGGGCGTATCCAGCACTACCCGCGACAAATGTCGGGCGGAGAGCAGCAGCGGGTGGCTATCGCCCGTGCCTTTGCCAACAACCCCTCGATCCTGTTTGCTGATGAACCGACGGGTAATCTGGACACCGCTACGGGCGGCCACATCATCGATCTGCTGTTCGAGCTCAATCGGGAACAAAGCACCACGCTGGTACTGGTGACTCACGACCTGAGCCTTGCTGAGCGCTGCCAGCACCGGTTCCGCCTGGCGGCCGGCGCACTCGTTGACGGAGGCTAGGCCGTGTCGATGACTGCAACCCGGATGTTGGCACGGGACTGGCGCGGTGGTGAGCTGGGCGTGCTGGTGGCGGCCCTGGTGTTGGCGGTGGCTGTGGTCTCCGGGATCAGTGCCTTCACCACACGTCTGCAGACCGCACTGGCGCAGGAGAGCCACCGTTTTCTTGCAGCTGACCGCGTCGTCCGTAGCGGCAGCGAGGCACCGGCGGCATGGCTGGAGGAGGCCAGGGGTCGTGGTCTGGGCACGGCGCAGGTACTGACGTTTCCTTCCATGGTGTATGCCGGGGAGGAGGGCATGGTACTGGCGTCGGTGAAGGCGGTGAGTAGCGGCTACCCGTTGCGGGGGGAGCTGCGCTACAGCGAGCAACCCTTCGGCCAGGTACAGGTTGCCACCGGTGGCCCGGCCGCAGGCACAGTGTGGCTGGACTCACGGCTGTTCCCGCTACTCGGCGTCGCCATCGGGGATACAGTCAGCGTCGGTGAAGCGTCGTTCCGGATTGCCGCGGCGGCGCGCACAGAACCCGATCAGGGCGGCTCCTTCCTCGGCCTGGGGCCGCGTGTGTTGATGCACTACGACGACATCGCGGCGACCGCTGTGGTTCAGCCCGGTAGCCGGGTGGAGTATCGGCAGCTGTTCGCCGGCGAGCCCCCGGCCATGGAGCGCTTCGAACGCTGGCTGGCACCGCAGCTGGAAGAGGGGCAGCGGTTACTGGACGTCAACGAGGGGCAGCCCGGGCTGGGTCAGGCCTTGCAGCGTGCCGAAAGTTTTCTGCTGCTGGCTGGCAGTCTGGGTGTCGTGCTCGCGGGCGTGGCGATAGCGCTTGCCGCGCGGCGTTTCAGTGAGCGTCACAACGACTACGTGGCAATCATGAAAAGCCTGGGGGCGACGTCTGCAAACATCACGCGTCTTTACGGACGCAGCCTGCTGCTGCTGGGCGTGGGTGCCACCCTGCTGGGCTGCGGCCTGGGTTGGGCCCTGCAGTCAGCTTTTTTCACCCTGTTTGGGGAACAGTTGCCGGTGACCCCGGGCCCCGCCGGCGTGCGTCCCTACGCCATCGGCGCGGCGACCGCGCTGGTATGCCTGCTGTGCTTTGCCTGGCCGCCCTTGCGCCGGCTGAGCCAGGCGAGTCCGCTGCGCGTGCTGCGGCGTGATATGCCCCAGGAACAGCGCCGCACGCTCCTGGATTACGCCGTGGGACTCAGCGCTGTGTCCGGCCTCATGTGGTGGTACAGCGGCGACTGGAAAATCACCCTGGCGGTCCTCAGCGGCCTGGCGGTTACCGTGCTGCTTGGCCTCGGTCTGGCGCTGACCCTGCTGCGGGGCGGACGGCTGGTTGGAATGAGCGCTGGCAGCATCTGGCGCCTGGCGCTGGCGGGTCTGCAGCGACGCGGCACCGCCAATGCGCTGCAGGTGGTTATCTTCGCCATGGCGATCATGTTGCTGCTGGTGCTCCTGCTGGTGCGTACATCCCTGATCGACGCCTGGCAGACCCAACTGCCGGAGAATACCCCCAACCACTTTGCCCTGAACATCGCGCCGGAAGATGTGCAGGGTGTCGAGCAAATGCTGCGCAGCCGCGAGATACCCGGCGCGCCGCTGTACCCGATGATTCGCGGCCGTATCCTCAGCGTCAACGGCGAAGACCTGCCGCAGACCGACGACCGCGAGGAAGGGCGCCGGCAGCGCGAAGCAAACTTTACCTGGGCCGATACGCTGCCCCCTGACAACCGCCTGCTTGAGGGGCGCTGGTGGGCGCTCCGCAGCGACGCTGCCGAGGTGTCGCTGGAGGTTGAATTTGCCGAGCGCTTCGCTGTGGGGCTGGGCGACCGGATCGGCTTCCAGGTGGGCTCCGAGGCCTTCGAGGCCACCGTCACCAGTATTCGCGAGCTGGACTGGCAATCCTTCAATCCCAACTTCTGGCTGGTGTTTCCGCCGCGCCTGCTGGCGCCGTATCCAGCCACTTTCATGACCAGTTTCTACCTGCAGCCGGAGCAGAAGCCTTTTCTCAATGGCTTCATTCGCCAGTTCCCCACGGTCTCCGTGGTGGAAATGGATGTGGTGGTGGAGCAGGTGCGCGGGATCGTCAGCCAGGTGTCCGCGGCGGTGGAACTGGTATTGGCAGTGATTATGGCCGCCGGTGCCCTGGTGCTGGTCGCCGGGGTCCAGGCCAGTGTAGACGCCCGCATGCACGAGAGTTCCATACTGCGTGCGCTGGGAGCCCGTCGTCGCCTGGTGCTGGGCGGGCTTTGGATTGAGTTCGCTGCACTGGGCCTGTTTGCGGGTCTGCTTGCCACGGTCGGCGCGGAGCTTTCGGTCTACATCCTGCAGGCACAGGTCATGGGGATGGCCTATGCGCCCTCGCCCTGGATGTGGCCCCTGGGTATTGGTGGTGGCGCGGCGCTGATTGCAGCGCTTGGGGTGTTCAGTTGCCGCCGCGTTGTGTCCAGTCCGCCGCTGGCAGTGCTGCGCGAGCTCTGACCGGGGCGGCGGGTCAGTGCGTACTGATACCGTCGATGAAGGTTTGCACGCTGAGCTGGATCTGGCGCGGCAGGTCAATGTGCCGCTGGAACAGCTGCGGTGCGTCGACCAGCAGTGTGGCGAGACCGTGAATGCCCGCCCAGGCGGCGTTGGTGAGGTAGGCGATGTCCAGCTCGCGAAACGTGCCTCGGGCAATACCGTGATGGAGGATGGAGCGCACCTGCTGGAAGGTGTCGCGGCTCGCTTCACGCAGCTCCGGATAGGCGTCAGCCGGTTGCACAGCGGGGCCGAACATGAGCTTGAACATCTGCGGGTAGCGTTCGGCGTAGGCGATGTAACTGCGCGCCAGGGCGTGCAATTGCTCTTCCGGGCAGTCGCCAGTGTCATCCGCCGCTTTGCGCAGGTCGTTCAGCAGCCGCCGATAGCCGACTGCTGCAAGCGCGGCCAGTAGATCGCCCTTGTCGTTGAAGTGTCGGTAGGGCGCGGTTTGCGAGACGCCGACGCCGCGGGCCAGGGCCCGCAGGCTCAGGGCATCAGCGCCGGCAGCCTCAAGCTGCTCCAGGGCTGAGTCCAGCAGCTCTGCCCGCAGGTTGCCATGATGATAGCTCCGCTGGCGGGCAGAGGGTGTTCCAGTCGCTGCCATTCAGGGCAGCAGATGCTTGACGGCGTCTCGCTCTTCGGCCAGTTCCTGCTCTGTGGCCTGCATCTTGCCGCGACTGAACTCGCCGATGTCAACGCCCTGCACGATTTCCCAGTCGCCGTTGCTGCAGCGGCAGGGGAAAGAGTAGATCAGGCCCTCGGCAATACCGTAGGAACCATCGGAGTGCACGCCCATGGAAACCCAGTCGTCACCTTCAGTGCCCAGCGCCCAGCTGCGCATGTGGTCGATGGCAGCATTGGCTGCGGAGGCCGCTGAGGAGGCGCCGCGCGCCTTGATGATGGCCGCACCGCGCTGCTGCACCGTGGGGATGAAGTCGTTCTCGTACCAGGCCTGGTCGACCAGGGAAATGGCTTTCTCGCCCGCCACTTCGGCATTGAACAGGTCGGGATACTGGGTGGCAGAGTGATTGCCCCAGATGGTCATTTTCTTTACATCATTGACCGTCTTCCCGGTCTTCTGTGCGATCTGCGTCATCGCGCGGTTGTGGTCCAGGCGGGTCATCGCAGTGAAGTTGCGCGGGTTGATGTCCGGCGCATTGCGCTGGGTAATCAGCGCGTTGGTGTTCGCCGGGTTGCCGACGACCAGTACCTTGATATTGCGGCTGGCATGGGCGTCAATCGCTTTGCCCTGCACGGAGAAGATGGCTGCATTGGCTTCCAGCAGGTCCTTGCGCTCCATGCCGGGGCCGCGCGGGCGGGCGCCGACCAGCAGGGCGTAGTCGGTATCCTTGAAGGCCACGGCAGGGTCGTCGGTGCAAATGATATTGGTCAGTAGCGGAAACGCGCAATCGTCCAACTCCATGCGCACGCCGTTGAGGGCTTCCATGGCCGGCGTGATATCCAGGAGTTGCAGAATCACGGGCTGATCGTCGCCCAGCATGGCGCCGGAGGCGATACGGAACAGCAGCGCGTAGCCAATCTGGCCAGCGGCGCCGGTAACGGTCACTCGAACGGGTGCTTTCATGGGAAGAGAGTCCTCAAGGGTCGGGTGGTTGGCAAACAAGGGGGCGTCATTGTCGAGTGAAACGGGTGAAAAAACAAGCCGCTGCCTGTAAAATGGCGCCCCTCTCAGGCAGTAGCGGCAGGCGGTTGTGCGCGAGCTCAGCAGAAAAGAACGAACAGAATTCAACAAGTTGCAGAAGCGATTGCGGCGCAATGTCGGCAATGCAATAGCCGACTACGGCATGATCGAAGCGGGCGACCGGGTGATGGTGTGCCTGTCTGGCGGCAAGGATTCCTACGCCATGCTCGATGTACTGCTGGCTCTGCGCAGCAGTGCGCCGGTGAATTTCGAGCTGATAGCGGTAAACCTCGACCAGAAACAGCCAGGCTTTCCTGAGCACGTGTTGCCAGCATACCTCGAGCAGCTGGACGTACCGTATTACATCCTCGAAAAGGACACCTACAGCATCGTGCGCTCAGTGATACCCGAGGGCAAGACGACCTGTGGTCTGTGTTCGCGTCTGCGTCGCGGCAGCCTGTATGGCTTTGCCGCCGATATAGGCGCCACCAAGATTGCCCTGGGCCATCACCGCGATGATATTGTCGAAACCCTGTTCCTGAATCTGTTCTTCGGTGGCAGCCTGAGGGCAATGCCGCCGAAACTGCTCAGCGATGACCGTCGCAACGTGGTGATACGCCCCATGGCCTACTGCAAGGAAAAGGATCTCGTCGCCTACGCGGATTACAAGGCGTTCCCCATCATTCCCTGCAACCTCTGTGGCTCCCAGGAGAACCTGCAGCGGGTGCAGATCAAGCAGATGCTGGCGGACTGGGAGCGACAGTATCCGGGGCGCACCGAAACCATCTTTCGGGGTATCTGCAACGTGGCGCCCTCGCAGCTGGCGGATACGGCGCTGTTCGATTTCACCAGCCTGCGCGCGGAGGTCGACCGCGACCTGCACCTGCCCGCGATCCGCGTCGTCAACCTCTAGGTGGCGGGCGAGCGCGCGGCAGGGGGCGTGTTGCTCAGGGCCCGGGAGCTGGGTCTGGAGCGGGGCGGGCGGCAGCTGTTCAGTGGTATAGAGCTACAGCTGGAGCGCGGCCAGCTGGTGCAGATAGAAGGCGCCAATGGTGCCGGCAAGACCAGCCTGCTGCGCATTCTTGCCGGGCTCTCCCGTTACGGTTTCAGCGGCAGCGTAGATCGCTTTGCGCCACAGCTGTTCCTCGGCCACCAGAGTGCAGTCAAGGGCTTGCTGACGCCGCGCGAAAACCTGGCGTGGCATGTGGCAGGGGAGGCGGGCTTCAGCGCGGAGGCCATCGACGCGGCGCTGGCAGCGGTGAATCTGTATGGCTACGAGGATGTGCCCAGTCATGCGCTGTCCGCGGGGCAGCACCGGCGCGTCAATCTGGCTCGGCTTTTCCTGACCCGGGCGCCGCTGTGGCTGTTGGACGAGCCTTTTACCGCCATTGATCGCGCGGGTGTCGCGGCGCTGGAGGCGCGGCTGCTGGAGCATCTGCAGCAAGGGGGTGGCGTGTTGCTGACCTCACACCAGCCGGTCGCCGTGGCCTACCCGCTGCTGCGTCTGGACCTTGCTTCGGGGGCGCTGCTGTGACGCCTGCCTCTGCCGCCGGGTTCTGTTTCCGTTTGTTGCGCCGGCAATTAGTGCTCGGGCTGCGGCGCCCGGTAGAACTCGGCAATCCGCTGCTCTTTTTTGCCATGGTGGTGGCCTTGTTCCCGCTCGGCCTGGGGCCGGCACCCGACACGCTGGCGGACTTTGCCCCCGGCATTCTTTGGATTGTGGCGCTACTCTCGAATCTGCTGACCTCAGACGCGGTATTTCGCAGTGACCTTGAGGACGGCAGTCTGGAGCAACTGCTCTTGGCACCCCAGCCCCTGTATTTTTCCGCGCTGGCCTATGTGCTGGCGCACTGGCTGCTGACCGGACTGCTGCTGGGGCTGGTATCGCCGGTATTTGCGCTGATGCTCGGCCTGGCGCCGGCAGCCATTCCCGCGCTGGCCTTCAGCCTGTTGCTCGGCACCGCGGTGCTCAGCCTGATTGGCGGCATTGGCGGTGCGCTTACCGTGGGGTTGAAACGAGGTGGCATGCTGATTTCCCTGCTGATTCTGCCGTTTTACATGCCGGTACTGATCTTCGGCAGCAGTGCGGTGCAGGCCGCGCTGAACGGCAGCCCGGCGGGGCCCTATCTGGCAATTCTGGGGGCGTTGTTGTGTATCTCCATTGCACTTGCCCCGATGGCCATCGCCGCGGGTTTGCGCATCAGTGTCGATACTTGAGTAAATTCCTCTGATTTGGATTGTTCGCCGCCTTGGTCACTGTATAATCCCGCGCCATGTGGACGCTCTTCCATAAATTCGGTTCCCCGCCCTGGCTGTATCGCCTGTCCGGAGCCATTCTTCGCTGGTTGCTGCCGATCACTGTGGTGGCGCTGGTGGCCGGATCTGTCTGGGGGCTGCTGTTCACGGCACCTGACTTCCGTCAGGGCAACAGCTACCGCATCATCTACATCCACGTACCCGCAGCCGTGGTGGCACTGGCCGGTTATTACGTGATGGCCATTGCTGGCGCGGTGAGCCTGATCTGGCGCATGAAAATGGCCGACATCGCGATGCGCGCCTGCGCCCCGATCGGGGCGGCACTGACCTTCATCGCCCTGGTCACCGGCAGCATATGGGGCAAGCCCACCTGGGGTACCTGGTGGGTGTGGGACGCCCGTATCACCTCGATGCTGATACTGCTGTTCCTGTACCTGGGCGTGGTGGCGTTGTACGAGGCCTACGAGAACAAGGCGCTGGCCGCCAAGGCCTGTGCGGTACTGAGTCTCGTAGGTACAGTGAACATACCCATCATCTACAAATCGGTGGACTGGTGGTACAGCCTGCACCAGCCTGCGTCGATCAAGTTCACTGGCGGCAGCACCATTGATCCCAGCATGCTTTATCCGCTGCTGTTCATGATCCTCGCATTTTACGCGCTGTTCACCTGCGCGCTGCTGCTCAACATGCGTGCGGAAATACTTCAGCGCGAGCAGCGGACCGCGTGGGTCCGGGCGCTGGCCGGCGAGCGGGGGGGCAGCTGATGTATTTCGAGTCGCTGGCAGCGGTTGTGCAGATGGAGGGCCACGGTGCGTTTGTCTGGTCCGCCTACTTCATTACAATTGGGGTGATCGTATTCATGGTCTACGCGCCCCGGCGGCGGGAGAAGCGTTTCCTGCGGCAGCTTGAGGGGCAAATCCGGCGCGCGGAGGGCGGCAGCCCGCCCAGCGCCAGCAAGGAGGTGTGATGCACCCGGTTCGCAAGCAACGTTTGTGGTTGGTGTTGTTTCTCGTTGTCTTTTCCAGCTCCGCGATAGGCCTGATGGCCTATGCCCTGCGTGGCAATATCAATCTGTTTTATCCTCCGGTTGACGTGGCCGCAGGCCTGGCGCCGGTGGGTCAGAACATCCGCGTGGGGGGCATGGTGGTCGACGGCAGCGTCGAGCGCAGCGACAACAGCCTGGAAGTGCGCTTTGCAGTCACCGATTACGAGGCGGTGGTGCCTGTGGTCTACACGGGTATCCTGCCGGACCTGTTTGACGAGGGGCAGGGGGCGGTTGCTGCGGGCAAGCTCGATGAAAACGGCGTGCTGCAGGCATCGGAGGTGCTGGCCAAGCACGACGAGAACTACATGCCGCCCGAGGTGGCCGAGGCGCTGGAGGCTTCCAAGTCGCGTATGGCCGAACAGGCCGCCAGACAGGGGTACGGACAATGATCCCCGAGCTGGGGCATTTTGCGCTGATCCTGGCCCTGTGCCTGTCGGTGTTGCTCTGCACCGTGCCACTGTGGGGCAGCTGGCGCCGCAACGTTACCGCCATGGCACTGGCGCCGAACCTGGCGATTGGCGTGCTGGTGTTTACGTCGCTGAGTTTTGCCTGCCTGACCTGGGCGTTCCTCCAGGATGACTTCTCGGTTGAGGTCGTGGCCAACAACAGCAACAGCCTGCTGCCCTGGTACTACAAGTTCTCAGCGGTGTGGGGCAATCATGAGGGCTCTCTCCTGTTGTGGGTGTGGATACTCGCCCTCTGGACCTTCGCCGTGGCTGTGTTCAGCCCCCAGCTGCCGCTGGTGATGCTGTCCCGGGTGCTCGCGGTTATGGGCTTTGTTGGCGTTGGTTTTCTGGCGTTTTCACTGCTGACGTCCAATCCCTTTGCGCGCCTGCTGCCCGGCACGCCCGCCGATGGCCAGGACCTCAATCCGCTACTGCAGGACTTCGGGCTGATTATTCACCCACCGCTGCTTTACATGGGTTACGTGGGTTTCTCGGTTGCTTTCGCGTTTGCGATTGCCGCGCTGCTCGGCGGCCGTCTGGACGCTGCGTGGGCGCGCTGGTCGCGACCCTGGACCAATGTTGCCTGGGCCTTCCTAACGCTGGGTATCATGCTGGGCAGCTGGTGGGCCTATTACGAACTGGGCTGGGGCGGCTGGTGGTTCTGGGATCCGGTTGAAAATGCCTCGTTCATGCCCTGGCTGGCCGGCACGGCACTGGTGCATTCTCTGGCGGCTACCGAGAAACGCGGCCTGTTCAAGAGCTGGACAGTGCTGCTCGCCATTTTTGCCTTCTCACTGAGCCTGTTGGGTACGTTTCTGGTTCGTTCGGGTGTGCTGACCTCGGTGCACGCCTTCGCCACAGATCCCGCCCGTGGCATGTTCATTCTGGTTTTCCTGGGCATCGTCACCGGCGGTTCGCTGGTGCTGTACGCGCTGCGCGCCCCGGCAGTGGCGAGCCGGGTGAGTTTCGCCTGGATTTCCCGTGAATCCTTGCTGTTGGTGAACAACGTGGTGTTTCTTGTGGCCACGCTGACCGTGCTCTTCGGCACGCTGTTCCCGTTGCTTATGGATGCTCTGGGGCAGGGCAAGTACTCCGTCGGCCCGCCCTATTTCAATGCCGTGTTCATTCCATTGATGGCCCTGTTGGTGCCCTTCATGACGGTCGGGCCCTTATCGCGCTGGAAGCGCGACAGTACCAGTCGCTGGAAGGCCGAGCTGCTGGTGCCCGCGCTGGTTACCCTGGGTTGCGCGCTCACGCTGCCGCTGCTGCACGCGGGTGACTACAACGTCTGGGTGGCTCTGGCGGTGCTGTTTGCCGGCTGGCTGGTGGTGGGGCTGCTCCGGGATATCAGTAACCGGGTGCGCAACAGTGCCTCCGTCGCAGCCGGGCTGGCACGTCTCGCGCCCAGTTACTGGGGCATGGTGGTGGCGCATGTTGGCTTCGCCGCCACGATTATCGGTGTCGTGCTCACCAGCCAGTACAACATCGAACACGACCTCAAGATGAGTCCGGGTGACAGCGATACACTGGCGGGTTACGAATTCCGCTTTATCGATGTGCGCACGGTGCAGGGGCCGAACTTTGTCGCTGATGAGGCGCGCTTTGTGGTGTACCGGGACGGCCGTGAGGTGGTTCGCCTGGCTCCGCAGAAACGCCGCTATCTGGCCAGCGGCAGTGTCATGACCGAAGCCTCCATCGACGCCGGCATATTCCGTGACCTGTTTGTCGCCATGGGCGAGCCGGTGGGCACGGCGGGGGCGTGGGCGATCCGCCTGCACTACAAGCCGTTTGTGCGCTGGATGTGGGCCGGGGCCCTGCTGATGGCCGTGGGCGGCTTCATAACGGTTGCCGACAAGCGCTATCGTCGCCAGCGCAGTGCGGCGCGTGACAGTCTGCGGCAAGGGGGTGTGCGTGGCGCCCAGGCTTAAGCTGTTCCTGCCTCTGTTGATTTTTGTTGTGCTTGCCGGCTTCCTGTACCGCGGGCTGTCACTGGATCCGATGGCGCTTCCCTCCGCGCTTATCGACAAGCCCCTGCCCGCATTCACCCTGACCGCGCTGGCGGACGGTCGCGAGCTGTCGCGTGAGGATGTGATTGGTGAGCCCGCGCTGTTCAACGTCTGGGCGACCTGGTGTATTTCCTGTCGCGCCGAGCATCCCTACTTGCAGCAGCTGGCCGACAGGGGTGTGCCGATCTACGGTATCAACTACAAGGACGAGGACGAGGCCGCACGTCGCTGGCTGCGTGAGCTGGGCGACCCCTATCGAGTCAATATTGTCGATCGCGAGGGCACGCTGGGGGTCGATCTTGGCGTCTATGGCGCACCCGAGACCTACCTGGTCGATGCCGCCGGTGTGATTCGTTACCGCCATGTTGGCGTGGTGGATGATCGGGTCTGGCGTGACACGCTTGAACCGATCTGGCACGAAGTGCTGGCTATGGGGCAGCAACCGTGAGGGCGAGGTTGCTGTCGCTTTGCGCCCTGTTGCTGGTTAGCGTGCACTCAGGCGCGGTCATCGAGACTTACGAGTTCAGCACCCCGGCGCTGGAGGCGCGCTATCAGCTGCTCAGTGAGGAGCTGCGCTGTCCCAAGTGCCAGAACCAGAATATCGCCGACTCCAATGCGCCGATCTCCCAGGACCTGCGCCGCCTGCTGCACCAGCAACTGGAGGCCGGTGCCAGTGATGAAGAAATCCTTGAGTTCATGGTCGCGCGTTATGGTGAATTCGTGCGTTACCGGCCCGCCTTCAATACCGTGACTGCGGTGCTGTGGCTGGCACCGCTGATCCTGCTGTTCGCGGGGGTGGCTGGCCTGCTGTTGATCCTGCGCGGTCGCCGCGATGGCGCGGCCTCGCTGACCGAGGCTGACCAGGCAAAGCTGGCGGCATTGTTGCAGACACCGGAGAAAGACGCTTGACAACATTCCTGTTCGCCTGCGCCGGCCTGGTTGTGCTCAGTGGCCTGTTTTTGCTGTTCCCGGGTTGGGCGGCGAAGCGACCGATCGACGATGGTGCACAGGCCAACCTCGACTGGTACAGGCTGCGCCGTGCCGAATTGGCAGAGGCCGGCGAGACCGACCTGGAAACGGATACGCAGCTGCGCTTGCTGGAAGACCAGCAGGGACAGGAGGCGTCCTCCCCAGCGGAGTCTGCGCGCCATGCCTTCCCACTGTGGGCGTTGCTGCCGCTTGTGGGACTGATGTCAGCGTGGCTCTACCATGAACTGGGGGCCGTTACCGATGTCCAGATTGCCCGCCAACTTGGCGCCCTGGGTGAGGCACCCAGCGAGGCACAGTTGCTGGACCTGATGGACGCGATCGAAGAGCGCGCCGTGCAGCGTCCGGACAATCTGCACTACCTGGCGCTGCTGGGACGTTACCAGATGGGGCAGGGGGAATTCGCGCTTGCCGCGGAGACCTACGACAGGCTGGTGCAGGCAGCACCGGAGGACCCCCAGGGCCTCGCCTACGCCGCCCAGGCGCGGTATCTGGCGGATGGTCGCACCTTGAACGCAACCGCGCAGGGTCGGGCAGAGCAGGCGCTGGCCATCGACCCGCAGCAGCGCACGGCGCTGGGGTTGCTGGGTATGGCGGCGTTTGAGCGAGGGCAATTCCGCGCCGCAATTCAGTACTGGGAGCGTCTTATCGCGATGGAGGCCCCTGGTAGTGAGGGGCAGCAGCTGATCGCCGGCGTTATCGCCGAGGCACGGCAGCGTCTGGGCGAGGAGCCAGTCGTGTCGCCGACCGACATCACTCCCGGTGTCACGGTGCGGGTCGCGTTGCCAGAGGGTGCTGAACTGGCCGGCTCTGACACGGTATTCGTGCTTGCCCGTGCCGCCGCCAGTGAAAGCCGGATGCCGATCGCGGTGCAGCGGCTGGCGGCCAGTCAGCTTCCGGCGACCCTGCGTCTGGATGACAGCAGTTCCATGGCGGGTCAGAAGCTGTCGGAGGCGGGAGAGATTCTGGTGCTGGTGCAGGTGTCGCCCGCAGGCACCCCCGGCGAGGAAAATGCCACCTGGTTGGGCCGCATTGGCCCCTTGCAGCCTTCTTTGTCCGATGAGCCCCGTCTGATCACACTCGCACCCCGGCAGGGGTGATGTCACATTCGGCCCCCTCAGGCATAGTGTTGCCGGAGGAAGTTGGGTACACTACATCTAGTATTCGCGGGGTGGCACACAAGCCGGTTTTATAGGTTTAAATGCTATATAAAACAGAAAGTTACAAAACAAAATTAAAGTGATATGCGACTAAAATCCATCAAGCTGGCCGGCTTCAAGTCGTTTGTCGATCCCACCACTGTCAACTTCCCCAGTAACATGTGCGCCGTGGTAGGCCCCAACGGGTGCGGCAAATCCAACGTCATCGATGCCGTACGCTGGGTGATGGGGGAGAGTTCCGCCAAGAATCTGCGCGGCGAGTCGATGACCGATGTCATTTTCAATGGCTCGATCAACCGCCAACCGGTGGGGCAGGCATCCATCGAACTGGTGTTCGACAACAGCGACGGCGGTGTAGGCGGCGAGTACGCCAGTTACGCCGAGATCTCCATCAAGCGTCTGGTCACTCGGGAGGCGCAGTCAGAATATTTCCTGAATGGTGCACGCTGCCGACGTCGGGACATTACCGACATTTTCCTCGGTACCGGGCTCGGCCCGCGCAGCTATGCGATTATCGAGCAGGGCATGATCTCGCGCCTCATTGAATCGCGTCCCGAAGACCTGCGTGTGTTCATCGAGGAGGCGGCGGGTATTTCCAAATACAAGGAGCGGCGCAAGGAAACCGAGAACCGCATGCGTCGCACCATGGAAAACCTGGATCGTCTCACCGACCTGCGTGACGAGTTGCAGCGCCAGCTGCAGCACCTCCAGCGGCAGGCCCAGGCGGCGGAAAAATACAGCGAACTCAAGGCGGAAGAGCGCACCCTGAAAGCCCAGCTTTACGCCCTGCAGTGGCAGCAGCTGGATGGTCAGGCACGTCAGTGCGGCCAGGCCATCGGTGAACTGGAGGTGCGACTGGAGGCGGTGAACGCCGAGCACCAGCAGGTGGATACCGGCATAGAACAGCATCGCCAGGATTACACCGAGCGCACAGACAGCTTCAATGAGGTGCAGGCGAACTACTACTCGCTGGGTGCCGAGGTGGCGCGGCTGGAGCAGGCGATCAAGTTCCAGAAAGAGCGCGCGCAGCAATTGCATGCCGACCTCCGTCAGGCGCTGAGCAGTCTCGACGAGGCGCGGGCGCATTTGCAGCAGGATCAGGACAAGCTGGCAGCCTGGGAGCAGGAGCTGGAGACGCTGCAGCCCGAGCTGGAGCTGCTGCAGGCGGCGGAAGAAGAGTCCGCCAACGCGCTGCAGGAAGCGGAAGAGGCCATGCTGCACTGGCAGCAACAGTGGGATGAGTTCAATCACCAGGCAGCAGCGCCCCGACAGCAGGCGGAGGTGCAGCAGTCTCGCATCCAGCACCTGGAACAGGCCCAGCAGCGTTTGCAGCGGCGGATCCAGCAGCTGGAAGAAGAGCGCGCTGGCCTGGTAGTCGGTGATGACGACGCCGATCTGGAGGCGGTTGCCGAAGACATCGCCCTGCTCGAGGAGCAGATGGCTGCCGCTGAGCTGCGTAGCGATGAGCGGGTCGAGGCGCTGGCGGCGGCGCGCGAGGAAGAGACCCACCTGTCCGCGCAGCTGAACGAGAGTCGCTCACGCCTGCAGCAGCTGCGCGGCCGGCAGGCCTCGCTGGAGGCTTTGCAGCAGGCGGCGACGGAAGATCGTGACCAGGGTGTCAGCCAGTGGCTGGCGGCGCAGGGGCTGCAGACTCAGCCGCGTCTGCTGGAACAGCTGCAGGTTGATGACGGCTGGCAGCAGGCGGTTGAAACAGCGCTGGGAGATTATCTGCAGGCGGTGTGTGTAGAGCAGCTGGGGGACCTGGCAGACTCCCTGCAGGCGCTGGAACAGGGGCAGGTCAGCCTGGTTCAAGGCGGTGCCGGGGAGGCCCCATCGAGCCCCGACTATCTGATATCCCGCGTGCACGGGCCTGCGGCCGTCGCAAGCCTGCTGGCGGGGGTTCGTGTGTCAGCCGACCTGCCCTCCGCGCTGCAACTGCGTAACCAGCTGGCGGCCGGTGAATCGGTCATTACCGCGGACGGTATCTGGCTGGGTCGCGATTGGCTGCGGGTGGCCCGTCCGGGCCAGCAGGCGGGCGGTGTTATCCAGCGCCAGCAGGAGCTGGAGCGGCTGGTGCAGGACGTCGATGTCACCGCGCGGCAGGTGTCTCAGCTAGAGGGGTCTCTGGCGGAGCTTCGCGAACGGCAACAGGGTCTGGAGAGCCAGCGCCAGGACAGCCAGCGTGAGCAGCAGCAGCTGTCGCGGCAGCATGCAGAATTGCGTGCTGCCCTGTCGGCGCAGCAGGCACGTATGGAGCAAATAGGTGCTCGTCGCGAGCGTCTGGCCTCGGATATCGCCGATACCCGCGGTCAGTTCACGCAGGAGCAGGAGTCGGTTGCGGAAGCGCGGCTGCTGCTTGCAGAAGCCATCGAGCGCATGGAGACAGATTCCCGCCAGCGCGAGGAGCTGCTGGCACGTCGGGATGCAGCGCGCAACCAGCTCGATAGCGTGCGGCAGAAGGCGCGTCACGACAAGGATGCGGCGCATCAGTCCGCCATGCGACACCAATCGCTGCAAACACAGCTGCGTGGGGTGACGGACACCATGGCGCGTGCGCACTCCCAGGTGGCCCAGCTGGAAGAGCGACGTGAATCCCTGCAGGGCAGCCTGATGGAGAGTGACGATCCGGTAGTGGCCTTACAGCAGGAACTTGAGGAGCAGCTGGCGCTGCGGCTCGCCTCCGAAGCGGAACTGACTCAGGCGCGGCAGGCGGTCGCCGAAGTGGAACATGCGCTGCGGCAGGCAGAGCAGCAGCGGGCTGCGATTGAGCAGCGCGCCCAGTCTGTGCGTACCGAGCTGGAACAACAGCGTTTGCAACAGCAGGGCCTGCAGGTGCAGCGAGACAACGTGCTGCGCCAGCTCCGGGAGCTGGACCAGGAGGTCGACAGCGTGCTGGCCGGGATGCCGGAAAGTGCCAACGAGGCGGAGTGGCAGAGTGCACTCGAGCGGGTGGCGGCCCGTGTGGCCAGGCTGGGGCCCATCAACCTCGCGGCGATAGACGAATATGCCCTGCAGTCTGAGCGCAAGCAGTACCTGGATGCCCAGAACGAGGATCTGGAAACGGCGCTGGAAACCCTCGCCTCGGCGATCCGCAAGATCGACAAGGAGACACGTAGCCGGTTCCGCGACACCTTCGACAAGGTGAACTCAGGGCTGCAGGACCTGTTTCCGCGCGTGTTCGGCGGCGGCAACGCGTATCTGGAGATGACCGGAGACGACCTCCTGGATACGGGCATCACCATCATGGCCCGCCCCCCGGGCAAGAAGAACAGCACCATTCACCTGCTGTCGGGTGGCGAGAAGGCGCTTACTGCGATTGCCCTGGTGTTTTCGATTTTCCAGCTTAATCCCGCGCCATTCTGTATGCTTGACGAAGTGGACGCGCCGCTGGACGATGCCAACGTGGGCAGGTATGCACGCATGGTCAAGGAGATGTCTGAGAAAGTGCAGTTCATCTACATTACCCACAACAAGATATCCATGGAATTGGCGGACCAGTTGATGGGTGTCACCATGCACGAACCCGGTGTATCCCGGCTGGTGACGGTGGATGTCGAAGAGGCAGCGGAACTGGCGGCGAGTTAGGACAAGCGGAGGAAGCGGGCGCAGCTGTGATGGACTTGACGATACGCGATTGGATGGTAATTGCCGGTGTACTGCTGATTCTGGCCGTTTTGCTCGACGCCTGGCGCCGGGTACGTAACGATCGGCGAGCTGCCGTGCGCATCAAGCTGGTGGGCGAGGAGGGCAGTGAAGGAGGAGACCTCGACATTGCCGTGTATCGGGAGTTGCCCAACGGGGGTGCACGTGTGGTGCATCGCGGCGACCTGCTTGACGCCCGTGCCCAGCACAAGGCCGATGGCGCCGCTGCCGCAGCGGCGGAAGCAAATGGGCGCGAGCAGACCGAAAGTCCTGCGGCGCAGCAGGACGACAGCAGTGTCGCGCGTGCCGGCAGAAGCCGTGCTTCACGCAAACGTACAACCAAGACAGGTCCCGCCGATGATGGCCTGGTGACTGGCCTGAGTACCCGTGACGAGCCTGAGAACCTCGACTGGCTGGATGCGCTGGAAGCCGAAGAGCGGCAGCTGCCGGATGCGGATGAACCCGGTCTCCTGCCTCGCGACGTAGAGCCCGAGGTATTCATGTTGAATGTGGTAGCGCGCGATCCCGAAGGCTTCCGCGGGGACGACATCCTGCACATCCTTCTCGCCTGCGATCTCCGGTTTGGCGACATGAGTTTCTTTCATCGCCACGAGCAGGAGGCTGGGCGTGGCCCGATACAGTTCAGCGTAGCCAACATGATGCAGCCTGGTGTGTTCGATATCGACAACATGTCCGATTTCAGTACACCGGGACTGGTGTTTTTTGTCACGCTGCCGGGGCCTGCCGACATGATGCAGGCCTTCGATTACATGTTGGAAACAGCGCAGACCGTGGCGCGCAACCTGAAGGGCGACGTCCTCGACGAGACCCGCAGCGCGCTGACCCGCCAGACCCTGGAGCATTCGCGGCAGCAGATCCGCGATCTCGAGCGGCGCATGCTCGCCCGGTCGCATTAGGGCATAGACACATGGCGAACGCCCTGGCAGCGGCAGACGAGGCGGCCCGCTTGCGTGAGCAACTCGACAGCTGGAATTATCAGTACCATGTGCTGGACAACCCCAGTGTGCCGGATGCTGAATACGACCGTTGCATGCAGCGCCTGCGTGCGCTTGAGGCGCAGTATCCCGCCTTGTGTACACCGGATTCACCCACCCAGCGGGTAGGTGCAGCGCCCGTTTCCCAGTTTGCCCAGGTGCAGCATGAAATGCCTATGCTGTCGCTGGACAATGCCTTCAGTGCTGAGGACCTGCGCGACTTCAACCGACGCCTCCTGGACCGGCTTGGCTCGCCGCCGGATCAAGCGCTGGAGTTTGCCTGTGAGCCGAAACTCGACGGTATAGCGGTCAGCCTGCTGTACCGCGACGGGCAACTGCAGCGGGGCGCGACCCGCGGTGACGGCACAACCGGTGAGGACATCACGCACAATGTGCGCACCGTGGCTTCCGTGCCACTGCGACTTCGCGGCAGCGGCTTTCCGGCTCTGCTTGAAGTGCGCGGCGAAATCTACCTGCCGCGGGCGGGCTTTGAGCAGTTGAACGAGGAGGCGCGGGAGCGTGGCGAAAAGCCCTTTGTCAATCCGCGCAATGCCGCCGCCGGCAGCCTGCGTCAGCTGGATGCGCGCATCACCGCGCGGCGCCCGCTGCAGATGTGCTGCTACAGCGTCGGTCTGTATCAGGGCGGAGAGATGCCCGCCCGCCACTCAGACATCCTGCAGCGGTTGCATACCTGGGGCCTGAGGATCAATGCCGAATCCCGGGTGGTCATGGGTATTGAAGCCTGTGAGGCCTACTATGACGCCCTTGCACAGCGCCGGGCGCAACTTCCCTATGATATCGACGGCATTGTGTACAAGGTCAACGATCTGCGGCTACAGCAGCGCCTCGGGTTTGTCTCCCGTGCACCGCGCTGGGCCATCGCGCGCAAGTTTCCGGCGCAGGAGGAGATGACGCGACTGTTGGCCGTGGAATTCCAGGTGGGGCGCACCGGAGCCATTACCCCGGTGGCGCGTCTTGAGCCCGTGTTTGTCGGTGGGGTGACGGTCAGCAATGCGACACTGCACAACGCCGATGAGGTGGAGCGACTGGACGTGCGCATCGGTGACACGGTGATCGTGCGCCGCGCGGGCGACGTGATTCCGCAGGTGGTGGCTGTTGTGCCGGAGCAGCGTCCGGAGAGTGCGCAGCCGGTGCGTTTTCCCGACACCTGCCCGGTCTGCGGCTCAGTCGTGGAGCGTGCCGCGGATGAGGCGGTGTTGCGCTGCATGGGAGGACTGGTCTGTCAGGCACAACAGAAAGCGGCGATTCGCCATTTTGTCTCGCGCCGGGCAATGGATGTCGAAGGTCTGGGCGACAAGCTGGTTGACCAGCTGGTTGATCAGGGCCTGGTGCGTACCGTCGCCGACCTCTATACCCTGCCGCGCGAGGCCTGGTTGGGGCTGGAGCGCATGGGAGCGAAGTCGGTCGATAACGTGCTCGCAGCGCTGGAGAAAAGCAAGGCGACGACGCTGCAGCGGTTCATCTACGCGCTGGGTATTCGCGAAGTGGGGGAATCCACGGCGGGAAATCTCGCGCGTCATTTCGGTTCCTGGGAGTCGCTGGCCGCAGCCAGTGAAGAGGCCCTGCTGGCGGTCCCCGATGTGGGTCCCGTAGTAGCCGACCATCTGCGACAGTTCCTGGATTCTGCTGACAGCCTGTCGGTGGTGCAGGCGCTGCGCGACGCCGGCGTACATTGGCCGGACCTGGAGGTGCGGCCTGCAGAAGCGTTACCGCTGGCGGGCGAAACCTGGGTGGTTACCGGCAAGCTGGAGTCCCTGGGGCGCAGCGAGGCCAAAGCCCTGCTGGAGTCGCTCGGTGCGCGTGTGGCAGGCAGTGTCTCGGCAAAAACCGCGATGGTGGTGGCGGGGCCGGGTGCCGGTTCCAAGCTGGGCCGGGCAACGGAGCTGAATGTTCCCGTGATGGATGAGGCCGCCTTGCTGAACCTGCTGCGCAGTCACGGTGCAATGTCATGAAGGGCTTGCTGCCGGCGTTGCTGGTCCTGTTGCTGTCAGCCTGCGCGACGACGCCACCGAGCAATGTGGACAACGCCTGCAATATTTTTCGCGAGAAAGATGGCTGGTACGGTGACGCGCTGGACGCGGAGAAAGCCTGGGGTAGTCCGGTGCCGGTCATGCTGGCCATCATGCACCAGGAGTCGCGCTTTGTGGCGCAGGCCAAGCCGCCTCGTACACGTATCTTCGGCATCATACCCGGCTTGCGACCCTCCAATTCCTACGGCTACAGCCAGGCAATCAAATCTACCTGGAAGGCCTATCAGCGCAGTACGGGGAATTACGGGGCGGATCGCGATGACTTCGGCGACTCGATGGATTTTATCGGCTGGTACAACAACGAGTCACTGCACCGCAGTGGCATTGCAAAGAACGACGCCTACCGACTTTACCTCGCTTACCACGAGGGGCATGGCGGCTACAACCGCGGTAGCTATCGCGACAAGGCGTGGTTGCTGAACGTAGCTGCCAAAGTGCGTGATCGCGCTGCGCTGTACACAACGCAACTTAACGGCTGCGCGGACTCCCTGCCGCGTGGCGGCGGACTGTTCGGCTGGTTCTAGCGTGGTTCAACAATCCTGCCAGCGCTACAGTAAACAACCCCCGGTGCGCGCCGGGAGCGGTAATTGCCTCTGTGTGTAGATGCAAATCATTGCTCTTTATGACACACTTTCAGAGTGTGCCGTCATGGTCGCGAGCCCGCTACATAACGTTCAAAACAGGTCTTCGCTGTGAACCCAACTGATATCAAGAACCCCGAATACTTCCACAAGGTCGTGGACTGCCAGTATGCCTGCCCGGCCCATACACCGGTACCGGAATACATTCGGCTGATTGCCGCAGGCCGCTATGACGATGCCTACATGGTGAACTGGGAATCCAACGTATTCCCGGGCATTCTCGGTCGCACCTGCGACCGGCCCTGTGAGCCAGCCTGTCGACGTGGCCGTATCGCCAAGGGCGAGGAGCCGGTGGCTATTTGTCGCCTGAAGCGTGTTGCGGCCGACAACAAGACCGATATCAGCGCGCGGCTGCCGCGCATCCCGGAGCAGAAGAATGGCAAGCGTATCGCGCTCATCGGTGCGGGGCCGGCATCACTGACGGTGGCGCGTGACCTCATGCCACTGGGGTATGACATCGACATCTATGACAACCAGTTTGCCGGTGGCGGCATGATGCGCAGCCAGATTCCGTCCTTCCGGCTGCCGGCGTCGGTGCTGGATGAGGAGGTCGGGTATATCCTCGACATGGGTGTGGTGACGCATTTCAATACCGAGGTTACCAGCCTGAAAAGTGTGCTCGAGAAGGACTACGATGCGGTGTTTGTGGGCACCGGCGCGCCCCGCGGCCGGGGGCTCAATCTGCCCGGCCTCGAGGAAGCCGGGAAGCACGTGCACATCGGTATCGACTGGCTGGCCAGCGTTGCGTTTGAGCACACCAGCAGTATTGGCAAGCGCGTACTGGTGCTGGGGGGCGGAAATACCGCGATGGACTGCTGCCGCACCTCGCGCCGTCTCGGCGGTGAAGATGTGCGGGTTGTGGTGCGCAGCCCGTTTGCCGACATGAAGGCATCGCCCTGGGAAAAAGAGGATGCCATGCACGAGGGCATTCCGATTTACGACAACCACGTGCCCAAGGAATTCGTGGTCGAGAATGGTGAGCTGAAAGGTATGCTCTTCGAGAAAGTCGAGGCGCAGTACGACGAGAACGGCAAGCGCAGTCTGGTGCCTACGGGTGAGGACCTTGTATTCATGGAAGCGGACGATGTGCTGATGGCCATCGGCCAGGACAACGCCTTTCCCTGGGTGGAGCGCGATCTCGGCATTGAGTTTGACAATTGGGATATGCCGGTCGTCGACAAGGCGACCTTCCAGTCGACCAACCCACGGGTGTTCTTTGGCGGTGACGCCGCATTCGGACCTGAGAACGTAATCACCGCGGTAGCCCACGGCCACCAGGCCGCTATCAGCATCGACCTGTTCTGTCGTGCCGAGCCGGTCACTAACCGCCCGGCGCCGATGACCAACCTGGTCAGCCAGAAAATGGGCATCCACGAGTGGAGCTACGACAACCAGGTGGAGAACGACAAGCGGTTCGTGGTGCCCATGGCACCGCTTGAGGAAACGCTGCGCAACCGCAAGCTCGAGGTGGAACTCGGCTTCGACCTGAGCACGGGGTTCAAGGAGGCCGAGCGCTGTCTCAATTGCGATGTGCAGACCGTATTCGACACCCCGCGCTGCATCGAATGCGATGCCTGCGTCGATATCTGCCCCACGGACTGCATTTCCTTTGTCGAGAATGCGGAGGAACCGGAGCTGCGTACCCGCCTGAGCGCGGCGGCGGGAAATCTGGCACAGGACCTCTACGTCTCCACGGAGCTGCCAACGCAGCGAGTCATGGTCAAGGACGAGAACGTCTGCCTGCACTGCGGGCTCTGTGCCGAGCGCTGCCCCACATCAGCCTGGGACATGCAAAAATTTCTCTACAGCGTTACCAAAGCGGGGCAATAAACCATGCAAGCGCTGCAATCCGTCAATGAGTTCGTCATCAAGTTCGCCAACGTGAACGGCACCGGCAGCGCCAGTGCCAACAACCTGTTCGCCAAGGCGATCTTCCGCATGGGACTGCCCGTGTGCCCTAAAAACATCTTTCCTTCCAATATCCAGGGGCTGCCTACCTGGTACGAGGTGCGCGTCAGTGAGCGCGGTTACCTCGGTCGTCGCGGCGGCGTGGATATCATGCTCTCGGTCAATCCACAGAGCATGCCGCAGGACATCAAGGAAGTGGAGCCAGGCGGCTATTTCATTTACGACAATACCAAGCCGCTCGACCTGCGCCTGATGCGCAGCGACGTCAATATCTTCGGTATTCCGCTAACCCGTATTTGCAATGAGGAATACGAGGATCCAAGGCAGCGCCAGCTGTTTCGCAATGTCATCTATGTGGGTGCGCTGGCCGCTCTGCTGGACATCGATTTCGCCGTGCTCACCGGGCTGGTGGAAGACCAGTTCAAGGGCAAGGACAAGCTCATCCTGCCCAACATTCATGCCCTGGAGCTTGGTTACCAATACGCACAGGAGCACTTCGAATGCCCGATTGGCATTCGTGTTCGCGCTTCCGACAAGGTCGGTGACAACATCCTGCTGGATGGCAACACGGCGCTGGGCCTGGGGGCGATTTACGGGGGCGCCACGGTAGCGGCCTGGTATCCCATCACTCCGTCTACTTCCGTTGTCGATGCCTTCGAGCGCTATGCCAAGCGGCTGCGCATTGATCCGGGTACGGGGCGCAAGAACTACGCGATTCTGCAGGCCGAAGACGAGCTTGCGGCGATCGGCATGGTGGTCGGGGCGAGCTGGAACGGAGCCCGGGCATTCACCGCGACCAGCGGCCCGGGCCTGTCGCTGATGAGTGAGTTTCTCGGCCTCGCCTACTTCGCTGAAATACCCACGGTGCTGTTCGATGTGCAACGCGCTGGCCCGTCCACAGGCATGCCGACCCGGACCCAGCAGTCCGATGTGCTGTCGGCGGCCTACGCCTCCCATGGCGATACCAAGCAGGTGCTGCTGTTCCCGTCCACACCGAAGGAGTGTTTCGACTTTGGCGCGCTGTCCTTCGATCTGGCGGAACGCTTGCAGACGCCCATTATCCTGATGACTGATCTCGACCTGGGCATGAATGACAATATGTCGCCCCCCCTGACCTGGGATGACGCCCGCCGTTATGATCGCGGCAAGGTCCTGAACGCGGAACAACTGGAGCAGATGGAGCGCTACGGACGCTACCTCGACGTCGACGGTGACGGCATCTGTTACCGCACCATACCCGGTACGCACCCGGAAAAGGGGGCGTTTTTCACCCGCGGAACCTCGCGTGACGAATACGCTGTGTATACCGAAAAGGGCGAGGAGTACGAGAAGAACATGCACCGCCTGATGGCCAAGTGGGAAACCATCAAGGAGTGGGTGCCGCGCCCGCTGGAAACGCAGAGCGAGCAGGACACGGATACCGCGATCCTGTTTTATGGTACCAGCGAGGAGTCCTCCATGGAGGCTCGCGACTACCTCGCGGAAGACGGGGTGCCGCTGAATGCCATGCGCGTTCGCGCCTTTCCTTTCAATCAGGAGGTGGCGGATTTTATCGCCCGGCACGAGCGGGTTTTCGTCATCGAGCAGAACCGCGATGCCCAGTTGCGCACGCTGCTCATGGCTGAATTCGAACTGGGTCCGGACAAATTGAAGTCGGTACTCTGTTTTGATGGCACCCCGATCAGCGCCCGAAACATCCGCAAACAGATTCTGCAGCAGATGCCCGGTTACAACGTCACCCCCTTGCGTCGCGAACGTCTGGTCGCCGGCGCGGAGAACAGGTCATGAGCTATCAGCTTCCCAAATTCCGTCATCCCGACCTCCCGGTCAATGCGTTGGGCTACACCCGAGCGGACTACGAGGGGTCGATCTCCACGCTGTGTGCGGGCTGTGGTCACGACTCGATTTCCGGTGCCATCGTGCGCGCCTGTCACGAGTTGGCCCTGGAACCACACAAGATCGCCAAGCTTTCAGGGATCGGCTGTTCCTCCAAGTCACCCACCTATTTTCTCGGCAAATCCCACGGTTTCAACTCGGTGCACGGACGCATGCCCTCGGTTGTGAGCGGGGCCAACATGGCCAACCGCGACCTGTTATACTTGGGGGTGTCGGGCGATGGGGACACGGCGTCTATCGGCATGGGGCAGTTTGCCCATGCGGTGCGGCGCAACCTCAATATGGTCTATATCGTCATGAACAACGGCTGCTATGGTTTGACCAAAGGGCAGGACTCCGCCACGGCTGACGCCGGCTCGGCGAGCAAGAAGGGCGATCCGAACCCCTTCTCGGCGATAGATCTTCCCGGCCTCGCCCTGCAGCTCGGTGCAACCTTCGTAGCGCGCAGCTTTTCCGGCGATAAAGGCCAGCTGGTGCCGCTGATCAAAGCGGCCATCTCTCACCGTGGATTCGCGCTGATCGACGTCATCTCGCCTTGCGTCACCTTCAATAACAACCCGGGGTCGACCAAGAGCTATGATTTCGTGCGTGAGCACGCCGAAGCCACGGGAACCGTGGACTTCGTGCCCATGCGCGAGGAGATCACCACCAGCTACCCGGCGGGCCGCAGCCAGGAAGTGACTCTGCACGACGGATCCGTGTTGCATCTGGAAAAGCTCGCGCCTGACCTGGACCCCTTCGACAGGGTGTCGGCCATGGTGGCATTGCAGCGGCACAGCGCCGAGGGGCAGATCCTGACTGGCCTCATCTACATGGACAAGGACTCCCGGGACCTTCACGACATCATGGAGACCTCGCGTCGGCCGCTGAACAGTCTGGTCGAGGAAGATCTGTGTCCTGGTGACAAGGTGCTGGCCAATATCAACGCCAGTCTGCGTTAGCTCCGGAGAGCCGTTTCCATGCTGGCATACCCTCGCGCTGCGGCAGAAATGCAACAGCGCAGGGGCAGTTGTCATTTTATTGTCACAATTTCCTCATCTAATACGCGTATGCAGCGCGAGAGAGAGGACAATGTGACCAATGAATGAACGTCAGGTATTGATTGTTGATGATGAGTTTGCCATCCGCGATATGTTGCGCATGGCCCTGGAGATTGCGGGCTTCCGTTGCCTTGAGGCAGAGAACATCCAGGATGCCTTTACTCTGATCGTTGACGAACGTCCGGACATGGTTCTGCTGGACTGGATGCTGCCCGGCGGCAGTGGCCTGGAGTTGCTGCGCCGACTCAAGCGCACCGACACTACCCGTGACGTGCCTGTCATCATGCTCACGGCGAAGACAGCAGAGGATAACGTGATCCAGGGGCTGGATGTGGGTGCTGACGATTACATCACCAAACCGTTTGCCCCGCGCGAGCTGATTGCCCGCATCAAGGCGCTGTTACGACGCTCCGCTGGCGGGGATGAACAGGACCGCATACAGGTTGCCCAGCTGGTGCTGGATGGCGAGAGTCGGCGCATTTTCCTGTGCGATGAGCCGGTTGAAATGGGGCCTACCGAATTCAACCTCCTGCAGTTTTTTATGTCGCACCCCGAGCGGGCCTATACACGCAGCCAGCTGCTGGACCAGGTCTGGGGGGCGAACGTGTATGTGGAAGAGCGCACGGTGGATGTACATATTCGGCGCCTGCGTAAGGCCCTGCAGACCCCGCAGGCTGACTACAGCGACCTCGTGCAGACGGTGCGCGGTACCGGATACCGCTTCTCCGCCCGCGGAGTTCCCGCGCGGTGAGTCCACAGGCCGCTTGGCTGGCGGAACTGCGCCGGCTGCTGGCACTGGTAGCGGTAGCGCTCACCGCAGGTTGGCTCATCGGCTGGCCCTGGCTGTTGCTCTCGGCGGCGCTGCTGGCGCTGACGGTGCGCTGGGCGTGGCAGATGCGTCGCCTTCTGCGCTGGCTTCAGGACCCGTCCCTGGAACCACCGGAGGCGCTGGGCTTTTGGGGCGAATTGTATGACCGCCTTTACCAGCTGCAGCGCAAGGCCAGTATGCGTGAGACGGAACTGCGCTCGCGACTCGATTACCTGCAGGACTCGCTTTCCTCCATGCACGACGGCGCAGTCATGGTCAGCGCCGGTGGCGCCATCGAGTGGAGCAATGACGCGGCGCAGCGGCTGCTGGGGCTGCGCTACCCTGCCGACCGCGGCCAGGCGCTGCTCAACCTGGTGCGCTTGCCGGCCTTCCATCGCTACTACATCGCAGGCGCCTTTGAAGACCCCCTCCAGCTGCGCATGCAGGGTGATCGTGAGCAGACCCTGCAGTTTGCGATCACCCTGTTTGGCAACGGTGATCGTCTGGTGTTCGTGCGTGATATCACCAAGGAGGCCCACCTGGAACAGATGCGGCGCGACTTTGTGGGCAACGTCTCCCATGAGCTACGCACCCCGCTGACGGTGATCAAGGGTTATCTGGAGATGATTCTGGCCAATGCGCTGCAATTGGAGCCGCGGTTTCGACGGCCCCTGGAGCAGATGTCCCAGCAGACCGATCGCATGGAGAATCTGTTGAAGGACCTGCTCTGGCTTTCGCGCCTGGAAAGCGTTCGCACCCAGACCCGCCGCGAGCAGGTCGATATCGCGGCATTGCTCGAGGAGCTTGTTGACGAATTGCGCACGCTGTACCCCGAGCGCGCGCTGATCCTGCAATCGGAAACCCGGGTAAAGGTACCGGGCGACTACCGGGAGTTGCACAGCGCGGTGTCCAATCTGATCCTGAATGCTTTCAAGTACAGTAAAGATGACAGTTTGGTGACAGTTTCGTGGCAGCAGCAGGGGGGGGAGTTGTTGCTGTCGGTGCAGGACCAGGGCATCGGTATTGATGCGCTACATATACCCCGCCTTACGGAGCGGTTTTACCGTGTGGATGACAGTCGCTCTTCGGCCACGGGGGGAACCGGCCTGGGTCTCGCCATCGTCAAGCACGTGGCCGCAGGCCACCGCGCAGAGCTGCGGATAGCGAGTCTACCGGGGAAAGGCAGCACCTTTACCCTGGCATTCCAGTGCTGAGGGCAGGGGGCGACACAGGCTTGTCATAATAGTGTCACATAACGGCGTTAGTGTATGCGCGTTGATGAGATCCGCTGGAAACAGGAGTACTGTATGTCGATCAAGCAATGGTTGAGAAAAACGGTAGTGGTTGCGGGTGCAGGCGCTGCTGCGGTGGTCATGGCGCCGATGTCCTGGGCGGAACTCGACCCCGGGCTCAAGGATTATGAGATCGCCAGTGGCGTGTCGGGAAACCTTTCCAGCATCGGCTCCGATACGCTGGCTAACCTGATGACGCTGTGGGCCGAGGATTTCAAGCGTGCCTACCCCAATGTCAACATCCAGATTCAGGCTGCGGGCTCCTCCACGGCGCCGCCGGCGCTGACTGAAGGCACTGCCAACATCGGTCCGATGAGCCGCGATATGCGTGACAAGGAGATCGAGGCCTTCGAAACACGCTACGGCTACAAGCCAACCGCTGTGCCGGTGGCGATCGACGCCCTGGCGGTATATGTGCACAAGGACAACCCTATCGAGGGTATGTCCATTGCCGAACTGGATGCCATTTTCTCTTCAACGCGCAAGTGCGGCGCACCACAGGACATCGGTCAGTGGGGGCAACTTGGTCTCACCGGAGCGTGGGAAGGGCGTGACATGCAGCTGTTCGGGCGCAACTCCGTGTCCGGTACCTACGGCTTCTTCAAGACTGTTGGCCTGTGCAAGGGGGATTTCAAAAACAGCGTCAATGAGCAGCCCGGGTCCGCCTCGGTGGTGCAGTCGGTCTCCACTTCTATCAACGGCATTGGCTACTCAGGCATTGGCTATCGCACGTCCAGCGTGCGCACCGTACCGATCAGCAAGGGTGAAGGGCTTCCTTACGTGGAAGCGGACGCTGAAAACTCCATCAACGGTCGCTACCCGCTGGCTCGCTTCCTCTACGTTTACGTGAACAAGGATCCGAACAAGCCGTTGTCACCGCTGGAACGGGAATTCTTCAAGCTGGTGTTTTCCCGCCAGGGCCAGGATGTCGTGCTCAAGGATGGCTACATTCCCCTGCCCGCAGCAGTGGTGGAGCGCTACAGCGGCCAACTCGGCCTGTAGGGTCTGATGAAAACCGCCGGGCCGGTCCCTTGCGGCCTGCCCGGTGCCGGCAATCGCTGACCGAGTGATTCTGTCTTGACGAAAATGAGTGAACACGTGTCTCCCTTCACGCCCCGGTGGAGGCACTTCAAGGATCGCGCTGCAACGGTGTCCGTCACCGCCGGCGGTGCCGGCGTACTGGTCGCCATCCTGCTGATTTTTTTCTACCTGCTCTATGAGGTCCTGCCCCTGTTTGGCAATGCCTCAATCGAGCCCCGCGCCGAGGTCGCTTCGCCCTTTGCATCGGCTCCGCTCTATCTGGCGGTGGAGGAGCAGACGGAAATCGGCTTTGCGGTGTTTGCCGATGCACGCGGCAGTTTTTTTCAGCTGGACAGCGGTGACATCGTGCTCGAGTCTGAGCTTGCAGCGGATCAGGGCCCGGTCTCCGCGGTCGCCGAGGAGAGCGCAGGCAAGCGCATGCTGGCACTGGCCCATGAGTCCGGTGCGGTGTCTCTGCACACCCATGAGTATCGTCTGAGCTATCCTGACGGCAACCGTGTGATAACACCGCGTGTCGAGCGACGCTATCCTGAGCTCGACATTCGCGTTGCTGACGGTCCCGTGCAGAAGCTGGCACTGGGCGACAACGATGATGGATTGGTGATTGCTGCCCTGGATGCCGCGGGTACGCTGCGGGTGCAGCGCTACAACCGGTCAGAAAACTTCCTCACGGGCGAAATCAGTTTCGACCGGGAATCGCTGTCACTGCCAGCGCTGGCGGGGGATACCGCAGATTTTCACATCGATGAAAATCTCCAGTGGCTGTACCACATCGACAGCAAAGGTGGTTACGCGGTGATCAATTTACGCCAGCGTGATGCTTCCGGTAAATTGCAGGTAGCGAGCCGGGGTGAGCTGTTTACCCGGGGTGGCCAGTTGAGTGAGAGCGCGATGCTGCTGGGTGGCATTTCGTTGCTGGCGGCGTCCGATCGCGGCGAGCTGGTGCAGTATTTCATGGTGCGGGACGGCGAGGGCGGTCATCGCCTGCAGCGTATCCGTGAATTTGATACGGATGGCATCAGCGTCACAACGCTGCTGCCTGAGCATCGCCGCAAGGGTTTTGTCGCTCTTGGCAAGCAGGGTGAAGTACAGATTTACCACACAACGTCGCACCGCCGCTTGTTGAGTGAGGCCGCCTTGCCCCTGGGGGCCGGAGCGGCCGCCATATCCCCGCGTGCCGATGCGTTGTTGCTGGTCGATGCGGACGGCAGTCTGCGCAGTTGGCACATCGATAACGAGCACCCGGATGTATCCTGGTCGGCGCTGTGGAGCGAAGTCTGGTACGAGAGCTACGATGAGCCTGAGCACGTCTGGCAATCGTCCGCATCCGATAACGATTTCGAGCCCAAATACAGTTTTGCACCGCTCGCCTTCGGCACCTTGAAGGCCGCGTTCTATACCATGATGATCGCTGCGCCGCTGGCGATCTGCGGCGCCATCTACACAGCCTACTTCATGGCGCCATCGCTGCGGCGCAAGGTCAAGCCGATGATCGAGCTGATGGAGGCATTGCCCACGGTGATTCTCGGCTTCCTCGCCGGACTGTGGCTGGCGCCGCTGATCGAGGACAAATTGACCGCGGTAGTCACGTTGATGCTGGCTCTGCCCATCGGCGTCATTCTGTTCGCCTTTCTCTGGTCGCGCCTGCCCCTCGCCATTCGCGCCCGCCTGCCCGAGGGCTGGCACGCGGCAGTACTGATTCCTGTGGTGCTGTTTATCGGCTATGCCAGCTTTGCCAGCAGCGATACGCTGGAGCTGCTGTTCTTCTCTGGCGACATGCGCGGCTGGATCACCACCGAACTTGGCATCTCGTTCGATCAACGTAACGCGCTGGTGGTGGGTATTGCCATGGGTATGGCGGTCATCCCCACCATCTTCTCCATAGCCGAGGATGCGATTTTTTCTGTGCCCAAACATTTGAGCTACGGCAGCCTGGCGCTGGGTGCAACCCCTTGGCAGACGCTGGTCGGTGTGGTGATTCCTACGGCTAGTCCAGGCATTTTCTCCGGCTTGATGATCGGCCTGGGCAGAGCGGTGGGAGAAACCATGATCGTTCTGATGGCAACCGGCAATACACCGATCATGGACGTCAATATCTTTGAGGGCATGCGAACACTGTCGGCCAATATCGCGGTGGAAGTGCCGGAAGCGGAAGTCGACAGTACACACTATCGTGTTCTGTTCCTCGCTGCCTTCGTGCTCTTCATGTTTACCTTCATGGTCAACACCGTCGCCGAGCTGGTGCGGCAGCGGTTGCGTATCAAGTACGGGTCACTGTGATGAACAAGATGATCAACGAACAGGATCTGCACAACGAACGTGCACCCGCTGTGGGCGCCTGGATACGTAGCGGTGATCCACTGATCTGGCTCAATGGCGCCGCCGTGAGCGTGAGTGTGATTGCCGTGGTCGGTTTGCTATTGCTTCTGGCGGTGCGTGGCCTGAGCCATTTCTGGCCCTCGGATGTGCTGTCGGTATCGGTAACCTACCAGGGACAGACACGTGAGCTGCTGGGCGAGGTGGTGGAACAGGTCGAGGTGCCCGGTGCCCAGTTGCGTGAAGCGGGGTTCGAGCTGCAGGGCCCCGGCCCGTTCTACCAGCGAACGCTGCTGAAGCAGGGTAATCGCGATTTTCTGGGTACTGACTTTACCTGGCTGATTGATGAGCAATTCGGAGAGCGTCGCTATCCACTGGACCTGCTGGTGGTGGAGCGCCTTGAATGGGGCAATTTCTACGGTTACCTGCGTGCGGTGAGCCGCTTCGGTGCTGAACCGGTAACTGTCGCCGACCACGGTGAAGCAGCGGCGCTGGAGGCCCTGCAGGCACTGATCGTGGATACCGTCGCTGTGCGTCGGGAGATCCACCGCATTGAGCAGGGGGATATCGGTGCCATCAACTATGAGCTGGAGCGCCTGCGTCTGCGCGAGCGGGAGCTGGAGCTGGAAGGTCGTCTGGACGCGTCAGCAGAAGCCGATCTGGCCAGTCGGCGCGCCGAGCAGGAGGCGCTTTTCCGTGCCCTGCAGGAGCAGCTTTATGTGCTGTACGACAGCATAAAGGATCACAGCTACAGTGCGGAGCTGGCGGACGGTCGTGTGGTCACACTGCCCATCGCCAAGGTGGTGCGAGCGTACCAACCCAACGCCATGAATGTGTTCGCGAAGATGCAGATGTACGTCGAGCGTCTGTGGGAGTTTCTCTCTGAACCGCCACGCGAGGCGAACACCGAAGGCGGCGTATTCCCCGCCATGTTCGGTACGGTATTGATGGTGATCCTCATGTCGATCATCGTCACGCCCTTTGGTGTGGTCGCTGCGGTCTATCTGCGCGAGTACGCCAGCCAGGGCTTTGTGACGCGCACCATACGCGTCGCAGTGAACAATCTCGCCGGTGTGCCCTCCATCGTTTACGGTGTCTTTGGCCTGGGGTTCTTTGTTTATTTTGTGGGCGGGGAGCTGGATCAGCTGTTCTTCCCGGCCTCGTTGCCGCGGCCCACCTTTGGTACGCCGGGGCTGATGTGGGCATCGCTCACGCTGGCGTTGCTGACCTTGCCGGTGGTGATTGTCGCGACCGAGGAAGGTCTGGCGCGCATTCCATCGGCGGTACGTGAAGGTTCGCTTGCGCTGGGTGCCACGCGGGCAGAAACGCTCTGGCGGGTGGTTCTGCCCATGGCCAGCCCGGCGATGATGACAGGCCTGATCCTTGCCGTGGCCAGGGCGGCGGGGGAAGTGGCCCCGTTGATGCTGGTTGGGGTGGTGAAACTCGCTCCTACGCTACCACTGGATGGCAACTATCCTTACCTGCACCTGGACCAGAAGTTCATGCACCTCGGTTTCCATATCTATGACGTCGGCTTCCAGAGCCCTAACGTTGAGGCAGCCCGGCCGCTGGTTTACGCCACCGCCCTGTTGCTGGTATTGATTATCGCGCTGCTCAATCTGGCTGCCGTCAGTTTGCGTAACCGGCTGCGCGAGCGCTACAAGTCACTCGAACACTAAACAGGACGCTGTCATGCAAAGCCACGCATTGGATATCCAGGCACTGAAACGCGACAAGGTGCCCGCCGCCAGCCCGTCAGGACCTGTAGAAACGAGCCTGCGCATGGAAAACCTGAATCTGTTCTACAACCAGAATTCGCAGGCGCTGTTCGATATCAATCTCGAGATTCCGAAGCAGCGCGTCACGGCATTTATTGGCCCGAGCGGCTGCGGCAAGTCCAGTCTTCTGCGTTGTATCAATCGCATGAATGATCTTGTGGACGGCTGTCGGGTGCAGGGGCGTCTGCTGCTGGACAACGAGGATGTCTACGACCGGCGAGTGGATGTCGCCGCCCTCAGGCGCCGGGTAGGCATGGTGTTCCAGAAGCCCAACCCGTTCCCGAAAAGTATCTATGAGAATGTCGCCTACGGTCTGCGCATACAGGGTATCAACAAGAAGCGCGTGCTGGACGAGGTGGTGGAAAAGTCCCTGCGCGCCGCGGCGCTTTGGGACGAAGTGAAGGATCGCCTGCACGAGAGCGCTCTCGGTATGTCCGGCGGGCAGCAGCAGCGCCTGGTCATTGCGCGGACCATTGCCGTTGAGCCTGAGGTGCTGTTGCTGGACGAACCTGCGTCGGCGCTGGATCCCATTTCAACCCTGAAAATCGAGGAGCTGATTTACGAGCTCAAGTCGCGCTACACCATCGTCATTGTCACGCACAATATGCAGCAGGCCGCCCGTGTTTCTGACATGACCGCCTTCATGTACATGGGCAAATTGATTGAGTACGACGATACGGATACTCTGTTTACCAACCCGGAACAGAAGCAGACCGAGGATTACATCACCGGCCGCTACGGCTGAGGACGACGCTATGCTCCACAAGGACAGCTACAAACAACATATCTCTGCCCAGTTCAACGCCGAGCTGGAATCGGTCAAGAATCACCTGCTGGAAATGGGTGGCCTGGTTGAACAGCAGATTGGCAAGGCCGTTGAATCGCTGCTCAGCCGCGATAGCGGGCTCGCGGAAGAAGTGATTGCGGGTGATGAGCAGGTCAACGAGCTGGAAATCAATATCGACGAGGAGTGCTCTCGTATCCTCGCCCGGCGACAGCCTGCGGCAAGCGATTTGCGGCTGGTACTGGCAATTTCCAAAGTCACCACCGATCTCGAGCGTATTGGTGACGAGGCCAGCAAAATTGCCCGTCAGGCCGTGAAGTCTGTGGAAGAGGGCGGTTCCAGTGCCGGCAGCAGCTTTGTCGAAATACGCCATATCGGCAATCACGTAAGCGACATGCTGCGTCGTTCACTGGATGCGTTCGCGCGCCTGGATGTGGATATGGCGGTACAGACCGTTATCGCGGACCGGGAAGTGGATTCCGAGTACGCGAGTGCCATGCGCAGTCTGGTCACTTTCATGATGGAAGACCCGCGCACCATCGGACCGGTGCTCGGCCAGATGTGGTCGTTGCGCAGTCTGGAGCGGGTGGGCGATCACGCGAGCAACATCGCGGAGCACGTCATCTATCTCGTTCGTGGGCTCGACGTACGGCATGTTGAGCCGGATGACCTGGTCGCACAGGTTGAAGACCACCCCTAGCCTCCGCAGCGTGTCCTCTCTGTCATGAAAGTGTCATGAAAATCGCATAAAATTGACATTTTAGTGTCATGCGCGGCGGCGCGTGCACAGGCAGATGAGGAAAATCCATGAACAGACTCTCTCTGGGGGTGGCGGTCGCCGCCGCATCCATCACCATGTTTTCACCCGTTTCCGCGCTGGCAGCAGTCAGCGAAGCCGAGTTCGCGCAACTGCAGGCGCAGATGGCCGGGTTGATGGCTCGCGTTGCGGCACTGGAAGAAGAGAATGCCGCACTGCGCGAGAACACTGCCAACGCAGTTTCTGAAATACGCCTCACCCGTGAAGCGGTCGCCGCTGCGCCGCCGCGCGCGTCAACAGGGCTGAACTCGGACACGTTCCGCTTCTCCGGAGATTTCCGCTACCGGTACGAGGAAATTGATATCGGCCAGCGCGTCGTACGAACACGACATCGCGTGCGTGCCCGGGCCGGTTTCGTCGCCCAGCTGCCCCAGGACGTGCAGGTCGGGTTGAGACTGGCGGCCGGTAACGACTCACCGGTCTCCGGCAATGCGACGCTGGGTGGCGGCGGGACCAGTAAAGAGCTGTATCTCGACCAGGCCTGGGCTACATGGCAGCCGTTCGATGGCGCATACGCCACCATCGGCAAGATGAAGAACCCGATGTATCGTCCCGAGGGCTCCGGTCTGCTATGGGACTCGGATTACACCCCTGAAGGCATAGCGCTTGGCTGGGCCAACGAGCACCTGTTCGTGAACGCCGTGGCGCACGCATTGGACAGCGACAGCGCACGTGCCAACAACGCCTTTTACTACGGTGTACAGTCCGGCTTCACCCTGGCTCTCGGTGACCAGCTGGGACTGACCGCCGGCGGTGGCTATATTGATATGCCGGTGAAGGGCAAGAATACCTACTTCGGCGCGTTCGACGTCTTTTTCGGCAACAGCTTCAGCTGCGACACGATCCTGCTGACGTTCTGCACCTACGACAACAACTACGAGGAGCTCGAGCTCTTCGCCACGCTGGATATCGACGGCTTGGGACTGCCAGCAGCGGTGTACGGCCACTACGCGCAAAACCTGGATGCCGACGACGAGGACACGGCCTGGTCCGCCGGGGCCCGGCTCGGCAAGGCCAGCGGCGCGGGAAGCTGGCAGGTCAGCTATGAATTTGCCTCCATCGAGGCCGACTCGCTGCTGGCCCTGCTCAGCGACTCCAACATCGGCGGTGGTGGCACTGACGTGCGTGGCCATAAACTGGGCGCTGTATTTGCCGTCGACAAGCAGTGGCATGTTGGCCTGACGTTGTTTGTCGACAACGAAAGCCTTGGCAGCCGATTTGATGACCCGATTGATTATGACCGGGTCATATTCGATACCTCCTTCAAGTACTGAACGTAAGCGGCAGGTCGGGGCAGCCCGCTTACCGGTGGGGCCTGCCCGGCCCGTAGCCCGCCGCGTTGCTTTGTGCGGCGTGGCTTGAGTACAATATGTTCCTCGGCATTTTGGCCGCTGCGTCTGTGTCCCCTTCGTCTAGTGGTCCAGGACACCGCCCTTTCACGGCGGGAACAGGGGTTCGAACCCCCTAGGGGACGCCATTTATCGGAACTTGCTCATGAGTCGCTACTGGAGTGACGTGGTGCGGCGTCTTACGCCCTATGTACCCGGTGAACAACCGCGGCACCCCCGTCTGGTCAAGCTCAACACCAACGAAAGTCCCTATCCGCCATCACCGCGCGTGCTGGAGGCCATTCACCGTATCGACGGCGACGCCTTGCGGCGCTATCCGGATCCCGAGTCCACCGCGCTGCGCGAGGCATTGGCGGAGAGGGCGGCGCTGCTGCCCGAACAGGTTTTCCTCGGCAACGGGTCCGATGAGGTGCTGGCGCATGTATTCATGGGGCTGCTGCGGCACGCTGCGCCGCTACTGTTCCCGGACATCAGTTACAGCTTTTACCCGGTCTGGTGTGATCTGTACGACGTTGTCGGCGAGCCGGTGGCACTGCGCGAGAACTTCAGCATTGATGTGGCCGACTATGCGCGCCCCAATGGGGGTATTATCCTGCCCAATCCCAACGCGCCTACGGGGATGCTGCTGGCCCTCGAGGATATTCGCCGTCTGCTGGAGACAAACCGGGACAGCGTGGTGGTGATTGATGAGGCCTATATCGATTTCGGTGGAGCATCAGCGGTTACACTGGTGAATACCTATGACAACCTGCTGGTGGTGCAAACGCTGTCGAAATCCCGTGCCCTGGCAGGGCTCCGCGTGGGCGTAGCCTACGGCCACGTCGACCTGATTGACGGCCTGCAGCGCGTGAAAAACTCCTTCAACTCTTACCCACTGGATGCCGTGGCCCAGCGCGCGGTGCTTGCGTCGCTGGAGGATGAGGCCTGGTTCGAGGCATCGTGCGCCAAGGTGATTGCGAGCCGGTCGCGGCTCACGCAAGGGTTGCAGAAGCTCGGTTTCACCGTATTGCCGTCCAGCGCCAATTTTGTTTTTGCGTCCCCCGGCGCAGGGCGCGACGCCCAGGCGCTGTTTCTGGCCCTGCGTGAGCGCGGAATCATTGTGCGACACTTCAATAAACCGCGTATCGCCGATTTCCTGCGCATCAGCGTGGGTACTGATGAGCAGTGTGAGGCATTGCTGGACGCCCTGTCGGACCTGACTCAGCGCCGCTGAAGAATGACGCTGCCGATACTGTAGCCGGCACCGAAGGAACAAAGCACGCCAAGGTCGCCGCTGGCAAAATCGGCGCGATGCTTGTGAAAGGCGATGATGGAACCGGCGGAACTCGTGTTGGCGTATTCGTCCAGAATGGTCGGTGCCTCATCGGCGGTGGCATCACGGCCCAGGACCTTGCGCGAGATCAGCTGGTTCATGCTCAGGTTTGCCTGGTGCAGCCACAGGCGTTTGAGCTGCTCGGGTGCAATGTCCAGTCCCTGCAGCTGATCGCTGATCTGTCGGGCAACGGCGGGACAGACTTCCTTGAAGACTTTGCGTCCTTCCTGCACAAACAGCTTGTCGGGCTTGCCGATACCTTCCTCGGCGGCCCTGTTGAGGAAGCCGAAGTTATTGCGGATGTTGTTGGAAAACAACGTTTGCAGCCTGCTGTCCACGATGCTGTAGGTTTCGCTGGCAGTCGCGTCCTCGGCCCGCTCGACGATAATTGCGGTGCAGACATCGCCAAAAATGAAGTGCGAGTCGCGGTCGCGGAAGTTCAGGTGCCCACTGCAGATCTCCGGATTGAGTATCAGCACGCAGCGCGCGCTGCCCGAGCGGATGCTGTCCCGCGCCTGCTGTATGCCGAAGGTGGCCGACGAACAGGCGACGTTCATGTCGAAGCCAAAACCTTCAATTCCCAACGCGTCCTGTACTTCTACCGCAATCGCCGGGTAGGCGCGCTGCAGGTTGGAACAGGCCACGATCACGGCGTCGATATCAGAAGCCTGCTTGCCGGCCTGTGCCATGGCTTCTCGGGCAGCCGCAACGGCAATTTCACACTGTATCGAGGGACTGCTGTCAGGTCGCTCGGGGATACGTGGCACCATGCGTTGTGGGTCGAGGATGCCCGTTTTGTCGATAACATAGCGAGACTTGATGCCCGACGCCTTCTCGACAAACTCCGCGGATGATGGCTGCATGGCTGCGATATCGCCGGCGGCAATCGCGGCCGCATTCTCTGCGTTGAACTGCTCCACCCAGGTGTTGAATGATTCGACCAGTTCTGCGTTGCTGATGGACTGTGCGGGTGTGAACAACCCAGTGCCGCTGATGACAACCTCGCTCATGACTTGGGGATTTCCTGTGGCGTAGTAGTGGTGAAGGAGTGTAACCAAAAAAGGCCGCGGTTGGGCGGCCTTTTTCGGGCGGCGGGGCAGGTTAGCCGCGCTTGTCCAGTGCGACATAATCCCGCTGGGTGTGGCCGGTGTAGAGCTGGCGCGGTCGCCCGATTCGGTAGCTGCCGCTGATCATCTCATGCCAGTGTGCAATCCAGCCTACAGTGCGGCCGACGGCAAAGATCACGGTGAACATGCTCGTGGGGATGCCGATGGCCTTGAGAATGATGCCGGAGTAGAAGTCTACGTTGGGATACAGTTTGCGCTCGATGAAGTAGGGATCCTCAAGGGCGATCTGCTCCAGTCGTTTGGCGATGGCGAGCAAAGGATCGTTTTCGATGCCCAGCTCCGCCAGCACGTCATCGGCGGCCTCCTTCATCACCTTGGCTCGCGGGTCGAAGTTCTTGTAGACACGGTGCCCGAAGCCCATCAGGCGGAAGGGGTCGTCCTTGTCCTTGGCGCGGGCCACGAACTCGTCGATACGCGACACGTCGCCGATTTCTTCGAGCATTTCCAGCACCGCTTCATTGGCCCCCCCGTGCGACGGCCCCCAGAGTGCTGCGATGCCAGCCGCGATGCAGGCAAACGGGTTGGCCCCTGAAGAGCCAGCCAGACGCACCGTCGAGGTGGACGCGTTTTGCTCGTGGTCTGCGTGGAGCAGGAAGATGCGATCCATGGCGCGGGCCAGTACCGGGCTCACGTTGCTGGGCTCGCAGGGGTTGCCGAACATCATGTGCAGGAAGTTTTCTGCGTATCCCATGTTGTTGTCGGGGTACATGAAGGGTTGGCCGATGGAGAACTTGTAGCTCATTGCTGCCAGCGTGGGCATTTTGGCGATCAGTCGGAACGCTGCAACCTGGCGGTGATGCTCATCGGAGATATCCAGCGAGTCGTGATAAAATGCGGACAAAGCGCCGACAACACCGCACATGACCGCCATCGGATGCGCGTCGCGACGGAAGCCGTTGAAGAACGTACGGATCTGTTCGTGGACCATGGTGTGGCGCTTGACGGTGCTGACGAAGGTTTCTTTCTGCTCAGCGGTGGGCAGCTCTCCGTACAGCAGCAGGTAGCAGGTTTCCAGGTAATCGCTTTGCTCGGCCAGCTGGTCAATGGGGTAGCCGCGGTGCAACAGAATGCCCTTGCCGCCGTCGATGTAGGTGATTTTCGACTCACAGGCTGCAGTAGAAACGAACCCCGGATCGTAGGTGAACATATCCCTGGAGGTGAGGGCACCCACGTCGATCACGTCTGGACCGAGTGTGCCGGAGTAAACGGGGAGTTCGATGGTTTCGTCCAGCCCGTCTACTTTCAGGGTTGCTTTTTTGTCGCTCATGAAAGGTCCTGCGATGTGGTTCTGTGGGGTGCCCAACTATAAAGTCTCGGCAGCTTTTGTCAATTGATCTGGCTCTATTTGCCAGCATCCTGAGCCTTTTGGCGGCGAAAGTCACGGATCGCGAACGCCGACGTTCGGCGACGTTCGCGACATCAAGGCAGTCCGCCCCCTGCGCAGGTAGAGGTTTGTAATTAGAAGCACATCCCCCTATAATTCTGCGCGCTTTCTCCGCATGTTTTTTGCGAAAAGCGATAGCGCCGGGCCACGTGGCCGGCCCCCTTTAATCGCCTTTGTGGCGTCCGTAACGGTGGAAACTGAACTGTGAAAGACAAACGTCCCGTGAACCTGGACATCGGCAGCATGCGGCTCCCCATAACCGCATGGGCATCGATCACCCATCGCGCCTCCGGTGTTTTTCTCTTTTTCGCTATGGTCTTCCTGGTGTGGGCGCTCGACATGAGCCTGCGCAGTCCCGAGGACTTCGCCATGCTGCAGGAGGCCCTTACCGGTCCGCTGGCCAAACTGATCCTCTGGGCAATTTCCGCAGGCCTGATCTACCACGCGCTGGCGGGGATCAAGCACATCATCATGGATTTCGGTATTGGCGAAAGCTTCGAGGGCGGCGCTCTGGGTGCGCGTCTGGTGATTGGCCTGTCCGTTGTCCTGATCCTGCTGGCGGGGGTTCTGATATGGTAACTGCAGTAACAAGTTTTGGTCGCTCTGGCACTTCTGACTGGCTGGTACAGCGTGTCAGCGGTGTGATTCTCCTGGCGTATTTCCTGTTTATCGCCTGGGTCGTACTCAGCGGTGTGGACTATGTGAGCTGGAAAGCCCTGTTCACGCAGACCTGGGTACGCGTGTTCAGCCTGATGGCTCTGCTGTCGCTGGCAGCGCATGCCTGGATCGGTCTGTGGGCGGTGGTGACCGACTACCTCACCGAACGCATGATGGGGACAACGGGCAATGTCCTGCGTATATCGTCACAACTGGTGATAGCGCTGGTGCTTTTTGTGTATGTGGTCTGGGGCGTGCAGATCCTCTGGGGATATTGAGATATGACAGCATTGCGAACGATTTCTTTTGATGGCGTGATTGTCGGCGGTGGCGGTGCAGGCATGCGCGCCGCGCTGCAGCTGGCGCAGTCCGGCTACAAGACGGCGGTTATTTCCAAAGTCTTCCCCACGCGCTCACACACGGTGTCTGCTCAGGGCGGCATCACCTGCGCCATTGCCAGCGCCGACCCCAATGACGATTGGCGCTGGCACATGTATGACACGGTCAAGGGCTCCGATTATATCGGCGACCAGGACGCTATCGAGTACATGTGCAGCGTCGGCCCGGAAGCGGTGTTCGAGCTGGAACACATGGGGCTGCCTTTTTCCCGCACCGAGGAAGGGCGTATCTACCAGCGTCCTTTCGGCGGCCAGTCGAAGGGCCCCGACGATCCTACCCAGGCTGCCCGGACCTGTGCCGCAGCCGACCGCACGGGGCATGCCCTGCTGCACACCCTCTATCAGGGCAATATCAAGAACAACACGGTGTTCTTCAATGAGTGGTATGCCACCGACCTGGTCAAGAACCAGGACGGGGCCGTGGTGGGCGTGATCGCCATCTGCATGGAAACCGGCGAAACCGTCTATGTGAAATCCAAGGCCACTGTGTTCGCCACAGGCGGAGCAGGGCGGATTTACGCCTCGACCACCAACGCCCATATCAACACCGGTGATGGCATCGGCATGGCGCTGCGCGCAGGTTTCCCGGTGCAGGACATCGAAATGTGGCAGTTCCA
>DIAF01000011.1:41998-94637 GCA_002414665.1 Halieaceae bacterium UBA5085
GAGCGTTTCATGGAGCGCTACGCGCCCAACGCCAAGGACCTTGCTGGCCGCGACGTGGTTGCGCGCTCGATGATCCTCGAAATCATCGAGGGCCGCGGCTGCGGCCCCGAGGGCGACCACGTGTTCCTGAAGCTGGATCACCTTGGCGAGGAAGTGCTGGAGTCACGCCTGCCGGGTATTTGCGAGCTGTCGCGGACCTTTGCCCACGTGGATCCGGTCAAGGCACCGATTCCCGTTGTGCCCACCTGCCACTACATGATGGGCGGAATTCCGACCAACGTGCATGGCCAGGCGCTGACTGTGGACGCCCAGGGCAACGACCAGATCATCCCCGGCCTCTACGCCTGCGGTGAGGTGGCCTGCGTCTCGGTGCACGGTGCCAACCGGCTCGGTGGCAACTCGCTTCTCGATCTCGTCGTGTTCGGGCGCGCCTCCGGCCTGTTCATCGAGAATGCACTGCGCGAGGGCATCGACATGCGCGATGCCTCACAAACTGACATCGAGCAGGGCATGTCCCGCCTGCGTCGGCTGGATGAGGCCAAGGGCACGGAGAAATTCCCGGACCTGCGCAAGGAGCTGCAAAACGTCATGCAGAACCACTTCGGCGTATTCCGCAAGGGCGAGTTTATGCAGGAGGGCATTCGCAAGCTGGCGGATCTCCGCGGCCGTATTGAGGGCGCGGCGCTGACCGACCGCAGCAACACCTTCAACACGGCGCGCATTGAGGCGCTGGAATTGCAGAACCTGCTTGAAGTCGCAGAAGCAACGGCGATCACTGCCGAGGAGCGCAAGGAGAGTCGCGGTGCCCATGCCCGTGATGATTTCCAGGAGCGCGACGACGAGAACTGGCTGTGCCATTCCATGTACTACCCGGAAGGCAAGCGGGTTGGCAAGCGTGCGGTCAATTTCAAGCCGCGCACGGTGCCCACCTTCGAGCCCAAAGCCCGTACGTATTAAGACTGTGTAGCTACCCAGAGGTCAACAAACATGCTGCAAGTAAGCATTTATCGTTACAACCCGGAAACTGACCAGCAGCCCTACATGCAGGAGTTCCAGTTCGACACCGAGGGCAAGGACCTGATGGTGCTGGACGTGTTGGAGCAGATCAAGGCACAGGACAGCTCAGTCACCTATCGCCGCTCCTGCCGCGAGGGTGTCTGTGGCTCCGACGGCCTCAATATCAACGGCAAGAATGGCCTGGCCTGCATTACACCGCTGTCTTCCACCGTGAAGAACAACAAGCTCGTCGTGCGCCCTTTGCCCGGTTTGCCGGTGATCCGCGACCTGGTTGTGGATATGAGCATGTTCTACGCCCAGTACGAGAAGATTCAGCCCTACCTGCAGAACAATACGCCGGCACCGGCCATTGAGCGTCTGCAGTCGCCGGAAGACCGTGCCAAGCTGGACGGCCTCTACGAGTGCATCCTCTGCGCGTGCTGCTCAACCAGCTGCCCCTCTTTCTGGTGGAACCCGGACCGCTTTATCGGCCCGGCTGGCTTGTTACAGGCCTACCGGTTTCTGGCTGACAGCCGGGATACCGCGACGGATGAGCGGCTGTCCCGGCTCGATGATCCGTTCAGCGTTTTCCGTTGTCATGGCATCCAGAACTGTGTCAATGTGTGCCCCAAGGGGTTGAACCCGACGCGGGCGATTGGCCACATTCGTACTATGCTGTTGACTCGGGCAACCTGATTACGAAAACGGTGTTACCCGCCGGAACACCACCGGCATCATCCAATCCCGGAAGGGCATAATGCAAGAGAGTCCGATGGAGCTCCTGAGAAGGAGCTCACATATTGCCGGCGGCAACGCCACCTATGTCGAGGATTTGTACGAATCCTACCTCCGGGATCCCAACGGGGTGCCGGAACAGTGGCGGGATTACTTCGACAAACTGCCCCGTGTGTCCTCGTCGGCGGTGCAGATGAACGACATCCCGCATTCGACGATCCGTGACCGTTTCGCGCAGATCAGCAAGATGCGTGTGCGCACCGAGGCGACGGTAGCCCACGACTCCCAGGCCACTGAATACGAACGCAAACAGGTCAAGGTTGTCCAGTTGGTGTCGGCCTACCGGCAGCGCGGGCACCAGAAGGCGAGCCTGGATCCGCTCGCCCTGCATGTACGGGAACCGGTGCCGGACCTGGACCTGGCTTTCCACCAGCTCTCAGCAGCAGACCTCGATACCGTGTTCCAGACCGGGAGCATGTACATCGGCAAGGCGGACGCGACGCTGGGGGAGATTGTCGACTCCCTGGAGGCCACCTATTGCAACACCATTGGCGCCGAGTTCATGCATATCGTGGACACCGAGCAGCGCCACTGGATCATGAAGCGCATGGAGTCGGTGCGGTCTGCTCCTGCATTTTCCGATGATGTACGCAAGCAGATTCTGCGCCGCCTGATCAAGGCAGAGGGCCTCGAGAAGTCGCTGGGCTCCAAGTATCCCGGTACCAAGCGCTTTGGCCTGGAGGGTGGCGAGTCGCTTATTCCCATGCTGTCGGAGATGGTGCAGCGGATCGGGTCTTACGGTGCCAAGGAAATTGTCATCGGCATGGCGCACCGCGGCCGACTCAACGTACTGATCAACATTTTCGGCAAGAAGCCCTCGGACCTGTTTGCCGAGTTTGAGGGGCGGGTGGTGTACGACAAGTCCGGTGACGTGAAGTATCACCAGGGCTTTTCCTCAAACCTGATGACCTCAGGGGGTGAGGTGCATCTGGCGCTGGCGTTCAACCCCTCCCACCTGGAAATTGTTTCGCCGGTGGTCGAGGGCTCCGTGCGCGCCAGACAGGATCGTCGCAAGGACCCCTCAGGGGATACGGTGGTGCCGGTAGTCATTCACGGCGACGCCGCCTTTGCCGGGCAGGGCGTGGTGATGGAGACATTCCAGATGTCCCAGACGCGGGCCTACAAGACCGGCGGTACGCTGCATATTGTGCTCAACAACCAGGTGGGTTTCACCACCAGTGACCGCGAGGATGCGCGCTCAACCGAATACTGCACCGATGTGGCCAAAATGGTGCAGGCGCCCATCTTTCACGTCAATGCGGATGATCCCGAGGCGGTGCACTTTGTCACCCAGCTGGCGGTGGACTTCCGGAACACCTTCAAGCGGGACGTGGTTGTTGACCTCGTCTGCTACCGGCGGCGCGGCCACAATGAGGCTGATGAGCCCTCCGTGACCCAGCCCCGCATGTACGAGCGCATCCGCAAGCAGCCCACGACGCGCGACCTGTACGCGGCGAAACTGGTGGAGCAGGGCGTTCTGACAGCGGAGGAAGACGAGTTCCTGGTCAATGAGTACCGCGAGTCTCTCGACCGCGGTGAGCCACTGGTCAGCGGCCTGGTGTCCGAGCCCAACGCGAGCCTGTTCGTTGACTGGACCCCATACCTGGGGCACGAGTGGACACTGCACTGCGACACCCGGATAGACATGCAGGCACTGCAGCATCTTGCCCAGGTGACCAATACGCCGCCGCCGAGCTTCCCGCTGCAGCGCCAGGTCAGCAAGATTCTCGAGGATCGTCGCAAGATGGCAGCGGGGGCAATGCCGCTGAACTGGGGTGCAGCGGAGACCCTGGCCTATGCGAGCCTGCTGGACGCCGGCTATCCCGTGCGCCTGACCGGGCAGGACGTGGGGCGCGGCACTTTCTCGCACCGCCACGCGGTGTTGCATAACCAGAAAGACGGCTCCCGCTACATACCCCTGCAGCACATCGATGAGAATCAGGCCCCCTTCGTCATTTACGATTCCCTGCTCTCGGAAGAGGCGGTGCTGGCTTTTGAATACGGTTACGCCACGACATCGCCTACCGGTCTCGTAATCTGGGAGGCGCAGTTCGGTGACTTTGCCAACGGAGCACAGGTCGTTATTGACCAGTTCATTACCAGTGGTGAACACAAGTGGTCGAGGCTTTGCGGCCTGACCATGCTGCTGCCCCACGGCTATGAAGGACAGGGCCCCGAGCACTCGTCGGCGCGCCTTGAGCGCTTCCTGCAGCTCTGCGCAGAGCACAACATCCAGGTGTGCGTGCCGACGACTCCCGCCCAGGTGTTCCACATGCTTCGACGCCAGGCGATTCGACCCCTGCGCAAGCCACTGGTGGTCATGTCTCCGAAGAGCCTGCTGCGCCACAAAGAAGCGGTTTCGTCGCTGGAAGACCTCGCCAACGGTCATTTCCACAACGTGCTGGATGATTCCGACGACCTTGATAAAGCGGCGGTGAACCGCCTTATTCTGTGCAGCGGCAAGGTCTATTACGACCTGCTGGCTGCTCGTCGTGAGCGTGGCCTGAACAACGTGGCGCTGATCCGTCTCGAACAGTTGTATCCCTTCCCCGAAGCGGAACTGTTGCAGGTCCTGGGCAATTATCCGAACGTCACCGATGCCGCCTGGTGTCAGGAGGAGCCCCAGAACCAGGGCGCCTGGTACTCCAGCCAGCATCACATGCGGCGCGTGATGTATGCCCATAACCCCGATGTGTATCTGCGATACGCTGGTCGGGAACCTTCTGCCGCGCCTGCTGCGGGCTATATGGCCCTGCACCTGGCGCAGCTGGAGGCGTTTATCAACGATGCCCTGGAACCGACTTGGCTCGGCCAGAACTAGCACTTTCCAAAGGAACCGAAATGGCTATCGAAATCAAGGCCCCATCTTTTCCCGAGTCCGTTGCCGACGGGGAAATCGCGACCTGGCACAAGCAGGAGGGGGAGTCAGTCTCTCGCGATGAGCTCATCGTTGAAATCGAGACCGACAAGGTGGTTATGGAAGTGGTAGCGCCCGAGGACGGGGTTATCAGCAAAATCCACGCTGCTGAGGGTGACACTATCCAGAGCGAGCAGCTGCTTGCGCTGCTTGAGCCCGGTGCTGCAGCCAGCGCCAAACCGGCGTCCAACCCGGAACCTGCCAAGGGCGTTGACACGGCGGAGGGGAAAGACGCCGAGGATGCGGAAGGTCTGATGGGGCCTGCGGCGCGGCAGCTGGTCGAGGAGCACAAGCTGGACGCAGCGAGTATCACCGGGACCGGCAAGGGTGGTCGCATCACCAAGGAAGATGTACTCGCGCACCTCAAAAACAAGCCCGCGGCAGCGCCTGCAGTCGCTCCGGCCAGCCCGGCCAAGAGCGCCAGCGAAGATACGATGCCGCAGGTGCCGGCCGGACCAACCGGCGAGCGGATTGAAAAGCGCGTCCCGATGACGCGCATGCGCGCGCGGATCGCCGAGCGTCTGCTCGAGGCCACGCACGGCACGGCCATGCTGACGACCTTCAACGAGGTCAACATGGCACCGGTGATGGCGTTGCGTGAGAAGTACAAGGAACAGTTCGAGAAAGTGCACAACGGCACCCGCCTCGGGTTTATGGGCTTTTTCGTCAAAGCCTGCTGCGAGGCGCTGAAGCGCTTCCCCGAAGTGAACGCCTCCATCGATGGAACAGACGTGGTCTATCATGGCTATCAGGACATCGGCGTCGCGGTGTCCGCTCCAGGCGGCCTAGTGGTGCCGGTGCTGCGCGACGCCGACTTCATGAGCCTGGCGGATGTGGAAGCGGCGATACGCGATCTCAGCCTGCGCGCACGCGACAGCAAACTGACCATTGATGACATGACCGGCGGCACTTTCACGGTGACCAACGGCGGCGTCTTCGGCTCGCTGATGTCGACACCCATCCTGAACCCGCCACAGACCGGCATCCTGGGCATGCACAAGATCCAGGAACGGCCGATGGCGGTCGATGGCGAAGTGGTCATCCTGCCCATGATGTATCTTGCGCTGTCCTACGATCACCGTCTTATTGATGGCAAGACGGCGGTGCAGTTCCTGGTGGCAGTAAAAGACCTGATCGAAGATCCGGCGCGCATTCTGCTGCAGTTGTAAGCACTCGACGGGAATAGGGAACAAAATGGCTGACAAATACGATGTAGTGGTTATTGGCGCGGGCCCCGGTGGTTACGTGGCCGCGATCAAGGCGGCCCAGTTGGGCCTGTCCACAGCCTGTGTGGAGCAATGGGTGGATGCCGAGGGCAAGACCCGCCTCGGTGGCACCTGCCTCAACGTAGGTTGCATCCCTTCCAAGGCGCTGCTTGACAGCAGTCAGAAATTCGTCGAGGCGCGTGACCATTTCAGCCTGCATGGCATCTCCATTGACACGCCGCGCATGGATATCGCGGCGATGATGGCCCGCAAGAACAAGATCGTCGACCAGCTTACCGGCGGCATCACCGGGCTGTTTAAGCACAATGGCGTGACCAGCATCCAGGGTCGCGGCAAGGTGCTGGCCGGCTGCAAGGTTGAGGTCACTGACAAGGATGGCAAGGTCAGCGTCATCGAAGCCGGAAACATCATTATCGCGGCAGGTTCCAGTCCCATCGCCATCCCGCCGGCACCGATAGACAATGAATACATCGTCGATTCCACTGGAGCCCTCGAGTTCAGTGAGGTGCCGCAGCGACTCGGTGTCATTGGCGCCGGGGTCATCGGCCTGGAGCTTGGTAGTGTCTGGGCGCGCCTGGGTGCCGAGGTGGTGATGCTGGAGGCACTGGATGAACTGCTGCCTATGATGGATACGCAGATTGCCAAGGAGGCCGGCAAGATATTCCGCAAGCAGGGGCTGGATATTCGCCTCAGCACCCGGGTGACCGGCGCGGTGGTGAAGGATGGCAAGGTGGAAGTGACCTTCACCAATGCCGAAGGCGAACATCGCGAAGTATTCGACAAGCTGATTGTCTCGGTGGGGCGACGCCCGCGCACCGAGGACCTGCTGGCCTCCGATTGCGGCGTCAACCTCGACGAACGCGGCTTCATTTACGTCAACGACCATTGTGCCACCGAGGCGCCGCACGTTTTTGCCGTTGGCGATGTGGTGCGTGGCCCCATGCTCGCGCACAAGGGTTCGGAAGAGGGCGTGATGGTGGCAGAGCGTATTGCCGGCAAGAAGGTGCAGCTGAATTACGACTGCATTCCCTCGGTTATCTATACCCATCCCGAAGTTGCTGCGGTCGGTCGCACAGAGCAGGAGTTGAAGTCCGACGGCGTAGACTACAAGGTGGGCGTGTTCCCGTTCGCGGCCAGCGGCCGCGCCCTGGCGGCGAACGATACTGATGGTATGGTCAAGATTATTGCCGACGCGGAGACAGATCGCGTGCTCGGCTGTCATATTGTGGGCCCGTCTGCTGCCGATCTCGTGCAGCAGGTGGTGATCGCAATGGAGTTCGGTTCCAGTTCGGAAGATCTGGCGCTGACCGTTTTTGGACACCCGACCTTGTCGGAAGCAGTACACGAGGCCGCCTTGGCCGTGCATGGCCATGCCATTCACATTGCCAATCGCAAGCCTCGGAAATGAACTTTGCCCGGTCGCGCGCGCATAAAACCTATTCTGGCGCAGACGAGGCACTGGGGGGTATGGGCCGTTAGGGCGCATTCCAGGACACTACGCAACACACAGGACAAAGCATGAACCTTCACGAGTATCAGGGCAAACAGCTGTTTGCCGAGTACGGCTTGCCCGTTTCCAAGGGCTATGCTGTCGACTCGCCGGAAGAGGCGGTCAAGGCAGCGGAGACCATCGGTGGTGACATGTGGGTCGTCAAGGCTCAGGTGCACGCCGGCGGCCGCGGTAAAGCCGGTGGCGTCAAGCTGGTGAAAACCACCGACGAAGTACGCGATTTTGCTGCCAAGTGGCTGGGCCAAAACCTGGTGACCTACCAGACTGACGAAAATGGCCAGCCGGTCAGCAAGATTCTGGTTGAGACCTGCACCGATATCGCCGAGGAGCTTTACCTCGGCGCGGTGGTTGACCGCGCAACCCGCCGCATTGTTTTCATGGCCTCTACCGAGGGCGGTGTGGAAATCGAGAAGGTCGCCGAAGAAACCCCGGAGAAAATCCTGCGCGCGGTTATCGACCCGCTGGTCGGTGCACAGCCTTACCAGGGCCGTGAGCTGGCGTTCCAGCTGGGTCTGGAAGGCGACCAGATCAAGCAGTTTGTGAAAATCTTCATGGGGCTGGCGCAGCTGTTCAAGGAAAAGGACCTGGCGCTGATTGAAGTCAACCCGCTGGTGATTACCGACCAGGGCAACCTGCACTGCCTGGATGCCAAGCTGGGTGTGGATGGCAACGCGCTGTATCGCCAGCCGGCCCTGCGTGAGATGCACGATCCCTCCCAGGAAGATGCCCGTGAGGCGCACGCCGCCAAGTGGGAGCTGAACTACGTGGCCCTGGACGGCAATATCGGCTGCATGGTCAACGGAGCGGGTTTGGCCATGGGCACCATGGATATCGTCAAGCTGCACGGCGGTGCTCCGGCGAACTTCCTGGACGTCGGCGGTGGCGCAACCAAGGAGCGTGTGTCTGAAGCGTTCAAGATCATCCTCTCCGACGATAAGGTCAAGGCGGTCCTGATCAACATCTTCGGCGGTATCGTGCGCTGTGACCTGATTGCAGAAGGCGTGATCGGCGCTGTGCAGGAAATCGGTGTACAGGTGCCGGTTGTTGTGCGTCTTGAGGGCAACAACGCGGAGCTGGGCCGTCAGGTCCTCGCCGACAGTGGCCTGAACATCATTGCCGCAACCAGCCTCACCGATGCTGCCCAACAGGCAGTCAAAGCAGCTGAAGGAGCCGCCTGAAATGAGTATTCTGATTGACAAGAACACCAAGGTGATCTGCCAGGGCTTCACCGGCTCCCAAGGCACCTTCCACTCCGAGCAGGCGATTGCCTATGGCACCCAGATGGTGGGTGGTGTGACGCCCGGCAAGGGCGGCCAGACTCATCTTGGCCTGCCTGTGTTCAACACTGTGGCGGAAGCCGTAGCAGCCACCGGTGCCGATGCATCAGTGATCTACGTGCCTGCGCCGTTCTGCAAGGACTCCATCCTCGAAGCGGCCAACGGTGGCGTCAAGCTCATCGTATGTATCACCGAGGGTATCCCGACGCTCGACATGCTGGACTGCAAGGTCAAGTGTGATGAGCTCGGTGTGCGCCTGATTGGCCCCAACTGTCCTGGTGTGATCACGCCCGGCGAGTGCAAGATCGGCATTATGCCGGGTCACATTCACCTGCCCGGTAAAGTCGGTATCGTTTCGCGCTCCGGCACCCTGACCTATGAAGCGGTCAAGCAGACTACGGACGCGGGCTTCGGTCAATCCACCTGTGTCGGCATCGGCGGTGACCCGATTCCGGGGTCCAACTTTATCGACATCCTGGCGATGTTTGAAAAAGATCCGGCGACCGAAGCGATCGTAATGATCGGTGAGATTGGCGGCACTGCCGAGGAAGAGGCCGCGGCGTTCATCAAGGCCAACGTGACCAAGCCTGTGGTTTCCTACATTGCCGGTGTGACCGCGCCGAAGGGCAAGCGGATGGGCCATGCAGGTGCAATCATCTCCGGCGGCAAAGGCACGGCGGATGAGAAGTTTGCCGCGTTGGAAGATGCCGGTGTGAAAACCGTGCGCAGCCTTGCTGACATCGGCAAGGCGCTGGCGGAAGTCACTGGCTGGAAGTAAGCAGCCGGGGTCGGAGCAGACAGCGCGTGTGCTGCCTGTTCCCGTCATAAAAAAGCCCGCGTCTAGCGGGCTTTTTTGTGCCTGATTTCCTGCCGGTCTACTCGCCAGGCACCTGTGATTGCCACTGCAGCGGAGCCACGGCGCGGATGCGCTCCGCATCCTCCGGTAGCAGGAAACCGCCATCCAGCGCGCGGTCCAGTGCGTCCGAGACAGCGGCTTCGTAACCAGCCTGGTCTACATACAGGGAGGCCATTTGTGCGGCATCGAACAGCACCGTGGTGCCAAACAGGAAGCACAAACGGTCACCTTCCTGACCTTCTCCCGAAAGAACAGCGACGGGGGCGTCCACCCAGGGCGTGCGTACACCGCCCAGCACATTGCCCTGGGCATCCTTCAGGAACGCTGTGCCGCTGTCATCCACACTCAGCAGCTCCTCCGTCGGGGGTGGCGTGCCTTCGCGCACCCAGGTGTCCAGCGCGCGCAGCGCGGCACCGAAGACCCAGGCCATCGGCCCCGCGTTCACGGGCCGCGCGCAGTTCAGAAAACCTGGAATGCCGTTGGCCTCCTCTACCAGGAGAAAACGCGGGTCGAGCCCGGTGTCCTCGCGGCCGATAATGAAGGAGTAGTAGTCGCCGTGCGCCGTCCCCGCAACTTCCCAGAGACGGAAGCGGTCGCTGTCCGGCTGACGGTCGTTGATGGAGCCCAGTAACAGAACATCGGTTTCCGTCTGGAAATTGAACACGGGCACGTTCAGATCCTCGCGAATGAGGACGCTTTCCGGTGTCGGTATTTCAGTTTCGGGCTCCTGTGAAAGGGGCGAGCTGCCATCACCTCTGCTGTGCACCATGTAACCATCGAAGGTATTGAACAGCGGGTGAATGGCGTTGATGTAGGTGACCAGGCGGCCAGCCGACTGTGACTCACCGAGGGCGATCATCTGCTCGACCTGCAGGCCCTCCAGCAGGTCGACTTCGGCGGGCTCACGCAGGGCCTGTGCGGCCTGCGAGAACATGTCGTAGGAGAAACTGTCACCCGGGTGCTCCAGTGTGCCGTAGCGGGCCGGGTTCACCGCTTTCAGGTGTAACGGTGCCACCGGTGTTCCGGAGCCTTCGATCCCTACGCGCTGTGCTGAGACACCCACCCACACATGGCCCTGGCGCAGCATTTCCACATGCCCCGAGCCATAGGAGGGGCCCGTATCGAAGCCGGCAGTCACGTTCAGCCACTCCACGAGTACGGTTCCGCTGAAATCACTGTCGTCTATAGGGCGGTAGACCACTACGCGTGTGCGGTACTCGGCCGTGCCTGCGGGCTCCGCCTCCCACGCGCCATCACTGCCGAGTTCGTTCAGATTGCTGAAAGCGGTCGCCTCGCCAGAGAGGAAGTACTCACGCTGTCGGTAACCGACATCGGCGAGGTCAAACGTTGTGGAGAGCAGGAACAGATCACCTTCGTCCGGTGGGTCGGCTACCTCAGGCTGCGCAATAGGCAGGTAGTCGGGTTCCACGGGTGGCGGCGGCTCCGGCGGCGCAGTCACACCATCGCTGCCATCGCTGCAGCCGGTGAGAAAAACGATAGAAAGCCCGAGTGCAAGCGGCCAACGGCGGGTGATGGTGTTCATGGCTGTCTCCGGATTGTTATGTGGCTAATATGCATTAGCCTGACTTGAAATGCCAGCAGTTAGCCCCCACCTCTGCAGTTGCCCATGGCAATACACTTAATCACCTGTCACTACACGCGAGGGACCCATGACTGCGGATGTGAAGAAAGAAACGCTTGGTTTTCAAACCGAGGCCCGCCAGCTGCTGCACCTGATGATCCATTCCCTGTACAGCAACAAGGAGATCTTTCTGCGTGAGCTGATTTCCAACGCCTCCGACGCTATCGACAAGCTCCGTTTCGCCGCGCTTGCCGACAACAGCCTGCTGGAAGGGCAGGGCGATTTTGCGATCCGGGTCGACGTCGACAAGGACGCCAACACCATCACCATCAGCGACAACGGTATTGGCATGAACCGGGAGGAGGTGGTTGAGAACCTCGGCACCATCGCCAAATCCGGCACCGCTGCGTTTCTGGAGAGCCTGAGCGGCGACCAGAAGAAGGATTCGCAACTGATTGGTCAGTTTGGAGTGGGCTTCTACTCGGCGTTTATCGTGGCGGACCGCGTGGAGGTGCACACGCGCAAGGCCGGTGCCGATAAGGAGAGCGGTGTACTGTGGGAGTCCCACGGTGAAGCGGAGTTCACCATTGAGCCCCGCGACAAGGAGACCCGTGGTACCACGATCACGCTTTTCCTGAAGCCCGCCTGCAGTGAATTCGCCGATGACTGGCGGGTGCGCAGTGTGATCAAGAAGTACTCCGACCATATTTCCGTGCCGGTGTTGATGCTGGAGGCGGCAACTGCCAGCGGCGATGATGACGACGTGGCGGAAGAAGCCGATGCGCCGCAGTACAAACCGGTCAATGAGGCGACGGCGCTGTGGACACGTCCGCGTACCGATGTCAGTGATGAAGAGTATGCGGCGTTCTACCGCCATGTGTCGCATGATTTCGAGGAGCCACTCAGTTGGAGCCACAACAAGGTCGAGGGCAAACAGGAATATACCAGCCTGCTTTACATCCCCCGGCGCGCTCCCTTCGACCTGTGGAACCGGGACATGAATCGTGGCCTCAAACTGTACGTGCAGCGCACGTTTATCATGGACGACGCTGAACAGTTCCTGCCCCTGTATCTGCGCTTTGTGAAAGGGGTGGTCGACTCCAATGATCTACCCCTGAATGTGTCGCGCGAGATTCTGCAACAGGACAGCGCTGTGGACGCCATGCGCAGCGCGCTGACCAAGCGTGTCCTCGACATGCTGGGCAAGCTGGCGAAAAAGAAAGGCGATGATTATGCGACTTTCTGGAAGGAGTTTGGCCAGGTGCTGAAGGAGGGGCCGGCGGAAGACTTCGGCAACCGTGAGAAAATTGCCGGCCTGTTGCGCTTCAGCACCACCCACACTGATCAGCCGGCTCAGGACCAGTCGTTGGCAGACTATGTTGAACGCATGCAGGAAGGGCAGGACAAGATCTACTACGTCGTTGCTGAAAACTTCAACACGGCGCGCAAGAGCCCGCATCTTGAGGTATTCCGCAAGAAAGGTATCGAGGTATTGCTGCTCAGTGATCGTGTCGACGACTGGTTGATGAACCAGCTGCAGGAGTTCGACGGCAAGAAATTCCAGGACGTGGCGCGGGGTGCACTGGACCTTGAGGAGGACTCCGAGGAAGCGAAGGCCGAAAAGGAAAAACTCAAGCAGAACAGCGAAGCCCTGGTGGAACGTCTTAGCGGCGCACTCGGTGATGCGGTTGCTGAAGTGCGCGCCTCGTCGCGGCTCACGGAATCGCCAGCCTGCCTGGTGGTGGGTGAATTCGATATGGGTGCGCAGATGAAGCGCATTCTTGAAGCAGCGGGTCAACCGGTGCCGGACAGCAAACCCATTCTCGAGGTCAATCCAGGACACCCGCTGTTGCAGATGCTCGATGCGGAACAGGACGAGGCGCGGTTCAGTGATCTCGCGCATGTGGTACTCGATCAGGCCACGCTGGCAGAGGGCGGGCAGTTGGAAGACCCGGCTACCTTTGTCCGCCGCCTCAACAGCCTGCTGTTGCAGATGAGCAAGGGCTGAGCGCTGCCCCGCGGGCGCGGCGCTTGCCACGCCCGCAGCACAATGCCAAGCTGCAATCGCGTCCGCGGTGGCAGAACCATTTACTGCGGCGTCAGTTCCAGGTCACGAAAACAGGGAGTACGCCATGCCTCGTTCGCACCGGGTCGCCGTTCTCGGAGGGGGCAGTTTCGGCACGGTTATTGCCAATCTGATCGCGGTGAATGGCCATCGCGTCGCCCTCTGGGGGCGCAATGCCGAGCGCGTAGACCTGATTAATGCCCTGCGCGAGAACAGTGAATATCTGCCCGGCTATCGACTGGACGACCGTTTGCGCGCCACCACGTCACTGGTCGACGCGGTCAGCGACACCGATATTGTGTTCGTCGCCGTACCCAGCGCCTCCTTCCGCCAGATCGTGCGCGATGTGGCACCCTTGGTGGCGTCGCAGACCTGTCTGGTTAGCCTGACCAAGGGGATAGAGCCCGGTGGCTTTCGCCTGATGAGCGATATCTTGCGAGAGGAACTGCCCGGCAACCCGCGCGCAGTGCTCAGTGGGCCCAATCTGGCGAGTGAAATAGCGGCGGGGCAGGTTGCCGGCTCGGTGGTGGCCAGCGACAGCGATGCACTGAACCGGTCTCTGCATGACCTGCTGCACAGCGAACGCTTCCTGGTCTACGCATCCAGGGATATGTTCGGCGTGGAACTGGGCGGAGCATTGAAGAATGTCTATGCCATACTCGCTGGTCTTGGCGCCGCCCTGTCCTTCGGCGAAAATACCGTCGGCATGCTGCTGACGCGTGCCCTGGCGGAGATGTCCCGCTTTGCGGTGCGCCTGGGGGCGAACCCGCTCACCTTTCTCGGCCTTGCAGGCGTGGGAGACCTCTTTGTGACCTGTTCGTCGCCGCTGTCGCGCAATTACCGCATTGGCCTTGCAGTGGGCAAGGGCGAGCCTCTGGACGCGGTGCTGGAGGCGATGGACCAGGTTGCCGAGGGCATCAACACCCTTGCACTGCTGAAGGCGGAGGCGGATCGGCGCGAAGTGCATATGCCGCTAGTCAATGGTTTGTACGGAATTCTGTACGAGCAGCGCCCGGTCACGGAGATCTTCAGTGATATGATGTCCCGCGAGCAGGCGCATGACGTGGAGTTTGCGGTGGGTGATTTTCACCCGACGAACAGCGCAAGGAGAGAGGGTTGAAGGTTTCCGTACAACATTGCCGGGCAGCGTGTTTGCTGCTGGCTTGGGCTGTGGTATCCGGCGCCGGTGCAGCAAGCCCGTCCAGTTACAGTCCGCAGGTACTGGTGGACGAGCTTGAGGCGTTTCCCCATGCGCTGTCGATTGCACGCAAGCAGGACGTGGTGCGGGATCACGAGATAGGCCTTGGACCCATTCAGAAATCCATGGGCGCCTGGGTGTTTCGCGACAGCGTGCGTCTGGATGGTGAATTGCAGCGTCTCACCTGGCAGATTGTTGACGGTTTTACCTCGCGCGAGGTACTTGGGCGATTGGAGCAGAGCCTGTCTGCGCAGGAGGCGGCAACGCGCCTGTTTGCCTGCGATGGCCGCGCCTGTGGCTCGGGCTCGCAGTGGGCCAACAGGGTGTTTGGACAGCGGCTGCTGTACGGCCGCGCCGATGACCAGAGCTATCGCGTTTACGCAGTGCAGAATGCCGAGACTGCCTACCGTGTTTTGCTGTACAGCGGCGCCCGCTCCTCGGACCGCCAGTATCTGCACCTGGATATCCTCGAGGTCACCCCCGACGTCGACGAGGGATCGCTTTAGCGGCCCAGTTGCAGCAGCGAGAGGAACTCGTCGCGCGTCTTCTGTTCAGTGCGGAACGAGCCAAGCATGGCTGAAGTCTTCATCACTGAGTTCTGCTTTTCCACACCCCGCATCATCATGCACATGTGCTGTGCCTCGATAATAACGCCAACGCCCTCAGCTTCGGTGACATCCATGATGGTTTGCGCGATCTGTGTGGTCAGGGATTCCTGTATTTGCAGGCGCCGCGCAAAAACATCGACGATGCGGGCGACCTTTGACAGACCCAGCACCTTCCCGGTAGGAATGTAGGCCACGTGGCACTTGCCGATAAAGGGCAGTACGTGATGCTCGCAGAGCGAATACAGCTCAACATTCTGCACCAGCACCATTTCGCTGGAATCGGAGGGGAACAGGGCTTTGTTGACCACATCCTCCACCGACTGATGATAGCCGCGCGTGAGGAATTCGAATGCCTTCGCGGCGCGCTTCGGCGTGTCAGCGAGGCCCGGCCGGGACAAGTCCTCGCCGATCGCCGCAATGATTTTCGCCCACTCTTGTTCCATCAATTGTTCCCCTGGTTACCACGCCCTGTGGCGGGCCGAGCATAGTAGCAACCGCCCCGGATGAAGGCAAACCTGCTGCAGCCCGGCCATGGCCTGTGTGACCGGCACATCGAGGCTACTGTCGCTGCAGCAGATCCATTACACTCGCCGCATGCAAACCACACAAACAGCGTCGGTCGCCGCCGCGACTACCATCGGCGAGGCTCTGGAGCGGGTCAATGCCGCGCTGGAGGCATCTCCTGTTTATTATGGCCATGGCACGGACAACGCCTGGGACGAGGCGGTGCAACTGGTGCTGTGGTGTGCCGGCCTGCCCGCAGACAGTGACGATCGCGTGCTGCGGTTGCCGCTGGCCTCAGTTCAGGCAGCCAGGGCCGCCGAAATGCTGCGGCGACGGATTGAGGACCGTGTCCCCTTGCCCTACCTGACCGGCGAGGCGTGGTTTGCCGGACTGCGCTGGCGATGTGATTCGCGCGCCATTATTCCGCGGTCCCCGATTGCAGAGCTGCTGCGTGCCGCCTACCAGCCCTGGTATCAGGGCCCTGGCCCTGCGCGTGTGCTGGACCTTTGCTGCGGCGGTGGTTGTATCGGCCTCGCGACGGCCTGGTATGTGCCGGATACAGAGGTTGATCTGGTCGACCTGGATGCGGATGCCCTCGCGCTGGCGGCAGTGAACGCGCGGGAGCTGGGCGTGGAGGGTCGCGTTCGTATTCTCCAGTCCGATCTGTTTGCTGCGGTGCAGGGGGAGCGCTACGACATCATCGTCACCAACCCGCCGTATGTGGACGCGACAGACCTGGCGGCCATGCCGGCAGAGTACGCCCATGAGCCGGCACTGGCCCTCGGCTCCGGCGCGGATGGCCTGGACCTGACACGACGTATCCTGGCGCAGGCGGTGGATCACCTGCAGCCCCATGGACTGCTGGTTCTGGAAGTGGGCAACAGTTGGGAGGCGCTGGAGGAGGCTTTTCCGCAGCTGCCTTTTACCTGGGTGGAGTTTGCGCACGGTGGTCACGGTGTCTGCGTCCTGACCGCTGCGGAGCTGCGTGAAAGTCGGTCAGCTGCGGGCTTATAGCGTATACTTGCACGTTTGAGGCGGAGATCCCTTAACCATGTCTGGCAATACCCTCGGCAAGCTGTTCACGGTGACCAGCTTCGGTGAAAGTCATGGCCCCGCGCTGGGCTGTATCGTGGATGGCTGCCCGCCCGGGCTCAGCCTGGACACGGAGGACCTGCAGCGCGACCTGGATCGGCGCAAGCCGGGTACCTCCCGTTACACCACCCAGCGGCGCGAGGCGGACGAGGTGCAGATTCTGTCCGGCGTGTTTGAGGGGCGCACCACAGGTACCGCAATCGGCCTGTTGATTACTAACACGGACCAGCGCTCGAAGGACTACTCGAATATCGCCAACACCTTTCGCCCGGCGCACGCGGATTACACCTATCAGCAGAAGTATGGTTTTCGCGACTATCGGGGCGGCGGGCGCTCCTCGGCCCGGGAAACCGCGATGCGCGTGGCAGCAGGGGCGATTGCCCGCAAGTTTCTGCACGAGCGCTACGGTATTCTCATTCGCGGCTATCTGGCCCAGTTGGGTCCGATCCGTGCCGAGACCGTGCACTGGGACAGCATCGACAGCAACCCGTTCTTCTGCCCGGATCCGTCCAAGGTGGCTGAAATGGAAGCGTACATGGCGGCGCTCAATAAACGCGGTGATTCCATTGGCGCGCGGATTAATGTCGTCGCGAGTGGAGTTATGCCGGGCCTGGGCGAACCGGTGTTTGATCGCCTGGATGCGGATATTGCCCACGCCATGATGGGCATCAACGCGGTGAAGGGCGTGGAAATCGGTGCCGGCTTCGCGGTGGTCGAGCAGCAGGGCAGTGAACATCGCGATCTGCTCACGCCGGAAGGCTTTGTCGGCAACAATGCCGGCGGCGTATTGGGGGGGATCTCCAGCGGGCAGGACATCACGGTCAGCCTGGCACTGAAACCGACCTCCAGCATTCGTCAGCCGGGCGCCACGATCGACACCTCGGGCGCTGCTATGGAAATGGCGACCCATGGCCGGCACGACCCCTGTGTCGGCATTCGAGCCACCCCGATTGCCGAGGCGATGCTGGCGATTGTGCTTATGGACCACGTGCTGCGCCACCGCGGACAGAACATGGACGTCACCTGCGCGACACCGGTACTGCCGGCGTCGGCGCCGGCGCGCTAGCGACTCTCGTGGCTCGCTCCCGGCGACGTTACCTGCGCACCCTCATTTTAGGGCTGCTGGCAATGGCGGCCCTGGTGTGGGGTGCAGTAGACAGTTTTGACATTCCTCTCGAACGCATCTGGGATATGTTCCTGATGACGCTGATAGTCGTGGTCACACTGGTGCTTGCCGCGGCTGCGGCGGCTGCTTTGTGGATTGGTATTCGACGCCTCTCAGCGCGCGACTGAGCTGTCCCCGAGGTCGATTTCCAGTGTCATCTGCTCTGCAATGCCGTCCAGGGCGTCGGTCAGCGCGTCACGTGACGCGCCCTGCGGAATTTCAGCGAGAATGTCGGCACGGAACAGCAATTCACCGCTCATCGGCGCGCTGCTGACTTCGCTTTCCATATCGATGACGTTCACCTGCTCCGCGGCCAGTGCCCGGGAGATCTCGCGGACGATGCCAGGGCGGTCTGGTCCGAGTACCGCCAGCGTGATGCGCTGTCCGGCGGCCGGAGCGGTGCCGGCGGTGGCCGGGGTGACACGGACACTGATGCCGCTGCTGGCCAGCCCCTTGAGCGCCTGCTGCAAAGTGTCACCGGCGTCTTCCGGCAGTGAAACCAGTACCAGTCCGGCAAATTTGCCGCCAAGCTGTGAGAGACGGCTTTCCTGCCAGTTGCCGCCACAGCGTTCGATCGCGCTGGACAATTGTTCGACGAGGCCGGGGCGGTCGTCGCCAATGAAGGTTACGATAAAAGAAGATTGCACGATCAGGCTCCACATTCACTGCGACAGCCCGTATATTAACCCGCAACCCCATGTGGCAGAAGGAAGCAACCATGAAATATGTACTGGCATTGTTACTGGCCGTGGCCCTGGCTCCGGCACAGGCGGCGCTCGACTGGGAGACCGCACTGAATGGCGATCAGCGCAGCGCCGAAAATAAGGTGCGTGACAGCTCACGTCATCCCCGGCAGACACTGGAGTTTTTCGGCATTGAAGAAGGCATGACGGTCGTTGAGCTGTCGCCGGGCGGTGGTTGGTACACCGAGGTGCTGGCCCCACTGGTGACGCCGAACGGACAGCTCTACGCAGCGCACTTTGGCATGAACCTGTCCTCCAACGCGTACTTTCGCAATGCACTGGGCGGGTTCCTGCAGAAGCTTGCCAGCAACAATGATCTGTACGGCCCGGTGAAGGTCACCCAGCTGGCACCGCCGGACGAAGTCACGGTAGCACCGGCAGGCTCTGCCGACCTCGTCGTGGCGTTCCGCAACATCCACAGCTGGATGCGCATGGGCAGCCTCGATGCGACGCTGGCGGCCGCGTTTACGGCACTCAAACCCGGTGGCGTGCTGGGCATTGTGCAGCATCGCGCACCCTCTGGCGATGATCCTGCCGAGATGGCGCGCAGCGGCTATGTGACCGAGGCCTTCGTCATTGCTGCAGCGGAGAAGGCCGGCTTCAAACTGGAAGCTCGCAGCGAGATCAATGCCAACCCCCGTGATACTGCTGACCACGCCAACGGTGTTTGGTCGCTGCCGCCTGCCCTGCGTGGTGGTGATGAGGACCGCGCGACCTTCGAAGCCATCGGCGAAAGCGATCGCATGACCTTGCGTTTCGTGAAGCCGGCATAAGCCTTGGCAGACCTGCTGGAAATACCGCCAGCCCGTCTCTCTGCAGAGGTGCTGGCGGCCTTGCTGGAGGAATTCGCCAGTCGCGATGGCACCGATTATGGCGATCGGGAGCTTAGCCTGAGCGCCAAGGTGCAGCAGCTTCGCGCCCAACTCGACTCTGGCGCGCTGGCGCTGCTGTATGACGGTGATAGCGAAACCTGGGACCTGCTACCGCGCGACAGTGCGAGCGTGCTGCTTGCAGGTGGCGTCCTGTCGTGACGCGGCCAGCCAGTGACCATACGCTGGATGTGACCGGTTTGTATTGCCCTGAACCGGTCATGCTTCTGCACAACCAGATTCGCGATATGCAAGTGGGTGAAACCGTGTGCGTCCTGGCCACGGATCCAACCACCCAACGCGACATCCCCAAATTCTGCGCCTTTCTTGGCCACGAGCTGCTCGCCGAAACCGAGGAGGGCGGCGAGTTCCTCTTCCTGTTACGCAAAGGCGGCTGAATGCCCCCCGCCGGAGAGCCGATGCCATTCCACGAGCCGGTATTCTGTGCCCGCCGCATAGAGCGGGTATTCGCCGAATGCTTTTTCCACACTGAGAATACGGTGCTCTGTGGCGGCGCGGAAGAGCCGCTGTATGCCCCTGCCGTGCGCCCGGGTGAGCCGCATCGACTCTGGTTTCGCGAAGACTTCTTCGCCAGTGCGCTGCACGAGACCGCGCATTGGTGCATCGCTGGCACCGCGCGCCGGCAGCAGATTGACTTCGGGTATTGGTACGCCCCCGAGGGGCGCGGTCCCGAGGCGCAGGCAGCCTTTGAAGCGGTGGAGGTGCGCCCGCAGGCCCTGGAATGGTGTTTTGCCGTTGCCTGCGGATATCCGTTTCGCGTCAGCACCGACAACCTTGCGGCGGAGGGCGGTGTCGCTGCCGATCACAGTGCTTTCCGTGCTGCGGTGCGTCGCGAAGCGCTGCGTCTGTCTGGCGCCCCCCTGCCGCGCCGTGCCGCGGTGTTTTTTCGGGCCCTGCAGGTGGAGTTCGGCAGAAGCGGCCCTCTCACGCCGGCCCTGATCAGGGCGACGGCTGTCCAGACTGATTGATGCGCATTCTCGCCGACCAGAATATTCCCGGCCTGGAATGGTACTTCCAACCTCTCGGCGAGGTCCGTCTGATGGAAGGGCGTGACATTACGGCTCGCGACCTGCGTGATGTTGATGTGCTTTTGGTGCGTTCGGTGACGCGGGTGGATCAGGCCCTGCTTCAGGGTAGCCGGGTGCGGTTTGTGGGGAGCGCGACGGCGGGGCTGGATCACGTGGATATCAAGGGGCTGCGCGCGGCGGGTGTCGGGTTTGCCGCGGCGCCCGGCGCCAACGCCAACGCGGTGGTTGAGTACGTGCTGGCAGCTATCGCAATGCAGCCGGACATGCTGGAGCGGCTGCTTGACGGTGGACGCGTCGGTATTATTGGTTACGGCTACGTCGGCCGTTTGCTGCGGAAGCGCCTTGCGGCGCTGGGCATTGCCAGCCTGCAGTGTGATCCGTGGCTGGCGCCGGACCAGGTGCCGGAGTCCGCCTCCCTGGACGGAGTGCTGGGCTGTGATGTGGTGTCCGTGCACACGTCGCTGACCCGCGACGGACCCTGGCCCAGTTTTCATCTGTTGCGCGCATCGCAGCTGGCCAGGTTGGGTTCACGAAACCTGCTGATAAACGCCAGTCGGGGCGCGGTTGTGGATCAGGCCGCTCTGCTGGCGCGGCTGCAGGCGACAGACCCGCCGCAGTGCGTGCTGGACGTGTGGGAGTTCGAGCCTGATGTGTCGGTGGCCTTGCTGCGGCGGGTGAGCGTTGGCACAGCGCACATCGCCGGTTACAGCCACGATGCCAAACTGGCTGCCACCCGGCAGCTGGCACTGGCTGTGCAGAACGCTTTTGGTCTTCTGCAGCATCCCGTCACGGCGGCGGCTGCGGCCGATACCCTGGTGCCCCCGGCAGGGCTGCGCGGTGTCGCAGTGCTGCGCTGGCTGTGTGGGGCGCGCTACGATATCCGTGCAGATGACCGGCGCCTGCGCGAGGCAGTCCTTGGTGTCGATGCAGTGCGGGCCCGCAAGGCCTTCGATGAGCTGCGCAGGACATATCCAATGCGACGTGAACTGGCGGGCAGTTGTGTTCAGGCCGGCAGTGCAGAGCAGCGCAGGTGGATAAGCGCGTTGGGTGGAATCGTAGGGTAGCGGGTAGGGGATGGAGCGGGAAACCGGGTTCGAACCGGCGACCTCAACCTTGGCAAGGTTGCGCTCTACCAACTGAGCTATTCCCGCAGCGCTTGAATGAGAGAGTGGCGTCCCCTAGGGGGTTCGAACCCCTGTTACCGCCGTGAAAGGGCAGTGTCCTAGGCCACTAGACGAAGGGGACGCAGAGCCTCTCGGTCAAGAGGCGCGCATTGTAGGTAGAGAGCCGGATGACGTCAAGACCTCGGGGCGCACTTTTTGCCTTCCGGTAACCGTGCTGGCCCCGTCAGACAAGTTGCAGGCGCGCGGCGGCCTGCGCCCGATAATCGTACAGCTCGCCACGCGCGGCGGCCTCCAGGCGCGCCTCGTCCAGTGCCTGAAAGGTAGCGATCTCCTGGTCGGTCAAAACGTGCAGGCAGTCGCCGCCGAGAAACCACAAAAGACTGCGTGGGAATGTGGGGGCGAACTCGGGCTGGTGGCTGAACAGTCGCAGGGCCAGCTCGGGGCCCAGGGTGTACAGCTCGTCATCGTGCAGGCGGTTGCAGGCATCGGCCAGTTCCCGCAGCGGGTTTTCCGCGTCCAGCCCCGCCGTGCGTTTGCCAAGCGTGCTGGCGAACTCGCGCCAGAGACCGCGGCAGTACTGTAAATATTGCGTATCGTCCATTGGCTCGTTCGGTGCGCCGATTGCGGGTACAATGCAGCGCTTGAATTCTCCGGTGGTTTTACTGAGGCGGCATGATACCAGCACTGACGATCGAAAATCTCACCAAGCAATATGCCGGGGGCTTCCAGGCCCTTAAAGGCATCAGTCTCGAGGTGCAGCACGGCGATTTTTTTGCACTTTTGGGCCCCAACGGCGCCGGCAAATCAACAACCATTGGCGTTATTTGCTCACTGGTGTCGAAAACGGCGGGCAAGGTGGCTGTCTACGGCACTGATATTGATGAAGATTTCGCTGGCGCGAAAAAGAACATCGGCATAGTGCCGCAGGAATTCAACTTCAATATGTTCGAGCAGCCTTTCGACATTGTGGTGAACCAGGCCGGTTACTACGGCATGCCGAAGGCTCTGGCCAGCCAGCGTGCCGAGCAATACCTGCGTGAACTCGGCCTGTGGGAGAAGCGCCACGTGCCATCGCGCATGCTTTCTGGCGGTATGAAGCGCCGTCTGATGATTGCCCGTGCCCTGGTGCACAACCCGCGCCTGCTGATTCTCGATGAGCCCACCGCCGGCGTCGATATCGAGATGCGCCGTTCCATGTGGGATTTTCTGCAGAAACTCAATCGCGAGGGCACAACGATTATCCTGACAACACACTATCTCGAAGAGGCGGAGGCACTGTGCCGCAATATTGCCATCATCAACCACGGTGAGATTGTAGAGAACAGTTCCATGCGCGATTTACTGCGCCGTCTGCACCGCGAGGTGTTTATTTTCGATGCAGTGGACGAACTGCCTGAGGTGGTGGCAATCCAGGATTTCGGCGTGCGTCGCATCGACGAACGCACGCTGGAAGTCGAGGTGGAGAAAGGCCAGCATATCAATGAGGTTTTCGCAGCACTCAGCCAATACGGCATTCGCATCAGCAGCATGCGGAATCGTGCAAACCGGCTCGAGGAGATGTTTGTGCGGCTGGTGGAGGGCGCGAAATGAGCTTTCAGGAACAGTGGGTGGCCCTGGTGACAATCCTGCGCAAGGAGGTCAAACGCTATCTGCGCATCTGGACCCAGACGCTGCTGCCGTCGGCGATCACCATGTCGTTGTACTTCGTTATTTTCGGATCCCTGATCGGCTCGCGTATCGGCGATATGGGCGGGTTCACTTACATGCAGTTTGTGGTGCCGGGCCTGATCATGATGGCTATTGTGACCAACTCCTACTCCAATGTGGTCTCCTCCTTCTTCGGCTCCAAATTCAACCACAGTGTCGAAGAGCTTCTGGTGTCGCCCACACCGAATTACATCATTTTGCTGGGTTATGTCATTGGCGGTGTGAGTCGCGGCCTGTTGGTCGCCGTGATCGTCACGCTGGTATCGCTGTTCTTCACGGATCTGCATATCCACAGCTTTACGGTGGTGGTGGTGATCGTGTTGATGACGTCCATCCTGTTTGCGCTGGCCGGCTTTATCAACGCCGTGTATGCGAACAACTTCGACGATATCTCGATCATTCCCACTTTTGTGCTCACGCCCCTGATCTACCTGGGGGGCGTGTTCTACTCGATGGACCTGCTGCCGGATTTCTGGGCCGCCGTGTCCAAGCTCAATCCGCTGGTTTACGTGGTTAATGCCTTCCGGTACGGGGTGCTCGGTGTTTCCGATGTCAGCCTGGCGGTGGCCTTTGGCATGATTGCCGTGTTCACAGTTGTCGCCTGGTGCTACAGCATGCATCTTTTGAACACCGGCAAGCGCTTGCGCCAGTAAGCCGTGGCGATTGACTCTGAGTCATTGCTGCTGGGCAAGCAGGTGCCCGCAGCCACCCGTTACGCTCCGGAGCTGCTGTTTCCCATTCCTCGAGGCGAGGCCCGCCATGCGCTGGGTTACATGGGCGAAGTGCCCTTTGAGGGCGTGGATATCTGGCACGCTTACGAACTGTCCTGGCTGGATAGCTCGGACAAGGCACAGGCCAGAATAGGGCGCTTCACCATTCCCGCGACAACGCCGAATCTCGTGGAGTCGAAGTCCTTCAAGCTGTACCTGAACTCCCTGAACAACACGGTGTTCGATGACGAGGCGGCGGCACTTGCCTGTATCGTGCGCGATATCAGCATGGCAGCCGGCGGCGACGTGGCGCTGGCGGTATTTGCCCCCGACGATCCGGCACTGGCCGGCGCGCAGCCCAGCGGGTATTGCATTGACACTGCTGCCGGGCACTGGCCGCGGCGGGAGCCAGTGGCTGATATGCTGGAGTGCTCGCGGGCGGTGGTTGAGGAGCAGCTGTACAGCCATCTTCTGCGCTCCCTGTGCCCGGTGACTGGACAGCCGGACTGGGCAACGCTGTGGTTGCACTATCGCGGTCCGGCTCTGGACCACGCGGCACTGCTCAGCTACATCCTTGCCTACCGCGAGCATCAGGAATTTCACGAACAGTGTGTGGAGCGAATCTACCGCGATCTTCAGCAGGCCTGCCGACCGGAGTTTCTGCACCTGCAGGCGTTCTACACCCGTCGCGGGGGGTTGGATATCAACCCGTTTCGCAGCAGTGGCGGTGGTGAGCCGCCTTGGTTACGCCTCGCCCGGCAGTAGGGCAGTGCGCCTGCCTTGACATCCGCTGCGTGCTCCGCAAGAGTGGGAGCAAGAACGATAATAACGCTGCGGAGGTCTCTATGGCTGAAATACCGATTCATGTCCTTGCAGTACTCGGCGCCACGCTTGTGGCGTTCATCATTGGTGGATTGTGGTATTCCCCCTTGCTGTTTGGCAGTGCCTGGATGCGCGCCGCCGGTCTTACCGAAGCCCAGGTCAACGCGGGCAACAAGGCCAAGATCTTTGGCCTCTCCTTCGTGTTTCTGCTGATCATGGCGCTGTGCCTGGAACGCTTTCTTGCGGCACCGGGGGTGACGCTGGCCACGGGTTCGCTGTACGGCTTCCTGACCGGTTTCGGCTGGTTGTTTTTTGCTACGGGCGTCATCACCCTGTTCGAGCAGCGTCCCTGGTCGTATCTGCTGGTCAATGGCGGGTACTGGGTGGTTGCGCTGACCGCTATGGGAGCAGTGCTCGGCGCCTGGCGCTAGGCGGGACGAAAACTCCCGGCAAAACGCTGGCAAGCGCTGGCGGTTGTGGTATGATCCGCGCCCTCACGGTGAGGTGGCCGAGTGGTCGAAGGCGCACGCCTGGAAAGTGTGTAACGGGCAACCGTTCGAGAGTTCGAATCTCTCCCTCACCGCCATTTATTTCGTAAGGCCTCGTCTCCACATCATTTCGTGCTGTTCTCGGTCCTCTTTGAAGCTTGGATTTCCACGGTTGAGGTTGCGGTGTGCTCAAGCGTCGCGGCAAGCAATCGGGCACCATCGTAAAGATCTGTCAGGTGCGTAAACTCAGAGGGATGATGGCTCACACCGCCTTGAGAAGGCACGAAGATCATCGCTGTTGGACAGTAATCTGCCAGGAACAGTGCATCGTGGAAGGCCCCGGACACCATTGGCTCATAGGCGAGGTCAAGGCCCTTGGCGCAAGTCTGGATAGCAGCGATTACCCACTCGTGGAATCGAACCGCTGCATGCTTGAAAATTTCCTCACAAACCGCGTCGCAGCCCTGCTGCTGTTGCGATAGCACGGTGTGAATGCGTTCAGTCAGTGAGTTCAATTCCTCGGTGTCGGGGTGACGCAGGTCAATCGAGAAACTCACCTGCTGCGGCACAGTGTTAGGCGTATTGGGTGATACGTCCAGGCGCCCGATGGTAAAGCGGGTTGCATCATCGGGATCTTGCAGGGCAATCTGCAAATCAGAGAGATAGCCAACTGCGGCACGCAGTGCATCGCGGCGTTGAGCCATAGGGGTCGTTCCGGCATGCCGTGCCTCGCCATTGATGGTCACGTTGAACCAGCGACAGCCCTGAATTCCGCTGACCACGCCAATGGGTTTTCCCAACCTTTCCAGAATTGGGCCCTGCTCTATATGGAGCTCAATGTAACTCGAGAGCGATTGACCAAAGTCGCGCTGCTGCATGGCAGGGTGCGAAAGCAGTGTTTTGCTCAGCTCATCCCCAAGGCGTAGTCTGTCGGCATCGCAGGTGTCCGCAAACTCCTCGATCGCTCTTGCTCCGGTAAAGCACATCGAGCCCATGCAGCCGGGTGCAAAGCGAGAGCCTTCTTCGTTACTCCATGCCACGATCTCGATGGGGCGTTTCAATACGGCACCGCAGTCTATCAGCGCCTGAACTGCCTCGAATGCGGCGACCACACCGTAGACGCCATCGTAGGGGCCGCCGGTGGGCTGAGAGTCCAGATGGCTGCCAGTGAGGACTGGCGCCATGTCGGCTGCAACACCTTTTGGCATGAGCCGGAAGAACTGGTTGGCGATGGGGTCGGTGTAGAGCTCCAGTCCCATCTGGGTCGCCCAGCTGTTCAGCTCGGCTCGCGCTGCTCGGTCTGCATCGCTGAAAACCTGCCGGTTGACACCGCCATCGGCGCTAGCGCCGAATTCTGCCATCCGGTTGATTCGCCAGCCCAACCGTTCCCTGCAGACTTTGTGTGCTGAGATCATTCGCTCTACTCGTTACTATCGGCATCGATCATCAGATTGTGGTTGACGAGACAGCTTTGCTGGATCAATATGAACACCGTTCACATTGTTGCCCAATTCCGTGTTCAATTCAATACTGCAGTGGTTGGATTCGGTCACGCGCCATCGGCTTCTGGGTCAGCAAAAAACGATTCGTTGCGTTGATGTAAATACTGTAAATCACGCACGATGAGAGGGCCGCTGCAGATCTATAGCCGATTCTGCAAGGCGCAATCATGGCGATTAACCCTGTGAGGCAAACCATGGATCTCGATGTCGCTTACTTGAGAGCGCAGTTCCCCCAATTACATGACGATCCGGACTTTGTGTTCTGCTCCAACGCGGGCGGAAGCTTCGTGGCGAGCCCCGTGCTGGATATTTTTTCACATTACAACCGCCATACGCGGATTCAGCCCTATGCCGGTTATGCCGTTTCAAACCAGGCCGGCCAGGCCATGGACGAGGCACGCAGTGGCTGGTCACAGGCGCTCAACATACAGTCGGATGAGCTGACCATAGGCCCATCAACGTCCTTGAACAGCTATGTGATGGCCCAGGCTCTGGCGCGCAACTGGGGTCCCGGTGATGAGATCATCGTGACCCAGCAGGACCACGAGTCCAATCACGGGGTTTGGCGCTATGCGGCGGAAGCGGCTGGTGCAACGCTCAAGGAATGGCCGATTGATCCAGTAACCGGGTTGCTCGATCCGCAAACGCTTTATCCGCTGCTGACGGACAAAACACGCTGGGTGTTTTTCACGCACTGCTCAAATGTCGTGGGCACGGTTAATCCTGTGCGTGAGATCGCCCGGCTTATTCGCGCGAGCAGCCCTGCGAGGATCTGCGTCGACGGTGTTGCCTATGCACCGCACCACATTCCAGATCTGGCAGCGCTGGACGTGGACATGTACCTGTTCAGCCTTTACAAGGTATTTGGCCCCCATCAGGGCATCATGTACCTGCGTCGAGACCTGCAGGAAGAATTGCCCCCGCAGAGCCACTATTTCCTGCATCAGGACAGCCACAAACGCTTTAACCCCGCCGGCCCTCAACATGCGCAGGTGGCAGCATGCCGTGGCGTGCTGGACTATTTTCAGGACCTTTACGCCCATCATCAGGGCCCGGAGTCAGCGACTCCGAGCGCGAGGCTGCAGTGGCTGCATACGAAGATTGCTGCACACGAACAGAAGCTTGCTGCGGCACTACTCGATTTTCTCGAGCCTCGTGCGGACACCCGTGTTCTGGGCAAGGCTCACGTCCGCGACGGTGACCGCTCAACAACCATTGCATTCAAACCGCTCATGAAAAACGCGGGCGAAGTCGCCAAGGCGATGCAGGCCGACGGCATCGGGACAGAACACGGGCATTTTTACGCCCATCGTGCGCTCTCGCATATGGGTATCAAGCCGGAGGATGGAGTGGTCAGGATATCAATGGTGCATTATAACAGCAGCGCAGATGTTCAGCGCATTGTGAGCGCCCTGGAGCGGGCGCTTGCTTGAGAACAGGCGTCGCCTTCACTTCCCCGGCAGTTTGGCAATCCTCCCAGCAGCTCACGGTTGTCAGACAGGTCGACAATGAAGGTTGGAATGCCGGCGTCTAACGTTGCGAGATATTCATGGGTCACGCGGGAATCTTACAATCCCGCTGATTCGAACATTTTTTGATTGCGAAAAATTGCCTTTGCGTACATGAAACTGTCGCATGACAAGCGCCTGTATTTTTGGCAGATGCCTGAGGTTCTGCATTTTTAGGGCGCCGTGTACCAGATAGGAGAGGTCCAGGCGCGCTCCTGAATCGTCTTCGGGACCTCGGGATCGTTGCAGCTGGGTGGTCTATCGGATATAGCGAGCTCATTGCACTGATAAGTTGACCAGCGGCAGCTGGGGTTCTCAACGACACGCGCGTAGTATACCGCGTCGCGTTTGGCGTCGAAGTTCGGGTCTTGCCATACGCTGCACAGCTGCGGGTATCCTTCCCCTTTGCGTTCACAGGTATTGATATCTACGCTGGCGCCATTGTCGGCATTGCCCGCAACGTCATAGATGTCCTGGTGCATACGCCCCTCATCGTCAAGCCAGCCTTTGATAACCTGGATGCGTTGTAAAGGCGCCCCTTCCTCGGTGGCGTCACGCAAGGCGCTCAGCGCAAAGACTGGCGCACTGTTCTTATTGGGCGCGGCGGGGAGGTCGCTGCCCATTGGCACTCCCTGCTGGTAACCTTGCGCGGCAAAGTCGGCCTGCTCGCACAGGTCTTCGGGAAAGTGCCAGCCGCCGAAGAAGCGTGGCACGATTCGCGGCCCGCTGGTGCCAAAGGTTTCGCGCCGCTTCATGGCAGTAAACAACGCTTCTCGGCTGTTTTCTTCGGCCCAGATGCCTGCGAGCCCACCGGGGTTGCTGCGCACCGGGGAGCTGGTCGCCACTTCACCGACTTTGATTTCCCCCTGCAGGCGGTCTTGCGGGAGCGTATCCTGGCCAGAGGCACCCTCGAAATGCGCCTCAGACACAGCGCCTCCTGTTGCATTGTGGTTGTCACCGGCGGCGATAATGCCAAGCTTGAGTGGGTTAATGCCAAGGCGCTGCTGTTCTTTGAGGCCTTCAATCAGACCGTAACGCACGAAGCTCAGTCGAGATATACAGCTGCTCAGCTGCATGCCACCGACACCGGTGCTGAGTTCACAGTCTTTCGCGGGCTCGGAGGGCTCCCGCAATTTTTCAAAATCGCACAGTTCATCGGCACTACCCAGCACTTGATAGAGCCCATTGCGGCATTCCGAATCACCTTTCACCTGCATGATTTCGACCAGGGGCTCCAGGCGTTGGCGTAATTCTGCCAGTTGAGCCTGCTCTTCAAGCGTGTCAGCGCCGGGGTATTCCGAGTAAAACATCCGCCCTGCGCTCCAGTTGGAGTTGTGCGGGATCGCCAACACGTCACATTCGGTAGAGGAGTCCAGGCAGTTCTTCTTCAGGTTTTGCCATAACGCCTGCGGCGTGCTTGCCTCTTGCGCGCTGACAGGCAGTGTTGGGACGGTGGAGTTGCGGAAAATCACGTTGCGATGCATGTTGTTGGAGTCGATTGCGAGGGAGTATTCGTAGGCGACAAAAGTGGTGAATTCGCAGTTTTCGCTGGCATCATTCCACGTTTCTGCTGCCTGCTGAATTTCCAGCCAGGGCCCGGACATGGCTTCAATACAAGCGATGCCGTCCTCGCCGCACACTTCCGGGTTACGTGGCGCTGCTTTTCCTTTCATGACCAGAGCGAACATCCGAGCCAGATGGCTCATCTCCTGCGGCCAGCCGCCGAGTTCTTCCCCACGGAACATTTTGCAGGTGGCGCTGCCGTAGCCTGAGTTGCCCGGTGTAGAACAACGCACAACTTCACCCAGATACTCCGCATGGTCAGTCACCACCGCAAAATCCAGTGGCCGTGCCAGCTGTTGCACGCGGCTACCGTTGCTGTTGTTGTATGCGGGGGGCAGGGTGATTGGCTCGCCTCGTGCAAAGGCATAGGCGTCATCAGGTCGGTTGGTGACGCCGAACGCGTTGGCGTCGCCGGACAGGGTGGTATGGATATGGGTGGCGCCAAAATAGGCATTGCGTTGAGGATTGCTGTTTCGGCACGGCTGCTGCACAGAGACCTCGAAAGGCGGCGCGACGGCGGCTGCGAACAAGGTGTCGATGGTGTTTGCGTGGGCTGTGGACATGAGTGTCGCGGTGAGTAGTGCCAGCGGCGTGCAGGTTTTAAGCATGGTTATTGTCCTCAGTTGCCGGTGAATTCTCCCGGCCGCTTGTGCATGAAGGCGGATACTGCTTCCGTGAAGTCTTCACTCTGTACCCCCAGTAACCACTGGTCCACATCGGCATGCATAATGGCTTCGTCTAACGCCCCTGCCACCCGGTTGATACTGCGCTTGATCATTTGCACCGCCATTGGGGGCAGTACAGCATAGTCATTCGCCCATGCCAGTGCACGTGCACCCAGTTCTTCCAGTGGGCAGATTTCGTCGATAAAGCCCCACTGGGCCAGGGCATCCGCAGCGACCAACTTGCCTGACATAATTAACTGCTTGGCGCGGGCTGGCCCGACAAGGTGGACACACAGTGGCAGTGCATTCCACATCAGATTGATGCCAAGCTTGACCTCGCCGTATCCCATGCGGGCATTTTCAGCGGCGATGCGAAAGTCGCAGGCACTTGCAATACAGGTGGCCCCACCGGTTGCAACGCCTTGAATGGCACAGATAGTGGGCTGGTGAATATCCCGCAGCGCACGCATCAGCCGTGCGCCCAACTCCGCCTCGCGGCGCAACATCACCAGGCTTGGACGCTCGCGGTTTGCCATTTCATCGAGATCCATGCCGAAGCTGAAATTGGCCCCCTCTGCACGGATGATCACGGCGCGCGTGTGCTCGTCGTCGGCAAAGCTCCGCGCTATAGCTTCAAGCTCCGTCAGCATGTCGGTGCTCAGTGCATTACCCTTCTCGGTTCTGTTGAGCGTGACGGTGCTGATGTGGTTCTGCTGTTGCACGACAAGGTGAGAGTTCATGGTTTGTATGCTCCTGTCATTTGTGGCTCGCTTCCACGCCACACAATTGACGCGGTTGGTAATATAGCCGAATATGAACAATGTTCATATTCGGCGTCCTGCTCTGCCCCCAAGGGTGCCACAGCGGGACGCTTCCCGCTGCTGGATAAGGATAGAGCGATGAGATATCAACGGCTGGGGAAGTCCGGCTTGCAACTGAGCGAGTTCAGCCTTGGCTCTTGGGTGACCTTTGGGCGCTCGGTTGATGTGAATGTTGCCATCGGCCCGACCCGGATACGCCGATTGAGGAAACTGTGCGAGCCATGCACACGCTCATCCAGCAGGGCAAGGTTCTCTACTGGGGAACCTCCGAGTGGTCAGCGGAGCAATTGCTGGAGGCTTATGCGTTGGCGGCACAGCACCATCTGACGCCGCCCACTATGGAGCAACCGGAATACAATCTGTTTGTCCGCCGGAAGGTAGAGCAGGAGTTCGCGCCGCTCTATGAACAGCACGGGCTCGGCCTGACCTGCTGGTCGCCGCTGTGCTCCGGGGTGCTCACCGGAAAATACAATGACGGCATTCCCAGTGGTTCTCGTGCCAGTCTGGATGGCTATGGTTGGCTGGCGAAAGACATCCTCAGCGAGCAGGGACAGGCGCGGGTAGAGGTGACCAGGCAACTCACGCAAATTGCCTTGGACCTGGGTGTTTCAGTTACCCACCTGGCGCTGGCCTGGACCCGCTGCAATTCACGGGTCAGCACGACTATTCTCGGCGCCAGTTCGGTCGCCCAGTTGCGCGACAACCTGGCCGCAGTCGATGTGGTCGGCAAACTGACCCCTGAGGTACAGCAGAAAATAGCGGCGTTGCTGCAGGCAAATCCGGGCCTGGAGTAGGGCGCCAGATAGCACGAAGTGACGGTCGAGCCGGACGGTAGTGCCTGGCGGCTTGCGTCCGGTACTGTACATAGCCACTGAGGGTCGAGTGATGTCCCCCCTGCAGAAAATTCAGGAAGAACTGGTGCCTTCTTCCGAAAAAGGCATGCCCCCTGGTCCCCCTGTGGTACTCGGTGATATTGGCCGCCAGGGATGGCACATGCTGCGAGAGGACATGTCTTTTCCCCTGGCGATAATCCGCAAGAGCGCGCTGCTGCACAACGCCCTGTGGATGCAACGTTTTGCCCGGGACCAGGATGTGTGGTTATACCCGCATGGCAAAACCACAATGTCTCCCCAGATATTTTCCCTGCAGCTGGAGCACGGTTGCAAGGGTATCACCGCCGCTAACCCTATACAGGCAGAGATTTGCCTGCAACATGGTGTGGAATCGGTATTTATCGCCAACCAGGTTACGGGTCGACAGTCCTTGCGCCGGCTCGTCGATCTTTGCGATGAGTATCCGCGGGCCAGTTTTTTCCTGATCGTGGATTCTGCGCATAACGCCAGCGAACTTGCATCCTGTCTGCGTGGCCCCATCGCCGCCGGGCAGCTGGCGCTGTTAATTGAAATCGGGGCACCTGGCGGACGGACGGGGCTGCGCAACGCTGACGAGGCTTGCGAGCTTGCCCGCGTACTCCAGGAACTCGGTATCCCTGCCTCCGGGCTGGAAGCGTATGAAGGGATATTCAACATGGCCGATTTTGGCAAAGCCACTGCCCAGGTCGAGGCCCTGCTGGAGCAAATCGGTGACTGCTATCGCACCATGGATTCCCACGAGCTTTTCGCTCCCGGCACCGCCTACCTGTCGGCCGGTGGTTCCGCGTTCTACGATCTGGTGGCCCAGCGCTTGCGCACGCTGTCGGACGCCCGGGCTCTGCAGGTGATCATTCGCAGCGGTTGCTCGATATCCCATGACCACGGTATGTACCAGAGAGCCTACCGCGATATGTTGGCACGGGGCCTTATCGCCCCGCTTGACCACCTGCAGCCTGCGCTGGAGGTGTGGGCGCAGGTACAGTCTCAGCCTGAGCCGGGGCTTGCCTTCGCCAATGCTGGCAAGCGCGACCTGTCCTACGATATCGAGCTGCCGCTGGTGCGCTGGTGGTTTCGTCCCGGCGTGCATTCAGAGCCCCAGGCTATCGATCAATCTATCAGGGTTACCGGGCTCAACGATCAGCATGCCTATCTTCATTTTGAGCAGGAGGCAGACCTGCGGGTTGGAGACTTATTGGGTTTTGGAATCAGCCACCCCTGTACTACCTTTGACAAGTGGAAATACCTGTTCCTGGTCGACGATGACTATGGCATCAGTGGTGCCATCAAGACCTTTTTTTAGTCCGAAGGCTGTAGCCTCACTCTGAGGCATCTTTTTGTTGCCACTACTCATGATTGACGCGGTTGCAGATATAGCCGAATATGAACATCGTTCACATTCGGCGTGTCGCTGTAATTTCCGGCGTCAGTTCGGCAGGTCAGATGCGTGACGACCTGACTGCGGTGGATGTGATTGCCAAGCTGACTCCAGGGGTGCAGCAGGAAATCGCCGCGCTACTTCAGTCGTATCCCGGTCTCGAATAGGGCGCCAGCATGCAAAAATCCAGCAATGGCCAGGTGTTCCTCTACGCACTGCCGGGCATAGCCATCGCATTTATCAACCTGCCTGCAGCCATAATTCTGCCGACTTTTTATGTCGAACACACTGCCGCCACGCTCACGGGAATCGGCGTGGTGAACCTGTTGCGCTGGTGGTTCGATGCGGCTACGGATCCGATTGTCGGGTATCTGGGAGACCGCACTACAACGCGCTGGGGCAGGCGCAAGCCGTGGCTGGTGATGGGGGCTATTGTCTCCTCGGTGTCGATCTTTCACCTCTTTCGCCCGCCCGCTGACGCGGGCAGTTTCTATTACGCGCTCTGGCTTTGCGGTGTTTATCTCGGCTTTACCCTGTTCACGATCGCCCACCAGGCCTGGGGCAGTGAACTGGCGGTAAGTTATAACGACCGCTCACGCATCTCCACCACGTACTCTGTGATGTCGGTGATCGGCAGCCTTCTCTTCTGGGCGCTACCGTTGATGCTTGCTCCGTTCACCGGGACATCTGAGATCGGCCCGCAGGTCATCAACGGCATAGCCTGGATATTTATTGTGCTGATGCCGCTCAGCGCACTGCTGGCCATATCATTTGTCCCGGTGGGTATCGATCTCTCGAAGCAGGCGCCGCAATCTCTGCGCAAGACGGTGAGTGACCTGAAGTTCAATCGCCCTTTGTGGCGCTTCGTGCTGGCGCAGGCTGTCTGGGGTATCGGGCAGGGTATGTACCTCTCGGTCATCTTCGTGTTTATGCGTGATTATCTCCAGCTGGGAGCAAAATTCCCGCTGTTGATGATCATGTTCTTCCTGGTTCAAACCCTGTCGATGCCGGTGTGGGCGAGGTTGATGGGGCGCTATGGCAAGCACCGATGCTGGGCATTTTCCTGGGCGGCTTTTTCTCTCGCGCAGCCGGCTGTATTTTTGCTTGAACCCGGGATTGAGGCATTTTTGCCTCTCATGCTTATGGTGATCGTGACGGCTTTCATCAATTCGGCCAGCTATATTGCGCCCATGGCGTTGTTGGGCGATATCTCGGACTACGGTACTCTCAAGTCTGGAAGCAACAATACTGGCAACTATTTCGCGGTCCAGACCTTGCTGCAGAAGGGGACCATGGGGATGGGGGCAGGGTTTGCGTTTCCCCTGCTGGCCCTGTTTGGCTATGAGTTGGGTGCTGACAATCAGGGGATGGCGCTGTGGGGGCTCCACACGACCTATATCATCATTCCGGCTGTTACCAGCGTTATTGCCGCTGCAATCCTCTGGAATTTCCCCATTGACGCTCGCCGGCACGCTATAATCCGGAAACGTTTGGAACAATTGGCATTACGGTGACTGCTTCAAAATCTGCTGTTCAGTACGGGTATCATAAGGGTAATCTGCGCGATCGACTGCTCGAGACTGCGCAGAAACTGCTGCAAAACGAGGAGCTCAGCGCTTTAAGCCTGCGCCGTGTGGCGAGGGACGTGGGGGTCGCTCCCTCGGCAATCTATAATCACTTCAAGAGCCTCGACGAGCTTTTGGCGGCGATTGCTGCCGATGGTTATCGTCAGATCGAGGCACTCGAGCGTGTGGCCTACGATACGATCGCCGATCCTGAGGCTTGTCTGCGCCATCTCACCCGCGAATATCTGCATTTTGCCGCGAGCAACCCCAGCCTGTATCGCCTGATGTTCAGTCGGGCCGTGCTGGGGTACCGGGCACTTCCGGAAGTCGATGAAGCCGGCGACACGAGTTTCAGGGTGTCGGTGGAATGGTGGTATGGCAGTGGCTCCTATGACCCCTCGAAGTCGGCCATTCATTATCCGTATGCGCTTGCCGTCTGGTCGCTTTGCCACGGTGCAGCCATGCAAATGCTCGATGGCATGGTTACCGTGGGTGAGGCCCCGGAGATCAGCGTCGACGCGCTCGCAGACGCGCTTATGAACGTTTTCCTGAGAGGCGCGCTGGTCGGAGTGCCAAAATAGGCCTTGACGAATCCTGAATCTTGTAGTTTAAATGAACACTGTTCATATGAACGCTGTTCATTTAACAACCTACGAGCCGGGAGTCGCATATGATTAGGACCTTGTCACTGAAAGTAGCTGCCGTGTCGACCCTCGGCTTGAGTGTTGCACTGACCAGCGAGCCCGGCTTCAGCCAGGAGCTGGAGGAAGTGCTGGTGACAGCGCGCAAGCGCCAGGAAAACCTGCAGCAAGTACCCATTGCCATCAGCGCGCTCACGGCGAAGGATATTGCCGAGGCCGGCCTGGTGCGTTTGCAGGATATTACCCAGCTGGTTCCCAACATGAGCTACCTGGAGCCATTGAGCAACAAATTTACCAATATCACACTGCGCGGCATTTCCTCCGGTGGCGGCCTGGGCAACGACCCGGCCGTGGGTGTCTATATCGATGAGGTGTATATCGGTCGAGACTCGGGTTTCAACAGCGATTTGCTGGACATTGAACGGGTAGAGGTTCTGAAGGGCCCCCAGGGGACTCTATTCGGTCGCAACACCACCGTCGGCGCAATCAACATCACAACCAAACGGCCGGGCACAGAACTCGAGGGCATGGTGCTACTGGATGTGGGTGATTATAACTATACCCGCATGGGCGGCCTGATCAGTGTACCGCTGACGGATAACCTGGCTGCAAAACTCTCGGTTGTGGATGTCGAGCGCGACGGCTTTCTTGACAACAGCTTTGGTGGCACGGTTAACAATCTCGACTACACGACCAGCCGCGGACAGCTTTTGTGGACGGTCAACGAGCGAATGGACGTATTGCTTACCGCCAGCTACCGGGAGAGCAAAGGTCGAGGCAATGCCTACATAACACGCTTCCAGGGAGAGCCCCTTGAAAAGACCTATGACGTCAGTATCCCGGACCCTGGCTTTGAAGACGTTGAAGACAGCATGTATGCGCTGCACGTTAACTATGACTTTGACAACGTCACCCTCACCTCTGTCACGTCGATGCAGTCCTTGGAGGAGGATTACAAGCAGGATTCGGATTGGACCCCCCTGGATGACCTGACGGGTATTGATACGCGCGATATGGAATCCTGGAGCCAGGAGTTCCGTTTGGAAAGCAACGCTGACGCACGTTTGAACTGGGTGGTTGGCACCTATTTTTATCATCAGGAATTTGATGTGTTTACCCAGTCGCTGAGTGGGAGCGATACCATCTTCGCGTTCTTTGGTCTGACCGACCTGATTGGCAGCGGCTTGCTGCCCTCGGACATCAGCCCCGGTTTACCGAACGGTGTGGATATCAACGCGACGTCTTCGATTGAAACCGATAGCCTGTCGTTTTTCGGTAATGCGACCTACGATCTCACAGATCAGTGGAGCGTGACAGGTGGCTTGCGTTATTCAGAGGACGACAAGAACCTGGATTATGAACAAAAGGCTGACCCTCTCGCCGGTGCCGTAGGCTTCTCGAACTTTGTGTTGCAGGATGAGCAGGACGATGGCGAGTTAACATCCACTTTAAGCCTGAATTGGCAGCCCAGTGAAAATATCCTGGCTTATGCCAGCTACGCCAGTGGGTATAAAGCGGGCGGCTTCAACAATGGTGTCAGTACCACGGCATCTCTGGTCAGCTTTGATGCTGAAACATTGGATGCCTACGAGCTCGGTTTGAAGTCCACCCTCCTGGACAATACGCTACGCGTGAATGTCGCGGTATTCCATATGGAGTACAAAGACAAACAGGAGAGCCGCTTTGTTGCCGGAGCCGGCTTCCAGCAGAGCAATGCGGGTGAAGCGGTCAGTGATGGCTTTGAAGTCGACTTTGAGTGGGTGCCTCTGGAACGTTGGACAGTGTATGGAGCGTTGGGTTACGCGGATGCCGAGTATGATGAGTATGTGCTCGACGCGAACACGGATTACAGTGGCAATAAATTAACGCGAGCGCCTGAATGGACTGCCAGCCTCGGCGTGCAGACAGAGTGGAACTTTAGCGACTATCTGCAGGGAAGCCTGCGCGTGGACTACGCCTATCAGGATGACTTTTTCCTGCAGCCCAATAATGATCCGTTCTTTACTGCAGATAGTCAGGGTATTGTTAACGCCAGACTCGGCATTTCCGGTAGTGATGATAGTTGGCAAGTGACGCTGTGGGGTCGGAATCTTACCGATGACGACAACGTGAATAATCTGTTTGGCGCCAGCTCATTTGTGTTCCCGCTTTACCACTATGCGCTGATTGCTCCGCGTACCTACGGCGCTGAGTTGCGATTCCGGTTCTGATTCCAGGCGCTGCAGGGTCATACCCCTTGACTACTCCGGCTCCCAATCGCAAACCGCAGCCGATCCGGCTGCGGGACTACGCTCCATTTCCTTTTCTGGTGAAGTCTGTACGGCTGCAGGTTGAGCTGGACCGCAAGGCAACGGTGGTCGAAAGCCACCTGCTGCTGGAGCGCAAGTTTGGAGAGATCGTCCCGTTGCAGCTCAATGGCGTTGGCCTCTCTCTGGATGCCATCGCGCTGGACGGCGAGGCGTTGCCGCCCACCCAGTACAGGTTGGAAGGCGACGTGCTGAGTATCTTCGATCTTCCGCCGCGCTGTACCCTGATGACCCGAACGACAATCAGTCCGGCCGCTAATGAAGGTGACGAGGGCTTGTTCGAGCTCTCTGGCAAACTTGCCACCCAGTGTGAGGCCGAGGGCTTGCGCCGGATCACCTGGTTTCCGGACCGGCCCGATGTGCTGTCAATTTACTCGGTTACCCTGATTGGCCTGCCCTCGACTTACCCGGTCATGCTCAGCAACGGGCACCCTGTAGAAGAGGGCGTACTGCTGGACGGGCGTCGCTGGGTGCGCTGGGAGGATCCCTTTCCCAAACCGTCCTATATTTTTGCCATTGTTGCCGGAGACTTTGCCTGTCTCAACGATGAATACATCACCGGTAGCGGCCGCAGGATCGAACTGGGGATCTACGCCGATCAGGATCGTATCAGCGAGTGCGATTTTGCCATGGGCGCGCTGAAGCGTGCCCTTCGCTGGGAAGAAGACAAATACTGTCGCGAGTACGATCTTGATGTTTACAATATTGTCGCGCTGACCGGCCATGTCGGGGCGATGGAGAACAAGGGGCTCAACATCTTCGACGCCAATGGGATCTGCGCCGACCCGGAAATCACTACCGACGCCGACTACCTGATCATCGAGCGCATTCTCGCCCACGAGGTGTTCCACAACTGGACCGGCAACCGGGTGACCTGTCGCGACTGGTTTCAGCTGTGCCTGAAGGAAGGCCTGACGCGCTATCGGGACCAGTGTTTTTCTCAGGATATGTCCGGCGCGGGGGTCAAGCGCATTGAGTTCGTCAAGGCCCTGCAGCGCAACCAGTTCCCGGAAGATGACGGCCCGGCGACTCATGCGGTCAAGCCTGACGAGTACATCGAGATTCGCAACTTCTACACCCCAACGGTCTACGAAAAAGGCGCCGAAGTTATACGTATGCTGCAGTGTCTGGTCGGCGATGCGTTGTTCCGTCAGGGTGTCCAGCAGTACCTTGAACGGTATGACCTGCAGGCTGTCACCACAGAGGATTTTATTTCGACCATTCAGGATGTCAGCGGCTACGACCTGTCGCAGTTCTATCGTTGGTATGACCAGGCCGGTCGCCCGCGCGTAGAGGCCAGTGGGAGCTACGATCCTGCAACCCGGTGCTATGAACTGCGGTTGAGTCAGTCGACGCCCGCAACGCCGGGCCAGCCCTCTAAAGCGCCGTTTCATATCCCCGTGCTCGCGGGATTGCTGGATCAGGCCGGGAATGAGTTATCTGTCAGTCACCCGGATATCAGAACGGTAGACGGCAACCTGTTGCTGGAGTTGCGGCAGGAATCCCAGACCTTCCGGTTCGAGAGCATGTCCTCTGAACCAGTGCCGTCACTGCTGCGGGGTTTCTCCGCCCCGGTATCCCTGCAGGCAGGTTTGTCCAATGAGCAACTGGCCTTGCTCTGGTCCAGGGACACCGATTCCTACAATCGCTGGCAAGCGGGTCAGTCACTGGCGATCAATGTCACCCGGAAGCTGGCGAGGCATTGGCATGCGAAAACTCCTCTGGTGCTGGAACAAGTCTTCTCCGACACCTGGTCTGCGCTGCTTCGGGACGAGGAAGCGGAGCCGGGTCTGCTTGCGGAGTTGCTCTCGCTGCCGGAAGAGCCGACCCTGAGTGCAGGACTGGACCAGATTGATATTGATGGCCACTATGCCGCCCGGGCTTATATCGCCGGGCAACTGGCCAGGAACAATCGCCAGCAGTTGCTTGAGCGCTACCATGCACTGGCTGATGCCGGGCCGTACGTATTCTCGGCTGAGGCGACCGGTCGTCGCAGCCTGCGCAATCGCTGCCTGGAGCTGCTGCTGGCCGACCCGGACCAGGATATTCTCGCTCTCTGCCTCGCCCAGATCCGCAGCAGTGAAAACATGACAGACGGTTTTGCGGCGCTCGCCGCCCTCTGCCATGTGGACTGCGAGGAACGGGACGAGGGCCTCGCCGACTTTTACCAGCGCTGGAAACACAAGCCGCCCGTAATTGACAAATGGTTTAACGCCCAGGCGCTTTCGCGCCTGCCAAATGCCGTTGATCTGATGCTTGAACTGGAACAGCACCCGGCCATGGATATCATGAATGCTCCAAGGGCGATGGCTTTCTATGGCGGATTTTTCCGCCAGAACCGGGTCGGCTTTAACGAGCCCAGCGGTCGCGCCTACGACATGCTGGCCGAGCGTTTGATTCTGGTCGACGGGTTCAAGCCGGGTTCGACGTACTGGCTGATGCCGCAGATACTGCAATGGCGCAGGTTTGACCCCGGCAGGCAGGAGCTGATGCGCGCAGCGCTCAGGAAAGTACTGGACGCGAATATATCCAAAGGACTCTACGAGATCGTGAGCAAAGCCCTGGCTGGAGAAACAGCATGAAAGACTTTGTTAAACACCTCGACGACACTGTGCCGGCACAGCTGTCGGCGCTGAACTTGCCGGGTTGTGCGCTGGCGCTGATTGAGAACTCCGAAGTCACCGACCTGCGCTGCTACGGCTATGCGGATGTCAAGGCGCAAGTACCGTTAAGCGAACGCAGTATTTTCCAGATTGCCTCCATTTCCAAGTCAGTTACGGCCTGGGGAATCATGAAGCTGGTGGAGGCTGGCAAGCTGGATCTGGATGCGTCGATCGATACCTACCTGACGCGCTGGCATCTGCCGCCATCGCAGTATGACGCGAAGGCAGTCACGCCCAGGCTGTTGCTGATGCACTTTGGTGGCACCTCGCTCTCGGGTTGCGGCGGTACGCTCTACCATGATACCTGGTACACCGTGGACGATATTCTCTACGGGCGAACGCCTTCCCTTGACGAGCGGCAGCTGGAGTACTGTCTGAAATGGGGGCTTGATCCGGACTCCTATGGCATGCCGGTCCAACTGCTGCATGAGCCTGGAACCGTCTTCGCATACTCGGGTGGCGGATTTACCATTCTGGAGTTGATTATCGAGGAGATCACTGGGAAAACCTTTACCGAATTCATGAGTGAGGCAATTCTCAATCCCCTGGGAATGCCCGAGTCCAGCTTTGAAATACGCGACGCGCAGCTGCCGCTGGTGGCGAAACCCTACAGCGATGACCTGGAGGAAATCCCGCTGTATCGCACCAACGGCAAAGCCGCCGGAGGCATGTATTCCACCATCACGGAACTGGCGCGGTTTGCCTGCGCCGAAATGCAGGGCCCCAGTGGTGAGCCGGCGGGTCGCGGTGTACTTGGCCCTGCGTCCATTGCTGAAATGCAACGCCCTGACCGCTATGCCGAGACCCAGATGGATATGGACTTTTACACCGGCCTGGGCCACTACGTGCTGGACCTGGGGAACATTCGCGCCGTGCAGCATACCGGCGGCAATCCCGGCTGGCGCAGCGTCTACACGGTTATTCCTGAGAAAAAACTCGGCTTCGTCTGTCTTATCAATAGCGCTGGCGGCAACGATCTGTGGATGGATCTGATACAGCAGTGGTCTGCGACCTTCATGGCAGAGTGATCAGGCAGGTGGTAGTGGAGTTGTCAGCATAGCGATGCAACTGGCCCTGATCGAAACCGGCGGCACGATCAACGGGATCCTCTCACCTGAGCAGGCACCCCCGCAGAGCTGCGTTCTGCGCTGGCTGGACTGTAATCGGGAGCGTTTCGACCTGGATATAGCGTTCACCCCGGTCGTGATGAAGGACTCCCGCGCTATTGATGACAGCGACCGGGCCGCCGTGGCGGCAGCGATAGAGGCCTCGCTCGCTGACTGCATACTCATACCTCATGGCACCTACACGATGCCCGAGACCGGTGTCTATTTGCTGCAACACTTGAGCGGGATGGCGCTGAAAAAATCCATTGTGCTGGTTGGGTCACTGATTCCCCTGGAAGAGCCGGATTCCGATGCGCCGGCGAACCTGGAGTTTGCGTTGGAGCGCCTGCGTAGCAGGGTTCCCGGCGTCGGGATCGTCATGGAAGGAAGAAGCTGGGACCCCGGCGAGGTACGCAAGGATCTCGCAACGGGAAAGTATGTCCCGCTCAGGGCCTGACTGACGGTGCAGGCCCGTTCGGAAAAACAATCTGCAGCAGCTGTTCCAGGAACAGGTTGTGTTGCGCGCCGTCATGGTTCAGCGTGCCGCTCAGGCTCAAGCGCTCCTCCGGGCAGTAGTACATGAAGGATCCCCAGTGGCCGAGGTGCCCCCACAGGGTTTTGCCGTGGATGACCTTCCTGCCGATGCCCATGGCGTAGTGGTAGCCCTCCTTGGCGAGTTTGCCCTTGAGAAATATATCCAGAGTTTCCGGCTGAACTGTGAGCTTGCCGGCGAAGGTCGCGCGCAGAAACCTGTCCAGGTCCTGAAGCGTTGATACGTGTCCTCCCGCGGCCCAGTCACAACTGCCGTTGATCTGCAGGGCATCGATGTAATCGCCATTCATGTTGATATAGCAGTGGGACAAATCGCCCCGTGCCGGTTCATGTCCCTCCAGGTAGGTCTGATCCATGCCGAGCGGGTCGAATATGTTTTTCCGGCACAGTTGCGCGTAGGAGGTCCCGGTCACCTGTTCCAGCAGTAGACCGAGCAGAACGTAGCCGGTATCAGAGTAGTGATAGATTTCGCCGGGTGCGCCCACCAGCTTCGCGTTGTCCAGTGCCCATTCGGCGATCTCTTCCGGCGCCCGAAACTTTCCGGGGTCGCTCGCCAGCACCTGGAACCATTCTTCAGATAGCGCAAAGTCATTGAAGCCGGCGCGGTGATGGAGCAATAGCTCCAGTGTGATTTCTTCCCGGTGATGGCCCTCAGCGACGGGAACCCGGGCGGCAATGTTCGCAGGCAGCAGTTCTACCGCCGGTGTTTGCAGACTTATCTGGCTTTGTTCGAGCAGTTGCGCGCAGAGCAGGCCGGTAAAGGTTTTGCTCATGCTGGCGATGCGAAAGGCATGGTCGGGTTTCAGTTCTGCGTTATCCTCCCGACAGTATTTCCCGGCCGCACCCTGAAAGTGCAACTGCTGAAAGGGGGCGTTGATTCCCAGTAGTACCCCCGGCGCCTCTGCTGCCGTTGCTGTGATGAGTTGTTGTATCTGCTTATCCACGAGGGCTCCTGTCTGAAGATGCGGGAAGCGTTAATTTGCTTGCCAGACCATGGGATTCTGCTAATATGAACACTGTTCATATTATAAGTCAACGCGCAACCGCAGCGCGAAAGGCAGGGTAGAACACGTGACCGCAACGACCGCACCAGGATCATCTTCATGCCGGAAGGTACCCCGGCTCAATGGCAGCAACCAGCGCACTGTACCCTGGTTACTGCGATGGCGAGCCGAGAGTCGCGGCGATCACCCGTTTATTGTGTGGGCGCCATTTGATGCCCCCTCGTGTTCGATCAGCTACGGTGAATTCTACGCTTCCGTGCTGTCGCTGGCAGCAGGGCTCCGGGCCAGAGGGGTAGGGCAGGGTGACTTTGTTCTGCTGCATATGGATAACTGCCCCGAGTTCCTGCAGATCTGGCATGCCTGTTCACAACTGGGTGCTGTGGTGGTGACCACCAATACGCGCTCCAGCGGTGAGGAACTGGCTTATTTTATTGGCCACTGCGGCGCCCGGGTGGCGCTCACCCAGCCTTCATATCTGCAGCGTGTCACGACGGCAGGTGAACAGTTGGCGTGGGTTGCCTGTATAGACCATGATGCGGGTGCCGAGCCTGCCAGTGCTGATATCGGCGGTGCAGTGGCCTTTGCGGAATTGCTGATTGACCCCAGCGGATTCCAGCCGGTGGACTCCGACCCGCTTGCCTACAATTCGGTCCAGTATACTTCGGGTACCACATCGCGTCCCAAGGGCGTGCTTTGGACGCATGCCAACGCGATATTTGCAGCGCGCAGCAATGCACAGGTATGCATGATCCGGCCTGCAGATATCGGCCATGTATTCCTGCCCCTGTATCACACCAATGCACTGTGTTATTCGCATCTGGCGACCTTGTGGGCGGGTGCGACCCTTGTTCTGCAACCGCGGTTTTCCGCCTCCCGGTATTGGGATTGTGTAGTCACTCACCGCTGCAACTGGGGCATCCAGATTCCCTTTGCCCTGAAAGCCCTGATGTCTCGACCCGTTCCAGCGGAACATCTCGTTGAGCGCTGGGGCCTTGGAGGACACAACCCCGGAATTGTCCAGCAACTATTCGGCATTCCCTGTATCGGCTGGTTCGGCATGACCGAAACCGTTGCCTTGCCCATCTATTCGACCTTGGGTATGCCGGATCGTGAAATGAGCATGGGGCTGCCCTCGCCGGAATACGAAGTGCAGGTACGCTCTGCGGATGGTGGCGATGCCGCATTCGGGGAAAGCGGGCGCCTGTGGCTGCGCGGCATCCCCGGGCTCTCTCTGTTCCATTCCTATCTGCACAACCCGGAGGCGACGAACAAGGCCTTTGATGCAGATGGATGGTTTGACACTGGCGACATGGTAACTGCCACCGCGGACGGCTGTATCAGCTACAACGGTCGCGCGGGTGACATGCTGCGCGTGGGCGCGGAAAACGTTGCGGAGTCAGAAATCGAGCGGGTGGTCGGGGCAGTGCCCGGTGTTCTCGAAGTCGCGGTGGTCGGGCGACCGGATGACATGCTTGATGAAGTACCGGTGGCCTTTGTGGAGGCTCCCGGTACCACGGAAGCAACCGCTGTGGCTGACCTGGCAGCGCAAATCATCCAACACTGTAAAGATCAGCTGGCTGACTTCAAGGTGCCGCGGGAGGTATTCGTTGTCGATCACATACCCCGTGTCACCCTGGGCAAGCTGGACAAGAAGTTGTTGCGCCAGCGTTTGCGAGACGGTGCATAAACAAAAAAGAAAGGAGAGCCCGCATGTATCCTGACCATCAATCCAGATCACACGCACTGTATGAGCGCGCCCTGTCAGTTATGCCGGGTGGAAACAGTCGCAACACCGTTTATTTCCCGCCTTATCCGGTTTATATCGACAGGGCCGAGGGCTGCAGAGTCTGGGATGTCGATGGTGTCGAACGTATCGACTGCATCAACAATTATTCCGCCTTGATTCACGGCCACTGCCATCCACAGATCGTTGCAGCCCTCCGGGAGCAGGCGGGCAAGCTGCTGTCCGTTGCGCTGCCGACGGAAGCGGAGATCCGGCTGGCGGAGCTGGTGACCGAGCGGATGCCTGGCGTCGAACAGGTGCGGTTTGCCAACTCGGGTACGGAAGCGGTGATGATTGCGGTCATGGCGGCCCGCGCCGCCACCGGGCGCAACAAGATCGCCAAGATTGAAGGCGCCTATCATGGCAGCTATGACGCTATGTCGGTGAGCGTTTATCCGACGCCAGACCTCTGGGGCCCGGAGGATGCGCCCGAGGGTGTGGCACCAGCGGGCGTCTACGAGGCGGCTCGTGCCAGCACGATCATCCTGCCCGCCAACAACGTGGAGGTGGGTCGCGCCATTCTGCGTCGGCATGCCGACGACCTGGCAGGGGTGATTATCGATCCCCTCTGCAAGAACCTGGGCTTCCTGCAGGTGGATGGCGAGTTCCTGAAGATGCTGCGCGAAGAGACCAGCGCGCTGGGTGCCAAGCTTATCTTTGATGAGGTATACAGCTTCCGGATGGGCTACAACGGTGCCCAGGGCGAGTTGGGTGTGTTGCCTGATATCACCGCGATGGGCAAGGTCATCGGGGGCGGGCTGCCGATTGGTGCGATAGGAGCCCCCGGCAAGCTGATGGAAGCGCTGTTTGATCCCCGCGGCGGCGCGAAGATGTCTCATGGCGGCACCTTTAACGCCAATCCAATGACCATGGTCGCCGGAGTCGCCGCCATGGAACTCTATGACCGGGCAGCCCATGATCGTCTGGCCGGCCTCGGCGAACGCCTGCGTAGCGGTCTGCGGGAACTGCTCAGGGTCACCGGGCGGCCAGGCACAGTGACCGGGGCGGCTTCCATGGTGGGTCTGTTCCATACCGAGGAGCCGATAAAGGACTACCGGTCGGCGGTCAAGGCGATGATGAGCGAGCCTTCCCTTGGCCAGCGCACGGAGGCCTTTTTCCGCCATATGCTCAACAACGGCGTCTACATGGCGAGTCAGGGCTTCATGGTCCTGTCGACGGCAATGACCGAAGCAGATATCGACTTTATTCTGGACAAGGCAGAAGGCGCCCTGCGCGCCTTTCCCGCCGAGGCCGCCTGATCCATCAAGAGGAAAACCCCCATGCGTGAAGCCGTAATTGTTGCCACAGCCAGAACACCCATTGGGCGCGCCTACAAGGGTGCATTCAATAACCTTGAGTCGCCAACTCTGGCGGGTTATCCCATCGCAGAAGCCGTGCGGCGGGCCGGGGTTGATCCCGCCGAGATAGAGGACTGCATCATGGGTGCCTCAATCCAGCAGGGCACCCAGACTTTCAATATCGGTCGCCTGGCGGCACTCGCTGGTGGACTGCCGGAATCCTGTTCGGGCATGAGTATGGATCGCCAGTGTTCATCGGGCCTGATGACCATCGCCACTGCGGCCAAGCAGATCATCGATGATGAGATGACGGTGCTGGTTGCCGGCGGCGTCGAAAATATCAGCCTGGTGCAGAACCAGCACATGAATTTGCACCGCGTACCCGACCCGCGATTGATGGCAGCCCACCCGAATACCCACATGGGGATGCTGGAGACTGCGGAGGTGGTCGCCAAGCGCTTCAATATCAGTCGGGAGGCGCAGGATGAGTACGCCCTGCAGAGCCAGCAGCGCACCGCCGCTGCCCAGGCTGCAGGCCGGTTCGATGCCGAGATTATCCCGGTAACCACCGACAAACTGGTGACCAACAAGGAAACCGGGGAGACCTCGACGCAGACCGTAACCCTCAGCAGGGACGAAGGTAACCGCGCCGATACCTCACTCGAAGGTCTCAGCAAGCTGGCCCCGGTCATGGGGGGCACGGTCACTGCGGGGAATGCCAGCCAGCTGTCCGATGGAGCCAGTGCCTGCGTGCTGATGGAGGCCCGCGATGCCGAGCGACGCGGCATTGAGCCGCTGGGCTACTATCGGGGCATTGCGGTGGCTGGATGTGCCCCGGACATCATGGGTATCGGCCCGATATTTGCAGTTCCCAAACTGTTGCAGCGCCACGGTTTGAAGATGGACGACATCGGCTTGTGGGAGTTGAACGAGGCCTTTGCGGTGCAGGTTCTGTACTGCCGCGACCATCTCGGCATACCTAACGAGAACCTTAACGTGAACGGTGGCGCGATCTCCATCGGCCACCCCTATGGCATGTCCGGCGCCCGTATGGTTGGGCACGCCCTCATCGAGGGCAAGCGCCGTGGCGTCAGATATGTGGTCATCACCATGTGTGTCGGTGGTGGCATGGGTGCCGCCGGCCTGTTTGAGGTGGCCTGACCCGTGAAACAGGAGCACAGAAAGACACCGGCGGGTAAACTGCGTGCGCGTGGCGCCGGTATTCCGTTTCTGGGTCAGCCCGGTGCCAACAATGCGATCACCGATGTACCAGGTGTGGAGGTCGGCTATTGCACCCTGATTTCCGGCTCGGGTCCACTTGTGGTGGGGGAGGGTCCGGTGCGCACCGGTGTCACGGCAATTTTTCCCCTGGGCCGCGATCGAGGAACATTGCCGGTGTATGCGGGCTTCTTTTCCATGAGCGGCAATGGGGAAATGTCGGGGGCGCACCTGATCGTCGAGCGCGGCCGCTTCGAGGGGCCGATCACCCTGACCAACACCCACTCCTGTGGGCTAACCCGGGACGCCACGGCGCGCTGGCTCACGGCCCAGGTAGACGTCGAAAAGCGCCCGGAACCGTTCTGGATGCCGGTGGCAGCCGAAACCTACGACGGTGGCATGAACGACGTCAACGGGCACCATGTCAAGGAGGAGCACGTGTATGCTGCCTTTGCCGATGCCCGCGGCGGACCCATTGAGGAAGGTAGTGTCGGGGGTGGTACGGGCATGACCACCTATCAATTCAAGGGTGGCTCGGGCACCGCTTCGCGTTCTCTTGAAATTGACGGCAAGCGTTACACCGTTGGTGCATTCGTGCAGTCCAATTTCGGCAAGCGGCACCTGATGCAAATAGCCGGTATTCCCATGGGTCACCTGTTTCCACTGCAGAGTGCCGTGGAACCCGGCAGAGGCAGCATCATCGGCATTGTCGCCACCGACGCACCTCTGTTGCCGCACCAGCTCAACCGCGTGGCGCGCCGCGCAGCCTACGGTATCGCCCGCTCGGGGGGTATTGCGGCCAACGAGTCCGGCGATCTGTTCCTGGCCTTTTCAACGGGCAACCAGCACAGCATTGAGCAGCACATGGGCGTCGTGGACGTAAGCTTCCTCGGCGAGGGCGAAATCAGCCGCGTGTATGAAGCTGCGATACAGGCGACCGATGAAGCCATTATCAATTGCATGGTCGCCAATGAAACGATGATTGGACGGGATGACCGGGTGGCGCCGGGCTTTCCCCTTGCCGAGGTGCAGAACATTCTCCGCCAGCATAACCGTCTGGACGAAGTGTGACCCGTATTGTCCGGCGGGAGCAGATCGAGGCTGTTCTTCCCACACTGGACTTGTTGCCTGCGATGGAACAGGCGTTTGTTGCCTGGTCCAGCGGCAGGGCGGTGGTGCCACCGGTGGGGGAGATGTTGTTCTCACAGCCGCCGGGCGAGGTCCACCTGAAGTACGGCTACGTTCATGGGGATCTCTACTACGTGGTCAAGATCGCCAGCGGGTTTTACCAGAATCCGGCGCTGGGCCTTCCGTCCAGCAATGGCCTCATGCTTCTGTTCTCCCAGGCCACTGGAGAACTGGTGGCAGTACTGCTTGATGAAGGGATGCTCACGGATCAGCGCACCGCTGCAGCCGGTGCCGTGGCCGCAAAATATTTCGCGCCGGAGGAGATCGCGCTGATCGGGATGATCGGCACCGGCATTCAGGCGGAGTTACAGTTGCGCCACCTGCTATCGGTAACGGGGTGTCGTGATGTCCTGGTCTGGGGGCGGGGTGCGGTGCAGTTTGATGCGCTCCGGCAGCGCCTGGCGGACACGACCTACCGCCTCCGTTTCGCGGAGAATCCAGCGCAAGTAGCTCGTAGCTGCCAACTCATCGTGACAACCACGCCCGCGACGGTACCGCTGCTGGACGAGCTGGCGCCGGGCACACATGTCACCGCCGTTGGCTCGGATACCGCGGAAAAGCAGGAGCTCAGCCCGGCCTTGCTGGCGCAGGCTGATGTTGTCGCCGTGGATTCACGGGCCCAGGCGGCGAGCCGGGGAGAGGTGTTCCGGGCCGTGAGTGCCGGGGCATTGAATATGGCCAGTGTCATTGAATTGGGTGAAGTCATCGGCGGCAGCAGTCCGGGGAGGACTCACGCTGGGCAAATTACCGTGGTCGACCTCACCGGAGTCGCCACGCAGGATATCGCGATCGCCACAGCAATCTATCGGAGTGTGACCCATGCAGATTGAAACCTTTGAACTGGAACGCAACCAGTCGCTCTATGAAAACACCGTAAAATACAACCTCACGGAAAGCGGCATTCACCCCTACACCCTGCGTGAGCTGCTGAATGAGGAGCAACAGCAGGAGGTCCTCGACCTGCGGCTGGGGTACGGCCAGACCAATGGTGCTCCCGAACTGCGCGCCACCCTGGCCGGTTATTACAAGGGCTGTACCGAGGACAATATCCTGGTCACCAACGGTTCAGCCGAAGCCAACTTTGTCGCCTTCTGGAGCCTGCTGGAGCCCGGTGACGAGGTGGCCATGATGCTGCCCAATTACCAGTTGCTGTATGGTTTGACCCGCTCCCTGGGTTGCACTGTCAAGCCCTTCCATTTGCGTGAGGACAGGAATTGGGCACCTGATCTGGATGAGCTGGAATCCCGGCTGTCCGACAAGACCCGGGTCATTGCGCTGTGTAATCCCAATAATCCCACCGGCGCCGTGTTGAGCCGCGAGGATATGGAGCAGATTGTCAGGCTGGCCGCCGCCAGGGACTGTTATATCCTTTCCGACGAAATCTATGCAGGTTCCGAACTCGACGGAGTAGAGACGACCAGCTTTCTCGACCTGTACCCCAAAACCATTGTCGCCTCGGGTCTCGCCAAGTCGCTCGCGCACCCCGGCTTGCGCATTGGCTGGCTCGCCGGGCCGGCGGAAGTCATTGCCGGAGCATGGCACCACCACGATTACACCTCCATCAGCACGGGCATCATTTCCCAGTACGCCGCCAACGTGATTATGCAGCCGGCAAAGCGGGCGGAGGTCCTCGAACATGGGCGCACGCTGTTGCGGACCAACGTGCCCATCGTGCAGAACTGGGTCGCAAATCACGCGGAAAACTTCCGCCTGATTCCGCCGAAAGCCGGCGGAATGGCGTTTATCGGCTACAACCTGGATATCAACTCCAGCGAGCTGTCGACGCGCCTGCGCCTCGAGAAGGATGTACTGATCGTTGCTGGCGACTGGTTTGGGATGGATCATTATCTGCGCCTGGGCATTGGCGGCAAGACCACAGAATTGCTGGAAGGACTGGAGCTGATGGATGAGTTCCTGCTGCAATTGAAGGGCGAATAATGCGCATCTACGTTGGTGGCCTGATCCATGAAACCAATGCGTTTTCCCCGGTGCCAACACGGCTGGCAGACTACGGGGATCACTGTGGATCCTACGAGGATCTTTGCGCCGCGGCAGCAGCCAGCGGCGTCGAGATGTATCGCGGCCGCTGTGCTCGCGCTGCGCCCTCGGCGCCGACCGTGCGGGCCGACTACGAAACACTGAGGAACAGCCTGGTTTCGGAGATTGTGGCCCAGGGGCCTTTCGACTGTATTCTGCTCTCCCTGCACGGAGCACAGGTCGCAGAGGGTTATCCCGATTGCGAAGGCGATGTCGTCGCCGCGGTGCGCGGCGCATGTGGAAACGATGTGACCATCGGCGTAATGCTTGACCTGCACGCCGCCATCGGGCTACGCCTGCTGGAGCAGGCGAACCTGGTCTGTGTGATCAAGGAGTACCCGCACACGGATTTCCCGGAGACCGCGGCGCAGCTGGTCGATCTCGCGCTGCGCCAGCGGCGGGGACAGATCTCTCCGGTCACGGCCTTCGTACCGATACCGGTTTTCAGTTTGTGGCATACCCCCTTGCCGCCGAGTAAAACGCTCGTGGATGACGCCCGGGCACTGGAGTCGGAGTCCTCGGTCCTGCATATCTCACTGGTACACGGGTTTCCCTGGTCGGATGTTGCGGATGCAGGCGCGGCAGTGTTAGTGATAACGGATGGCGACCCTGAGGGTGCCGTGCGCCATGCCCGGCAGTTTGCGCACAGGCTCTGGAAAATTCGTGACGCGGACCTGGGTCACTACCAGTCGATCGAGGAGTGCCTGGATCAAGTACCTCTCTCACACTCCGGGCCGCTGGTGATAGCCGATGCCGGTGACAATCCGGGCGCCGGCACGGGCAGTGATGCCACCTGGATACTCCATGAAGTGGTTGCTCGCGGCTTGCAGAATGTGGCCCTGGCGTTATTCCACGATCCCGAGGCACTTGCCCGGGTAGTTGAAGGGGGCGTCGGAGCCACCGTGCGGTTGTCCCTGGGGGGGCACAGCACTGAGCTTGCGGGTGCGCCTCTGGTCGGCGATTTTACCGTAACCTGCATTAATCCGACGGCGCGCATCGATGCCATGCCGGGCTATGAACCCATTGCAGTGGGCACCCTGGCCGCCGTTCGTTATGGCGGCGTGCAGATCGTGCTGGGGGATTACCGGGAACAGGTTTTCGGCCCCCGGGTTTTTCGCGAGGTAGGCATTGATCCATTGACGACATCCGTGCTGGTGGTCAAGTCGGCACAGCACTTCTACAACGCCTTTGCCAGCTTCGCCTCTACAATACTGTATTGCGATTCACCTTGTTCGAGGACAGTGGACTTTGCTCGATTACCCTTCAGCAATCGTCGCTCTCCTATGTGGCCTCTGGAGGAATGTGGCATTGGCGATATTCCTGCCCCCGTGCTGATTGGAGTGCGTTAGCTACGCTTGTGATCGCTTGCCCCAGGGGAGCGATTAACTCTGAACCAAGGGGCAGGCCGCCGGCTGTCCAGAACAGTGGCACTGACATGCCGGGCTGGCCGGTGAGGTTGGCCAGTTGGGTAAAGGGCATTTTTTCCAGTCTACACCCAGAGGAATAGTCAGCGAGGTCTGGTACCATGTCCGGGCGACGCCGGTGTGGAGGCGCCAGATAGACCTCCGAAAAAAAAGCGGCCTCAACTGAACCGGGAACTCTTGGTGGAAAATCGCGTACCTCGACGATATAGCCGCAATTATAGAAAAGCGGTCAAGTACATGCTTGT
>DIAF01000011.1:94652-106757 GCA_002414665.1 Halieaceae bacterium UBA5085
CAACTGAACCGGGAACTCTTGGTGGAAAATCGCGTACCTCGACGATATAGCCGCAATTATAGAAAAGCGGTCAAGTACATGCTTGTCTCCATCGTGCTAGGAGCGCTGTTGGTAGTGACCGGCATCGGCTGGATCGTGACTGCCTACAAGCTCTATTCGACGAACGAGTTGCTTCTTGGCCGCGAGGTTGCAATGCGGGGAGAAGACGCAAGTGCAGGCAACCTGCGCAACAAGGTCACGGCTCTGGAGCAGCAGGTAGCGCAACTGCGGGAAGAGAGGTCGAGTCTGGTGCAGAGTCGGATTCCGGATCTCAATCCCCTGTCCTTTGACGCGATCGTTCCCATCGGCGAGCGCTATCTGAAGAGCATTAGCTTCACACGGACAGGTACGGAGCAGAAAAAGCGGTTTGGTTACCTTGCTGTGCTACAGAACGATCGTCAGCGGAATATTACCCCCGATGTCACCATAATCCTGTTCGATGCCCTGGGCGTCCAGGTTGGAATGGCGAAGCTTGCTGAAGACGATACGTCCTTGGAAGCGGAGAACGCTGAACTGAACGCTGGCGAGTCACGCTCCTACTTTGGTCAGATCAAGCTGACTCGTGATCGCGATCCCGCGTATTTTCATGTCGAAGTACGGTGAATAAACGCAGGCCCTTGTGTAGTCCGCCTATGCTGGACCCCGGGCGTAGGGTTATGGATCACGGGGTGGCTGCGGAGGCATCGCCAGCAACCTACCGGCACAGGGTGCCGCCGTCCACCACCATGGAATGACCGTTGACGTAGCTTGCTTGTGTACTGCAGAGCCACAGGGCTGCTGCGGCAATTTCATCGGCTGTGCCCATGCGCCCGCAGGGTATGCTGGCGAGAATCATTTTCTTCAACTCCGGGCCCTGTTGCAGTGACGCTTCCAGCATGGGCGTTTGTGTCGAGCCCGGTAACACGGCGTTGACCCGCACCCCCGTCGTGGCGGATTCCATGGCAGCGGTGCGGGTCAGGCCGAGCACGCCGTGTTTGCTGGCGCAGTAGGGCGACAGCTGTGGTGTGGCGATCAAGCCGGCGCCTGAGGCGATGTTGACGATGGCACCGGCCCCGGCGGCACGCATCGCTCGCAGTTGGTGTTTCAGGCACAGAAACACCCCGGTGAGGTTGATGTCGATCACCTCTCGCCACGCGTCGAGAGAAGTGTCAGCGATCGCGGCGGGTCGCCCGGCGACCCCGGCGCTGTTCACGGCGTAATCCAGCCGGCCGTAACGGGACTCGCAGAGCTCGACTGCCGCCATGACGGCTGCTTCATCTGCCACGCTGCCCACGGAGCTCTCGGCTTTGAGGGCGTCGGTCAAGACCCGGAGCCGCCGCTCGTCCCGGTCCAGCAAGACCAGGTGACAGCCCTGGGCCGCCAGCTGCCGGGCGCAGGCTTCGCCGATGCCGGAGGCGGCCCCCGTCACCAGTGCCACTTTGTCATGCATATCGGGATAGATCGCAGCGCTCATCTGTGTACTCCTTTGCCAGCAGCCTATCATAGCCTGCAACACATGGACTGCCAGCGCTAACGCGGGGGGGACGCCAGCCCTGTTCTTCGCTAGAATGCACGCCCTTTGCAGCTCCGTTACCCATGTCTCGCGCCTCAAGCAACCGCTCCGACCGTCCGCCGATCAGCTCGCGTTTGCAGCGAGCCCTGTCTGCGGTTGTGGCCGCGGACGCGTCGGTACCCAGTGGAGAGCTGCTGGCGTGGCTGGGGCAGCCGCTGGACCTGCACAGCGCCAGTGAGCTCGCCCGCGTGCTGGCAGCGGCCCCCCCACCAGCCACGCAGGAACACCGCAACACGGTGGGCGCCTGCGAAGACTGTGAAGAGGCCTTGCTGACGGTGCGCGGCGGGCTGCTGCGGGATATTGCGCGCAGTTTTGCCGCCGCCGAGGGCGCACTGATACCCCTGCCGAGACTTGACGCACCCAGCGTGCTCGACGGGCCAGACGCCGCGGAACGCCTGCGCAGGTTTCACGCCGCGTGGCAGCGGGAAATGGAGCTGCGTATTCATGCGCTGCGCCGTGACCTGCGCTCTTGCCTGCAGCAGCAGGCACCGGGCCTGGGAGCGCTCGCAGCACTGGATGAGGCGCTTGAGCAGCAGGTGCTGCGGGCGGGGGAGTCGGTGCTGGTCAGCCTTCCAGCCCTGCTGGTGCCCCGGTGGGAGACATTGGTGGCGGACACAGCAGATGCCGCAGCAAGTGAGCTACTGGTCAGCGAGCTCAGGGAGTTACTGTTGGCTGAATTGGAGCAACGTCTGCAACCAGCTCTGGGGCTGGTGGAGGCCTGTGTCGTGTATGGGAACAAGGATTGAGAATGCGTTTTTTCGCAGGTTGTATTTTTTTGCTCGGCGCGGTGTTGATTGTCTGGCTCGCGCTGGGTTTCGCCGCAAGCAGCAGTCTGGCGCTACTGGTCATTGCGGTCATTGCGGCGGCCTATACCGTGGGCGCGCTGGAACTCTGGGGGTTCCAGCGCGACACCGGGCGGCTGCAGCAGGCCTTGCACCCCGAACTGCCCGAGCATCCCGAGCAGCCGGAGTTCGAACGTTGGCTGGTGCAGCTGCCAACGGCGCTGCGCAGCACAGTGGCCAGGCGTATCCAGGGTGAACCGGTTGCTCTACCGGGGCCGCTGTTGACCCCATACCTCACCGGATTGCTGGTGATGCTCGGATTACTGGGGACCTTCATCGGCATGATGATTGCCCTGCAGGGGGCGGTGAGCGCGCTCGAGGGCAGTACCGAGCTCGCGGCGATCCGCGCCGGCCTCACTGCGCCGATCAAGGGTCTGAGTATGGCCTTCGGAACTTCGGTTGGGGGGGTGGCAGCCTCTGCCGTGCTGGGCCTGCTCTCCACCATGGCAAGACGCCAGCGGCTGGCGGTGGCCCGTGAACTGGATGTGCGCGGTGTCCAACTGTTTCCCGGTCGTGGTCCGCGCCACCATAACGAGCAGATGTTGCAGGAGGCTCGAGCGCAAACGGCCCAGTTGCCTGCGCTGGCGGCACAGATGGAAGCACTGGTGACGCGTGTCGATACCGCAACTGACAGCCTGCATTCCCGTATGCTCGAGGGTCAGCAGGGGCTGCAACATCAGTTGCTTGAATTGCATAGCGGCCTGCTGGCGCATGTCGGCCAGTCGCTGCGTGAGAGTTTTGCCGACAGCGGGCGGCAGGCGGGAGAGAGCATGGCGCCGCTGCTGCGGGATGCGCTGCAGGCGATGGCAGCGCAAACCGATGCAACGCAGTCGGCGCTGCGCGGGGCTGTCGCAGACCAGATGAACACCCTGCAGGACGTGCGCGAGCAGGCTGCCGAGACTGTGCAGGCTACCCGGTCACTGGTCAGTGCCCAGGCCTCGTCGGTGGCCGCGCAGGACAGCCTGCGCGAGGCGCTCCAGGCCATTGTGACGGACTCCCGCGCCCTCCTTGAGGCACAGTCCGCTAGCGCCGCGGCTTTGCTGCAGCAACTGGGAGAGCAGTTGACTGATCATCGGCAGCGCCTGCAGCAGGAGTGGCTGGCTGAGCGCAGGCACTCCGAGGAACAGATGCTGGAACGCTTTAAGGCGCAGGCGACGACGGTGGAGGACGCGCTGACCCGGGCATTGGAGGCCAATGCACAACTCACGGTGGACACCCTGCAACCGCTGATGGCCTCGAGCATGGCAGGGCTGGACCGCGCCGTTGCCAGCGTTCGTGAGGAATCCGGCGCCGCCCTGCAACGTGATCAGGCGCTGCTCGACGCACAGCGTGCGTTGGTTGCGGAACTGCACACGTCGGCTCGTGCATTGGCAGAGGACGCCGCCCGGTATCGCAGCACGTTGGAAGCCTTTTCCGAGCACACGCGTGCCTCCCTGGCAGCCACCAGCGCCGGGTTTGTTTCCGCGGTGGAAGTGCAGACTGGCAAGCTTGCCGAAGTGAGTGGGCAGTTTGGCCGTGGTGCGCAGGAACTGGTGGCGCTGGGTGATGCCCTGGGGAGTGCGGTGGCCCAGTTTGATGCCGTGGCACAGCGCCTCGCTGATACCCTGCAGCACACAGCGCAGGGTATGGAAGAGGCTGCCGGGCGCAGTGACGAGCAGCTCGCCTACTATGTTGCACAGGCGAGAGAGGTGATTGATCACAGCGCGCTGGCCCAGCAGAAGCTGCTCGACCAGTTACGGGAGATCAGTCGCAGTGCGTAGGTTCACAGGGTGTGTCCATGGCTGAGTACGACGTTGACGACGCGGCACACGACACGCCCGTGTGGGCCGTGTTTGGCGATCTTATGGCGGCACTGGTGGGCATTTTCGTGTTGCTGCTGGTGTGGACTCTCGGCTTGCAGGTAGAGTTGTCGCGGTCACTGGAGGATGAAGTGGCGCTGCGCGAGGCTGAACAGCAGCGCCGTATGGAGCTGGAGGAGGCCCTGGCTGACCCCCTGACCAGTAATCGCATTACCTTGCAGGATGGCCGTATTGGCATCAGCGGGCAGTTGTTGTTTGAGCTCAATTCCGCGGCGTTACAGCCGGAAGGGGAGGTGCTGATTGCCAGTCTGGCCGCACCGCTGGCCCGCTATTTGAGCCAGAGCGACCACCTGCTGATGGTCAGCGGTTTCACTGATGACCTGCCAATTCACGCAGACAACCCGGTGTTCGCTGACAATTGGGAGCTGTCGGCCCAGCGTGCGCTGACAGTGACCCGGGCGCTGGTGGATGCAGGCTTGTCGCGGGAACTGGTCTTTGCGTCGGCGTTCGCCGAGCAGCAGCCTATTGTGCCCAACACCAGTGCCGATAACCGCGCACGCAACCGGCGCGTGGAGATCGCACCGGTACCGCGAACACCGCGTGGGGAGCACGCTGAGTGAACGATCGGTGGCCCCAGCGCGAAGATGGCCGGGCGCCCGATGCGCGCCCGGGTAGAGAGGCTCTGCGTGAGCTGCCAGCACTCCTGCAGCGGGGCCTGCAGGCGATGTCGCCGCCGTCTCCGCGTCGGGCGCTTGAGGCGAGGCTGCAGGCACAGGAGTTCTCCGCACTGGGTAATGCCGACGGCCCGGTTACCGAGGCGTACAGCACAGATAGCCTTGTAGCGGCCCGGCGCTACCGCGAAGCGCATGCGGGACAGGTGGTTGACCAGCTGCTGACGGGTTTTCGCGCGGCACTGCCCGAGGCGCCGGGACCGCTTAACCCGGAGACCCTGGTGATCCGCGCGCTAACCCGCGCTCAGGCAGTATCCCCGGGATATGTAGAGCGACTCATGCGCCATGCGGAGGTGCTGTGTGCCCTGCAGCGGGTCACGACAGTGGAGCCTGCAAACAGCCGACCCTCACGCTCCCGGCGCCGCAAATCGGTCAAAGCATAGCGACCAGCATCATGCCGAGCCCGGCCACGCCCACACCCCAGATGGCACTGCGCAGGTAAGTGATACCGGCGAGATAGACCGGCAGGTAAGCGACACGCGCCCAGAAAAACACCTGTGCCCCGAGCAGGGCTTCAGTGCCATGGCCGCTGATATGGGCCACCAGCGCGAGGGGCACAAACAGGAGAAAGCCTTCCTGGGTGTTGCCGGCTGCGCGCTCGGCGCGGCCGCCGAGGGCCGTCGGTTCGGGCAATTGGTCACGGTTGCTCAGCCCGGCTTTGAGCCCCTCGGCGGTCCACTCCCGATTGCGCAGGATGGCGCCCAGCATAATGGCGACGAAGGTGAGTAGTGTCATGTAGAGAATCAGCTGCAGCAGGGTGGTCATGATCTTGCTCCTGTTTATTATCAGTGTAACGGCCAGATCATGCACTGCACGCGGTGTCCAGTCCAGCGTCCGCTGAAATCTACAGTCCGGTTGCAGAATGTCCGGTTGTGATTCCCAGAAACTGTCGCATCACGTATCCTCATGCGATTAGACGTGAAATGAAACAGGGTATGCGGCGCTTACTTCTACTTGTGGCTTGCCTTCTGGCGGTGGCGCGGCCGGTTCAGGCGGGTGTCGATATTCGTGTGGCGGTTGCTGCGAATTTCACGGCGACCCTGGAAGCCCTGGCGGCAGTCTACGAGCCGGCGTCGGGTAATCGGCTGGTGGTCAGCCCTGGTGCAACCGGTGCACTCTACAGCCAGATCGCCAATGCGGCACCGTTTGATGTCCTGCTGGCGGCGGACGAACTGCGGCCGCGTAAACTGATCGACCAGGGCATGGCTGTGGCGGGGACCGAGTTTGTCTACGCCCAGGGTATTCCCGTCCTCTGGAGCCCGCAGCCGGGCCTGATCGACGAAGAGGCGTCGGTGCTGCGCAGCGGGCGTTTCCGCTATCTGGCAATTGCCGAGCCGCGTACTGCACCCTATGGTGCGGCCGCGCGCAGCGTGCTGGAAGCGTTGGCCCTGTGGGATACCCTCGAACGGCGCCAGCAGCTGGTGCGTGGCAGCTCCGTGGCCCAGACTCACAGCCAGGTGGCAGGCGGCGCCGCCGATCTGGGGTTCGTGGCGCTGGCACAGGTGCAAACCGCCGAGGGTATCCCGGGCTCCTACTGGATACCACCGCCCGAGCTGTATGCCCCCCTGACGCAGGGCGCGGTGTTGTTGAGCGGCGCGCGCGCACGGGCGGCGGCGCTTCACTTTTTGCGGTGGCTGCAAACAGATCCGGAGGCGGCGGCGATCATCGAGGCTGCGGGGTATCGTCGTGAATGAAGGTGGCATTTGCTGATGCTGTCTCCGGATGACCTGACCGCATTGTGGGTGACCCTTAAGCTGGCGGCTGTGAGCACGGCGCTGCTGATCCTGCTGGCCACGCCGCTGGCATGGTGGCTGTCCCAGACTCGTGCGCGGGGGCGGGTGCTGGTGGAAGCGGTGGTGACCTTGCCGCTGGTGTTGCCGCCCACGGTTCTGGGATTCTACCTGTTGCTTTTGCTGGGCCCCAGGGGCGCGGTTGGCGGGGTGCTGGAGGGTATAGGCATCGGCCACCTGGCTTTCAGTTTCAGCGGTCTGGTGGTCGGTTCGATGGTCTACTCGCTGCCCTTTGTCGTGCAACCTCTGCAAAATGCCTTCGCCGCAACAGGGGCGCGTCTTCTGGAAGTGGCGGCCACCCTTCGCGCCTCGCCGTTGGACCGTTTTCTGACGGTTGCGCTGCCCCTGGCGCGACGTGGTTACCTGACCGCCGCGGTATTGGCCTTTGCTCACACACTGGGGGAATTCGGGGTCATCATCATGCTCGGCGGCAATATTCCCGGTGAGACCCGGGTCGCGTCCATTGCCATCTACAACCATGTGGAAGCGCTGGATTACGGCTCGGCCCATGCCCTCGCCCTGACGCTGGTGGTGTTTTCCCTGGTGTTGCTGACGCTCGTGTATGCGGTCAACCGGCGCGGGCAGTCGGTCGGGGTGCCGGGATGAGCATCGATGCACGCTTTTGCCTGCAACGCGGTGACTTTCATCTGGACGTGGACATGACGCTGCCCGGTGAGGGCGTCACGGCTGTTTTCGGTACATCCGGCGCTGGCAAAAGCACCTTGCTGCGTTGTGTGGCGGGGCTTGAGCGAGCGGCGCAGGGCGTGTTGTCTGTGAATGGTGAGGTATGGCAGCGCGAAGGGCTGTTTCTGCCGGTGCATCGACGCCCGCTGGGTGTGGTGTTCCAGGAGTCCAGCCTGTTTCCGCATTTGACCGGGGCGGGGAACCTGCGCTTCGGCTTGCAGCGCACGCCCGCCGGAGAGCGCCGCGTCGATTGGGATGAAGTGGTGCAATTGCTGGGGATTGCGCCTTTACTGTCGCGCTATCCGGATTCGCTGTCAGGCGGTGAGCGACAGCGCATTGCCCTGGCCAGGGCCCTGCTGGCGAGCCCGCAGCTTTTGCTTCTGGACGAACCGCTTGCTGCGCTGGATGAGGCACGCAAAGCAGAAATCCTGCCGTTTCTGGAGCGGCTGCGCACGCGGTTCGCGGTGCCGATGCTCTACGTCACCCACAGCATGCGGGAGGTGGCGCGGCTTGCCGATTACCTGGTGCTGCTTGAGGCTGGGCGTGTACGCGCCCAGGGTCCTGTGCAGGAGATGCTGAGCCGACTTGATCTGTCGTTGGCTGCGGCGGACGACGCCGGCGTAGTCATCAATGCGGTTGTGGCAGAACACGATGCACAGTGGCACCTGTCGCGGCTGGAGTTTTCTGGGGGAAGCCTGTGGGTGTCGCGGTGCGCGGAACCGCTTGGCGAGCGGCTGCGCTGCCGTGTGCTGGCGCGTGACGTCAGCCTGACCCGAGAGCGCGATGAACAGAGCAGTATTGTCAATTTGGTGGCGGCGGAGGTGGTGGAGCTTGCGTCGGCCGCGTCACCCGCGCACGTGATGGTCAGACTTGATGCACAAGGGACGCCCCTGTTGGCACGGATCACCCGCCAGTCGCAGGCGCGTATCGCTGTGCAGCCGGGAGAGCGCTTCTGGCTGCAGATCAAGTCGGTCGCGCTGCTGAGCTAGTCAGCGCGAAAGGGCTTCCTCTATGTCGCCTGTGAACACCGCCTCCAGCCGCAGCACGATCTCCGCGCTGCCGCTGCGCTCCTCCTCAACGGTGTCACGACGCCAGAAATAACCGGGTTGCACTTCAAGGAACAGCCACTTGCGATTGAGATTCTGTCGGTAGCGCAGACCGAATCCGTAGGCCTGGGTCAGCTGGGTGGGCTGTGTCCTGCCATTCAGCGTGCCGTAAACGCCGATGACGCGGTTGTTGCTCAGCCGCTGATTCAGGGTCACGCCAGTGTTCCAGCCAAAGCCGTCCTCTTTCTCATCCCAGCGTGCACGGTTGTACCACTGCAGCAGTCGATCACTGCTGACCGCCACGTCAACGTCGAAGCGGGTGTCGGTGCCAAAGCGGTCGTCTGTACGGTAGAGCAGTTCCTGGCGAAAGCGGCCTGATACCTGTTCCGTAAAGGGCATCTGGTAGCGGTAGCGTGCGGCGAGTTTGGGGTTAAGGCCCGAGTTGAACCCCAAACGAAAATCGATCCGGTCACGCGCACCCTCGCGGCCTACCACCTGCAGTGCCACGTCATCAGACTGGTTCTGCTGGTCGCGCAGCAGTTCGTCACCCAGGCTGCCACTGTCCTCATCGGAAAACAGCAGGCTGACACGTTCGTTAAGATTGGGCAAATTGACTTTGCCGCGCAGGCTGAGCCCGGTATCCCAGCCATATTGCTCGCTCCATTCCAGGGAAGGGCGCAGGCGCAGCGTGGAGTAGGCCGCTTCGTTGTCGACTCGTTGCACACCGAAAAAACTGTCCATCCAGGTGGCGAGGTCGTCGGCCCGGGTGGAGACATAGCGATGTCCCTGGTCAAGCCAGGGCGACTCGTCCTCGCTGTTTTTCTCCTCGGCAATGAGAACGATGGGCGTCAGACACAGTGTTATCAGGAGGAGGGGCAGCTGCAGTAGCTGGGGGTTTGGCATGGGCATAGGTCCTGAGGGTGAACCCCTCTATAACGACCGACTCTAGCAGCTGTTTCTCACTCCCGCCTGAACTATTTCTGTCAATTTGGCCATGTGTCGGGCGCCACGAAACAGCGGCTGCGTTCGTTGCCGTTTTCGTCCAGTGCCGCCAGCAACTGTGGTCTGCCGGCAGTCCCGAAACGCCGCTCCAACTGCTCGGCCAGCTGCTGAACGGAGTGTCCTGTGGATGCCGCACGCACCGGTGCCAACCAGTCGAGACGAGGGATAATCATCCAGTCGCCGCTGCCCGTGGCCTGCCACTGGCGCAACGGCAGCCACTGCCCCAGTGGTAGCGCGCGGTTATAGCCAGCGGGTCGCGGCGGAGTCGCTGCGACCGGGGCAAAAAGCTGGCCGGAAAGCAGTATCTCCTGTAGCGGCTCTGTGGCGTGCAGGGCTTCCAGCACCGGCTGTGCGGCGGGCTGGCGGCTGAGCTGAATCTGGTGCTGCGTCAGGCGTTGCAGTTTGCGGTCCAGTCGGTCGATGGTGTTAGGGCCCAGCCAGATATGCGCTGGTCTGTGATGGGCATCGACGCAAGGTGCTTGGCAGCCAAGATAGAATTTCACCGCGAGTTCGAGATGCACCGGACGCTCGCGCCGTCGGCACCAGTACAGACAGTCGAACTCGCCGAGCGTTGTGCCTGCGTCACGGACGGGAACATTGTGGGCGATGAGCTTTGTCTCGCTGTCCTGCTGCAGGAAGAACTGCCAGAGCCGCTCAAAATACAGGCCCAGCCGTGTCGCCGGTCGTGCGCTCAGCCAATGCATGAGGGACGATGGCTCCCGGTCCAGTGCCTGCAACCACGCCAGGCGCGCTGCAGTCAGTGGGAAGCAGGCGGTGTTAATCCCCGCCTGCTCCACCTTGATCATCGGGGGGGTGAAGCAGGCCCAGGCAAGGTCTCTCACCTTGCTGTGCTGCAGGCCGAGTGCTGCAGGTGTTTCGCGGGTAAGGTCTTCCTGCATGGCGGCTCTCCTGTAGCGGGATGTGGGCGGGGCAGCGTGGTACTTTGGCTCGCGCCGGGCCCCCGGGGGTCTGCAGAGTTTAACCGGATAGCGCTTTATCCGGGGGATGGGGGCGCCGTGCCTCATGAACGGTTAGTATCCGGCAAGGCTTAACATCTGGTACGGGCGCGACGAGCGCCCGTCCTGTGAGGATCGGAACAACAGAGGAGACGTGTTTGTGACGGCGAGTTTTTCTGCGGCAACACCCTGTCGGCTGGACCAGGTTCCCGGCTGGGACCTTGAAACTGATGTCGTGGTCGTGGGCTTCGGTATCTCCGGGGCCTGTGCGGCGATTGAGGCCGCCAGCGCCGGTGCGGCGGTAACGGTGCTCGAAGTGGCGGGCACCTACGGTGGCAGCGCGGCACTGTCCGGCGGTGAGTTCTATCTGGGTGGTGGCACACCCGTGCAGCAGGCTGCGGGCTTTGAGGACAGCAGCGAAGAGCTGTTCAAGTACCTGCTGGAAAGCGGTGGCCCCGGCGTGGATGAAGACAGGGTCCGGCTCTATGCAGAACATGCGGTGGCGCATTACGAGTGGCTGGTGCAACAGGGCATTCCCTTCAAGGGCACCTACCTGCCCGGCAAGTGGCTGGAGCCGGTGACCGACGACACCCTGATCTGGTCGGGCAGTGAACGCGCCTGGCCGTTTTCCGCGCTGGCAAGTCCGGCACCCCGGGCACATGCCGCGCAGATGGAGGGTATGGGTGCGGGTCGGCTGGTTATGGACAAGCTGGCAGAACGCGCCCTGGCCTGCGGTGCAGAGGCACACTTCAATGCCCGCACCCTGTGCCTGGTGGCCGATGCGAATGACGCCGTGCATGGTGTAGTGGCGCGCATTGACGGCAAGGTCACCTATGTTCGGGCGCGCAAAGGCGTGGTGCTCTGCGCCGGTGGTTTCATCTGTAATAAGGATATGGTGCGCCGGTTCGCACCGAATGCGCTGGTGGCGGCGGATATTCCTACCAGCGGCGGTAACGATGACGGCTCCGGTATCCGCATGGGTATGTCGGTGGGCGGCGCGGTGAGCCACATGAACGAGTTTTTCGCCACCAAGCCGTCGTTCCCGCCGGACAATATGGTATTTGGGATATTCGTCAACGAACGCGGCCAGCGTTTCATCAATGAAGACGCCTATCATGGCCGTGCGACGCACTATATTCTGCGCCAGCCCAATGGCCGCGCCTGGCTGTTGATGGACAACGGGATATTCGCGCGCCCTGATTTCAATCCAGACATCAACATCGCCGCCGTGGGCGAGACCTGGGCGGAGGTGGAGGCGGAGCTGGGCATTCCGGCTGGCGAACTGGTGCATACGGTGGAGAGTTACAACCGCTATGCCGCCGAGGGTGAGGACCCGGTATTGCACAAGCATGCCGACTGGATGCGGCCGCTGGTGGAGCCGCCCTTTGCTGCACTCAGCTTTACCGGCGAGGATTACCCTGCCACCGGCTTCACCCTGGGCGGTTTGACGACTGCGGTGACGGGTGAAGTCCTCAATGCTGACGGCGGGGTGGTGCCGGGGCTGTACGCCGCCGGACGTACCAGCTGCGGTTTGCCACGCTGGGGCGAGGCCTACTGCTCCGGCATTTCCCTGGGTGACGGCAGTTTCTTCGGTCGACTTGCCGGCCGTGAGGTGGCCAGCCGCGAACCGCAGTAGATGATCGGATAGTCCCTGCGATTGCCTC
>DIAF01000011.1:106909-208847 GCA_002414665.1 Halieaceae bacterium UBA5085
GTCCCTGCGATTGCCTCGCGCCCGCCTCTCGGCGGGCGCAGGCGTTTGGGGTTCAGGGCAGGCGGAACGCCACGATCGCGTCACCCATTCTGGAGCCCAGCATACGATTACCGCCTGCGGCAATCACCACATACTGTGCGCCGTCCTCACCCGTGTAGCTCATCGGTGTGGCATGTCCCCCGGCGGGAAGCCGCGCTTTCCACAATTCTTCACCGGTATCGGTTGCGAAGGCTCGCAGGTAACTGTCGGTGGCCGCAGCGATAAATGTCAGGCCACTGGCGGTAACCAGCGAGCCGCCACTGTTGGGCACTCCGAGGTTGAGCCACAGTGGAAAGGGCGCGAGGTCACGCGTGCCGCCCAATGGCACTTCCCAGGCTTTCTGGCCGGTGGTCATGTCAATGGCGGTGAGGACCCCCCAGGGTGGCCGGCTACAGGGCGCCCCGAGCGGCGACAGCATAGGCCGCCGTTTGACCGCATACGGTGTGTCCAGCTGCAGTTCGACCCGCTCGCTGAAGCCGGGTGCTTCAACCACGGCGCGTGGAATCAACTCGATTACGGCGGGCACCCGCGAGGTGTTGGCCAGCAATAGCTTGCGCTGCGGATCCCAGCTCACGCTACCCCAATTGCTGCCGCCCATGAAACCGGGGTAAACCAGCGTGGGTTCCGTGCTGATGGGGGTGTAGAGCCCCGCGTAGTTCAGGCTGCGAAACTGTTTGATGCAGGCCTGGCGGTCGAACCAGAGAAAGCCGAACATGTCATCCTCGGTGAGCTCCGTCGGGTGCAGGGGCTCGGGCAGCACAGGCCAGGGCTGGGTGGGTGAGAGCGCCTCGGGCGCCGGGCCGCCGCGCGGCGCGGGTCGCTCCTCAATCGGCAGCAGGGGCTCCCCAGTCTCGCGGTTGAGGACGAACAGGAAGCCCATCTTGGTGGCCTGTACCAGCGCCGGCACGGGTCCCTCTGGCCCTGGATAGTCAATCAGCACCGGCTGCGAGGGGACGTCATAGTCCCAGATATCACGGTGCACGGTCTGGTAGGACCAGCGACGTTCGCCGGTCAGTGCGTCCAGCGCCACCACCGAACTGCCAAAGGTGTCACGACCATTGCGCTCGCCGCCATAGTAGTCCCCGGCCGGGTTGCCGGTGGGTATAAAGACCAGGCCGCGCTCGCTGTCGGCGGAGAAGGGCGCCCAGGCATTGGGGGTGCCCGGCAGATAACTGCCCGCCACCCGCTGCTCGGGAGGCAATGCCTCCCAATCCCACACCTGCTTGCCACTGCGCACATCAAACGCGCGTATTACGCCGCTGGGTACACCACCGCGACGCAGGTCAGCGACATGGGCACCCACGACCACGCGGTCGCCAACTACGGTCGGTGCCGAGGTCAGTGCGTACTCGGCGGGCCGCACATCACCGAGATCCGCGGTCAGGTCAATCTCGCCCGACTCTCCAAAGTCCGTGCAGGGTCGGCCGCTGTCGGCATCCAGCGCCAGCAGGCGGCCGTCCAGAGTCCCGGCCAGAATACGCGCTGCGCAGGCCTGGCCGGACTCTGCATCCGGATTTTCATGGAAGGCGACACCGCGACAGGTGACGCTGTACAGGCCGACCAGTGCCGGATCTGCATCATAATGCCAGCGCTCCTCGCCGGTGACCGGGTCCAGCGCGATGACCCGATTGCGCGGCGAGCACAGGTAGAGGGTGTTGCGGGCGAGAATCGGCGTGACCTGCAGGGCGGGGCTGTTGAAGGCGTCGGGAAAACTCTCTGGCGCAAGGTCCCCGGTGTGGTAGGTCCAGGCAGGCTGCAGGGCGGCAACGTTGTCCGGTGTGATCTGGCTGTGGCTGACAAACCGCGCGCCACCTTCGTCACCGCCGTAGTGACGCCAGCCGGCGTGAATTTTGGCCAAACCGGGAGGCAAAGCCTCTCGCGCTACAGACGTGACATCACCCGCGCCGCAGCCTGTCAGCGGAAAACACGCGACTGCCAGAGCGCGGGCGAGGTTGGGAAACCGAATAAGCATGAGTTGCGTTCTCCTGGGTGTGGCCAGCCGATGTCCTGCAGTGCATCGCAGGTCCTGAAAACGGGCTAACTGTCTGGACCAGCGTGGAATTCCGCTGGCAGGTCAACAGGCCTGCTTTCACCCTCGCGGGCAATCCAGTAGTCTGTTCGACAGAAAAAAGATAAGCAAATACCGGAGGACAGACCTTTGTACGATCTGCTCATTTGTGACGGAAAGATTGTTGACGGCACGGGCCAGCCCGCCTATACAGGCAATATTGCGGTGCTCGACGGACGCATCGTTGCCGTGGGTGACGTGCGCGGTGAAGCGCGGCGCGTGATAGACGCCAGTGGCCTTGTGGTGACACCAGGTTGGGTAGACACACATTCCCATATGGATGGCCAGGCCACCTGGGACCCCTACTGCAGCCCGGCGTCCAATCACGGCATAACCACGTTGGTCATGGGCAACTGCGGGGTGGGTTTTGCGCCCTGCAAACCCGACGAGGCTGAGCGCCAGCGGATGATAGAGGTTATGGAAGATGTAGAGGATATTCCCGGCGCTGCGCTCGCCGAAGGGATTACCTGGGAGTGGGAGAGCTTTCCAGAATACCTTGACGCCCTGGACCGCATGCCGCGTGCCATCGATATTGGCGCTCAGGTGCCGCACTGCGCGGTGCGTACCTACGTGATGGGTGAGCGCGGTGTACGCAACGAGCCCGCGACCCCCGAGGATGTAACACGCATGGCCAGTATCGTCCGTGAGGGACTGGCTGCCGGCGCCGTCGGTTTCACGACGTCGCGCACCGCATTGCACACCACCCGCACCGGTGATGTCATGCCCGGCACCTACGCGGATGCCGATGAGCTGCTCGGCATTGGTCGTGTGATTGGCGAGACAGGGCAGGGCATTTACGGGCTGGTATCGGATTTCGACCAGTGGGAAGAGGAAATGGCGTGGATGAAACGCCTGTCCATCGAGAACGATTGTCAGGTCAACTTTGTTCTCTTTTACCGTTCAGAGGCCGATTGGCCGCGTGTGCAGCAGCAACTGCAATACGTCAAAGAAGCGAGCGCCGAAGGCGCAAGACTGATTCCACATGTCGGTGCGCGGCCCGTGAATATCCTCATGGGCTGGGAGGGTACGGTGAACCCCTTCATGTTCCACCAGAGCTATGCGCCGCTGGCAGGCCTTGCACCGGACGAACGCCTGGCGCGCCTGCGCGACCCGGAGGTGCGCCGCGCCATTGTGGAGGAAACGCCACCGCATATGGGCCACGACATCATGGACAAAATAGTCGACGGCTTTGACAACCTGTACGTCCTGGCTGAGAACCCCGACTACGAGCCTGCCGCCGAGGACAGCATCCAGCAGCGGGCGCAGCGCGCAGGCGTGACGCCGGCCGAGTATGCCTACGATGCCCTGCTCGAGAATGACGGCAAGCGCATGTTGTACTGTCCCCTGTTCGGCTACGACAAGCGCAATCTCGATCGGCAACTGGAGATGCTCGCTGATGAGAACTCGGTTATCAGCCTTGCCGATACCGGCGCCCACTGCGGGGTTCTCTCGGACGCCAGTATTCCCACCTGGCTGCTCAGCTACCTGGTGCGCGACCGGCAGCGCGGCCTGCGTTTTGGCCTGGAACAGGCGGTGCGCATGCACACGCTGGAAACTGCCCGCTGCATGGGTCTGACCGACCGCGGTACTCTGGAGGCGGGCATGAAAGCGGATATCAATATCATCGACCTCGACCACCTGGCGATTGCCGCGCCGCAGGTGGTATACGACCTTCCGGCTGGTGGCCGGCGTGTCTACCAGGGTGCATCGGGCTACCGTTATACCCTGGTGTCCGGCGAGGTCATCATGCAGGATGGTGAACCAACCGGCGCATTGCCCGGCCGCCTTGTGCGTGCCGGCCGGCTCGGTGACCGCCGCACCCCCAACCCCCCACACACCCACAACAAAGAGGAAGCAGCCTGATGATCAAGGTGAACGTAGAACGTGAACTGAATGCGCCCGTCGATAAAGTCTGGGCACTGCTGGAAGATTTCGGCAACCTGAACTGGTATCCGGGGTGGACGGATCTCGAGGCGATCGGTGATGGCCCCGGGATGATTCGTCGCATTCACATGGAAGGAATGGATCCCATCGACGAAATTCTCGAGGCGATGGACGCCGCCACTCGCTCCTTCAGCTACACGATCCCGAAAATGCCCATGCCGGTCAGCGAATACCGGGCAGAGGTTTCACTGGAACCTCTGGACGACGGAAAACGTACCCTGGCGCGCTGGCGGTGCTCAGCCAAGCCGGAGGGTATTTCCGAGAGTGAAGGCCAGGCGATGCTGGAAGGCATTTATGCTGACATGCTGGCCAAGCTGGAAGCGGCTGCCGGCGCCTGATCAGCAGGTGCAGTGAGCGGGTGCCACGGCACCCGCGGTGCGCTCAGTCCAGCGCGGCCCAGCGCCGGTTGGGGTAGAGGGCCGCCGCCGGTTCATAGAGCCATTCCTCCCGATAGGCTTTGCGCGCCAGTAGCTGGATAAGCGGTTCGTCGGCAAGCTGTCCCTCACTGATGGCCGCCATTAGCCGGTTGAGTGCCTGCACATAGTGTTTTGGCCGAATGCCGAGAAGGCGCCCAATATCTTCACAGCAGGCCGCGCGCACCGCATCCGCATAGCGCTGCTCGCGTTCGGCGCAGGCGATCAGAGTGCGCGCGTCCGCCACACGCGAACGCGCGAAGGGGGTCGTGACATCGGGAAGCACGTCTCGCTGCAGGGTCGATGACGCTGCGGTCAGCAACACTGATGGGTCGGCCGCGGTGTCCGGCATTGCGGGTGGTTCCACCGCAATGCCCATGGCGTCCGCGAGTGCCTCGCAGGTTGAGCGGTCCCCGACGTAGCGATAGCTCAGGTACCAGGCCAGTGATTCGCGCAGGCCGGGCTGATGGCAGGCGGCGTGAATCGGGATCATACCCCGGACATTCTGCTGAATGCGGTAGTACTGTGCAGCTGCCCGGGTGTAGGGAATTCCCGATAGGGTTTCGTAGCGCTCGAACAGCCCCGTCAGACCGCCGCTGGGATTCCAGAATTCACGCACACAGATATTGCCGAGATCCTCCATCGGGTCGCCCCAGTGGCCCCACTCCCAGTCGACCACGGCGCTGACCCGATTACCGCTGAACAGGAAATTTACCGGTCCGGTATCGCCCTGTACCAGGGAAATCCGGGCAACGCTGGTGGGCGCGAAGCGGCGCAGCCATTCCGCGCCGTAGGTGAGGAGCGGGTCCTGGTAGTTCTGCAGAAAGGCCGCGAAATTGTGCAGCTGTGCATCGAGGTCGCCCAGAGCAGCCTGTTCCGCTGTGGTGGGTCGCGGACCCAATTCAGCATCCAGCCCGAGAGTGTCGATGTCCAGGCAGTGCAGGCGGGCGATGGCCGCAATAAAGTCCTCCATGATGTGCCGCTGGCGCTTGGGGTCGGTAACGCCCGGCAGGTCCGCGCTGCCGGGAACCCGGTTGAACAGTGCGGCATGGTATTTTTCGCTCCAGCCCAGCAGCGCCGGCACAGGCACGTCTGTGGGGGTCAATGCCCGGCAGATGGCGGCTTCTCGACGCAGAGAGACATTGCTGGCGGCCGCGGGTTGACGGTCCAGGCGCAGAAAGCCCTCGAGAACGCTGCCGTCCCTGCGGGTGATGTCGATGACCCAGGCCTCGCGTCGTGCTACGTGGCGCTCCAGTCGGGAGATGTGCCCGGGGCCGAGGTCAGCCACCCAGCTGAGCAGACCCTCGGGCAGGTCGTGGGCCGGCTCTGTCATGGCTGCGCCGCCCCTGCCGGCTGGTACCAGATAGGAGAGGTATAGGCCCGCTCCTGATGGGTCAGCTCGGTATCCGCCGGCAGGCTCGCGGCAAGTTTCACCCGGTCGTACACCGGCCAGCGCGGGGTAGGGATTTCCAGAACGCGCAGGTAGTAGACAGCGGCGAGGCCCGGGTCGAAGTCGGGGTCGGTCCACACGGCGCTCAGCTCGGCGCTGCCGATGGTATTGCTATAGTGGCCCGACTCTGTGTCCACTGTGTTTCCCACCGGCGGCAGTTTACCGTCGGCGCCGGGTTCGCGGTTATCCGACCACGCCACGTCGTAGACCTTTTCGCGGCTTTCCCCCCAGGCATCCACCCAGCCCTTGACGATCTGCAGTCTGTCCAGGTGCGCGCCTTCGGGTTCTTTCAGTGCCAGTGCCATGAACACCGGCGCCTGTTGGTCGCTGCCGAGCGACGGCAGGATGCCGCCCATGGGCACGCCTTTCTCGTATCCCCGCAGGGCTGAATCCGGTGACTGCAGGTCCTCTGGGGTGAAGTCCCAGCCGCCGAAAAAGCGCACACGCATGCGTGGCCCTGTGGTGGCGTAGACCTCGCGCCGGCGCATTGCATCGAACAGCGCCTCGCGGGTGTTTTCCGTGGCCCAGACTGCGGCATAGCCCGCCGCCAGGAGTCCCGCGCTGCTCATCTCTGCCTCGGGTATACCCCACAGGCGGCTGGCGCGCTCGGGGGAGGGCTCGTGGCTGGACATCTTGCCCCAGAAGTTGTCTTCCTCCACCGCTGCCAGTGCGGTATGGGAATCGGTGCTGCCAATCATCCCGAACTGAAAGGGGTTGACGCCAACGCGCTGCGCGATGCGCAATCCTGTTTGCAGTGCGGGGCGAACGTATTGGAAGCGTTGCATCCAGTCTTGCTGGGCGGTGCTCATGTCGATGTTGTACTGGTCCCAGGTGCCGTAATCCGCGAATTCGTCATCAGGCGACAGCAGTGGGTGAGCCTCGCTATCCCCCTTCATTTGCGTGACTTCGACCAGCGGTTCCCAGCGCAGCCGCTCGCGGGCGTAGGCAACACTGATGGCTTCGCCGTTGGCGCGGGTGTCGGCAAACATGAGCCCGCCGCTCAGGTTGCCGTTGTGCGGAATCGCCAGTGCCTGACCCCCGGTGTTCTTTTCGTAGTCCGCCAGGTAGCGCCAGAGCGCCTCCGGGTCCTCACTGTCGAAGGCGGAAAACGGCGTGACCTGATTGGCCCGTGTCGCATCATCCCGCAACACCACAACACGGTGCAGGTTGTCGCCATTGGGCATGGCAGACCATTCGAAGCCGATAAATGCGGTAAAGACCCCGGGCTCGTTGGCAGCATCTGCCATGCGCGTATTCGCTTCCCAGGGGGATGGCAGGGTCGCGGGCAGCGTCACCAGCGGTGTTCCCGACGCATAGGAGGCGCCGATATCCAGCATCATACGACCGAAGCCAACCGGGTCCCCGCTGGCAAGCACGTCGCGCCAGCGGCGGGCTGTGTCGTTTTGCATTAATGTGGGGTCGCCGGCACGCAGCGGCGGCATGATACCCATGTATTCCGCGTGGTCGGCGACGACAAGGAAATCCAGGGGCTGGTTCATGCGCGCGCGCAATCCAGTGCTGGTTGTGACCGTGTCGCCGCGGGCGAAGCGGTAGGCATCCGCGGCGGTGAGGTTGTGCACCCCGAACAGGTTGGCATCGAGGGAGGTTGCCGTGTGCAGGTGCGTATCTCCCCAGTACACCTGTTGCGGGTAGTCGCGATCCGCCCAGGGCGAGTAGGGCGCGGCGTAGCCGTTGCCTGCAACGCAAAGCAGCAGTGCGCAGCGGAAAACGGTTCTGGTGAGTGAAAATTCTGTCATGGTGATAGAGTCCTGTCTCAGTGGTGAGCCGTGGTTAGACGACGCTATAAGCTTCAGCGCTGCGACGTCGCTTGGCCAGGTCGGCGGGCAGTTGCCTGGCAGCGAAGTAGAACAGCCCGATGGCGACCAGGCCGAACAGCGAGGCCAGGACCATCGCATAGCGCAGTCCGTCGGTGCCGAACCGCGGTGTCAACAGGTCGCTGGCCAGGCCGGTCAGGAAGGGCCCGAGCCCGAGACCAATCATGTTCAGCACGAAAAACAGAATGGCCGAGGTGAGCGCGCGCATGTTCGGCGGTACGAGGGCGTGTGACAGGGCGATGCAGGGCCCCAGATACATCGCCGTGAGGATGTTGGTGAAGACCAGAATCACCAGCAGGTGGAGTGTGTTATCGGTCAGCAGCACATACAGGTACGGCAGGAAGGCCACCAGCCCACCGAGCATGGGCACCCACAGGTACCAGCGAGGATCCTGTGCCCCGAAGCGGTCACCCAGATAGCCGCCCAGATAAGTGCCCAGAGCGCCGCCGATGCCGGAGACCAGCGCCAGCACCATGCCGACCTGGGCCACGGTCAGTCCGTGGCTGCGAATCAGGAACGAGGGAAAGAAATTGCCCACACCGTAACTGACGAAGGCGGTGAGGGCGCAACCGATGGCAATCAGCCAGAAGGAAGGCAGTTGCCGCAGCAAGGTCAGCGTTTGCTTCAGGGATGGCTTTGCCGCGGCGTTGTCCGCCGCCGTTTCCCAGCGTCCGCGCATCGGCTCCTGTACGGTCAGGCGTAGCACCACGGCGAACAGCACACCGGGAATGCCAACCACCAGGAACGCAACGCGCCAGCCGAAGGCTTCGGCGATCATGCCGCCGAACAGGAATCCGAAAAGAATGCCTACGTAGATGCCCATGGAATAGAACGACAGCGCCCGGCCCCGCTGCTCCGGCGGAAAGTAGTCGCTGATCATGGAGTGTGAGGGAGGGCTGCCGCCCGCTTCACCCAAGCCGACGCCGATACGTGCTGCAAGCAGCTGTGCGTAGTTCTGGACAAACCCGGACAGTGCCGTCATGCCACTCCAGACGGCGAGGGATATGGAAACAATGTTGCGCCGGTTGCCGCGGTCTGCCCAGTAGGCAATGGGAATGCCAGCGGTCACATAAATCAGCGCGAAGCTGAAGCCGCTGAGCAGGCCGAGCTGGGTGTCGGACAGGCCCATGTCTGCCTTGATCGGCTCCTGCAGAATCACCAGGATCTGCCGGTCGATGAAGTTGAAGGCGTAGACGATGGTCAACATGACCAGCACGAAACGCTTGTAGGCTGGAGAGTAATCCTGCTCGCCGGTGTGCACGGTGCTGGCGTCCCTGTCGTTTTTATAGTTCGCCCAATATAGCGGTTGCCGTCCAGAGGTCAATTCACCAATTTGCCAGCTGTGTTCAACCGGCGCCGGGCGGCAGCAGGCGCGAGTGGCGCCAGAGTGTGATCCGCCCTGCGGCGGTGTTATTCTGGGCGGCCATTGGATATACTCCGGCGGCAGTGTGAATCGGGAAAAGGTATGACTTTATGGCTCAGCTGACGCACCTGGATGCGGCAGGTACGGCGCGCATGGTCGATGTTGGGGATAAGCCCGAGACGCGGCGTGAAGCGGTTGCCACCGCGAGAGTCACCATGCAGCCAGAAACCCTGCGCCTGTTGCGTCAGGGCGCGCACGCCAAGGGAGACGTTCTCACGGTCGCAAGGGTTGCCGGCATCCAGGGCGCGAAGAAATGCGCGGACCTTATTCCCCTCTGCCATCCGCTGATGCTCAGTAGTATCGACCTCGACTTCACGCTGGATGAGGATGCCGGTTGTGTACACGTGACCGCGCGCTGCGCAGTGGCGGGCAAGACCGGTGTTGAGATGGAAGCCCTGACCGCGGCGTCTGTAGCGGCGCTGACCATCTATGATATGTGCAAGGCCGTGGACCGGGGCATGCAGATCCAGGATCTCGGTTTGCAGGCGAAGCACGGTGGGCGCTCGGGCAGCTGGGAGCGCAACGCGGGCGATGACGCATGATGCTGAAGGTACGCTTCTTCGCCAGGCTGCGTGAACAGTTGGCGTGCGAGGTTCTTGAGCTGCCTTGCGAGCCGGGCCTTAACACGGTCGCGGCGTTGCGCAGCGCCCTCGCAGCGCGGGGGCCAGAGTGGCAACACGCTTTGGAAGACCAGAATCTCCTGATGGCGGTAAATCAGTCGCTAGCCGAACCTGCGACGCCCCTGTCAGCGGGTGATGAGGTCGCTTTTTTTCCGCCGGTGACGGGAGGGTGACGATGTCCGCAGACGGGTGCCAAGTGCAGGTGCAGGAAGCGGCCTTCAACCCCGATCAACTGCAGTGCCTGCTTCCCGCTGGCGGTGCGGTGGTCACCTTCACCGGCAACGTGCGCGATGTCAGTGCGGCAGGTGCGGTGCACGCGTTACAGCTGGAGCACTATCCGGGCATGACCGAGCGCAGCCTGCAGGCGATTGCCGCTGAGGCCACTGCGCGCTGGTCGTTGCGTGCGGCGCATATCCTGCATAGGGTGGGGCGGATTGAAGCGGGCGAGGCCATCGTCTGGGTGGGGGTGTGTGCCGATCATCGGGGCGAGGCTTTCGCCGCCTGCGAGTTCATCATGGACGCCCTGAAGACCCGGGCACCCTTCTGGAAGAAAGAGCATGGCGCGCAGGATGCACGCTGGGTAGAGGCCCGAGACAGTGACATTTCGCGCGCTGAACGCTGGCAGTTGACCCGAACAGGGGACACCGGCTTGGGGCCATGCGGGTGAACCTGTAGCGTCCAGAAATATTTTTAACACAATACTAGACAGGAGCAGGATATGGAATTGGACGGACGGGAGTTGCGCAACGCCCTGGGACGGTTTGCCACAGGCGTGTGCCTCATCACCGCGGTCACCGAGGAGGGTGAAGCGCTCGCGCTGACGGCCAACTCGTTCAGCTCGCTGTCGCTGGATCCACCGCTGGTCCTGTGGAGCCTGCAGAACAATTCCGATGTGTTTTCCCTCTACTCAAGCGCCAAACACTATGCGATCAACGTACTGGCGGGCAATCAGCAGGAGCTATCTTCGCGTTATGCCCGTAAAGGCGATCACCAGCTTGATCCGGAGCACTTCACACCTGGTGAGCAGGGTGGCGCGCCGTTGATCAACGGCGCCCTGGTGCAGTTCGAATGCAGCCTCGAGGCGACTCACCCGGGTGGCGACCACCTGATTATTGTCGGTCGTGTGCAGGCTATGCATGCGCAGGCCGAAGGTGAGCCGCTGGTATTTTACAGCGGCGCCTACCGAGCTTTGGCCTGAGGCTGCCCCGGGCGGGATGCTGAGGGAATGAATTTTTGTACAAGTTGCGGCGCGGCGGTCGCCCTGAGAATTCCCGACGGGGATGATCGCGAGCGCTTCGTGTGCACCGTCTGTGAGGTGATTCACTACGTCAACCCGCGGGTCATTGTCGGCTGTGTGCCGGTATACGAAGGTCGCATACTGCTCTGCAAGCGGGCCATCGAGCCGCGCTCGGGCTACTGGACCTTGCCGGCGGGTTTTATGGAGAATGGCGAAACCACCGTTCAGGGGGCGGCACGCGAAACCTGGGAGGAGGCGCGAGCCCGCGTTACTGGCCTGGAGCTTTACCGCGTGTTTGATGTGCCGCATATTAACCAGGTGTACATGTTTTACCGCTGCCAGGTCGTTGACGGTGAGTTCGGTGTCGGCCCGGAGAGCACTGAAACCGCCCTCTACCGGCAGCAGGACATTCCCTGGGACGACATTGCGTTTCCCGTCGTGCAGGAAACGCTCAGGGAGTATTTTGCCGATTCCGAGTCGGCGCATTTCCCGGTGCGCGTGTCGGCGATCGAGCGCCGTCGACCCTCGAGTCGGTAATCGCGGTGTGGCGCTGGAGAGGATTCGCACCTACAAGGAGAACAACCCATGGCATTCCCCAAAGTTGGCAACCTGGCTCCCGCTTTTTCCCTGCCTGATCAGGACGGGAACACCGTCACCCTGAAACAGTTCCGCGACAGGAAAAACGTGGTGCTGTATTTCTATCCCAAAGCGATGACACCGGGTTGTACTGTGCAGGCCTGTGGCATCCGCGACAGCAAGAAAGCGCTGGACAAGGCCGATACCGTGGTGCTCGGCGTCAGTCCCGACCCGGTGGCGCGGCTGGGCAAGTTCATTGAAAAGCAGGAGCTCAACTTCACCCTGTTGTCCGATGAGGACCACGCCGTCGCCGAAAAATACGGGGCCTGGGGCCTGAAGAAGTTCATGGGGCGTGAGTTTATGGGGATTCTGCGCACCAGTTTCATCATCGGTAAGGATGGACGTCTCAAACACGTGATGGACAAGGTGGCGACCAAAAGTCATCACGATGATGTGCTGGCCCTGATCAAAGAGCTGGGGTTGTAGCGGATGGTTACTTTCACCCTTAACGGGCGTGAGATTGAACTTGAGGTAGATCCCGAGACCCCGTTGCTGTGGGTGCTGCGTGACCATTTGCAGCTCATGGGTACACGCTTCGGCTGCGGGATGGGCCTCTGTGGCGCTTGCACAGTGCACCTGGACGGCACAGCCATCCGCAGCTGCTCGACGCCGTTGGCGATGGCGGCCGGGCGCAGCGTGACTACCATTGAGGGGCTGGGAGGTAATCACCCGCTGCAACACGCCTGGGTTGAGCATAATGTGCCGCAATGCGGTTATTGCCAGTCCGGGCAGATCATGTCGGCTGCCGCACTGCTCGCGGCCAATCCGCAGCCTGACGAGGAGAGCATACGCCAGGCGATGTCCGGCAATCTGTGCCGCTGTGGTACCTACCACAAAGTGCAGCAGGCGATCCTCAGTGCGGCCGCTGTTGCACAGTGGCAGCCCGCCGGGGAGGATGCGTCATGAGCCTGACCCGACGCCAGTTTATCCGCAATGTGTCTGTGGCCGGCGGTGCACTCACCCTGGGGTTCCAGCTGACGGGCTGCTCGGGAAAGCCACTGCAACTTGGTAGCGAAGCAGATTTTCAGCCGAATGCGTTTCTGCGCATCGAGCCGGATGGCACCGTCATTCTGCAGATTCCCAAAGCCGAGATGGGACAGGGCGTGATTACCGGTATGGTTACGCTTGTGGCCGAGGAGCTGGAAGTGCATCCCTCGCGCATTGATTACGCCATGGCGCCGGTACACAGCGCCTTCGGCGATCCGGAGATGCGCCTGCAGATTACCGGCGGGAGTGCCTCCATCCGTGTCTACCATGAAATCCTCCGGCAGGTCGGTGCCAGCGCCAGGGAAACCCTGGTCGCCGCCGCCATGCAGCAGAGCGGTCTCGACAGAGCCAGTCTCGAAGCCCGGGAAGGGCGCGTGCGCAGCGTCGATGGCAGTGTGGACCTTGGCTACGCGGAGCTGGTTCCCGTGGCACGGACACTGGCGGTCGTCAGCGATGTAGCCCTGAAGTCAACAGACCAGTGGCGCTGGATTGGTCGCTACGACCAGCGGGTGGACGCGGTGGTAAAGACGGACGGCAGCGCCCGCTTCGGTATGGACGCCAATCCCGAAGGCTGCCTTACGGCGGTGCTGCTGCGCTGCCCCTGGTTTGATGGTGGGGTCGAATCCTTCGAGGCAGTAGAGGCGTTGTCGCTCCCGGGCGTGGTTGCGGTGTTTGCCACCGAATTCGGCGTCGCCGTGGTTGCGGAAGGTTATTGGCCAGCGCGTCAGGCTGCGGGCAAGGTCCAGGTAAACTTTACGCCTCCCGGTGGAGGGCTGCGCGACAGCGCGACGATCAGCGCAGCGCTGGACGCGGCGCTGGATGGCGAGGACTTTGCCAGCGTGCGGGACGAACCCGCTACTGTGGCGGTGGAGCAGGGCACACGGGTCAGCGCCCGCTATGCGGTGCCGTTTCTGGCCCACGCGGCCATGGAGCCGCTTAACGCGACCTGTCGCCTCACCGCCGACGGCTGCGAGGTCTGGGTGGGTTCCCAGGCGCCGGACCTGGCACAGGACGTGGCCTCTCGCGTGCTCGGGGTGCCCCGTGAGGCGGTGGTGATTCACAACCAGTTTCTCGGCGGCGGTTTCGGACGGCGCGCAGCCGCGGACAATGTGGCGGAGGTGGTCGCCATTGCGCGCGAATTGAAGCGACCGGTGAAGCTGGTGTGGAGCCGGGAAGACGACATGCGCCACGATTGGTACCGGCCCGCCATGGCGGGTGCCATAGAAGCCCGGGTGCACCCGGACGGCCGGGTTAGCCACTGGCAGCACCGGATTGCCGGTCCGAGTATCAACCAGCAGGTTTTGCCGGTGATGATGGGCGCGATGTTGCCCCAGTGGGTTCCCGGCGGGCCACGGCAATGGGTGGGTGACTTCGTCGGCAAGAAAGACTTCGCCTCGGTGGAAGGCTCCAAGGAGCTGCCCTACGCTTTTGACGGCGTCAGCGTCAGCTATCGCAATGTGCCGGTGCCGATACCGTTGGGCTACTGGCGGTCGGTGGGGCACAGTCACAATGCTTTCGTGGTCGAGAGCTTTGTGGACGAGCTGGCGCATGCCGCGGGTATCGACCCGTTGGACTTCCGCCGGCAACACCTGCCTGAAGCGTCACGCCATCGGCGCGTGCTCGACGCGGTGGCCAAAGCTGCCAATTGGGGCAATGCACCCCCAGGTCGTTTTCAGGGTATCGCCGTGCACGATTCTTTCCACTCCTGTGTTGCTGAAGTGGTTGAGGTATCGCAGGTAGACGGCAAGGTGCAACTGGAGCATGTCTACTGCGCGATTGACTGTGGCCAGGTGATCAACCCGGATATCGTCAAGGATCAGATGATCGGTGGCATTGTGTTTGCGTTGAGCGCAGCGCTGCACGGCGAGATCACGCTCAAGGACGGCGCGGTCGAACAGAGCAATTATCACGACTATCCACTGCTGCGACAGACCGACACGCCACCGATGACGGTGGTGCTGGTCGAGAGCAGCGCGCCACCTACCGGCGTTGGTGAACCGGGTACGCCGCCTGCGGCTCCTGCGTTGGCCAACGCGCTGTTCGCGGCCACCGGAGAGCGGCAGCGCCGTTTGCCATTGCGCCTGGGCTGACCCGGGGTGCCGTGGTGTCGCGTCTCAACTCCGGGAGGCAAGTCGGCGTCGAGCCGGTAAGCGCTTGACGGCGGGCGTCGCCGGGTACAGACTAACACGTATTAGTCTGTGCCCGACTCACGTCCCAGGAGTGCCCCATGAATCGCTGCCCCCATATTGATCTCAACGACCCGGAGAGCTACCGCGGCGGGTTGCCTCGCGACGCCTTCACCTACCTGCGGCGGGAGCAGCCCGTGTACTGGCACGAGCCCAGTCACGGTAGTCCGGGCTATTGGGCGGTCACGCGACAGGCGGAAATCGACGAGGTGTCCAAAAATCCCCAGCTTTTCTCCTCCGCTGAACGCACCTGCATGCTGAAAGATCCCTCGCCCGAGGAAGTGGAGATGATGCGGGCGCTGATGATCAACATGGATCCTCCGAAGCACCTGAAGTATCGACGGCTGGTGCGGTCAGCCTTCACCCCGCGCAAAGTGGACAGCTATGAACCCAGGTTCCGCGAGATTGCCCGCGAAATACTCGATCGGGCCCTGCCCTCAGGGCGCTGTGATTTCGTTGAAGACATTGCTATGGAGTTGCCCCTGATTGCGATATGTGAACTGATGGGGGTGCCGCTGGAGAAGCGCCAGCGCCTGTTTGAACTGACCAACATTATGCTCGGCATGGATGATCCTGACCTGACCACCTCGGAAGAGGACGGTATGAATGCCATGATTGAAATGTTCATGCTTGGCATGGAGCTGGCAACCGCTCATCGGGAAAACGGGTCTGAGGGTATCGTGGCTACGCTGCTGGACGGCACAGTGGAAGACGAACCGCTTACGGATGAAGAGTTCTGCAACTTCTTCATGCTGCTGATTGTGGCCGGCAACGAAACAACGCGCACGGTCACCAGCCAGGGTATGCGAATGTTGCTGGAAAACCCCGACCAGTATCAGGCGCTTGTCGATAACCCCGCCCTGGTGTCCGACGCCATAGAGGAGTTCCTGCGCTACAACCCGGCGGTGATCGCGTTTCGGCGCACGGCGATGGAGGACACGGTGCTCGGCGGTCAACAGATTCGCAAAGGCGATCTGGTGCAGCTGTTCTACGGCGCTGCCAGCGCCGACGAAACGGTGTTCGATGACCCGGAGCGCTTTGACATCCTGCGCAACCAGCGCGAAGACGTTCGCAATGGTCACCGCGCCTTCGGCGTCGGCCAGCATTTCTGCCTTGGCTCGCACCTGGCGCGGCTGGAACTCACCGTTATCTTCGAGGAGATTGTGCGGCGCATGCGCAATCCGCGACTCGACGGTGACATCCAGTGGTTGCGCTCGAGCTTTATTCACGGCATCAAGCACATGCCCATTGTGTTTGATGTGGCCTGAACGGTCCTTCTCGGGGCGTTAAGCAGCCGCAAGGGTGCCACCGCGCTTCCCCTCGGTTCATGCTATTGTGCCCAAGGCTGAATTCTGGCTGCGGCGCCGGCACTGGCCTTGGTGTCGCGCCGCGCTGGCAGCACAATGGCCGGCTTGTCACTGAAGGAGAACCGCACCATGCCCATGCCTACCAATATCGGCGTTATCGACTTGATGCTGGCCGTACCCGGCGAGGATAACAGCAACTTCTACGAGTGGATAAAGCCGATGCTCATGGATAAACAAAGCCATGAGATGTTCAAGATGCCCGCGCAGTACATGTTCAAGGACATCCCGCAGATCGATGGTCAGGAGGACTACGTCGCCTACACCGTAGCGCAAATGGACAAGCACAACATTGAACGGGCGATGATAGGCGTCGGTCCCTATGCAGAGCAGCACAAAGAGGCCTTGCGCCGCTTTCCTGATCGCTTCTTTGCCTGTTACGAAGCCAACCCCAACAACGGCATGGATGAGGTGCGCACTATTGTCGCGCTGAAGGAAGAATTCGATATCAAGGCGGTGACCGCATCCCCGGCGATGATCTGCCCCCCCGTACCGGTGAATGACAAGAAGTGGTACCCCATTTACGCCAAGCTTGTGGAACTGGATATCCCGTTCTGTCCCTGCATGGGTATTCCCGGGCCGCGGTTACCCTTTGGGCCGCAGAAAGTCGAGTTGCTGGATGAAGTACTGTGGTTCTTCCCCGAGTTGAATATTGTAACCCGGCACGGTTGTGAGCCCTGGACTGATGTGGCCTGGAAGATGATGCTCAAGTATCCGAACCTGCATTACATGACCAGCGCCTTCGCGCCCAAGCACTACCCGAAGGACATCGTGCATTTTGCCAACACCCGCGGTGCAGATCAGGTGATGTATGCAGGGTACTTCCCCATGGGGCTTTCGCTGGACCGGATTTTCCGGGAGATGCCGGACGTTCCGTTCCGGGACGAAGTGTGGCCCAAGTTCTTGCGCGAGAATGCGCTGCGGGTATTCAAACTCGACCAATAACAGGAGTCGCCTATGGACTACGCAGATATCGAACAGGCGGTACGCGCACCGGGTCTGCGCCTGGTGCTCACCGCCGGTGTGCCTGGCCCGTGGGGCGAGGCTGCAAAATCGCTGTTCGACTACAAGGGTCTGAAGTATCTGCCCGTGCGTCAGGAGGCCGGAGGTGAAAACGCCGACCTGGTGGCCTGGACCGGGCAGAGTTCAGCGCCGGTCGCGGTGTACGACGATCTGCCGCCGGTCTGTCACTGGCTGGATCTGTTGCACCTCGCGGAGCGCCTCGCGCCTGCACCCGCGCTGCTCCCTGATGACCCGGCGCAACGCGCCGAGGTACTCGGGCTTTCGGCCCTGATTGCGGGTGTGGACGGTTTTGGCTGGCAGCGCCGCTTGCAGCTGTTTGTGCCCGGTATGTCCATGGACGAACCGCCGGCGGGGATCCAGCGCATGGCGGCCAAGTATGGCTGGAGCCAGGAGGCCGCCGCGCAGGCCGGTCAGCGCATGGCGGGTATTGCCGGCCTGCTGGACGAGCGTCTGGCGGCGCAGGAAGCCGCGGGAAAGACCTGGCTGGTTGGTGACGTTGTGACAGCGGCGGATTTTTACTGGGCCAACTTTGTCGGCATGGTGCAGCCCCTGCCGGCGGAAGTGAACCCCATGCCGGATTATCTGCGGGAGATGTACGCATCGGGTGCGGAAGATACCGCGCGCTGGCTGACCCCGCGCCTGCTGGCGCATCGCGAGCGCATGTACCGGGAATATATCCGCCTGCCGCTGGAGTTCTAGCCAGACGTTGCAGGGCGGTGCTCTGTGGCGCATCAAAAACCGATAACAAACAGGGAGAAATGCCATGCTTTCACAACAGGAACTGTCAGACCGTCTGGAACTGCAGGATCTTGTCTTCCATTATTCGCACCTGATCGACAGCAAGGCCTTTGATGAGTTGCGCAATGTCTTTACCGAGGATGCACACGTGGATTACTCCGCCTTCGGCGGGTCCGTCGGCAACCTTGAGGAGACCATCGCCTACCTGAAGGAGGCCGTTTCCGACGGTGTATTCCCCAACAGCCAGCACCTGAATGCCAACCTGCAGTTTGTCGTCGATGGCGACACAGCGACAGGACGGGTGATGTGCTTCAACCCGATGGAGATGGCACTGCCGGAGGGTGGTCGTCACGTGTTCCTGCTGGGTCTATGGTACGTTGACGAGTACCTGCGCACCGCACAGGGCTGGCGTATTCGTCGGCGCGTCGAGGAAAAAAGCTGGGTGTTCAACGCCCCAGACTTTATGCAGCTCTAAGGCGCCATACATGATTGAGCTGTATACCGCGCCGACACCGAATGGCTACAAGGTGTCGATTGCGCTGGAAGAAATGCAGTTGCCCTACACTGTGCACACGGTTGATCTGCGTGCGGGCGAGCAAAAGACGCCCGCATTCCTGCGTATCAGCCCTAACGGCCGTATTCCGGCGATTGTCGATCGTGACGAAGGTGACTTTGCGGTGTTTGAGTCCGGCGCGATTCTGCTCTACCTGGCAGAAAAGTGCGGCAGGTTTTTGCCCGCAGACCGCAAGGGTCGTTCGCTGGTCATCCAGTGGCTGATGTTCCAGATGGGCGGGGTGGGCCCCATGATGGGGCAGGCCAACGTGTTCTATCGCTACTTCCCCGAGAAGATACAGCCTGCGATAGATCGCTACCAGGCTGAGGGCCGGCGTCTCTTCGAGGTCATGGATGCGCGCCTGGCGGACCAGGAGTTTCTCGCCGGTGACTACAGTATCGCCGATATGGCCAACTGGGCCTGGGTGCGCACCCATCGCTGGTCGGGCATCTCCATTGAAGGGCTGGACAATCTGTCACGGTGGATGGGTGTCATTGGCGAACGCCCCCTGGCGCGAGCCGGAACAAAGGTGCCGATTGATATCGCGGAATTGATGGACGCCAAAAAAGCTGAGGATGCTGAAGCGTTTTCCCGCAATGCACGCGCGATGGTCACGGGAGCGGACGACACTAATACCTGATGTGCCGCCGCGCGTGGCAGGTGCACGCGGGCGGGTGCGGGTTGCTGCGGGCTACCGGTGCGGCCACTGTGCCAGATGTGCGGCACGGATATCGGGCTTCAGCAGTTTGCCAGTGGCATTGCGCACCAGCGGTTGCCGCGTAAGTTGCCACTGTGTCGGTATCTTGTAGCCCGCCATGTGCTCGCGCAGATAGCGCACCAGGTCGTCGATCTGCAGATCGGGTGCACCGTTCACGGTGGCGGCGAGTTCCTCACCGAGGTCCGGGTGAGGTAGCCCGTAAACGGAGGCTTCAATCACCTGAGGGTGGGCCGTCAACACGCCTTCAACCTCAACCGGGTAGATGTTCTCGCCGTTGCGAATCACCATATCCTTGATTCTGTCTACCACGTGTACGAAGCCATATTCATCGACATAGCCGATGTCGCCAGTGCGCACCCAGCCATCGACAAACGTGTCCGCTGTGGCTTGCGGAAGGTTCCAGTATTCACGCGCATTGGTGGGGCTGCGCACCATCAGCTCGCCGCGCTCGCCGGCAGGGAGCACCTTGCCCTGTGCATCCACGCTCTGAATGTCCACGATAGGGGAGATGGTGCCTGCCGCTGTGGGTTGCAGGCGGTAGGCCTCGCCGGTACAGCTGCTGCCGGTGGCATTGGTTTCCGTCATGCCGTAACCGGTCCCCGGATAGGCATCGGGTACTTTCCGGTAAATCAGGTCTTTCAGGTGTGGCGGGCAGGCGGCCCCACCCGCGCCCAGGGAGAACAGGCTGCGCGTGTCGGTGCGCTCGAAAGCGGGTGATTCGAGCATGGCAATGGTCATCGCGGGTACGCCGGTAAACACGGTAATGCGCTCGCGTTCGATGACCTTCAGGGCCTCTTCCGGGTCCCATTTGTAGAGAATGCTGGTCTTGCGCCCACCGCGCAGGTTGAGCAGGAATATCGCATAGCAGCCTGACACGTGGAACAGTGGCACCGCCAGCAGCGTGCAGGGCTCGAAGCCCGAGTTCATCATCTTGCCGATGACCTCGGGGTTGGTCATGGCAGACACGTAGGACATCAGCTCGAAATTCATCAGTGCCTGACAGATGGCGGCGTGGGTCGAGGCCGCGCCTTTCGGCTTGCCGGTGGTGCCTGAGGTATACATGATCATCGCCAGGTCCTCGCCGTCCAGTGCGACGTCTGGCCGTTGGTCGCTCACGGACTGTGTGGCCTCCCATGGCGTTGCCGGCGCGATCTCGGCACCGCTGCTGCGCACGACTACCGCCTGGCAATCCAGGGCCTGGAGCTGGTCCTGCACCAGAGCATAGCGCTCCATATCACACACGACGAGACGCGCCCCGGCATCCTCCAGGGCGTAGCCCAGCTCTTCTGCGCGACCCCAGCTGTTCAGTGGTACCACGATGGCGCCTGTGGCGAGGATGCCGACGAACGCGAACATCCACTCCGGGTAGTTGCGCATCGCAATGGCGACCCGGTCACCCTTGCGAATGCCCGCCTCGTGCACGAGGTAGTGGGAAAAGCGATCAGCGGCCGAGAAGAAATCCGAGAATGTGTAGCGCTCGTCTTCGTAGGTAATCGCGGTTTTCTCGCCGTGTGCGCGGCCGGCGTCCAGCGCGTCGCGCAGGTTGGCGGGTGCATTGATGTAGCAGCGCAGCATGACGCCATTCACGTCCCTTTCGGACATCTCGAATGGGGCTCCAGGGGCGGTCAGTTGTTCGGTAGCGGCACGCAGATTGGCGCTCAGGGCGGCGACTTCATTCATGGCAGTCGATATTCTCCGGTCGTCGTCTGTTTGGAATCAGGTTTGGACGCCTCGCATCATACACAAGGGGCGTGTGCAGGGGCAGTCTCGGCGCCAACCCGGTCGCGAATTGAACGGCGACAGTCCATTCCGTTACACTGGCCCGCTTTGCCCCGGGGCGAGCGGCTTTGGCCGTCGCCAACGGGCCGATCAGGGGACGGGCAGTGGCGACGATTATCACCTGCAACACCAACGGCATTCGTGCGGCCGCACGCAAGGGATTTTTTGACTGGCTGGCGCAGCAGGATGCAGACGTGGTCTGCATTCAGGAAACCAAGGCCCAGGAAGAACAGTTGCAGGACCCGGTGTTCAGCCCGCCCGGTTACCACTGTTTCTACAACGACGCGCAGCGCAAGGGCTACAGCGGTACGGCGCTGTATACTCGGGTCAAGCCGCGCGCCGTGGTGACGCAACTCGGCTGGGCCTCTGCGGATACGGAGGGGCGTTACCTGCAGGCAGACTTCGACGCTGTGAGCGTGATCTCCCTGTACATGCCCTCAGGGTCCAGCAGCGATGCGGCGCTGGCGAAAAAGCTGGATTTCATGGAGCGGTTTTATGAACACCTGCGGGCTCTGCGGCGCAAGCGCCGCGAGTTCATTATCTGTGCCGACTGGAATATCTGTCACCAACCCATCGACCTGAAGAACTGGAAGGCGAACCAGAAAAACTCCGGGTTTCTGCCGGAGGAGCGTGCCTGGCTGGATCGCGTGTATGAGGAGCTGGGGTATTGTGATGCCTTCCGTCTGGTGAATCAGGAGCCCGAACAATACACCTGGTGGTCCAACCGCGGTCAGGCCTGGGCGAACAACGTGGGGTGGCGGCTTGATTACCATGTCATCACGCCGGGTTTGCAGCCGCGCGTGCGCGCAGCAGAGATCTATACCGCCCAGCGATTCTCAGACCATGCGCCGCAGACGATGGTCTATGACCTCGAGCTGCAAACCTGAGCAGTATCCGGCGCGGAGCGGGGGCGACCTGCGCGGCCCGACCTGCGCGGCCCGACCTGCGCGGCCCGACCTGCGCGGCCCGACCAGATTGCAGGGCCGGAGGTTTCGCTGTACATTTGCGCCTGTTCTTTCCCACCTGTTATCGCTCGCGCCGGCTGGCGCAGGCTGCAAGGAGTTGTCATGAGTTTGTTCATTGCCAGTGCTCACGCCCAGGCCCAGGGTGGCGCCCAGGGTGGCGGCGAGATTTTCCAGATCGTGTTTCTGGTGGGTCTTTTCGCACTGTTCTATTTCATCGCCATCCGCCCGCAGCGCAAGCGGCAGAAAGAGCATGCGCAGATGGTAGCGGCGCTGGGCAAGGGCGACGAAGTGGTGACCAGTTCCGGCATCCTCGGCCGGATTACCGGCCTTGACGATAACTACGTGGTGCTGAACGTGGCCAACAATGTGGACATGAAGTTTCAGCGCATACACGTCCACGCGGTGTTGCCCAAGGGAACACTCAAGTCTATCGGCTGATGAGCCGGCTGGCGCTGCCACAGCGGGTTGCGCTGGCCCAGCGCCCCACGCCACTGCAGTATTTGCCCCGTGCCAGTGAGCGCTGGGGTTGTGGACACAGGTTGTGGGTGAAGCGCGACGATCTGACGGGTTGCCTGCTCAGCGGCAACAAGGTCCGCAAGCTCGAATTCATTATTGCCCATGCCCTTGCCGAGGGTTACGACACGCTCATCACCTGCGGGGGCCTGCAGAGTAACCATTGCCGGGCAACCGCGTTCGCCGCAGCTCAGGCCGGTCTGGGCGCGCACCTGGTATTGCGCGGCGACACGCCCACGGCCCCCCAGGGCAATTATTTGCTGGGTCAGCTGGCTGGTGCGGCCATCAGCTGCTATCCCAAGAGCCGCTATGTGGCCGAGTTGCCAGACCTGCTGGACGCCTGGCGCGCACACTACGCGCAACAGGGCAGAAAGGCGCTGGTGATCCCCACCGGGGGCAGCGATGGACTCGGTATCTGGGGCTATGTAGCCGCCTGTGAAGAACTGAACCAGGATCTGAACAGCGCCGGCATTGAGGCGGCACATCTGCTTACGGCGACCGGATCCGGGGGCACCCAGGCGGGTCTCACACTGGGAGCCGCGTTGTATGGTGTTCCACTCACAGTGTGGGGTGTCAATGTCTGCGACGATGAGGCCTATTTTCTCAGCAAGGTAGCTGCGGATGTGGCGGACTGGCGCAGCCGCTTTCCCGGGCAGCCCGAGGTCACGGTGACAGCGCGCGTGATCGACGGCTATGTCGGTGACGGTTACGGCGTGGCGAGCAGCGCCGTGTTGCGGCTCATCGCCGAGCTGGCCGCGCTGGAGGGCCTGCTGCTGGACCCGGTGTATACCGGCAAGGCCTTTCACGGCCTGGTGCAGGAGTTGCAGGCGGGGCGTTTTGACGGCCGACGTGACGTGGTGTTCCTGCACTCCGGGGGCGTGTTTGGCGTTTTCCCGCAGTCGGAACAATTCAATTTTTTGCATGCCGCGCCCGGCGGTTGACTCAGGACCACACTCATCATGCAGGCATTCAGCGATATTGTTACCACGGTCAACAGCTGGGCGTGGGGGCCGGTCATGCTGGTTCTCCTGCTCGGGACAGGCCTGTACCTCAGCATTGGTTTGCGCTTCCTCACGCTGCGCAATATCCCGCGTGCCTTTCGCCTTTTGTTCGGTGGTCGCGAGGGTCAGGGGCAGGGTGATATCTCTCCGTTCAGTGCCCTCATGACATCGCTGTCCGCGACCATTGGCACCGGGAATATTGCCGGGGTAGCCACGGCCCTTGCCTTGGGCGGCCCGGGGGCCCTGTTCTGGATGTGGATCACCGCGCTGGTGGGTATGGCCACCAAATATGCCGAGGCGGTCTGTGCTGTGCGCTTTCGGGAGCAGGATGCCGCGGGCAACTACAGTGGCGGCCCGATGTACTACATCCGCAATGGGCTGCACAAACGCTGGCACTGGCTGGCCTGGGCCTTCGCCATCTTCGGCACGCTGGCTGGCTTTGGCATCGCCAACACGGTGCAGTCCAATTCGGTCGCGCAGGTGCTCGAGGATTTCATGGCGGTACCGCCGCTGGCAACGGGGCTGGTGCTGATGGGGCTGGTGGCTGCAGTCATTCTCGGGGGGGTCAAGCGCATCGCGCGTGTGGCGAGTTGGCTGGTGCCGATGATGGCGCTGGGCTATATGATCATGGGCGCCCTGGTACTGGTAACCCACATCACGGCAATACCGGCGGCGGTGCTGACCATCGTCGATGCGGCATTCAGTGGCGCTGCGGCCGCAGGTGGTTTTGCCGGGGCAACGGTGTGGGCGGCGATCCGTTTTGGCGTGGCGCGCGGCATTTTTTCCAACGAGGCCGGGTTGGGCAGTGCGCCTATCGCGCACGCTGCTGCGCAAACCAGCCAGCCGGTACAGCAGGGCATGATCGCCATGCTGGGAACTTTTATCGATACCTTGATCGTCTGCACCATGACGGGACTGGTCATCGTTATCATGGATGTGCTGCCCACCGGGGTTAGCGGTGCCAGCCTGACGTCCATGGCCTTCGCACAGGGGATTCCTGGCGGCCAGTACGTGGTCACGGTGGGGCTGTGCCTGTTTGCCTTCACGACGATGATCGGCTGGTCGTTCTACGGTGAGCGTTGCGCCGTGTTCCTGTTTGGCATTCGCGCGAGTCTGCCGTTCCGACTGCTTTGGGTGCTGGCCATCCCGGTGGGCACCCTCATCGACCTGGAACTGGTCTGGCTGATTGCCGATACCCTCAATGCCTTCATGGCCATTCCGAACCTGATCGCGCTGATACTGCTGGCACCGCTGGTGTTTCGCATCAGCCGGGCCTACTTCGACGGTCAGCCGGCCCCCGACGCCTGATGGTGACCTCGAAGTCATCGCGGCGGCGGGTGCCCGCTGGTCGCACCGCAGGCTTGCGAGTACACTCCGGGTATGGCTGAAGACACGTCCAACAAGTTGGTTATCGCGATTTCCTCACGGGCGCTGTTCGATCTCGGTGCCAGTCATCAGGTATTCGAACAGGAAGGCCTTAAGGCCTATTCGGAGTACCAGATTGCACATGAAGAAGAGCCCCTGGAGCCGGGGGAGGCGTTTCCGCTGGTGCAGAAGATGTTGCGCTTGAACTCGCTGCTGGGTGATAGCGCCGGCGTCGAGGTGGTTCTGCTCTCGCGGAACAGCGCCGATACCGGCCTGCGCGTGTTCAACTCGATCCAGCATTACGAACTGCCGATCACCCGGGCGGCGTTCTGTGGTGGCGAAAGCCCCTGGCGCTATATCAATGCTTTTGGTTGTCAGCTGTTTCTCTCCAACGAAGCGGAGGATGTCCGCTACGCACTGGCCTGCGGCGTGGCAGCGGCCACGTTGGTGTCGAACAAGAGCGGTAACTCCGGTTCCGACCAGCTGCGCTTTGCCTTCGATGGCGATGCGGTGGTGTTTTCCGACGAAGCGGAGCAGGTCTATAAATCACAGGGTCTGGAGGCTTTTACCGCCAGCGAGCGGGCAGCTGCGCGTACGCCGCTGAGCGGTGGACCATTCCAGCCCTTCCTCGCGGCCCTGCACAGGCTGCAGCAGGCGTTTCCCGCCAGCGAGGCACCCATACGCACGGCACTGGTGACCGCCCGTTCGGCGCCGGCGCACGAACGCGTCATTCGCACCCTGCGCGCCTGGAACATCCGCATTGATGAATCGATCTTTCTCGGCGGCTTGAACAAAACCGAATTTCTGCGAGCCTATCAGGCGGATGTGTTCTTCGACGATCAGGAGACACACTGCCAGCTGGCCAGCCCGCACATCGCGACCGGGCATGTGCCCCACGGTGTCGCAAACCGCTAGCCCACGGCGTTTTCTTATTCCATTGATCTTGGCAACAGCCGGCTTTAACTACTATTCTGTATAAGCCTCCGGTAACCGCTGCCCCGCGGTGTATGGGCGAGGCGAGGGATTCCGGTATGAAACTGCAGCAACTGCGCTACATCTGGGAAGTCGCACATCACGACCTGAATGTGTCGGCGACTGCCCAGAGCCTGTATACGTCACAACCCGGTATCAGCAAGCAGATTCGCTTGCTGGAAGACGAACTGGGCGTCGAGATTTTTGCCCGCAGCGGCAAGCACCTGACCCACGTCACGCCAGCAGGGGAGGCCATCCTGCAGACGGCTGGAGAGGTATTGCGCAAGGTAGAGAGCATCAAGCAGGTTGCACAGGAGTACTCCAACGAGCGCAAGGGCAGCCTTTCCATCGCAACCACCCACACTCAGGCACGCTACGCGCTGCCCGCCACCATCCGCTCGTTCATTGAACGTTACCCTGACGTGTCGCTGCATATGCATCAGGGCACCCCCATGCAGATCTCCGAAATGGCGGCAGATGGCACAGTGGATTTTGCCATTGCCACGGAGGCGTTGGAGCTATTCAGCGACCTCATCATGCTGCCCTGTTACCGCTGGAACCGCTGCGTGCTGGTGCCACGTGATCACCCGCTGACGCAGCTTTCCGAATTGACGCTGGAAGACGTGGCTGCGCACCCGATTGTGACGTATGTGTTCGGGTTCACCGGGCGGTCCAAACTGGATGAAGCCTTCATGGCCCGTGGCCTGGTCCCAAAAGTCGTGTTTACGGCGGCGGATGCCGATGTCATCAAGACGTATGTGCGCCTTGGTCTGGGGATTGGCATTGTGGCCGCCATGGCCTACGACGAGCGCGCGGACGCCGACCTGGTTGCTCTCGACGCGACCCGCCTGTTTGCCAGCAGTGTGACCCGCATCGGCTGTCGGCGCGGTACTTTTTTGCGTGGCTATATGTACGACTTCATTGAAGACTTCGCGCCGCACCTTACGCGGGATATCGTCAAGGAAGCTTTTGCCCACCACAGCAAGGCGGAGCTGGAAGCGCTGTTTGCCGACATAGAATTGCCTGTGTACTGACTTTTTGTGCCCGCTGCGCTTGTGGCCTGTGCGGCGCTTGGGTAGATTGGGCGGCTTTGTGGAAGCCTCTCGGAGACTGTGACGTGGAACTGGCCTGCCTTGACCTTGAGGGGGTGCTCATCCCCGAAATCTGGATTGCGTTTGCCGAGAAGACCGGCATTGAGGCGTTGCGCGCCACGACCCGGGATATTCCCGACTATGATGTGTTGATGAAGCAGCGCCTGCGCCTGCTCGACGAACACGGTCTGAAGATTGACGACATCCAGGCGGTGATTGCCACGCTGGAACCGCTCCCCGGCGCTGCTGAGTTCCTCAATTGGCTGCGCGAGCGGTTTCAGGTGATCATCCTGTCGGACACCTTCTACGAGTTCTCCGCGCCATTGATGCGTCAGTTGGGCTGGCCAACCTTGCTCTGCCACCGCCTGCAGGTAGACGACTCGGGCCGGGTGGTGGACTACAAGCTGCGCCAGAAGGATCCGAAACGTGCCTCGGTGCAGGCCCTGCACAGTCTGCACTACCGGATCATTGCCGCCGGTGATTCCTATAACGATACATCCATGCTGGCGGAGGCCGATGTGGGTCTCCTGTTCCACGCACCGCAGAATGTGATCGATGAGTTTCCTCAGTTCAGGGCGCTGCACGATTTTCCGTCATTGAAGCAGGCCTTTGTCGAGGCCAGTGAGCGACCTCTGACGGTGTAGGTTGCCCGTCGTCCGTTAGCGGAAGCGTTGCTCCAGCGCACTGAGGAAACGCCCGACCTTGTCGTAGGTCTCCTGGTACTCCTGCTCGGCCTCTGAGTCGGCGACAATCCCGCCGCCACCCCAACAGCGCAGGCTGCCGTGGTTGGCAATCAGGCTGCGAATGGCGATATTGCTGTCCATGTGGCGGTCAGCGCTGACATACAGCAGAGAGCCGCAGTAGGCTTCGCGGCTGCAGGGCTCCAGCTCGGCGATAATCTGCATGGCGCGTCGCTTTGGCGCACCGGTGATGGAACCGCCGGGGAAACTGTCGCGCAGCAGGTCGAGGGGGCCGCGTCCGGGCGCAAGTTCACCGCGGATGGTGCTGACCAGGTGATGCACTGTCGGATAACTCTCCAGCCCGAACAACTGCTCGACATGAATGCTGCCCGGTACGCAGCTGCGCCCCAGGTCATTGCGCAGCAAATCGACAATCATCAGGTTTTCGGCGCGGTCCTTGGGGCTTTCACGCAGCGCGGTCGCGCTTTGCAGGTCGCGCGCAGGGTCGGCGAAGCGCGGTCGGGTGCCCTTGATTGGCCGCGTTTCGACCTGCTGTCCCTGCAGCGAAATAAACCGTTCCGGTGACAGGCATAGCAGCGCTTGCCCGGACTCTGGCTGCAGGTAGCCGGAAAACGGCGCCGCGGCCACCTCGCGCAATGCACGATAGGCTGTAAAGGAATCACCCTCGTACGCTGCATCGAAGCGCTGTGCAAGATTGACCTGGTAGCAGTCGCCTGCCTGGATATAGGCCTGGATGCGCGCAAAGGCGTTGTAGTACGCCTCTCGCGTCATGGCGGGCTGGAAGCTGCCGTGCAGCTGAAAGGGACGCAGCCTGCCATGGGCGGACTTGAGGCGGGCAAGAAGGTCCCTGCGTACACGGCCGTTGACCCAGGGCATCGCGACCAGTGCGCTGCGTTGCAGCAGGTGATCCTGCACCACGCACCAGTCGTAGCAGCCGATGGCGGCAGCCGGAGATGTCGGGTTTGCCGCATCCTGGTGCGCTATGCCGTGCAGCGCGTTGCCGGGTTGATAGCCGAGGTAGCCCAGCAGTCCGCCGCAAAAAGGCAGGCGCTGGCTGGCCGGCGCGATGCCGGCGTAGCGCTCCCGGTGGAGGTCGGCAAGCGCCTGCAGATAGGTGTTCCAGGCGGTGCCGGAAGCGCTGGTCGAGGGTGCCGGTGGCGTTTCGGCAATCGGATCTGCGGCAAGGATGTCGTAGCGTCCGCCATTGGCCCAGGGTTGCGCACTGTCCAGCCAGGCGGGGCAGGGCAGGTCGCGCAGGGCAGTGAAATAGTGGGCACTGTCCTGCTGCCAGGGGAGCTCATCTATATGCAGGTTCACGGCGAGCCCGGGTGCCTGTCCGTGTGGGCCACCCAATGTTGACACCTCATATTTTCGTAGCAGAAGGGCGCAGAAATTACGCAATCCGCTGCATATGGCCGGGAACAGCAGGGTAATTGCGAGGACTTGGCCAGTCGCGTTTGCCTGTCGTTAAATTGACATTCACGGGGCATGGAATTAATGTGGTGCGCCGAATTCGGGCGGGGTGTCATCGTAAGCCCGGCCGCCGTCGCATGTAAACCCGGGAACCTAGACAGAAGGTAGAAGCTGTTGCCGGCTTCCACGAAGCGGTAACGTACCAGTATGGGAAAACGCATGAAGAAAAACACTGAGTCAGAATTGATCGCGACGCTGCAAAACCCTTTTGCCAGCGCCCCAGAACGCGAGTTCGGCGTGCCGGGCCAGGTTGCCTCGCAGCCCGGTCTGTACGAGAAGGCGTTAAAGGCAGGGTGGGAATTGCAGCAGCGGCCGCTGCGTGCAGCGGGTGTACGCAATACCCAGCGTCAGCATCAGAAGAACCGCATGACGATCTGGGAGCGCATCGAGTGTCTTGCCGATGAGGCGCCAACGGTGCTCTACCAGAACTGGGGTCCCAACCTCGACGGTGCCTCTCTGGTTACCGCGCTGATCAAGGTGAACGGGCGTGATGTTGCGATCTACGGTCACGATTTTACGGTGCGGGCCGGCTCCATGGATGCGACCAACGGCAAGAAACTGGCGCGCCTGTTCGAATTGGCCGCCAAGCGCAAAATTCCCCTGGTCGGCCTGAATGATTCCGCCGGTGCCTATATCCCCGCCGGTGTCGGCGGGCTTGATGGCTATGCGGACGCGTTTACCGCCCTGCGCAAGATTTCGGGTGTTGTACCCAGCATCATGTGCATGTTTGGCTTCAACGCTGGCGGCGGTTCCTACCTGCCGCGGCAGGGAAGCTTTCTGATCCAGCCCAATGACACCTTTTTCGGTCTCACCGGCCCCGGTGTGGTGAAATCGGTGCTCGGTGAGGACGTTACGCCGGACGAACTGGGTGGTCCGGGTGTGCACAGCCAGAGTGGCGTTACCGACTTCGTGGTGCCCGACGAGGTGGCTGCCCTGCGCAAAGTGCGCGAACTGCTCAAGTATCTGCCAGACAACAACAGCACACTGGCGCCGTACCAGGCCTCCTCCGATCCGGTAACTCGCAAGACCTGGGATATCGATATCCTGCTCAAGAAGGCTTTCAACTCGCCCACCGGTTACAACACGCCGGTGGACATCAGCATACTGATCCAGCAGCTCTGCGATCACGGCGATTTCCTCGAAATCCAGGCCGAGCGAGCGCGCAATACCATCACGGCATTGGGTCGCATGGGCGGTAACGTGGTGGGTTTTGTGGCGAACAATTCCGCCGTGGCTTCCGGGCAGATCGATATCGCCGCCGCCTACAAGAACGCCCGTTTCATTCGCTTCTGCAACCTCTACAACATACCCATTATCTTCCTTGAGGACACGACGGGCTTCCTGCCCGGGCGCGAACAGGAGGCTGGGGGTATCGTGCAGGCCGGGCGCGCCATGCTCGACGCGATCGTGGACCTGCGCACACCGCGCTTCCTGGTGCTTGTGCGCAACGCCTTTGGCGGCGCCTATGCCTCGTACAACAACTACCCGACTGGCGCCGATTTTGTGGTTGCCCTGCCCACTACGCGCGTTGCGGTGATGGGGCCTGCAGGCGTCGAGTATGTATATAAGGATGAATTGCGGCGCATTCGCGGCAGTGTGGCGGGGAAGATAGCCGCCGAGACCGAAGCGCAAAAAGCGGCTGGTCTGTCGGAGCCGGAGGCTCGCGCCACCGCCGAGCAACTCGTCCAGGGCTGGGTCAAATCGGAAGAGCAGGCGCTCGCCCAGCGCTATGAACAGGAGTTGATGAACCCCAATGAGGCGCTGAGCCTGGGGTCCATCTCGCAGATCGTGATGCCGTCAGACCTGCGTACCGTGCTGGCTGAACACATGGATTTCTGTCTGCGCCATTACACGCCTGAACCGCTTGCCTCTGTGCAGCGCGAGTTCCACTGACCACGGCCAAGGCCATCGCCTGATTGAGGAAATACCGCGTGTCCAACGAATACTATTTGCGCAACCCCCTGATTCACCGCGACCGTCGGCTGGCGGAGCATCCTTCAGCCTGGGTGCGTCGCTTCGACTGCTCCGGATTACGCCCGCTGATTATCTGTCGCGGCCCCATCCGCAAAGAGGCCATGGACGTGTTCTCCGAGATGGGCATCGAGCATTTCGGCATCCTGCTCTCGGAAAAGGATTCCATTGTATACCGCAATGCCCAGGCACCCGAGTTGCGTTCACTGACCGACCCTGATCGTGTACACCGGGTGCCCGATTACACCGGGGCGAACAAGGAAGAGCGCGACCAGCGTATCGCACAGATCATCAGCATTGCCCACGACAACGGCTACAACGCGATATTTGCCGGCTACGGATTCATGGCGGAAGACCAGGCCATGGTAGCTGCGATGGAACAGGCCGGGCTGAATTTTATTGGTCCCTGCTCCCGCACCGTGCACGATGCCGGCCTCAAGGATGAAGCCAAGCGCACCGCCCTGAAAGCTGGCGTTTCGGTGACGCCCGGCATCGACAACGGCACCGCGCTGACGCTGCTCAAGAAGCATCCAGACGTTGCCGCGCTGAAGGCGCTCTGCGCCGCCAATGATCTGCCGGCGGATCTGGATAAGCTGGATGATCCGGATGTCGCCCTGGAAGACAAGGCCGACCTCGTGCTGGCGGCTTCCTATGTAAAAGGAGTGGACCTCTACACAGTAGACGAGCTGTGTGAAACCCTGACCGAGGCGGTGAAGAAGATGGCCGAGGATTACCCGAAAAATCGGGTACGCCTGAAGGCGATCAGCGGTGGTGGAGGCAAGGGCCAGCGCATCCTCGGCATTGGCGAGGCAGAGCGCACACCGGAGTTGGTTCGCGAAATCCTCAACGAAGTGAAAACAACCGGCGTAGGCGACAACAAGAACGTTCTGGTCGAGTTGAACATCGAGACGACCCGCCATCAGGAAATCCAGGTTATCGGCAATGGCGACTGGTGTATCACACTGGGCGGCCGGGACTGTTCGCTGCAGATGCACGAGCAGAAATTGCTCGAGGTGTCGGTAACGGTTGAGTCGCTGCAGGCGGCGCTGGCCCAGGCCGAGGCTGCAGGGCGCAGCACAGAGGCTGCCGTGCTGCGTCAGGACCTCATTACGCTGGAGGAAATGGAGGACGAAGCGGCGCGTTTTGGCGCGGCGGTGGGTCTGGATTCCGTTTCCACCTTTGAGTGCATTGTCGATCGCGACAAGCACTTTTTCATGGAGATGAACACCCGCATTCAGGTAGAGCACCGGGTTACCGAGCTGTGCTACTCCCTGAAATTCACCAACCCGGAAGACGAGCGTGACTTCTTCGTGGTGCAGTCGCTGGTGGAGGCGATGGTGTTACTGGCCGCGCACGGCAGTGCACTGCCACGCCCCGAGCGTATTCTGCGCCACAATGACTCGGTGGAGGCGCGCCTGAATGCCACCAACCAGGCGCTGCAGCCCTCGGCAGGCGGCGTTATTGAGGGCTGGAGCGATGCCCTCGAGGGCGAAATCCGCGACGATCAGGGCATCAGCCTGCACAATCCGGACACTGACGTGTTCATGAAGTACACGCTCGCCGGCGCGTACGATTCCAATATTGCCCTGCTACTGACGGTGGGCGACACGCGCCTCGAAACTTACGAGCGCATGGCCGAGGTCATTCGTCGCACCCGCATGCGCGGCAAGGACCTGGCGACCAACCTGGAGTTCCACTACGGGCTGGTGAACTGGTTCATTGGACAGAATATCAACGCACGGCCGACCACGCGCTTCATCGTTCCGTATCTCACCGCGGTTGGCGAATTGAAAGCACAGGCCAACAAGCTGGATATCGATTTCGCCTGGCAGCAGATCAGCCGCGCAACGCTGAAAGGGTTGAATGACGAGGCGGCGAGGGCGCTCAGGAGCTGCCTTGAGTTGAAGTCTACGCTGTTGCTGCGGCCCCTTGAACGTCTGTTGGCAGAACCCCATATTCTCGCCGGCTGGCTCAGTGTTAATCGCGACTGCTACACGCTGATAGACGGCAAGGTGAGCTGGAACGAAAACCCGATTGAAATGCTCGCGGACACCTACCATTTCCTCAACATGGACTACAGCGCCGATGCGCCGGCCGCGACTGTGATCTGGGATCACGATCACGCACTGCTGCAGGAGGCCCTGGACTTCTACATGGAACTGTCGCAGCGTCTCGATGCCGGCGACTGGGTGCAGTTGGAGAGCGTGCTGGCAAGCACCGAAGTGCCCGAGGGATTCACTGCGGACAGCTGGAGTGCGGCGCGCGCGGCCCATGCCGGCTTCCAGTCGGGCGTGGAAATCCTCGCCGTGTTGCCCAGCATTGCGGAAGCGACAGGCTTCTTCGATCTCGCAGTCAACGAAGACCTTACGATTAACATCCCGGAACGTCTTCTTGATGCGGACCTGCAGCACAGTATGGCGAAGGTGCTGGTGCCGCCGCCGGTGGCCAAGTCGGATGAAATCCTCGCCGAAAGCGGCGGCATGTTCTACGGCAGGGAGTCGCCACAGCATGCGTTATATGTACAGGAAGGTGACCACTTCGAAGCTGGCGACCCGCTGTATATCATCGAGGTGATGAAAATGTTCAACAAGGTGTACGCGCCTTTTGCCGGCACCGTAGACAAAGTGCTGGTCGATACCGACGGGGTGATCATCCACAAGGGGCAGCCCCTGTTCAAGGTGACGCCGGACGAGAAGATCGAAGTGATATCCCCCGAGGTGATTGCGGAGCAGCGCCGGGAGTCCACAGCACGTTTTCTGCAGCAAGTGATTTGAGGTGCCCTGAATGATTACTGCACTGGACCACATCGCCATTGCCGTGCCTGATTTTGAAAAGGCTATAAAGCGTTTCATGGAAGACTTCGGGCTGCCCTTTGAGGGCACTGAGGATGTTGTGCCGGCGAAGACCTCGACGGCTTTTTTCCCGCTGCCGCCGACCAATATCGAGTTGGTACATCCGCTTAATGGCGAGGGCCCGATTGCGGGCTATCTGGAGAAACGCGGAGGTGGGCTGCATCATCTGTGCTTTCGCTCTGACAATATTGAGGAAGACGTCGCGCGGCTGAAAGCCAAGGGATACCAGTTCCTGTCGGACGCCCCGACCCCCGGTGCCCACAACTCCCGCGTGATCTTCATTCATCCCAAAAGCTGTGACGGCGTACTTATTGAAATCAACCAGCCCGGCGACGCGCACTGACCGAGACAGCGGAGACAACACCTATGAGTGACAAGATCTACAACCGGGAAGCAGCGACGCCGGACGCCTGGCGCACCGAGGCAGAGCGGAGTTTGCGGGGCAAGGGGCTGGACTCACTGACCTGGCACACGCCGGAAGATATCGCGGTAAAGCCCCTGTACACCGCCGAGGATATCGAGGCCCTCGAATATACCAACACCATGCCGGGCCTCTCACCTTATATTCGCGGCCCTCAGGCGACCATGTATGCAGGTCGGCCCTGGACCATTCGCCAGTACGCGGGCTTCTCCACCGCTGAGGCCTCCAACGCGTTTTATCGCAAGGCACTGGCAGCGGGCGGGCAGGGTATCTCCGTGGCCTTCGACCTCGCCACACACCGCGGTTATGACTCGGATCACCCACGGGTCACTGGGGATGTCGGCAAGGCGGGTGTGGCTATCGATTCCGTGGAAGACATGAAGATCCTGTTCGACGGCATTCCGCTCGACAAGGTCTCGGTATCCATGACCATGAACGGCGCCGTGCTGCCCATTCTTGCGGGCTACATCGTCGCAGCGGAAGAGCAGGGCGTAGGTCAGGAGCAGCTGGCAGGCACTATCCAGAACGACATCCTGAAAGAGTTCATGGTGCGCAACACCTACATTTATCCACCTGCGCCCAGCATGAAGATCATTGGCGATATCATCGCCCACTGTTCGCGGAACATGCCACGTTTCAACACGATCTCCATTTCCGGCTATCACATCCAGGAGGCCGGGGCCAACGCAGCGCTGGAGCTGGCCTACACCCTGGCCGATGGCAAAGAGTACATTCGTACTGCCCTTGCAGCGGGCCTGAGCATTGATGAATTTGCGCCGCGGCTGTCCTTCTTCTGGGGCATCGGCATGAACTTTTACATGGAGATCGCCAAGCTGCGTGCAGCGCGATTGCTGTGGGCGCGAATCGTGGCAGAGTTCAACCCGCAGAACCCCAAGAGCTCCATGCTGCGGACACACAGCCAGACCTCAGGCTGGTCGCTGACGGAACAGGATCCTTACAATAACGTGGTGCGCACGACCATCGAGGCGATGGCGGCAGTTTTTGGTGGCACCCAGTCACTGCATACCAATGCCCTCGATGAGGCCATTGCGCTGCCGACCGAATTCTCGGCACGCATCGCACGCAACACGCAGCTGATCATTCAGGAGGAAACCGGTATCACCAACGTGGTGGATCCCTGGGGCGGGTCCTACATGATGGAGAGCCTGACACAGTCCATTGCAGACAAGGCCTGGGAACTGATTGAAGAAGTCGAGGCCGCCGGTGGCATGGCCAAGGCCATTGAAACCGGAATGCCCAAGCTGCGTATCGAAGAGGCAGCGGCGCGCAAGCAGGCGCGTATTGACCGCGGCGAGGATGTCATCGTCGGTGTCAACAAATACCGCACCGACGATGCCAGTGAGGTCGAGGTTCTGCAAATCGACAATGATGCGGTGCGCACCTCGCAGCTCGCCAGGCTGGAAAATGTGCGTGCCAATCGCGACGAGGCGGCGGTCGAGGACATTCTTGAGCAGCTTTACCAGGCTGCGGTCAGCGGCGAAGGCAATCTGTTGGCGCTCTCGATCGAGGCGACGCGTCGGCGCGCCACCGTGGGTGAAATCTCCTTCGCCCTCGAGCGGGAATACGGCCGTTTCAATGCCCAGGCACAAACTGTCTCCGGTGTCTACGGCTCCGCGTTTCAGCAGGATGAAAACTGGCAGGGTATCAGCATGGATATCGATGCGTTTGTCGAGAAGTATGGTCGCCGTCCGCGCATGCTGGTGTGCAAGATGGGACAGGACGGTCACGACCGTGGCGCCAAGGTGGTTGCTACCGCCTTCGCCGATGTTGGTTTCGACATCGACCTGTCGCCGATGTTTTCCACGCCGGAAGAAGTGGCCCGGCAGGCCATCGAAAACGATGTTCATGTCGTGGGCGCCTCATCGCTGGCGGCAGGACACAAGACCCTGGTGCCCGCACTGGTCGAGGAACTGCGCAAGCAGGGCGCGGAAGATATCGTGGTGATCGCCGGCGGCGTTATTCCGCGTCAGGACTACGATTTCCTCTACGAGGCGGGTGTGAAGTGCATTTTTGGCCCCGGCACACCGATCCCGCAGTGTGCTCGCGAGGTGCTCGACGCAGTCAACGAGGCTCAAGGCGCGGCCTGAGGCCATGGTTCTTGTCGATACCGAAGCGTTGCGGGCGGGCAATCGTCGGGCGCTCGCCAAGGCCATTACCCTGGTGGAAAGCTCGCTTGCCGGTCACCGCGAGGGTGCTCAGCAGCTGCTCGAAGCGCTGCTTCCCTACACGGGTAACAGCATCCGGGTGGGTATATCCGGTGTGCCAGGTGTGGGCAAGTCGACCTTCATTGAGGCGTTTGGCCTGTATCTGATCAGCCAGGGGAAACGGGTGGCGGTGCTCGCCGTGGATCCAAGCTCACCGATGACCGGAGGTTCTATCCTTGGCGACAAAACCCGTATGGAAATGCTGTCAAGACGGGAGGAGGCGTTCATCCGTCCCTCACCGGCGGCAGGTGCACTGGGAGGGGTAGCGCAGAAAACTCGCGAAACCATGCTGCTGTGCGAAGCCGCCGGTTACGATGTCATTCTGGTGGAAACGGTTGGTGTCGGCCAGTCCGAGTACCAGGTTGCCGGTATGGTCGACTTTTTCATGGTGTTGATGTTGCCCGGCGGCGGCGATGAGTTGCAGGGTATCAAACGCGGCATCATGGAACTGGCGGATGCACTGGTGATCAACAAGGCTGACGGTAACAGCGAGCAGTTGGCGAAACAGACCCGCCAGCATTATAACGCCGCGATGCACCTGCTGCGCCAGACCACCTTCTGGACGCCCCGGGTGATGACCTGTTCGGCCTTGAAGAATCAGAATATCGATGCGGTGTGGGGTATGCTGGTCGACTACTGGACCGATGCGCGCAAGGCCAACGCCTTCGACGCCAAGCGGGCACGCCAGAACCGCGACTGGATGCATTCACTGCTGAACAATCTGCTCCTGCAGCGTTTGCAACAGAACCCCAGAATTCGCGCTCTGCTGCCGGAGCTGGAGCAGGCGGTAGAGGCCGGGGAAACCACGCCCTATGCCGCAGCGCGGCGCCTGATCGACCTGCTCTGACCTGCGCTGCTAGTATGGCGCAATACGTCTCGCTGAGTGAGCCCACATGCGCTTTCGTCCGCTGGAAAAACTGATCAACCTGTACGACGGCTACCGTCGCAGCTTCCGGATAGATGAACTCGCGCTGCTGCTGGTCAAGCAGGACGGTGAGGTGTATCTGTTCGAGGCTCGCTGCCCGCACCGCGAACAGTCGCTCGATGCAGCCACCATTCACGACGGCGTGCTGGAGTGCCCGTTGCACCGCTATCGCTTCAGGCTGGCAGACGGGGCCCTGGTGCAGGCGTCCGAAGAGCCTTGTCGGGGTTTGAAAACCTGGCCCCTGGTGTATGAGGGCAATGAGGTCGGGTTCTTGTTGCCCGACTGAACGCGGCCGCCGCGTACCACAAGGAACCTGTCATGCTTCTGCTCGTCAACCTGCTGTCATTCGCTGCCCTGTGCTACCTGTTGCACCGTCTGCGCCGTCGCGGCTGGCCACTGTCGCGGCAGATTCTCGCGGGCCTGGTGGCGGGCGCTGTGTACGGTGTGGGCCTGCAGGTCGCGTGGTCGGGGCGCGCAGATCTGGTCACGGATACACTGCAGTGGACCGGTATTGTCGCCAGTGGTTATGTGAGTCTCCTGCGTATGATCATCATGCCACTGGTTCTGGTGATGATGGTCGCCGCCGTGCTGAAAATGCGCGAGGTCGCTGATCTAGGGAAGATTGGCGCCGCGGTGGTGGGATTGCTCATTGCGACGACCATGGTCGCCGCGGTTGTCGGCATTCTGGTGACCAGTGTCTTCGGCCTGACCGCAGACAGCATCACCCAGGGTGCACGCGAGTTGGCCTCCGCAGATGCCCTGGCGCAGCGCTATGAGACCGTTGCCGGCCTGGGCCTGCCCGACATGCTGGTGCGTTTTGTACCGGCAAACGTGTTCTATGATCTGACCGAGGCACGGCCCACGTCGATCATCGCGGTCGTACTGTTCGGTATCCTATTCGGTGTTGCCGCACTGCAGGTTGCGCGCTCAGAACCAGCACGGGGTGCGCAAATAGAGTCGTTTGTGGACACCGCGCGGCTGGTTGTCCTGCGCCTTGTGCATATCGTGATGGCGCTCACGCCCTACGGCATACTTGCCTTGATCGGGGGCGTGGTGGCGCGATCGGACGCCGCGGACATCCTCAACCTGCTCACCTTTGTTATTGCCTCCTACCTGGCTATCGGGATCATGTTTGCGGTTCATGCGCTGCTACTGCGAGTGCATGGCGTGGACCTGCGACACTACTTCCGCTCGGTCTGGCCCGTACTCGCTTTTGCCTTCACCTCGCGCAGTTCGGCGGCCAGCATTCCCCTCAATGTTGAAACCCAGATCGACAAACTGCGGGTGGCGAGTCCGATTGCCAGTCTCTCGGCAACACTGGGCGCCACCATCGGGCAGAACGGCTGCGCGGGTATCTATCCGGCCATGCTGGCAGTCATGATAGCGCCGTCAATGGGCATTGACCCGCTGGGCTGGGATTTCATGGCCGGCCTTGTGGGCATTATCGCCATAAGCTCCTTTGGCGTTGCCGGTGTGGGCGGGGGCGCGACATTCGCCGCGCTGATTGTGTTGCCGGCCATGGGGTTTCCGGTGACGGTAGCCGCCGTACTGATTTCCATCGAGCCGCTCATCGATATGGCCCGTACCGCGCTCAATGTAAACGGCGCCATGACCGCCGGCGTGCTAACGCAGCGCTGGCTGGGCGCATCAGTGGCCAGGGATTGATGCAAGCAGTCAGCGCCTGTGAAGCTCTGGCAATCCCGGTTTTTTCGTTATAGCGGGACGCTGCGAAATTCCACATGCGGACCGCTGTGGCGCCAAAGCTCCTCGAACAAATCGCGGTAGCGCTCGGCGCGGGCCCGTGAATCAGGCTCGCAGAACGCGGCCTTGTCACTCTCCGCCGGTTTGCAGAGTACACCGCTGCGGTCGGTCAGTACCAGGGTTTCCCCTTTCCAGTCCGGGTGTTCGTTGAGTTGCTGCAGGATAACGGAGGAGGGAAGGCGTCGGGCCAGTGCCAACAGGCGGTGCCCGCGCTGGATCATTGGCCGGTAGTCGCTCACCAGAATACGCACCCGCGACTGCGCGGCGCGGCGCGCGAGCGCACTCAATGCCGCCGCGAGTTCGCTGTTGTCGAACACCCGATGGTCCAGGTCGTAACTCAGGATACAGATCTCGCGCGATGCGTTCTGGCACAGGGCTACCGCCCAGCGTGCAAAGGGGTCCGGGTAGGCAATGCCGTTGGCGTAGACCTTGCCCAGGTCGGTGTCACGGCGCATCGCGATGTGCGGAATACCGGCTTCTTCGAAGGACTCACCCTCCGGGCTGAAGCCCGCACGTGCGTAGAAATCTGCGGCGTGCTGTTGTGCATGCAGGTAGACGCTGTCCAGACCGCGCTCCCTTGCCGCGCTGATCAGTGCATCAAGTACTGCGGCACCGTGGCCATGACCACGGTGGTCAGCGAGCACCGCCATGCGCCCGATCTTGCCGCTGGGCAGCAGGCGTCCACAGGCGACAGGCAGGTTGTCGATAGTGCCCAGCACATGCAATGCGTGCTCGTCCTGCCCATCCCACTCGATTTCGCGCGGCACGCCCTGTTCGACGATGAAGACGGCTTCCCGCAGTGCGCGTAATGCCTCTCTGTGGGTTTCCCAGTCGACGAGCTCCAGCTGCAATGTCCGTGTCGCTTTACTCGACATCCAATACCCCCTGTTGCAGAAGAAACTGTAGCACGGCTGCCGCACCTTCGCCGCCGGGTGAGACCACGCGGTTGTCTGCACAGAGCTCACCCAGCCAGGCCGCCATGTGCATCGGTGCAGCGCAGCTCAGGCCATTGGCGAAAACGCGCAGTCCCGGGCCATCCATTTGCCACGCAACGCGGGCGCCCGGTGCCAGTCTGGCGGAGGCTCCGGCGCGCAAATGCGCGCGGAGCTGGGCGACCTCGCCTTCTGGCAGCGACACGCCTTCAGCGGCGGTCATCAGCTCCCCAAACCAGCGGTCATCTGCCGTGTCGACCAGCAGGCGCAGCACCTGTTCCCGCGCAGCGCGGATGTCGGGCGTGGATATCTCCCCGCAGCGGCCTGCCAGGTCGCGGCCCGCGTCTTCCAGCAGTCGGCTGCTGCCGATCGTTTCCAGGCAGGCATCTGTCAGGTGAGAGAGCAGGTCGGATAGGCGGGGGGCGCGAAAACCCAGGGAAAAACAGGTGGACTCACCGCGGGAAATGCCCCAGTGCGCGACCCCCGGCGGGAGGTAAAGCACGTCGCCACAGCGCAGCGTGTATTCGGTGTGGCAGTCGAAGCACGCCAGCAGTTTCAGGTCTTTGTGCGGCAGCAGGGGTGTGTTGTCATTGCAGCGCTGCCCGATCCGCCAGGTACGTTCACCTTCGCCCTGCAGCAGGAACACGTCATACAGATCGTAGTGAGGGCCGATACCGCCGCCGTCCGTGGCGTAGCTCACCATGACGTCGTCGAAGCGCCAGCGGGGAATGAAATCGGTGAGCTGGCGTAGCTGGGCGACCTCGTCCAGCAGCTGATCCACACGCTGCACCAGCAATGTCCAGGGGTGCGGTCGCTGGAAGTCACCTGCGTCAAAGGGACCGTGGCTCAGGCGCCAGCTGGTCGCACGATCGGCGCGACCGCTGCATTCAGCAATGCGCGATTCGACGGCGTCTTCCATCGCCAGGCCGGCAAGTTCATCCGCACTGACGGGTGGTGTGAAGCCGGGGACGGCAGCGCGTAGCAGGAGTGGTTCACGCTGCCAGTACTTGGCCAGAAATAGTGCCGGGTCCAGCCCTTGCACGCGGCGCTAATCCTCGCGGATGGCGCGCGCCTGCGCGGCGGCATTGCCGGTATAGCGCGCGGGGGTCAGCGCGAGCAGGGCGGCTTTTGCCTCCGGGGGAATGTCCAGCCCTGCGATAAAGGCCTGCAGGGTCTCCTGGGTCATCGCCTGGCCGCGGGTCAGTTCCTTGAGCTTTTCATAGGGCTTCTCAATGCCATAACGCCGCATGACGGTCTGAATCGGCTCCGCAAGCACTTCCCAGCTCTGCTCCAGATCCTCTGCCAGGCGTGCCTCATTGAGTTGCAGCTTGCCGATCCCCTTGAGGCTGGCCTCGTAGGCGATCAGGCTGTAGCCAAAGCCCACGCCCATATTGCGCAGCACGGTTGAGTCGGTCAGATCGCGTTGCCAGCGGCTGATCGGGAGTTTGCTGGCCAGATGCTGGAAAATCGCATTGGCAATGCCCAGGTTGCCCTCGGAATTTTCAAAGTCGATCGGATTGACCTTGTGGGGCATGGTCGACGAACCGACTTCTCCAGCGACTGTGCGCTGGCGGAAATAGCCCAGGGAGATGTAGCCCCAGAGGTCACGGTCGAGGTCGATCAATACCGTATTGAAACGCGCCACGGCGTCGAACAGTTCCGCCATGTAGTCGTGGGGTTCAATCTGGGTGGTGTAGGGGTTCCAGTCCAGGCCGAGTCCGACCACGAAGGCTTTTGCATTGGCCTGCCAGTCCACCTCAGGGTAGGCGCTGAGGTGGGCATTGTAGTTGCCGACGGCGCCGTTGATCTTGCCCAGATAGGTTGCGGCCTCCAGCTGTGCCACCTGGCGCCGCAGGCGCACCACCACGTTGGCGATCTCCTTGCCCATGGTGGTGGGGCTCGCGGTCTGCCCGTGGGTGCGCGAAAGCATCGGTGCCTCCGCGTGGGTGATGGCCAGTTCCGAGAGCGCGGAGAGCAGGCGCTGCATGACCGGCAGCAACACGTTGTTCATGCCATCGCGCAGCATCAGGGCATGGGACAGGTTGTTGATGTCCTCCGAGGTGCAGGCAAAATGGACAAATTCGGCGATGGCTTCCAGTTCCGGGTTGCCGGCAAACCGCTCTTTGATGAAGTACTCGACGGCCTTGACGTCATGGTTGGTGGTGGCTTCGATGGCTTTAATACGCTGCGCATCAGCTTCGCTGAAGTCATCGGCGATAGCATCAAGCTGCGCCTTCGCCTGCGGCGAGAGGGCGGGTACCTCGTCAACGCCGGACAGTTGCGCGAGTTGCTGTAGCCAGCGCACCTCGACCAGCACGCGGCGTTTGATCAGGCCGTATTCGCTGAAGACCTCGCGCAGGGGCGCGGTGCGTGCACCGTAGCGTCCGTCAATGGGCGATACGGCGGTGAGGGCGGTCAGTTCCATGGCTTACTCCGGAGAATCTGTCGGATGGTGGGCCACGCCCAACTGGCGTGACAGGTCATAGGCGCGGCGCGCGATCGTGCGACGCTGCAGCAGCAGCTTCCAGCGCCGGCCGCCAAGCTGCCGCCACAGGTGCGTGGAACGGATGCCAGCCAGCAACAGGGCGCGGATAGTGTCTGCGCTCTGACGGTTCTGCAGGTGTTGAGCGTTACCGTTCACTTTGATGCGAAATTTCAGGGTGCTCAGTGTGTCCTGGTAAATACCGGACACGCTGTGGCAGATATCGTTTACGTTGCCGGCGAAGTGTTCGGCGCGAAAGCTGGTGTGCTGCAGCCGGGAGTGAACCACCCGCATCATGGCCGGGTCCGCGGCGAATCTGCGCTCCAGGTACAGCAGGTTGAAGACGTAGCGCACCATGTCGCGCAATTCCTGTGGCTGCTGATTGTTCAACACCATTGCAAGTGTGTCGAGACCCAGCTTGACACCGCCCAGCCCACCATAAACGGCTTCCACCGAGTCGCTGTCGAACACAAACAGGCTGTTCAGCGAGGCCTGCAGGAATTCCTCCGGACAACTGCCCGTGCGCGAAACCTGATCGACCAGCCGCGCCGCCTGCGCGACACCTGCCAGGGCGATAGTCTGCTGATCCAGCAGCGCGGGCGGTGCAGCGCGCTCAGTCGGTGCGTTCAATGACGCCTCCCCCCAGGCAACGTTCGCCATCGTAGAACACCACGGACTGTCCCGGAGTGACCGCGCGTTGTGGTTCCCTGAAGTGGACCCGATAAGCGCCGTCTGCGGCCATGACGCTGCAGGCCTGGTCTGCCTGGCGGTAGCGGACCTTGGCCGTGCATCGCAGCGGCAGCTCGGGTGGTTCACCGCTGATCCAGAACATGTCGCCGACCTGCAAGTCACTGCTGAACAGGGCGGGGTGGTCATTGCCCTGGACGACACGCAGCACGTTGTGCTCGAGATCCTTGCCCACGACATACCAGGGTTCGTCCCCGTGGTCGGCGAGGCCGCCTATGCCCAGCCCCTGGCGCTGGCCTATCGTGTGATACATGAGCCCCTGGTGCCGGCCCAGTATCTCGCCGTCGAGGCTGTAGATATCGCCCGGCTGTGCAGGCAGGTACTGCTGCAGAAAATCCCTGAAACGGCGTTCACCGATGAAGCAGATGCCGGTAGAGTCCTTTTTGTTCGAGGTGATGAGGCCGTGACGCGCAGCAATGGCGCGCACTTCCGGTTTTTCGATTTCACCCACGGGGAACAGCGTCTGTGCCAGTTCCCGATGGCCCACTGCGTGCAGAAAATAGCTCTGGTCCTTGTTGGCATCCAGCCCCCGCAGCAGCGCGGCCTTGCCGTAGCTCTCGCCGCGACGCGCGTAGTGCCCGGTGGCGATGCAGTCGGCGCCCAGCAGCAGTGCGTAGTCGAGGAAGGCGCGGAACTTGATCTCCCGGTTGCAGAGAATATCCGGGTTGGGTGTGCGCCCCGCCTTGTACTCCGCCAGGAAGTGCTCGAAGACATTGTCCCAGTACTCGGCCGCGAAGTTGGCGCCGTGCAGGGGGATGTCGAGGGCGTCGGCGACTGCCTGTGCATCGGCAAAGTCGGCTTTCGCGGTGCAATATTCTGTGCCGTCGTCCTCGTCCCAGTTCTTCATGAACAGGCCTTCCACCCGGTAGCCCTGCTCGCGCAGAAGTAGCGCGGCGACGGAGGAGTCTACGCCACCTGACATGCCGACAATGACTTTGGTCGCTGCGTTGAGGCTCATGCTGGTGAAATCAGGTCCAGAGGGTATCGAATGCCGCTGCGATGCTGCTCTATGGCAGTCAGCACCAGCGGGCTGCGCATTCTAGCAGAAACCGCGAGGATTTCCTCGTAACGCAGCCAGTGTACGGCGAGGATGTCGCTGTCCAGTTCGGCCTCGGGCAATGCCCGGAGCGGGCGCGCGCAAAACGTGGTGCGGTAGTAGGTGACCCCATTACCGGGTGCCACGTAGCGTGCGAGCCCCAATACACCCTCCAGCAGGACCTCCCAGCCGGTCTCTTCCCGTGTTTCGCGCAGTGCAGCTTCAAGCAGTGTCTCCCGCGCCTCCAGATGGCCTGCGGGCTGGTTGAATACTGGCTTGCCCGTCGTCTTGTCGCGCTCCTCGACAAGCAGGTAGCGCGCCCCGTCAAATACCACCGTAGCGACGGTCACATGGGGCTGCCAATCGCTCATGGTTTCCGTCTCGCTGCCGCGTCGCGCTGGCGTCGCACGGAACCCGAGGGGCGCTGCTGCGCGGCGTGCACGGTAAGCCTGCGCTGGGCGCCGGGTGCCAGGCCCTCCAGCGACCAGTCGCCAATCTGCGTGCGGATCAGCCGCAGCGTCGGCAAGCCGACCGCCGCGGTCATGCGGCGTACCTGCCGGTTCCTGCCTTCCCGGATACTGATTTCCAGCCAGCTGTCGCTCACCGTCAACCGTGAGCGCACTGGGGGCGAGCGCGGCCAGAGTTGTGCCGGTGCGTCAATGCGGCGTACGCGGGCAGGCAAGGTGGGTCCGTCGCGCAGGGTCACGCCTGCCTGCAATGCGGCAATCTGCTCCGGGTCTGGGATGCCTTCAACCTGCACTTGATAAGTCTTCCAGAGTTTGTGCCGTGGATGGGTGATCTGCTGCTGCAAAGCGCCGCTGTCGGTCAGCAGCAGCAGCCCCTCGGAATCGAAATCGAGGCGTCCCGCTACCCGGAAGCCAGGCGCCTGCAGGTAGTTGGCCAGCGTTGCGCGGGCGGCCGGCAGGGCACTGCCGGTGGACGCGGCTGCGCTTGCCCTTGGGTGATCGCTGCGGTCGCTGAATTGGCTCAGTACCTGAAAGGGTTTATTGAATAGAATGACCGTGGCCATCGCGGCTCCGCCGTGGGGAAAAAACTGCTCCCCGGTTCAAGAGAAAGGCCGGGAAACCTGATACACTAAGCGCCGTTTTAACGGGGGCTCCCACAAGGATACCGCACCCCGGGACTCAATGGACCCACAGCGACGGAGAACAATCTATGGGCTACAAGCACATCCAGGTGCCGGCGACCGGCGAAAAGATTACGGTCAACGACGATTTCAGCCTGAACGTCCCCAACCATCCGATCATCCCCTACATCGAGGGTGACGGTATCGGTGTTGATATCAGCCCGGTGATGATCAACGTGGTCGACGCCGCTGTTGAGAAAGCCTACGGTGGCAGCAAGAAGATCTCCTGGATGGAGATCTACACGGGTGAGAAAGCCGCCGAACTGTACGACGGTGACTGGTTCCCCGAGGAAACGCTGCAGGCGATCAAGGAATACTCCGTGGGCATCAAGGGTCCCCTGACCACCCCGGTCGGTGGCGGCTTCCGTTCGTTGAACGTAGCGCTGCGCCAAGAGCTCGATCTCTACACCTGCCTGCGTCCGGTACGCTGGTTTGAGGGTGTGCCCTCGCCAGTAAAAGATCCGGGTGCCTGCAACATGGTGATTTTCCGCGAGAACTCCGAGGACATTTACGCCGGTATTGAATACAAGGCCGGTTCGGACGAGGCGAAGAAGGTTGTCGATTTCATCATCAACGAGATGGGCGCCACCAAGATCCGCTTCCCGCAGAATGTCGGCATCGGTATCAAGCCGGTTTCCGAGGAAGGCACCAAGCGCCTCGTGCGCAAGGCCATTCAATACGCAATTGACCAGGATCTGCCCTCGGTGACGCTGGTGCACAAGGGCAACATCATGAAGTTCACCGAAGGCGCCTTCCGCGACTGGGGCTACGAATTGGCCCAGCAGGAATTTGGCGGTGAATTGCTGGATGGCGGCCCCTGGGTCAGCATCAAGAACCCCAACAATGGCAAGGAAATCGTTATCAAGGACGTGATCGCTGACGCCATGCTGCAGCAGATCCTCACCCGTCCCAAGGACTACAGTGTGGTCGCCACGCTGAACCTGAACGGCGATTACCTGTCGGACGCCCTGGCGGCGCAGGTTGGCGGTATCGGCATTGCGCCCGGTGCGAACCTGTCCGACAACATCGCGCTGTTCGAGGCCACCCACGGCACCGCGCCGAAATACGCGGGCCAGGACAAGGTGAACCCCGGCTCGCTGATCCTGTCGGCAGAAATGATGCTGCGCCACATTGGCTGGAACGAAGCCGCTGACCTGATCATCAAAGGCATGAACGGCGCCATCCAGAAGGGCACGGTCACCTATGACTTCGAACGCCTGATGGAAGGGGCGACCCTGGTCAGCTGCTCTGAATTTGGTCAGAAGTTGATCGAAAACATGTAAACCTGCCCAGCAGGCTTGCGAAGAAGGGCCCGTGGCAGCACGGGCCCTTTTTTTGTGGGCGGGGTTTTCGCGCGAAAAACAGGTCGGGGTTGAATTGACTTATAATGGGCCAATATCCACTATCTATGGCAGGGCAAACGTTTGAGAGGAATGGAGTGAACGAGGTAATCCTGGCCGGCGCCTGGCGCATGTCCGGCGATGACGGGGAGCGCGATCGCGACGGTGGCCTGGCATTGCAGGACTCGAAACCGGAGCTCAAGAAGCCGCCGCTGTACAAGGTGGTGCTGCTCAACGACGATTACACCCCCATGGAGTTCGTGGTCGAAGTGCTTGAGGTGTTCTTCCGGATGAACCGCGAGCAGGCCACGCATGTCATGTTGACAGTCCATACCAAGGGCAAGGGCGTATGCGGTATATATACCCGGGACATTGCCGAGACCAAGGCAGCCCAGGTGAATCAGTACGCGCGTGACAATCAGCACCCGTTGTTGTGCGAAATCGAGGCATCGGAGGGCGAATAGCCCGGGAGTGGTAGAGTATGCTGAGCAAAGATCTGGAACTGACCCTGAACGAGGCCTTTCGCGAGGCCCGGGGCAAGCGCCATGAGTTCATGACGGTCGAGCACCTGTTGCTGGCCCTCCTGGACAACAATGACGCGATACGCGTACTCAAGGCCTGCGGCGCAGAGATCAACGCACTGCGCGGCGACCTCATGGAGTTCGTTGATGCCACCACGCCGCTGATTCCCGAGGACAACGACGACCGTGAGACACAGCCCACGCTGGGTTTTCAACGTGTGCTGCAGCGTGCGGTGTTCCACGTGCAGTCCTCCGGCCGCAGCGAGGTCACCGGCGCCAATGTGCTGGTGGCGATTTTCAGCGAGCAGGAAAGCCAGGCTGTCTATTTTCTCAAGACCCAGAGCATTGCCAGGCTTGATGTGGTCAACTTCATCACCCACGGGATTTCGCGGGTATCCGAAGACGGTGAGGGCAGCGCCAGTGGCAACCCGGCGGGTGATGCCGCTGCGGCGGAGGATGGCGAAGAGAGCCCACTCGATACCTTTGCAACCAACCTGAATGAAGAGGCTCGCGCCGGGCGCATCGATCCCCTGATTGGTCGCATGCCTGAAGTGGAGCGGGTTGCGCAGATTCTCGCACGCCGGCGCAAGAACAACCCGCTGCTGGTGGGTGAATCTGGCGTGGGTAAAACGGCCATTGCCGAAGGCCTGGCAAAGATGATCGTTGATGGTGACGTGCCGGATATGCTCAAGGACAGCGTGGTGTATTCCCTGGACCTGGGCGCACTGCTTGCCGGCACCAAGTACCGCGGTGACTTCGAGAAACGTTTCAAGGGGTTGCTCGCCAACCTCAAGAAACGTGAGGGCGCAATCCTGTTCATTGACGAGATCCACACCATCATCGGTGCCGGGGCGGCCTCCGGCGGTGTCATGGACGCGAGCAATCTGCTCAAACCGCTGTTGACCTCGGGCAAGATGCGTTGCATCGGCAGCACCACCTTTCAGGAGTACCGCGGTATCTTCGACAAGGACAAGGCACTGAGCCGGCGCTTCCAGAAGATTGACGTACTTGAACCCTCACCCGATGACGCCTACCTGATTCTCAAGGGGTTGAAGTCGCGTTTTGAGGAGCATCACGGGCTGCGCTACACGAACAAGGCGCTGCGCGTCGCCACGGACCTGTCGGCCCGCTATATCACAGATCGTTTCCTGCCCGACAAGGCGATCGACGTCATCGACGAGGCGGGTGCCTACCAGCAGCTGCAACCGCCTTCCAAACGCAAAAAAGTGATTGGCGTTGCCGATATCGAAGCGGTGGTGGCCAAAATAGCGCGAATTCCGCCAAAATCGGTCAGCTCCGACGACCGTGAAACACTGCAGAAGCTGGAGCAGAACCTGCAGATGGTGGTATTTGGCCAGACCGCTGCCATCAGCAGCCTGGCCACGTCGATCAAGCTGGCGCGCGCGGGTCTGCGCTCAGGGGACAAGCCGATTGGCTCATTCCTGTTGGCAGGCCCTACCGGCGTTGGCAAAACCGAGGTGACCAAGCAGCTGGCTCGCCAGCTTGGGCTGGAGCTCATCAGGTTTGACATGTCCGAGTATATGGAGCGGCATACCGTGTCGCGCCTGATCGGTGCGCCGCCGGGCTATGTGGGCTTCGACCAGGGCGGCCTGCTGACCGATGCCGTGACCAAACATCCGCACGCGGTGATCCTTCTCGATGAGATTGAGAAAGCCCATCCGGAAGTCTTCAACCTGCTGTTGCAGGTGATGGATCACGGTACGCTGACCGATAATAACGGTCGCAAGGCGGACTTCCGTAATGTGATACTGGTCATGACTACCAATGCGGGTGCCGAGAGCATCAGTCGGCGTACCATCGGTTTCACTACCCAGGACCACAGTACCGATGCCATGGAGGCCATCAACCGGATGTTTACGCCGGAATTCCGCAACCGCCTCGACAGTATCGTGCAGTTTGAACCGCTGGGTGAAGACGTGATCCTCACGGTAGTCGATAAATTCCTCACGGAACTGCAGGGCCAGCTGGACGAAAAGCGCGTGACGCTGGATGTGGACGAGGATGCGCGGTTGTGGCTGGTGGAAAAGGGCTACGACCGCAATATGGGCGCCCGGCCGATGGCACGGGTAATTCAGGAGTACATCAAGAAACCACTGGCCGAGCTGGTGTTGTTCGGCTCGCTGGCACAGGGAGGTGGCGTTGCACAGGTACGCCTCAATGAGGCTGGGGACGGCCTGGAGGTGCGGGTCGAGGAAACGGAAGCGGAGCCCGCCTGAGTCGCGGTAGCCGCGTGTTGATGCCGTGGGGTTGCCGCGGTATCAACGCTCGCGATATGTGATGCGGCCCTTGGTCAGGTCGTAGGGGGTGAGTTCCACGCGAACTTTATCGCCGGTAAGGATGCGAATGTAGTTCTTGCGCATTTTGCCCGAGATGTGGGCAGTCACAACGTGGCCGTTTTCGAGTTTGACACGAAACGTTGTGTTGGGCAGGGTGTCAACGACTTCACCCTCCATCTCTATCTGGTCTTCTTTTGCCATGCGGCGGCAGTCCCTCGTAAAATCAGGGGCGCATTTTGCACTAAAGCCGCCGCGTGTACCAGTTCAATATGCGGCAAAACTGCCGCTCAATTGCCGAACAGCTTGCCGAAAGCCTTGCCGATTTCCTTGGTGGCGTTCTCCAGACTGTCATCTGCGGGCGCTGCCTCGTCGTTTGGTGCCTCCTTGGCGCCGCCCCCGAATATACCGGACATGATGCCGCCCATACCGCCTTCCTCGCTGCCGTTACCGCCACCGAAGAGGCCGCCGAGCGCAGAGAGATCGGTGGGCTCCGCCGGCAACACAAAGCGTGCGGGGTCAATGCCCCCGGCGTTGATGCTGGCCACCCGCATGTCCTGACCGTAGCGCAGTACCCCCAGTTCCTTGTCGTTGAGACGTGTTTGCAGCAGGTTGGCTGCATCCTGCTGGTCGACCATATCACCGACACGTGATGCCATTCGATGCATGGCGTCGCGGAAGCCCACGGCACGCGCGTCCGGTGACAGTACCAGTTCTGCCCGCTGCGTCTGGCCGTTGTGGTCCACGAAATTCAGGGTATACACCTCTCCCTCAATGCCTGCCACGGTCTCCTTGCGTCCGGTGGCCTCAAGGGTTTCAACGCGAACCTCCGCGAGATCAGGGACCGCAGCCTGCGCCATACCTCCGAACATGGACATGGCCTGCCGCACATCAATGACCATGATCTGGCCATCGTTGTTGGTGACAACGTACAGACTCTGCTCATTGGCCAGCATGTAGCTGCCCTGTTCCTGCGCCATGTTCACGCGCAGGTTATTGCCCTCGTATTCGAAGGTGATGCGGTTGCCTTCCGCATCAACGACCTCGGCGGTGTCCGCGCTACCGGGTGCTGCATACAGACCCAGTGTAAGAAGCAGCGCCGTGTACAGTGGGGAGTGGTTCAGTGCCATTGTCGTATCGCTCCGTGTGGGAAGATGGTTTGTGCATCGTCTGCATTGCTGCGGATAGTATTGACGCTCTTTCAGCGGATTTCCAGCCTCGCGTGTGTTACCGGCGGATGGCGACGAGTCGCGCCTTAACCCTTGCGTATCTGCTGGTAGGCAGCGAGGGCCGCTTCGCGGGCCTCACGGTGGTCCACCACGGGCTGTGGGTAGGTTTCGCCGATGATGATGCCTGCCTCTCTCAGCGTGGCCTCAGGGGCCTCCCAGGGCTTGTGCAGGTAGCGGTCCGGCAGGTCGGCAAGCTCCGGCACCCAGCGGCGCACGTAGCGGCCGCCCGCATCGAATTTTTCACCCTGGGTAACCGGATTGAAGATGCGGAAGTAGGGCGCAGCATCCGCTCCGCTACCGGCTACCCACTGCCAGCTGCAGGCATTGCTGGCCGGGTCCGCATCGACCAGGGTGTCCCAGAACCAGCGCTCGCCGGCGCGCCAGTGCGTGAGCAGATGTTTGGTCAGAAACGACGCCGTGACCATGCGGATGCGGTTGTGCATGTAGCCTGTGTGCCAGAGCTCGCGCATCCCCGCATCGACCACCGGGTAGCCGGTCTGGCCGCGTTGCCAGGCTTTCAACAGCGCTTCGTCGCCGAGCCAGGGGAAGTCCTCGAACTGAGCCTTGAACGGTGCCTGCTCAATATCGGGAAAGTGAAACAGCAAGTGGTAGGAGAATTCACGCCAGCCCAGCTCGGCGAGAAACTTGTTGATCTGCTCCTCCAGCACCGGTTCCTGCTGCAGGCATGCTCGCGCTGCGTGCCACACTTGGCGCGGTGAAAGTTCGCCGAAGCGCAGGTGCGGCGACAGCCGCGACGTCGCATTTTCCGCGGGATGATCGCGGCCTTTGGCGTAGCCTGAGACGCGTTCCCTCAGGAAGTGTGCCAGCGCGTCGCGTGCGCCTTCCTCGCCCGGCGTCCACAGCTCCGGCCAGTGCGCGGCCCAGTCAGGTTTTGTCGGCAGTAGTGCAAGGTCGCGGAGGCTGGCGCGCTGTGTCAGGGGATCTGCCCAGGTCGTACGGGAAGGGAGGGGCAGCGGCTGGGCCGGCGACTGCGCACGGCAGCAATGGCGCCAAAAGGGCGTGAAGACCTTGAAAGGCTCGCCCGACTGGTTGGCGATGTGTTCCGGTTCATGCAACAGCGGACCGGGATAGCGCTTGAAGGTAACGCCCATGGTCTCGCAGGTGTCGCGCAACCGTGCCTCCAGCACCACTTCCCAGGGACTGTAGGCCCGGCTGCAGTGGACCGCATTGATATTGCCTGTGGACAGCAGATCCTGCAGGCAGGCATTGGTGTCCCCCTGCAGCAGGTTCAGGGTGCCACCGCTATCGGCGATGGCGTCAGCGAGTGACTGAAGGCTGTGATGCAGCCACCAGCGGCTGGCAGCGCCCAGTGCGCGGTCTCCCGCGTTGACGTCGTCAAGAATGTACAGCGGCAGTATATCCCCCGCGCGGTTGGCCGCAGCCAGACCGGGAAGGTCAGACAGTCGCAGGTCGTTGCGAAACAGGTAGATTGTGGTGGCCATGGTGATCGGTCCAAAGGTTTACAGCATGTGGCATGCCCGGGAATTGGTGTGTTCAGGCGCTGATGTTGCTCCTGACCAGGGCATCCAGCAGTGTTTCACAGGGTGTTCTCAACCGTAGTGTAGCGAGTGCATCGGCACGGGTCTGCCCCGGGTTTACGATCGCCAGTGCCTTGCCCTGAGTCGCGGCCTGGCGGCAAAAGCGAAAACCCGAGTAGACCTGCAGCGAGGAGCCTATTACCAGCAGGGCGTCCGCGGCCGCGAGCGCCGCTCTGGCCCGTGTCACCCGCTCGGCAGGCACGCTGCCGCCGAAAAACACCACATCGGGCATCAGTATGCCACCACAGGCTTCGCAGGCAGGGACCCGCGTGCTGGCCGACATGGCGTCAGGCAGGGCCATGTCACCATCCGGCCGCTCTCCTTTGGGTATGGAGAGTACGGTAAGGTGTGGATTGGCGCGGGCGAGTCGCTGCTGCATCACCTCCCGGTCGGTGAACGCGGCACAATCCAGGCACTGTACCCGGTCCAGCCTGCCGTGCAGGTCAATCACCGCGCTGCTGCCCGCGCGCTGGTGCAGGCGGTCGACATTCTGTGTGATAACAAGGCTGATGACACCCTGCTGTTCGAGTGTGGCAATCGCCCGATGTGCCGCGTTGCTGCGGGCGTCACGCACCGCGGGCCAGCCGAACCAGCTGCGTGTCCAGTAGCGCTGGCGGACGGCGGCCGTGTGCAGAAACTCGCGGTGTTGAATCGGTGTGCTGTAGAGCCAGCGGCCGGCGGCATCGCGGTAGGTGGCAATCCCCGAACCCGCGCTGATACCGGCACCGGTCAACGCGACTATCCTCGGGTAGCGGGTGATGAAGTCCTGCAGCTGTTGCAGTTCCTGCTCCGTATTGCTCATCATGTCGTTCGGCCTCCGCTGCTGGCGGTAGGGCACAGACTGCTGCCAGGGCGGCGAGCGGCGACAACGGGAGAATACAGATCATGCATATTCTGATGACCGGCGGTACCGGGTTTGTCGGTGAGGCACTGCGCGAGCACTGGTTGTCTGCGGGGCATGAACTCACGATTCTCAGCCGCTCCGCGCACCCGGACACGCGGCACTGCCGTTATGTGCAGACGCTGGAGGCGGTGCCCGCCAGCCCCTCGCCAGAGGCCGTAGTCAATCTTGCAGGCGCTTCTCTCGCGGGGAAACGCTGGACGGCTGCCTACAAGAAAACACTGGTAGACTCGCGTGTTGATGGCACACGGGCGCTGGTCGAATGGATGAGCAGCCGTCCTACACCCCCGCGGGTGTTGCTCAACGCCTCTGCGATCGGCTTCTATGGCCCCCGTGGCAGTGAACCACTGGAGGAAGATGCGGCGGCGGGCAGCGGGTTTGCCAGTGAACTCTGCCAGGCATGGGAGGCCCAGGCACTGGAGCTTGCAGCGGCGGGTGTTCGCGTCTGCCTGCTGCGGCTGGGTGTGGTGCTGGATGCTGATGGCGGCGCCTTTGTACAGATGGCACAGCCCTTCCGCATGGGAATCGCCAGCTGGCCAGGGGACGGCCGACAATATCTGAGCTGGGTGCATCGTGCGGACGCTGTCGCGGCATTCGATTTCCTGCTGCAACAGGAAGCGTTTTCGGGCCCGGTGAATGTTACCGCGCCACAGCCTGTCACGCAGCGCGGTTTTTGCGTCGCCATGCGACAGCACTTCAGGACCTTGCCCGGCATGCCGGTGCCTGGGTTGGTCATGCGCCTGCTGCTCGGCGAAATGGCGGATGAGTTGCTGCTTACCGGTCAACGGGTCATCCCCCGACGTCTGCAGGAGTCCGGTTTCCTCTGGCGGCACCCGGACATCAACAGTGCGCTCGAGGCCATGCTCGATCGTCACGCCGGTGACAGGTTACCGTGATCGCTGGCCGCCTTGCGCACCACGCTATTCCGGCTCAGCTTGTCCAGCGCCGACTTTTCCAGCTGGCGCACCCACTCACGGCTGACGCACAGTTTATCGGCGACCTCGGCCCGGGTCAGCGGCGGACCCTCGTGCAGGCCCCAGCGGGCGATAACGACCTGCTTCTCCGCAGGATCCAGGTGGTCGATCTCCTGCAACAGGCAACGCTGTAAGGAGGCAGACTCTGCAGGCGCATCAATGTCCTCGAAGGGGCCTCCGGGCAGGGTGTCCAGCAGGGATTCTTCATCGTCGTCAAAGCGCGGCTGGTCCAGCGAGATGGCCATGTTGCGCAGCTTCCGCAGTTCACGCGCCTTGCCGGTATCGATGCCGGCGGCGGAGGCCAGCGCTGCCTCACTGGGTTCCTCACCGCTGCTGCTCCAGAGCGCATTGCGCTCGCGGTACAGCTTGCCCACCTGCTCGCGTACATGGGTGGGGTAGCGGATGAGTGCCGCGGAATCGCTGATATAGCGCCGCACCGCCTGGGATATCCAGTTGTAGCAGTAGGTGCTGAAGCGATAGCCCTTGGCAGCCTCAAACTTCTCCGCGGCCCGAATCAGCCCCAGCGTGCCTTCCTGGATCAGGTCGCGGTATGGCGCGCCTTTGCCGCGGGCCTTGCCAGCGATGGAATACACCAGACGCAAATTGTGCAGAGTCAGGGTATCCCGCGCCTGGTTGAAACGCGAGAGCGCGAGGGCGAGAGCGCTGAGCTGCGCGGACTCCAACCGATAGCGAGCACCAGAGGATTTGCGGCCGTCGGCGGTTGTCTGCCAGGCGTCCAGTGCATCTGCGACCCGACATTTGACCGGGCGCTGGTTGCAGCGGGCCAGGGCGCCGGCCATGCCAACTGCGAGGCTGGCCGGCAGTGCCATCTCCCGGATGGTGTCGCGTGCGGCGGCGAGGTCCCCGGCGGACAGGGCGCTCGAGAGCAGCGTGACTGCGGTGGCCTGCTCGCCACCGCTCAGGTAGTTGACCAGTTCGCGACGCAGCAGGAAGTGGTGGTCACGATTGGCAAAGTTTGCGACTTCGGGGGGCTCGTGCTGGATGCGGACCAGCAGATCCTGCAAGTACCGGCGGCCACCCTCGCTGTCAGTGAAGAGAGTGCAAAGTTCATCGACAGCACGCCACTTGCTGGAGTCTATATCGCGTTCCTGCTCCGCGCTCAGCAGGGGATAGCGGCGGGCCTCTGCAAACAGCCGCTCCAGCTCGCGATCGTCGGTTTCGGTCTTCCAGTTGTCCACGTCGTTACTCCCGTTGGTTTGGCATATATACGCTGAACTGACTCGCTTGGACAAAATTTCCGGACAGTTGTCCAGATAACATGCAGACATAACCTCGACAACTCATCCAGAGCGTCGCCTGTAGCGTACCAACCCCGGACACCAACTGAGGCACGTGATATGAACGCAGCGGTAATGGAACCTCGCCCCCTCTATGGCATTGGTACAGTGGCCAGGCTGACCGGGTTGAAGCCGGACACGCTCCGGGTGTGGGAACGGCGCTATGGACTGGGCGCGAGCCACAAGACGCCAACCGGTCGCCGGCAGTACACGCAGGCGGATCTGGAGCATTTGCAGCTGGTTGCGGCCCTGGTCAACAGCGGCTCACGCATCGGCGAGATTGCGTCAAACGAACGCAAGACCCTGGAGATGCTGCTGCGCGGCAGGGGTAAGGGTGGTCGCGGTGCGCTGCCCGCACCCAAGCCTCGGGTCGTATTCATCGGGAACCAGCTCTGTGAGTGGCTGGACGAGCACCAGGGTTGCCTGGCGGGGGTCGATGCACTGCTGGTTCGCTTGCCCCTGAACCAGATTACTGCAAAGGAGTGTGAGGAAATTGGCCGCGCCGACAGCCTGGTGGTGGAATGTGCCAACCTCACGGGCGCACAGACCCGTCAATTGGGCGACCTGATTCGCAATCTTCAGGTGGAGAAAGCTCTGGTCACTTACCAGTTTGCCAGTGAGCGCTGGCTGCAGTCGCTGGAGCAGCAGAATATTGCGGCCACCACCTTCCCGCCGGACCCGGCGCACCTGGCCTTCGAGCTGGCGCGCAGCGTTGCTGACAAGACGGCAAGTCTTGGCGATACCAATCTCGGTGAATTGATGACGGCGAAGCCCCGTCAGTTTACCGATCTGCAGCTGAGCGCGGCGCGGCAGTTGAAGAGCACGCTGGATTGCGAGTGTCCGCGCCATATAGCCGACCTCATACGCTCGCTCGCCTACTTTGAGGAATACTCTTCGAATTGCTCGGTCGACAACTGGAGTGACGCCGCGGTGCACGCCTGCATCTACGCCTACACCTGTCAGGCACGTTGGCTTATGGAAAAGGCCCTGCAGGCCGTGCTTGAGGACCGCGGTGAGGAGTATCAGGCACTCACGCGTGAACTGGCCAATGGGCGGGTGGGCGATGCGGCCTAGCGCCTCGAGCTAGCGGCTCCGCGTGTCTGGTTCGTCACCCTGACCCAGAAGCACGGCACGCCAGCGCGGACTGTCCCGCACCGACCAGGCCCACAGCAACACCGGTGCGACCGTCGGCACAATCAGCGTGCTGAACTGGAACAGCAGTGCGATGGCGTTGGCGGTGGGAAGGGGTGTGGCGGACGCTTCCCAGAGGAGATTCCCACCGAGGCCCAGCATCAGATTTTTCAGGGTCACAGACACAATGCCGATGAACATCAGTATCCATAGGACCACTAATCCGCGTGCAAAACGTTCCAGGGAGCCTTCAATGCGGCTGGCAAAATGTAGCGCTGCGTAGAACGGGATGGAGTAGGAGAGAACGCGGGTGTTCAACGGGAACGCCAGCTGATAATCGGCGTATTCCAGTGCCACGACGTTCTCGCCCAATTCGCCAAACTGCGTCAGCACCAGCAGTTGATGACCTTCAATGGCCACCGATTGCACCACCTCCGGCAATGCCCAGGCCAGGAGACCCTGGGCCAGCCACAGAGCGGGCGCGGAGGGCAGGGCACCCAGTGCGTACCAGAGCGCAAAAAAGGGAACCATCAACAACAGCACAAGGCCGATGAACCGGTAGAGCGTCATACGCTGGCGGCGACGGATCGCCGTTCGAGATAGCGCAGGTAGAGTATGAACACCACAAGCACATCCAGCATGATGAAGACGGGCCACAGGTACAGGTGGCTCCAGTTGAATATCTGCAGATTCCATTGTCCCAGGTAAAACAGGCTGATGATACGTGCAATGTTCAGAATCTGAATGGTCAGGAATCCGGCGAGGATCGCCACCAGTCGATAGCGCCAGGGTGCGGGATAGGCCAGGACGCCAGCAATCAGTACGATGGCTGCCTCGACGCCGTTGCAGCCGGACTCGATGGACACCGCAAAGCCGTTAACACTGTGGGCAATGACCCGGCCGTAGGCGATGACGTCACTGTCAAAGGGTGTGATCAGGGCGGCGCTCAGTGTCGCCAGTGAGGCGGTGAAGGGCTGTACCACGGCTGATTGCACGGGAGCGAGCATTTCCACGGTAAACAGCGCAACCAGTACGGCAAGGAATATGAGGATAAATTTTGCCATGCGGATGCTATCATCGACCGTCAACGCTGCGCTGTGGCGCAGAGTAGCATAGAGGAGTTTTTTGTGTCGCCGACCGCTCGCAATACAGGGATTGTCGTCACGCTGGGCATGCTGGTGTTCAGCAGCTGGATGTACCTGCAAACCGGTGACTGGGTGGCTTTGGTGTTTGCCGTGTTCAGCCTCGGTTACGGCGTGTTTTTCTTCTCAATCACACCACGGGATCGCGACTCATGATGAACCGCTCCATGAGGCCGCGCTGGCGAGCGCTTTGTGCGTTGTTGCTCGCATGTTTTTTGGCTGGCTGCGCAGGGTTGGGACCCTCGATTGACCCACCCATAATCAGTGTCGACAGTGTGAAGAGCCTGCCGATGGCCGATTCCGGCCCGCGCTTTCGCATTGTGTTGCGCATAGCGAACCCCAACGCGCAGGCTCTGGATATCGCTGGCATCAGCTACGGAATAGCGTTGCTCGATCGCGAGTTGCTCAGTGGGGTGACCAATCAGGTGCCCACCATAGAGGGTTACACGGAAGAGCAGGTGACGATTGATGCCGGTGTCAACCTGTTGGAGGCATTGAAGCTCTTGGGTAGCCTCGGTCGAACCCGGGGTGATGCGCTGGCTTACCGGTTTACGGCAAAAATTGATTTTCGTGGCCTGATTCCGACCCAGTACATCGAGGACAGCGGCGAACTGCGTTTGAACTGATCTGCGGGCCGCTCAATCCAGCAGGGACTGGCCAAAGATCAGCAATATGATCAGTGGGCAGACCACGCGCACGTAGCCCGGCCAAATTTTCCAGAACAGGCTGTGCTCGACACCGGCGTTCCCCTTGCGCAACTCCTGCAGCAGTGTGTCGCGGTGCCACACCCAGCCCGCATACAGGCAGAACATGAAGCCGAGTAGAGGCTGGCTATAGCGCGTCGTGACTGCGATGACCAACCCGAACAGTGCCTCGAAATTCAGCAGAATAACCGTGCTTACCAGCGCAATCGTCGCACCGATCACCAGCACTGCCGGTTTGCGTGCCACACTGTGCTCTTCGATGGTGTAGGCAACGGGCACCTCCAGCATGGAGATAGAGGAGGTCAGTGCGGCGATGGTCATCAGGAAAAAGAACACCAGGCTCACGCCGATACCCGCCAGACCCATGCTGTCGAACAGCTTGGGCAGTACCGTGAAGATCAGCGTGTCTTCCGAAATCAGTGCCCCGCTCGCGGTAAAAATTTCCACGCCGCTGTGCAGGGCCACGTACATGGCAGGCAGAACCAGGAAGCCGGCCAGTACGGCAATGCAGATGTCGACCAGCGTGACCAGACCCCCGACAACGGGCAGGTTTTCCCGATCGCTGATATAGGAGCCATAGATCAGCATGGTACCCACGCCCAGGGAGAGCGAGAAAAATGCAGCCCCCAATGCTTTGACAATCAACCCCGGTGCCAGCGCACGCTCAAAATCCGGCAGCAGGTAGACCCGCAGGCCCTCCATTGCCCCGTCCAGAGTCAGTACATAAATCACCAGCAACACTAGCGACAGCAACAAAAGTGGCATCAGGCGACTGGACCAGCGTTCAATGCCCTGCTGTACGCCCTCAGAGATAATGCCGACGGTGAGCGCCATGAAGATCAGCATGAAGACCAGATTGCGCGAGAAACTGAAGTCCGTGAGCCAGTCGCTGGCGGCGCCTACTCCGGCCAGATCGGTGACTGCGGCCAGGCAGTGAGCCAGCATCCAGCCGGCGACAATCGCATAAAAGCTGAGGATAAAGCTGGCGACAACCAAACCGATGACGCCCGTGCCGCCGCCAATGTTGCGCAGCACACGGTTCGGAGAGATCTGGCGCAGGGCACTTACCGCATTGGCATGCGCATGGCGACCGATAATCAGCTCCGCCATCAGCGCCGGGTAGGCCAGGGTAAAGGCGAGAAACAGATAGACCAGGAGGAAAGCGGCGCCGCCATTGCTCGCGGCCTGCGTCGGAAACCCCCAGATATTGCCAAGCCCTACGGCGCTGCCCGCGGCAGCCATGATAAAACCAAAGCGCGAGCTGAACTCGCCGCGGGGAGATGCCATAAAATCGTCCGTTCGTGCCTGCCGGGTGGTGGCGCAAAGTGTAGCACGGTGATGTGGTGCGGGCTTATTGCGTCAGCATGACTTCGCAGGGCCGCGTTGTGTCAGGTTTCGACCGACTGCCGCCGAAGATTTTCACCAGCAAACGCGGCACGAAGAGCATGGCTTCGGTGGAGATGTCCAGGGTCGCAGCGATGGGGGACACGGTGGTGCGCGGATTTGTCATGTCGCCGCGCAGGCTGATGCTGGAGGGGAACTGAATGCTGCGCGACTTGGATCGCGGTGTGAGTGTCAGGGCAAGCGTGCGCCTGGGCAGGTCGAAGCTGCCGATGCCTGTGGCGATCATGTTGGGTGATTCGACGAACAGGCTGTCGGTGCGTGCAATACCGTTCTCCAGGGTGAATTGCGCCATGGTGCAGTCCAGAAACGTCGATTTTTCCAGTGCGGCGCCCGAGAACAGCCAGGTCAGGATGCCGGTAGCAAGGACATCGTAGGCGGCGCCCTCCACGGTCGCATTCTCCAGCGCGAAGGCCATGCTGCCGTCCAGCTGTTGCAGCAGCTCTGTCCCCGTGGCGCCCTGGGCGCTCACCCCGCCGCGCAGATTCAGGGAGCCGCTGATATCCGTCTCGATACCCAGATCTCGGCTCAGCGTATTGAGGGGGATCGACTCTGCCTGTCCCGCGACACTCACACCGGGTGGGTCCAGGCTGATGTCGACTATGCCCCGAATGGCGGCTGGCGCCGTATCGTAGCTGAAATCAAATTGGTCGAGCAGATAGGTGGTGCCGCTGCCGCTGACGTGCACGTTGATATCGTCAAATCGGGTAATCTCCCCCTGCAGGCTGCCCACTTGCAGACTCAACTCTACCGGGTAGCGTGGCAGCTTCGCGAGCAGCTGTTGCACTGAGGTTTTGCGCGTGCCGGCATCGACGTCTTCGCCCTGCTGAGGGTCCGCGGCATTCGCATTTGTGCCCGCCGCTTGCAGTCCGAGATCCTCCAGGCGCACCACCGCGGAAGACAGCGCCGCTTGCAGGCTGTCCAGGGTGCCACTGTTGTGTGTCAGCTCGACAGACAGCGCGAGATCGGTCTCATCCAGACGCGCGTCCGCTTGCAGCTGCCCGGAGTGGGTGTCTGCCGTCAGTTGGATTTCGCCGGCCACAGGTTTCAGTGGTAAGCCTGTCAGTGTTTCGAGCCAGTCCCGGTCTTTACTCGCGTAGCGTATGCTGGCCACTGTACGCCAGTCTGCTTCGCGATACTGTGCTTCGCCACTGACATGCAGGTTCAGCGCTGCATTCTCCGGGCTGTTCAGTTCCAGATCGTCGAGGGTGTAGGCTGATTGTGCCCCGCGCAGCGCGAAGCTGCCCCGGAGGTTTCCGAGGCCTGCCGATGGCTGCAGATCGGGTACGAAGCTCGCGAGCAGTGCATCGAGGTTCAGCGTCTGTACCTCTGTGACGAGGTTAAATTCTCGAGCGCCGGTCATGTCGTTCAGGGTGCCCGTGATCAGGAGGTCGCCGGGCGCACCGTGGAGTGCAGCGCGAATATCGCTCAGGGACGCTTGAGCGGCGGCGTAGGTCAGGACCGCATCAACGCTCAGCGCCCCGAGCGAAGGCAGTTCCAGGGCTGCGAAGCTGCCCAACGCAGAGGCCTCAGGCGCGAGCGCCTGTAGCGTCGCGCGCACGTTGGCTGGCGTGTAGGCGGCGTCACGTGAGAAACGCGTACTCAGCTTGCTGATGTCGACGGTGAGATACTCATGGGAGATCTGCCCGCTACCCTCTGTCAGGATCAGCTCGGCGTCAGTGCCACTGATCCGCGCTTTGGAGTCGAGTGAGAAGCCGGGTGGCAGATCGGCGCCGAGCCAGTGTCCGGCCTCCTGCAAATCATTGCTGGTTGCGCTCACGGCGAGCTCAATGCCGGAGGCCCGTTCGCTGCGAGTGGCAGTATCAAGGGCGACCTGGGCGATCTCGCCTGCGACCTGCAGGCGTGTACCGTCGGCGCGGCCCAGTCGCCCGCTGATGTTATCGACACGCAGCGCTCCGTCATTTTCACGCAACTCGGCTGACAGTTCCCAGGGGCCGGGATCGACAGAGGGCGCCTGCCCCAGCCAGGGCCCGAGAACGGCGAGTGAGGGTGCAAAGGCGTGGAGGGTGAAGTCGGTGTCAGGCGGCAGCTTTGTACTGCCCAGAGAGCCAGGCCCCGAGGATCCGTTCAGGGCAATCCACAGTCCCTCGCTGCTGGTGGTTACCACGGTCAGCTGCTCAATGGCCGGGTTGGCCACGGTGCCTGAAAGGGCGATGCTGGCCCGAATCCCACCCAGCGGTGAGAGGTCGACGTCCAGCCACCGCAGGAAGTATTTTGCCGAATCGAGTTCGCCTGAGGCGATAAGTGCGAGCCCGGGATCGGGGCTCCCCTGGCTGACCATCGAACCGCTGGCCTCAAAGTAATAGGCCGGTCTGTTGTCTAGTTCAAACCGTGCGTCGGACAGGGAAAAACTGCCCAGGTCGCCCTTCAGCTTGCCCTGCAGCGCCAGCGCGCCAGCCAGCGGGGGCGCCTCAGGAAAGGCCTTCATGAAGGTCTCGACCCGCGCAAATGCTGCGTCCACAGTGACATCAAACTGCAGCGATTCCCCAGAGGCGGTCACTTGCCCCGAGAGCGAGCCCTGGGTGCCTGCTTCGGGAGCCGCCAGCTGTGCTTTGAACTGGATGCTCCCTTTGTCGCTGAGGATTTCCTGCGCAGTGAGGTCTACCGTGATGTCCAGTGGGGCGCCGTCGAGGTCCGCCAGCAGGGTCGCGTGAAAGGCGTTACGCCCTACGCGACCGCCACGAATATTGCGCAGAGGAAAGATCGAGACATCACCGTCTTTATTCACCACATGCACGGTGTCTACCTCCAGTTCCCCGGGCAGGAAGCGAAGGTACTGCAGCCACTGTGCAGGCGTGGGATCCTCGTTGTCGTCGTCCGCCGAGACATAGACCACGATGCTGCTGCTCTTCAGTGATGTGGCTTCGAGATCGGTATGCCAAAGGTCAGCAAACCGGGAGCGCCCCTCGAATGCGAGGACAGTGATCAGCGCCGGGCCATCGGAGTCTTGCGGGTACAGGCTCAATGTGTCGAATCGGCCGCTCATTCCGGCGGGCGAGACCTGCAGGCCTTGTACCTCCAGCCGGTAGTCTGTGAAGGCTGCCGTGCCCCAGTGCAGCGCTTTAACCAGAACGGCAGGCATTGAGAGCAGGGAGAACACGGCAATGGGCACCACCAGCAGTAGGGCCAGCGGTATGATCCAGAGCTTGCGCATACGATTTCCCGACGCATTCAACGACAGCGTCAGTGTAGCATGGCCGCCGCCCTGATTTTTTGCCCGCACGGGACGCTGTGCTATGATGCGCGCCGCGCGGGTCCCGCGTCATTGCCCTGGGCCCGGGTGGTGAAATTGGTAGACACAGGAGACTTAAAATCTCCCGATCATTGCGATCGTACCGGTTCGATTCCGGTCCCGGGCACCAATGATGCTTATAAATCAACAACTTACCTTCGAAAATCGAAATACCCCACAAACCACCCAATCACCTGAAAACGGTACTTTGGGCGTTGTCGCTGGGGGCTCGCATGGATAACGACATCCTGTATTTGCTCGAACAGTGGGCGCGGTGGCGCTGGATTGGTCACGGTGCAGCGCGCGGATTTCCCTCGATGACCACGTTCCGGCAACAGCTTGGCAGCACAGTCCCATCCCCGGCGATCAGTGACCACTTGGCCTGTGCCGTTGACCACGCGGTCGCTCAGGTGTGCCAGGAGAATGAAAAGCTTGGCAGGGTGCTGTGCTGGTATGTGCTGGATCGCAAATCGTATCGGGCCATAGGGCGGGAGCTCGGCATTTCGCACAGCAGTATCGGGCCAATGTTGCAGGCCGCTGTTGCCGCTGTGGGGGAGGTTCTGGAGGGGTAGGGTGTCCGCGGACACGTCCATCAGGCCGGCACTTGATTTAAGTGGTGAGGTCAGCCACGGGTCAGAACACCTACGCGATCAGTGAGTGCAGCCAGTTCTGCCTTCAATGCATCTCGGGCGGATGTGATCACAGCGTCTGGAACACCAGCGGCCACCAGCTTGCCGGGGATCTCGTTCACACCTTCGCTGATCACTGCCAGGGCGGTCTCCACGGCGGCCTTGGCATCCTCTACCGCCACCAGTTCCCGGTCCCGTTCCTGCAGTCTTCGGCGTAGGACTTCCGAGTCATACCAGGCTCGGCGATCAGTCGGGACCATATCGTCGGGAGAAACGGGCGGCGCTGGGGCGTCATGCGTAAACCGCCACTCCAGGACATCGCGGGCGTCGAAGGTCCACGGCTTGGAAAGGCTGCCGCGCACGACATAGGGCATGCCCTTCCTGATCCAACCGTCAACCGTCGAGGGGTAGACCTCGAATAGCTCGGCAAGCTGGGCCTTGTTGCAGTGGCGTTTCTGTTCTGCCCGGGTCAGCGTTTGCTCAGTCATTCAAGCACCGCCGCCGCCCCCATAGAGGGCCGAAAATCTCTCAAAAACCGCGATTCCGCGCCCCCGTGTGGCGTATCGCTCAGGAGTACCTTCGGAACTCTGAGAGAAAGCCCCGGCGAACCGGGGCGGGCCAGCCAGGAGAGGCCAGCGGAGAGAGAATTGCATTCTTCGGTGCCAGCAAGAGGTTCTGGCCAGGGTGGAATGCGTGCCTTTCAGCACCCTGCAGTGGGCGGCTGGGCCCGTGACAGCCTCTGTGAGCCACTGCTTTCCCGCGTCACAGCCCGCGGTTGATAACATGGGGCCCGGCTTAGACATCTTCCTCAGCCTGGTCCAGTGCCGCGCTTGCCAGCGGTTCGGCAGGCACACCGTCAATGGCTACCGTCACCGGGGGGAGGGGTAAGGTGCCCAGGTGCTGCAGGATTTGCACCGGGGCTACCATAAGGCCCATGCGGCCGGAATTGCGCCGGCACTGGATTACCTCAGCGAGGAAAGGCAAGGCAAGATCTTCAAGTGCCTTCTGGGCTTCTGCAGCCCGGGCCTCCCAGTGCTGCCGGCGTTGCTCTTCTAGCAGTTCCCACTCTTCAGCTGCGGCCCGTTCACATGCTGCCGCAGCGGTACGCGCGGTGGTGATGTCTGAGGGGAGGTCTCCGTTTCGGGCAGCCTGCAAGCGGTCCAGTGCACGCTGCAATGCTTTCTCTGCCTTCAGGAATTTATCCCGCTGTTTGGTGTACATCATTCTGGCGTCACCTGGACAATCCCGACGCGATCCAGCGCGACCGCGGCAAAATCAAAGTACGCGCCCATGAGGGCCCCGCCCCGGTCCTTTTCGTCACGTTCAGGGCTTACGCTGGGGAAGTCAGACCCAGTCAGGTGCATCAATCCCACAACGGGGGCAAGGCTCGGGTCAGCCAGGACATACCACTGGTTCGCCGTGGTCAACCAGCAGCTGCTGTGCACCTCCAGCCCCAGCCCATTCTGGTGCACCAGGCTTTTCGCGGTCGCTTCCAGATTGGCAGGCACCAGCAGGTGAGCGCCAGGCAAGTCCGCCTTTTCCTCACCAGGTGTCTGCTGGTTCCTCAGCGCGCCCAGGGCGGCATCTAGTCCAGACAGGCCCAGGGTGCCGGTGATTAGGTTTCCGTGGTCGACGTGGAACATGGGTTCTGCATCGGCCAGGGTCGGGTTGCTGGCGATCAGCTCAGCAAGTGCGCGGGCCTCCAGTCGGGCAGCGTGGGCGCCGATGTTGCCGAACAGCTGGTGGAGCTCTAAAATTTGAGAGTTGACGATTGCTTGGCGGGAAACGTGGATGCTCCGGCCGTAGGTGCGAACCCTGGCGGATACTCCGTTGAATATCTTGATCGATGCCGCATCACGTTGGTGGTGCTCATCGTTAAGGGGTAGCAGCCGGCAATCCGAATCTACAGTGGGGAACTCATAGCTGTTGAAATTTGGAACCTCGATCATCGAAGCCATGCGCCGATGCTGCTGGCCGGCGCGGAACCGGCGTACCGCCATGCGTTGAAGTACCCCGGCCAGATCAATCTGGAAGTCACTTTGAGCCAGGCCACGAGCAACAGCGAGGTTGTGGTTGCCGGCAATGTCCCGACCGCTGTAGCTGGCTGCCCAGTTGGCCAGCAGGTTGCCACGCTCGATCAGCCTGTCGGCGTCAGGATGCGCCGCGGATAAGGGGATCGCGCCAGCTTGCGCCAGTACCGCCTCCCGGATGGCGTCGAAGTCTTTGGTGCCCGCAAGTACCTGGAGCGCAAGCGCGCGTTCTTCTGGAATTCGTTTGTGCATTGGTTCGGCCTCGATGATGTCAGGACTCCATCATGACCCTGGAGTTACTGACAGAACTACCGTGCGTTTGTCAGTACATCGTATAGGCGGCGCTCGCTGCTTAGCGGCCATGCCCCAGTGGCCTCGGCAGCCTGCAGGGATTGATCCACGGCCGCGTCGCCGGAACTGCCGCGACTCTTGCGGCGTTTGATTAAATTGGACAGTTCGCAAGCGAGTCTCCAGGCACCAAGCCCTCGCCCAGCGTCGATAATCTCAGCAGCAACGACCAAGTAGTGATTGCGTGCCATCAAGCGCGATGCATGGCACAGCCCCAAGGCCTGCTCCAGCGGCTCGCCCTGCAGGTGAGCTCGTATACCGCGGACCAACCACGCGGCCACCTCCGGGGAAAAATCCCCATCGGCAGCGCGTTGTGCGAGGTCGGCGGTGTTCATTGTTAAGCGGCTTTGCCCTGGGCAATGCACAATTTCCTGGTGCGGAATTGAACTTTAGAGCTCACTTCTTCACCTCCCTCGGCAGCGCGTCGATCTCCTTTGCCAGGTCCGTGTTGAGGTCTTGCAGGTACTGCCCCATTGCTAGGACGCCATGCCCAAGCCACTCCAGGCAATCGCCGTGGAAGTCATTTGAACTGGTAGCAATGCCGATGCCCCGGAGTCCGTCAGCGACGAACATGATGCGTTCCTGGACTTCCTGAAGTTTGATAATTGTTTCGTTTGTCATGGGTGGTTCCTCTCAGTAGTAAACAGGCCGGGTGGCCTTCAGTTGGGTGCGCAGTAAGCGCAGGAATTCGGGGTGCCGCTTTTTCATGTCTTGCGCGCACTGGTTGTTCCTCAATTTCTCGCGCTCAGAGTCCCACGCCAGCCAGTACTTGCGCCGGGGCTTCTGGACGCCCGGTCCCTCGATGACGATGTTGCGCCACTTGCTGCCCAGCTCTTGCCGGTCGCTGATTACGATCCAGTTTTCGGTCATGGGGTTGTTCTCCTGGTCAATTCGCATTCAATGACGCCATGACGGGTATGACGGGTTTCTCTACATTCAAGTGATATGGAATAAATAAAGATTTTTGAGTAACCATATTTTTCCGTTATGCGGAATGTCGAAACACGCGTCATACCCGTCATAAACGTCATCCTCTCCACGTTTTTGAGGCGAAATCGGGGGTATAGGTGATGCCGGTGACGTAGCGCCCATGCATATCCCGACGATTGCCCAGGCCCAGCTTGGTCAGGCGATCGCGGAATGACTTCATGGTCAGGGTCCGGTGGATGCCAACATCACTCGCCCAGTTCTTGTAGTGGGTGTACAGCAGTGACGCCTTCACCTGACCGCGGACATCGATGCGGCACGCTTCCTCAACGAACTGGGCCACCTGGTCGGCTTCCAGTCGCCATTCATCGCGTGCAGCCAGTGAACTGGCAGGGATGGTGAATCCATGCTCCAGCGCGCCCCGGTAAGCGCTCAGGGCCATGTTGAGGATTCCCGGCAGCTCATCTAAAAGCTTGTCTTTCAGCAGCGGGTCACAGTTGCCCAGCTCAGGCTTGAATACCTGGTTGAACTGCACCACCAGCGCACGCCGGAACAGCGCATCGGAAAAGTCCCGGGTGTGTGGCATGTGGTTGGTGCCGAACCAGCAGGTTGAGAAGGGGCGCATGACAAACGGGTCGCGGAACTTGTGTTCTACGGTGGTCGGCTCACCCGACACAATGCCCTTCAGGCTGGCATCGTCGATCATCTCGCCTTGCTTGATCTCGGTGACGATGTTGGCCAGCTTGTTGTGCAGGTGGGCACGCTGAAACTTGTTCTCGAACTGTGACGGTTGCACGCCTGCCACGTTGGCAATTCCGCACAGGGCTTCCAGGATCGCCAGCAGGACGCTTTTACCGTTGGCACCACCACCCACCAGGATGATGAAGCGTTCATGCCTGCAGTGCGCCATCAGGGTGTACCCGAACATCTCCAGAATGGCCTGGGCCTTGTCGAGTGCATCCGGGTCGCCCTGGAATATCTGTCCAATGAACTCCATGAACAGCGGGGCGGTAGCGGTGGGGTCATAGACCACGGGGATCTGAGTCGTGCGGTAATGCTCACGGCGGTGAGGCACCAGCGTCCAGCCAGCCGGGGAAAGCTCCAATTCACCGTTCAGGCAGTTGACGGTCTCGGGGTTGCCGATGTTGAAGGCGTGAAAGGGGCGGTGTATCTCGGTCCGCATCAAGTCGGTGACAGCAGCCACCAGCGCGGCGCTCACTTCATCTGCCTGGTCGGGCAGTCGCACCTGGACCATCTGCCGGGTCGTGCGGTCATCCAGTTGACGCCATACCCCAGCCGGGTCCCAGCCGGACACCCCCGCATCCGCAGACAGGATATTGTCGGGGCCAATCTGCTCAATGATGGCGCGGGCCATTGCCAACTGATCAGGATCATCACCATCGCGGTTCCGCAGCTCCGCAGCCGATGCGCGCAGCTCGCCGATAGGGGTGCCGGTGGTCTGTTTAAGCGCATTGAACACCTGCCTGCGCTCAATGCTGGACAGTTGCAGGCAGTCGGCAATGATGGCCTCGATCTCGCCGGGGGTGGCGTCCTGGTCGAGTTCCTGTGCGGCTTGAATGACTTCCTCGAATGAACGCGGCACCTCGGGCGCATAGCCTTTTTCAATCGCACCGTCGATCATCCCCACAAGCTCGGCGGTGTCGAACAATGCGCGGACACGCTCAGAGCCGCGTGCACGCTCCAGTTCCGGCCGCATCGCCTTAAAGGTGGCCAGAATGGTGTCCTTGTCGAGACCACGCGCAACCATGTTGCCGGTGACTCTCAGGGCATTGCCGTGCAGGGTCTTGCCGTTGAGCATGTCTTTAAGCCAGTCGGGGTAGCTGGTAGCGGAAGGGTGGCATCTCAAATGCGCCCCCTGTTGCCGCGATGAAACTCTCAGTGCATCCACCAGCACACCAGGTGCATCGGGGAGTTCTTCCAGCCGCGGCAGCTCTCCGTCCGTGATGAACTTGTGCGGCTTGAGGTGCATCAACTGGTTGCCGGTTTTTAAGTCGATGTGCGGCAGCCAGCCATCTTGGCTGTGCTTGAGCTCATCCACGGAAACGCGAGCGGGGCGCCTGAATAGGAAGTGCAGGGAGTCACCCGCTGTATTCTCCTGTACCGGTTGGGGCATCTCCTGCAGTCCCAGGAATGCCGCCAGCTCGGACAGTGGCATCGGCTGGCCTTTGTTCCCGTCCCAGTCCAACAGAATCGCGTCATCAAGCACCACGCCGATATGCACGGCGCGCTGGTAATCCTGCATCGAGGTGTAGGTCTCATCGCTCTTGTAGGGCTTCGCGCTGCCATCGGCAAACACCGGCGTCACCCGATAACCCTGCTCGTGAACCATCGCAACGGTCTCGGCGAACCAGGTGTGCACATCCATGGCGGCGGCTGTATTCATGCGTTCCCCTTTCCCGTCATCCGCAACGCGCCCCGACAGGCATCCGCAATCATCGCCAGGTCATCTAGGTCTAACGCGATAGTCCAGGGTCGGCCCTTTATCCGGCTCAGGACTTCAATGTCATCCACCAGCACGCGGCAGGTGTACTGACCACGCTCAACGGTGACGCTTCGGGTGATGCCTGGTGCAATGCTGGGGAGTAGGATCGTGTGCGCGGTCATGGTTATGCGCTCCGCTTTCCGAGAACCTTCTCGACAGCAGCGTCGAAGTCCCAGCGGGTGGTGTTTTCGCCCAGCTTTACCGGAGGTGGAAGCTTATTGATCTTTGTCCAGCGCCAGATTGTGCAGCGGGATACTTGGAAGTAATCGGCGAGGTAGTTGTCTGAAACCCACTTGCAGGCCCGTCCGGATTTCCGGTCAGACTTGCGCGGGTAGCTTCGGCTGGTGGTGGTTTCTGAGGTCATGTTGTAGCACTCCGATAAGCACAGTTGCGTGTTGTCGGAAGCTATTTAATACCGCAGCTTGGGGTGGTAGTAGAAAAAAACCGGGACTCAGTTCTGCGATTTTTTCCGATGCAGATGTTCTTCTAACTTTGGCTTTATTCGGTTCAACGCGTCGGCGATGTTGGGGTGTGTCGGCGGTTTGCTAGCGGGGAACAGCGTTGTGATGTATCGCTGCACCACAGCGGTGAACGGGCTGTTTTCCGCGGCACCCGGGATTTCCTCGAAGTAGTCCGCCCAATCGCGAGCAATCAGCCATACACATGGCGCGAGATTGCTAGCTGTTTTGACATTGATGGCGGTGTTGTCAGTCCACCAATTGAAGTAGCCGGCGATAGCGTGCGTCATTGTCAGCCATTCCTCAAGCTGGGCCTGCTGGCACTCTACTTCATCGCCTGCCCCGGCTTCCTTGGCAACGTAGCGTGGCGGTAACCAATGCTGCCGTTCGTCGTCGCCCATGTTTTGCAGCGTGCGCGAGAGTTCCCGAACCGCCCCACCCGCGTTTCTAAACCGAACCTCCCAGGCATCACCCCAATCTTCAAAGGCGGGGTTTCCTCCATCACCAAACGCGGCGCTTTTGACTGCATGTGTCGCCAGTGCCTCAGTGAATCTTGCCAGGGCGGGGTGGTTCGCCTTGCTTCGGTGAGCCTTTAGTGTCAGTTTGATTTCAGCCGCCATGTCGTCGTAGCAACGCAGCAGTTCAGGCTCCGCGTACTCCCGCCAGTCAGGTTGCTCGGGTGTCCAGGATCGTGCATCGGCAAGTCGCTTGATCTGCAGTTCGTGGCTCCATTTTCTGTGAGCAAAACTTCTGATAAGTTCGCGCTGATTCCGGTCCATGCGAGTTACCTTTTCGGCTGACTGTGGATTGTGACTACCTTGCCCGTGGTCGGTAACCCATCCCGACAAAACCGCTCCCAGTCATTCATCAACAGCCGCCTCTTGTCGATCAGCTCCGAACGGGCATACGCGGCGCGCGTGGCATCGCTGTTGACGTGCGCTATGGCAAGCTCACAGACTTCTTCCGGATAGCTGGTGTGTTCCTGTGCCCAGGTGCGGAACGTGGCCCTGAAGCCGTGCTGTGTAACCTGGTGGCCCATGTCCTTGATTACCTTTGTCAGCGTCATGTCAGACAGCATCTTGCCGCGAGGACTGACGAACACCAGGTCGGTGTCGTGGTCGCGGGGCAGGGCGTTCAGCAACGCGACTGCATCACGACATAGCGGCACCTTGTGCGGTCTGCCGTTCTTCATTCGATCGCCGGGTATGGTCCACACGTCGCCCTCGATTTCGCTCCATGTTGCACCACGGATTTCGCCAGACCTTGCCGCGGTGAGGATGCCGAATCGTAGCGCCAGCGCGCCGATGGTGTCTTTCTCCACCAGCGCCTGCATGAACGTGGGCAGCTCTTCCACCGGCATGGCCGCGTAATGTTTCACTTTGCTGATTTTGCTGGGCAGGGGTAGTGAAAGCTCAAGGTTGCCTTTCCAGCGGGCCGGGTTGTCGCCAGTACGCAGACCCTCAGCGCCGGCCATATCGAGGATGCGCTCGACGGTAGCGCGTACCCGGCTGGCAGTCTCTGTCTTGGTCTCCCAGATCGGGGTCAGCATCTTGACGATGTGGGCGCGCTCGATGTCGCCAATCAAGAGGTTTCCCAGGAACGGGTTGGCATAGGTGTCGATGTGAGCGCTCAGCTTCTGCACCTGCTTTGCGGTCTTGAGTTCTTTCGCCTTCTTGGCGATGTAAGTGGTCGCAACAGATCGGAACGTAACGGACTTTGCCTGCTCAGCGATTAAAGCCGATCTTTGCGCTCGGCGGGTCGCGCGGGGGTCGATACCCTGGCGAATCTGCTCTTTGATTTCCCGGGCCTTCTCGCGCGCTCTCGCCAGTGATACTTCGGGGTAGGGTCCAAGCCCAAGTTCGGGCCGTTCTTTGCCCACCGGCGTTTTGAGCAGCCAGGAGCGCGCAAAGGTTTCATTCTCAGGCGAAGCGGGTGGCGAGCATTGAAGATACAGGCCGCCAACACCACCAACAGCGTGCAACTTGGGGCAGGGTTTACCCTTGTTGTCACCGGTCTGTATTGTCCCCCACTTCAACCGGCGCACCTTGGCATCGGTGAGCTCTTTCGCAAGTCTCGGCATGGCAATGACCCAAATGGAGTACGACCCAAAACCGGGCATCGAACTTTCGAGTTCTCAGCATCCCGGTCACCTACCCTACATAGGGGAGGCAATTTCATGCTATACGATGAAACGGGGAAACACAACGATTTCAGAAATACACTGTATTTTTCGATGTTTTTGTTATGGTATGCTACGGCCTGAAACTGGCGAAAGGAAGAGGTCCCGGGCACCATCATCCATCGATTCCGAAGTCTTGCATCGCAGCAGAGCCCGATTCAAGGGCCGCCCCATAATAAGACGCTACCAGGTGCACACATGAGTGCATCTGTTTAGGCCATTTGCGCCCGTTATCATGATTCCGCATTCCAGAGGGCCCACATTTTCATGTTTCTTAAAGCTGCGATGCTCGTCAATATTGGGGTAGGCAAGCGGGCCGGGGCTCTGCCTGCTGGGCAGCGCGTAGAAAAAACAGCCACGAGTTTTCCGAATCTCTCGGCGTCGGTTTCGTGTCCGCGTCCGTAAATAATTGGCTGGGGATACGATCCTTGTGCTATCGCGTCAAGAACTGAAATCCCCTCGCCGCTGGCCGTCCGTTTCTGGTGATGGGTTCGCGGACCGTAAAACGAGCGAGCAGGGGCGATTGCGGTAGTACATTTCTCGGTCCGGTTTATGTCACAATTTTTTACACAGCCTTGTTCTGGGGCCCTGCTAACTGATCCTAATGTACTGTTTTATATAGATTTTATTAATAGCGGTACGAAAAATGCTTTCCCCTGTTTGTCGGTGAAGCAGCATGTCGTATGACTGCCCTGCAGATGGCAGTTGGTCAGGCTAATTTTGAGCGAGAGCGAGGAAACATAACATGGCATACATAAATTCGAAGGGACGCATAGCGTGGTTTTTGGGTGCGATCATATCAATGGCATCTGCAGCTGGTAATGCGGGGGTCATTCTGAGCGCGGTAAGCGGAACAATCAACAGCGGTGGCCCCGGATTTGGGTCGCTAACGGAAACGCTGGACCAGAGTGGACTCGAGACCGGTTACACGAGTGGCGTAACAGATTTCGATACCTACTTAGGAACAGATCCACTGCATTCAATCGTATTCGGGGGCTTTGAGTGGTTCGCGAACACCGGAATAACAGGCGCTAGTGTTACATACGATCTTGGCGCGGCAACTGTGATTGATGCCTTGGCACTCTGGAATGAAGAAAGTGCCGGTATCATGACACTTGACGTGCTCGCATCATTGGACGGCGTCAGCTTTGCTTCCATCGCTTCCGGTCTAATGCCAACCGACAACGTGCTCGCAGATGGATCTTATGGGGCTGACGTTTTCCAGTTTGCCGCACTGAGTACTCAGTTTGTGCGGTTGGACTTTACCGGCGGTCCCGACGAATCTGGGAGTGGCTTTACGGGCGGCTCAATTGCGGAGATCGCGTTTAGACAAGGAGTGATTGAACCGCCATCAGATGTTCCCGCTCCCGCAACTATCGCTTTAATTGGCCTGGGTCTTGCCGGCCTGGGTTGGAAGCGTCGCAGAAAAGCATAGACTGACCTGCTGATTTACGAGCCCGCTTCGGCGGGCTTTTTATTGCCTTACATTGCGTTCAACAACGCTAAAGGGTCGGCCCCGAACAATCGGGGGTGTACGAACAGCAGTGTCATCCACAACACACAACCCAGAATTAATCCCAGCAGCGCACTGCGATCCAGATGTCCGGCGGCTAGGCGGGAGCCGTGCACAGCGTCTGCCGGTGTCAGGTCTTGGCTTGCCCGTCGCTCCAGGAATCCGATCCCCACGAGACCGAACAGAGCCGAGCCCCCAAATAGCAGCAGCGCGGGCCACTCACCATTGGCCGGGATATGCGCAACGCCCCACAAGGTCAGGCCCCAGATCAGGGGGTGCCTTGTCCAGCCGATAATTCCGGGCCGCTGCGGGTTGAAACCCCTGCTGCGGAAGGCAACGGAGTACGGGTTGGGCGACAACGCGCCCACGGTGATCAGCACTACGGCGAGCAGGGAACAGGCCGCGGCGAAGGGGTAGGCCCAGTAGGGAGTTGCCCAGAGTGCCGTGCGTTCAGCATCCAGCAGGGCCAGAATCACCCAGCCGAGCAGCACGACAGACAGCAGGGAATAGGCGCCCAGGTAGACGCGTCTGCCAAGGCGCGCGACGAGCCAGGGACGCAGTGCCGTGCGCGATATCAGCACATGGCTCAGGACAAAGGCGCTCATGGCGAGGATGACCTGCATACGGCAAGACGCTCCGAAACCGGTTTTTGGCACACTGGCGCCAACCTAGCGCAATCCATCGCGGAAGGCGAGTCAGTGTCAGGGGACATACGCGGTGTCACCCGGTTTCCGCTGCACCGGCGGCGTGGTGCCATATCCCCGGCGCTGCTATCCTAGCGCCCTGATTCCCAGAGCGAGGCAACACAATTGAAACAGGCATTGGCAACCATGCTGACCATGCAGGACCGGATGAACACGCGGATTCATCCGCAGTGGATCGAGCAAAAGTTCGCGTGGTATCGCGCGCTCTGGATCGAATGCGGTGAGCTCATTGAGCACTTTGGCTACAAGTGGTGGAAGAAGCAGTCACCGGACATGGAGCAGGTGCGCCTGGAGGTGATTGATATCTGGCACTTCGGCCTCTCGGCGTTGTTTGATGGTGAACAGGGTGTCGAGGCCATTGCGGAGCAGATCGCGATGGCAGTGGATGACTTTACCCCTGCGGGGCTCGATGTGCGCGAAGCTACTGAGGCACTGGCCCTGCATGCATTGCAGACACGCGGTTTCTGCCCGCAGCGTTTCTGGGAGCTGATGCATGCCGCTGACATGGACTTCAATGATCTGTACAGCGCCTATGTTGGCAAGAATGTTCTGAACTTCTTTCGCCAGGATCACGGCTACCAGTCGGGCAGCTACCAGAAGCTCTGGCATGGCCGGGAAGACAATGAGCATCTGGTGGAGATACTGGCTGCCCTGGACAGCGCCGCGCAGGATTACGCTGACCAGGTTTACCAGCGGCTGCAGGCACGGTATCCGGGTCCGCGGGCAGACGGCAGCCAATGAACCAGGAAGAGGAACGTCTTTCCACCAGTGCGCTGGCGCGCGCGCTGGAGATTCCGGTGCAGCAACTGTTTGTGACGCTGAAGGACTACGGCTGGATTCGCCGTCACGCCGATAACTGGCTGCTGACCCAGAAAGGTGAGTACGAGGGCGGCACCTACCGAGACAGCAAGCGCTTTGGTCGCTATATCGTCTGGCCTGCTGCGCTCGTCCAGCACCCGCTGCTCAGTGCGATCGAATCCAACCAGCGCATTACCGCCAGCCAGATGCGTCGCTACTATCCGCGGCTGCAGCCCCGCCAGTTGAACCGTGCACTGGCGGAACTCGGCTTGCAGCAGCACAGTATTCTGGGCTGGGAGCTGACCGATTTCGGGCGCCATCTGGGCGGCCAGCAGGTCGAGAGCGACAGCACCGGTGCGTTTTATGTCAGCTGGCCACATGAGATTGTTGACCACCCGGTCATCCACCGTGAGCTGGAGCGTTTGTCCGGGCAGCCGGACTGCGGCAGCGAGCCGCAGTCTGTGTCGGACGATACCGAGCCGGACCTGTTTGCAGCGGCAGATTCCGCGCTGCAGGCGCCAGCGGTCGAGGGCGCCTGCAGTGGCATTGACGGACACGCCACAGGGAGTCCGCTGCAGGCTCTGGTCTGCAACTGGTTGTACCTGGCGCAGCTGGCCCATGCCACACGTCGCGCGCTTCCCGTTGAGGAACCGCTGTGGGCTGACTTCTACCTTCCTGCGGGCAGTGTGTACATCGATTGCTGGGATGAGAAGGCCGCACCGCCGCAGCTGGCGGCCCGGCTGCGCAACAAGGAGGTCTGCAAGGCCGAGGGCTTGCGCTATCTTGAGGTCAAGGCCGCCGATGTCGAACGCCTTGATGAGGTGTTGGGGCGAGGCCTGCTGGCGTTTGGGATTCGCTGCTAGCGGGGCGCTCTTTGGCGCAAGACAACGCCGCATTCCATGTGGTCGGTGTAGGGGAACTGGTCGAACAACGCAAAGTCGCTGACTTCGTGACTCTCGTTGAGCCGCACAAGGTTGTCTGCCAGGGTCACCGGGTTGCAGGATACATAGATGATTGTTGGATACCCTTGCACCATGGCGATGGTTGCCGGGTCCAACCCCGCACGTGGCGGGTCCACAAACACCGTGTTCAGGCGGTAGTCCTCAAGGGGCTGCGGGAGCTGCGCGAGGCGCCTGAACTGCCTCTCGCCGTTCATCGCCTGGGTCACTTCCTCTGCTGCAAGGCGGATCATGGCCACGTTATCGATGCGGTTGGCGGCGATGGCCCACTGTGCCGCACGAATCGAGTTTTTTGCCAGCTCCGTCGCCAGTACCTGATTGAAGTGGCGTGAAAGCGGCAGGGTAAAGTTGCCGTTACCGCAATAGAGTTCCAGCAGGTCGCCGCCCTCAGATGCCGCGCTCGCGCAGGCCCATTCGATCATGTGCCGGTTAACCCCTGCGTTTGGCTGGGTAAAGGCCTGTTCGTACTGCCGGTAGAGGTAATCGGTCCCCGCCACCTGCAGTTGCTCGGTGACATAATCCCGCTCAATCACGACTTTTTGCTTGCGGCTGCGCCCGACCAGCGCCACGTTGAATTCACGTGCCAGCGCCTGGGCTGCTGACTCCCAGTCTGCGTCAAGACGACGGTGGTAGGCCAGCGTGACCAGGGTCTCTCCGCTGGTGGTGCTGAGGAACTCGATCTGGAACAGCTTTTGTCTGAGCACCGGGTTTGGGCGCAGGTAGTCACGCAACGCCGGCATCAGCGTCTGAATGGCGTCGCAGGCGATGGGAAACTGGCTGATGGGAATCGGTGTGTTCGGTTCACCCGGCGGGAACATCACGTAGTCCAGCGCATCACCGTCGTGCCACATGCGGAACTCTGCGCGCATTCGAAAGCCCTCCAGAGCGGAAGGGAAAATCTCTGGCGCGGGCACCGCGAAGGGGGCCAGGCGATGACAGGTCTGGGCGACCTTGGTCGCCAGCAGTGCGTCATAGTTGGCCGGATCAATGTGGCTAAGGGGCATAGCAGTGTCTCGTCTCAGGTGCTTACAGGCAATTGTCGGGTTTGGGCAGCCCGGCAATCTTGCTCGCCAACTTCGCCGGTGACCCGGGGAACAGGGACAGTAAATACATGCTGCGGCCGCAGTCCTCGCCGAGATTCATGCGCACCCACTTGACCAGTGGGCGCATTGCCGGTGAGCTGTCGAATTGACGGTAGTACTGCCGCAGGAGGGTGATGATTTCCCAGTGAGCCGGCGTCAGCGTCACACCTTCTGCTGCCGCCACCTGCTCGGCGACCTCGGGTGACCATGTGTTCATGTCCCGGAGGAAGCCTTCGCCATCAAAAGCACTGCCAGGCAACATGTGCGGGCCTAATACCAGGCCATCTGTTTGCTGTGCTTTTCGGTGAGACTGACAAAGCCGTCGTCGTCTATTACCTTGAAGCATGGGGCTAACCGGTGGTGCACGCCCGCGACTCTGGCATCGGCGTCCAGCACATGCAGGCTGGCTCCGCTGGACTGCATTGCTGCCCAGTCCTGGCTCTGCTGCAGCGCGATATAGACACCGTCGCCCAGCAAAAGTAATGCATCATCCGCGCGCAGCAATGCGATGCACTCTTTCACCGCGGGGTGGCCTGGGCCGCAACTAAGGGTATGCAGCATGGTTAGAAACCGAGAATGTGCTGGTGGCTGTCTAACAGCGAACGCTGAGCTTCGCGACCTACAAGCACCGCCCCGCAGGGCAGGTCTTCTGCGGTCAGCCCGAAGCGTTCCACCGCATCGGCGTCCACATAGCAACGTTCGAGGTCGTACAATGGCATCGAGTCAATCACCTTGCGCAGGTTGCGCACTCCCACGCTGGTGCTGTCTTGCTGGGGTAGCAATTGCAGCACACCGGCACCCAGGAACAGCAGGTTAACCGGTTGGTCAAAGGCGGCAGTCGCGAGTGCCGTGTCCAGCGCCGCACGCGCCAGACTGCGCCCGGGTTGCGGGTGACGGGTAACAACGAGTACGCCGCCTTCGGTTGTTACGCTCATCCCGCTGCTCCAAAGGTGATGACTCTGTCAGCCGACTGCATGGCCTCTACCAGCAGGCCCAGGCCCCCCAGAATGAAGCCAGGATGTACCGTGGCGGCGGGAAAGCCGTGGCGCTGGGCCTCTGCAGCGTCCAGCAAGCCGCGCTTGACTGCCGAACTGACGCAGAGCACCAGTTCGGTGCCGTGTGTGTTGGCGAGCTCCGACCACGCTTGTTGCGGGCTGCGCTCATCCTGAGGCGTCACTGCGCTGGCAAGCCCGTTACTGGTACCGTTGTCCAGGAAGAAAACACGGCCCAGCGTATGCCCGCGCGACAGCAGGGCGGCACCGAAACGGGCAGCGGTCAGGCTGGTGTGGCCGGAGACCGGCGCTGCCAGCACCAGCAGGCAGTAGTTCAGTGACATGCGGTACGCTCAACAAAAAACCCCGGCGTGGGCCGGGGTTGGGTGCCTGCGCTGCGCCGGCTTTCAGTCATCGCCGCCGAACGCGGTGAGCAGTGACAGCATGTGCACGAACAGGTTGTAGATGTTCAGGTACAGCCCTACGGTCGCGCGGATGTAGTTTGTCTCACCGCCATGGATGATGCGGCTGGTGTCAAACAGGATCAGCCCGGACATGATCATTACCACGGCGGCCGAAATGGTCAGTGACAGCGCCGGGATGGCGAGGAAAATGTTGGCAATCATGGCGACCACCGCCACGATGAGGCCAACCATCAGGAAGCCACCCATGAACGAGAAGTCCTTGCGCGTTGTCAACGCGTAGGCGGACAGGCCGAAGAAAACGATCGCTGTGCCAGCCAGGGCCTGCATGACCAGGGCGGGACCGCCGGGCATCGACAGGTAGTGGTTCAGCATGGGACCGATAGAGGCCCCCATGACGCCGGTGAAGGCGAAGATGGCCAGCAAGCCCTTGCTGGTGTCAGCCATTTTGTTCACCACAAACAACAGGCCGAAGCCCACCAGCATGAGGATCAATGCGGCGCCCTGGGGCAACCCGATGGCCATCGATATTCCCGCTGTGACTGCACTGAACAGCAGGGTCATCCCCAGCAGCATGTAAGTGTTCTTCAACACCTTGTTGGTACTGACCAACGAATCCATGGCCGCTGTATTCACGTTGTACATGCTCTTCTGTTGCATCGTCTTACCGCTCCATCACTGTGCACCGAAGGTGCGAACACTACTTTGACACATCATAGTGGCGAAGTTCCCGGATTCCAAGGATTTCCGCCTCCGCTTGCTTCGATTATAGCCATAGAAATCAAGCGGTTATTAGTACGCAACCCTGCGCCTTGCGGATCTGTCGGGGTGCACCTGCGGAGGCCCGCCAGCGCGTGGGGGCTCCAGCCGGGATTGAGTCAGGCGACAGCAGGCAGCCGTTCAACATGGCAGCCTCGTGCATGCTTTTTGCGCCCCCGCCGGGCGTTATCCGCCGCCAGGGCTTAACCGCTGGCGGTAGCACCCGGTACACTCAAACCCCGTTTTCCGGCGACCTGTGTGCGCCGGAGACAATTCCTGACAGGCGAGGAGATGGATATGCGAGTACTGGTGGTGGGTGGAACCGGGTTGATTGGCGGTCATGCCGCGCTGCATCTGGCGCAGGCGGGACATGAGGTGACCATTATGGCGCGTTCCCCCTCAAAGGTGCCCTCACTCGCGCAGCTGCCCTTTGTTGCCACGCACTACGTGGACGACGATGTAGCGGACGGGCGCCTTCAAGGGTACGACTGGCTGGTGTTCGCCGCCGGGGTGGATATCAGGCAGCTGCCGCAGGATGGCTCGGTCACCGAGGACGCGTTCTACACTCGCTATAACAGTGAGGGTATCCCGCGATTCTTCGCCGCTGCGAAGGCTGCCGGTATCAAGCGAGCGGCCTATATCGGCACCTTTTATCCCCAGGTCGCGCCGGAAAAGATCGAGACCAGCGCCTACGTGCGCTCGCGCAAGCTGGCGGACGATGCCATTCGCGCCATGAGCGACGACAGCTTTGCCGTGTGCAGCCTGAACGCACCGTTTGTACTCGGTCATCTGCCTGGCCTCGAGATACCGCATCTCTACTACAACTACCTCTACACCAAGGGGCTGATGGAGGGTGTGCCCTTGTTTGCGCCTGAGGGTGGCACCAACCACATCACATCCGCCTCGCTGGCTGAGGCCGTCCAGGGTGCGCTGGAAAAAGGCGAGCCTGGCCGCGCCTACCTGGTGGGCGACGAAAACCTCACATGGAAGGCCTACTTCGAAATGTGGTGTGAAGAGGCGGGCAATCCACAAACACTGGAAGTTCGCAGCGACGAGCACCCGCTGTTGCCCGATATCATCATGTTTGCAGGTCGCGGCGCTACGGTCAGCTATACCCCTGAGGGTGTCAAGGAACTGGGCTACGGTACCGGCCGTATTCGCGACGAGGTCGCCGCTATCGTGGCCAGTTTCGAGGCAGCGCAATGAAGCCCGAGACAATCCCGTCATCGCTGGCGGCGAGTTATGCAAAAAGCGTGGATGACCGGGACTTCGCAGCAATGGAGTCCCTGATGTGGCCGGAATTCACCCAACAGGGTCCGGGCTTTGCGGCGGAATCGCGCGCGGTGTTTATCGGTAATCTGGAGTTTCTGCGCCAGTTCGACAGCACGTTTCACCTCGTCGGCCAGGTTGCGGGCCGTTGGCAGGGCGACCACTATCGCGGTGAAACTTACTGTGTGGCCTCGCACTTCTACCAGCGCGATGGGCGCTCCCTGTGTCTGGATATGGGGATTCGTTACCAGGACGTGATTGAGATGCGTGCCGGTGAGGCACGGTATCTGTCGCGGGATCTGAAGGTGGTCTGGCAGGACGAGCGCGAGATCACGCAGCCGACATTCGGCTAAGGGCGACCGCGAAAGGTCGCGAAGACGGCCGGTCGTCCATCAAGCGAGAACCTCCAGCCCGCGTTCAATGCACCACAGGGCTGAGAGTCCCCCCAGCAGGTACACCGGTACTGGCTCAAGGCGGCTGCGCCAGGGTGCAATAGCGCGGTGTAGCAACCACCACAGCGCCAGCACCGCCAGGATAAACGTGATCTGCCCTGCCTCGATGCCGAGGTTGAAAAACAGCAGCGCCAGCGGCAGCTTGCCCTCGGGCAAGCCGGTTGCGGCCAGTGCGCCGGCAAAGCCCATGCCGTGCAGCAGCCCAAACCCCGCCGCCAGCCACCAGGGATGCCGCCGTGAAAAACTCTGCTGGTTGGGCGACGTCAGGGCGAGCGCCAGCCAGAAAATACTCAGGGCGATGGTGAATTCAACCAGCGCCACCGGATAGTTGAAGAACCCCAGTGTCACCAAAGACAGAGTGATGCTGTGACCTACGGTAAATGCCGTGATGGTCCAGAGCAGGCGTTTGCCGCCACCGACCAGCAGGAGCAGGCCAAACACAAACAACAGATGATCGATGCCCCGCCAGATATGGTCAATGCCCAGTACGCTGTACTTGCCCATCACGCGCGCTGCGCTGGGCGCCTCCGGCACGATAAAGGACGGCTGTTCCGCGGTGAGCACCTGCTGGTATTGACGGCCGTCCTGCAGGTTGAGCATGAGCATCACGGAAGCCTGGTTGGCGGCGAGGCCCTCGACGGCAAGGCGCTGTCCTACAAGCCGAGCGCGGTCATCGCCAGCGCAGGTGAGCTGCAGAGTGGTTACCAGTCCGGTGCCCTCTGGCTGTGTCGGGCTGGTTGAGAGCACGCGGCAGTGCTCGGGCCAGACGGGCGCCAGGGGCACGGGACTGCTGCTTTGCGCCGGTGTTTTCCACACCACGTTGTAGTCACCCGAATCCAGTTCGGTCAGCTGCATCAGGGTAGGTGCGAAGCGGTGTGCCTGAGCTGCAACCGGCATCAGGGTCAGCAGGAGCGCGACGCACAGCGTGAACAGTTGGCAACGTATGATCATCACAGGCGGAACTCGTACTGGGCTGCAAGTCTGTCGATTCCGGCCCGCAGAGCGTGGTTGCGCGCCTGCTGGACAAGGTCGCGGGCGAGTTGTTCGCGTACTTCCTCCAGGCGTGCCGGCCGTGCCGGGCTAACCTCATCGAGCCACACCAGATGCCATCCGAACGCCGACCTGAGTGGACCGATCCAAACGCCGGGAGCCATTGATTCGCCTGCCAGCTTGTCAACGAAGACGGCCCCGAAGATACGTGCCAGCTGTTCCGGAGTCTGGTGGCGGAAGGAATAGCCGTGCAGGAACGGTGAGCTCAGGGGTAGCGCCTGCTGCGGGGTCATGGCGCCGTCGCGGATGCGCCTGGCAATGGAGGGCACGTCGGACTCGCGCTCACGGTTGAAGTACAGGTGCTGCAGGGAGTAGCGGGGCGGGCGCTCCAGTTCGACGCTGCGCGTCTTGAATGCGGCCAGGATTTCCTCGTCGGTGGGTGCAGCGGGCGGGTTGCTGGCCACGATCAACTGCTCCATGACCTGAATCATGCGGCGGCGCACGACTTCATCGCTCAGGTGCAGACGCATTTCCAGTGCCTGCTCGAACAGGTCAGCGTCAGATTTATTGGCATCGGCCAGCCCGAGGAAGCGCAGATTCAGTAACAGCCGCTGTTGTACCACGGGGTCGTGGCGGTGCAGGTCCAGTGTCAGTGCGCGCTGGAACAGCATGTCCTGTTCCAGCTCGGTGCGTTTCATGCCCGCAAGCTCTTCAGGATTGGGCGTGCGCCCGGTCAATGCCACCCACTGGTCGGTGAGGGTATCAATGCGCGACTGTGGCAGGGGGCCGACCACCGGGTAGGGCGCCGGGAACAGCCGGGCCTGAAGCAGGTACAGCACTACGCCGAGCAGAAGGAAGTGGAGCCAGGGTGCGCGCAGAATTGCGGGGCGTAGTACCATCCAGCGGAAACGTGTCATGTTATTCGGGGCCGCAATGGTCGCATCCCCGGAAATGAAAGGGTAGTGTCAATATGGTTTTTTCGCTGTGAATCATCTGGCCCATGCACGGCTTTCGGGCGCCGACCCGCTGCACTGCGTGGGGAATGTCACCGGGGACTTCATCAAAGGGCCACTGGCACCACAGGGCCTGGCTGCGAAGCTTCGCGAAGGGGTGCAGCACCATCGTCTGATCGACCGCTATACCGATGATCATGCGGTCACGCGGGAATTGCGGGAACTGTTTGCGCCGCCGTTCAGGCGCTATGCCAACATTCTGCTGGACGTGGCCTTTGACTACTTCCTCATTCAGCACTGGCAGCGGTTTGCCGGTATTCGGCGAGCCGCCTTCGTTGGTAACGTTTACGACCTGCTACTGGAGTATCGCCACGAGCTGCCTGCGCCTCTCGCCGAGGTGACCCCGCGCCTTGTCGCCCACGACTGGCTCAGCCGCTGCGAATCCCTCGACGGAATTGAGAGCACGCTGCGGGGCCTGTCCGGGAGATTGCAGCGCCGCAATCCGCTGGCGGATGGCGCAGCGGAAATCAATCGTCACGCGGCGCAGATTGAGGCGGGTTTTCTCGCCTTCTTTCCGCAGGCTCTTGCGTTTTCTGATGCATTGACGACGGGCTCCCGGAATTAAGCGGATTCGGGCTGGTTTTTTCCACCCAGACCCCTATGATTAAGCGAAACTAACAGGGGAGAGCAGTACGTGGGCGCACAAATCACGGTGAAAGACGGGGGTGGTATCGGTGCTTTTCTGGGGCGTTTTCCCTGGGTGCTGCTGGTGGTGGCTTATCCGGTGCTGCTCTACCAGTTCGAGGTCGACATGGCGGCACAACTGCACTTTGGCTTTGTGTATATCGGGTTGGGCGTCTTCGTTCTGTTCGTCGAGTTCTTCAAGTCGGGTGATATCAACACGGCCTCGTTCTTTTTTGACCTGCTCTGGTCAATCACTGCGGTGATGCTGGGTACAGCACTGCTTACCTGGTTCCTGATCGAGGGCAACAGCAGCAATGGGCCCGGCTGGCAACAGGTGAACTATTTCCACTGGTTCGGCTGTGCCATTGTGCTGGGCGACGCCATTATCAGTCCATTCAATGCCTTCCGCACCGCGCTGCGCAATCTCGGGTTGGGTGCCTGAGATGGCTTGACGGTAACGACCGGGAACACCTGTGGATCAGGAGCGCCGGGATGCAATGCTGTCACAATTGTTCGTTTTAACCGAACGGTAAATAATAAATATTCTATTTTACTTGAGGTTATCGTGAGAGCAACATGCCTTTCCAACGCAACTGTTGGAAAGGCTTTATGGAACTCATACTCGATTTCTTGTCCCGCTTCCTGGTTCAGTTTCAGTCGCCCGCACTGGCGTTTCTGGTCGGCGGCATGTTGTTGGCCGCATTTCGCAGCAAACTGGAAATACCGGATGCCATTTATCAGTTCTGCGTGTTCATGCTGTTGATGCGTATCGGGTTGGAGGGCGGTTTGGAAATTCGCGACGCCGAGCTGGCCGACATGCTGTTGCCGGCGATTATCGCGGTGGTCGTGGGTTGTGCCATCGTTCTGGTGGGCACTGTGGTGCTGTCTTACCTGCCTGGCGTGAAGACCGATGACGCGATTGCGACCGCGGGGCTGTTCGGTGCGGTGAGCGCCTCCACACTGGCCGCGGCCATGGTGATGCTGGAGGAACAGGCGGTGACGTACGAAGCCTGGGTGCCTGCGCTCTATCCTTTTATGGACATACCGGCACTGATTGTCGCGATCGTGCTGGCCAACCTGTATCTGGCACGGAAGAAGGAGGGCGCCAGGGCCAAAACAAGAATCTGGCCCATCATCACCAGCAGCCTGCGCGGATCGGCACTCAGCGCGCTGCTTCTGGGTCTGGCGCTGGGCCTGTTCACGCGGCCGGAGATTGTCTATGAAGGCTTCTACGATCCCCTGTTTCGCGGCTTGCTGTCGGTGCTGATGCTGACCATGGGCATGGAAGCCTACACGCGCCTGAACGAGCTGCGCAAGGTGGCGCACTGGTATGCGGTGTATGCGACCCTGGCGCCGCTGGTGCACGGCTTGATTGCATTCGGCCTCGGCTATGTCGCACATGTCTTAACCGGGTTTAGTCCGGGTGGCGTGATTCTGCTTGCCGTGATGGCGGGGTCCAGTTCCGATATCTCCGGTCCGCCGACTCTGCGCGCCGCGATACCCTCAGCCAATCCCTCGGCGTACATCGGGTCTTCTACAAGTGTCGGCACTCCTATTGCCATCGCTGTCGGTATCCCGCTGTATGTGGCGCTGGCTCAGGCTGTGTTTGGTGTTTAGAAGCGGTGCTATGCTGCAAATCAACGACTTCTGAGGAGCGGTTGGCACCGCCTCCGAGGAGCAACACAAGAGGACGCGACGCATGACATTCAAGGCAGCGAAAGTGGTGATCATCACCGAGAAAGTGATCCTGGAACAAGTGGCGCAGATCATCGAGTCCCTGGGCGCTACGGGGTATACGGTGTTTGCTGCAGGCGGGAAAGGGAGTCGCGGAGTGCGCCCCGCAGGACGCGCCGCTGTCGTTGACGGCTTCAGTAATGTGCAGATCGAGGTTATCACGGCCACCCATGAAACCGCGGAAAAAATTGCTGTAGAGGTTGCGGATCGGTTCTTCCAGAATTATTCGGGCATAACCTACCTGGAGGATGTGGAGATCCTGCGTTCGCACAAGTTCTAAAGGTCGGCGGCGCCCGGTACGAAGGCAAAAAAACCCCGGGCAACAGACTTGCCCGGGGTTTTGATTTGGCGGTGGGCCAGTCGATTTTTTTGAGAACGATTGAGACAAGCTGAGACAATAACTAATTGAAAAAATTGGTATTCGTAAAAATGGTGTGTCCTGACCTGTCTCATAAAATGTCATGAAATAGTATCATTTATGGCGGGAATATTGGCGGGTTGAAGTATACTTGGAATAATTTGGAGGTTTAGGATCCCTTATATGACAAACGTTGGAGGGATTTATTGCGGTTTTTTTGCTATGTCGTTGAAAGGCTAGACGTTTGTGATGCGAGGTTCGAATCCCTAAAGGTGCAAAATGCCTAAAAAAGTCCGTGAAATGAGCGCTACTGAGCTTCGTCGGATGGCAAAGCCAGGGATGTTCGCAGTGGGCGGAGTATCTGGCCTGCATGTGGTTGTTACCCAAGCCGGCGCAAAGTGCTGGATTCTGCGCACAATGGTCGGTGAACGGCGCCGGGAAATTGGGTTGGGGGGCTTCCCAGAAGTGCCGCTGGCGGAAGCTCGAAACAGGGCCCGGGAACTTAAGGAAAAGATACGACGGGGCATTGATCCGGTACAGGAGCGTAAGGATCATCGTCTCAAGCTTGTGAGATCTAACGCCCGTAGCCTCAGTTTTGCGGAGGCCGCCAAGCGTTGCCATGCCGTGAAAGCACAAGAGTTCAAGAACGCCAAGCATGCCGCCCAGTGGCTGACCACACTGGAACGGTACGTTATCCCACAGCTGGGGAAGTTGCCCGTGGCTGAAATCGACACCCCCCAGGTACTGGCGGTATTGCAGCCGATATGGGCGGTGGTGCCAGAGACTGCCAGTCGTGTGCGCCAACGCATGGCTGCGGTGTTTGACTGGTCAAGAGCCGCAAAGATACGCACAAGACCCAATCCGGCAGCGTGGAAAGATTGCCTGGAGCCACTGCTTCCCGCTACTGCCAAGTTGCGCAAAACCGCAGGGAAGGCCCGCAAGCACCACGCCGCACTCCCCGTGTCCGATGTGCCTCGCCTGATGGCCGATCTTTGCGCCCGGGACGCCCCCAGCCCCCACGCGTTACGATTTGCCATTCTGACTGCTGCGCGTTCCAGGGAGGTCAGGCTGGCAACGTGGAATGAAATCGACCTGGACGCCGCTGTGTGGCGCCTCAGTGCGGACCGCATGAAGGCCGACAAGCCGCATGTGGTTCCGCTGTCTTGCGCCGCTGTGGACTTGCTGATGTCGCTCCCGCGGGACAATCCTGCCCGATTGGTATTTCCAAACAGCAAAGGCTTGGAGCTGTCGGATATGGCGCTATCCAAGTTGCTGAAGGACGTCCATGCAGCAGATCTTAAGAACCACGGCCCCGGGTACATTGACCCACAACTCGACCGGATCGCAACGCCCCACGGTACCGCACGTTCCAGTTTCAAAGACTGGTGCCGCCAGCACAACCGATTTCCCGATGAGTGGTCGGAGCTGGCGCTGGCTCACGTCAATAGTGACCAGACTAGGGCTGCGTACGCCCGTGGAGAGCTTTTAGAGGAACGGCGGGGCATGATGGAGGCGTGGGGACGGTATTGCGAGCCTGCGCGTTCGCCTTCCACGTGAGCTGTGACGGTGCCTAGAGAGCGTCGACGTCAGAGTTTTCCTCACTAGCTGCCGGATCCTAAGCCCGCCCCGAGTATTCACTATATTTTAAAAACAATATCGTAGGCTTAATCTCAACAGACATTTTAGCATTTACGACAAGCTTGGCTGTGAACTGCTGTACGGCTTCATCAATGATCGTAGCGGACTCCATTTGGGCCTCGACCGGAACAAGCGAGACAAACCCGTAAAATTCGAGGTTTGGAGCCTTCGACAAATCCGGGGCGATTTAAACTAATATTTGCCTTGATCTTGTCAGTCGCTTGGGAGAAAGGTTCAGGTCGTGTAGGGCAAAAAGAGCGTAAATGTGGTTTTATTCTGGGCTGAGGCCGCCTCCACGCGGCCACCGTGAGCCTTCACTATGGAACGCACAATGGCCAGACCAAGCCCAGCGCCTTCGCTCTGTCGCGTTCTGGAAGGGTCAACACGGTAAAATCGGTCGAAGATTTTGGCCAGGTGCTCAGCGGGTATCCCCGGGCCAGGGTTCTGCACGCTCAGTGAGACCTCATGATTAGATGCTGCGGCCAACCGAATCTGCACGCGCCCACCGGAGGGCGTGTGGCGAATGGCATTGGACAGCAGATTCGAAATAGCCCGCCGCAGCATAGCGCGGTCGCCCTGTATAGTTGGCACCTGCCCTTCCAGTGCCAGAACAATCTGGCGCTCTTCCGCCAGCGCTCCAAAAAAGTCGAACAGCTCACTGGCCTCACTGGCCAGGTTCAACGTCACCTCAACCGGCTTGAGCAGGCCATGGTCACTCTTGGCTAGCCACAACATATCGTTGACCATTTTGGCCAGCCGCTCTTGTTCTTCCAGATTGGAATACAGGAGTTCGCGGTACTCCTCTAACGATCTGGCCCTACCCAACCCAACTTGGGTTTGTGTAATAAGATTGGTCAGAGGCGTACGCAATTCGTGGGCGATATCCGCCGAAAAGTGCGACAAACGAGCAAAGCTGTCTTCAAGGCGGCCGATCATGTGGTTAAAGGAAGTGACCAGGCCCTGCAACTCCGTTGGGGCAATAGAGGGATCAAGGCGCACATGGAGCCTGTCGGCCTGTATATCACCCATTCTTTCGGAAAATCCACGCAGGGGGGCATGTGCCTGGTAAACGCCATACCATGCAGCTAAAAGGACCAGCGGGGGCATTTGAACGAAAACCTACGGTTTTGAGTCCCAGACCCTCCGCGTAACCGTAGGTTTCCGAATAACTACCCCTTTCCCTCATCTTCAATAAAGTACGTACCATTGGGCAACACATGCTTATAGGGCAATAACGAAATATGGGATAAGGTCTCGTCGTCGATATTCTCTCCCTGCTGCCGGAGCTGCTCAACCACGTCATTTATCTTGATCGTGTTCCAGTACAGAATGGCATTGGATACAAAGCTGAGGCTGCTGGCCTTGTTCATGATTTCCTCATAGTCCCCAGTGGTGAATTCCCCCTGGTCTGCAAAGAATATCCAGCGCGGCAGTTTGTGCCGGTATTCCCCTTTGTTTAGTTGCCGCTGGACGGTTTGGCGCAGTTCTTTGTCAGTCAGGTACCGCAGAATGTATTCGGTCTTGATGATCCGGCCCAGATTGGTAAAGGCCTTGGTGAGGCGATCGGAGGGTGAACTATTGGTCAACCGTTGAACGATGACGTGTGCTGGCGCAGTTTTTTGTTTCAGAGAAATGACCACCCGCATCATGTATTCCCATTGCTCCTCAATAATCGCCAAATCAGCTGTTTTCGTGAGTAAATGGTTGAGGTCACCGTAATCGACGGATTTGTCGATACGGTATAGCTGCTGATCCTTCAGATCCCGAATGCGTGGCATAAAGTAGAAGCCGAGCAAATGACAGAGGGCGAAGACGATTTCAGTGTACCCGTGCGTATCGGTGGTGTGCTCTCGGATTTTCAGAATCGTGTTGTTTTCCAGCAGGCCGTCCAGAACATACAGGGCTTCACGAGCGCTACAGGAAATGATCTTGGTGCTGAACACGGAATATTGATCGGATACATGGGTGTAGATCCCGATGGCTTTTTCATAGTAGCCGTAATAGCGGGGATAGTATGACGCCAACAGACTGTCGGCGCGGATTTTAAAGCGTTGCGCATCTGAAGAGGACAATGTACCGGAGCCATACACCGCACTCAACGGCAGCTCATGGTGTTGATTCACAATTTCAGCACTGGCGTTGATCAGGGTTTCTTCGCGAATATAGTATTGCAGGATATGCCTTAGCATATCGACAGTAACGCCATTGACGCTGTTACTCATGGACACGACGCCTAGGTTTGTGGCTTGTGAAATAATGGCAGCCATCAGGCTTTTGTAAAAGTTTTTGGGCCGTGACTGGTGATGCTGGATAGGGACAAAGTGACGACTGTAATGCGTCATTTGATCCACCTCCATCAGCAGTTGCTCGATGCGTATGCTGGGCATATGCGCATCGATCACCTTTTGCAGTTGGTTGACTTTATCCGGTATGTCCAGCTTGTCGTCACGCTTGAGTTTCAGCCGGCCATTGTGTATCTCAGCGAAATTATCCAGTCCAAAACGCTTTTGCGCTGCTGACACCGCTTCGTGGAACTGGGTTGAAATGGCGGAACGCACTTCGTGCGGCAAAGGCTGCTGTAGCTCGGTATAGACGGTGTGTTTGGTTTCATCCCAGTTGGGCTCGTTCAAGGTCAGATCCCAGAACGACACATGTTGTTTGCTCTGTGGCAAATACAAATCGCCGGAACGCAACGCATCTTTCATCGCGAGAGCAAGACCCATTTCCCAAACATTGCGATTGATGTTGCCGGTTTGATCTTTAAGGCTGCGACGCAGCTCGCGGGGAATGAACGCAATCGGTGGATTCTCCGGCAGTTTTTTCAGATCGCCGACATCCAACTGCCGGACGAACTGGATGGCCTTTATCAGTGGCCCAGAACCTTTCGCCACTTCAAACGGTAACCGTATAAAGTCGGAAAAATACTTTCGTAAACTGGGGTAACGGGTCAGCAACAAATCGCAATAGCCGCGTTCTTCCAGGCGTTTAAAAATGTGCAGATCCTCAATGGAGGCCAGCAAGTGTTTCTCGTCAATACGCTGCCATAAGTCATTCTTGTACAACGGCTGTTCATCCGGCCATTCCAGCAAAACATGCGTGGTATCGAGCACAGCATCGATGGCTTTCTTCTGGCGTTTGCGGAATTCCTTGTGCTTTTTGTCGTGGCTGTTTCTGGTTTGTCGGCACAGTTCCGTCATGTACTGATCGTGCATTTTGACCAGGTTATCCAGCAGGATCTTGCGGGATTCTAACAGGAAGCACAGCATCAGGGCATAGCGCTTGTGGTCTTTGAAGCGTTTCATGTCCTTGGCACTGTAGCGCTTGGTCAGTCGATACAGGTAGTGAAGAAAAGCGGTATCAATGACCTTTTCCTCGAATTCATTATTGCCGGTGGCCACCAGATTGTCATAGCGCTCCAAATAGCGTTTCAGCGATGAGATTTTGGCGGCCGGTGGATACTCTTTGAGTTGGTTGAAGTAGGTTCGTTGATTACCGTCCGTGGTTTGCAACAGATCGTCGATGGCACCGCGCAGTTCAGGGGACATCTGATCAAACACCTGCTCAAAAAGCTGAGTATGGACCTGGTTACAAATACGGATGATCTGCCGTTCGATGGTCGAGGGTCCGGGCAACATAATACGGTTCAACAACAGGTAACGTTCTGCCCGGTGAAAAAGTTCATCCGGCAGCAGCCCCTGACGGGCGTGTTTCTCTATCCAGCGATCCAGGTCGGCTTCCACTTTGTCATCAAACCGTTGAAAGCCCAGATACTTGAGGATGTTATTCCGATGCTCCAATAGTGTCGCTTCCCGCTCGGGCACGTCCACGGTTAGCGTGGGCGGGAGGTCGAGTTGACTGCTCAGGTAGCTGATTACCCGGGGGGATAGATCATGGAGCTGGTTAAGAAACCGGCCATAGAGGCGCATGGCGCACAGTTGGATGGCAAATCCCAGACGGTATTGCTTACGGTACTTGTTGACCACCTGGCAATCGCGTCGGCTCAGCGTCCAATCGCGAACCATTTCTTCGTCGGAAAATCGTTGTGGCAGCATTAACGGTTGGTATCGCTGCTGGTTGGTTAAGAACTGCTCTTTGGTTGTCATGGATTCTCACTTGGGCTCAGTCACGCCAACTACTCCTATAGCGTTGTTTTTATTGATGTTTTTATATTCGTGAGACGCCATTGTCGTATCTAACAATTAGACGGCATTGTATTAACGAATAGACGATGGTAAAATAACGAATAGACGAGTTTCAACCATCAATTAGCCGAGCGCTTATTTTATGTACCCACGTTATTCTGAAATCAATGTCAAAGAAGCGCTGAGCGACACTCCGGTGGTCTTTGTGATGGGGCCTCGCCAAGTCGGTAAAACCACTCTGGTGAAGGCGTTGATTGGTGAGATGGGCGCTGAAAACTGGGAATACATTACCCTGGACGATCAGGCCCAATTCGAAATTGCACAAGCTGATCCCGTCGGGTTCATCCGTAATCTGCCACCGAAACGAATTGCGCTCGATGAAGTTCAGCGCCTGCCTGAACTGTTCGTCTCCATTAAGCAGGCTGTGGATGAACAACGCACGGCAGGTCGCTTTCTTCTGACGGGTTCCGCCAATGCCTTGTTATTGCCCCGGCTATCAGATTCCCTGGCCGGCCGAATGGAGTCGGTTCGCCTGACAACGCTTTCCGAATGCGAGATCCATGGACGACCCCCCAGCTTTTTAAGCAAACTACTGAACCAGGAAGCGCCTTCGGCTCAGGACATTCGTGTGCGGGATCATCTACTGCAACGGTTGATTACGGGGTGTTTCCCCGACCCTCTGCAACGTGCCAATGAGCGGCGAAGCACCGCTTGGTATCAACAGTACGTCAGTACATTGATCCAGCGGGATATTCGCGATCTGACCCATATCGATCACCCCGATTTGATGGCCAAGTTACTCAAACTCACCGCCTTTTATGCGGGGAAACTGGTTAACCTGACCGAACTGGGCGCTAAACTTGGGCTGGATCGACTGACCATTAAAAAATACATGGCGTTGTTGGAGCAGTTGTTTCTGGTGGAGCAATTGCCGGCCTGGCATTCCAACGAATACAAACGGTTGGTGAAAACGCCCAAACTGCATTCCATTGATACCGGCATGATGTGCGCTGTTCGTGGCCTGAACCGGGAACGCCTGCTGAAGCAGCCCGGTGATTTTGGGTTGGTGCTGGAATCCTTTGTCTACAACGAACTGCGAAAACAGGCAGTATGGATCGAAGAACCGTTGAGTTTCTATCACTACCGGGACAAGGATAAAGTGGAGGTCGATGTGATCATCGAAAACGCCATAGGCGACTGTTTCGCGATCGAAGTCAAAGCAGCAGCGACGTTGAGTTCCAAAGATTTTACCGGCTTGAAACGTTTTCAAAGTGTGGCTGGCGACCGCTTCAAAATGGGTGTCCTGCTCTACGATGGCGATCACACGACGGCATTTGGCGACAACCTCTTTGCTGTCCCGCTGGGAGCGCTCTGGTCATGAACGAAAACCACACCATTGGCCAGCTGGCTAAGGCAGCAGGTGTCAACGTCGAAACCATCCGCTACTACGAACGCCGTGGGTTGATCGCACAACCTGCCAAACCGGTGCAGGGATATCGGACCTACCCTAAGGCAACTCTCTCCCGGATTTTATTCATCAAACGCGCTCAGGAACTGGGCTTTACCCTGGAAGAAATCGACAACCTGCTATTACTGGGTGACTCGCATTGCACGGAAGTCCAGGAATTGGCCGAAGGTAAACTGGCCAGTGTGCGGGCAAAAATCAACGATCTTCGCCGTCTGGAGCAAATGCTGGCGGAGATGGTGACCCAGTGCCGTATCAATCCCGAAAACGTAGCTTGTCCGATAGTGGAGTCTTTGCAACCCAATTCAGGGTAATCATCAATTGGAATTGACTCCGTACCTGAGTACGGCATTTATACTAGCTCTATAGATATGATCGCTTGGAGCAGCCATGCCGGCAAATGACAAACTCACCCATCCAAATCTGCCCCTTATCGGTGGAGTAATGGCGGCCATCGGCGCTGGCCTCTGCTGTGTCGGTCCATTTGTGTTACTGACGCTGGGGATCAGCGGTGCCTGGATCGGTAACCTGACATTGCTGGAGCCTTATCGTCCGATCTTTATTGCCATTGTGTTGTTGTTTTTTGGTTGGGCGGGCTGGAAAGTCCATCGCCCGATAGAAGCGTGCGAACCGGGTACCGCTTGCGCCATACCGCAAACGCGCAAGCGGCGACAGATCATTTTCTGGATCACAGGCATCATTGCGCTGGTCCTTGTTACCAGTACCTACTGGATCCCATTGATTGCCTCAGACATTGAATAGCACCAGAGTAAATCATGCACAAAATCACAATAGCCCTTGTACTCGCCATCACCAGTCTGTCCAGCTGGGCCAAACCTCAGACCATCACCCTTGATCTGCCAACCATGAACTGCGCCATGTGTCCGATCACGGTCAAGAAAGCCCTTAAACGGGTTGATGGCGTGGCCAAAGCCGAGGTCAGCTATGAACACAAGCAGGCTGTGGTGACTTTCGAGGATACCCAGACCAGCGCAGAGAAACTAATTGAAGCGACAACCAACGCCGGATATTCATCAACCCTAGTGGAAACGGGAAAGCCATGACTTCAAATGTTATTTTACAGTCGGAATTGACCTGTCCGGAATGTGGCAATAAAAAAACGGAAACTATGCCGACCGACGCCTGCCAATGGTTCTACGAGTGCGAACAGTGTCATACCTTGTTGAAACCCAAAGCGGGTGACTGCTGCGTTTACTGCTCTTACGGTTCAGTTCCTTGCCCACCGATTCAGGCCGATACCAAAACGATGACTCGCTGCTGTGGTAGCCCGATGAATGGATCGGACTGACTTAATCGAACCGGATGATACTGCTCTGTCACTTAAAAGGATGGAGCAACTGACTCGCATAATGCTTTGGATAATCGGGCTCCGAGGAAATGCCAAGATCTTTTATGGCAATTTTTCGGGAAGAGTCAAAATAGGCTGTTCCCAGTATCCTGTCCGTCAAAGTGGTAAACAGCCCAAAGTTCACATCGCCTTCCTTGGCAGTGTTCAGATGATGAAATCGGTGCACACTGTTGATCGCCAGAATGTACTTTAGCGGCCCTGAAAAATACGCCACGTTGGAGTGTTGCAAAAGTAGCTGGAGCACTACCGCCACCACCAGCAACAGCATGATGTCGTGCGGCACACCCATCAAAAGCAGCGGCATGGTTCCCGCTACGGTTTCGATTAACTGGTGCAGTGGATGCTTCATCAGACCATTAAAACCATACAAGCGCTTTGCGCTGTGATGGACGGCGTGCAGTTTCCACAGGTTATGGAATCGGTGACTGGCGAAATGAGCCAGGGTAATACCCATATCGGCAATCAAGATCGCCACGACCAGTTGTAACGGTAGCGGCAGGCTGGATGGCCAAAGGTCTATCAGCGAAAACGCCTGACCAACCAGTGGAAGCATGAAAAGCCCAAGTATATTGAGTGATTCGTTGACGATGGCATGAATAAAGTCTGTGCCTTGATCCTGTTGGGATAGATTGAACGTGGGGTCATAGGGAACAACCTTTTCGCAAATGAACGACAGACCCACAAATCCGGATAGTAATAAAGCCAACCAGGCATCAGCGTATCCTGACCCTACAAGGTATATAGCAATGCCATTACCGGCCAACAGAAAAACCGGCAGATAAAATAGCTTGATTAACCATCGAATTGCACTCATTCCGGAAACCTCTCAAACATCATAGAACGCTCATTTTGCAATGAATAGGCAATGCACAATTGAACCAAAGAGCTATTTTTCCGAAAGTAGCTGTTTAATTGTTGCAGGGTTGACGCCAAACGCTTCCATCGCGGCACGGCAAAAGTGGGCTTGATCGGAAAAACCTGCCGTTATTGCGGCATCCGTGAGCGACCTGCTTTGGGTGAGTTCGAATGCCAGCAGTAGCTTCAGCCACTTCTTGTAGCTCCTGAACGGCAAGCCGGCTTGCTCGCTGAACCAGTGAGAGAATCGGCTCGATGAGAGGTGGGCAAGTTCAGCCAAGCCGGTACGGGAAGGTTCCCGTCCAAGCATTAACTCGGATCGCAACGCTTCCACCACCTGTTGGAACCGATTATCCAGGCCAGATACGTCGCCACAGGTGCAGGCTTTCCGAAAATCCTCAAGCGCAGCTTGCAGATCGTCTGCGCTGCTTAACTGGATGAGTTGCCGCGTGCCGTCAATCTCAATAATGGAAATGTTTTGTGCCATCGTCTGGGGGAGCAGGGTTTTACAGGCATTGTGGGTCGGATCGGCATAGAGGCACAACACCCTGGCAGTTTGTAACTGATGGATTGTACCCGCAGGGATCAATAGACTCGCCCCGGTATAACTCGCATGGCCAACGCGCACCTCAACCGGGTTGCCCAGACCCACAACAATCTGATGCGCCCAATGTTTGTGGGGCTTGTTATCGCCAGCTTCACCCCGAAAGGCGATGAGCCCCGGCACCATGGCCACCTCACCTCGCCACGATTGGGCCTGGCGTGTTTTGCTGGACACGCTCATGCTCAGGCGCTTCGCTCTTCCGGGACGGGCAGAAACAGGGTGAAGCTGGTGGCGTGCCGGTCGGAGCTTGCCTCGACACGACCACCATGGGCCTCAACAATGGAACGAACGATGGCCAATCCGAGTCCGGCACCCTCACTCTGGCGCGCTCTGGAAGGATCGGCGCGGTAAAAGCGATCAAACACGCTTGGCAGGTGCTGTGCAGGAATTTCGGAGTCGGGGTTGATCACACTCAGCGATACTGAGTCATTCTCCGCTTTACTCAATCGAACCTTTATCCATTTGCCCGCCGGGGTGTGCCGAATGGCGTTCGACAGCAGGTTGGAGATGGCCCTGCGTAGCATGGCGCGATCACCCATTACCCCCGGTGCCTGCCCCTCCAAAGACAGGGTGATATGTTTTTCCTCCGCCAGCGCCCCGAAGAAGTCGAACAGCTCCCTGACCTCGGTGGCCAGATCCAGCGTTACCTGCACCGGTTTGAGCAGGCCGTGGTCGCTCTTGGCCAGCCAGAGCATGTCGTTAACCATCTTGGCCAGGCGTTCTTGCTCTTCCAGATTGGAGTACAGGAGCTCACGATATTCGTCCAGTGTTCTGGCCCTGCCCAGCGCCACTTGAGTCTGGGTGATGAGATTGGTCAGCGGGGTTCGTAGTTCGTGGGCGATATCCGCCGAGAAATGCGACAGCCGCGTGAAGCTGTCTTCCAGTCGCTCAATCATCTGATTAAAGGCGGAGGCCAGATCCCGTAGCTCCAGGGGCATGCTGCGAAAATCAAGTCGCATATGCAATCGGTCGGCCTGAATACTGCGCATCTCGTCCGAGAGACCGCGTAAAGGCGCGTGTCCCTGGTGTACCCCAAACCACGCCGCTAGCAAAGTCACACCGCCAGTAAGCAACATGATAATCCAGAGACTGCGGCGAAACCCTTGCAGAAAATGCAGGTGGAAGTCCATGCCGATCGCCGTGGCAATGCGATATTCCCGGCTGTCGCTGACAAACCGTGTGACGACACCCCGATAGGCATTTCCGTCAAAGTGCCAAGTAGCCAGGTTATCGGCATGGATCCGCTTAACGGGGGAAAAAGCTACTATAGCCTGCGCGAAGTCAGCCCCCGGTGTAGCGAACACCAACTGGCCACGGCCATTCCACACCTGAAAATAAACACCGTGGTGTCCCGACACCGCCTGCGACAACGCCACCGGTAACCGGAGCGGATCATCCACCCTTTGCAGGGTCTGCGCTACCGCCTGGTTGATCACGACCAACTCGTCCGCGTCCTGCTCGGCGAAATGGCGCTCGACGGCACCGAGCACCAGATTGCCGATCAATACCAGGCTGATGCCGATGGCCAACGCGACAAAGACCATGACCCTGGCGGTTAGCGAAAGCGGACGCCGCTCAGTCGCCATCATCTTCAGCTTCCACATCGAGCTTGTAACCCATGCCACGCACCGTGTGGATCAGCCTGGGCTCGAAGTCGTCGTCGATTTTGGCGCGCAATCGACGGATGGCCACGTCGATCACGTTGGTGTCGGAATCAAAATTCATGTCCCAGACCTGCGAGGCGATCAGCGAACGCGGCAACACCTCATCCTGACGGCGCACCAGCAGTTCCAGCAGGCAGAATTCCTTGTGGCTGAGATTGATTTTTCGGCCGGCGCGCGTGACCCGGTGCCTGGGTAGATCCAGAACGAGATCGGCCACCTTGAGCTGATCCGACAGAGGCGGTGCCGAGCCCCTTCGCAACAGGGTGCGCACCCGTGCCAGCAACTCGGCAAAGGCGAAGGGTTTTACCAGGTAATCATCGGCGCCCAGCTCCAGCCCCTTGACTCGGTCATCCACGCGGTCGCGCGCGGTAAGGAACAATACCGGTGTCTGACGTCCCGCTTCACGCAGCGACTGCACAATGCGCCAGCCATCCACGTCGGGCAGCATGACATCCAGCACGATCAAGTCGAAGGACTCGGTCATCGCCAGATGGTGGCCATCGAGACCATTGCGCACCAGACTAACCTGAAATCCAGCTTCAGCCAGTCCTTGGCGCAAATAGTCGCCTGTTTTGATTTCGTCCTCGACCACGAGTAGTCGCATCTATGTCTCGCCCTCCACATTTTGTTTCAACCTAACGGGTTATTCCCCACAGCAAGATTACACACAGATTACATTAATGTAATGTTTGGGTCATCTGGCTGACAGGGGGGGCCAGTTAACTTGATTACACTAGGCATTACTTATGTTGATGCAGTCGGCATTCCGGTCGCTGTTGCCGGCCTGTCAGATCGGGCGTGACTCGAAAACGACAGTATCATCAACAAGCACTTCGCCACGGTTGATGTGATCGAGGGCAAGGTTATGAAAAACGATATCGCTGAATTGGAGCATTGATGAAAACGTTTAGTGCGACACGCCGTCACTTCGTACAGGGGCTGGTGGCTGGCGGTGTGCTGGCAAGCTTTCCAGCCCTGCTGCACGCAGGGGGCCGTCTGGAGAACCAGACACACACCGGTACCGCGCCCGTGCTGAGCGGCCAATCGATTGATCTGGTCGTCGCCGAAACACCGGTCAACTTTACCGGCGTGATCCGTATGGCGACCACCATCAACGGCTCCATTCCGGCCCCGACACTGAGGTTGCGTGAGGGAGATGAGGTCACCATCCGGGTAACCAACCGGCTCAAGGTTCCTACCTCCATCCACTGGCACGGGATCATTCTACCTTTTCAGATGGACGGCGTACCCGGCATCAGCTTCCGTGGCATAGCACCGGGCGAGACCTTCGTTTACCGTTTCAAATTACAACAGAGCGGCACTTATTGGTACCACTCCCACAGCGGCTTCCAGGAAATGACCGGCATGTATGGCGCGCTCATTATCGAGCCGCGTGATGGTCAGGTTCGCCCTGCAGCGGGGCATCTGCGTGCCGACCGCGACTACGTGGTGCAGCTTTCCGATTGGACCGATGACGATCCGATGTCAGTGTTTGCCAAACTCAAGGTTCAAAGCGACGTCTACAACTTTAACCAGCCCACAGTGGGCGACTTCTTTCGCGACGTTTCCACACAGGGGGTTTCCGGCGCGCTGGACAAACGCCAGATGTGGAACCAGATGCGTATGAACCCCACCGATCTGGCCGACCTTTCCGCCGCAACCTTGACCTACCTGATGAACGGCCGAACGCCAGCGGGCAACTGGACGGGGCTGTTCACACCCGGTGAGCGCGTGCGCTTGCGTTTTATCAATGCAGCCAGTAACAGTTTTTACGACGTTCGCATTCCTGGCCTGAAGATGGCCGTAGTGCAGGCTGATGGGCAGAATATTGAGCCGGTCGAGGTTGACGAGTTTCGCTTCGGGCCGGGCGAAACCTACGATGTGCTGGTGGAACCAAAGGATGACGCCCATACCATCTTCGCGCAAAGCATGGATCGCACCGGCTATGCGCGCGGCACTCTGGCGGTGCGGGACGGTTTGAACGCGCCGGTGCCAGCGCTCGACCCCGTGGAGTGGCTGACCATGGCCGACATGATGGGGCGGATGGATCACGGCGCCATGAATCATGGAACCATGGGACACGACACCGGCATGGATCATTCAAAAATGGACCATTCTCAGATGGATCCCGGTGGCATGGCGATGGATCACAGCCAGCATGGCATGCAACAGGCTCCGATGGCCAAGCCGTCACAAAAGGTCAACCACGCCCGCAGTGAATACGGTACATCCGTGGACATGCGGGTCGATATGCCGCGCACCAACCTGGATGATCCGGGTATTGGCCTCCGCAACAATGGCCGGCGGGTGCTTACCTTGGCTGATCTTCGGTCACAAGAGGGCGTGCTGAATGACAGCCGCTCCGCCGTCAGAGAAATCGAATTGCACTTGACTGGCAATATGGAGCGCTACAGTTGGTCCTTCGACGGGCTGGAATTCGGCAAGAGCACGCCGGTGGCCATGAAACACGGCGAGCGTGTTCGCGTTATCTTGCAAAATGACACCATGATGACCCACCCCATGCACCTGCATGGCATGTGGAGCGACCTGGAGGATGATCAAGGTCGGTTGCGTGTACGTCGGCATACCATCCCGGTACAACCGGCACAACGCATCAGCTTTCTGACCACCCCGCATGATCTGGGGCGCTGGGCGTGGCACTGTCATCTGTTATTCCATATGGATGCGGGGATGTTCCGCGAGGTGGTGGTGTCATGAGTGTGAAGGATTTCGCCAGATATTGTTTGCATGCAGGCGTTATTGCAGGGCTGTTGTTTTCGGCTTCCGTCTTGGCGCAACAGGAGGATCCACATGCAATGCACGCAAATGATGCCAATTCGCCGTCCCATGAGCCCCCTGATGACAGCTCGGATACTCGCGCCACGGGTCACGCCGCCATGGCGCAGGGCGACATGCAAATGCAGGGCGGAGACGCCCCCAAGGATGCCCGCGATCCTCACGCATATTCCGATGGCTACACGCTGACGGAAGGCCCCTATGCGCTGCCGGGTCCACGGCAACTGAAACTGGCCGATGAGCATCGATTCTGGTCGCTGCTGGGCGATCGCCTCGAATACGACGCCGATAATGACGTCACGACCTTTGACCTGCAGGGTTGGTATGGCACCACCTATGACCGCTTGGTGATCAAGCTCGAAGGCGATGCCGTGGACGGGCGCCTGGCGGAAAGTCAGACTGATCTGCTCTGGGGCCACGCACTCAATGCCTATTTCGACACCCAGCTGGGCGTTCGTCTTGATCAATACGATGAAGGCACGGGCCGCGAGTGGCTCGCGTTCGGTATTCAGGGCCTTGCCCCCTACTGGTTTGAACTGGATCTGACCGCCTACCTGGGCGAGGGCGGACGTACAGCTCTGTCGTTGGAAGCGGAATACGAATTGCTACTCACCCAGCGCCTGATTTTACAGCCTCGGGCTGAACTGACCGCCTATGGCAAAGACGATGCGGTTAACGGACTGGGTAGCGGTTTGTCCGATGTCGCCCTGGGACTGCGATTGCGCTACGAGTTTTCACGCCAGTTCGCCCCTTATGTCGGTATCGAGTGGAACGGCACCTTTGGCGCCACCGCCGATCAGGCGCGGGCCAACGGCGATGCCACCAAGGATACCCGGTACGTCGCCGGGATCCGGTTCTGGTTTTAATCAAACGACTTATGTTTTTAACACAACCTAGGAGTCACATTATGAAACGCCAATCACTCAGCTATTTCGTTGCCCTGCCGGCATTATTGCTTGCCCTGTCAGCCCAGGCCCACGATCCCAAGGAGCACATGAAGGAGGCGCAGGCGCCGGACTGTGCGGCCATGAAAGACATGGATCATTCCAAAATGGACATGAAAGATCCGGTCATGCAGGCCATGATGAAAAAATGCATGAAGGCCATGCACAAGGATGAAGCAGAATCGCATGAAGCGCATGGGGACAAAGGCCAAACCGATCACGGTAACCATGACGAAAAAGCCGATGAAAAAAAGCCGGCCAAACACCAGCACAAAAAATAACGGGTAGCCATTCCTGAGGAGATAACATGACGTCCTTTAAGTTTTTATCCTGCGTTAAATGCCTTGCGGTTGTGGCGGGCGTGGTTGCGGTGACCGG
>DIAF01000011.1:208953-253795 GCA_002414665.1 Halieaceae bacterium UBA5085
TGCGGTGACCGGTGTGGGGTTCCTCTATTCGGGTCTCTATCCAATGGGAGCCGATGACCATCACAACGACTTGACTTATTGGACGCTGGAAACCCTGCGCGAGCGATCCATCGCCCGCGCATCAAACGACATCGAGGTGCCGGCCGACCTGAATTCGTCCGAGCGCTTGCTGGCAGGCGGCGCCGACTACAACGACATGTGCACCGGCTGCCATCTCAAGCCGGGCAAGACCCAGAGTGATTTTACCTTGGGACTTTATCCCGCGCCGCCAAACCTCACCCAGGCGGCACATCTTCATGACGATGCCAAAGATGCCGAACCGCAGGCTCGGCGGCGTTTCTGGATCATCAAACACGGCATCAAGGCGTCTGGCATGCCGGCTTGGGGTCCGGGTCATGACGACGAACGTATTTGGAACATGGTGGCTTTCCTGCAACGCTTGCCGGAACTATCGCCGCAGCAATACCAGATCCTGACCGCGCGCGACACCGATGACGCCGGGCACCATTAGCGGCAAATTGCAGGAGGATACCCATGTCACATGCCCTTCACGACCACCGGCCCCGTCAGCGCGGCGAGTCCAACAGCACTGAATTGACCGACCCCGTGTGCGGGATGTCGGTCATGAAGACATCCTTCCACAAGGTCGAGTTTCAGGGCAGGCTGTACTCCTTTTGCAGCGCGCATTGCCGAAGCAAATTCATGGATAACCCACAGCGCTATCTGACAGGGTCCGAACGCGCCGAGGGCGATGCCAACACCGAGTACAGTTGTCCTATGCATCAGGAAGCGAGGCAACTGGGCCCGGGCACCTAATCGCGCCCTTGCTGCTGGGGGCGCTGCTGTTTCAGGCGCAGGTGATGGCGCATGGCGGGGAAGATCCCGTCGTGGAATTGAAAAAGCGCGATCGCTCCATCACACGCGCGCAATCGGAGTTCGCCGACTCGCAAAGCGACGAGGCGCGGCTGGAACTACTCAGCGCTCAGGTCGATGCCCTGAGTGGCAAGATCCTGCTGTTGCGCAATCTGATGGCCAAAGACTATCCGCATGTGAAAGAAAACATGAGTAAGTACAAGCTGGATTACATGGAAAGTGTGGACGAAAGCCTGATACAGACGCGAGCTTTGTTGCGCCAACTAGAGCAGGTGATCGAACAATGACAGGGATCGATACGATAGCACCCTATAGGCACTATTCTGGCAACCTTGGCGTGATGGATTGGTGAGAGGCTTTTTTGTGCGACCTGGTGCATGGGTAATATGGCTGCTGCTGGTGACGCTCCTTGCGAGGAGCGCGTTTGCGGCTTCGTCAGACTTCTGCACCATGCCTGCCAATCAACCGGCACCGGTCGGCCTATTCCAGGGTGAGCATGCGCATCTGAACTACGCTCAGTTGGAGCATGATGCCATGCAGCATGACGCCGGTGAAGTCCAGGATCGACACGGCTGCTGTGCCGGTGATAAGGGCGACGCTGACTGTATGATGAGCGGTTGCCTGTCAATGATGCCGCCCGTTGCTCACTTCGCTTCCCCCATTCATGCAGGTTCCATCGCAATTGTTTTTCATGTGCCCGCCTTCCCGCGACCGCCCAATTTTCCTCTATTGAGACCTCCGATCGCCTGATTGATAGGTAAAAACCGTTTTCTCGAACTGTGATACAAGGCGCTTCGCCTGCACGACTGAAGTCTGCTCGTTACCTTGTCATCCATTACTTAATGTTCTATTCAATTGTCTTCGGAGGCAACTATGTATCGATTTAAATTAACGGGCTTGGTGTTGGGGCTGTTGACGCTGCCCTTGATCGCGGCCTGTAATGATGGGCCTAAAAACCCAAAAACATCTGACCCATCCGCTGGTGCAGTTGAAACGCTTACCGTCTACAAAAGCCCTACCTGTGGCTGCTGTAAAAAATGGATAGGTCACCTTGAAGCCGAGGGCTTTGAGGCCAGTGTCGAACACCCGGCTAATCTGGACGCCATCAAGGATCGCTATCGAATCGCAAACAACCTACGTTCCTGCCACACAGCGGTGTCGTCACAAGGCTATGCCTTTGAGGGGCATATCCCGGCCCGCTATATTCATCAGTTTCTGGCTAATCCGCCAGCCGACGGGATTGGGCTGACAGTGCCCGCCATGCCCGTTGGCAGTCCGGGTATGGAGGTGGGTGACAAGTTCATGCCATACCGGGTTCTGCTGATGAAAAAAGACGGCAGCACTGAAGTGTTTGCCAGTGTCGAGAGCGCGGCTCAACAGGTTCAGCCACTCCAACAACCGGAAGCGCAGCCATGAAAATATTCGTCACCATGCTTTTTATCCTGCCGCTCGGTATAGGCAGTGTCATAGCCTTTGCGCAATCCCTTCCCGAGACCCTGACGCTGGACGAGGCGATAACCCTCGCCATAGATACCGATCCCTGGCTCACCGGTAGCCAGTACACTCAGCAGGCCCTTACCGACGAAGCGACCGCCGCGGCGACCTTGCCGGATCCCCGCATGAGCCTGATGGCTGGCAATTTTCCCGTGGACACTTTCGACCTCAACCAGGAAGCCATGACCCAGTTGTCGGTGGGGATCAGTCAGATGTTTCCCCGGGGTGACAGTCTGTCGCTCGCCCAGCAGCAGAAGCAGCAGCTAGCCGAGCAGCACCCTCTGCTAAGACTGGATCGCCGGGCCAAAGTAAGCGTCACGGTCAGCCAGTTGTGGTTGGAAACCTTCAAGGCGCAGGAGAGTATCCGGCTGATCGAACAGGATCGCGCACTGTTTGAGCAGTTGGTGGATGCCGCCAAAGCGGGTTACTCCTCGGCGCTGGGCAGGGCACGTCAGCAGGACGTAATTCGCGCGCAGTTGGAGCTGATTCGTCTTGAAGACAGACTGACGATGCTCAGGCAGCAACAGCAAGCCGCACAAAAGCGTCTGACCGAATGGATCGGTGCGCCTGCCACTGTCCCTCTGGCTCCGGTACTACCGACACAGTCTCTTTCCAGGCCACTGTCGGTACCGACCATTAAGCAGGCCAGCGAGCATACGCGCTACGAATGGATCCGCCATCATCCCGCGCTACGGGCACTGGACCAGCGTATCGACGCAACGCAAACCGGTGTGGATCTGGCAAAACAGAAATACAAGCCCGAATGGGGCCTGACCGCCCAATACGGCTATCGCGACAGCGATCCCATGGGGCGCGACCGGGCCGATCTGTTCTCCGTTGGCGTCACCTTCGATCTGCCCCTTTTCACCGGTAACCGGCAGGACAAGGAAGTCAGCGCCGCCGTAAATCGAACCGAGGCCATCAAAACCGAAAAGCACTTGCTTGGTCGTCGGCTAATGGCGGAACTGGAAACCGCGAGCGTACAACTGGCACGTCTCGATGAACGCCAGGCGTTATACACCGATCAGCTGTTGCCGCAAATGGCCGAGCAGGCAGAGGCTTCACTTTCGGCCTACAACAACGACGACGGCGACTTCGCCGAAGCCGTGCGTGCCCGCATTGCCGAATTGAATGCCAAGATCGACGCGCTCGCCATTGCCGTGGATCGGCAGAAGACCATCGCCCAAATCAATTACCTGCTCGCCGAGGCGTCGTTCGACGATGCACGGCCGGCGAAACCGTTTTAAAGGAGTTCAACATGAATACATTCACCAAAACCTTGCTGGGCACGGCCGTCGGCGCGCTGCTCGGCGCATCCGGCGTCTGGCTACTCGGCAACCCCGATGAGGGGGATATGACAGCAACCGGCGGTGAACGCAAGCCACTTTACTGGGTGGCGCCCATGGATCCCAACTACAAGCGCGACAAGCCTGGCAAATCGCCCATGGGCATGGATCTGATCCCTGTGTACGAGAAATCCGCCGGAGAGTATGAAGCCGGCACCGTCAAGATATCGCCCGAGGTCGTCAACAATCTCGGCGTGCGCACCGCCACGGTTAGGTCCGGGTCTCTGAATCTGGATGTCAAAACCGTCGGTTACGTGCAATACGATGAGAACCGGCTGGTGCATATCAGCCCGCGCGTGGAAGGCTGGATCGAGAAGCTCCATGTCAAGGCCGCCGGGGATCCGGTCAGACAGGGCGACCCCCTGTACGCCCTCTATTCACCCACCCTGGTCAACGCCCAGGAGGAATTGTTGTTGGCGTTGAAACGCGACAATCCGGTGTTGATCGGCGCTGCCGTGGAACGGTTATTGGCATTGCAGGTGCCGCGGGCAGATATCGACCGGCTGCGTAAAACCCGCAAGGTCAGCCAGACCATCACCGTTGCCGCGCCGCAGTCCGGGGTACTGGACAATCTCGCGGTGCGTGAGGGCATGTTCGTCAAGCCTGGCTTGAGTCTGATGAGCATCGGCCAGTTAGAACATATCTGGGTGATCGGTGAGGTGTTCGAACGACAGGCAAGCCTGGTCAAGACCGCCGACCAGGTGCGGATGCGGCTCGATTACCTGCCCGGTCGGGATTGGTTGGGCCAGGTGGACTATGTCTATCCGTCTTTGAATGCCAAGACACGTACCGCGCAAATCCGGGTGCATTTCGACAACCCGGACGGCTTCCTCAAGCCGGGCATGTTCGCGCAGATGGTCATTGAAACCCAGGCGGGGGCTGAAGCACTGTTAATCCCGCGGGAAGCGCTGATCCGTACCGGCAGCCATGCGCGCGTGGTGTTGGCGCTGGGTGATGGCAAATTCAAATCGGTGGCCGTTGAGGTCGTGCGTGTGGGCGAACGGCAGGTGGAAATTCAGTCGGGACTCAAAGAAGGGGAACGCATTGTGACCTCTGCTCAGTTCCTGATCGACTCGGAATCCAGCAAGACGTCGGACTTCAAGCGCATGGCCAAGCGCGATCAGCAAGGCGAATCAATGGATGTAAAGGCAGACGCTGATTCCCGCTCAGTCTGGGTGGCCGCACGTATCGACAGCCTGATGCCGGATCACCGCATGGTGACCCTGGAGCACGAGGCCATCCCGGACTGGCAATGGCCCACCATGACCATGGATTTCACCGTCGCTGAGGCTGTGGACATGGATGCGCTCAAACAGGGAATGCGCCTGCATGTGCAGATCACCAATAACAACAGTGGTGGATACCAGATTACCCAAGTGCATATTCCCAATGAGCAAGGCAATGATGCCATGCCTGCAGGAATGGATCACGGTCAGCACGAGGGTATGGATCACGGTGATATGTCGATGCCGGAGCACAGCGAACACCAGGGCATGAACCACGGCGGTCACGATCAAAAGGAGCACAATCATGATTGAATCGATAATCCGTTGGTCCATCGGTAACCGTTTCTTCGTGCTGCTGGCTACTTTGATGCTGGTGGGGATAGGTCTCTATTCGCTGAAAAACACCCCGGTGGACGCCATTCCCGATCTGTCCGATGTACAGGTCATTATTAAGACCAGTTTTCCTGGGCAGGCGCCGCAGGTGGTGGAGGACCAGGTCACGTATCCACTGACTACTGCCATGTTGTCGGTACCCGGTGCGGTTACCGTGCGCGGTTATTCCTTTTTTGGCGATTCCTTTGTGTATGTCATTTTCGACGAGGATACCGATGCCTACTGGGCACGTTCCCGGGTGCTGGAGTATCTGTCTCAGGTCGCGCCCACATTACCTCCGAGTGCTCGGCCGCAACTGGGGCCGGACGCTACCGGAGTTGGCTGGGTCTATCTCTACGCCCTGGTGGACCGTACCGGCAAGCATGACCTCAGTCAGTTGCGCAGCCTGCAGGACTGGTTCCTGAAATACGAGCTGCAAACCGTGCCGGGTGTTTCCGAAGTCTCGGCGCTCGGCGGCATGGTTAAGCAGTACCAAGTGAAAGTGAACCCGGAAAAACTGCGTGCTTTCAGTATTCCCCTGTCCCATATTCAGATGGCGATCCAGCGCGGTAATCAGGAAGTGGGCGCCTCGGTGGTGGAAATGGCCGAAGCCGAATACATGGTGCGCGCCAGCGGTTACATCCAGGGTATCGATGATCTGGCCAACATTCCGTTAGGGTTGGATGTTAACGGTACGCCGCTGTTGCTCAAGGATGTGGCGGATATCGAGTTGGGGCCGCAAATGCGCCGTGGCATCGCCGAGTTGAACGGCGAAGGTGAAGTGGTGGGCGGTATTGTGGTGATGCGTTTCGGTGAGAACGCCCAGAAAACCATTGATGGGGTCAAGGCCAAGCTGGAAAAACTCAAGGCGGGTTTGCCCGAGGGCGTGGAGATCGTAACCGTTTATGATCGTTCAGGGCTGATATCTCGCGCCATTGACAGTTTGTGGAAAAGTCTGGCCGAAGAACTCGCTATTGTGGCGTTGATCTGTGTCATTTTCCTGTTTCATGTCAGGTCCTCACTGGTGGCGGTCTTCAGTCTGCCGCTAGGTATACTCACGGCTTTTACCGTGATGTATTGGCAAGGTCTCAATGCCAATATCATGTCATTAGGCGGTATAGCGATTGCGATAGGCGCCATGATTGATGGCGCGATTGTCATGATCGAAAACATGCATAAGCATATGGAACGTACGCCCTTGACGCCAGAGAACCGTTGGAAAATCGTGGCGGCGTCAGCCAGTGAAGTCGGTCCGGCGCTGTTTTTCAGTTTGCTTATTGTCACTGTGAGCTTTGTACCAGTATTCACCCTGGAAGCCCAGGAGGGCCGGATGTTCAGCCCGTTGGCCTTTACCAAAACCTATGCCATGGCAGCCAGTGCGGCGCTTGCTATCACAGTGGTGCCGGTTTTGATGGGATATTTCATCAGAGGCAAGGTGGTAGCGGAAAACAAGAATCCCGTTAATCGATTACTGATTGCCGGGTACATGCCCCTGCTGAAAACCGTATTGCGTTTTCCGAAAATCACACTTGCCATTGCGGTTGTGATTTTCCTCGTTGGGATCTGGCCGGTTAACAAGATTGGTAGTGAATTCATCCCCGATCTGGATGAAGGTGATCTGATGTATATGCCGACCACTTATCCGGGGATCTCGATAGGCAAAGCCAGGGAATTGTTGCAGCAGACCGACAAGCTGATCGCGACAGTGCCTGAGGTAAAAACCGTGTTTGGCAAAATCGGCCGTGCCGAGACAGCCACGGATCCCGCTCCGCTGACCATGATCGAGACCTTTATTCAGCTCAAGCCCAAAGAGGAATGGCGCGAGGGCATGACCACGGAGAAGCTCAAGAAGGAGCTGGATGCGCTAGTGAAATTCCCCGGTCTAACCAACGCTTGGGTGATGCCGATCAAGACTCGCATCGACATGCTGGCCACCGGTATCAAGACGCCGGTAGGCATCAAGGTGGCGGGCGAGGATCTGCGAGAAATTCAGAAGATTGGTCAGCGACTAGAGCAGATCCTCAAGGATGTACCCGGCACAGCCTCGGTGTATTCCGAAAGGGTGGCCGGTGGGCGTTACATCAAGGTGGATATTCAGCGTGCACAGGCGGCGCGCTATGGCCTCAATATTGCTGATGTGCAGCAGGTAATAGCCACGGCCATTGGGGGAATGAATGTGGCGCAGACCATTGAGGGGCTGGAGCGTTATCCGATCAATCTGCGCTACCCGCAGGACTATCGAGACTCGCCAGAACAGCTGGCGCTGCTGCCCATCGTTACGCCCAGCGGCCAACGCATTGCGCTCGCCGATGTGGCCAATGTCTATGTGGAGGACGGCCCGCCAGCGATCAAGAGCGAGAACGCCAGGCTGAATGGCTGGACCTTTGTAGATATCGATGGGGTGGACGTGGGCAGCTATGTACAAGCGGCCATGGCAACGGTCGAGCAGCAGTTGGATTTACCGGCCGGTTACTCGGTGGCCTGGTCCGGTCAGTACGAATACATGCTGCGCGCCAAAGAGAAACTGACCTATGTGGTTCCTTTGACGCTTGCCATCATTATCATTCTGTTATACATGAATTTTCGTAACTTCACTGAAATAGCCATTATTCTGGGAACACTACCACTGGCGGTAATTGGTTCAATCTGGCTGATGTACCTGCTTGGCTATAATTTTTCTGTCGCGGTTGCGGTTGGTTTTATTGCACTGGCGGGGGTTACGGTGGAAATAGGTATCATCATGTTAACTTATCTTAACCAAGCATATCACCAATTGATAGATACCTTTCGTGAGCGTGGAGTGCAACCATTAAAAGAAGATTTGCTCGAAGCCGTGACACAGGGCGCGGGACTTCGTGTAAGACCCGTAATGATGACTACGGTCTCCACTATCGCTGGATTGTTGCCCATTATGTTCAGTTCCGGAACAGGTGCGGAAGTTGTTAGCCGGATTGCGGCGCCTATGGTGGGCGGAATGGTGAGTGCTGTGATTTTAACGTTGTTGGTATTACCCGTCGTGTATTACCTATGGCGCACCCGCTCGCTGAAAGCATAATATTGCCAAACTAAATGGGGCAGACTTGTCTGCCCCTGCCGGAGCTCTGTGGTTTAAACCAGTAAAGCACCAAATGCACAAATAGGTTAATGCTATTTGGTTGATCTGAATCAATCAAAACACCTAAACATTACAGTCATGTCATGTTGGAGCCATCCATCCGTAATCATCACCCCATGATAATAAACAAAGAAGCTTAATAAAACACACCTTAGGCGACAACTAGCTTGACAGCTACCGGTGTAGAAGTTGGGCAAATCAACGATAGGGGAAAACCATGAACATGAAGAAGTCAAAACTCAAATGCTGCCTTCTGACTTTAAGTGTTACAGCGGCAATAGTTCCTGCCGCTGTTTACGCAGACAATCAGACCGACAATCTCAGGCAGCAAGTCGACGATCTTCAAAATCAAGTTGATCGCTTGGAAAACACGGCAGCGGAACGTAATACAGATTCGTCATTTCATATGGCAGGTTATGGATCGGTCGAGTACGCCGATCCGGATTCAGGCAACGCCGCTTTTAACAAGGTATTGGTCGCCCCCATCATCCACTACAATTACCAAGACTGGCTAATGTTCGAAACAGAATTTGAGCTGTCGAACACAGCTGATGGGGGCACTGAGCTGGCGTTGGAATATGCCTCTATCAACCTGTTCCTGAATGACTATGTAGCGCTTGGTGCGGGAAAATTTTTAAGTCCCATAGGTCAATTCCGGCAGAATTTGCACCCTAGCTGGATCAACAAAGCTGTCTCGGCACCCGCTGGCTTCGGGCATGGCGGAGCTGCGCCCCTAAGTGAGACCGGCTTGCAATTGCGCGGCGGGTTTCCACTCGGCGAGATGCGCGCCAATTATGCTGTTTATGTTGGTAACGGGCCCACCCTGGCCGCCGCAGTAGAGGGACAAGGAGGGGATTACGAATTGGCCATCGAGGATGTGGAGACCGAAGGCCGTACCAGTGACCCTGACGGGAAGAAGTCATTTGGTGGCCGCCTTGGGCTACTGCCGTTTCCAGGTTTGGAATTAGGGATTTCCGCCGCCAAAAGTAAAGCCACCGTAACGGAGGCTTTTGCTGGTGGACACGATGGGCCTGAGCTCGATATTGAATCCACAGGCGAATTTGATTATGACGTCATCGGTGCTGATTTTCGCTATGGCTGGAACAACCTGGAACTCAGAGGGGAATACCTCAAAACCGAGATTGGCGAAGGTAGTTCCGGAGTCGAATAGAGGTGGCCCCAGTTCTTTGAACAGCAATACCCATTCTATAAGTGGATGCCTGCCCGAGGTTTAAGCTGCCATGGGTAGTGGCAGCGATTCAAAGTAAAACTGATCCGGTGTCTGCCGGTCAAGACTGCTGTGTGGGCGGCGGCTGTTATAGAACCGAAAGTAGCGATCCAGTCCTGCCTTGGCAGCTGACACAGTATCGTACGCATGTAGGTACACTTCTTCATATTTCACTGATCGCCACAAGCGCTCTACGAACACGTTGTCTCGCCAGGCCCCCTTGCCGTCCATGCTGATCTGGATACCATTGTCCTTGAGAAGGCCCGTGAATGCCTGGCTGGTGAACTGACTGCCCTGATCGGTGTTCATGATCTCTGGTTTGCCATGCCGCTCTATGGCCTCCTCAACAGCCTCCAGGCAAAAGTGGACGTCCATGGTGGTCGAGACCTTCCAGGCCATTACGCGGCGAGAGAACCAGTCCACCACAGCCGCAAGATAGATAAACCCGCGCGCCATGGGAATGTAGGTGATGTCCATCGCCCACGCTTGGTTGGGTCGTGTCACTGCGAGATTACGCAGTAAATACGGATAGACTTTGTTCTCCGGGTGTCGGCGCGTGGTCCTGGGTTTGCGGTACAGCGCCTCAATGCCCATGAGCCTCATCAAGCGGGAGACCTTTGAGCGGCCCGCCTTGTGGCCTTCCTGCCGCAGTAGATCCCGCAACATTCGAGCGCCGGCAAAAGGTAGCTCCAAGTGCAGCCGGTCGATGCGATTCATCAGCATCTGGTCGCGCGGGGAGATTGGCCTGGGCTGGTAGTACACCGTACCTCTGCTGATATCCAGCAGCCTGGCCTGACGCGAGATGGGGAGTTTGTGTTTGCAGTCGATCATCGTTTTGCGCTCAGCAATCCCGCTTTGGTGAGCGCGCCGCCTAAAAAATCGACTTCCAGGGTTAGCTCGCCGATCTTGGCGTGCAGTGCCTTCACATCAACAGGCGGCTCCCTGGATTCATCGCCCCCAAAGACGTCGGCAGAGCGCTCCAGCAGCTGCGTTTTCCACTGGGTGATTTGATTGGGATGCACATCGAAACGTTCCGCGAGCTCCGCCATCGTCTGTTCACCCTTGAGGGCCTCCAGCGCCACCTTGGCTTTGAACTGGGGTTTGTGATTACGGCGAGGTCTTCTGGCCATAGTGATTCTCCTGAATATGGGCAATACGATGCCCTATGTCAGGCAGGGAATCCACTTACAGCGCTGTTCAGATTTCAGGGGCCACCTCTAATTTCACAGCGATGATCTTCCAGCAGATTATGCAGGCCCCGCGGAGTTTGACGATGTTGAGGTAGGTCAATGGAAAGCCTGGTATCTGCAGGCAGCCTATAAAATCCCCTCGACATCATTTGAAGTCGTCGTTCGCACCAGTGAATTACAGACGCCTCACTCTGGGGAAAACTACTCTCAGCGCACGCTGGGGTTGAATTACCTGTTTGCACCCCATGTTGTCGTTAAGCTCAATTATGAGATAAAAGACTACGACTCATCAGGCGCAGATGATGATAACGCTGTGCGAGTGCAACTGGCTTACGGTTTTTAGGGGAGAATTGATATGAAAATCAGCAAATTTATTACTAGCAAGCTTTTCGGTGTAAGTAGTACGGCTTTGTTACTGTCTGCAACCTTCCTCACACCGGCTCTGGCCGAAGCAAAAGGCGATGCAGCAAAGGGTGCTCAGAAATGGGCGAATAACTGCGCCCGTTGTCACAACATGCGCGACCCTAAGGAGTTTTCAGATGCTTACTGGGACACTACTGTTATGCACATGCGCCTCCGCGCTGGACTGTGGGGGGGGGACGAACGTGATATTCTAGCGTTCCTGCAGGCATCAAACACACCAGCCAAAAAGGTAACAGTAAAGTCTGTATCGGTGGATCTGGCCAACTCCGGTCTATCCGGTGAGGCAGTCTACAAAAGCACCTGTATCGCATGCCATGGCGGCGACGGCAAGGGTGCCTTTCCTGGCACTCCGGACTTCACCAAGTCGAAAGGCCCATTGAGCAAAAATGATGCAGAGTTACTGAGCAACATGATCAATGGATTTCAGAGTCCAGGCTCGCCCATGGCCATGCCACCGCGAGGCGGCAATGTCAGTCTGACCGACGCCGACCTGAAAGCCGTACTTGGTTATATGCGAACCACCTTCGAGAAATAGGGCTTTATCTGTGGGCAGAGTGCTCGGTGTCAGCCGGGCACTCTGCCCCACGTTATATTCTCCAGCCCTTTCCCTTGCTCGCCGCTCCATATTCTTCAGACATTACCAACAAGTGCCTCCAATTTTTCCATCAGAACCAGCGCGGCATTGTTGTTGAACTGCTGTCCTTCCTCAATGTATTCCCAAACCGTCGCATCGCTTTTCCAGCCTCCTTGCTTTTTAATCAGTTCAAAATCGACTCGCTCTCTTGCAGCCGATGTGGAAAGACCACGCCGGAAGCTATGGCTGCTCAAGTCCGATACGAAATCGAACTGACAGGCATTACCCAGCGTCTTGAGTAATTCATTAATGGCACCGGAATTCAACGCTTTGGGTTGAACCTTATCCCAGCGGTTAATGGGGCGAAAAATCGGACCTTCATTGATTTCAACCGATTCTATCCAGTTCCTCATGGCCGTAGCAGGACAGCAGCCTGGTGCCCCGAAGGGCAAGGCCCGTACCAAACCTGTTGCTTGCTGATCGGTCTTGGATCGTGGCAACTTAATGAGAAGCCCTTCAGGCTCCCACACGAGATCACCGATTTGAATGGCCACCAATTCGCTACGACGAAAGGCGCCAAAAAAGCCGGTCAACACCAGCGCGATATCCCGCTGCTTCTTTTTGGTGTCAGGCAGTTGCCGCAAGTGATTCACCATCTGGGCAATGTGCTCCAAACGTAATGCCTTGGCTTTGCGTTTGGGTTGGCCTTGGGTACGACGAACGCCTTCCATGGTTTTGCGGACCAGTGGATCACTTACCGGATCGATGAGCCCTTGGTAATGGTGCCATTGGCTAATGGCGGTCAGGTGCAGATCCAGGGTTCGGGGATTGAGTGATTTGGCTCTGGCCAGCAGATAGTGCACGACAGTATCCCGGTCCGAGGGCAGGCGACCACCCCATTTCTCAAATTGCCGAATGGCCGAACGGTAGGCTTTACGTGTGTTGTCGGACGTCGCTGCCTGGAGGTAGTGCCGCAATGATTCGGACTCCTGGCGTTCAACCAGAGTCGCATCCTTATTACGTAACGACAAGTTGCTAGCCTGTATTGGCGGTTTGTTGTTCATGAATAGGATTTCCTTCGATGTCGCTCAAAAGGCGGCTATGTACCGGCGTTACAACTGGAAAAGTTTCAAGTAACGGTTCTAACCTGTGATAATGGTCATTATCGGTGGTTAATAATAGGAATTCAAGAAAGCTTGGAGAACATAAATATAATGTTATATTACGTGACATGTATTACGTTACTAAATAATCTGAGAGGAATCGCCATGGCCCGCGCTGGAGTCACTTACCACGATGTTGCCAAAGCCGCCGAAGTCATTAAAAACCAGCGCCAAGAACCCACGGTGGATCGGGTGCGAGAACAGCTCGGTACCGGCAGCAAAAGCACCATCGCGCCATTGCTCAAGCGTTGGCGGTCAGACAATGGGGAGGCGGCCGATGTCAGTGGACTGCCAAACGACCTTGTCGAAGTGGTAAAGTCCCTGTATGAGCGGGTGCAGCAGATGGGCGACCATCGGATCGAACAAGCTCGCGACGAATTCAAGGCTTCGAATGATGAACTCCGAAAAGAACTGACCGAGGCCCGCAACACTATCGCGCAGCTTACCGCTCGCCAACAGGATCTGAACAACCAACTATCACGTGTTATTGAGAAAAAAAGCCAGCAAGACAAGTCCCTGGAAGACGCCCGTGTCGGCCTGGCCAAAGCCGAGTCCCAGCGGGATGAAGCTCTTGCACGGACCACAGAATTGAAAGAAAGCGTTGGCGAACTCAAGCAGGAAAACCGGGATATCCGCGATCATTTCGAACATTATCAGCAGCGAACTGCCGAAGACCGCCAGCAGGAGCGCGACCAGTTCCGTTTAGTTAACCAGGGGTTGAATGATCAGATTCAGGATCTGCAACACCGGCTCGCCCAGGCTGAGTTGAGAGCGTCCGAGCTATTCGACGTCAACGCGCAGTTACAACGAAATGCCGATAAATTCAAACAAGCCAATGCGGCGCTAAATAGCGACTTGAACGCAAAGATAGAAGATATCCAGAACCTGGAACACGAGTGCGAAGAAGCTGTAACAAAGTGCCGGGAATTCCAGCATAAAAATGAGCAATTGGCGGAAAACATGGCCGCGCTCACCACTCAGAAAGCAGATGTCGATAAGCAAGTGGCCGTGTTATCCCACGCATTGGAGACCACCAAAGCCGAACTGAAAACCGCCCAGGATAAAGTGGCAGTTCTGACCGACGAGAATAAGGTGATTCTTCAGGAAAAAGCAGTGATCCAAGGGCAGTTTAAACAGCTTCAAGGTTCGCTATAACGATTTAATGGATGTATTTTGTTCGTCTGGCTGCAAATGCAGAAATCGTTGCCAGCCCCTAAACGAGCAAACTTGGCAAATTTGTCGGTTCTTCCACAAGAACCGACAGGCCAAGGAGAAGCATCGATTCGACAAGCGTCAGGTGGAAGAAGAATATTGATATTCCTAAATATTATCAATGTGTTATAGGTTTTGTGGCTAAATTCAACGCTTTTACCGGCCGAATGCAGCCGAACCTCAAATACAGGGATTAACGGCTATCAAACGGAAACCTACGGTTACGAGGGTGCCACAGGAGTCAAAACCGTAGGTTTTCGTTCAAATGCCCCCGCTGGTCCTAAAAGCGTTATGCCGCCCGCCAAGCTCATAATGAGCCACAACGTGCGACGAAAACTCTGTAAGAACTGCAAGTGGAAGCCTATATCGATAGCCGTCGTCACCGCGTAGATCTCCCCCATCACCTCGACCTGCGTCAGGGCGCCGCGCAAAGTACTACCGTTGTCGTGCCAAATTTCTAGATCATTCGCGTGGATTGCGGTGGTCGGGTTAGCCGTCGCAGCCATTTGCGACAGATCAGCGCCCGGGGTGCCATAAAGCACATCGCCGGACTGGCTCATTACCTGAAAATAGACGCCATGATGCCCCGATATGGCGCCCGCCAATGCCACGTTCAGTCGTTTTGGATCGCCGGCGCCAATGTGCAGTGCGTCGACCACCGCTTCGCTCATCACCGCAAGCTCATCAGCGTCCTGCTCCGCAAAATGGCGGTCGACAGCATTGAGCACAAGATTTCCAATTAAAAAGAGACTGCACCCAATGGCGAGCGCGACGAACACCATGACGCGTGCCGCCAGTGACAGGGGTTGACGCTCAGTGCGTGTCATCGTCAGTTTCAACGTCAAGCGTGTACCCCATACCTCGTACGGTATGAATCAGTTTCGGCTCAAAGTCGTCGTCAATTTTTGCCCGCAGCCGGCGAATTGCCACATCAATCACATTGGTATCCGAATCAAAGTTCATGTCCCACACCTGGGAAGCGATCAGAGAACGCGTTAATACCTCACCCCGGCGACGCACCAACAATTCCAAAAGGCAAAACTCTTTGTGGCTGAGATTGATTTTCTGGCCGGCACGGGTCACACGGTGTTTCAGTAGATCAAGGGTCAGGTTGGCCACCTGAAGATACTCTGACAAGGCGGGTGTTGAGCTTCTGCGTAACAGCGTGCGCACCCGAGCCAAAAGCTCGGCAAAGGCAAAGGGCTTCACAAGATAGTCGTCGGCACCCAACTCCAAGCCCCTAACGCGATCATCCACAGAGTCGCGTGCGGTTAAGAACAGTACCGCTGTCTGCTGACCGGCGTCGCGCAAGGACTGCACAATACGCCAGCCGTCCACATCCGGCAGCATCACATCGAGAATAATCAGATCAAAGGACTCGGTCATTGCCAGGTGGTGCCCGTCCAGCCCGTTACGCGCCAATGCAACCACAAAGCCCGCTTCGGTCAGACCTTGACCAAGATAGTCTCCTGTCTTCACTTCGTCTTCCACGACCAAAAGTCGCATTGGGTATTTCTCCTGATCCGTTCGCCTCAAGTGTAGCCATGCGCGCCCAACGACGAGATTACAGTCTAATTACAAGATTGTAATGCGAGTGTCATCTATGAGACAGGGGCCATTGGCTAAGCTGATAGTTGTGTAATGATGTCGATAAAAAGGGGATCCGCGATGAGAACGTCGCTGCCACAGGGCCGAAGACAGTTTATCAAGTCAGCACTCGGGACAGCGTCTGCCCTGACTCTGGCCAAAATCGCGCCCGCTTGGGCTTATCCAACAGGTAGAAGCTATGGCGATGTGATCCACGCTGATCAGGCAGTTGATCTAGTAATCCGACGGGAAAACCAGACGATCGCCGGGCTCAGCGGCAGGCCGATCACTATCAATGGCAGCATGCCGGGGCCGCTGATCAGGCTCAAAGAAGGGCAACGCGCACGGCTGAACGTGACTAACGGGTTGAATGAGGACACGTCGATCCACTGGCACGGGATTATTCTTCCCGAGAATATGGATGGTGTGCCCGGCGTCAGCTTCCCCGGCATCAAGCCGGGAGAAACATTCCACTACGAATACGAGGTGCAGCAAAACGGAACCTACTGGTACCACAGCCACTCCGGGTTACAGGAGCAGCTAGGCCACTTGGGGCCGCTTGTCATCGACTCAGCGGATGGCGACATTGGGGCAGATCGGGAGCACGTCATTATTCTCAGTGACTGGACCTTCGAAGATCCCTACGAGGTGTTTCGCAATCTCACGGTGGCCGAGGGATATTACAATTATCAGCAACGCACGCTGGGCGACACGCTCGCCGATATTCGCCGCCAAGGGATTGCAAAAACCTGGGAAGAGCGCGCCATGTGGAACCGCATGCGTATGAGTGCCCGGGATATTCTAGATGTCACCGGGTCCACCTATACATACCTGATTAACGGCCGCGACAACGCAACCAACTGGACGGCGCTGTATAAACCCGGGGAACAGGTTCGGCTGAGAGTCATCAATGGCTCTGCCATGTCATTTTTCGATTTCCGCATTCCAGGCCTGGAGATGACCGTGGTCTCTGCGGATGGCCAGCCGGTCAAACCAGTGACCGTTGACGAGTTCCGGATCGGCGTAGCGGAAACCTACGACGTTATTGTGACCCCGCAGGGCAATCGGCCTTATACGCTGTTCGCGGAAAGCATGGACCGCAGCGGGTACGTGCGAGGTACGCTGGCGACGCAGTTGGGGCAGGCAGCGCCCGTGCCAGAGCTGCGCCCCGTACCAGAGCGCGGAATGGCAGCGATGGGAATGTCGCATGCAATGGGTGACATGCAATCATCCGGTAGTGAATCAAGTATGGAAGACCATGCTGCGATGTCACATCGGCCCGGCCCGATGACGTCAGGTCGGCAGCGCCCCTCGGCACCGGATTTGGGCATTCAGCATGCACCGGGCGGGCATGGACCCGCAGCGGCCATGATAGCCCGCAATCCCGTGAGCCGACTGAACGAGCCCGGCGTCGGGCTCGAAGATGTGGGCCATCGTGTTCTGGTCTATGGTGATCTTGTGGGCGCTCATCCCTGGCCTGACGAACGCGAGCCGGCGCGGAATATTGAGCTTCACCTGACGGGAAATATGGAAAAATACATGTGGTCGTTCGACGGCGAGAAATACTCTGAAGTCGATGGGCCGGTAGCATTCCGCCACGGCGAGCGCCTGCGCCTCATTATGGTGAACGACACCATGATGGATCATCCCATTCACCTGCACGGTATGTGGATGGAGCTGGAGAATGGGCACTACCCCCGCCCCAGGAAGCACACGATCAGCCTTAAACCGAGTGAAGTAGTTTCATTGCAGATCAGTGCCGATGCGCTCGGCAGTTGGGCCTTCCATTGCCATCTCCTCTATCACATGAAGGCGGGAATGTTCCGCGTAGTCAATGTCAGTTAAAGGGGGATACATGAGGACACTGAAAATGCTGATGTCTTTATCCTTGGCAGGAATGAGCGTTCCGTTGTTCGCCGGCCACGCTGAAGATAACTGGCCGGAACCCATCAAGGCGTATCGCACCGGTCAGCTACTGTTTGACCGACTGGAAATCACACGCACGGAGAATGATGAGAACTTGATCGTCTGGGATATGCTCGCCTGGTACGGTGGAGATAGAAACCGAATCTATTTCAAAAGCGAAGGAGAGAACAGGTCAGATGACGGCGAGCCTACCGAGCTCGAGAGTGTGGAGTTACTGGCCAGTCGTCTGATTGCACCATTCTGGGAAATACAGGGAGGCGCTGGTACACGGGGTTCGGTGGCGTCTGGAGCAGAGCGGGAAAACTACCTGGTGTTCAGCCTGTTTGGTATGGCTCCCTATCGATTGGAAATGGATAACTCCATTACGGTCAACGAAGATGGAGATATCGCCGCGAGCATCGAAGCCGAATACGATATTCGTCTGTCTCAGGTGTCGTATTTACAGCCACGTCTGGAGGTGGAAGCGGCTTTGACTGACGCTGAAGAGTATGATCGCCCAAGTGGATTCAATAATGTGCGTGTGGGATTACGCTATCGCTACGAACTGTCCAGAGAGTTTGCCCCTTACATTGGTGTCTATTGGAGCCGCGCTTTGAGTGACAAGGCCGAACAGATTCGCGCTCAAGGTGGCGATGAGTCCGAAATTGGCGTCGTTGTCGGCGTTCGTATGTGGTTCTAGGTCGATACATTGAGCAAACAACCGGAGGGTTCATGGCTGAGGAGAAAGATAGAACAACGCATTACCGAGAAGGTAGCCTGACCTTAGCGGGCACCGTGATGTTGGGAACCGGCGTCATGATCGGCGCCGGTATCTTTGCGCTGACCGGACAAATGGCACAAATGACCGGTGTACTGTTTCCCCTGGCGTTCCTTGCGGCGGCTGTCATCGTTTCATTCAGTGCATATTCTTACATCAAGATTTCCAATGCCTATCCGTCCGCCGGGGGGATTGGCATGTATCTGCACAAGGCTTACGGCGACCGTTTGCCGACGGCTTTCAATGCACTGCTGATGTATTTCTCGATGGTGATCGCCCAAAGCTTTCTTGCCCGCACGTTCGGTGCCTATACCATGCAGCTATTCGGCGGAGACGAGAGTGGTCGTATGGCGCCCATTCTCGGGGTGTCACTTATCCTCGCGGCTTTTCTGATCAATCTGATGGGCAACCGCCTTATCGAGAACGTGGCTTCGTTCATCGGCATTTTGAAAATCGGGGGCATTCTGGTTTTTGGGCTCGTGGGTGTCTGGATTGCCGATAGCATTTCCGTGGACTTCTCCAGCACTGGAGAGGCCGGAACCGTTGGCAACTTCCTTGGTGCGACCGCACTGGGGATACTGGCGTTCAAGGGCTTCACAACGATCACCAACAGTGGTTCGGAGGTGAAGGACCCGCATCGCAACGTTGGCCGGGCCATTGTTATTTCTATCGCGGCGTGTGTGGTCATCTACACGCTGGTCGGATTTGCGGTTGCGAGCAATCTTTCGCTTGCCGAAATCGTAGAAACACGGGATTACTCCCTTGCGGCCGCCGCCCGGCCGGCGTTGGGCGATTATGGCGTTTGGTTCACGGTGGCCATTGCGATGATGGCCACCGCCGGCGGCATTTTGGCCAGCATTTTTGCGGTCTCGCGCATGCTCGCAATGCTGACGGAAATGAAACTGGTTCCCCACCGCCATTTCGGCATGCCGGGCAGTATCCAGAAGCACACGCTTGTCTACACCGTGGTTCTGGGCCTGGTCCTGACCGCGTTCTTTGACCTCTCCCGGATTGCGGCGCTGGGAATCGTGTTCTATCTGATTATGGACATTGCCATCCACTGGGGCGTTATTCGTTATCTTCGGGAGGACATCAAAGCCAGGGCATGGGTACCCGTCATAGCCATTTTTCTCGACCTTCTTGCACTTGGAGGTTTTGTCTGGGTTAAGGTGAATTCTGACCCCTTTGTAATTGGCGTTGCCGTGGTCACCATGACAATCATTGCAATTGCCGAGCAGATCTTCCTGAAAAGCTCGGCTCGCGCCAGACAAAAGGCTCTGGAGGAATCGAATGCACACCACCACTGAAATCATTCATTGAATCGGAGGGTCATACGATAATGGAAAATCATATGTGGGGTCACACGATGTGGGCCGGCCAATAAAGTGAGAGTTCGCCATGACCGAACATCAGCACGCAGATAGATTACCGCTGGCCGATAAGACCATTTTTAACGATGGAAGAATGATCGAGTATGGAAGTTAGAACATTTTATGACCTGATCGAATGGACCCGAGAACTCCATGCCAAACTGGCAGAGTGCTTGAGTCATTGCGCTTTGCGTCACGGTGAGGAGCGGGCCTCCTTACTGCTCGAGTATCTGGCGTCTCACGAAACCGAAATGGAGAAAATGGTTGTGGCCTTTGAACGGCAGGCCGACCCCAAGGCGGCGCGCACTTATGTCTACGATTACATGCCGCATAATCCGATTACGACACATTTGGTTTGCGATGATCACTACGCAAAACTGGATGCCGATACGATCAGTGCTGAAGTCTTTGATTTTCATGAGCAAATCATCAGCCTTTACCGAACCCTTAAGGGCAAGGCTGAAATTCGGGAGGCTGCGGAACTTATGCAATCGCTGCTGGAAATGGAGGAGCACGAAACAAAGCGGTTGGTCCGGCAGGTAGAGCGAATGGACGATTTGTAAACAGCCGGGTCGCCCGTTTGGTCATGTATCGGTTTGCGGCTGGTTGCGGTCACTCCACAAGCAGTAAAGGCGCAAAGCCGCCGCCTGGGGTACGAAAATTGGTGGTCTGGCCCCGATACAGTCTTGCCGCGGCCAGGAGCAGGGTGCCGCGATAAGTATACAGGCGCACGTCGACCTTGAGCACTTCCCGCGCGCCATCGACCAGAACCAGGCGCCCGGAGGGCGGCACATAAGTCTGAGCGATATAGTCACTTTCGAGAATTCGAGCGAAAGTACTTTTTGTAAGTTTGCTGCCCCGGTACACGCCTTTGCTGCCGTGGCCCGCCACGGGTTTGAAGAACCACTGGCGTCGCTGCTGCCAAAGATCCTCCCCGTTACTGGCGGTGACCGGTACGGTACGCGGAATACCACGGCGGAGCAATTCGAAGTATTCAGGACTTAAGCCCCAATCCAGAAGGGTCGCGCGATCCGAGAAGACTGTCAGATTGCGTTTATCCGCGAACAGTGCGTGAGTATAGGGGTTGGGGGTTATGACAGCTCCTCCGTCGAGCCACGCGGAGCGCAAGGCTGCGTGTTCGGGCATTTCCAGCCCGAAGTCCACCAGACGGTTGTAAACCAGGTCGATTCGCTTGCCACCACCGTATAACTCGCCTGACTCATACCTGAGATCGGAGGGAGAGAATATGACGGCATCAATACCATTGTTTCGCAATAGCTGCTGCGCTAGCCGGAATTCGGGATAGAGGTACTGCCCGGAAGGCTGATCATCGACGATCGCTATGCGCTCGGGGCGTCCGCTGCCCCGCTGGGTGCGCCATTCACTCTCGAACTGGGCGATCACCGCGGCGTCGAAGTCTTCCGCCCAGGATGCATTCGTAGAACCGCCGCAGCATCGCAGCTGGGCTCGTGCCAGCACGGCATTGAGGAACGCGCCCCCGGCGTTTGTATTGACTTCTATGAGCTGAGGCCCCTCCTCGCCGAGGTGGAAATCATAGCCCATAAATGCGCCCAGAGGCCCGGGGTTGATCTGTGCATTCTGCGGGGCCCAGGACAGCACTCGTCGTTGGTAGCCAGGGAGCGCGGCAGCGACCTCAAGGGCCCGGACGATGGCCAGCATGTGGTCCAGATCCCGGCCAGGAACAAAAATGGCGGCATCGGAGAAGAATTGCTTCCAGGCGCTGCTGGACAGGACATCATGGGTGTCGTCGCCCAATTGACTGGCCAGATTGATAGCGATTGCCTCCCGATCGAGAGTGGCGCAGGCGCAGTGCTGGTTCAACCTTTCGGCTTCCGTCTGTTCTGGTGTGTCATCGGGTGGCTGCAAGAGCGGTTCTCTGGTTCATTTCGCGATTACCTACCGCTGCATTGTAGTCCGGTCGGAACTCAATTGCGGCACAATGAGGCTACCGTTATGGGGTCCCCACTTCAAACTGAACTGTATGCCATGACAGCGGACAGTAAGCACGACACTGAAACCTTCACCGCCACAGTGCGCCAGTAACGCCATCCGGATTTTTGTGGCAAGGCTGCGCTATTCGACGCGATGCTGTCTGATTTTACCGCCGCTAAACGCAGGATCTGGCTGGAATGCTATATTTCTGTCGACGATGCGATAGGGCAGGTATTCGTGGAGGTTCTCTGTGATTGCAGCCGGTGTGGCCTCGATATGCGGGTGAGGATCGATGCATCGGGCTCCAAATCTGGCTGCTCCGGCGAATCGGCCCACCGCTTGAAGGCATTGAGCGGTAGATTTCCGTGGCGCCACCCCTGGCTGTTCCCCCGTCGAAATTACGCCGTAAACTTGCCCTCATCGACGATTAGGCTGCGAATCTTGGGGACTTCAATATCACACAAGTCAACTCGGGGCGAAGTTCCGGGCCTGCCCGTCGAGGCGATACCCGTTTTCGCCTCTTAGGCACGCTGGTTGAGGATGCCTGCAAGGTCTTTTAATCCTTGGGAAGGGGAGATCTGACATGGCAGGATGCTAGTAACCAGAGAGGACTAACACTGGTTACGAATCATGGCAGAGTCTGTCGTTTCCGCTTGTGTTGCCATCTGGAATGCCAATTCGGGGCTGCTCGCAAAGGGCTGTGGCTGACCACACCCTATTCTGTGCCGAATTAGGTAATCCAGCGTGACCTGTGCTGGGCGGCATCGAAGTGTGTCGATGGTAGGGTGCTGGTGCCTGTGAAGATCTACGTCTCCTTCGTTCGGCTGGTCATACAGATACCAGAGGGGGTGAAGGTGTGGAAGCAACCTTTATTTACAGTCACAATCCACAACGAATATGGCTTAGATTGGCTAATTGTCGCAGTTTTGCGCGGGACATTCCTCTGGAGCGGTTGGATGAATTTCTTCCTCTTCCCGGCGCTCCGCGTCACGCTCGGGTTCCCGCATCAACAATTTTTCAACCCGGGTGCGGAGCAATTGCTCTTTTTCCTCCCGCCGCCTGATCTCCGCCGCGAGATCTTTGTAAAGGGAGAATGCCATCAGCACCATCAGTAACATGAACGGGAAAGCGGCGATTATGGATACGGTTCGCAGCCCGTTCAGGCCACCGCTTAGTAACAGGACGGAAGCCATCAGTAGCTGAAGTCCTCCCCAGAGGATGCGAACAAACCGTGTTGGTGTAAGAACACCCTTTGAGGTGAACATGCCCAGCACAAATGTGGCGGAATCCGCTGACGTCACCACAAACATGGAGACCAGTGCCACGGTCAGTATGGACGCGAACTCACCCCAGGGTAACTGATCAAGAAGGACGTAAAGTCCGGCCGGCACTTCTTCCGATACGGCATCCGCAATCGCGACGCCATCGAACAAATCGAAGTAGATTGCGGAGCCGCCGAAAGTGGCAAACCACAACATGCTTAAAGCCACCGGGACGATCATTACGCCCAAGACAAACTCGCGGACAGTTCTACCCCTCGAGATCCTCGCTATGAAACTGCCCACGAATGGCGCCCAGCTCAATCCCCAGGCCCAGTAGAACATGGTCCATTGCTCCACCCAATGTTCATGGGAATAGGGAGTGGTTACTAAGCTCATCTCTATGATATTGCCAAGGTACTCACCCGCTGTCTGGGTGAGTTCGCTGAAGATAAAACCGCTCGGTCCCGTGACGAGCACGAAAAACAGCAGTCCAGCGGCGAGCACCATATTGGCATTGCTGAGGTAGCGGATACCCATGTTGAGGGGCGTCATTGCCGAAATGATGAACAAGGTTGCGAGTCCCGCGAGAATGTAAAATTGTGATGTCGTAGAGTAGGTAGCTACTCCCAGATTGGCCAGTCCGCTGTTGACCTGTAACGCGCCAAGGCCGAGAGTCGTTGCGACGCCGAATACGGTGGAGACCACGGCAAGGATATCGACGATATTGCCCCAGCCGCGGTCCACCCGATCGCCCAGTAGCGGGCGGAAGCTTTCGCTGATCAGGCCGCGACTGCTGTGACGAAAGCGCACATAGGCAATGGCCAGCCCTACCAGTGTGAAGTTGGCCCATTGGTGGAATCCCCAGTGAAAAAACGCGTAGCGCATTCCCAGCTGCGCTGCCTCTGGGGTGCGGGGTTCGGCAAGGCCAAGGGGCGGATCATTGAAATGCATCATCGGTTCGGCCACGCCCCAGAAAACCAGACCGACACCCATCCCGCCCGAGAATATCATCGCCAGCCAGCTGTTGAACGAGAACTCCGGTGGTTCACCCTCTGCTCCCAGGCGAATGCTTCCAAATTTGGAGAAGGCGAGAAACAGGACAAACAACACAAAGCCGGTGGTTGCCATCAGATACATCCAGCCAAGTTTCCGGGCGGTGATATCGAGAATCTTCAGGGCTGTGGATTCCACCGCGTCGGGATACAGGACGGAGGAGGTGACGAATGCAGTTATGATCACTACCGAGGTGTAAAACACCACTCCGACATCGCCCAGATATTCCCTAAGAAATATTGTTGACCTGTTCATAAACGGCTCACTTTAAGCTGTTCACGGTAAGTTTTATGTAATGAATGAATCACGAGACGGAAAAATGCCCGACAGTCTTCGGGTTTTGGTTAAAGATTCTAAGCGGATTCGTTCGACCTATGATGAGTATGATGCCACTATAGCTCGCTTCTGGAGAACACCCGGTACAAGGGGACGAACAAAACCGCGATATACCAGCCGTACAGATAGACTTCGACTAAGCCAATGAAGAAGCCAGTCCACGTAAGCCATTCGAAGCCGGGCAGTAGCGGTGCCCACGCCTCGTACATACGCATCTGTGCCGGGGCAAGCAGACCAAAACCCACGCACAACAGATAGCTGATCACCAAGAACAGCGACAGGGTATTGCCTAATGGGGCGACACGTAACTGGGTGACAGGTGTGTTCGAATTGATCATAGTTAACGTCCTCTCTTAGTCCGAATTCTTCAAGGGTTGAAGTGGTTTACGAAACAGTTACATCCCGATTGGATCTTTATTGATCGCTGTCGGGGTTGTGTTGAATGTCCGCATTCTGTTGTCTGCGACGTTTGCGTTGGTGTAACTCAACCAGAATAATAACGACAATGAAGATAATGCCGCTGGCGATTGTAACGGCCTGCGGGTTCATGTGGACCTCCTGATCATATCGCTGGATGGAATAAACATCGGTACTCTACGCCGGTACGCCCGGTATTCGTCGCCGAATTGCTCAAGCATTTGACGCTCTTCTTTTTTTGCTAGGTAGGTATAGGCGGCGACAATGATGGGGAATGCCAGGACCGAGAGAATTGTCGGCCAGTGTACGACACCTTCCCCGAAGATTATCAGGAAAAGGCCTGTATATTGTGGGTGGCGTATATGAGCGTAAATTCCATCGGACATAAGCACGTTTTCGCGTCTTGCCGCGTGGATCCTTCGCCAGCCTTCGGCTACGAGTGATGCACCGATAAAGACTATGCCATATCCCAGAATCATGGCCACGATGTGCGCCACTGGCGAGTCAAAAAGTTGGGCCCAGAGGTTTCCACCTTCGCCCCATTCGAGATCCAGCCCAAAAAATCGGGCCAGAAAATAGATAGTGAGGGGGAAACCGTACATTTCCGCGTAAAAAGCGATGATGAAGGCCTGCAGCACGCCAGCGCGCGCCCATTCCTTCCAGCTATCAGGGGCAAGATACCGATACATCAACCACGAAACGATAACAGTGACGATGACTGCCAGGCCCCACATTCCTACATGCATAATATCAGCACCTTTAATGAAAATATGTCAGCGGTTAAGAAGAAAATATAGAGTCAAGAATAATGTTTCTCGTCACGCTAGAAAACTTTTCAGTGCAAACCAACATCTTTCTTCTATGATAAGTAGAATCCAACTCAAATGGCCTTCGTCTATTCTCAGCAAATAGCTATATTCCGCCGCGGCATTGGTACATAGGCCCTGCTATTCTTTCGGTTCGGACCAATCGGGACGGTTGCTGGAGGTAATCATCGCTCATCGCCCGCCTCAGCGACGCTAACCTGAATGGCACGGCTCCCTTGCATGAGGGCTATACCGCATACGACGATCAGAATACCCAGCGCCTGGATAAGTTGCAGCCTTTCACTGAAGAACAAAAATCCTATCAGTAGCCCAAAGACCGGGGTCAGAAAGCTGAAGATGTTCAGTTGGTTCAATGGGGCGCGGGCGAGTAGACCGAACCAGAGAAATATCATCGCGGCTGTTGCCAGCGCGGAGAGAATGAGTAAGGAGCCAGTGAATCGGACTGTCCAGTTAACGCTCCAGTGTTCACCGGCTATCGCTGAGGCGAGCAACAGTATTCCGCCACCAAACAGGAGTTGGATCGCCATGGGCGCAGCGATGGAGCCGCCCGCTTCGTTTTTTAGCAGAATATTGCCTATTGCCGTCCCTATAGCGGCCATCAGTACCCAGGTAACTCCCAAGAGATAGCCGTCATTGTTCCCGCCGAATCCCGGCCACGACAACAAGGCCACACCCAAAAAACCGGTGACCAAGCCGGCTATACCCTTGGCTTTCAGGGTCTCACCAAGCCAGATGGCGGCGATCGCCGCGGCAATGAGCGGCTGGGTGCCCGCCAGCACGGTTGCAAGGCCCGGTGACAAGTGCCCGGCGCCCAGGAACATGCCGCCAAAGCCCAAAGCCGTATACGATAAACCGATTAGCCCAAGATGTAGCAGACTTCGGGGGTTGAGCTGATAAGTCCCCTGAAGCCGCAGCGCGATGCAAACAAGGACGAGCAGCCCACCGGCAAGAAAGGCACGCAGGGCGGCAAACAAAAGAGGTGGAGCGTCTGGCAGGCCAATCGCAATAAACGGGAAGCAAATGGCCCAGAGTAGCGCCACGATTACCATCCATGCAATATCGGTGGGTATCGGGCGCATGCTCATGGTGACGTTCCGGGGAGGTGCTGGCGCCAATAAAGGTGTTCGTAGAGGGAGCACCGCATTAGGCCGAGAGTGCCGACGAACAGAACTTCCTCCACAGTGACACCGGCCACCAGCCAGCCGCAAAGGGACCACGCTGCCTGCGGCAATGGCTGCACGACTTGCCCCATAACTGGGCTCTGTGCTTCTGCGGGAAAAGTAGGGCGGCAAACGCAATGAAACCGAGGATAACAAACCAGTATCGCCAATTCACGGGGCTGTTCGTCTTCTCCCCTGGGGGGTTATCGCTCTTTAGTGATTGCTGGTTCATTTTGGCGCCTGTTTTCAGTATGCGGGAGCAAGGACATGCCCTTTCAGAACCTATTTTCGGTTATGTGGAGGTGTGCGGTGACAGCTCCAGGGTTCATGTTGGGCATTGTCCTTGACGTTCTGATCGACAAATCGGTAGTACTCTTCTTTAAAGTGCGCCCACCAGCCATGTTTGGGTTGAATACCGTGCTTAGCCAGAATTTCCCCCACGCAGTCGATGCATAGCCGGGATGCGTCATAGGAGAAATCGAGTTTGGCGGACTTGTCGTCGAAGGCGACCTTTTCCACACCGTATAGCTGGTCAATTTCTGCAATGGCTGCGTTCAGATTCCTGCTGTCAATGGGCGCCACAAGTTTGAGCTGACGATTTACCAGGTTGACCTCTGAAACGCCCAATCGGTGCTCTTTGTGTTTCATTCACGAGGCTCCTTTTTTTGTGCGGGTGCATATTCAGCGTCAGCGCGGAGAATGCACGCTTTCGGTCGGATCAGCTATTTCTTGTGAATATGTTTGCGGAGCTTTTTCTCTTGCGTCTGATGCTCCTTCATCTGATCCATCATTGCCTGCATCATGTTCTTGTCTTCGCTCATCATGCTCATGCACTTTTCCATGTTCATGGGTGCCATGTCTTGGCCCTTGTTGCCGGGCTGGTGCAACGTAGCCATACTACTGCTCATCATATGCATGCCGGATTGCATGACATCCATGTGCTCCTCCAATAACTGCTGGCGCATCTCCGGATCCTGCTCGGCTTTTATCTCTTCCATCAACGCATGCATTTCCTGCATGTGCTCATGCATCGATGCCATCTCTTGATCGTGCATTCCCATGGTTCTGTCCATCATTTCGTCACCGTGTTGATGACCATCCTGGGCGAAGGCGGGAGTTGCAAAAATTGCAGTGAGGGCGATTGCTTTACATAATTTTTTCATGGTGTTCTCCTGGTGGATGTGTCGAAAAGTCGACTCCGATTGGTGAGGATTGAGCTCACCGGTTTTAAACAATGTCTATCGTCGTTTTGCAGCCTCTTTTCGGCCTTCTTCCAGGCCCCGACGATAGGCCTCGTCCGCATCCGGATGTTGGCCGTGAGCGTGCTCTCCGTCAGCGTGCCCGCCGCGGCCCTTGTGCATAAAGATATGCATCAGTGGGCACAGCAGGATAATCAGAAAGGGGAGATACGGAAGAACGTGGGCGCCGTGCTCCACAAGGAGAAAGTAGAATGCGGCGCCAATCAGTGTGAGTGTTGCCAAGCCGTGAAGGCTGGTCCAGTATCCGGGTTTGCTTGCCATTGAGTTTCTCCTTCGCCGCCTCAGGCAGCGCTGTTAATTCGGAATCGGGTTATTTGTCCGCATTCAGTTTCACCCGCTTGAGGCGTAGGGAGTTGCCGATCACCGACAGGGAGCTGCTGGTCATGGCGATCACCCCGATCATGGGATGAAGCAGGCCCACCGCCGCAATGGGAATGGCCGCCAGGTTGTAGAACCAGGCCCAGAACAGGTTTTCCACGATCTTGCGGAAGGTGGCCCGTGACAGGCGAATAGCTTCCACCACCTTGGACAGTTCGCCCTTTACCAGAGTGACATCCGCCGCCTCGATGGCGACATCGGCACCAGCGCCGATGGCAATGCCCACATTGGCCTGTTTCAGTGCCGGGGCGTCGTTGATGCCGTCGCCCACCATAGCCACCTGCTGACCATACTTGGCCTGCAGTTTTCTAATGGCGTCCACCTTGCCTTCCGGCAGGACGCCCGCCAGCACCTCGTCGATGCCCACCTGGTTCGCCACATGGCGGGCAGTACGCTCGTTGTCGCCGGTTATCATGACGGTGTGAATCTCCAGCTCATGAAGCGCGGCAATGGCGGCTTTCGAGTCCTCCTTGATGGTGTCGGCCACGGCGACAATGCCAGCGGCGCGATCTCCAGCGGCCACCAGCATGGCGGTCTTGCCCTCATTTTCCAGTCGGACCAGCGCCTCTTCTAGGTTGCCCAGTTCTATGTTTGCTTCATTGAGAAGCCGGCGGCTACCGACGCGAATATGTTGGTCGTCCACCCGGCCCTCCACTCCGCGGGCGGTAATGGCGCGGAAGTCGGCGACGGTCGGAACATCTAGGCCTTTCTCGCGGCCACCGGCTACGATGGCTTGCCCCAGGGGGTGCTCGGAACCCGCTTCCACCGAAGCCGCGAATCGAAGCACGTCGCTCGCATCGAAGTCGGTGGTGGCAATCACGTCGGTCAAGGCGGGCTCGCCTTTGGTGATCGTACCGGTCTTGTCGAGGACCACGGCCTTGATATCCTTGAGGGACTGAATGGCTTCGCCGGAACGGATCAGTACACCGGATTCGGCGCCCAGGCCCGAGCCCACCATAATGGCGGTGGGAGTGGCCAGTCCCAGAGCACAGGGGCAGGCGATGACCAAGACGGAAATGGCCGCTAAAACCCCCAACATTAAGGGTGAAAGTTCCGGATTGACCCAAGGCAGGAATTCGGCACCCCAGTAAAGAATCGGCCGCAGCGGCTCGGCGAACAGCAGCCAGACCACCAAGCTCGCCAAACTGATGACAATAACTGCCGGGACGAATTTTGCGGTCACCTTGTCGGCGAATTCCTGGATCGGCACCCTGGAACCCTGCGCCTGTTCCACCAGCCGAACGACCTGTGACAGGAAAGTATCGGCGCCCACCCGTGTGGCGCGAACCTGGAGCATGCCTTCCTTATTGATTGTGGCACCAATCACCCCGTCGCCGGGCCCTTTCTCCACCGGCACGGACTCGCCGGTGGCGATGGATTCATCCAGGTGGCTGTTGCCCTCGACGATCTCGCCGTCGGTGGGCACTTTGGCGCCGGGGCGGACCACCATAATGTCTCCCACCTGGAGTTCCGCCACCGGCACTTCAATTTCTTGTCCATCTCGCAGTACAGCTGCTGTTTTGGCGCCCAGTTTGAGCAGCTTCTTGATCGCTTGGGAGGCCCGCCCCTTGGCCCGGGTTTCCAGGTAGCGGCCGAGCATGTGAAAAGTCATGATGGTGGCGGCCATCTCAATAAAAGAGGTCATGGGGTAGACAAAGCCCACCAGCCCAATCAGGTAGGGGGGCAGGCTGCCCATGGAGATGAGTACATCCATGTTGGCGGTACGGTTGGTGAGGGAGCGCCAGGACGAGCGGTGGGTGGCCCAACCACCCCGGAGGAACACCACGGGAAAGCCGAGCAGGGCCACCCAGGCCAGATAACCTGGCACCGGCATCCATAGCATGTGTACCATCATCAGTACCATGATCAGGGTGGTGGGTATGGCGGCGAACCACAGGCGCTTCCATGCCTGGTCGAGGTAGCGTTCCTCGACGGCTTCATCCGCCTCCGTATCCGCCCGCTCTCGGTTTTCGTTGACGCCGGCCACCTCGTATCCCGCACGTTCAATGGCTTTTTTGATAGTTTCTGCATCCGCCGTTGCCGGATCAAAGCGAACCGTCACCTTGTGATTGGCAACGTTGGTGGAAATGTCAGTAATGCCGGCGAGACGCTTGATGGAGCTGGAAACCAGTCCGGCACAGTGATCGCTGCCCATACCCGGTACTACGATTTGGATGAATTGCTGGCTGTCGCGATCGCTGACTGCTTGTGATTGTGAGGAGGAGCTGGGCGTATCCATGAGATCTCTCCGATTGTTTATGCGCCGATGTAGACAGCTGCCGCAGTGTGGTCAAATTCTTCGATCAGGTGGCAGATCATCTCACCTGTCGGTGCTCGGTCCGGCTTCTGGTTCCAGGTTTCAATTGCCGATGTCATACGTTCGCGAAGTTGCACGCTGTCTTGAAAGCTTTTTTGAGTTTCGATCAAACGCTGCTGGATTAGCACCCGGACCAGTGGGCAGGGAGAGCGACCCCGTTCGGCGGTACTCAGGATTTGACCAATATCCTCCACCGAAAAACCCAGTTGTCTAGCGCTCAGAATAAAACGCAGCAGGCGCCTTTCCTTGTCGCCATACTCTTTATATCCATTGGTAGGGTTCTTGCTAGGGTTGAGGTAACCAACGCGCGTGTAGAAGCGCACTGTATCCGCGGTTACCCCAATCTCGTTGGCTATTTGGTTGACTCGCATTTGATTCGTATCCTCTTTACCCGCCATTAGCGATCTGGCTAGACCTCCTAATGATTTTCACCAATGATCTATGTTTAGCTACCGGGTTCTAGACCTAGGTTGTACCGTAACTATCGGCACGATAAACCTGTGTCATGAACACAGGTCAAGTGGCGTTCGAATTTAGATGCCACATTATCCAGATAGTCGTCTTTCTCCGAGCGCTCGGGCCAAGGTCCGCCTCGAGATATCGTCGCTTGTAATTGCTGATTACACTCTCCTGCAGGACAACTCTGTGAAGAAAAATGGCGGTGCAGGGCGCAATGGCTCTCGCTATTTGCTTGGTCATGATCCGCAACCAAGGAAGCTACAGATTCCGCTATGCATCGCATGCTAAGCAACATGAAACAGTTATCAGTAGGGTAGAGGGAAATGCCTGTCAGTCGCATGACGCTAAAATTACAACAATGTAATGTGGGGGTAATCTTTCTGTTGGTCCGTAAATTCTACTATGGGGGTCGTGTGTGGCTTCCTTAAACAATATTAGAGCGGCAAATAGGTGCCGGGTTTTTATCGTTACCAAATGGTGTGATGTCATCATATCTGCAACGATTATTTAAATACTGGACGAAGCGGTTGCACTGAGGAGGGGCCGGAGTGGTTGCAATTAACATAGCTGGACTCCTGCTGATCGCGCTCATGGTATGGGGGTTCTGTCTGTACAAAGACGAAACAGATGTTCAAGTGGCCGGTGATACGGCTCCATCAATTCCGGTCAGTCACCAAAGCTGCTCATTTTGAGAGTTTGTGAATCCCCTTGCGCAGCGGTAGTTGTGTCCGCTGATGTAAGTGTTAGCCAGGGTCTGATCGTGGATGCAGTGTTTGAAGTCGCTGTGCCTGCTCTCCCACTGAGAAAATATGTGTTTACGTGCCAGATGCGGATGTATCGGGGTGGTTTAACTGTGAAGGAGGTGTGATATGACGAGTGCCGAGAATGAAGCAAAGCAATGGCTTACGTCTAGAAATATCGCCATCACTGCGTGATGAGATCGAATCGCACAAAGCCAAACAAAAAAGGAAAAATTAGCATGGCCTGCTATTTATCCAACAATCTCGCTAGATTCTGCAGCCGCAATCGGGTTCGCACTTCTCGAGGTCGAGCGGTATTGCGATTGCTGATGTTGTGCCTAATGACGATTCTACCGATAAACGCAAATGCTTCGGAGGGCGGCGCTACGGGCCCAGTTCTGACGGCGCGGGCAGCGGTGTTGCTAGCGCTTGAAGACAATCCTGGCCTTGCAGCAATGCAACATCGCTACGAGGCGCTGCGGGAAGTGCCTAGGCAGGTCGGTAGCTTGCCGGACCCCATGCTCAACATCAACGCGATGAATTTCCCAACGGACAGTTTTGATCGCGATCAGGAGGGGATGACGCAACTGCAGTTCGGGTTTAGCCAAGAGTTCCCCTTCCCCGGGAAACTGGATCTCAAAGAAGAAGCTGCGACGTTTGATGCGATCGCCGCTGGCTACTCTGTAGACGAAATGAGAGTAAGGCTAGCGAACTCCGTCAAGACAACCTGGTGGCAGATACACTACCTCGATCGGGCGTTGGAGACGCTGGAGAAAAACAAGGAGCTACTGCGTCAGTTTATTGCAGTGGCCGAAACCAAATATGAAACGGGCAGGGGACTACAGCAGGATATTTTGCTCGCGCAGCTGGAACTTTCCAAGCTGATTGAGCAGGGCATAAGTCTGGTGGCTTTGAGAAAACACCAGTCGATACAGCTTAATACGCTCATGGATAGACCGGCCAGCTCTCCTGCGGCGCTCGCTGACGTTGATATCAGCTCGATGCCGGGCATCCTCAGCGAAACCGAGCTCTTTGCGATCGCGAACGAATCCAGGCCGACCTTAAAAGAGAAGGAGACTCAGATGCAAGCGGCTCTAGCGCGGCTCGAGCTAGCCAAGAAAGACAGGTTTCCGGATTTCAAGCTCGGTGTCATGTATGGAGAGCGGGATGGTGATAACCCGCCTTTCATGGGTGGATCACGAGCGGATCTCTTCTCGGTAATGTTTGGAGTCAAGATACCGCTTTATGCAGGCCGCAAGCAGTCAGGAGCTATCTCTCAAAAAACCGCGGAAGTCGCGAAGAATCGCTACGCGCTTATTGATGAGAAAAGTGCCGTGAGATCTGCCATTGCAACCGCTATCACCGACTATCAGAAATCGAGGGAGCAGAACGAATTGTTCAGCACAGGCATCATTCCACAAGCCGAGCAAACGGTGCAATCGATGCTCGCTGCCTATCAGGTGAGCGAAGTTGACTTTCTCAACTTGGTTCGCAGTCAAATGACTTTGTTTAACTATGAGCTTCTGTACTGGAAGTCGTTCAGTGAAGCCAATCAGGCGTTATCGCGTCTGGAGGCCGCAGTAGGAAGGGTGTCCATCTATGAGTAAAGCGACAATTGCAACAGCGGTCATCATGCTTGGCCTCGGATTGGCCGGCGGCTACTGGTTATCTCAGGACATCACAGGCGACACAGTCGCTGAGGAGGGCGGCCCCGAGCCGCTTTACTACCGTAATCCAATGAACCCAAGCGTCACCTCGCCCGTCCCGGCGCAGGACTCGATGGGGATGGACTATATCCCCGTATACGCGGAGGAGGGGAGTAGGTCTCGCGACCGCGATATTTTGTACTACCGAAACCCGATGAACCCGTCGGTCACTTCGCCTACCCCCATGAAGGATTCCATGGGTATGGACTATGTACCGGTGTACGCCGAAGGCGAGAGTAGCGATGTCGTCGGCACAGTAAAGATCGATCCTGTGGTCGTTCAGAATATCGGAGTTCGCACCGCGATAGCGAAATCTGAATCCATAAGCCGGACTATAAGAACCGTTGGTCGCGTTGACTTAAATGAGGAACGCATGGCGCGGCTTCATCCAAAAGTACAGGGCTGGATAGAGGAGCTGTACGTTGACAAGACTGGTGAAGCTGTCGCATCCGACGACATACTCCTGAGCATCTACTCCCCGCAGTTGGTTTCCACCCAGCAGGAATACCTACTGGCACTGAACAATCTGGCTGCGCTGGGAGAGAGCCCCTTTGAAGAAATTCGCGAGGGTGCCAAGAACTTGGTGAGGAGTTCGCGTGAACGGTTGCAGTTTTTGGATGTACCCGAACACCAGATAGAGGAGTTAGAGAAAAGTCGGGAGATCAAGAAGAGCATTCACATTCACTCGCCTGTGGATGGCACGGTGCTGCGAATTGGGGTTCGTCAAGGACAGCATGTAACGCCCCAGCAAGAGCTCTACATGCTGGCCGACCTGAGAGAAGTATGGGTACTGGCTGACATCTATGAAAACGAGATTCCTTGGATAAATGTCGGCGACGAGGTGGAAATGACGCTCACATCTGTACCCGGTAAGACCTTTACAGGTGAAGTGGCTTACATCTACCCCTATTCGGAGGCAAAGACCCGGACCACCAAAGTGAGACTGGTGTTCGACAATCCTGACCTCCTGCTCCGGCCCGATATGTTCTCCAAGGTAAAGATACTGTCCGACACGCGCACCAACTCCATTGTCGTGCCATCAGAGGCAGTCGTGCGCTCTGGAGGCAACCCGCAGATATTTGTCGTCAGGGAGCCCGGAAAGTTTGAGCCCAGAACTGTGAGGCTAGGCGTGGAATCAGGCGGTCGCGTCGAGGTACTAGACGGTGTTGCTGATGGAGAAGAGGTGGTGACATCGGCGCAGTTCCTGGTTGACTCCGAATCAAATCTGCGCGAGGCCACCGCCAAAATGATGGACGCACTTAAAGGCGAAGATCTTCAAACTGAGACTGATCACTCCGCGCACTCAGGTGATCGCGAGAACATGGATGGAAACGATTCTGAAATGTCTGAGGCGCAGGGCGGTGCTCGTAGCGATACGGGGCATGAGATAAGCGAGGAACCAGACCATGAGATGGGCGAAGACGCTCACGGAGGAATGGTTCATGATTAAGGCGATCATCAATGCGTCCCTGCGTGATCGATTTATGGTTCTGGTGGCGACCTTCATTATCGGCGTGGTCGGCATTTTCTCTTATAAGAACGTTCCGCTGGACGCGATTCCCGATTTGTCGGATGTCCAGGTCATCATCTTTACGAAGTACCCGGGGCAGTCGCCGCAGGTTGTGGAAGATCAGGTGACCTATCCGCTGACAACCTCGATGTTGGCTGTTCCCGATACGAAAGTTGTGCGGGGCTATTCGTTTTTTGGCCTGTCGTTTGTTTATATTATTTTTGAAGATGGCACTGACATGTACTGGGCACGCTCGCGTGTTCTCGAATCAATCAATTACGTCAGCGGACGATTGCCTCAGGGTGTTACGCCCACATTGGGGCCCGATGCAACCGGCGTGGGATGGGTCTATGAATATGCGTTGGTCGATAGAAGCGGTAAACACGACCTGGCGGAGCTTCGCTCTTTGCAGGATTGGTATCTCCGCTACCCACTTCAGACGGTAGATGGCGTATCGGAGGTTGCATCTGTTGGTGGCTTCGTCAAGCAATACCAGGTCGAAGTAGATCCCAATGCACTACTTCGCTACAACATTCCCCTTGGCAAAGTCACGATGGCGATCAAGATGTCCAATAAGGACGTAGGTGGCCGCCTGGTCGAGATGGCCGAGACCGAGTACATGGTGCGGGGTCTGGGCTATATACAATCCATCGATGATCTCAACTCGATACCCGTCTCCGTTGATGACAATGGTACGCCAATCCGTCTGCGAGATGTCGCGAATGTGCAGATCGGCCCTGAACTGCGGCGCGGACTCGTGGATCTCAATGGAGAGGGCGAGGTTGCGGGTGGTGTAGTCATTATGCGCTTTGGTGAAAACGCGCTGGCAACAATTCAGGCTGTGCGGGCAAAACTGGAAGAGCTGAAAGCAGGGCTTCCCGAGGGCGTTGAGATCGTCCCAGTCTACGACCGTGGTGATTTGATTGAGCGAGCGGTTGACAGCCTCAACACATCACTCGCCCAGGAACTGGTTATCGTAAGCATCGTGGTGATTTTGTTCTTGCTACACGCGCGCTCTGCGTTTGTAGTCATTATCACTCTGCCTTTGGGCGTTCTGATGGCCTTTATCGTGATGCGGGTCCAGGGCCTTAACGCCAACATCATGTCTTTAGGTGGGATCGCAATCACCATCGGGACCATGGTGGACGGTGCCATTGTGATGGTGGAGAACGCGCATAGCCGACTTGCCATGGCTCGCGACGCCAAGGGCAGTGATCTCCCGATCGAGGAGCGTTGGAAAACGATCGGCGAGTCTTGTCAGGAAGTAGGCCCAGCTCTGTTTTTCTCCCTTCTTGTGATTACTGTATCGTTTCTCCCCATTTTCACGATGCAAGCGCAAGAAGGAAGGCTTTTTAGTCCGCTGGCTTTCACCGCGACCTATGCCATGGCGGCCTCGGCAATACTGGCCATCACACTGGTACCGGTAATGATGGGTTACTTTCTGCGAGGCAAGATCATTGCGGAGCACAAAAACCCGTTGAACCGCGCGCTCCATGCACTCCATCGGCCTGCTTTGAAAACGGCGATGCGCTGGAGGGTAGTGACTGTCGTGTGTGCTATAGCGCTTCTAGGCGCTACCTACTACCCCTATTCCAAACTGGGCAGCGAGTTCATGCCGCCGCTCGATGAGGGCGACATACTGTATATGCCCACAACGTTCCCCGGAATATCGATCACCAAGGCAAAGGAACTGTTGCAACAAACGGACAAAATACTCGCCACGTTCCCCGAGGTACATCATGTGTTTGGCAAGGTCGGCCGTGCAGAAACTGCGACTGACTCCGCGCCACTGGCAATGATCGAAACCACTGTGCGGTTGAAACCAAAAGAGGAATGGCCCGATCCGGGCAAAACAACGAAAGAGCTGATGAGCGAGATGGACGCCGCGATCCAGTTTCCTGGTCTCGCCAACGCATGGACCATGCCGATCAAGACGCGCATCGACATGCTTTCTACTGGCATCAAAACGCCCATCGGCATCAAAGTATCGGGGCCTGATCTCAATGTCCTGCAGGAAGTCTCTCAGGACATTGAGCAGGCCATGAAAACGCTTCCCGAGACGACCTCCGCGTTTGGGGACCGCGCAGTCGGTGGCTACTACCTCGATTTTGACATCAATCGGGAAAGTGCCGCGCGCTATGGACTCACGGTTGGCGCAGTACAGGACGTTATTCAAAGCGCTATCGGGGGCATGAATATCACCGAAACCGTGGAGGGATTGGAACGCTATCCCGTAAATCTGCGCTACCCCAGAGAGCTTCGGGATGATCTGGAAACCCTCAAGCGCGTGATTATACCCACACCAACCGGTGCGCAAATTCCTCTCGCTCTGGTAGCCGAGATCAACTATACGAGAGGTCCGCCGGTCATCAAGAGTGAAGATGCGAGACCCAACGCCTGGATCTATGTAGACATATCAACATCAGACATTGGCGGATTCGTGACTAAGGCCAAAGAGGTTGTTAACCAGCAGGTCGACATTCCGGCTGGTTATACGCTGACGTGGTCGGGCCAATTCGAGTACATGGAAAGAGCGGCGAAACGGCTTAGCATCGTAGCGCCTGCAACGCTGTTCATTATTTTTCTGTTGCTCTACTTCAACTTTCGCAATGTTATCGAGCCGGTTGTCGTGATGATATCGATACCCTTTGGTCTGATAGGTGGAATCTGGCTCATCTATTTCAACGACTACAACGTGTCGGTTGCGGTAGCGGTTGGGTTCATTGCGTTGGCGGGCATGGCGGCAGAGATTGGCGTGCTTGTGTTGAGCTTTATCGATACAGAAATTGCCGAGCGCAGAAGTGAAAGCGCAAGGCGTCTTACATTAGAGGAGATTCGGGATTCTGTACTGAACGCAACATCTAAACGAGTAAGGCCGGTAGCAATGACCGCCATTTCCACGATGGCGGGTTTGATACCAATCATGTTGAGTAGTGGCACAGGATCAGATGTCACCCATCGAATCGCCGCGCCCATGCTCGGCGGAATGCTGACCGTGATGATACTCAATCTGCTGGTGCTGCCTGTGATTTATAGCTTTGTTCTCCAGTTTCAGGAAAAGCGACGCGTTGTGGCCGATAGCTCTGAAGTACAGGCCGCAGATGGGCCAGCAGGTTCGGTTTCATGATTATTGCGATCGCGTTAGCGTTCGGGCTGGTCGCCTTGACGTTTATGTTTCATTACCGGGCGTTACTTTGGCTGGGATCAAGAGCTACCCAGTTTAGAATTTCTACGCAGGCAAAAGTGCTATTTGTCGTTGTGACGCTCTTTCTGGTACATATAGCAGAGATCGGAATGTATGCGATCACCTACGGTGTCTCTGTCTCCGTTCTGGAGCTTGGAGTTTTTCAAGGTGCCTTGATCACGGATGCGATGAGCTATCTCTACTATTCGGGCGTGATTTATACAACGCTTGGCCTGGGTGACATTGAGCCCCAGGGCCACATCCGCTTTATCACAGCCATGGAAGCACTCAACGGTTTTCTACTTATTACATGGTCTGCGTCATTCACTTTTCTAGCGATGGGGCGTTTTTGGCCATGGGAAAATAGATGCGACAAACCGTTTGCGCATGTGGACACGACACTTGTCAACGAGAGGGGAAGTAGAAAATGATTAGAATGAGGAGATTATATGCTGCTAGGGCAGCGGTAGCGGCAATGTTTGCGATGTTTCTAGTTGTGGCCTGCTCGGAAAAGCAACCTGTTCCCGGTCAGCAAAGCGGGGTCAACATCGTCAAGATGGAGGTGTTCAAGACCCCAACTTGTGGTTGTTGCAATAAATGGGTAGATCATCTAAAGAACGAAGGGTTCGCAGTGATCACGAAAGATCGGGTGAGTCTTGATGCAATAAAAGAGGGGTACAACATAGATCCTCACTACCAGTCGTGCCATACGGGTGTAGTGGATGGATATGTCTTTGAAGGCCATATTCCCGCGAGGTTGATTAGGCAATTTCTAGACGACATACCGGAAGGCGCACTCGGATTAGCAGTGCCCGGCATGCCCATAGGAAGCCCTGGTATGGAAATGGGTGAGCGATTCGATAGCTACGATGTGCTGTTGCTGAAAAGCGACGGGACCAGCGAAGTATTTTCCCATGTTGATGGCCCAGAATAGGTGGACCGGTGTCTAGTTGATAAGAGCAGGTGGGAGTGTCACGGCCTTTTTGGTGGCGGTCGTGTTGTTCAATGTAGGCATTTCGATGCACAGTGAAGCCTGTGATGCCCATTGACAAGCTTATATGCAGCAGTGCAGCAACTCCCATCTGACTTCGGGTGACCTGTAGAGCCTTGCGCAGCTTTCATTTATTGCGGTTCATCGTGAGCATTGGAAGGATCCTTTTTATCAGGCCCTGCTCACCGGGGCTGCAAGCGCTCAATTTTCCTATTGAGCGGTTTTTTAGCCCGCACTGTTTTTGGCGGGGTTGGCTCGGTTACTGGTGCGTAATTCAGTGAAAATACCCCTTGCAGGATTCCCATCCGTCACGACCTTCCTGTTGCTGGACCTGGCGTTTATCCTAATGGGTAAGGCGATGTCGGCACTCCAGGTAGTGTCCCGTCAAGCGGTGTAATCCCGGTCTCCATTTTCATCGCGTCAGGCGGCCTTAGACTGTGGCAGTGGGTTGGCCTGGTCTTCCTTGCTCAGCACACGCGCCAACGTCTCTTGGCTCATGTGGCGGCGTGTCACCTGCCACTCATCTGCTTGCTCAGCCAGCAATGTTCCCACCAGCGGCATGATGGCGGCGTTGTTCGGGAAGATACCGACCACCCGTGAGCGGCGTTTGATTTCCTTGTTCAATCGCTCCAGGGAGTTCGTTGGCGCCAGCTCATGCCCATAGCCTGCACCAGCTTCGTCCACCTTGCGAGTCGATATAGCCTTCACATAGGCCTCCTGCACGACGGCAACCAGCGCTTGCTCCGAGGCCTTGCGAGGTTCAATGAAGCTCGGCAGGTAACTGCCTGTGCGCAGCTTCGGAATGCGTAACTCCATCGTCCCCAAGCGGGTCACCAGCGTGCGCTCTCGGTAACCGTTGCGCTGGTTGACGCTGTCCTCGCTGCGCTCGTGCCGACCCGCGCCACAGCGTTGCTCTGCCTCGGCGTCCATAAGCCGTTGCAATACCAACTGGCCCAGCTCTCGGAGCAGGTCATCGTGGTGTCTCTCCGTGTCTGGTTGTCTCGCAACCTCCAGTTTACGGAGACCCACGGTGGCCGCCACCACCGTGAAGATTTACACCACTCATGGGGACACTATGGCACTTCAGAAAGCGGATATTATTGGTATTTCCTCATTGCCTGTCAGCTTTGAACAATGATTGGGTCGGTGTCAAATCCACCTGAGGGGGGATTCTGGAGCAATTGTTGGTACTAGAGGTTTTCCTGCTCTTTCTGGGGCTGGCCAGAAGGCAACGGAAAAATGCTCCTGTTGCAGAACCTTCAGGAGAGTTTTTGGGCCCCGGCGTCAGCTGTGGGAAGCCGGAGTAGCCGACAAGTTCCGCAATATGCCGCATTGCTCCACTGTCCGACGGTTTGAGCAACTGAGGCGCAGCATTCTCAGTTGCTCGTTCAGCTTGGTGAGTTCCTGGATACGCGCCTCCACCTGCTCGATGTGCCTATCCATCATCCGGTTCACGTCGTCGCACTGCGCACCGGGCGAACGGTTTAATGCCAACAACTGCCGAATCTCCTGCAAACTGAGATCCAGGCTGCGACATTGCTTGATAAACAGCAGTTGCTCAACGGCAGCTTCATCGTATAAGCGAAAATTGCCTTCACTGCGTTCTGCAGAGGCAATCAAATGCTCCTTTTCATAATGGCGGATGGTTTGCACGGAGAACCCAGTCACTTCCGACACTTCGCCGATTTTCATGATCTTTCATTACTCCGATTGACTCTATAGTTGTTATAGAGTTTATAGTGGCGGTCTGTACACCCACAAGGGCTTTATTCGATGTCTGACCCGTGCAATGACAATTGTCAGAGCAACAAGATTGCCAATGGCCCCACCTCTGCAATAGCCAATACTGATATGGCTTCTCAACATGGCTATGTCAGTGACTACCGAGTGCGAAAAATGGACTGCCCATCGGAAGAGGGGATGATCCGCATGGCCTTGGACAGTATTGAGCCCCGGGTTTTACTGGAGTTCGATACACCGAATCGGAAGGTGCGGGTATTCCATGGCGACAATGGGGCTGCCATCGAGGAGAGGATGCGCTCCCTGGGGCTGGGTGCCACGCTCGAAAAAACCACCCCGGTGGGGGAAGAGGATCTAGTCTTGGCCAGGGAGAAGGAAGAGGCAACCGCCCAGGTCGAAGCCGGTATTCTGAAGTGGTTGCTGGCCATCAACGGCGTTATGTTCGTGATTGAACTGACGGTAGGCTGGCTGGCGCAATCCACTGGCTTGATCGCGGATTCTCTAGACATGTTTGCTGATGCCGCCGTCTACGGCGTGGCACTGTATGCCGTTGGACACAGTGTGCGGATGAAGCTGCGCGCTGCGCATTTTTCAGGCTGGCTGCAGTTGATTCTGGCGCTGGGAGTCCTGGCTGAAGTCGGGCGGCGATTTGTCTTCGGCAGCGAACCTGTATCCGCGTTAATGATGGGTTTTGGTGTTGTGGCCCTGGCCGCCAACGTCTGGTGTCTGGTGCTTATCGCAAGAAACCGGCACGGCGGCGCACACATGAAAGCAAGTTGGATATTTTCCGCTAATGATGTAATCGCCAATGTGGGGGTTATCGTCGCCGGTGTATTGGTCGCCTGGACGGGTTCCCGTTATCCCGATCTGGTCATTGGTCTGATCATCGGTCTGATAGTGCTGAATGGCGCCCGGCGTATTCTGCAACTGCGCTATTAGTCCTGGCCCTTTCTCGCTGCTCGGATTCATGCCGGCAGAATTCCGCGCCTGGGCGGCCTATTGAAATAGTCTCCGTTCTTGCCGGTGCTTATGGAGAATTTCTCTCTTAACCATGCCCATAGGTGTGGGCATCTTTGTGCATATGGTCCGGGTGCTCGAATTCCAGTGTTGAATGACTGATGTTGAATTCCTGCGCCAGAGCCTGCTTTATCCTGTACTTGATGCTCTCAAGCTGATCCCATGCACTTTCCTCGATAATTACATGGGCCTCCAGCGAGGCATCGTGTTCGCCCATCTGCCAAAAATGCACATGGTGAAGGTCGACAACGCCTTCAATGTTGGACAGGGCAACGATGACGGCATCGGTATCGATATCCACCGGGCTGCCCAGCATGAGTGTCCTGATGGTGCCGCCGATTTCTGTCAGACCCAGGTAGAGAATGTAGCCCGCGATGCCGATGGTGATGGCAGGATCAACCCACCGCATGTCGTAGAGTAAAATAAGGGTCCCACCAATGACCACGGCGACCGACGCCAGTGCATCCGACAGATTGTGCAGGAACAATGCACGGATATTGACACTGCCTTTTTGCATCGAATAGGTGAGCAACGCTGTCAGTGCGTCCACGACCAGGGCGATACCACCCAGCCAGACGACCCACCAGCCCTTGACCTCTGGAGGATCAATGATCCGCATGCCACCTTCGTAAATCAGGTAGAACCCGATAATGATCAAGGTAGTGTAGTTGATGAGGGCAGCAACGATTTCAATGCGTCCGTAGCCAAAGGTCATCCTTGCGTCAGCCGGGCGGCGCGCAATTTTTTGCGCCGCGAACGCGATGACGAGTGATGCCATGTCAGAGAAGTTATGGAGGGCGTCGGCGATAAGGGCGAGACTGCCGGCAAAAATACCTCCCCCAATTTGAGCCAGGGTCAAGATCCCGTTCGCCCAGATGGCGATAGCAACGCGTTTATCCTTGATCTCGGGGGGCATATGCACATGATCGTGGCTCATCGGACTAACCTCGCTGGGGGCTATTGATAAAAATGTATTTGGTGTACTTAACCTACTCTTTACATAGTTACCTGGTTACCTGTGCCTTGGCGACTCTGTGGGTTTTGGACCATTGCTTATTCACCCTTTTTGGCAGTTTTCAGGAATTCCGCCAAGCCTTCTTCTGCAGCTTCTTTGGTCGAAAACGGTCCGATATTTTGACCTTCACGGGTTAAAAAATACCAGTCACTGTTAATGGCGTGGATGCGATGTGTTCGAAAGGATGGAACTTCTTTCGAGTCGTCTTTTCGTTGCTTCCTTGGATCGTTCATAGTCTCTCCTGGGTATAAAACGCATTAAAGAACGCTGAAAAAAAACATGGGGAGACTCCTCCCCATGGTAGGGCTTTGGTTAACTATCAGAGTCGTGTTTAATGTCGCCTGTGGGCTCGGAGTCGCTGGTGCTTCTGCCATGCAACAACGCATAGAGCACAGGGAGTACAAACAACGTCAACAGGGTAGACGAGATAATCCCGCCGATCACCACGGTCGCCAGAGGACGCTGGACTTCGGCGCCGGTACCTGTATTGAGGGCCATGGGCACAAAGCCGAGACTAGCGACCAAAGCGGTCATCAAGACCGGCCGCAGGCGGATCAGGGCACCCTCGACAATGGCCTTCATCAGGTTACCCTGCTCGTGCCACAGATCGCGGATAAAGGCGATCATCACCAAGCCGTTTAACACCGCCACCCCGGAGAGGGCGATGAAGCCAACACCCGCCGAGATCGACAGGGGCATGTCTCGCAGCCACAGGGACAGAACTCCACCGGTGAGGGCCAGTGGCACGCCAGTGAAGATGATCAGGGCATCCCTGAGGGAGCCGAAGGCCATCACCAAGAGTGCGAGGATGATGGCAAGTGTCACCGGCACCACGATGGCAAGCCGCTGGCTGGCGGATTGCAGTTGCTCAAAGGTACCGCCGTAGTCCAGCCAGTACCCAGGGGGCAAATCGACTTCGTCCGCAATGCGCGCCTGTGCTTCCTCGACAAATCCACCCAGGTCGCGGTCTCGCACGTTGGCGGTGACTACTACCCGACGCTTGCCGTTTTCCCGGCTGATCTGGTTGGGCGCGGGTGCCAGTTCAAGATCGGCCACTTCCGATAGGGGTACATAGCCACCGTCCGGCAGGGGGACTGGCAGGTCCGCGAGGCTGTCCACATCCCGGCGGATGTCTTCGGGCAGACGCACCATCAACTGGAAGCGGCGGTCGCCTTCGTAAATCAGGCCGGCGTTTTCGCCCCCGACTCCGGCTGCCACCAGATCCTGAAGATTATCCACGGTCAGCCCGTAGCGTGATAGCACCATGCGCCTGGGGTGTATCGACAGCATGGGCAGGCCGGTCACCTGTTCGACCCGGGTATCGGCGGCGCCTTCCATGGACTCCACAACCTCGAGGACGTCGTTGGCCGATGCCAGCAGCTGATCCAGGTTATCGCCGAACACCTTGATCCCGAGGTCGGCGCGCACGCCGGAGATCAGTTCATTGAAGCGCATCTCGATGGGCTGGGTGAACTCGTAATTGTTCCCAGGCAGTTGCGTTACCGCGTCTTCCATTTCCGCCACCAGTTCATCCTTGGTTTTGTCTGGATCTGGCCATTGGCTGCGGGGCTTCAAGATGACGAAGTTGTCCGCCACGCTGGGGGGCATGGGGTCTGTGGCCACTTCCGGCGTGCCGATCTTGGCGAACACCTTGTCCACCTC
>DIAF01000011.1:254086-256057 GCA_002414665.1 Halieaceae bacterium UBA5085
GTGCCCGGGATGCGCAGGGCATGGAGTGCAATATCCCCTTCATCCAGTTGTGGAATAAATTCCGACCCCAGGGTGGTCGCCAGCCAGAGAGAGACCGCCACCAGCGCGGTTGCCCCGCCCAACACCAGCCAGCGGAACCTTATCGCCACATGCAGCGCGGGCCTGTAAAGCGATTTGGCGCCACTTATTACCGGGCTTTCCTTTTCGCTGATTTTGCCGCCCATAAAAACTGCCACAGCGGCGGGCACCACGGTGAGTGATAGCACCATGGCCGACAGCAGGGCCATCACCACGGTGGCCGCCATGGGGTGGAACATTTTGCCCTCGACGCCGGTAAGGGCAAAGATCGGCAGGTATACCACGGTAATGATGGCGACACCGAACAGGCTGGGGCGAATGACCTCGTTGGTGGCCTCGAACACCAGCTGCAGTCGCTCCTTTAGGGCCAGTTGATTCTCGTGCTGGGCCTGGGAAAGACGCCGGATACAGTTCTCGACGATGATAACCGCGCCGTCGACGATCAGGCCGAAGTCCAGCGCCCCCAGGCTCATCAAATTGGCGGACACGCCAGACTGCACCATGCCGGTGATGGTGGCGAGCATCGCAAGCGGAATGACAGCTGCCGTGATCAAGGCGGCGCGCAGGTTGCCCAGTAACAGAAACAGCACCACGATCACCAGCAGTGCCCCTTCAAGCAGGTTTTTCTCCACCGTGGCGATGGCCTTGTCCACCAGCGCCGTGCGGTCGTATACCGCCTCCACCTTGACGCCCTCGGGTAGGGAGGGCTGAATGGCCTTCAGCTTTTTGGCCACGGCCTGTGCCACTGCCCGAGAGTTTTCTCCCACCAGCATCATGGCCGTGCCCATCACCGTTTCCCTGCCGTCGCGGGTGGCGGCGCCGGTGCGCAGCTCCTTGCCAATGGCCACGTCAGCTACATCGGCTACCCGGACTGGCGCACCATCCCGGTTGGCAATCACCACCTGTTCAATATCGCCAATGGTGGCCAGCTGCCCGGGCGAGCGCACCAACAGCTGTTGGCCGTTGCGTTCGATATAGCCGGCGCCGCGATTGGTGTTATTGTCCCGCAGGGCGCTGACCAGTTCATCCACCGTGATGCCGAACTCCAGCAACCGTTGGGGCGACGGCGTGACGTGGTACTGCTTGTCGTAGCCGCCTATGGTGTTGACCTCGATGACACCGGGCACCTGGGCCAGCTGCGGCTTGATGATCCAATCCTGGATCTCCCGCAGCGCCGTAGCGTCCAGCGGACTGCCATCCGCTTGAGTGGCGCCGGGCAGGGCTTCTACGGTGTACATGAAGATCTCGCCAAGGCCGGTGGCGATGGGACCCATCTCCGGCTCCAGCCCGGGGGGCAGCGCGCCCTTGATGGCGCCCAGTCGCTCATTGATCAGATTGCGGGCGAAGTAGATATCCGTGCCTTCTTCGAACACCACCGTCACCTGGGACAGGCCGTAGCGGGACAGGGACCGGGTATAGGACAGGTTGGGCAGGCCGTACAAAGCCGTTTCCACCGGGAAGGTGATGCGTTGCTCTGCCTCCAGAGGCGAATAGCCCGGTGCCTCGGTGTTGATCTGCACCTGGACATTGGTGATATCCGGCACCGCGTCGATGGGCAGGCGCTGAAAACTCCACACGCCCACGCCGACCAGCACGAGAATAAGGGATAACATTAAAAACCGTCGCTCTACCGAGAGACGTACGATGGCATTGATCATCATAGCCTCCTGGTTAGTGGTCGTGGGATGCGCCGGATTTTTCGATATCGGCCTTGATCAAATAACTGTTTTCCACCACATAGCGATCGCCTGCCTGCAGGCCTCCCAGCACCTCAGTCAGGTTGCCGTCGCTGCGGCCCAGCTCCAGTGGGCGGATCTCGTAGGTGTCATCCACCTGAATAAACACCACGGTCCAGTCCCGGAAGGATTGCAGGGCGCGGTTGTCAACCACCAA
>DIAF01000011.1:256330-264334 GCA_002414665.1 Halieaceae bacterium UBA5085
CTTTCTGGCCAATGGCAACCTCGGCCCGCTGGCCAGGGAAGACCTTGAGTTCGGCCCACAGAGTGGTCAAATCGGCAATGGCGAATAGGGGTTGCTCCCCGGCCATTTCCCCGTTACTGATCCGGCGCTCAATGACGATCCCATCGATGGGCGCTCGCAGTGCGTAGGTTTGCAGGCTTTCGTTGGACTCGACTTGAGCGAGTACGTCACCACGTTCGACTCGATCGCCCAGATTGACCTTCACCTGACTGACCACGCCCGGGAAACGGGCGCGGATCCGGGCAATCTGCTGCGGTGCCGTGGCCAGGCTGCCGTAGGTGGTGAGGCTACGCTCGATGGCACCCGGCCCGGCTGCGGCCGTTGTGATACCCGCTTTTTGGGCGATAGCCGGGGCAATCCGGGTGCGACCTTCATGGGATTCCCAGAGCCAGCTGTAGTTCTTGCCGTCCATCGCGAGGGTCACTTCCACGTCGAAGGAGTGGGGCTCGATCACCACGCCATCTCCCAGCCAGTAGTCCCCCCGGTAGGCGAAGTCGAATGTGTCCACTTGCCCGCCCAGGCGGGTGAGCTGGACATTGAGGTCAATAGCATCGGTAACGGCGCGGCCATCCCTGGTGACCCAGGCCCGGTATTCCGGGGGAACGCCCTGCTCAAAGATTTGCAGTTCGACGGTGGCGTCGTTCTGTTGCAGCAGTATGCCGCCGTGAGGCCCTTTAGCCTCGGCCTGCGATTCGCCCTGTTGTTCCTCGGCAGCGTGCAAGGGACTGACGGCAAGGCAGCTGGCCACCAGAATCAGACAGAGTTGTTTTATCAGTTGCATGGTGTGAGTCCTGAATTCGTGGGTTAGCGCGCCGGGGCGCTCGGAGTAGTCGCGAGTGGCTGCGCCGTAAGTTGTTCGATCAACGCCTGGTTGAGTAGCGCCGTGGTCGCGGCGTCGACCAGTACCTCCCGTGCTGAGAGCAGCTCACGCTGTGCGGCGGTCCACTCCACATAGCTGTAGCGGCCGTTTTCATAGGCTTGGCGGGTCTGAGTGAGTGCATCGGTCAGGTCGGGAAGCATTTGGCTGCGAATCTGCTCAACAGCCTCAATACTTTGTTGTCGCAAATGGTAGGCATCGAAGAGGCGCGAATGGAGGCGCAGCAGGGTATCCTCCCGGCGGAATCGGACCTCATCCCGCGCCGCCAGGGCGGCCTGCACCTCGCCGCGATTGCGCCGTCCGGAAAAGAGCGGTACCGAGAGCCCAGCGGTCAAGGCCGTATCATCCGTCTCTTCGAAACGCCGGATGCCGACTTGCCAACGGATGTCGCTCTCGGACTGGCTGCGGGCCAGCTGAATCTCTGCTTCACGGATACGCTGTTCGCTCGCGTAGATTTGAATGGCTGGGCTGTCGCTGACCCGCTGGTACAGGGCATCGAAGTTGTCGGAGGAACCGAACTGGAACAGATCGCCTTCCAGCATTTGGAAGTCCGGGCTGGTATCGCCCCACAGGGAAGCCAAAGCCATTTTCCGGCTCGCGAATTCGGTTTGCCGACGGGCCTGCTCAATACGACTCTGGGTGAGCGCGGCCCTGGCGCGCAGGACTTCGGCCTGCGGCGCTGCGCCGCGGTCGGCACGTCGGGTGACGATCTCGTGGGTGGCCTCGGCCAGCGCCACGGCTTCAGCGGCTAGTTGGAGTTTTTCCTGCAGGGCCAGGGTGGCGACAAAACGCTGGGTCGCCTGTCCCAAGAGATTCAGGGTCTCGGCCCGGCGCTCGACCTCGACCCGCCCGTATCGTGAGTTAACCACGCTCACGCGGGCCTGACGCTTGCCGCCAAGTTCGAGAGCCGATGACAAGGACAGGGTGTACTCCGCCCCGTCGACCCCTTCCAGATTGTCGCTGCCGAGGAAGTTTTCCACTTCCAGGCCGGCCTCCAGGGCAGGATTTTGATCTGCCGTAACGCGGCGACCCTCAAGGCCCTGAAGGCGAAAATCGAAGACCTGGAGGCCGGGGTTTGCCGCCATGGCCCGCGAGAGGGCCTCGGACAGAGTGAGCGGTTTGTCACCGGCATGGGCCAGGGCAGAACCGAATGCCAGCGCTAAGAGGCAAAAAGCATGGACAATAAAGTGGCACGGCATTGCGCGCCGCCCGTTTTTTACGGGCATTCTGAAAAGCATAAGACTGCTCCTACGAAAGTCTAGATGACAGTTCCCCGGGTGGGGAAGGTATTCGCAGGATCAGACGATAGGAGGGCGGAAAAGGGAGGATTGAACCCCGGTGGTGAAGTTGACTTGGTAGTCGGACAGTACTATTCCCGCAGTCAAGCCGGAAGTGTTGGTGAGGGTTCCCAGCAACACCATGTGGAAGCAGCTATGGCTGTGATGGCAATGGTCCGCTGAATGATTGGGGCTGTCGGGAGACGACTTGGTTGCCTGATTTTCGCTGAAAAAATCCGCTGATTCGTGTGAATGCTCATCATGATGTGGCATTGCAGGGTTGTGCGGCTGTGCCTCATAGGCAATAGATGCCATCGACTGCAAAGCAATCAACAGCGTCATTGCGACTATGAAACAGCGTTTAATCATGCAGGCGGTCCAATAATGTGAGCAAGAGCCTAGCAGAAAGGCAACCGCATAGAAAGGACTGGACTCCCATGGCGTTAGGTGAGTCCGTCGTGGGGTGGCCTGAGCAAATCAAGTGGAGGCGATAATTAAATTGCGTCATCAATATCCCCATAGATAGATTGATACCGCTATAGCGGATAGCCACAGACCGATAATGACGCCTGCCGCGACCCGGCTGATCGGCGTTGGGTGGTGAAGTTTAGCGCGTTCACGACTGTCCTGAATAACAATCTTCGGTGTCATTTTTACTACCAGCCAGATGCCCACCGGAACGATCAATAAGTCATCCAGGTAACCAATGACCGGGATGAAGTCTGGAATGAGGTCGATAGGGGAAAAAGCATAGGCACCGACGACGAAGGCCAGTATTTTGGTGTGCAGAGGTGTGCGAGAGTCCCGCGCAACCAGCCACACCGTATACATGTCCTGCCTGATAAGTCTGGCCCATCATTTCAGGTGCGTTCGCAATGTCTTCACCGGTATTTCGGAATTAATCGTTGAATGACTTATTTTAAATACGATCGCAGTATGCCGATGACATCATCGAGTTCCTGCTGACGCTGTGTCTGAGAAATGTTTTCGGCGCCTAGATGTTCACGCAGATGACCTTCGAGCACTTCGGACATCAGGCCATTGATAGCACCGCGTATGGCCGCTATCTGTTGCAGTATGGCTGTGCAATCCTTGCCCTGATTCAGGGCTTTTTCAATGGCTTCTGCCTGCCCCTTAATGCGTCGAACCCGGGTTAAGAGCTTTTTTTGATCCCTGTTGGTGTGTGCCACAAGCACTGCCCTCTAGTGTTTGAATATATACTTGGGTATAGTATATACCGCGATGCACTAAGGTGCCAGTCCGGTGGAAAAATTCGACAACACCATTCCTTGGCAACACTCCCATATTTTTGATAACGGCAATCCGTTAGCGGAACGAAACACCCGGTGGGCCGTTTGGCTCACTGCAATTGCCATGGTGGTGGAAATCGCCGGGGGATGGATTTACAACTCCATGGCGCTATTGGCCGATGGTTGGCACATGAGTTCCCATGTCATGGCGTTGGGTTTGTCGGTCCTGGCTTACCGCGCAGCACGGCGTTTGGCCCATAGCAAACGCTTCGCCTTCGGCACCTGGAAAATTGAAATCCTGGGCGGCTATACCAGTGCGATAATGCTGGTCGGGGTCGCCGGGTTGATGTTGTTCCAGTCTGTTGAACGCTTGTTAACACCGAGCCCCATTCACTATGACCAGGCGATCATTATTGCCATACTAGGTTTGTTAGTGAATCTGGCCTGTGCCTGGTTATTGAAAGATGGACATGCTCATCATCATGGCACGGATAGTCACGATAACCATCATCATGACCTCAACCTGCGTTCTGCCTATCTGCATGTCATGACCGATGCGGCAACCTCGCTATTGGCCATTGTCGCCTTGTTTGGGGGCAAGTGGTGGGGGGCCAGTTGGCTGGACCCGGTAATGGGTATTGTGGGTGCAGGCCTGGTTTCCGCCTGGGCCTACGGGCTTTTGCGGGATACCGGTCGCGTGCTTCTGGACGCAGAAATGGATGCGCCTGTGGTGGCGGAGATACACGATGCCATCAAGTCGGCGCCGGTAGAGGCGGCAGTATCGGATTTGCATGTCTGGCGAGTAGGGAAGGGAAGCTACGCGTGCATCTTGTCGCTCGTGGTGGATGAAGCCGTGGCGCCTGACGATATCAAACGGTATTTAGGCGTACACAAAGAGCTTGCTCATGTGACCGTGGAGCTGAATCGAGTCAGAGGGTAGCCCGCCGGAATCATCCTGATCTTTGATGCCCCGCCAAATCTTCGATGATTGCATCGTAAGTAGATAAGCATGCATGGGCCTTTTCGTGATGCGGATCTGCTGTTGCCATCATGGAGTAACTGCCTCAAACCCCTGGTGGAGGGAAGCGATCAGCGGGCAGGTGACATTATCTTTCTGCGTACAGCACTCCTCGACGAGTCGGTCGAGCACGCCTTCAATTCGCTGAAGACTGTGGATCTTGCCTCGCACGTTGCACAGCTTGCGCTCGGCCAGTGCTTTGGCCTCGTCGCAATGGGTGCCGTCTTCGAGTTTCAGCAGTTCTCCGATCTCCTCCAGGCTGAATCCCAGCCATCGTGCCCTGCGGATGAATCGAAGTCGTGCCAACGCGTCCTCGTCGTAGCGGCGAATCCCGCCTAAGGGCTTATCAGGCTCTGTCATCAGCCCCAGCCGCTGGTAGTAGCGAATAGTTTCAAGGTTTATCTCTGCCGCCTTGCCTAGACTACCGATGGTCATGGATTTGGAGCCGGACACAATGCTTGACTCCGTTCCCAATGACGGGTCTGTATCTGAATGTAGCCTTATGCTTGGCCGGGTCGTCACCATCGGTAACCTGGCGGAATTTTACATAGCGGCTGAAAGCCGGCCAAGCCAGCGCGGACTTTCTCGTTGGGTTTGGGTCTGTACTGTGCAGAATCACTCACTCTGTTTCGAATCGTTCAAGGATGAGATGCCATGCACAGTTCAGTTTACTTGTCGGATACCGCCATCGCGCAACGATTTCAGGTTAGCCGCGCCACGGTCTGGCGCTGGACGCACTCTGCTGCCTTTCCCAAGCCCATCAAGCTCTCGGTGGGCTGCACACGCTGGCGTCTCACGGAGATTGAAGCGTGGGAGGAGACACGAAATACACGGGGCCGTAGACGTTAGCTGGACCTGGACTTGATAAGCGCGGGCTTGAGGTGCTCATTTCAATGACGCGACTATTTTGCGCAGCACCGAATCCACATCCTACCCGTAATCATGGCCGCCTAATCGGTCAAGGAATCTCCCCCGCCTTAGGGCACCGGGTATCGCTCTGCGGTAGTTGGGTGTGATCGGACCAATTTGGACACAAATGATGAACGCAAGTTTTTCTATCGGTGCTACGTTTAGAGAGTTGCGAGGAAAAGGATTTTCTCCATGATCTCTCCGTTCCGGCTTCTGCATGTCATAAACGACCGCGCGTCTCCCGGGGGTTCGCCCCAGCTTGTCACATCCCGCCCCAAGCCGCGCTGGGCTCCCCGATCAGGTTCCTTGCGACCTGATCGCTATCGCGGACACCCATGTCGGAAGTACCCCGGTCCGCTGGTGATTCTTACAGCGAGGGTAGGAGCGTGAATCGGCAGCCGGTTTTACCGGCCGACCAGCAAGCAGCCTCAGGCGCTCTGATGATGCCGCTCTCTGACCTACAGCCGTATGAACATAACCCCCGGCATGGGTTCAACGCAGAATACCAGCGCATCAAGTCATCCATCCGCGCGCAGGGTCTCGACCAGCCCCTGGTGGTCACTCAGCGCCCTGGTGAACGCCACTATGTACCGCTTGTGGGTGGCAACACGCGTCTCAAAATCCTGCAGGAACTCTACCAGGAAACCCGGGATGAGCGGTTTGGCACCGTTAACTGCGTCTATAGGCCCTGGACGGAGGAATCCCAAGTCCTGCTCGCGCACCTCAGGGAGAACGAGCTTCGGGGGAGCCTGATCTTCATTGACAAGGCGCTGGCGGTGATGGATCTCAAGGCCATACTCGAGTCTGAATCACCCCACCGCACGCTCACGCTGCGGGGGCTTGCCAAGATCATGACCCAGCGGGGCCTTGGAATTAACCACACTGTGATTTCCAAGATGGTCTATGCGGTGGAGCGCCTGTTGCCGCTGATCCCGGAGGCCCTGAATGCCGGCCTGGGTCGCCCCCAGGTGGAAAAGCTACAGGCGCTGGAAAACGCTTTTCTCGAGCTCTGGTACCGTCATGCGCTCGGTCCGGAGTCCGAGTGCGCGGAAATCTTCGCCGCGCTCTGTCAGCGCTACGATTCGTCCGACTGGAACCTGGAGCTGCTGAGGACCGCCCTCGAGAACGAGGTGGGGGAAGCAACGGATACCAGTCTCCATAGCGTACGTCTCCAGCTGGATGCACTGCTCAGTGGCTCCGGCTATACCGAAGTCGTGCTGGAGCCTCTGCCGACTGCGCCCGAACCAGAGGCTGTGGAGCCGGTTGGTGTTAGGGAACCATCGAACTCGACGCAGTCGGAGAGGAGGGTGGATATACCCCCCAAGGCCGCGGCGCCGGTCAGCGGAACGGTCTCTTTGCCCGAGGATCCACTGGCCTCCCTGCGGTTCACTGCCTACACACTGGCCGCCAGTCTGGCAGAGCACTACGGACTCGCCGTCCTGGTGGTTCCGCTGCCGGATCAGGGTCTCGGCTTCATGTTGACCGATGTGCCGCCCCCGGAGCTGCGCGACACGCTGGATCCGGCCCTGTTTGGCGAGGTGTCCTGCCTGTGGTGGCAGCTGGCGGCCTGCGCGGAGCTGACGACGGCACCGGTGAACCAGGTCCTTCCCCATCTGGTGAGTGATTCGGTGCTGCACACGGCGCTATCGCTCCGGGATCCTGGCCTGCTCTACCCGCATGTCTGGACACCGGATCCCGGACACTGGGGCTGTCAGCTGTGGCGGTCGCTCTCCGATACGGACTGGCGCGATCTGCTGGCGCTGATGACAACCTACCGTGCGATCCACGAGGCTGCGAATCGCATGGGTCTTGATCTGTGGTTACCCGGGGAGGGGAGCGATGCCAACCAGTAAGGAGTCTGACTTAACCACCGCGGTACTCCTGTACGCGGTCCGCTGCCTCGACGAAGGCGATCAGCTCGCATTGCGGGCCATGCAGTTCGGTCCCAAAGAGGTCGACGCTCTCCAGCAGCTCAACATTACCGATCTCTGCCGGACCGGGACCTTTCGGGGGCACTGCCTGCAGGTCCAGCTCGACCGGGAGGTGTTCTGGCACCTGGTGGCGCGTCTGCGCCAGCAACGTGAGTCTGATCATCTGCAACTCACCCTGATGCAGGCCGATGCCCCTCAGGAGATGATGCGCGCCCTGTTCGGACTGGGGTCCAAGGAGTACGCGCGCTGGCGTCGTCTGCTGGGATTTACCGCCGCGGTGGGCCGCCCCAGTGAGCCCGACGAGGAACCCGCCCATACCCTGTGGCTGGCCTGGCAGGCTCGGGCGGGTGACGACGGCGAAGTCTCATTGACCGCGGAGGACTATCTGGCCCTGAAGGACGCCACCGGGCTTGAGCTGCGCACCATCTGGTGTCTGACCCAGCGCTGGACCGCCTACGGCAATCCCGAGGGTGAGTCTGCCGACGACCATTGAACCGACCTCCATGTCCGGCATCGAGCGTGAACCCCAGCCGGAGACCTATGCCCTGGATCGCCTCATCCAGGCCGCCACCAGCCGCACCCAGAACTCGGGGCAGGATAACCTGCTGTTTCTGGGGCACTGGCACCAGGCGTATCCCACCGCGGTCGTCTGCGACCCGGTACTGGAGCCGGTGGATAAAGTCGTGTGGATGGTCATCATGCT
>DIAF01000019.1 GCA_002414665.1 Halieaceae bacterium UBA5085
CGCGCACGCAGTAACCAGTGCCCCTGCGCCAGATTGTTGCCAACGCCGGTGGTGAGCCCTCTGTGGTGCTCGACAAAGTTCGCCAGGGCAAGGGGAACTACGGCTACAACGCGGCGACCGGCGAGTACGGCGACATGATCGAGATGGGCATCCTCGATCCTGCCAAAGTGACCCGCACGGCGTTGCAGGCCGCCGGTTCTGTTGCGGCGCTGATGATCACCACCCAGGTGATGATTGCCGATGCACCGGAAGACAAGTCTTCTGGCGGCGGCATGCCCGACATGGGTGGCATGGGTGGTATGGGTGGCATGGGCGGCATGATGTAAGCCGTCTGGTATCCAGGTCCCGAAAAGCCCCGCCTTGTGCGGGGTTTTTTTTGGGTCCAGCACATTTCGCGCGTGGGCAGTTACGCGGCCCATGCCAGCGTGTACAATGAAGTGGGTTTTATAACGACAAGAAGGAAACTCCTATGAACATGTTTATCGTTGATTTCGTTTTCCGCTGGGCGCACGTGCTATTCGGTATCACCTGGATCGGCATGCTCTACTATTTCAACTTCGTGCAGACTGAGTACTTCAAGGAAGCCGAGGCCGGTGCCAAGGCAGACGCCATGAAAAAACTGGCGCCCCGGGCGCTGTGGTGGTTCCGCTGGGGTGCCATGTTTACCTTCCTGACCGGCTTCATCCTGCTCATGGCGGCGCGTCCCTTCGGTAATATGGGCGCCAGCGCCCTGATCCTCATGGGCTCCCTGACCGGTACGCTGATGTTCCTCAACGTCTGGCTGATTATCTGGCCCAACCAGAAAATCGTGCTGGGGCTGGCAGAGGGTGACGGTCCGGTCGCGGCCGCCAAGGCCGGCCTGGCCTCGCGCACCAACACGCTGTTTTCCGGTCCCATGCTGTTCGGCATGCTGGGCGCCAAGCACGCACCGTTTATCACCCCCAGCACGACGGGCCTGATTGCCTGTGCCGCACTGATTCTGGCGCTGGAAGCCAATGCCCTGTTCGGCAAACAGGGGCCGATGACCAAGGTGGTTGGCGTCATCCACATGAGCATCCTGCTGACCGGCGTGGTCTGGGCGCTGCTCGCCTTCCTGTAACACAGTTCCTGTCGCCGGGCCGATATCAACGGCCCGGCACCTGCCTACGCGGCAACCCCTGTGTCACGCCGGCTCTGCAATAGCGGTGCTGCACATGTATAATGCCGGCTCATTTTCTTGCCAGTGACCGACCATGTCTCAGGACGATATTGACCACATGCCCTCCATTGTTCCCTCTCGGGAAACCGGGCAGGAACCTGTTGCGCCCAAGCCTCGCGGGAGCAAGCCCGAGAAAGGTCGAGCGGGGAACATGCGGCCGCCCTCGGGTGGCGCTGGTGCCCCCGCGGGTGGCGGCAGCAGTATCCTGTCGCGTCTGACGCTGGTGCTCGCACTCGCCGTGGCGGGTGTGGCCTGTGCCTGGGCCTATCAGTTGCAGCAGGCCCTGGATAGCAGCGCCGCACAGATGGAACGCTATGCCAAGCGGATTTCGGACCTCGAAGACCGGCTTTCGGATACCGATGAAGGGCTGAGCCAGAACACCCAGGCGATGGCCGTCAAGATCAAGGAGCTTTATTCGGAGGTCGACAAGCTGTGGGCGTCGGCCTGGCGTCGCAACAAGGCCGCGATTGAAGAACTGGAAAAGACCAGTGCCAGCCAGGTGAAGAAAGTGGCCGCGGCGGAGAAAACCCTGGCCGCCAATGCCGAGCAGATCAAAAGCGCCTCCGGTGATATCGCGCGTCTGAAAAGCGTGGCGGGTGACCTCGAACGGCTGATGGCCAGCGCCAAGGCCAACCAGGCCGAGGTGGAGCGTGTGGCGGACAGCGTCAACCGGGTGAATGTTGAGCTGTCCAAGCTGAACAAGCGCGTGCAGGAAAACGAGGACTGGGTAAACTCGATCAATGCATTCCGCGGCCAGATCAACCGCTCGATTACTGACCTGCAGTCCTCCGTGAGGAGCCTGCAGTCAACGCCCTCTACTCCCTAAACAGACTCCAAGGATTCCTGCCATGACCGTTATCCGCCAGGATGATTTTATCGACAGCGTCGCCGACGCGCTGCAGTTCATTTCCTACTATCACCCGCTGGATTTCGTGCAGGCGGTGCACCGCGCCTGGGAAATGGAGCAGAATCCCGCGGCCAAGGACGCGATGGCACAGATCCTGATCAACTCGCGGATGTGTGCCCAGGGTCACCGGCCCATCTGCCAGGATACCGGCATCGTGACCGTGTTCCTGAAGATCGGCATGAACGTGCGCTGGGATGCCACGCTGTCGGTCGCAGAGATGGTCAATGAGGGCGTGCGCCGGGCCTACACGCACCCGGACAATGTGTTGCGTGCCTCGATTCTGGAGGATCCCGCGGGCGCGCGACGCAACACCAAGGACAACACGCCGGCGGTGATTCACATGGAGGTGGTGCCGGGGGATACCGTGGACGTACAGGTCGCGGCCAAGGGCGGCGGTTCCGAAAACAAGTCCAAGCTGGCGATGCTCAACCCCTCCGACAGCATTGTCGACTGGGTGGTGAAAACGGTGCCCACCATGGGCGCCGGCTGGTGCCCGCCGGGGATGCTCGGTATCGGTATTGGCGGCACAGCGGAGAAGGCGGCGCTGATGGCGAAGGAGTCCCTGATGGACCCGGTCGACATTCACGAACTGCGCCAGCGCGGCCCCGCCAACCGCAGCGAGGAGTTGCGCCTTGAGATCATGGATGCGGTGAACCGCCTCGGTATCGGTGCGCAGGGCCTGGGCGGCCTGACCACGGTACTGGATGTGAAGATCCGCGATTACCCCACCCACGCGGCGTCGCTGCCGGTGGCGATGATTCCCAACTGTGCGGCAACGCGCCACGCGCATTTTGTGCTGGATGGCAGCGGTCCGGCCCTGCAGACGCCGCCCAACCTCGATGACTGGCCCGAGATCACCTGGGAGGTGGGCGAGCAGGTGCGCCGCGTCAACCTGGACACGGTGACTCCGGAAGAGGCGGCCCAGTGGCAGCCCGGCGATACGCTGTTGCTCTCCGGCAGGATGTTGACGGGGCGCGATGCGGCACACAAAAAGATGAAGGAACTGATCGACAGCGGGGAAGGTCTGCCTCCGGAGGTCAACCTGAAAGGTCGGTTTATCTACTACGTGGGTCCGGTCGATCCAGTGCGCGACGAAGTGGTTGGCCCGGCGGGCCCCACCACATCCACTCGCATGGACAAGTTCACGGACTTTATCCTGGAGAAGACCGGCCTGCTGGGTATGATCGGCAAGGCAGAGCGCGGCCCTGCCGGCATCGAGGCGATCAAGAAACACAAGGCGGTGTATCTGATGGCCGTCGGCGGCGCGGCGTATCTGGTGTCGAAGGCAATCACCTCGGCCCGTGTTGTGGCCTTCCCGGAACTGGGTATGGAGGCGATCTACGAATTTGAGGTCAAGGACATGCCGGTCAGTGTGGCCGTGGACTCACGCGGGGTCTCGGTGCACGAACTCGGCCCGCGTATCTGGCAGGCGAAGATCGAAGAGCAGGCTATTGAGTTGATCTGAGTCGCGCACGCAACCACGCATGTCGACCTTTTACTGGCACGACTACGAGACCTTCGGCTCGGACCCCGCCTGGGACAGGCCGGTACAGTTTGCCGGTCTGCGCACCGATGACGATCTCAATGTCATCGGTGACCCGCTGGTCATTTATGCCCGCCCCGCCGACGATTTCCTGCCGCACCCCCAGGCGTGCCTGATCACCGGTATCACACCGCAGCTCGCGCTCGAGAAGGGGCTGCCCGAATGTGAGTTCGTCGCCCGTATCCATGCCGAACTGGCACAGCCCGGCACCTGTGCGGTTGGCTACAACTCGCTGCGTTTCGACGATGAAGTCACGCGCTATGCGCTCTATCGCAACTTTTTCGATCCCTATGCCCGCGAGTGGCAGAACGGAAATTCGCGCTGGGACATCATCGATCTACTGCGTACCGCCTGGGCGTTGCGCCCCGAGGGTTTCGACTGGCCGCGCCGCGAGGACGGTCACGTCAGCTTCCGTCTGGAAGAACTGACCTCAGCGAACGGCATCGCGCACACCGCGGCCCACGATGCCCTGTCCGATGTCGAGGCCACGCTGGCGATGGCGCGTCTGGTGCGCGAACGCCAGCCGCGGCTGTACGCCTGGGTGCTGCAAAGCCGCGACAAACGCTGGGTGCAGGGGCAACTGCAGCTCGGCTCGCTGAAGCCTGTGCTGCATGTCTCCGGCATGTTTGGTGCGGAGCGCTTCAACACGGCGCTGATACTGCCGCTGGCGGCGCATCCTGTGAATCGCAATGAAATCATCTGCGCCGATCTCAATGAGGACCCTGCCGTTCTGCGTGAGGAGGCAGTGCCCGCCCTGCAGCAGGCCCTGTTCGCCCGGCGCGATGCTCTGCCGCCTGGCCAGCAGCGCCCCGGCCTGAAAAGCGTGCACATCAACCGCTGCCCGGTGCTGGCGCCGCCGACGATGGTGACGCCCGAGATCGCCGCACGGATTGGTCTCGACGGCGCGCGCTGTCGGCGGCACCTCGCAGCCCTGCGGGCCTGGCACGCGGATGATGCCCGGGGTATGGTTGAAAAGTTGCAAGCCATCTACGCCGGGCGCGAGTTTGCGCCGGTCACGGACCCGGACCGCATGCTCTACGGCGGCGGATTCTTCTCGGAGTCGGACCGGCGCAGTATGGACCAGGTACGATCCGCTACTCCGGAAGCCCTCGCTCAGCAGTCCTATGCCTTCGAGGATGCCCGCCTGCCGGAGATGCTGTTTCGCTATCGCGCGCGTAACTTTCCGCACACCCTGTCGCAGGCGGAGCGCGCCCAGTGGGATGAATTTCGCATGCAGCGCATCACCGAACCCGATGCCCCGGGTGCGCTGGATATGGAGGCGTATCAGGCACTGATCGACACGCTGCTGGCGGAGCAGCGCTCCGCAGGCGAGCGCGAGCTCCTCGAGGCACTGTTGGAGTACGGGGACGCGCTGCTGGCCTGAATCGCCCATGGGCAAGCGGCTGGCGCAGGCCGTATAATGCCCGACGACGGTGGCGGGTCACCGCCAGATGCCAGAGCAGGGAGTGTTTGCGTGCAGTTTGCCGGTAGTCATATTCTCTCCATCGCCCAGTTCGAGCGCCCCGATGTGGAGCGGGTGTTCGCGGTGGCAGATAGCATGGAACCCTACGCCCACCGGCGCCGCGTCACCAAAGTGCTCGACGGCGCCATCCTGGGCGCCATGTTTTTCGAGCCCAGCACGCGCACGCGGGTCAGTTTCGGCAGTGCCTTCAATCTGCTCGGCGGCGAGGTGCGCGAAACCACCGGCTTCGAGCAGTCTGCCATTGCCAAGGGGGAGTCGCTCTACGATACCGCCCGGGTACTCAGCGGCTATTCCGACGTGATTGCCATGCGTCACCCGCAGGAGGGCTCGGTGGCCGAGTTCGCCGCCGCCAGCCGCGTGCCTGTGCTCAATGGGGGCGACGGCAGCAATGAACACCCGACGCAGGCCCTGCTGGACCTCTACACCATCCGCAAGGAACTGGCCGCCCGCGGTCGCGACGTCGACCGCCTGCGCATTGCCATGGTCGGCGACCTGCGCTACGGCCGTACGGTGCACTCCCTGTGCAAGCTGCTGTGCCTGTTTCAGGGTATCCAGGTGGTGCTGGTGTCGCCGGCCGAACTGCGCATGCCCGGAGATATCGTCGAACAACTGCGCGCGGCCGGCCACGACGTGCTGGAGTCCGAGGCGCTGGAGTCCAGCATTCGTCACGTCGACATCGTGTATTCCACACGCATCCAGGAGGAGCGCTTCAGCTCCCAGCAGGAGGCGGATCTCTACCGCGGCCGCTTCCGCCTGAACCAGAGCATCTACACCGAACATTGCGAACCCAACACGGTCATCATGCACCCACTGCCGCGGGACTCTCGGGTGACCGCGCGCGAGCTTGATGACGATCTCAACGACAACCCCAACCTGGCTATCTTCCGCCAGACCGACAACGGCGTGTTGGTGCGCATGGCGCTCTTTACCCTGGTACTTGACGTGGCGGAGCAGGTGCACAGGCACGCGCGCGACGTCAACTGGTACACCGGCGGGCGCTTCGATGGCCTTTGAACTCACCTTTGCCGGCGACGCGGTGCGCGTGTTGCAGAGCGAGGCGGCGTTTGAGGGCTATTTTGCTGTGCGTCGCCTGACGCTGCAGCACCGGCTGTTCGGCGGCGGCTGGAGCCCGCCACTCGTGCGTGAGGTCTTCGAGCGCGGTGATGCGGTTGCCGTGTTGCCCTACGAGCCGGAAACCGACAGTGTCATTCTCATTGAGCAGTTTCGTCCCGGCGCCCTGCGCGATGCGCGCAGTCCCTGGATGCTTGAGGTGATTGCCGGCGTCGTAGAGCCCGGCGAGACCGATGCGGAGGTCGCGCACCGCGAGGCTGGGGAAGAGGCTGCCTGCGAGCTCGCGGAGTTGCTGCCCATCGCCAGCTATTACCCCAGTGCTGGCGCCTGTTCCGAACAGGTGAGGTTATTCTGCGGCCGGGTCCGGCGGGCGGGCGCGGGCGCGGTGCACGGTGCCCGTGGCGAAGGCGAGGACATTCTGGTGCACCGTATTTCCCGTGTTGATGCGCTGGCACTGCTGGCGGCGGATCGTGTGCCCAACGGCCACACGCTGATCGCCCTGCAATGGCTGCAGTTGCAGGGAGAATCCTTGCGCCAGCGCTGGCTACCCTGATGGCCTGCCTGCAGTGACAGCCCCCGCCGCCCCCGGGACACGGGAGCCCGCGCCACCCGGGCTGCTGCGCTCCAGCGCGGTGGTCGGCAGCATGACCCTGCTGTCCCGGGTGCTCGGCCTGTTGCGTGACGTGGTCATGGCGGCGGTGGTGGGCGCCAGCGCCAACGCTGACGCCTTTTTTGTGGCCTTCAAGATTCCCAATTTCCTGCGCCGGCTGTTCGCCGAGGGCGCCTTTGCCCAGGCCTTTGTGCCCGTGCTTGCCGACTACCGCGAGGACGGCAGCGTGGCGGCGGTGCGGGCGCTGGTGGACCGTGTTGCCGGCGTGCTCGGTGGCACACTGCTACTGGTGACGGTGCTGGCGATGGTCGCGGCGCCGCTGGTGGCTACAGTGTTTGCCCCGGGGTTCGTCGCTGACCCGGTGAAATTCGAACTCACGTCACAGATGATCCGCATCACCTTTCCCTACCTGTTGCTCATTTCAATGACCGGGTTCTGTGGCGCTATTCTCAACAGCTACGGCCGTTTTGCGGTACCAGCGCTGACGCCGGTGTTTCTGAACCTGTCCTTGATTGGCGCCGCGCTGTTGGCGGCGCCACAGCTGGAGGAACCGGTCTTTGCGCTGGCCTGGGGGGTGGCGCTGGCAGGTGTCATACAGTTGCTGTTCCAGCTGCCTTTTCTGTACCGCCTGGATCTCATACCGCGTCCACGCTGGGATACCCGCCATCCGGGGGTGCGACGGATTATCAAACTCATGGTGCCCGCCCTGTTTGGCGTGTCGGTGAGTCAGATCAACCTGCTGCTGGATACGGTACTGGCCTCATTTCTGCCGACGGGCAGCGTCTCCTGGCTGTATTACTCGGACCGCCTGATGGAGCTGCCGCTGGGGGTTTTCGGCATCGCCATTGCCACCGTGATCCTGCCCAGCCTGTCGGCGCATCGCGCCGGGGCAAGAATGCGCCAGTTCGGCCTGACCCTGGACTGGGCGGTGCGCTCGGTTCTGCTGGTGGCGGTGCCCGCCGCCGTGGCTCTGGCCGTACTGGCGCAGCCTATTCTGGTGACCCTGTTCCAGTACGGCGAGTTCCGGCCGCAGGATGTCGCCATGTCGGCGTTGAGCCTGCAAGCCTACAGCCTGGGCCTGGCAGCGTTCATGCTGATCAAGGTGTTGGCCCCGGGCTATTACGCACGCCAGGATACGGCAACGCCGGTGCGCTACGGCATTATTGCCATGGCCGCCAATATGGTGTTGAACCTGTTGTTTGTGTTGCCGCTGATGTACTGGTTCCAGGCCGGCCACGTGGGCCTCGCACTCGCCACCAGTGTCGCGGCCTACCTGAACGCAGGCCTGCTGTTGCGTGGACTGTTGCGCGACGGCGTACTGCAGCCGCAGGCCGGTTGGGCCGCTTACACCGGGCGTCTGCTGCTGGCCACCGGCGCGATGGTCGCGGTGCTGGTCGCGCTCAGCCCGGGCGTGGAGGACTGGTTGGCGTGGACACTGTTCGCGCGGGTTGCTCATCTGCTGCTGGTGTGTAGCCTCGGAGGCATGACCTACCTGCTGGTCCATGTGGCGCTGGGCACGCGGCTGCAGCACCTGCGTACGCCGCCCTCGGGCTCCTGAGCACGACACGCGGCGCCTCCACGGCATAGGCTAGTGCGGTACTTTTCGCTATACTCTGGCGTTTGCTTTGACAGAGTAAGCCCGACCTCATGGAGCTAATCAGAGGCCTGCACAACCTGGGGCCGCAACACCGTCCCTGCGTGGCCACGATAGGCGCTTTTGATGGGGTGCATCTCGGTCATCAGGCGGTGATTCGCAAGCTCCAGGGCAAGGCCAAGGAACTCGCGCTGCCCGCAACGGTGATCGTGTTTGAGCCGCTGCCCCGGGAGTATTTTGCACCGCTGAAGGCGCCGGCCAGAATCATGAGCTTTCGGGACAAGTTTTGCGCCCTGGCAGCCCTTGGCGTCGATCGTGTCCTGCGTATTCGCTTTACGTCCAGCCTGCGCAGCATGCCGCCGCAGGCTTTTGTCCACGAGGTGTTTGTGCGGGGGCTGGGCATACAGTATATCGTTCTGGGCGACGATTTCCGCTTCGGCAACGACCGCCAGGGTGATTTTGCGTTCATCAAGTCACGGGGCCGGCGCTATGGCTACGAGGCAAGCGCTATTGAAACCTGTGAATTTGACGGGGAACGCGTCAGCAGCACGCGTATTCGCAAGGCCCTGGCCGAGGGCGACTTCGCCTTGGCCGAGCGCCTGCTGAGCCGGCCTTACCGCATGAGCGGCAAAGTGATCTATGGGCGGCAACTGGGGCGAGAGCTGGGTTTTCCCACCGCGAACCTGCAGTTGCACCGGCTGCGTTCGCCACTCTCCGGCGTGTACGCGGCGACCGTGACCGGCGGAGGTTTGGCCAATGCGCCGGCCGTGGCCAACGTGGGCACGCGGCCGACGGTGGGGGACAGCATACAGGCCAATCTTGAGGTGCATGTTCTGCAGGGTAGCCCGCAGCTTTACGGCAGGCATCTGGAGGTGACCTTTCTGCACAAACTGCGCGATGAGCAGAAGTTTGCCTCGGTCGACCTGCTTCGAGGCCAGATTGAACGGGACGCAGAGGCGGCGAGGCGTTGGCTGAGCGAACACACAAGCGGTCCGGCGTCGGCTGACGCTGACTGAACTGATTGATACGGGATTGATGTTTGCATGAGTAATTACAAGGACACGCTGAACCTGCCACAGACCGGGTTTCCGATGAAGGCGAGCCTCGCCCAGCGTGAACCGCAGCGTATTCGGCAGTGGCAGGAGAGTGGCCTGTACGACAAGATTCGCGCCGCCAGCGCGGGTCGCCCGCGCTTTATCCTGCACGATGGTCCGCCCTACGCCAATGGCGACTTGCACCTGGGGCACGCGGTCAACAAGGTCCTGAAGGACATCATCGTCAAGTCTCGCTCGCTGGCTGGCTTCGATGCGCCTTATGTGCCCGGCTGGGACTGCCACGGTCTGCCCATTGAGCTCAATGTCGAGAAGAAAGTCGGCAAGCCCGGAGTCAAGGTGTCACCTGCGGAGTTTCGCCAGAAATGCCGTGATTACGCGGCAGGGCAGGTGGACCGACAGCGTCAGGACTTCATCCGCATGGGGGTGCTGGGTGACTGGGATAACCCTTACCTGACCATGAATTTCCAGTTTGAGGCGGATATCGTGCGCACCCTGGGGCGCATCATCGACAACGGTCACCTGCACAAGGGCTTCAAGCCGGTGCACTGGTGCCTGGATTGCGGGTCTGCGCTGGCTGAGGCCGAGGTCGAATACCACGACAAGCACTCCACTGCGGTCGACGTCGCCTTTATCGCACTGGACCCTGCTGCTATCGCCCGTGCCTGCGATAGCGACTACGCGGGTGAGGTGGCTGTGCCGATCTGGACCACGACGCCCTGGACACTGCCGGCCAACATGGCCGTGTGTCTGCATCCCGATCTTGACTATGTGCTGCTCGCCGGCGAGGGACGTGCGCTGGTGGTGGCCGAGGAATTGGCAGCGGCGGTCGCCGCGCGCTACGGGCTGCCTGGTGTGACCGTGCTCGGGCGTTGCAAGGGCCGGGCGCTGGAGCACCAGCGGCTGCAGCATTGTTTTCAGGCGCGCGATGTGCCGGTAGTGCTGGGCGAGCACGTGACCACTGAAGCCGGCACCGGGGCCGTGCATACTGCGCCGGCACACGGCCAGGACGACTTCCAGGTCGGCCAGGCCTATGGCCTTGAGGTCTACAACCCGGTTGCAGGTAACGGCGTGTATCTGCCGGATACGGCACTGTTCGCTGGCCAACATGTGTTCAAGATCGACCAGCCGATGCTGGAGCTGCTTCGTGAACGCGGGGTTTTGCTGCACAGCGAGGGGTATGAGCACTCCTATCCACATTGCTGGCGGCACAAGACGCCGATCATTTTCCGCGCCACGCCCCAGTGGTTTGTGAGTATGCAGCAGAACGGGCTGCTGAATGACGCTCTGGCAGCGGTCGAGAAGGTGCAATGGGTGCCCGAGTGGGGCAAGGCACGGATTGATGCCATGCTGGCACAACGCCCGGACTGGTGCATATCCCGCCAGCGTACCTGGGGCTCGCCCATCACCCTTTTCGTGCACCGCGAAACCGGCGAATTGCACCCGCGCACCGCAGAGCTCATCGAGGCCGTCGCGCAGCGCATTGAACAGCGCGGTATAGAGGCGTGGTTTGACCTCGAGCCCGTCGATCTCCTTGGCGACGAGGCGGCTGATTACGACAAGGTCACCGATACGCTGGATGTGTGGTTTGATTCCGGAGTAACGCACGCCTGCGTGCTGCGCCGGCGGGAAGGCCTGCGTGCACCTGCAGATCTGTACCTCGAGGGTTCGGACCAGCACCGGGGCTGGTTCCAGTCCTCGCTGCTCACAGGCATTGCAGCCTTCGCTGAGGCGCCCTATCGGCAGGTGTTGACCCACGGCTTCACCGTGGACGCGCAGGGTCGCAAGATGTCCAAGTCGCTGGGCAACGTCATCGCGCCGAACGCCGTGATGAACGATCTGGGTGCCGACATTCTGCGCCTGTGGGTCGCGGCTACGGATTACCGCGGTGAACTCACGGTGTCCGACGAGATCTTCAAGCGCACCGCGGACTCCTACCGGCGTATTCGCAATACGGCGCGCTTCCTGCTCTCCAACCTGAACGGCTTTGACCCGGCGCAGCACGTCTTGCCCTTTGCCGAACTGCTGTCGCTTGACCGCTGGGTGATTGATCGGACTGCGCGGCTGCAATCCGAGATCGAGGCGGCCTATGAAAGCTACCAGTTCCATGTGATCTACCAGAAGCTGCATAACTTCTGCAGCAACGATCTGGGCGGCTTTTATCTGGATGTCATCAAGGATCGCCAGTACACCACGCGGGCGGACAGCCGCGCGCGCCGCTCGGCACAGACGGCGCTGTACCATATTGTCGAGGCGCTCGTGCGCTGGATCGCTCCGATTCTCAGCTTCACCGCAGAGGAAATCTGGGAAAATCTGCCCGGTGAACACGCCGAATCGGTCTTTCTCGGTGAATGGTATCAGGGACTAGAGGTGCTCGAGGGCAGCGAGGCCATGGGGGCCGCCTACTGGCAGCAGGTGATGGCAGTGCGCGCCGCGGTGAACCGGGAGATCGAGGTGCAGCGCGCTGCGGGAGTGGTGCGCGGCTCGCTGGATACTGATGTCACGCTCTACGTGGCAGCACCGTTGCAGACGCTGCTGGAGAGCCTCGGCGACGAGTTGCGTTTTGTGCTGATTACCTCAGGCGCCACGCTGGCTCCGCTGGACTCGGCTCCCGCTGATGCCGCCGCGACCGAGTTGCCCCAGCTCCGCCTGCAGGTACATGTGAGTCCCGCAGAGAAATGCGAGCGCTGTTGGCACCGTCGTGAGGACGTGGGTCGCCATGCACAGCATCCAACGTTGTGCGGCCGCTGCGTCGACAATGTCGACGGCCCCGGGGAGCAGCGCCGCTTTGCCTAAACTGCACCCCGTCATCGGCTGGTACGCTCTGGCCTTGCTGGTCATTGCGCTTGACCAGATTACCAAGGTCGCGGCTGAGCACTATCTCAGCTACGCTCGCCCGCTGCCGGTCACGAGCTGGTTCAATCTCACCCTGCAGTACAACCCGGGTGCGGCATTCAGCTTTCTCAGCGATGCGGGCGGCTGGCAGCGCTACTTTTTCAGCGGGATTGCCATGGTAATCAGCGTGGTACTGGTGGTTTGGTTGTATCGCCTGCCTTCGAGCCAGCGCCTGCTCCCCGCGGCGTTGGCACTGATTCTCGGCGGTGCCATTGGCAACCTCTGGGACCGCCTGGTCCTTGGCCACGTTGTCGACTTTATTTCGCTACACTATGCGGGTGCGTTTTTCCCGGCGTTCAATATTGCCGATTCGGCCATCACCGTGGGTGCCGCGTTGATGATACTCGACAGTTTCCTTGCGCCGCGGCAGGCGGCGCAGACCGGAGGTACAGGACCCCAGTGACAAATAGCGATGTAGCGGTAGGCGAGGGCACGCGCGTGTTTCTCAATTTTTCTGTCAGCCTGGAGGACGGCTCTGAGGTGGACAGCAACTTCGGCGGTGAACCGGTGAGTTTTGTGGTGGGCGATGGCAACCTGCTGCCCGGCTTCGAACAGGCGCTGATGGGAATGCAGCCCGGCCAGCGGCATGTATTTACCATCCTGCCCGAGAACGCCTTCGGCCAGCCCAACGACAACAACGTGCAAACCGTGGCGCGGGATCATTTTGATGACGATGCGGCGCTGGAAATCGGCCTGGTGTTTTCCTTTGCTGATGCAGCCGGTGGCGAATTGCCGGGCCTGATTGTGGCGTTTGATGAAGACGAGGTGACGGTGGATTTCAATCACCCACTCGCGGGACGCACTATACTGTTCGATGTGCACGTGCACCGGGTTGAGCCGGCAGAGTTGCACTGATGGAAATCCGTCTCGCCAATCCCCGGGGTTTTTGCGCCGGCGTTGACCGCGCCATCGATATTGTCAATCGTGCGCTGGACATGTTTGGCGCACCGATCTATGTACGCCACGAAGTGGTGCACAACAGGTATGTGGTAGACGATTTGCGCGCACGCGGGGCGGTATTCGTCGAGGAACTGGAAGAGGTTCCCGATGACTGCATTGTCATATTCAGCGCACACGGTGTGTCGCAGGCGGTACGCAAGGAGGCGGCCGCACGTGGTTTGCGTGTGTTCGATGCCACCTGCCCGTTGGTCACCAAAGTGCATATCGAGGTAGCGCGCTATAGCGTTGATGGCAGCGAGTGTATTTTGATCGGGCACTGTGGTCACCCCGAGGTCGAAGGCACCATGGGCCAGTTTGATCGCAGTGCCGGTGGCGACATCTATCTGGTCGAGGACGAGGCCCAGGTGGCCTCACTGGTTGTGCGCAACCCGGAACGCCTGCATTACGTCACCCAGACGACGCTCTCGGTAGACGATACAGCACGGGTTATCGACGCACTTCGCGCCCGCTTTCCGGCCATTCAGGGCCCACGCAAAGACGATATCTGTTACGCCACCCAGAACCGTCAGGATGCGGTGAAGCAGCTGGCGGGTGAGTGCGATCTGGTTCTGGTGGTCGGGTCCCCCAACAGCTCCAACTCCAATCGCTTGCGGGAACTGGCTGAGCGCATGGGCGCGGTCGCATACCTGATCGATAGCGCGGAGGACATTCGTCCCGAGTGGCTTGAGGGCCGGCATCGTGTCGGCGTCACTGCAGGCGCTTCTGCCCCCGAGGTGTTGGTGAGCGAGGTGATACAGGGCCTGCAGGCCCTCGGCGCGAGTGCGCCGGTAGAGCTGGTCGGGCGCCCTGAAAACGTGACTTTCTCCCTGCCGCGCGAGCTGCGTATACCCCTGCGCAACGTCTGATGTAGTCAATTGCAGCCGGGCGCTGGCGCGTCCGTGATTTCCCGCTAAGCTTCTCCTTGCAGGGAGGCTGTGCATGGACAGGACGTCACATCGCGGCCCGCTTCGCGGGCTCACCTTGATCGAATTGCTGCTGGTGGTTGTGCTGCTGGGCGTGCTCTTGCTGGTGGCGGTGCCGGGCTTTGAGCGTATTCAGCAGCGTCTTGAAGTCCGTGCCGAGGCGGGGCGTTTGTTCACGGCACTCAACCTTGCTCGCAGTGAAGCGGTGAATCGCAACGAAGTCGTGACCCTGTGCCCGTCCGCCTACGCGCGCAGTGGTGTGCTGCAATGCGCCGGCGACTACCGCGACGGCTGGGTGCTGTTGCGGGGCCGCCACGCTGCAGGGCTTCGCCCTCCCGGTACATTACTGCGCGCCTGGGCGCCGATGGCGGCAGGCCTGAGCGTGCTGGATCGTGCGGGGGCGCGACACATGGCGGACCCGATCAGCTTCCGGCCCGACGGGACAGCCGGCCGTAATCGCACCCTGATGGTCTGTTCGGGGCGCCATCCCCGCCTCCTGTCCTGGAGCGTGGTCATGAACGTGGTCGGCCGCGCCAGGTTGGTGCGTGGGTGGGGTGACTGCCCACAGGAGGCAGTCGCGTGAGGCGGGCACAGGCCGGGTTCGGGCTGATCGAGCTGCTGATTGCCTCACTGTTGTTCACCGTCGGTGTGTCCGGTCTGCTTGCGGGTCAGGCCGTCGCCTGGCGCAACAGCCTGGAGAGCGCTCAGGTGGCTCGTGCTACGGCCCTGGCGCGGGACATACTCGCTCGTATGGAAAGTAACCCGGAAGCATTGGCCGTCTATACACAGGAGGGCGTGGAGCCCGACGGTCTGCCGCAGTTGCCGCCGCATGCCGCCACGGCCTGTCACAGCCCCCTCGAAGACGGCCCGTGCGCCGCCGACGCACTGGCGGAGTACGATCTGGCGGCCTGGCAGGCTCTGCTTGAGGATGGTGGCGAGCGGTCAGCTGCGGGAGAGCCTCTGGCGGGCTTGCCTGAGCCGAATGTGTGTATCGCGGTGCAGGCGAGCCGGCTCACAGTGGCGATTGCCTGGCGCGGGGCTGGCGCCAGGGTCGCTCAGGCTGAGTCTACCTGCGGGGCGGGTCGTGGCCGCTATGGCGTGGATGACCGGCAGCGCCGGGTGGTCGCGTTGCAGACGTGGGTTCCCAGGGAGCAGTAGCGGACATGGTGCCTTCAGAGCGATGTCCAGAACCGCGTTCGTCCGGCATCACGTTGCCCACGCTGCTGATATCGATGGCTCTCGGGCTGCTCTTTGCGGCGTTGCTGGTCTGGTCCTACGCGGAAGCGAGGCGCCAGTTTCTGCTGGCTGACGAGCTGGCTCGTGTCAGGGAAAATGGGCGCTTCGCCATGGCACTGTTGCGCAGGGAACTGGCCCTCGCCGGCTTTCACGGCGGCCTGCCGCTGCACACCACAGCTGGGCTTCCGGTGGTGTTCGACGGTTGCGGGGTCGCTGCGCGCTGGCCGCTGGGCGACGTGGACGCGCTGGATCTTCAGGCGAGTTACGCGGGGGGAGCGCCACAGACAGTGACCGGCGTGGTACTGGACTGTCTTCCGGCCGCGATGCTGCAGCGCGGAAGCGACCTGCTCGCTATTCGGCGTACCGCGGCAGAGGCGACGTTGGCGAACGGCGAGTGGGCGGCTGCGGCGTCCGGCGTCGATCGCGGGTACTGGTACCTGCAGATTCGCGGCCAGACGGCCTCCGTGCAATGGTGGCAGGCGGGCAGGGTGGACGCAGTTGATGCGGTGTCCGGCAGCGGCGTGGATTACTGGCGTCTGCTCGCTCGCTTGTTTTATGTGCGCCGCTATTCGGTGACACCGGCCGACCACATTCCTACGCTGTGTGCCGCAGCACTCTCGCCGGCAGGCATGTCCAGTCAATGTCTGGTCGAAGGCGTTGAACGCATCCACATCGAACTGGGCGTAGATGCCAACGGAGATGGTGTGCCGGAGCACTACGTCTCGCAGCCGGATGCCGCACAGCTGCGGCGCGCGGTCACCGCCCGTGTGGTATTGCTGGTACGCAGTCTCGCGCCGGTACCGGGCTATGCAGGTGCGCGGCGCTATCGTTTGGGGCAGCGCCAGTTCGTCGCCGATGATGATGGCTATGTGCGCCGTGTCTTCAGCACCACGGTAGGCTTGCGCAATCTGCGACCGGCAGTCGCACGGGTGAGAACATGAAGTCTCTTGTTGATCCCGGTGTCAACCATCTGTCTCGTGCAGACGGCTACATACTCCTGCTGGCACTGGTGTTCCTCGGCCTGATCAGCGCCGTCTCCATCGCCATGTTGCGCAACAGCGTGCTGGAGCTGCGCATGACCGGCAACCTTCTGCAGCGTGAGGAGGCACTGCAGCTTGCCCAGGGTGTGGCGGCTGTGCTCAGCAGCACGACGCTGCCTTTCTCTGCCCTGCACCGGGCAGGGCTTGGGCACTGTGCAGCGCCCGATGGCTGCAACGCCGATCTCGATCAGCGGGTGCGCGAACTGCTCGATGCTGCACAGCCGTCTGTACAACGACTCCGTGTCCACTATGAGATACGCCGGATCAACCCGCGCGTGCAGGGCGCTCTGGCGCCGCGCCTGGGTGAGACACAGGTCTCGGACGCGGGGTACGGCGCCTTTGTCGCATTTGAGCTGCGGGTCAGCGTAAGTGACCCGCAGGATGCAACGCTGAGGGCAGATGTGGTGCAAGGCGTGCTGTTGCGGCTTGCAGACTCGGAGCATTGACAGGGAGTGTCGACAATGAAAAGAACTCGGGCATGGTTGTTTGTGGTGTGTTCGCTTTTGGGGGCCGCTTCGCTGCAGGCGGAGGATCTGGATGCGTGGTGGGCGTCGGGTGACCGCACTCACCTGCTTCTCGAGCTGGCTCTGCGCGAGACGGCGGCCCCGGTGTTGTGTACGCTGGGGCAGGATTGCCGTCAGCGCTTCACCACCTCTGCGTATCGCCTGCTGCAGGCTGCGCATGCGGAGGGAGCGTCCGTGACATCCGGCGATGCGGTCACGGTGGTGATCCGTTCGCTCCTGCAGCGCTTGCCGCCGCAGGTCACGGTGGAGACGCGGCAACGTCCGCTATCGGCGTTTTCAGGCACTCCGGCGGTCGACGAAGTCTACCTCGCGCGTGACACCGCAGCGGCGCCCTTGGCGCGCGCCGGAGCCTGTTTCCGCCAGTATTCACTGTCGCTGACCGATACACCGATGCGCGGCGCGGTCACGCTGTCAACGCGGGACCCGATACAGCTGGAGCGCCGTCTGGAGGAGGCCGTGCTGGGATTTGCTCGCCGCTCCGGCAGTCTGGTTACCAGCACATTCCGGCCCGGAGCATCCACCGAGGCTGAACTGTTGATCGCCGGTTTCGAGCTTGGGCCGGGCGCTCCCTGGGCCGGCAATGTGAAGAAGGTGCGCATCCCGACTGCAGGCAGCGGTCATGCGGCAGCGGAAGACGCGAGGGGGCAGTCTGCCCTGCGGGAGTCGGGCGCCGGCCCGGTGCGCCTGCGGGATTCCGCACTGACTTTCTGGACCGATCCTGCACGAGTCCTTCCGGGGCTTGAGCCTCGCGTTCTTGCAGGTGCTGACGGCGGTACCGTGCGTCGCGGTGGTGTTGGACAGCATCTCATGAGCTTTCCGGCTGCGTCCGGCCCGCAGGGAGACGGCGGCAGGTTGCTGCTCACGGAGGCTGCAGGGGAGCCGGATCACGCAGCCGGACCCCGGGCACTGGTGCCCTTGCGCGCTGATCCCGCAGGCATTGCTGTGCTGCGTGACCGGCTACCGTTTGCCGATGAGGCGGAGAGCCTGCAGCTGCTGCGCTGGCTGCTTGGCGAAGACGTTGATGAGGCCCCGCAGCGGGAGCGCCCCTGGGTACTTGGTCCTGTGTATCACTCAAGGCCGCTGGCGCTGGACTACGGTGCAACCGGTGACGGCTATACCGTGTCGAACCCGAGAGTACGCATCTTCTTCGGGAGTGCGGACGGTTTACTGCACGCTGTCGAAAACACCGATGCTGCGGGCCGCGAAAGCGGTAGGGAAGTGTTCGGGTTCCTGCCACACAGCTCGCTTACTGCACTTCTCCTGCGGCGGACCGTCGAAGCGCGGGAGTCTGTCGCATATGGTATAGACGGCAGTCCGGTGGCCCTGCGTGTTGATCGAAACGGCGATGGCACGCTGCGCGCTGATCAGGGTGACGAGGCCATTGTTTTTTTTGGGCTGCGTCGTGGCGGCAGCCGCTACTACGCCCTGAACGTCTCTGACCCTCTGCAGCCGCCCAGGCTGCAGTGGCGCCTTGAGCGCACGGTGGGTGGTGATTTCGATGAGCTTGGCCTGACGTTTTCCACCCCAGTGGTCGGCCGCGTGCAGTTCGATGGTCAAGTGCGGGACGTACTTCTGTTTGGTGGCGGCTACAACGGCGGTGTCGACGCAGTAACCGGCGAGCGCCTGGGTAAGGATGCCACAGCAGGTGATGATGCTGTGGGTAACGCGATCTACGTGGTGGATGCCAGAAGCGGTGCACTGATCTGGAAAGCGGTCCGGGGCGACTCGGCCGCGGCGGACAACAGCCGGTTCCCGCATCCGGATATGCGCGACAGTATTGCCTCGGAGATTGCGGTGCTGAGGAACGCAGCGGGCATTATCCACCGCCTGTACGTGGGGGATACCGGAGGGCGTGTCTGGCGCGTTGACCTGCCTCCGGGCGGTTTGCACGATCCGCAGCACCGCGCACGGCACTGGTCGGCTTCAGTGTTTGCGGAACTGGGCGCAGAGACGGCTGGCCACGATGACAGGCGCTTTTTTGCTGCGCCCGCACTGGTGCGGACGGTGGATGACCGGGGGCGACCGGTGGACGGTGTGTTGATCACCAGCGGCAATCGCGCCCAGCCTCTGGCGCGTCGCACAGCGAACTACGCCTTCTATCTGCGGGATGACCTTGTTCGCAGCGGTGATGTCCGGGTTCGGGAACGGCTTGCGCTGACTTTTAATCAGTTGCATCCCTCTGGTAGTTGCAACCCGGAGCAGAGCGGGCCCTGCGATGCGGTGCAGGGGCCGGGCTGGAGGCTCGCTCTGGCTGCACCTGGGGAGAAAGGCTGGGGAAAGCCGGTGATTGACGGCGGGCGGGTGCTGTTTGGCAGTTTCGAGCCTCGGCAGGCGCCCTGTGAAGCACCCCCCGGGCGGGCCCGTCTCTACGCAGTGAACCTGGTGGATGGCGCCGCACCTGACGGTGGGTCAGCAGGGTGGGATCTGGGCGCGGGGGTGCCGTCCGAGCTGTTGCGTGCGGGTGAGTGGTTGGTACTGCCTGCGGGCGTTCCGGAGGCGGCAGCTTCAGGCGGGGGACTACTTCCGGGCGCGGTATTGCAGCGCTCGCGCGCGCCACAGTTGCTCCGCAGCTACTGGCGTGAGCCGGGTGTCGACCCGTTGTAGTGAGCAGGCAGGCGTGTTCACACCACAACGCGCCGGCGTAACGCTGCTGGAAATGCTGATGGTTCTGGTGCTGCTGTCGGTGTTGCTGGTGATTGCCGTGCCACAGTACAGCGAGCAGGTTTTCAGGGGGCGGCGCAAAGTGGCGACCAGTGCGCTGCTGGTGATCGCGGGTCGACAGGAGGAATTTCTGCTCTATCACCGGCGCTATGCGACGAGTCTTGTCGAACTGGGGTTCAGCAGGGAGCAGCGTGTCGGTGTGGGGCCGGGCGGACAGGAGGTTGAACGCGATGCGCTCTATGAGATCTCTCTTGAGCCGCTGCATGACCCCTATCGGTTTCGGGTATGGGCCCAGCCCGTGGGGCACCAGGCCGGGGACCTGCGCTGCGGCAGCTACAGCCTGGATGCAGACGGGGTCTACGCAAATAGTGGTTATGCTGGCAGCAACGCCTGCTGGTAGCCCGTTTCAGTCTTCGATGTGCAGTTTTTGCAGGCGGTAGCGAAGGCTGCGAAAACTGATGCCCAGCAGGCGCGCAGTGGCGGTCTTGTTCCAGCGACATTGTTCGAGTGCCGCCTGCAGTATGCGGCGCTCAATATCCTCCAGATAGCCCTCGAGGTTGCCAAAGGCGGCAGTGATGTCAGGCGAGATATCGCCCGACTCGCCCTGTAGTTTGTGCGCCATGTCGAGGCGGTCCGTGAACTGCAGGTCTGCTTCGCTTATGGTGTCGCCGTCCGCCAGCGCGACAGCGCGTTCCAGCACGTTCTCCAGTTCGCGAACGTTACCCGGAAACCTGCAGCGTTGCAGGGCAGCCATGGCCTCGGGCGCTATGGCCGGCGCATCAATGCCGAGATCCCTGCAAATGCGCCGCAGCAGGGCATTGGCCAGCTCCGGAATGTCTCCACTGCGTTCACGCAGGCTGGGCACGCGAAGGTCGATCACGTTGATACGGTAGTACAGGTCGTTGCGGAAGTGTCCCGCCGCCACCTCCGCCGCGAGGTCCTTGTGGGTCGCACTGAGCAGCCGCACATCCGTTGCCTGTTCACTGCTGCCACCCACCGGACGCACGGCTTTTTCCTGTATTGCCCGGAGCAGTTTCACTTGCATCGCCAGCGGCAGGTCTGCCACTTCATCAAGGAACAGGGTGCCCCCCTCAGCTGCCTGAAACAGGCCCAGCTTGTCGCGATTGGCGCCGGTGAAGCTGCCTTTCAGGTGCCCGAAAAACTCGCTTTCCATGAGTTCCTGCGGAATTGCACCACAGTTGACGGCAATGAAGGGCTTCGTGGCGCGCGGTCCGTTGGCATGTATCAGCCTGGCTACCACCTCTTTGCCGACGCCGGACTCCCCCTGTATGTGCACGGGTGCCTGACTGCGAGCGAGCTTGGCGATCTTTGCGCGCAGTGCCACGATCTGCGGCGCGCTGCCGAGCAGGCGCAGGTCGTCGCCGTCGGCTTCAGGCTCGACGGAGGGTGTGCCTTCGTTGAGGCGCAGCGCCGAACTGACCAGGCTGCGTAAACGCTCGAGTTCGATGGGCTTGCTGATGAAGTCAAAGGCTCCGGCCTTGAGGGCGGCGATGGCGGTTTCCACGCTGCCGTGCGCGGTGATCATGGCGACCGGCATGTCGGGAAACTCCTGCTGGATGTACTCGACGAGGTGTATGCCGTTACCATCGGGCAAACGCATGTCGGTGAGACAGAGATCGGGCTTCACCTTGGCCAGCTGTTTGCGCGCTTCACCCAGGGTCGCGGCGCTGAATGACTCCAGCCCCATGCGGCTCAGCGTAATCGCCAGCAATTCGCGAATGTCGGGCTCGTCATCAACGATAAGGACGGTTTGAGCACTCATCTTGCTACAGGTCCCTCTGGTTCAACGCCACCCGGAAACAGCTTTCTCCGCGCGTGGTGCTGCGATAATACAGGTCGGCGTTGTTCATTTCACATAACTCCTTGCACAGGAACAGGCCCATGCCGCTACCTTCGCTAACCGTCGTGTAGAACGGCTCGAATAACAGGGGCTGCTCCTGGGCGGGCACGCCGACCCCCGCGTCAATCACGTCAATCAGGCACTGGTGTTTGGTGAAGTCCAGGCTGACCTCGATGCGGGCGGTCTCCTTGCCCGTGGCCATTCTGCTGTGGCGCAGGGCATTGTCCAGCAGATTGGTGAGCACGCGTTGCAGGTTTTCCTGGTCGAACTCGACCAGCAGGTCCGGGTAGCTGCAGTCGATGGTGATTTCCGCCATGTCCTTGCCGGAATCAAGGTAGTTACCCACAAAGTTCGGCAGCCATTCGGCAAGCAGGATGTATTCCGGCCTCGGCGGCTCGCGCCTCGATATCTGCAGCACGCTCTCTACGGTCTGATTCACACGTCGGCTGTGCTGCTGGATGATGTCGGTCAGGCGACGGTCCGGCTCGGATAGTCCGGCAGACTCGCGTAACAGCTGAGCCGCATGGCTGATGGCGCCAAGAGGGTTGCGGATCTCGTGTGCAATGCTTGCGGTCAGGCGACCCAGGGAATTCAGTTTCAGCGATTGCGCATAGCGGGTAATGGGTGTGTAGTCCTCGATGAACACCAGGGTCTCGCGTTCGCCACCTGACTGCAGCTCGCGGAAGTGGGCGATCACAGCCGGTGCATCCTCGGCGACCCTGAAGGGCTGGGCCCGGTGCTGCTGGGTTTCTCTCCAGTGCTGAAACTGCTGCGCAAGGTCCTCACTGTAGTCACCCAGTTTTCGCCCTTGCTCCATGGTGATTGGGCGCTCGGGCGACAGCATTACACTGGCCGCCTTGTTCATCACGCGCACGGTACCGCTGTCGGCGACCAGCAGAATGCCGGTTTGCATGTGCTGTACGATCTGCTCATTGAGGCGTTGCAGGTTGTACAGGTCGCTGGCCCGGCTCCGGGCGAGCTCCTCGGCGCGCCCCAGGCGTGTGGCTACGAACTGAACCATCAGGGAAACGCCGAAGATCAGCAGTCCGAGTAGCCCGGCGGGGAACAGTGCATTGAGCTCCAGGCTGTTGCGCAAAATCAGCCAGACGGTGTCAGAAAGGATGGCCAGTGAGCTGAGTGCTGCCAGCAGGGTGGCAAGCGTCCGGTTGGGGATCATCACCGACGAGGCCGCCACGGTGACCACCAGCAATACCGGCAGGCCGCTGATCATCCCGCCGCTGGCATCTGCCATCAGTACCACGGCGATGATGTCCACCAGGAACACGCCAAACAGTGCGCGCTGGTTGAAACGCCACTGCCACGCCAACGCCGCGAGCAGGAGTGCGCTGGAGGCGAGATAGGCGGATGCGACGCCAACATAGAGTGTGGGGTTAAGCGCGCCGACCAGTTGTCGCGTGTTGGGGCTGATCAACATGATCAGCAGCACCACGGACAGCATCGAGCGGTAGGCGACGTAGATACGAAACAACAGAACATTCTGTTGAGAGACGGCCCGTGGGGGAGGCCGGGTCAAAATCGCGGGTCGAGTCACGCGGTAATCGAGCCTGAGTCCAGTAGAGCGATTAGTGTAACAGGCTGTGCAGGCTGTGAAACGCAGACCGTGCCGCGAACACTGCGGATGAGTTATTCGCGCCCGGGTCTGGCAGCCGGGCCCGCTTTCCCGGAAAATACGGTCTCCCTCACAGCAAACGCGGAAACTCCATGTCCAGGCTCAACATACTCATGGTGCAGATGAATACCCTCGTCGGCGATTTCGAGGGGAATACTGCCCGCGTCATTGATGCCTTGCGTCGGGCCGAGAGCCAGGTGAGTGCCCCGGTGCTGGTATTCCCCGAGCTGACACTCAGCGGCTATCCCCCCGAAGACCTGCTCCTGCGCCCCAGCATTGAGCTGCGTGTGAACCAGTCGCTGCAGGCGATAAAGGCGGCGATGACCGGTGACGGCTGGCTGGTTCTAGGTTATCCGCGCCGGGAGGGAATCGCCCTGTATAACGTGGCTGCGGTGCTGCATCGAGGGGAAATCGTTGCCGAATACCGCAAGCAGTGTCTGCCGAACTATCAGGTCTTTGACGAAATGCGCTATTTCCAGAAGGGCGACAGTCCCTGCGTGGTGCAGATCGAGGGCGTTCGTGTCGGACTGACGGTATGCGAGGATATCTGGGAGCCGGGCCCGGTGCGTGAGGCCGCGCGAGCCGGTGCCGAGCTGGTGTTCAACCTGAACGCTTCGCCTTACCACCGCGGCAAGCGCATCGAACGCTGGGATCTGGTAGCGGATCGCGCACGCAGTAACCAGTGCCCGATTGTCTATGTGAACCAGGTTGGTGGTCAGGACGAGCTGGTGTTTGATGGCGGCTCCTTTGCCGTTGATGCGCAGGGCAACCGCGTGGCCACGGCGCCGAATTTTGTCGAAGGGGAGTACTGGCTGACGGCGCATCGCGAAGGCGAAGTACTGGGTCTGGCAGGGGAGGAGCAGGCGCCACCGCTGGACGAGCTGGAGGCCACCTGGCAGGCTTTGGTACTGGGCCTGCGCGATTACGTGAATAAAAACCGGTTTCGTGGCGTTGTGCTGGGTCTGTCGGGTGGCATTGACTCCGCCCTGACCCTGGCGGTTGCCGTTGAGGCACTCGGTCCCGAGCGGGTGGAGGCGGTGATGATGCCCTTCCGTTACACCGCGCAAATGAGTGTTGAGGATGCTGCTGAGCAGTCTGCCCTGCTGGGTGTGGCCCACAAGGTCATTTCCATCGAGCCTATCTATGAGTCATTCATGGCTGCCCTGCAGGAGGAGTTCGCAGGCACCCCGGTGGATACCACGGAAGAGAACCTGCAGGCGCGCTGCCGCGGTGTGTTGCTGATGTCGATCTCCAACAAGAAGGGCCTGTTGGTGTTGACCACCGGAAACAAGAGCGAATTGGCGGTGGGTTACTCGACGTTGTACGGCGACATGGCGGGCGGTTTCGATGTGCTCAAGGATGTGCCCAAGACGCTGGTGTTCGAACTGTCGCGTTACCGCAATAGCATAGTGCCCTGCATTCCCCAGCGTGTGATTGATCGGCCGCCATCGGCAGAGCTGGCGCCTGACCAGAAGGACGAGGACAGTTTGCCCCCTTACCCGGTACTCGACCGCATACTGGAGCTGTACGTGGAGCAGGATTTCAGTGCTGCGGCCATCATTGCCTCGGGCATGGACGCCGAGCAGGTGCACCGGGTGTTGCGGCTGGTGGATCTCAATGAATACAAGCGGCGGCAGGCGCCTATCGGGGTGCGCATCACGCGCCGCGGTTTCGGCCGCGACCGGCGCTACCCGATCACTTCTGCCTGGAAACCCGGCGAGTAGTTACCGCGGTTGGCGGTAGAGTTCCCTCGTGTCGAACTCAGGGACTTCCGGCGGATCGAAAAGGCCCAGCGTGATCCGGTTTACGATTGAGCGCTCCGGCCCGTCAAGCGAGTAATCCGAGCGGAAGTTGCCGTCTTCGTCCAGGGCAGGGTAATCCGGGTAGTTGAGCTTCAGCACCTCAATGGCATCCTCGGCGAGGTCGTTCATCCCGAGCAGGATGTAGCCCTGAGCCATGACGGCCAGGCCATCAGCGACGGCGGGCGTGCGCTGGAAGTTCTCGACCACGTAACGGCCGCGATTTGTGGCCGCCAGATAGGCACCGCGGCGGAAGTAGTAGTTGGCCACCAGGATTTCGTGGCGTGCCAGCAGGTTGCGCAGGTGGACCATGCGCGCTTTGGCGTCTGCCGCGTAGGGACTGTTGGGATAGCGGGCTACCAACTGGGCAAACTCGGCGAAGGCCTCCCGCGCATGTTTCATGTCACGGCTGCTCTCGTCGGTGGGGAGGAAGCGCGCGAAAATGTCGGACTTTGCCGAGTACGCGGAAAGTCCCTTCATGTAATAGGCATAGTCGACGCTGGGGTGTTGCGGGTGGAGGCGGATGAATCGGTCCGCGGCCTCTACGGCGGCCTCGTGCTCGTAAGCGCCGTAGTGGGCGTAAATCAGTTCCAGCTGCGCCTGCTCGGCATATTTGCCAAATGGATAGCGTGACTCCAGCAGCTGCAGGCTGCGCACCGCGAGGTCGTAATTGCGGCTGCGCAGGTAGCGTTGTGCGTTTTCATACATCTGCTGTTCGCCGCTGTCGGCAGAGAGGTCGTCGAGTTCATCGTTCCCGGCGCAGCCGACGAGCAGGGCGAAGAGCAGCAGGAACGGAGTGATTTTCAGTGATTTCAACAAAGTGGCAACCGCTGGCGTGATAGACTAGGGATGTAATCAGAGCGCTATTTAACCACATCGCCTGCGGGGCATAAACAGGAATTCCGATGACAGACAGGATCCGTGGCACAGCTGAAGTGGAGGCTGCTCTCGACGGTGAGCGGCTCGACCAGGCAGCAGCCAGGTTGTTCCCGGAATATTCCCGCTCCCGACTGCAGACCTGGATCAAGCGCGGTGAACTGCTGGCGGACGGCAAGGTCTGTCGACCGCGGGACAAGGTCAGGGCGGGCACGGCGCTCAACATTGACGCCGCGCTGGAGGACGAGGTCAGCTGGCAGCCGGAGCGCATCGCACTGGATATCCTGTACGAGGACGAGAGTATTCTGGTGTTGAACAAACCCGCGGGTCTGGTGGTGCACCCGGCCGCGGGCCATGCCGATGGCACCCTGGTCAACGCCCTGATCGGCCATGCGCCGACCATGGCCCAGTTGCCCCGGGGCGGTATTGTACATCGGCTGGATATGGAAACTTCCGGCGTGATGGTGGCCGCCAAAACGCTCTCCGCGCATCATCACCTGGTCGCCCAGCTTCAGGCGCGTAGCGTCAAGCGCCAGTACTGTGCAGTGTGTATTGGCGCCATGACCGGTGGCGGTACCATCGACGAGCCGATTGGGCGGCATCCTCGGCAGCGCAAGAAAATGGCGGTGGTCAGCGGTGGCAAGCCCGCGGTCACTCATTACCGCGTGGCCCGTCGTTTTGCCCATCACACCCGCATTACCGTGAATCTGGAAACCGGACGTACCCACCAGATTCGCGTGCACATGGCCCATCGACACTACCCGTTGATTGGCGACCCGGCCTATGGTGGACGTCCACGCATCCCGCGCGGCGCCTCTGAGCGACTGATCGCTGCGCTCCGGGGGTTCCCGCGGCAGGCTTTGCACGCCGAATCTCTGGGCCTTTTGCACCCGGTCAGCGGTGAGGCAATGCAGTTTGAGTGCCCCTTGCCCGAGGACATGCAGGCCCTGTTGACCGTGCTGGAGGAAGAAGACAGTGCACAGGCCCGGCCTGATCACGCCTGACTGGCCAGCGCCCGCGACGGTTTCGGCGCTGGTGACGACCCGCCTGGGTGGGTTGAGCGGTAAGCCCTGGAATACGTTTAACCTTGGAGATCACGTCGGCGACGAGGCCGCGACCGTGGCGGGAAACCGACAACGGCTGCAGGCCTGCCTCGCCGCAGGGACCAGGGTGCAGTGGTTACATCAGGTGCATGGCGCAGCCGTGGTGCCTGCGCAGTGCGCCGGCGAGTCACCCGAGGCGGATGCGAGCTGGACGCGCGAGACGGGTGTTGCCTGTGCCGTGCTGACAGCGGACTGCCTGCCGGTGCTGTTCTGCGACCGCGAGGCTACTGTGGTGGCGGCGGCACATGCCGGATGGCGCGGCCTCGCGGCGGGAGTGCTCGAGGCCACGGTGCGCGCCCTGCCTGTGGCCCCCGCCCGGTTGCAGGCCTGGCTGGGGCCGGCCATAGGGCCGGGGGCCTTTGAGGTGGGGCCCGAGGTCCGGGACGCGTTTCTCGCCGGCGTCGCAGGCCGCGGGATGGCTGGGGCGTTTGTTCCGGCGGCGCGCAGCGGCCATTTTTATGCGGATATCTACCAGCTGGCGCGCCTGCGCTTGCGGGCCGCTGGTGTGCCCGCTGTCTACGGTGGTAACTTCTGTACCTTCAATGACAGCCAGCGCTTCTACTCTTATCGGCGCGATGGGCTGACCGGCCGCATGGCGACCTTGATCTACCTCAACCGCGCCTCAGATCCACCCTGAACCCACACTTGAAACAGGGTCTTTTTGCCCCCATTGACTGCTCATGGATTAATGCACTGCCAGCACTTCCGGCTGGCTCGCAAGGAGATATTGAGCAATGAGAATGGACAAACTGACTAACCAGCTGCAGCTTGCACTGGCCGATGCCCAGTCACTGGCCCTGGGAAAGGATCACAATTTTATAGAGCCCGTCCACCTGCTGGCCGCCCTGCTCCAGCAGCAGGGAGGTTCCACACGGCCGTTGCTGCAGAAGGTGGGGGCCAACGTCGCCGGCCTCGCGGAAGGTGTGAACAAGGCCGTGGAGGGCTTGCCCAGGGTGAGTGGGAATGCGGGCGACGTGCATGTTTCCAACGAACTGACGCGCATCCTCAATGTCAGCGACAAGCTGGCACAGAAAGGCGGCGACACCTACATCTCCAGCGAACTGGTCCTGCTGGCGCTGGTCGAGAGCAAGGGCGTTGCCGGCGACCTGCTGAAGCAGCACGGCGTGACCGCGCTGGCCCTGCAGGGCGCTATAGAGCAGATGCGTGGAGGTGAAGCCGTGAACAACCCGGAAGCCGAAGAGTCCCGGCAGGCGCTGGACAAATACACCATCGACCTCACGGAGCGGGCCGAGCAGGGCAAGCTGGACCCGGTGATCGGTCGTGATGACGAGATTCGGCGCACCATCCAGGTGCTCCAGCGCCGCACCAAGAACAACCCCGTATTGATCGGTGAGCCGGGCGTGGGTAAGACCGCGATTATCGAGGGGCTCGCGCAACGCGTGATCAATGGCGAGGTTCCCGAGGGCTTGAAGGACAAGCGGATCCTGTCCCTCGATCTCGGTGCGCTACTGGCCGGCGCGAAGTACCGCGGCGATTTCGAAGAGCGTCTTAAGGCGGTGCTCAATGAGCTCTCCAAGCAGGAGGGACGAGTGATTCTGTTCATCGACGAACTGCACACCATGGTAGGTGCCGGCAAGGCAGAAGGCTCAATGGATGCCGGAAACATGCTGAAACCCGCCTTGGCGCGTGGCGAGCTGCATTGCGTGGGCGCCACAACACTGGACGAATACCGGAAGTACATCGAGAAGGATGCGGCGCTGGAGCGGCGCTTCCAGAAGGTTCTGGTTGACGAGCCCAGCGAAGAAGACACCATTGCCATCCTGCGGGGCCTGAAAGAACGCTACGAAGTGCACCATTCGGTCGATATTACCGACAGTGCCATCATCGCTGCGGCCAGGCTCTCGACGCGCTACATCACCGACCGCCAGTTGCCGGACAAGGCCATCGACCTCATTGATGAGGCCGCGAGCCGTATCCGCATGGAGATCGACTCCAAGCCTGAGGCCATGGATCGCCTTGAGCGCCGCCTGATTCAGCTCAAAATTGAGCGCGAAGCCGTGAAAAAGGACTCCGATGCCGGGGCCCGCAAGCAGCTGGAACTGCTCACCGAGCAAATCGACAAGGTCGAACGCGAATACTCCGATCTGGAGGAGGTGTGGAAGGCCGAGAAGGCCTCCTTGCAGGGCGAGGCGCAGGTCAAGAGTGACCTCGAGCAGGTCAAGCTCGAGTTGGAGGCTGCACGGCGTGCCGGCGACCTGACCCGCATGTCTGAGCTGCAGTACGGTCGGATCCCCGAACTGGAGAAACAGTTGCAGTCCGCTCAGGAGGCGGAAACGGCAGAGCGCACATTGCTGCGCAACAAAGTCACCGACGAGGAGGTGGCCGAGGTTGTCTCCCGCTGGACCGGCATACCGGTATCCAAGATGCTGGAGGGCGACCGGGAAAAACTGCTGCGTATGGAAGATTTCCTGCACCAGCGGGTTGTCGGGCAGGACGAGGCGGTCAAGTCGGTGTCTGATGCCGTGCGTCGCTCGCGTGCCGGTCTCTCCGATCCGAATCGTCCCAACGGTTCGTTTCTGTTCCTCGGGCCGACAGGGGTCGGCAAGACCGAACTGTGCAAGGCCCTGGCCGAGTTCCTGTTCGACAGCGAACAGGCGATGGTACGAATCGATATGTCCGAGTTCATGGAGAAGCACTCCGTAGCCCGGCTGATCGGTGCACCGCCCGGCTATGTGGGTTACGAGGAAGGTGGTTACCTGACCGAAGCGGTGCGTCGGCGCCCGTATTCCCTGCTCCTGCTGGATGAAATCGAAAAGGCCCATTCGGATGTGTTCAATATCCTGCTGCAGGTGCTGGACGACGGGCGCCTGACTGATGGTCAGGGGCGTACGGTCGATTTCCGCAACACGGTGATCGTGATGACCTCAAACCTGGGCTCTGACCTGATTCAGGAAATGTCAGGTGAGGAGAACTATCCGGCGATGAAAGCGGCTGTGATGGGTGTGGTCGGGCGGCATTTCCGCCCCGAGTTCGTCAACCGTATCGACGAGACTGTGGTCTTCCATCCGCTGGCCGCGGACCAGATACGGCATATCGCCGACATTCAGCTGCAGTGGCTGCGCAAGCGCCTGGCAGAGCGTGAGTTGTCCATCGAGATTACTGATGCCTTCATGGACCGCCTCGCAGCCGTCGGCTACGACCCGGTATACGGTGCCCGCCCACTGAAGCGCGCCATCCAGCAGGAGCTGGAGAACCCGCTGGCACAGCGCATCCTGTCTGGTGAGTTTGTGCCGGGGGATACGATTCGGGTGGATGTGGCTGGCGAAGGCAGCGCGTTCAGTAAGGCCTGAGCCGGGTCGCTGCTGGCCGCTTCACCGCGACCAGCACGCGGCGCCGGCCCAGGGCGCTTCCAGGAGTACGCCGGCCTGTGTCACCACGAAGGTGCCGCAGGGGTCGTTGGCCTGGCGCCCTCGTGGTGTTGCCTGCATGGCGTAGGCCTGTTCGCTGGGACCTCCCGGCAGAACGCCGGTGGCATCGCTGAGGACATAGTGTCCGGCCAGGGAGAGGCCCTCAGGATGAGGCCAGATATCCTGGACACTGCCGAAGCGTCCATGCGCTGATTGCCAATGCTCTTGCAGGATCTGTGCACGCAGCAGACTGCTCATTGCGTCGCTGCGGCGGCTACTGCTGAGTTGCGGCTGGATGATCCGGGCCAGCATTGCCCCGACGACGAGCGCCAGGATGAGCGCCACCAGCGCGAGTTGCAGCCGAGGACGCCTCACTCTGGTGAGCGTAACGGGTGTAATGTCCGCATTGGTCGCCGGGTGTCGCGCCAGGTCAGTCGCAGTACTGGCGGATGGCCTCTTCTGCCTTGGCGCGTTCAGCGGCAATTTGTTCCTCGTCCAGGTACCGCAGTTCGCCCTGATCGTTGCGCAGACGAATGCGCCCGGGTTTATTCAACGTGGCGAGGTTATTGCGTGCGGTTTCGCAGAACTCCGGGTTTTTCTTGCTGCGAGCCATGTCGGCTTCGTCAACCTGGTCAAACCGGTTGCCCGGGCGCGGTACGACCTCGGGGGGGACAGCACCTTCGTCAGCGCCCACCACGCGCTTCAGTCCGGAGCGTGAGGAGATGACCTCGTACTCGGTGCCCTTTGGTGGCGGCCGATCGCTGTACACCGGGTTGCCGCGGCCATCCTGCCAGCGGTAGTGGGTGTCTGCTGCGGCCAGTTGCAGACTGGCCGTAGCCAACAGCATTATCAGGGTGCTGCCGAGACCCTTGCGGAGTGCTGATTTCACACGCATTGTCCCTGTTCTGGAAGGCGTTCGTGGTTAAAGTACCCCAGCCCGGGCGGAGGCGCAATGCGCCTGTTCAGGCAAATTCCGTCCTGTGCGGGTTTTTCACGTTGACAAGCCTGCGCGCGGCGCAAACAATAGGCGGGTCTCTTGAGTGGTAACGACTAATTCCGGGTACCCCCGGCCACTGGTCTACCGTTGTGATGTCATTATTCACAGCGGCTGTTCATGAGTCCCGTATTCAATCCGCGCCGCACTGGCGGGGTTGAGGGCCAGACACTGCGCTACCTCGCAGGGCGACCGATACACGGGTGTTCGTGATCGATTTCCTCCGCGGAGCGCCGCCGCATCATGTCGGTGGCGGGTCTCGAGCAGTGTATCGCGCCCAAGGGGTGGCGTCGCCAGCCGTACCGGGTCAGGTACCGGCTTCCGCAACGTCCACACAGCAACTTGAACTGCTTCGGCGAGGGTTACGCGTCGAGCGTTTATGTTAGTGGGAGAGACATTGTGGAGTTGTTATCCGGCGGCGAGATGATCGCCAAAGCGCTCGAAGACGAGGGCGTAGAGTACATATTCGGCTATCCGGGCGGTGCGGTCCTGCATATTTATGACGCCCTGTTCAAAACCAGCAAGGTGCCTCATGTACTGGTGCGTCACGAGCAGGCCGCGACGCACGCGGCGGATGGCTATGCGCGTGCCACCGGCAAGCCGGGTGTGGTGCTGGTCACTTCGGGTCCCGGCGCGACCAACGCCATTACCGGGATCGCCACGGCCTACATGGATTCGATTCCCATGGTGGTCCTGTCGGGTCAGGTAGCGACGCATCTGATCGGCGAAGACGCGTTTCAGGAAACCGACATGGTGGGCATCTCTCGTCCCATTGTGAAGCACAGTTTCATGGTCCGCCGGGCCGAGGACATTCCGGCGACCATTCGCAAAGCGTTTCATATCGCCACCACAGGCCGTCCCGGCCCCGTGGTTATCGACATTCCCAAGGATTGCACGCGACCCGACGCGAAGTTCGAGTATCACTACCCTGAAACCGTCAAGCTGCGCTCCTATGCACCCGCCCAACGTGGCCACACGGGGCAGATTCGCAAAGCAGCGAAACTGCTCCTGAGCGCGAAGCGACCGGTGATCTATGCAGGGGGTGGTGTCATTCTGGGAGAGAGCAGTGAGCTCCTTACCCGGCTCGCGCGCAAGCTCAATTATCCGGTAACCAACACCCTGATGGGACTCGGTGCCTACCCGGCGACAGACCGCCAGTTCCTCGGCATGCTGGGTATGCATGGCTTCTATGAAGCGAATATGGCGATGCATCACAGCGACGTCATTCTCGCGGTCGGTGCGCGCTTTGACGATCGCGTCACCAATACGGTTGCGCGTTTCTGTCCCGGGGCCAAGATCATTCACATCGATATCGACCCCACTTCGATCTCGAAGACCGTGGCGGCGGACATCCCCATAGTCGGGCCGGTGCAGTCGGTGCTCGAGGACCTGCTGGACATTCTCGATAGCCTTCAGGAAAAAGACCCCAAACAACCGGACACGGCGGCCCTTGGGCGCTGGTGGCAGCAAATTGATGAGTGGCGAGCCAAGCATGGCCTGTGGACCGGGCGGCGCTATGGCGAGAGTGACCGCATCATGCCACAGCAGGTTATCGAGAGCCTGTATCGCGTGACCGGTGGCGATGCCTATGTGACGTCCGATGTCGGTCAGCACCAGATGTTCGCTGCACAGTACTACAAATTCGACAAGCCGCGGCGCTGGATTAACTCGGGCGGCCTGGGGACTATGGGCTTTGGCCTGCCCGCAGCGATGGGTGTCAAGCTGGCTTTCCCTGATATGGAAGTCGCCTGCGTGACCGGTGAAGGCAGTATCCAGATGAATATCCAGGAGCTCTCCACCTGCAAGCAGTACAGCACCCCGATCAAGATCATCAACCTGCGTAATAACTACCTGGGTATGGTGAAGCAGTGGCAGGACATGCAGTACGAGGGGCGCTATGCCATGAGCACCTACGAGGACTCGCTGCCCGACTTCATCAAACTGGTGGAGTCCTATGGTCACGTCGGGATACAGGTCACGCGGCTTGAGGAACTGGATCAGCGCATGGAGGAAGCGTTTGCGATGAAGGACAGGCTGGTGTTCCTCGACATATTTATCGACCCCATGGAACACGTCTATCCGATGCATGTCGCACCCAACGGTGCCATGAAGGATATGTGGCTCAGCAAAAACGAGAGGACCTGACATGCGACGCATCATTTCCATCCTGCTGGAAAACGAGCCGGGTGCGCTGTCACGGGTTATCGGCCTGTTCTCCCAGCGCGGTTACAACATCGAGACGCTGAATGTGGCGCCCACGGAGGATGTCACGCTTTCCCGCCTGACCCTGACCACCACCGGTGACGACAAGACCATGGAGCAAATCACCAAGCAGCTCAACAAGCTGGTGGATGTCGTGAAATTGGTGGATCTCTCTGAGGGGGCGCACATCGAGCGCGATCTGATGCTGATCAAGGTTCGGGCAAGTGGCGCCATGCGCGATGAGATCAAGCGCACCACGGATATTTTCCGCGGCCAGATCGTGGATGTAGGCCCCAATACCTACACCATCCAGCTCACAGGTACGGGGGAGAAGCTCGATTCCTTCGTCGCGGCCATGGCCGAGGCGGACATTCTCGAGGTCGTGCGCTCCGGGGTGGCGGGCATATCCCGTGGGGAGAAAGTGCTGAGGCTCTAGGGGCATTCCCGAGGCGCCACAGAAAAGGGCCCCGCAGGGCCCTTTGCAACTTGCCCGGCGCCTTACACGATACGCTTCATCGCTGTCATGTAGCCGCGCAGCTTCTTGCCGACGATCTCCACCGGGTGTGAGCGGATCTTCTCGTTCACGGCGATCAGCTCCCGATTGTCGACGCCGTTATCGCCAGCAATGGTCTTACCGATCACGTCTGTGTCGATATTCGCCATGAAGTCCTTCAGCAGCGGACGACAGGCGTGATCGAAGAGGTAACAGCCGTATTCCGCGGTATCGGAAATCACGACGTTCATCTCGTAAAGCTTCTTGCGCGCGATCGTGTTGGCGATGAGCGGCGTTTCGTGCAGGGACTCATAATACGCGGATTCGTCGATGATACCGGCGGCGACCATGGTCTCGAAAGCCAGCTCAACGCCGGCTTTGACCATCGCAATCATCAGGATGCCGTTATCGTAGAACTCCTGCTCGCTGATTTCCGCAGCGGTATTGGGCGTGTTTTCGAACGCGGTTTCTGCGGTGGCTGCGCGCCACTTGAGCAGGTTGGCGTCGTCGTTGGCCCAGTCTTCCATCATGGTGCGCGAGAAGTGCCCGGTCATGATGTCGTCCTGGTGCTTCTCATACAGCGGGCGCATGATGTCCTTGAGCTCTTCCGCCAGGTAAAAGGCGCGCAGCTTGGCTGGGTTCGACAGGCGGTCCATCATGTTGGTAATGCCGCCGTGCTTGAGGCCTTCAGTCACCGTTTCCCAGCCGTACTGGATCAGTTTGGAGGCGTAGCCCGGTTCAATGCCTTTTTCCACCATTTTGTCGAAACAGAGGATGGACCCGGTTTGCAGCATGCCGCAGAGAATGGTCTGCTCGCCCATCAGGTCTGATTTGACTTCCGCGATGAAGGACGATTCCAGGACGCCGGCGCGGTGGCCGCCCGTGCCCGCGGCATAGGCTTTTGCCAGCTCCAGGCCTTCGCCCCGAGGGTCGTTTTCCGTGTGCACCGCAATCAGGGTCGGTACGCCGAATCCGCGCTTGTATTCTTCCCGCACCTCGGTACCGGGGCACTTGGGTGCGACCATGATCACAGTGAGGTCTTCACGGATTTTCATTCCTTCTTCAACGATGTTGAAGCCGTGTGAATAGGCTAGGCAGGCGTCCTTTTTCATCAGCGGCATCACCTCCGCGACAACGGCGCTGTGCTGCTTGTCGGGCGTCAGGTTCAGCACCAGGTCGGCCTGCGGGATCAGTTCCTGATAGGTGCCAACTGTGAAGCCGTTCTCGGTCGCGTTTTTCCACGATTGCCTTTTTTCGGCGATGGCACTGTCGCGCAGGGTGTAGGACACATCAAGCCCGCTGTCGCGCAGGTTGAGGCCCTGGTTCAGGCCCTGTGCGCCACAGCCAATGATGACCAGCTTTTTGCCGCGCAATTTCTCAACGCCGTCGGCGAACTCCGACGCATCCATGAAGCGGCATTTGCCGAGCTGTTGCAGCTGCAGACGCAGCGGCAGTGTATTGAAGTAATTCTGTCCCATGATAAGGCCCTGAGTTGAGTGTTGACCGGGCAAGGATACGGCAAAGCATTCGTTGCGTAAAAAGCTAAATAGTTGAAACTGTATTGCGTTTAAAGCAAAGTACGCGGATGGACACAAAAGCGCTTCAGGTTTTCCTCTCGGTCGCCGGCAGCCTCAATTTCAGCCGCAGCGCGGAGCGCCTGCACATGAGTGTGAGCGCCGTCAGCCGTACGGTGCAACGTCTGGAAGACGAGCTCGGCCAGTCCTTGCTGGAACGGGATCCGCGGAATATGCAGTTGACGCCCGCAGGGCGCACGCTCCGTGACTATGCCCAGCGCAGTGTCTCCGATTGGCAGAACCTGCGGCGACAGCTGCGGGGCGACCAGCAACTTGCCGGAGAGGTGAATCTCTACTGCTCTGTGACCGCCAGTTACAGCATCCTTGCACCGATCCTGGAGACGTTCCGTCAGCGTCAGCCCGGTGTCGAGCTGATGATGCACACCGGCGACCAGGCCGATGGTATAGATCGGGTGCTGTCCGGCCAGGATGACGTCGCAGTCAGTGGGCGACCGGGGTACCTGCCGCCACGCCTTGCATTTCTCTCGCTGCTGCAGTCACCGATGGTGGTCTGTATGCCTGCAGCAGACTGTGCGGTGCGGCGCATGTTGCTCGCCAGCGACGTGGCGGCGGCGGACTTCGACTGGAGCGGCATCCCGTTCATCGTGCCCGAGCGCGGCGTCACCAAGGACCTGCTGGATAGTTGGTTGGAAAGGCGCGGCAGCCGGCCACGTATCTACGCGCAGGTGGCCGGGCACGAGGCGATTGTGGCAATGGTGGGCTTGGGTCTGGGGGTGGGTATTGCACCGGAACTGGTGATTCAGGCCAGCGGCATGGCTGCGCGTGTGACCGCAGTGCCCGTGTGGGAGCCATTGCCTCCGCTGGATATCGGTTTGTGCAGCCTGAATAGCAGGCTTGAGGATCCCAGGGTCAAATCCCTGTGGGAGGTGGCACGACAGACCTATGACAGCGCTCTTTGATATACTCGCGCTGTTGAAGAGGCTGGCAATCACATGAACGACAAGGTACAGGGCGAGACAGAAGAGGCCGTCGATATGGACGGGAAGCTGCAGGGCGTGACCCCTTCGCTTGAGCTGATCGTGGATGAGCACGAGGAGGAGGTCTCCGAGGATGGCCGTACGGTGCGGCGGCAGGGCATTTACCTGCTGCCCAACCTGATGACCACGGGGGCCCTGTTTGCCGGTTTCTATGCCGTTGTCGCGGCCATGCGCGGTGATTTCGAGAGTGCTGCAGTGGCGATTTTTTTCGCCATGATCTTCGATGGGCTCGATGGGCGAATCGCCCGCATGACCAACACCTCAAGCAAGTTTGGCGCGGAGTACGACAGCCTGTCCGATATGGTGTCTTTTGGCGTGGCACCGGCTCTCGTCATGTTCAGCTGGGCGCTGGGGGAGCTGGGCAAATTCGGCTGGAGCGCAGCCTTCGTGTATGTTGCCTGTGCGGCCTTGCGTCTGGCGCGCTTCAATACGCAGATCGACACCGCGGACAAAAACTACTTCACAGGCCTTGCGAGTCCCGCGGCGGCGGCGGTTGTGGCGAGCACGGTCTGGGTGTGCCACGACCTGGGTTGGACAGGACCGGACCTGCCCTTCGAAGTGGCGGTGCTGGTAGCCCTGCTGACCACTGTGCTTGGTCTGCTGATGATGGCCAACTTTCCCTACTACAGCTTTAAAGGCGTGGATTTTCGTGGTCGTGTTCCCTTTGTGGCGATGATTCTGTTGGTTCTCGTATTCAGCCTGGTGACGCTGGATCCACCCAGTGTGTTTCTGCTGGCATTTCTTGTTTACGCCGCCTCTGGCCCGCTCATGCAGTTGCAGCGCTGGCGCAAGGCACGCCAGAGCGAGGCCTGATGCGGCTTTGGGGAGTACACCCCGGGTGTGCTCCCGGTCGGCTTTGAGTCACCGCGGAAAATACTTTCAAATATTTTCGGAAAAGCCCTTGCAGGGCATTCGCCTATACGTATAATGCGCATCCTCGGTTGGGGGCAACCACCAACGGGAACACGGCAGCCATAGCGCTCCCGGGCTATTTAACAAAGAAACGAA
>DIAF01000004.1 GCA_002414665.1 Halieaceae bacterium UBA5085
CGTGATCTCATAGCTGAACTGGTCCTTGGAACCCGCCGGCACGCTCCCGTTCGGCGTGTAGCTCCAGCTGCCGTCACTCGCCAGCGTCAGGCTGCCGTGCGTGCCCGCCACCGTCGTCGAGGCTCCCGACGCCAGCGCAGCACCGTTCACCCCGGTGACCGTGATGCCGCCGTCCGCGCCCGCCTGGTCGTTCCCCAGCACATTGCCCTCAACCGCCGGGCCACCTTCCGTCGCCGTCGCCGTGTCCGCAACCGCCGTCGGACCCGCATCATTGATGGTCAGCGTCAGCGCCGGTGTCGCCACGCTGCCGTCACTGTCCGTCAGCGTGATATCCACCACCGCACTGGCGCTGTCCGCACCCACCGCATGGCTGTACGCGCTGTTCTGCGTGAACACGTAGGCACCCGTGGATTCATTCACCGTCAGCGTCCAGCTGCCGTCATCCGCCGCCAGCGTCGTCACACCGCCCGCGCTGGACTGCGTCGCCGCTCCCAGACCGCCGTCGTACACCGCGCTGAACGTCACCGGCGTGTCATCACCCAGGTCGAAGGACAGCGTACCGCTGTCCGCTCCCAGGGTGGCATCACCCGTCGTCGCCGCGCCGTCGATCGCCGTCGGCTCTGTATCGACGGGCGGTGGCGGTGGCGGTGGCGGTGGCGGCGGTTCAGTGCCATCGAGGATAGTCACTGTGCCCTGCGCATCCGCAATGGTTGCGCCGGTGGCATTGCTGAGATTCACCAGGAAGCGCTCGGTGGCCTCCTCAAGGTTGTCATCATTGGTCTGGACAGACACTGTCGCCGTTGTCTGGCCGGGTGCAAAGGTGATGGTCCCTGTCTCGGCATCATAATCACCGCCAACCACCGTCGCGCTGCCATCTGCCGTCGCGAACTGTACAGTCACCGGCTGGTCACTGGGCCCCGACAGGCTGAGCGTCAACTCTGCCGTCTGGCCTTCGGTGACAGTCACATCATTGATGCGAATAACCGGTACGAAATCGTCGAGAATGGTCACAACACCCTGTGCATCACCGATAGTCGCTCCGGCGGCATTGCTCAGGTTCACGGTGAATTGCTCGGTACCTTCCTGCAGGTCATCCGCATTCGTCTGGTACACCACGGTGACGCTTGTTGTCCCCGGCGCGAAAGTAATGGTGCCGGACTGGGGATCGTAATCGCCACCCACCACTGTTGCCGACCCGTCATTGCTCTGGAACTGCACGGTTACCGGCGTATCGCTCGGCCTTGAAAGGCTGATGACCACCTCGGCTACATCACCTTCCACCACCGTGACGTCACCCACCGACAGCACCGGAGGCGCGGTCGGCGCAGAGGGACCACCATCTGTCACAACGACCGTCACGAGCGCCGTATCACCGTTATTGCCATCCGGCGTCGTCGCCGTGTAGGTGAAGGTGTCGGTACCAACAAAGCCTTCGTTCGGGGTGTAGGTGACGGTGCCGTCGGCATTGACTGTCACGCCGCCATTCGCCGGCTGGCTGACACTGGTAATGATGGAGCCTTCGACAAAGACATCGTTGTCTTTGACGGAAATCACCACGGGCACACCCTCTTCCGTCGTTTCGGCATCATCAACCGCATCGACTGTCAGGAAAGCAGGCTCTTCGACGAACAGGACACTTTCGTCGGGTGTGAAGGCGGCAACCGAATGGAACTCTTCCGTGTTTTCAACAATGCGGGCCAAGCGCACGAAACCGTGCCCTTCACTGACGCCGCCGCCCTCGGCACCGGCAGCCGGAGCCTCGAGGCCGTCCAAAATATCGCCGTCGCCGTCCAGGTTTGCCAGCAAGGCCTCTATCGTCTCGTCCTCGACGGCGCTCTCTTCGGCGGTCGCGGCACGCTCAGCCACGATATCGCGCGTCAGCAGCAACTCGGGGACGTCGGCCACCGCCAGCGTGCTGCCATCCTCAAGCGCCAACTGCACCGCACCGCCATTCGGCGTGACCACCGTCTCCCCTTCCAGCAGGACGTCACCTGGCTGAAGTTCACGCAGCTCCCCGTCCGGACCCCGTGCGTAGGCGGTGCCTGACACCGAAACGACTGTTGCAATCGGCTGACTTGCCATGATGTATTCTCCTGAAACCGTGAGCACGCGATTCACGTGCACTAGCAAACAGCTTCATCGTAAAAGAACAGACACTGGCGGGCATTGTACGAAAGGACAAGAACTGCCGCGGAAAGGTGATGTCGTTCACAGAACTGAAGGAATCCCGCCCTGTCACCTCAATAAGGTGACCACAAGCTACGGCCGCATCTCGGTGCGGCGCCCCAAGCGGACTACCATCCACAAAGACCAGGCCAGCCATACCAGGAGCATGCCTCGGGCAACCTGGAACCCATGCTCGGTGAAATAGGTCTGCTCTCGCAATGGCGTGACCAGCTCCTGCACTATCCCGGTGGTGGCGGGCAGCGAAGTGCTGACGATCTCGCCCGTGGGTGCGATGAATAACGAAGAACCGACGTTGGCGCTACGTACGACAAACCTGCGATTTTCTATCGCCCGCAACACGAGGTGCGGCAAGGGAATCGAATAAGCGAGCTGCAGCGGACCGAAAGCCGCCTCGTCGTTTGACATGTTGACCAGCAGATCAGCACCAGCACGGGACAGCGCACGAACATGCTGCGGGAAGAACGCTTCCCAGCAGATGAAGACGCCAAGCTGCAGCATGCCCCCGTCAAGCGGCCGACTGCTCTCTCCCCGTGCCATGCGCGAGGGCCACCGCTGCAGCCAGCGTTCCGGCAGCCAGTCTTCCAGTGGATTGTGCTCGGCTCCGGGCACGAGCTTCACCTTGTGGTATTCCTCTGTCACGTCGCCGGCAACGGGAACCAGAAACGCGGAGTTGGATAACCGGGGCTTTCCCGTGGCAGAGAGCGTCATGGAGTAGGCACCAACCAACAGGGGAGTGCGTGTATCCGCAGCAGCCCGCAACAACGCCTGCATAATGTCCAGATTCTCCGTCGAGCGCAGCCACAGTGGCAGGCTGGTTTCCGGCCACACCGTCAACGCGGCAGCAGAAGACCCGGCAGCAGCCTCTCGGGTGGCCCTGACGAATTCGGCGAACATGCGCCTGGTTTTCGCTTCATCGTGTTTATCTTCGAGCGTGATATCGGTATGCAGGGCACGTACCGGCACCTTCGGCCCTGCCTCAATGAGGCCCACGACCGACGCCTCGCGCCAGACGCCATAGCCCAACACCAATGCACTCAGGCACAGCGTCAGCAGCCACCAGGAGGCCCGGCCAACACCGCGCGCCAGCCAGCACTGGGCAGCCAACACGTTGATGGCCATGATGCAGAAGCTGATACCGAATACTCCCGCCACGTCAGCGGTTTGCAGCAACAGCGGCGCCTGCCACAGGTAATAGCCCAGCGCATACGAAGGCAAACCAAGCAAAACGTCCGAGGCCATTACTTCAATCGCCGTCCAGCTTAGCGCTGTCCACAACAGCAACCGGAAACCGCGCAGCCCCGAGCCAACCGCCAACGACACGGCGAGACCCAGCATGGCCGGCATCAGCGCGAAACCAGCCAGCACCGGAAGCAGCCACGTGGGCTTGAACTCAATAAGCCAGTAAAAGTGAGAAGCGGCATAGCAGAGGCCAACCAGGTATCCACCCAGAACAGCCCGCCAATACCGACGCGGCTGTACCGCGTTGGCCGACAATCCGGAATCCTGCCAGAAACCGGTTATCGCAGGTGCCAGCGCAACAGCAACCAGCGGCCAGGCGTTCACCAGCGGCGAGGCCAGGACCATCAGCACACCGGAAAACGCGTACCTGATCAACCCGTTCCCCGCTCGCAGCTACATCCCGCGTGTCTGCTCATGATATGGCGCCACTGATACCGCAAACCAGAGAGGCGATCACCCTATCTCCGCGATCCGGATTCACAGGACGCGGAGGGTTCGGAGCGAAAAAACAGCGCTGCCCTGAATCGAACACCAGGGCCGGGGACAGAACAGACAGCGCGGGAGCACTGCGCGACTAGCGAACGTCTTCCCGATACTGCTTCTGCGCTTCCCGCTGCCTGAATGTCTGCGTGTTCGGATCAATGCACTCGACCACCTCGCGCCCCGCCGGCACCTCCCACTTCGACTTACCCCCGGCGATCGCCTTGGCTCGATTCACGTCAGAGGCCTGTATACCCACGAACCGCGTTTCCCCATCCACATCCTTCACCTGGCAGACAAACTCACCCTGCGGCATCTTCGCCTGTGCAAATACCAGCCCTGTGGAAACAGATAAGACGCAAAACACTGCCAGCGCGCTCCAACGACCTGCTATATTCATCATCTCTCTCCTACATGTTTCCGCATTACCAGCACTCGCCGGCAGTTGTACCCGTTGCCGAGCGGGTGCCAAATGAATCCAGAACAAACGTGGTGCAGCGCGTGTCACTGGCCTGCGGCGAACCGCTCACTGGTGTGGCGGTGAGCTGATAACAGTTAGCGATCACGCCACCCGTGCAGGCGGCCGCACTGATACTGTAATGCCCCTCATCGGAAATCATGGGGCTGGCGGCATAACCCAGTTCCTGCATGTCCGTAGTGTAGCGCCCCTGATCCAGCATGAATTGCTGCTGTCGATTGGAAGCATCAAGAAGGGCCGACATCGCATCGCTACGCCGGCCTTTCTGCAAGCTGCCTTGATAGGCCGGCAGGGCGACTGACATCAGTATCCCGACAATCACCACCACGATCATGACTTCCATCAACGTGAAGCCTGCCACGGCCCTGCACCTGGCTCCCCGGCGTTGCGCGACGCTCAATGCGGCCCCAGGCATCAGTAGCCCTCCTCGAACCAGTAGTCACCATAGGGTGCCCGGAGCGGCACGCCGATATCGCACACGCCTGCCTCGCAATTCTGCTCGCCGTCGCCATCGGTATCACCCTGCGGCGTGCCGGGTGGCAGCAGCAGGCGTATCTGGCCATCTTCGCCGAAGTGCACCGAGGGGGTATCCGGGATAATAGCGCCCAGACCAATAATGTTCCGGTCGCCCGTATACAGATCCACCACATAGAGGCGTCCAACACCCGACACAGGTTCACATACGTTGATATCGTCCAGTACGCTGCTCGGTGTAAACGTTGTGAAAAACACCTTGCCGTTCAGCGTAATAGACTTGGACAGCGCTTTCTCACCGTCACCTGTCAAATTCAGACGCCAGCCGAGCGCCGACTTCAGTGCCGCCAGTGCCGTGGCGCGCTGCTCATCGGTGCCCGTTACCAGACGGTTGTTGGTGATGTTATACAGACCCGCGTTATTGATCGGCAGGAAGCAGCGGAAGTCGGCAATGTCATCGTCGGCACAGTCCGAAGTGCTGGGCCTGGGAGTGGAGTAAGCACCAATCGCCAGATCACGGATCATGTAGAAGCGGTTGCCTACATCCGTCGCATTCGGGTTGGTGCGATCGCCTGAGCCGATGAGGACCGCATCGATCGGGTTACCGTCAAAGCGGATGCGCACAACATCCGGCGCATTGAAGAAGCGCCGGTCATTAGCGGCATTCCCGCCGCCCAGACTGGCCAGCTGGTTGATCTGCCAGGTGTTCTGACTCGAGGTCGGCAACGCGTTGCCCGGCAGATCCACCCGCCAGATATTGCCGCCGGTATCGGCAAAGTAGATGCGATCGGTCAGCTTGTCCCCGTTGCCGTCAAGCACCGTGACAGGTGCCGCCACAGAATGTTGCAGACCGGATTCGCGCAGGTTCTTTGAACTGTTGGCCGCTGGCGTCACGCTCCAGACCAGCGCCCCGGTTTGGGCATCAACAATGAAAATACCGCGGCCTTTGCTGTCCGGCGTAGCGACCCCGGAACTGTCCTTGTTCGTATCGTACCCTGCACCAAACACCACCACCGGCTTGGGTACGCCATTGCCATCCGTATAGCCAGGAATACGCGTTACGACCGGTTCCGACCAGGTCTGGCCCAATTCCGTGAAGCCCGTGGTAGACGCGTCGATATGCCACAGGAATGACGGGTTATCCGGATCAGAAATGTCCAGCGCGTAGTAGCCATCGCCGCCACGACGCATGCCAAAGTAAGCCCACACCTTGTCGCCGGCGCCGGAATTCAAGGTACCGTCACCATTCACATCCAGAGTGTAGGCTACGGGCGTGAGGTCCATGCCATAGATGTTTTGCGAGGAGCGCGCATTCTGGCTGCGGGCACGAAGAATGGGGGCAAGCTCCTTGGGGAAAAATGCCCAGTCCTCCTGTCCGTTGTCATTACCGAACATGTGAACAAAGCCCGCGTTGGTGCCCACCAGCAAACGAATATCGGGAGCCGCCTGGGTATAGCCGCCGCGCGCACCGTAATTCAGCACCAGCGGTTGGCTGTGGAGGATATCGCCCATGATCCAGCTGCGGGTATCAGTGCTGTCGCCATCGCCGTCCCTGTCGTAGGCATCAAAGCCGCGCGCCCAGTTGATCAGCCGCGTCAGGGCCACATCCGAGGTCACGCCAAACAGGTTGTGCAGCTCGGCGTCATCGGCAACGCCCATGGCGCTCGCCGTGATGTTATCGGACTCCAGCGCCTGCAAGGCACTACCCGACCCTGTGTTCGTATAGATCGAACGCGAACCGGCACTCCGCGCCACAAGCAGCGCGCCAACCCCGCCTTTCTCCACGCCACCACCATCTGCGGTGGAGCCCCAGAACGTTACCGCGCTGTCCTTGATAAAACCGGTGGCGGCATCAATGGCAGGTGTACCATTACCATCCACCAGCACGGCGTCACCGTCGTCAATGCGCAGTTTCAGCTTCTTGATGTTGCCCTGCCAGTCTACCGTTTCACCCGGCTTGAACATCGCGTAGAAAATTTCATCGCGGCTCTGGGTGCGGGTAAAAGTATCTACCGCCACAGCAGGCGAGGTGAACGTGGTATCGGTTGCCAGGATGCTGACAATCGCGCCCTGGAACGCCGCAGCAAGTTCCTGGGCATTGTTCGCCGTATAGTATTCACCTTTGCCTTTTTCTGCCGTGTCAGCCAGCAGCACCTGGTCCGTAGTAAAACCGATGGTATAGGTGATACCGAACTGGTTACCGTTGGTCGTGTCGTCGTCCAGATCGGTATTGGCCATATACTCGGCGAGTTCGGGCATGCAGTTCTTGCGCATGCCCTGCCCACTATCATGCTGATAGTTGTTACAGGTCTTGCCCGTTAGCGTTTCAATGAAGGTGTTCGCACGGTCATCGTTTGTTGGCGCCCCATCGGTCATCAGGATGACATAGGTATAAGCGCAGTCTGTGCTCGGTGAAATATAAGTCCCCCCGCTGGATGCCAGCGGATCCTGCGGCAGCGCATCGTCCGGCGGCCAGCTGTCACCCGTGCGGCGGTCATCGCCCCACAGCACCTCGCCTCCCGACAAATAGCGGTAGGCCTCATACATCGACTCACAGAGCGGCGTAGCACCGTCCGCCGTCATCGAATTCACCATGTTGATCACATTGGTGCGCTGGGCATCCGTCATATCCTCAATGATGCGGCTGACCACACGACCACCGTGGTTGCTACTGCCCTGGTTGCTGTTGAACTCCATCAGGCCGAAGTCCACGCCGGGGTTGCTGCGCATGATCGTCGACACCACATCCTGGGCAATGTCGATGCGACTGCGCGGCTCTTCCAGTGAATCGTCGTAGTACCAGTCCAGATAGTGGCCGGTATAGAACGTATACGCGCCGGTGCCCCAATTCATTGAGGCGTCCGGATTCGGACCATACTCATCGCCGGTCTGCACACCGTCCTGGGGATAACCCGGGCCAGTGCCGGGGCCATTGTTGGTAATCCCGGAGGCCACGTCATTCAGGCACTCCACGTGAGGCGGCTCGGTCACACCGCCCGTCAGAGGCTGCCAACTTTCAAAGCTGAGCGCTGTGGAGGGCGGCACCCAGACCGCATCGCGCACGCGCGTCCAGGTGGACTCAATCACTGTTTCGGTGGTGCAGGGATCCTGCCTGACGATGAAATAATCCCAGGAAACCGCCCCGCTTTCACATCTACTGACACGCTTGTCGGGGCAATCCCGAGTCTTTTCGCCCGGCCAGGCCTCCCACTCAGCCTGCGTCACCTCGACAACAACAGGGTCCGGACAAATCTCGGTGGTGACTTCCACATCCACAAACTTGTAGCAACCATCACCCTGCGCAGTCTCATCGGAGTTGTCGCAGCGGTAATAACCTGCCGTCTCCACCAGACGGGAATCCACCCAGCGCCGGGCGCGGTCTGCCGTAAAGCGGCCGTCCAGGGCCAGGCTGTCGTAGGAGGACGCGCAGCGGTTCTTGCTCTGCAGAAAAAAGTTGGGGTTGGGCTGGCCACCGACAACCTTGGGCGGCACATTGCCATCGGTGGACCAGTAGATGCGGTCCGACCAGTTGCCGGGGCGTCCCCCGGAGGTAAACGTGTGCTGGTAGGTCGTCGCCTCGGGGTCGTAGGGCGGACGCTGTTGATCCACCATGGTCGCCATACTGCCTGAATCATCGAACACCACCAACACCTTGGGTCGGGACCCGGTGCTCGCGCTGAACTCGGCCTTGTATATCTCGGTGTCATCCGCGCTCACCGGGAAAGTGCCCGCCGACAGCAGCACTGCTGCCGCTGCCGTGATCCGAACTGCGTTCCACATATCCGTTGCCATCTTCATAGTTCCGCCCCCTGTTTCACACAGGCTCAATCAATGCCTATCCGGCTTCGCCTACTACCGTCTTGACCACACCGAGTTCAACGCGCGAACGCGCCTTACCGGCCACATCGTGCTCCGAAGTCACCCGGTAATAGTCACAATCAAACACACCAATACTGCTGCCGCCGGTTTCACCCGGCGGGCGCGGACATTCCCGCGCCACACCAACCACCGCAACCCGCACGTCTACGGACCCCACCCCGTCGCGCAGGCGACGCAGCGGGTGCTCCGTCGAGGCGTTGAGGCCGGCGAACGGTGTATCGTCATCCACCCGCAGGAAGGGATCCTGCGCCGTACCCGCCAATGCCAGCGCACCGTAAATGCCGGCCTCGGCGGCCTGGAAGGATTCGTAGTTATCCTGCAGATTACCGGCCATGCGCAGCCCCATGGAACTGTTGGTCGCTGCGGTGATGCTGACAATGGTCACCACGAGCAGAAAAAGCAGGGACACTGCAAGCGCGACACCGCGCTGGGACCGTTGCCGAGTCATCACAAACCTCCGCGAATCATGAGTTTCGGGTTGCGCAGCGAGACGTTCGTCTGAATCAGCTGACGGCGCCAGTTACCGCCGGGCGTTACCGTTACACCGCCGATCGTATAGGTGCGCCCGTCCACGTAGCTGCCGTCTTCAGCGGGCGCGCGCAGCAGAAGCGACACCTCGACCGCCTCTGCGGCATCCCACATCGGCGTCGCCGTCATCTCCGCCACGGTCATAAAGCGATCGACCTCACCGTTGCCAGTGGTATCCACGCCAAACCGGAAACGCAGCGACTCAACCCCGGGCACGAGGTCTTCCGTGGTCATGGCCATGGCACCGGCTGTGGCATCCCAGGTCAACACACGTCGACTCAAGGTCGGTGTCGGCAGGTTGCGTATGTAGTACACCTGCAGCCGATAAGGCCAGGCCGCGGCCAGCGCGAAGGGATTCCCCGCGCGCACATCCGGCGCCGTGTCCGCGCCATCCAGCAGAATGCCGCGCTCGCTGTTGGCGATGACGTAGATTTCCTGCCCACTCATCGCGGTGGGAAAGCTGATCACGCCATCTACCGCGGCGGCCGCGTCATCAGGATCGCGGTCATACAGCGGCCGGGGCAGAACCTGCTTGACCACCAGCACCTCGCGCGGCGGCTCGCCCACGGCAGGCGGCAGTGCGTCGGTCACGCAGCCGAAAGCGGCGCCGGCCGCCGAGGGCACACCGGCGAGAAGATAGTTGCCCAACTCAAAAAACGTGGCATCCCCCGTGCAGTCGCCGGCTACCGCCCCCAGCGAGACATCCGGCACGATATCGCGCGGATGCGCACCACCGAAGAAACCGGCGTGGCGCAGGGAGTCATTCAACACCTGCACCGCAAAACGGCTGTTTTCCGCCAGGCTGGCTACCTGCTCGACTTCGTTGTAAGACCGCTTTGTGCCCAGATAGACCGACACCGCACCCGCAATCAGGATCAAGCCCAGCGTCATGGCCACCATGAACTCGACCAACGAGAATCCGCGCTGCTGATACTTGCCTGCGTTGCCCACCGTCATAACTCGGCCTCGTCGATGACAAAGGTACTCACCACCAGTTGCCTGCGGTAATCGTCAGCACCAGCGACGGCACCACCACAGGCTTCCCCGCCAACAGCCGCCACAGCGTCCTCGGTCTCACCCAGTCCGCGCCATTGAATGATCACATCGACCAGGCCTGTGCGCACCATGCCGGGATCTGCGGTGAAACGCACGCAGGCCTGGGGCGCAATCAGGCCCGCCGCATTGCGAACCACGGCATCGGAGCCCGTTACGGTGACCGTAGCGCCATCAATGCCCTGCTCCCACAGCCAGAGGTCGTAGGCCGCAAGCTGGGCGGGGGTGCACGACGCCGTGGCGCAATCGGTCGCAGGGGCGCTCAGGGTACCGCCGCCCAGTGGGGTGGTCAGGCCGCCCGCAGTGTACGTCGCCAGACCCGCCGGGTTGATGCGAATACGCTCGACCAGATCATTGGCCAGCATTACCGCCTTGCTGCGCTGGATGCCCTGGTGCTGCGCGCTCTTGGAGACCGCCTGCAGGCTGACAATGCCCAGTAGTCCGACAGACAGGATGACAAAGGTCACCAGCGCTTCAATCAGCGTGACGCCGGATTGCCGGCATGGCCGCGACCCCTTTCTAGCAAGAAACATCGCTACCCGCTCCGTCTTCAACTATGCCGTTGGCGTCGCTATCGACGCTGGCGGCGACCGTCCCGGCGTTGGTCAGAATCAATCCCCGGGCCTTGCTCGCGCCGCGCTCATCGCAAAACACAAAGGTTCCCGCGCTGCCCAATGCAGAGCCGATGGTATCGAAGACCACCAGCTTGGGAGCGAAACTTACCGTGACAGCGGGGTTGGTCTCATTTTCCCAGTGAATCCGCGTGCCCCCCGGGTTGGCCGCGTCGACCGCGGCACTCACATCACTGCCCATCAGCGCGATGTAGCCGCCGCTCCAGTTGGTGCTGTCGGCACACCCCGTGCCCGTGACGTTACTGGGGCATACCACCACACGATCGCGACGCGCGAGCGCCTCAGATCGAGCAAGATTGAGGGTGGCACGAACGCTGTAGACGCTGGATACAAGGCGATTGTCGCGGATGAGATCAGTAAAGGCGGGGCCGGCCAGCAACAGGGATATTGCCAGAATCACCAGCACGACCATCATCTCGATGAGGCTGAACCCCCCCGATGGGTGCTTGAACACTGTGGTCACTCTACTCACGCCGTGACTGCTCCTGATACCGGCAATTACATCAGGTTTCAGTATCCCGATGCGGATGTGCAATACCAGCAGGCTCTGACCAGCGGCAATAAACGGTGACGGATGGCTCAATCGCCTGCGATCAAAACGCACCCTGGCTCATCATCAGCGCCAGCTGCACCCGGTCCCTGGCGCCGAGTTTCTCGAACACCGCAGACAAATGCGCCTTGACCGTGCGCTCAGTGATTGCCAGCGACGCGGCGATTTCCCGGTTACTCGCGCCCTGCGCCACCTGCAGCGCCACATCCCGCTCCCGTGGCGTGAGCGCACCCAGGTCCGGCCCTGGACCCGTGCTTTGCGGCTGTACCCGCAGGGACAGGGCCATCAGGCGCTGCACCAGTTCGGGGGGCATCCACAGACCTCCGTGGGCCACCACCAGGCCGACCTCGCGCAGCTGCTCCGGTGCCGACTCACTGTGGCAATAGCCTACCGCACCCGCGTTGAGTGCCTGAAAGGCATCGGCTTCCGCGGGCGTCGCCGTCATCAGCACAACGCGATACCCCGCGGCACTTGCGGCGGCCAGGGCGGCGTTGCGCGCCGCCGCGTCCAGCAGGCTTGCCTCCAGCCAGGCCACCTCGGCGGCCGGCGCGTCTACGGCGAGTTGCTCGACTGCTGCCACGACCAGCGCATCCGGAAATGCCTCGCGCCACCGGGGCCGCAGCGTGTTGGCCGGCGTCACAAACACATGTTTCATCAGCGCTCCGTCAGCGCGTACTGTTTCGCGCGCAGCACAGGTTTCATCAGGTAGGCGAGGATCGTTTTCTTGCCGGTGAGCACGTCCACCTGCACCGTCATGCCGGGCATGATCGGCATGTCTTCGCCGAATCCCGACTCTTTGGTGCGCACGTGCACCTCATAAAAGGGATTGCCCTCTTCATCCATGATGGTGTCGGCCCCGATATGTTCAACCACGCCTTCAAGGCCCCCGTACACCACAAAGTCATAGGCGGTCAGTTTGACCAGTGCTTCCTGCCCCGGCACCAGGAAGGCAATATCCTTGGGACGAATCCGCACCTCCACCAGCAGGCTGTCGTCCAGCGGGACAATTTCAATGACTTCCTTGCCCGGCAGTACCACGCCGCCGATGGTATTGAAGTACAGGCGGTTGACTGTGCCCTTGACCGGCGAGCGCACCTCGGTCTGGCGCACGCGATCACTGAGTCCCTCCCCCGCTTCACGCAAGCCGTTGATGCGGGCGAGCGTATCGGCCAGCTCCTCACGTACCGTGTTCTCAAATTCCACCTTGACTTCACTCAGGCGTTGCTGCGCCTCGGCGATGGCAGAATCGATGCGCTTGAGCTGGGCGCGGGACTGGTCGTACTCGCCGCTAAGCTGATTCACCTCGCGCTCCAACCGGAGAATCTCTACCTGCGAGACCGCACCCGAAGCGACCATGGGGCGCGTAACACTCAACTCCTGGCGACTCAGCTCCAGCGACCGCGCGAGCTGACGCGACCGCGCGGTCACCTCCGCCAGCTCCTGCTGCCGCTGCTCCAACTGCTCCGCGGCAATCTGCCGCTGCAGGGTGAGCTGCGCCTGCAGCGAGGTATACAGGGCCAGCTCCTGCTCGACGATACCCGGGGCCTGCAGCGACCACTCGGGTTCAGGCGTGAACTCCGTACCTGCCAGATTGGCGCCGAGACGCGCCGCGCGCACGGACAGAGCGCGGAACTCGGCCTGGTTTTCCCGCAGGTTCGAGGTGGAACGTGTTTGATCCAGCCGCACCAGCAACTGGCCCGCCTCGACCACGTCACCGGCCCGCGCATGAATTTCGGTGACCACGCCCCCGTCCTGTGACTGCATGACCTGAATCTGCTGCGAGGGTATGACCTTGCCTTCGCCACGAGTCACCTCGTCGACCTCAGCAAACGCCGCCCAGGTGACCAGCGCGATGACAATGACCGCCACCACATAGAGCAGGCTGCGCGCGCGCAGCGGCCGCTGCTCAAGAAAGGCGCGATGAGCATCCTGCTCCCAATTGACCGTGGCATCCGCCGCATTGCGCAACCAGGGCGCGAAGATGATATCTGCGAGGTAACGGCGCCGCCGCTCGACAGCCGGTTCCGCCAGAGCCCCGGTTGCGGTCAACTGCTCTTCGCTCATCGGGCCGCTCCTATCTTGCCCTGTTGCAGGGCCTGAATCACGCTGTCCCGCGGCCCATCAGCCACCAATTTGCCATTGTCGATGACAAGAATCCTGTCCACCATTTCCAGCAGCGAATTGCGGTGCGTCACCACCAGCCAGGTCCGCCCCTTCAGACAGGCCGCCAGCTGCTGCTTCACCGCCACCTCTGTGGAGTGATCCATGGACCCGGTCGGCTCGTCCATCAACAGAATTGGCGGCTCGTGGACCATGGCCCGCGCCAGCGCCACGCACTTGCGTTGCCCACCGGAAAGCGAATCACCGCGCTCGCTGATCTGCATGTCAAAGCCCTTGGGGTGACGATTGATGTAGTCAGTGAGATTGGCAATCTCCGCAGCCCGCACCAGATCACTGTCACTGACGTTGGCGTGGGACAGCGCAATGTTGTCGCGCAAGCTGCCGAAGAACAGGGTGACGTCCTGCGGCACATAGCCCACGCGTGAACGCAGCTCACTCGGGTCCAACTGGCGCAGGTCGATACCGTCGACCATCACCGCACCCGCCGTTGGCTGGTAGAGGCCCATGGCCAGCTTCTGCAAGGTCGACTTGCCTGAGCCAACGCGCCCCAGAATAGCCACATGCTCGCCAGGGCGGATGCGGAACGACACATTGCTCAGCGATTCCATCTCGGCCCCGGGGTACGCGAAGGACACGTTGCGAAATTCAATATCGCCCTGGAACATCTCCCGCGAGAGGAACTGCGCGCCCTCGGCCCGCTCCATCGGCTTGGCCATCACCTCATCGAGGGATTTCAGGGAAATCTCGGCGTTGTGCCAGGAGGTAACCAGCCCGGCAACCTGCCCGAAAGGCGCCATTACCCGGCCACTCAACATGCTGCAGGCGATGAGGCCGCCCATACTCAACTGCCCGGCAGAAATCAGGTAGACGCCGGTGATAATCACGAACAGGGTAACCATCTGGTTACCCCACAAGGTCACATTGATGGTGGAGTTCGAGACCAGCCGCAGTTGCACCCCCACGTGGGCCAGAAAGGCAGTGCTCTCCTCCCACTTGCGCTGCATGCGCGATTCGGCCCCCATCGCCTTGATGGTATCCAGGCCGACGAGGCTTTCGATCAGGGTGGCATTGCGCTGGGCGCCAGCGCGGTAGGTGGTTTCCGACAGCTCTCGCAGCTTGCCCTGTGTCGCCAGGGCGTAACCCAGGACCACGAGCAAGCCGAGGAGCAGGGGAATCAGCACCGGCCAGGCGATCCAGCCGATCACGGCGACAAAGATCAGGGCGAAGGGCACATCGATCAGGGTTGTCACCGAGGCGGAGGTAATGAAATCGCGCACCGTCTCGAAGGAGCGCAGGTTCACCGCGTAGGAGCCCACGGACAGGGCGCGGTTCTCGAGGCGGGAACCGAGCACCCGCTCCATGATCTTGCCGGACAGCTCGACATCCACCCGGCGACTGGCCAGGTCGAGAAAGTAGCCGCGCATGGTACGCAGCACGATGTCCGCGAGCATGATGATGACGACACCGATCGCCAGCATCCACAGCGTCTCGACAGCGTAGTTGGGCACCACGCGGTCATAGACGTTCATGGTAAAGATGGGCAGCGCAAGCGCGAAAACGTTGATGAAGAATGCCGCGAGCAAGACATCGCGGTAGATGGGCATGTTGGCGCGGATGGCATCCCAGAACCAGTGGCCGCGCTCCGAGGTGCCGGTGCGCGGTGTGCGCTGGTCGAAGCGGAAACGCGGCCGGCAGACGATAACACGCCCGGTTTCCTCCGCCAGCAACTCTCCGGAGGGCACGCTGACCGCCGCCTCGTTCAGGTCCGGGTAGATCACCGTGGCCTCGCTGCCGTCGGCACTCCAGCCCATCAGCACGCAGGCACGCTGGTCGCGCAGCAGCACAATCGCCGGTAGCAGCGCGGGCTCGACCGCCCGGGCGCTGCGTTCAACAATACGGCTGACCAGCCCTGCACGGCTCGCCGCGCGCTGCACCAGGGACGGCGTCAGGCGCCCGTCATCCAGCGGCAAGCCGCCGACCAGTGACTCGGCGGTCGACGCGGCGCCGTGATACCGACACAGGGCCAGCAGACTCTGTAGCAGTGGATCGTCAATACTGGCAGTCATCGGTTCCGGGTGCCCCTTGTGTCGCAGCCTTTAGCACATTATCACCAATGCCTTCTAAGCTACTGAATATTTTAGTAATTAATCAGCAGAGGATAAGCCAGTTGGGAGGGAATTGCTATGTGACGCAGGTCACAACATCACAAATACACTGCGCCAAACCCGTGCAGGAAGCGCCGCAGGGGTCCACACTGTACCAACAACCGGTGTCAAAAGGCCCTTGGACCCCGGGATTGAGGAGACCATTGGATGTCAGACAAACCCACGCTGTTTGAGGCGCGAGATCTGTCACCCGCGTTCTGCGCCGACCGGCAAGGCAACAGAAAATACACGGGACCGGACAGGCGCAGGCTGGATCGCCGCAGCAACACCGACCGTCGCTCCACCGTGCGCTTCGACCCGCAAAACGAAGACCGACGAACGGTTGCCGGACGTCGGGAGGACGACACCGTCCTGCGCTTCTGGTAGCTCGCGGGGCGGCCGGGCCTCAGGCGGCCGGGGCGCCGCGACGCAACACATGCGCCGCGTAAAGCGTTGCCGAGAGGAGCACCACGGCGCCGCCCTGGTGCGCCGCTGCAAGGCTGATCGGCACGTGCAGAAGCAATGTACTGATTCCCAGGGTGACCTGCAGCCACAGGGCCGCAAGCAGCAGACCAGTCGCCAGTCGCGCGCGCGCCCCCAGCCCCGAGCGCCACAGGCGCCAGGCAAACAGGTGGATCACTACAAACAGCAGGTAGGCGAACATGCGGTGATTGAACTGGATGGTGGTGATGTCTTCGAAGGCGTCCAGCCAGGCCGGGTCACCGCTGTACAGACCGGGCGGCAGAAACGAGGTACCCATCAGGGGCCAGGTGCTGTACGCGAACCCGGCCTTGGTGCCGGCAACCAGGCCGCCGGACAGAATCATCAGGAACACCAGCACTACCAACACCGCGCCCCAGGGCGCAAGCGCATGCGGCTGTCGGGCAGCGGGCCGCCGACCCGCCAGCACATCCAGTATCACCCAGAACATGAAGGCGTAAATCACAAAAGCCAATCCAAGGTGCGCGGTCAGCCGATACTGGCTGACATGCGGGTTGTCGACCAGTCCGCTTTTCACCATGTACCAGCCCAGCAACCCCTGGCAGCCACCGAGCACAAACAGCAACCACAGGCGGGGCATCAAACCGGCCCGCACCCGCCCTGTCAGCGCGAAGAAGACCAGGGGGAAGAAAAAGAGTACACCAATCAGGCGACCGAGTACCCGGTGCAGGTACTCGAACATGAAAATGGTCTTGAAGGCGTCCAGCGACATGCCACGGTTGATCTTCAGGTATTCAGGCGACTGGCGATACTTGTCAAAGACCTCCTGCCAGGCCACATCGGTGAGCGGCGGTATGATGCCCATGATGGGACGCCACTCCACCATGGACAGGCCGGAGTTGGTCAGGCGCGTCACGCCGCCCAGGAGGATCATGCCAAAGATCACAGCGGCACAGAGAATGAGCCACCCGGCTACCTGCCGGTCATAGTTTGTCTGTCGGGTAAGTACCATCGCGCTGCCTCGGCCTGCCTGCCTGCATCAGGGGGCGCAATGATAACCGAATTTCAAGCGCCGGCGACGTGCAAGCGGCACGCCGCTGCCCAAAGTCAGCACTGCAAGCTGGGCAAATCGCGGAACAGCGCCAGCGCTTCCGGGTTGGCCAGCGCATCCGTATTGCTGACCGGGAGCCCGTGCACCACGTTTCTCACCGCCAGTTCGACGATCTTGCCGCTGAGGGTCCGCGGGATGTCGGCCACCTGCACAATGCGGGCAGGCACGTGGCGCGGGGTCGTGTTGCTGCGGATGAGGCTGCGAATATCCGCCTCCAGCGCTGCGTCCAGAATACGCCCCGGGCGCAAAACGACAAACAGCACAACCCGCACGTCGTCCTGCCATTGCTGACCGATGACCACGCTCTCCAGCACCCCCTCACACTGCTCCACCTGCCGGTAGATCTCGGCAGTGCCAATGCGCACACCCCCGGGGTTGAGTACCGCATCGGAGCGACCGTGGATGATGAAGCCGCGGTTGGCGGTGACTTCACCGTAATCACCCTGTGCCCACACACCCGGAAAACGCTGGAAATACGCGGCAAGGAATCGTTTACCGTCAACATCGTTCCAGAAACCCAGGGGGCATGAGGGGAACGGCGCAGCACACACCAGTTCCCCCTTTTGTTCGACCACGGGCTTGCCGTCGGCATCCCGGATCTCCACCGCCATACCCAGACCCGGCGCCTGAATCTCACCGGCATACACAGGCAACGTCGGCGACCCACCCACGAAGCAGGAGAGGATGTCGGTGCCACCGGAAATACTGGACAGGCAGACATCCTGCTTGAAATCACGGTACACATACTCGAAATTCTCGTGCAGCAGTGGCGAGCCCGTGGACAGAATCGTTTTCAGCGTATCCAGACGGTGGGTCTGTGCGGGTCGACTGCCCGCTTTCTCCAATGCCGCAATAAATTTGGCGCTGGTACCGAACACCGAGATACCCTCAGCGTCAATGGCATCCAGCAACAGGCGACCTTCTCTGGCAAAGGGTGAGCCGTCGTACAGAATCAGGGTCGCGCCACTGGCGAGCCCACTCACCAGCCAGTTCCACATCATCCAGCCGCAGGTGGTGTAGTAGAAGAACACGTCCCCGGGCCCGATGTCGCACATGAGGCGATGCTCTTTCAGATGCTGCAGCAAGCTGCCCCCCGCGCCGTGCACGATACATTTGGGCACACCGGTGGTCCCGGATGAATACATCACATACACGGGGTGATCAAAGGGCAGCCGGGCAAACTCGATGCCGGCTGCGGTGTCTTCGAGGAAATCCCCAAACAGGGCCGCCGGCACCCCTTGCGGCAAGGTGGGACAGGGACTCAGCAGCGGCACGATCACCAGCTGCTCGATGCTGTCGATGGCCCGCAGAATGTCATCCAGACGCTGCAGTGAGTCACAGGCCTTGCCGTTGTAGTAGTAGCCATCAGCACAGAACAGCACCTTGGGCTCGACCTGTCCGAAGCGGTCAATCACGCCGCTGGCGCCGAAATCCGGCGAACACGAGGTCCAGGTCGCACCCAGGGCCGTCGTGGCGAGCATGGCGATAACCGTCTCCGGCACGTTGGGCATCAGGCCAGCCACCCGGTCGCCAGGCCCGACACCCAGGCCGCGCAGGCGGGCAACAAGGGCTGCGACCTGCCGATAGAGCTGGGCGTAGCTTACGACCCGCCGCTCCCCGTTCTCCAGCAGGCCCACCAGCGCAGGGTGATCATCCCGACGCCGCAACAGGTTCTCGGCGAAGTTAAGCCGCGCTTGCGGAAACCAGTGCGCACCGGGAAACCGATCCCCGTCCGTCAGCACCTCGGCACCCGGCTCGCCCACTACTCCGGTGAAATCCCATACCTCACGCCAGAACTGCGCCGGCTGGGCAAGCGCCCAGTCATGCACTGCAAAGTAGTCCGCATTCTCCGGGAGGACGCCGCGCGCCGCGAGTTGCGCAGCAAACTGCATGAGTTGTGCATCCGCACACCGTTCCGGGGAGGGCGTCCATAGGGGCCGCGCTGACATCTGCATATCCTGTATCGATACCGGCGGCCAGCATGCCGCCGGACGCCGCAGAATTCAATCGTCGGCAGGTTTTACAACACCGTTTGTAAAAATGGTCGCCTGCGAGCGCTCCGACGGTTGCTCCAGTCCACTCGACACGGCCATACCAATGAGCCGGGCCCGCCCGCGTGCGGCGGTCTACGCCCGCATTCCGGCAAGCGCCCGACTGCAGATGCCGCTGCTGGAACAGAACTTGCTTTTGACACAGGACGAACCTCAGTGTCGGCGCCAGCACACGTTGCCGGTTTCCGAAACGAGGGACTTGCCGTCGGCCCCCGGACCCTCGACGGGGGCTTGGCGACTCTTTTCACGCAAGCAAGGAGAAACCTATGACGAAGACCAACTTCACAGTACCGGGAATGCAAGAAGCCACTGCGGAAAACGTGATCACCACCCTGGATCAGCGGATGGTGGCGCTGATTGATCTGGGCCTGACATTGAAGCACGTGCACTGGAACGTCGTCGGGCCCAATTTTATTGCTGTACACGAAATGCTCGACCCTCAGGTTGCCGCGGTTAGCGGAATGGTTGACGCCATCGCCGAGCGGATCGCGACACTGGGTGGTGTGCCGGTCGGGACGCCCGCGGCCGTTGCGCAGCGTCGCACCTGGGACGACTACTCGCTGCACCGTGCTCTGGCCAATGAGCACCTCGCGGCTCTGGACGTGGTCTACAACGGTGTCGTATCGGATCAACGAAAGGCGATCGAAACGCTGTCCAAGCTGGATCCCGTATCAGAGGATCTGCTGACGGGGCACGCGAAAGAGCTGGAGTTGTTCCAGTGGTTTGTCCGAGCCCACCTCGAGTCATCTTCCGGGCAGCTGCCCACGGCACAGGCATCGACCGAGAAGGGTGCAGCGCAAAAAGTGTAGTAGCCGCTGGACTGTCCACGCCGTAGAATGCAGCCCCCGTTTCAATGACAGCGTGTCCATGCCCCTGCTCAAACTCGAATCCCTGCAGCTTCACTACGGCACCCAGGTACTGCTGGACGACGTCGGCCTGACCATTCGTCGCGGCGAACGCTGGGGCTTGCTGGGCAGGAACGGGGCAGGCAAGACTACCCTGCTGCGGGTCCTTGCGGGCGAACTGCAGGCCGACTCGGGTGAGCGCTGGTTGCGCCCGGGGGTGCGCATCGCCCGGCTGGAGCAGACACTGCCGGATGCGGACGATAGCACCGTATACGATGTGGTCGCCGAGGGTCTGGCAGAAACCGGCAAGCTGCTGGCGGAATACCACCGCTTGCTGCACGAGGGCGACGACATCGACTTTGATCGCCTGAGCACGGTGCAACAGGCGCTGGAGGCGGCAGACGGCTGGACCCTGCAGCAGCGGGTCGAAACCACCATTACCCAGCTGCAATTGCCGCAGGACGCCAGAATGGGCGAGCTGTCGGGGGGCTGGCGCCGGCGCGTGGCCCTGGCTCGCGCCCTGGTGGCCGACCCGGACATTCTCCTGCTGGACGAGCCCACCAACCACCTCGACATTCCCGCCATCCAGTGGCTGGAGACACAATTGCAGCAATACCGCGGGGCGATTGTGCTGATCACCCACGACCGCCGCTTCCTGCAGAGTGTTGCCACGCGCATTGCCGAGCTGGATCGCGGTCACCTCACCAGCTGGGAGGGCAGCTATCAGGGCTTTCTCGCCCACCGTGAGCAGGAGCTGGAGGCAGAAGAACGGGCTAACGCACTGTTCGACAAGAAACTCGCGCAAGAGGAAGTATGGATTCGCCAGGGCATCAAGGCGCGGCGGACCCGCAACGAGGGCCGTGTGCGGGCGCTGGAAAAGATGCGCAGTGAACGCCAGCAGCGTCGCGAAAGAGTGGGCAACGCCAACTTTGTCGTCGAGGAAGCAAGCCGCTCGGGCAAGGTCGTGGCGGAGCTGGAACACGTCAGCAAGCACTTTGACGGCAAAACAGTCATACGCGACTTTTCCACCATCATTCAGCGCGGCGACCGGGTCGGCATTGTCGGGCCCAACGGTGCGGGCAAGTCAACGCTGGTGAAACTGATACTCGGGCAACTGCAGCCTGACGAAGGACGCGTGACACTGGGCACCAAGCTGGAGATCGCCTACTCCGACCAGTTGCGCGGCAAGCTGGAGCCGGAGAAGAACCTTATCGACAATGTCTGTGGCGGGCAGGAATTCATCGAGCTGAACGGCAAGCGGCGCCACGCCATCTCCTACCTCGGCGACTTTCTGTTCAGTCCAGAGCGTGTACGCACGCCGGTCAAGGCCCTGTCAGGCGGCGAGCAGAACCGCGCCATTCTGGCACGCCTGTTCAGTAAGCCGGCCAATCTGCTGGTGCTCGACGAGCCTACCAACGATCTGGACATCGAAACCCTCGAGCTGTTGGAGGATATTCTGCTGTCCTTCGACGGTACGGTGATTCTGGTCAGCCACGACCGCGACTTTATGGACCATGTGGTGACCCAGCTGCTCATCCTGCGCGGGGATGGGACAGTGGAAGAACAGGCCGGTGGTTACAGCGACTGGGAAGCTCGCGGCGGCCAGCTGGTGGAACCTGAAACCAGGGGCCAGCAGATGCCGGCGAGCAAACCGGAGCCCGCGACAGCAGCGCCCGCCGCCAGCACCCCCTCACGCCGCAAGCTGTCCTACAAGGAGCAGCGCGAACTGGATGCCCTGCCCGCGCGGATTGAGGAACTTGAGCAACAGCAGGCTGCATTGGAAGCGCGCACCGCAGACCCCGCGTTCTACCAGCAGAGTCGCGACGTTGTGGACGCCGTGCTGGCGGAACTCAGCGGTGTACAGGACGCCCTCGACGCCGCCATCGAACGCTGGGCGGAACTGGAGTCCTGATACCCCGTACCGGCGGAGGCAACGGCCCCCTCAGGCAGATTGCAGCACCTTGCCTACCGACTCCGCCAGGTAATCGATGTTCGCGCCATTGATACCCGCAATGTTGATCCGCGAGGAATCCAGCATATACACACTGTATTGCTCACGCAGCGCAAGCGCCTGCGCCGGGCTCAAGCCGAGGAAGGAGAACATGCCTTTCTCACGCTCAATAAAACTGAAGTCGCGCTCGGTGCACAGCTCCAGCTTGCTGACCAGACTCGTGCGCAGGCCATTGATGCGTCGACACATGGCCTGCAGCTCGTCTCGCCAATTGTCATTCAATGCCTCGTCCTGCAACACCCGCGCGGCCAACAGCGCACCGTGCGCCGGCGGCATGGAATAGATCCGACGCGCCGCGACCTGTGCCTGGGTGCGCAGGGCCTCGGCGCTGGCGGGCGTGGCACTGACGAAGACCGTTGCTCCGGTACGCTCGCGATAGAGCCCCATGTTCTTGGAACAGGAGGCCGCAATCAGGACTTCAGGCAGCCGCTCTACCAGCAGTCGAAGGCCTGCCGCGTCCTCCTCGAGGCCGTCCCCCAGGCCCTGATAGGCAATGTCAACGAAGGGCAGGAAACCCTGCAATTCCGCCATCGAGGCAATCTGCGCCCATTGTTCAAGGTTGAGATCCGCACCACAAGGGTTGTGGCAGCAGCCGTGCAGCAGCACAACGTCACCCTGCCGCGCGCCCTTGAGATCCTCCACCATGGCGCTGAAATTGACCCCGTGACTGGCGGGATCGTAGTAGCGGTAAGTCGCAAACTGGAGGCCAACGCTGCCCAGCAGCGGTATGTGCACCGGCCAGGTGGGGTCGGACACCCATACCCTGGCACCCGGAGCTGCGGCATTGATGATCTCGGCGCCAATGCGCAGCGCACCACACCCACCCGGTGTCTGCAGGCTGCTCACCCGACCTTCCAGCAGGGCCCGGCTGCCTGCTCCCAGCAGTAGCTGCTGCATGCCGCTGTTGAAGCCGGGGTCGCCGGCGGGCGGCATATAGGCCTTGGTACGCTCTTCCTTGACCAGTGTCTCCTGCGCCTGGCGAATGGCATCGAACACCGGGCACAGGCCCTCTTCGTTCATGTAAATGCCAACGGTCAAGTCCACCTTGAGCGGGTTGGGGTCTGCGCGACAAGCGGCGGCCAGTCCGAGGATGGAGTCCTCCGGCACCTGGGGTAGACATTCCAGCATGACAACAATCTCCTGTGTCAGAGTTCCGCCAACAGGGCGGTGAGGTAGCGCCAGAAAGGCGGTACGGTAGCGATGCGCAGACGTTCGGTCGGCGAATGCGCGCCACGGATGGTGGGGCCAAACGACAGGATGTCGGCGTCCGGCAGCTTGCTCTTCAGAATACCGCACTCGAGACCGGCGTGAATGGCTTTCACCGCAGGCACACTGTCAAACAAACGTTCGTGCAGGGCCTTGGCGCGGGCCAGCAGTGGGCTGGCAAAGTCCGGCTGCCACCCCGGGTAGCCGTCGATGCGCCGGATGTGCAAACCGGCCAGCTGCGCCAGGCTCTCCACCGCCAGGCGCAGGCCGGCAGCTTGCTCTGGGTTGAAGAAACGGATACTGGACTCCAGTTCCAACCGCCCTTCGACCACCTGCAGGCGCGCCAGGTTGATGCTGAGGTCGACCAGGTCCGCCGGTTGGGCCAGGCTGTAGGCCTGCGCCCCATGGGGCAGCGCTGCGATGACCTGCAGCAGCTGGCGACTGTGCTCGAGGCTCATCACCGCAGCGGGCTCGGCCGGTTGCAGTAGCAACTCCAGCCCGTGGTCCGCCGCCGGCAGATAGCTGTGCCAGCGCCGCTGCAAGGCCTCCAGCCGCTGCTGCAGCGCCCCGGCATCGACGGTATCGCAGGCAAAACGGATCCAGCCCTCCCGGGGAATCACGTTGTGCGCGACACCCACACTGGCCGCCGCCAGCTGGCATGACGCCACATCCGCGAGGGCCTCAACCAGCAGTTTCAGCGCGTTACCCAGCTGCAGGTGTATCTCTATGCCCGAATGTCCACCAGCAAGACCCTTGAGTTCCAGTGTCCAGCAGCTCGCACCGCCGGCTGCAGGCTGCAGCGGATAATCCCGTGAAAACACCCAGCCGGCGCCACCGGCACAACCCACATAGAGCTCATGCCAATCCTCGGTATCCAGGTTCAACATGACACGGCCACTGAGCAACGACGCGTCGAGGCCCAGTGCACCGCCCAGACCGGTCTCTTCGTCGACAGTGAACAGCAACTCCAGCGGCGGGTGCTGCACATCCGGGTCTGTCAGCAGCGCCAGCGCCGCGGCGCAGCCCACACCGTTGTCCGCGCCCAGCGTGGTGCGGTCCGCCAGCAACCAGCCATCCTGCACCTGCAGGGTGAGCGGGTCGCGGTAGAAGTCGTGTTGCTTGTCACCGGTTTTCACCGTCACCATATCCAGGTGATTCTGGATGATGACCGTCGGATGCCGCTCCCGGCCTGGGGAGGCCGGCACATAGACCACCAGATTACCCGTTGCATCGAGCTGCCAGCGGCAGTCGTGCGCTTCGGCCTGCGCGACCACGTATTCACGGACCGCGGCCTCCGCCCGGGAGGGCCGCGGAATTCGCGTCAGCTGGTAGAAATGCTCCCAGATATGCTCCGGATCGACCGGAAACTCCTGCGGCTTCATGCTTGCCCCCTCTTGTGTATCGGGCCTATATCAGTGCGAACTTGGCGATGAAGATGGCGGCGAGGAACCACGCCCCCACAGAGACATCGCGGAAGCGGCCAGCGAACAGTTTGATCACAACATAGCTGATGAAACCGACCGCGATACCGTTGGCGATGGAAAACGACAGCGGAATCATCACCACCGTAACGAGTGCCGGAAGTAGCTCTGTGGGGTCGTCCCACAGCAGGCCCTGCAGGCTGCCCAGCATCAGCATGGCCACGTAAACCAGCGCACCAGCGGTGGCAAAGGCAGGCACCATACCGGCCAGGGGTGCAAAGAAAATGGCCGCCAGGAACAGCGTGCCAACCACCACAGCGGTAAGCCCCGTGCGGCCGCCGGCAGCGACACCCGTGGCACTCTCCACGTAACTGGTAACCGGCGCACAGCCGAGAAAGGCGCCGACCACGCTGGAGGTGCTGTCGGCTTTCAGGGCGCGATCCATATGTTTGATATTGCCCTGCGCATCCACCAGGCCCGCACGGCTGGCCACGCCCAGCAGAGTGCCAGCGGTATCGAACAGATTTACAAAAAGAAACGCGATGATCACGCTGGTCATGGCCAGGTCGAGGGCACCCATGATATCCAGCTGCATGAACACTGGCGCAAGACTGGGCGGTGCGGCGACCAGGCCCTGATACTCCACCAGCCCGAGCACCAGCGCCACCCCGGTCGTGGCCAGAATACCCGCGATAATCGCACCGGGCACCTGACGCACGGAGAGCACGGCAATGAGCAGAAACCCTGTGGCGGCAAGCAGGGGTTCGGGGCGGGTGAAGTCGCCCAGTGTGAGGAAGGTTGCCTCACTCGCCACAATCAGGCCGCCGCTCTTCAGGCCGATAAAGCCGACAAACAGTCCGACCCCGGCGCCCATGGCGACACGCAGGTTCATCGGTATGCTGTCGAGCATCCAGCGGCGCAGCCGGGTGACGCTCATAATGACAAACAGCACGCCGGCCAGGAATACTGCCCCCAGTGCGACCTGCCAGCTATAGCCCATGTCCGCCACCACCGTGTAGGTGAAGAATGCGTTGAGCCCCATTCCCGGCGCGAGCCCGACCGGCCAGTTGGCGTACAGCCCCATGAAATAGCAGGCCAGCGCCGATGCCAGGCAGGTGGCAACAAAGGCGGCGGGCGCGTCCATGCCCGCAGCGGCCATCATCTGCGGATTGACAAAAATGATGTAGGCCATGGTGACGAACGTCGTCGCTCCGGCGATGACCTCGGTGCGCACCGAAGTGCCGTGCTCAGTCAGCCTGAAAACGCGTTCAAGGAGGCCATTGGCCGGTTTCGCCTGTTTCATGCAGTGGCCTGGTTCCGCTGGGGGTGCGCGCGCAGGGCGCGGGAAGCCAAAGTGTACGCAATCGCCACCGACGGCACCATACTCCACGCGGCCCGCTCACGTGTATGCTAGCCTTGCGCTGCGCGGCAGCCACATGAACAGGAATAGCGACACCATGCACAAGCACTACATCAGCGCCCAGCAACTGCTGGAAGATTCTTTCAAGCTGGCCTGGCAGGTCTTCGAAAGCGGCTATCGCCCCAACTACATTGTCGGCGTCTGGCGCGGCGGCGCGCCGGTGGGCATCGCTGTGCAGGAACTGCTCGATGTGCTCGGCGTCAACGCGGATCACATTGCAATACGCACATCGTCCTACACCGGCATCGGCGAGCGCGACCGGCACGTCAAAGTGCATGGGCTGAGCTACATCATCAGGCAGCTCGAGTCAGAGGACTCGCTGCTGATCGTGGATGATGTGCACGATACAGGACTGTCCATCGACCAGGTAATTCACGACCTGCATCGGGCCTGCAAGAAGAACACGCCCGAGATCCGCATCGCGACCCCCTACTACAAGCCCGACAACAACAAGACCGATCGCGTTCCCGACTACTATATCCACGAAACCGCCGACTGGCTGGTGTTCCCGCACGAGTTGCACGGCCTGACCGTCGAGGAGATTCGCGGCAACAAGCCCGAACTCGCCAGCATCATGGCCTCACTACAACAGCACCTGTCGGGCGCAGGCGAACGCTAGTCGCGAGTGAAACGGCGCACCACGCCAGCGTGCTGCGGAAACGCCTCGAGCAGCGCAGCGCGCTCTGCCAGCGCCATGTCGGCGTAGTCAAAGCCCGGCGCCACAGCTTCACTGATCAGGCCGTACGCCCCCTCCGGCAAATGTGATGCCTTCCACACGCCACCCGACACTGTGAGCTGCAGACGCTGCCCCGCTGCCAGGTCCGGACCCAGCACCGCGGTCTCCAGACGGCCGCCCGGGTACAGCAGGTAATAGTGTACGGGGGAGCCCATATGGAAAAAGTGCACAATGTCCGACTGGTTCCGATGGAAGTGCCCGATGGGTGAGTCGTCGGTCAGCAGGTAATGTATTGCCGTCATGGTATACCGGGGTCCGGCCGGGGTATCCACCTTGGGCCGGTGATCGGGTTGGAAGGTACGCACGAAGTAGCCCCCTTCGATATGCGGCTCCAGCCCCAGTGTTTCGATAATGGCCGTTTTATCCGGCACCTGCCCGACCGCACCGGCACTGACGGCAGCGGCAGCTGCTGCGCAGGCCATTGCTCTGGCAACACCTTTTTTCACGATGCGTTCTCCTGTTGGCTGGCCAGCGCTCCACGGATGCGGTCACTGACCGCTGTGACCTGTGCACGCAGGCTGGACTCGTCTATCGTCAACACCTTGCGATCCCGCATCAGTATCCGGCCCGCCACAACGGTCGTCTGCACGTCGTTGCTGTCCAGTACATACACGAGGTGGGACTCCACATCATAGAGCGGCAGATGCCGGGTCTGGGTGACATCCAGCTGAATCATGTCTGCCTGCATGCCAACCTTCAACTGGCCGATCTCATCACCTTTGCGAATGGCCGCCGCACCCAGCCGGGTCGCCATCGCCAGGGCCTGACCTGCAGGCAACGCTGTCGGATCGCCGCTGGCCGCCTTATGCAGCAGCGCGGCCATCCGAACCTCCTCCCACAGGTCAAGATCGTTGTTGGAGGCAGCGCCATCAGTGCCCAGACCCACGTTGACTCCCGCAGCCAGCATGGCGCTGACCGGCGCTATACCCGCACCCAGCTTCATATTCGACGTGGGGTTGTGTATCGCGCCAATCCCCGCAGAAGCGGTGAGCGCGATATCAGCGGCGTCCAGCTGCACCATGTGTGCAGCAATCAGGGCTGCATCGTACATTCCCAGGTCCGCAACATGCTGCACCGGACTGGTGCTGAACTGTTCCTGCAGGTATTCACTTTCTGCCGGCGCCTCCGCGAGGTGCATGCTGATCGGCGCACCGCGCGCTGCCGCCCTGGCAACGGTTGCCTGCAGGTGTTGCGGAGACACGGTGTAGGGCGCGTGGGGTGCGAAGGCCGGTGTGATGCGCGGATGCCTGCCCTGCCAGCGGCGTACAAAATCGTCAGCGGCGGCGAAGGAATCCTCCCAGCCCTTGAAGCCGGGGCTGGGGAAATCGATGTGCGGCGCGCCCACCACCGCGCGCAGGCCACAGCGCTCGACCACGGCGGCGATCTCGTCCGGGTAGAAGTACATATCTACAAAGGTTGTGGTCCCGCCGCGAATCATCTCCCAGCAGGCCAGTTCAGCACCCACCCGAACGAATTCAGGCGTAACGAAACGCCCTTCCATGGGAAATACATAGACGTTGAGCCAGGTCATCAGGTCGAGATCATCGACCATGCCCCGAAACAGTGTCATCGCTGAGTGAGTGTGGCCATTGACCAGCCCCGGCATCAGCACGCGCCCCGCGCCATCAATCGTGGCTTGCGCACGCCAGTTGCGCTCGATGTCCGCTCGGATGCCAATATCGACGATGACGTCCCCTTGCACGACAACAGCGGCGTCATTCAGCCGCGGCTGTGCGGGGTCCATGGTCAGCACGTAATCGCCATACACGATGAGATCTGCCTGCTGCGCAGGCGTGCTCAGCGCGCTCGGGGACGACACCAGTACACCCAGCACAAAAACCACATAAAACAGCTTCAAGACAGAACTCCTCCTCCCCGTCGCGTCGGGGTACCGACCAGAATCGAGTTTTCCAACGCCTGTCGCCAGCGTTGCGGGCGATTGAACATGGTCAAATACTGGTATTTTTCCCACGCGGGGCTGCAGCCCGGAACTCAACAGCGTAAATTTCGCCCTATGCGCCGTCAAGGCCACCCGCGGGCACCAGACCCCATTTGCGCTCTGCAAGCCAGTAACTAACGAATCCATCCCGATCATTCAGGAGATCTACTCATGAAGCGCATAACCGTATCTCGGTTGGTCCTCACGGCAGCCATCGCCGCAGCCACCGCTGCAACCGCCCCGGCCATGGCGCAGCTGGAAGAAATCATTGTGACCGCACAGAAGCGGGAGCAGAGCCTGCTCGACGTACCTCTCTCCGTTGCCACTCTGTCCGGGGAGCGCTTCAGCGCCATTTTTGAAGGCGGTGCGGATATCCGGGGCCTTTCTGCCCGGGTCCCCGGCCTGTATGTGGAATCCTCCAATGGTCGGGTAGCGCCGCGCTTCTACATCCGTGGCCTCGGCAATATCGACTTCGACCTCGCCGCCTCACAGCCCGTCTCCATCATCATGGACGACGTCGTGAAGGAAAACGTGGTCCTGAAGAGCTTCCCGCTGTTCGACATCGAACAGGTAGAGGTTCTGCGTGGCCCCCAGGGTTCACTGTTCGGCAGGAACACGACGGCCGGCATCGTCAAATTCGACTCCCGCAAGCCGACCCAGGAATTCGAGGGCCGCGCCAAGGTGGATATCGGTGAGCTGGAGACTCTGAATTTTGAAGGTGCCGTCGGCGGTGGCCTGACAGAAACGGTCGCCGGCCGCATTGCCGTGCTTTACCAGAGCCGCGGTGACTGGATCGACAATGGCTTCACCGGCGAGGGCGATGCGCTCGGCGGATTCATCGAGAAAGCCGCGAAAGGTTTCCTGCTGTTCGAACCCAACGACCGTCTGACCGCTTTGCTGGGCGCGCACCATCGGGATCTTGACGGCACGGCCGCGGTGTTTCGCGCGAATATTTTCGACACCGGCAGCAACCGCCTGAATGAAAACTACATCCGTGACACCGTATTTTTTGACGAGGGCGACAACAACCCGCAGGAGTACCGGAATACGGGCCTCAACCTCAAGCTGGAATACGCTTTCGATACGGTAACGCTCACCTCCATCACCGCCGGGGAAGACGCCAAAGGCCGCAGCCTTGGCGACATCGATGGCGGCTTTGGTGCCTCGTTCCTGCCCTTCATGGGCCCAGGCTTCATTCCCTTCCCGTCGCAAACGCAGGATGCAGCGGATGTACAACAGTTCACCCAGGAATTCCGTCTGGCCAGCAACAGCGGTGATCGGCTGAACTGGCAAACCGGACTGTTCTATTTCGACTCCGATCTGGACGTCGAAACCAGCCCGTTCTTCGTGCCGGCGACGACGGTGACGCACGAGAACACCTCCTTTGCCGTCTTTGGCCAGGCCGACTACGCACTCACCGAGGCCTGGACGCTGACTGCGGGCCTGCGCTGGACCGATGACGAGAAGGACTTCTTCGCACCCGGCTTTGAGGAGAGCGTATCTGACGACCAGGTAACCGGTGACCTCGCACTGTCCTTTGCGGCGGATGACGCATCGCTGTACTGGGCGAAAGTGGGGACCGGCTTCCGCGCGCCCACCATCCAGGGCCGCGACGTCGCCTTTGGTGCCGCGCCCTCCATCGCCGACTCCGAGACCGTGACCTCCTACGAACTCGGCTACAAGGCAGAGTATCTGGCAGGTCGCATGCGCCTGAACGCTGCGCTTTTCTATTATGAAGTGGACGATATCCAGTTTACGGCAGTGGGTGGCAGCAACAACGCCATCCAGCTGGTGAACGCCGATCAGGGCACCGGTATGGGCGGCGAACTGGACGTGGAATGGGCGGTGACTGACACGCTGTCGCTCACCTTCGGCGCCGGCTATGCGGACACGGAAATCAATGACAGCAACCTGCGCGTAGCCCCCTGCGGTAGCGGTGCCTGCACAGTCCTCAACCCCATTGATGCCAATGGGCTGGTGGCTGTAGACGGCAATCCTTTCCCCCAGGCACCGGAAACCACGTTCAACTTCAGTGCCTCCTGGCGCATGCCCGTGGGCCGTGAGTCGGAAGTGTTTGCCTTCACTGACTGGTCCTACCAGGGCGACACCCAGCTGTTCCTGTACGACGCGGTGGAGTTCGTCACCGATGGCCAGTTTGAGGGTGGACTGCGTCTTGGCTGGCGCCTTCGGGATGGCAGCTATGAAGTCGCCCTGTTTGGCCGCAACATCACCGATGAGGAAAACGTGCAGGGGGCCATCGACTTCAACAACCTGACCGGCTTCACCAACGAGCCACGCGTCTGGGGGTTGTCGCTGTCCAGCGTGTTCTGAACGCGTCAGGGCAAGCGGCCGGCGGCTCCCTCCCCGGCCCGCTTCCCTGGCAGGCTGGCGCCCGAACTGCCCGTTCGGCGCCGCCAATTTTCGCTCCAACGAGGACACCCATTCACCATGATGAAATTCGCATTGCTGACCCTGTTCATCGCCGCGCTGGCGGGACCGGCAGCGGCTGAAGAGCCCGGCACCGGCCCCATTCCCGTCAAAGTGGTCGTTGTGACCATGTTCGAAACCGACGCTGACACCGGAGACAAGGCCGGCGAGTTCCAGCGCTGGTATGAGCGCGTCCCGCTGGACACCCGGTTTCCCGCACCGCACATGCACCACGACATTCACATGAACCTGGAATCAGGTGTGCTGGGGATTGTGACCGGTATGGGCACCGCCAACGCCGCCGCCAGTGTGATGGCTCTGGGCCTGGACCCGCGCTTCGACCTGAGCCGGGCCTACTGGCTGGTTGCAGGCATCTCCGGCTTCGACCCGGCGGACGCGTCACTGGGCTCGGTGGCCTGGGCAGAGTGGCTGGTCGACGGCGACCTCGCGCACGAGATCGATACCCGGGAAATTCCCGAGTCCTGGCGCCATGGCTACTTTCCGCTGTTCAGCCAGGGGCCGAATGACACAGCGCGCAAGAGCTACAACCTGGGCGAGGTGTTCCGGCTCAACACAGGGCTGGTGAACTGGGCCTACGCGCTGACCAAAGACATGCAACTGCCCGATCACCCCACTCTCAGGGAAGCGCGCGAACCCTATGTGGACTATCCTGTGGGCCAGCAGCCACCGCGGGTGATCAAGGGTGACCAACTGGCCGCCATGACCTTCTGGCACGGTGAAATGCTCAACGAATGGGCCAATGATTGGGTCAAGTACTGGACCGATGGCCAGGGTGAGTTTGTCAGCTCGGCCATGGAGGATACCGGCACGTTTCAGTCGCTGACCTACCTGCACGCAGCCGGCAAGGTCGACAAGAACCGGGTCATGGTGCTGCGCACGGCCTCCAATTTCACCCTGCCACCGCCCGGGAAATCCGCCGCGGCCTACCTGCTGGAGGAGCAGCATGACAGCTATGCCGGCCTGGACGCGGCTCTGGAAAACGCCTACCAGGTCGGCAGGAAGGTTATCGACGCGCTACTGGCCGATTGGGAGCAGCACGCCGGTACCATACCTTCCCGCTAGGCCCGGGCCCCGCGGCCCAGCGCGTGCGGGATCAGTTTCGCGTAGATTGCCTCGGCCTGTTCGCACATCGCCTCGCAGGCCGGGGGCAGTTCAACCTCGGACAGGGGCAGCTCGTTCACCACCTGAAAGCCGGTTGAGGCCTCCACCGCCGCGTACCAGTGAGGCGCCCAGACGCCGTCGCTGTCCCGGCTGCCGGCGGGCCAGTGCAGCATGGCGCTGCTGAAGGGAATGTCCACGCGTGTGCAAAGCGCACGCAGCACGCCTTCCGGGTCGGCCAGTGTGGTGGCGGAGTCAATCACTGGCGGCGCAGTGCCCAACCGGTCGGCAACCCGCTGGAACAAGTCCCACTGCTGTGGGAAGCCCAGCTCTTCCAGCGCGAACTCGGGCCGCACCCGGGCGTAGGACGCAATGATCCTGCGCGGCTCGCGAATCAGGAAGCAGTTCACCAGTTGATCCGTCCATGCCATGTCCATCGCAGGCAGAATGTGCTGAGTCATGTGCTTTTGGTAGAACAGCGTGCAGGAGCCGGTGTCCGCTGTCGCGGGCAGCTCGTTGCACAGTTGCCGCGCCACCTCACGCCAGTCGCAGCTCATGCTTGCCATGACCGCGTCACCGGCTGGGTGGTCCAGCCCGGTGGCCTTCAGATAGTAGCCGTAGAAGGGCTCATCCACCACGGCACAGTCGGCCCGATTTTCGAATGCGCGCATCAGTGCCGTGCTGATGTTGCGGGGGCCAGACCACATGGCCAGTCGTACTGTCTGCATCAACCTAGCCCCGCGGGTGCTGCTGGCCGGGGCCGGCGATATAGCGGGCGACGGTTTCCCGGTACTGTGCCTGCAGACGCCGGATCATCGGACGCTCAGCACCGGGCTCACCAATTCGGCGGCCATCGACTTCCGTCACCGGCACCAGGCCGGCGAACGTGCCTGTCACAAAGGCTTCCTCCGCGTTGTAGACATCCGTGAGCGTAAAATTGGTTTCGCGCACCGTGAGGCCGAGCTCACGCCCCATCTCCAGCACCTTGCCGCGGGTGATACCGTCCAGGCAGTAATCCCCGGTCGACGTCCAGATCTCGCCACGGCGCACGATGAAAAAGTGCGTGGAGTTGCAGGTTGCGACGAAGCCGTGCGGGTCCAGCATCAGCGCTTCATCGGCACCCGCCTTGGTCGCCTGTATGCAGGCCCCGATGCAATTCAGCTTGGAGTGGGTATTCAGGGTGGGGTCCTGCACGTCCGAATAGCCGCGGCGCACATACACCGTGTACAGCCTGACGCCCTTTTCCACCACCTCGGGCAGCGCCTGCTTGTACTCGGGAATGATCACCACCGTGGGCGGCGTGATCGTCATGCGTGGATCCTGGTAGGGGGTTGCCTTCACCCCCCGGGACACCATCAGACGGATGTGCACTCCGTCGCTCATGCCGTTGGCCGCGAGCAGCGCATAGAGCCGCGCCGCCAGTTCGTCGCGGCTGAAGTCGGGCTGAAAATCCAGGGTCTTCATGCCCTCGAACAGCCGCTCCAGATGACGCTCCAGGAAGAGGACCGTATGGCCTTCAACGCGCAGCCCCTCCCAGACCCCGTCGCCGAGGATAAATCCCGAGTCGAACACCGAAACCCGTGCTTCAGCACGCGGATAAATCGTGCCGTTGATATCAATCAGAATCGTCTCGTTGCGCGGATCCCCCGCATATTCGTGCGTACCTTTCATGCTCCAGCCCCAACCGTTTCAGCGCGCGATATTGTGCGCTATTCGGGCGGCAAGTACATCCATGATAAAATCCCGCCACTTGCAGCAGCGCCAGGCAGCCATCCCCGTGTCCGAACCACGCGACAATATTTACGCGCAACCCGTGCCCGAACCCACCACGTTTCGCTTCGACGACCGCGTGGCGCAGGTCTTCCCCGACATGATCCGTCGTTCAGTGCCGGGCTACAGCACCATCATTGCCATGACGGGCCTGCTGGCCGGGCGTTTCGCCACGCCGGGCAGCCGTCTGTACGATCTCGGCTGCTCACTCGGCGCCTCCACCCTCGCCATGCGCCAGAACCTGCAGCACGCCGACTGCCGGATCATCAGCGTCGACAACTCAACCGCCATGCTGGAGCGCTGCCGCAGCGTCATCGATACCGACAGCCACGAGGTACCGGTCGATCTCGTGTGCAGCAACCTGCAGGATGTGCAGATCGCCGATGCCTCGGTGGTGGTACTGAACTTTACCCTGCAGTTTATCGCCCGCGAGGAACGTGACACTGTCATCGAACAGATCTTCGCCGGGCTGCGCCCGGGCGGGATCATGGTGCTCTCCGAGAAAGTCACCTTTGAAGACCCGCGCCTGGATGCACTCAACATCGACCTGCATCACGATTTCAAGCGCGCCAATGGCTACAGTGACCTGGAAATCGCCCAGAAACGCGATGCCCTGGACGGCTACCTGCGCCGCGAAACCCTGCAGCAGCACCGCGAGCGCTGTCGCAAGGCAGGGTTCAGCAGCTGCGATGTCTGGTTCCAGTGCTTCAACTTTGCCTCGTTGATTGCGCTGAAATGATCGACTATGACCCGCTCATCCAGCGCTGGCAGGGGGGCGAGCTGGCAGACTGGGCGAAGCTGCTGCCTGCACAGATTGCCACCGGTCTGGCACCCGAACGCTACGGCGATCTTCCGCGCTGGCTCGCTGCCCTGGAGGACCTTCCGGACCTCACACCCAGCGCCCGGCATCTCGACCGCTCCCATGTCGGGGCCAGCCTGGAGCCCGGCCTTGATGCGGGCCAGCGGGCGGCACTGCGTGACACCCTGCAGCGCCTGCATCCCTGGCGCAAGGGTCCCTTCAACCTCTTCGGTGTGGACATCGACACCGAATGGCGCTCGGACTGGAAGTGGGCGCGACTGCAGAATCATATTGATGACCTCCATGAGCGCCGCGTGCTGGACGTCGGCTGCGGCAGCGGCTACCACTGCTGGCGCATGGCCGGTGCCGGGGCGCGGGAAGTCATCGGCATAGACCCCACCCCATTGTTTGTGGTGCAGTACTGGGCACTGCAGAAATACCTGCAACACCCCGGCGTCTGGGTGTTACCGCTGGGCATTCAACATGTTCCTGCCAAACTGCAGGCGTTCGACAGCGTGTTTTCCATGGGCGTGCTGTATCACCGACGCTCGCCCATGGACCACCTGCAGGAGCTGCGCGACTGCCTGCGTCCCGGCGGGCAGCTCATCCTGGAAACGCTGGTCATCGACGGGCCACTGGGCGCCACCCTGGTACCCGAGGGCCGCTACGCACGCATGGGAAATGTCTGGTTCCTGCCCAGCCCCGACACGCTGATGTCCTGGCTGCGCAAGTTGAAGTTTCGCGATGTGAAGCTGGTGGATGTTTCGATCACCCGCGTGGAAGAACAGCGGCAGACCGAGTGGATGCGTTTCCAGTCGCTGGCCGACTTTCTCGACCCCGAGGATGCCACGCGCACGATCGAGGGATATCCGGCACCCATGCGGGCTGTGGTGACGGCTCGGGCGCCGTGAGGCGGATGGGGCCGGACTGGGGTGCGGTGGCGGGCGGCGTGCCGGTGTGGCCGGTGCGGGTGCTGGGGGCCCGTCGGCGGCCATGGATGGCCGCCGCCGAGCCT
>DIAF01000026.1:0-14509 GCA_002414665.1 Halieaceae bacterium UBA5085
TCAAAATCCAGGTCTGGGTACTTTTCAGATGCCGTTGCCAAGTGAGTTCCTCCTCATTCGGATAGATCACTTGCGTTATTATTTAAATAATAATATACGCGTATTGAATTAATCAAATTTTTTATCCTGATTATGCGTATTCTTTTACGCACCATGCATGACTCTTGATGCTCAGGATGACAGCTGCGCGCCGGAACCTTGCGCTGCTTCCGACAGCTCAAGGCTCTGGCTCTCTGCACGGGACCGGCCTATGAGAGCTCGAGCCCCTTGAGATCGCCATCCTCGCGCCACTCCGCCATCAGTCGGTGGAAGGCGTTGATGCCCGGTCCGTACTGATTCTCGACCGGTCCGTTGCCGGCCCGCGGCTTGCCCTCGTTATTGAAGAAGCCCGGGGTGCAGGCCTCCAAGAATTCCAGACTGTCGAGCGACAGGTTCTTGATGGTGTCTACCCACTCCTGTTCGGCCTGCGCGCTGGGCTCCACGCGCTGGTATCCGCGCTCCCGAACTTGCTGAATAATGTAGGCGTAGTGCTGCGTCTGATCGTCCGCAACGGTCGTGAAATTGGGCGAGAAGCCACTCTGCAGAAGCCCCACGTGAAAGAGGTTAGGGAAGCCGCGGCTTGCGTATCCGTGAAATGTGCGCGGACCGTCCTGCCAGTAGTCTGTCAGCGCCAGCCCGTCGCGACCCCATATCTCGAAGCCCTGGCGCCGCGTGTAGGCGGTGCCGAACTCGAAGCCGGTGGCGAAAATAATGCAGTCCACCTCGTATTCCGTTCCGTTAGCGAAGATGCCACGCGGTGTGACGCGCTCCACGCCGCGTCCCTGCGTGTCAACCAGCTGAACATTGGGTCTGTTGAAGGTGGGCAGGTAGTCGTCACTGAAGGTCGGGCGCTTGCAGAACTGGCGATACCAGGGCTTTAGCGCTTCGGCAGTCTCGCGGTCCTTGACCGTGGCTTCCACGCGCTTCCGCACCTGATTCATCTTCTCGAAGTCCGCCAGCTCCACGGCGCGCGCGATCTCCTCCGGGTCCAACGATTCGTCTTTCTCGCCCGGCGCCAGCAGGTTGGGCATTTTGCGGAAGATGTCGGTCCAGCCATCGTTCACAAGGTCCACGTCCGTCACGCCCGCAAGCACGTCACTGAAGTTCTCGCGGCGCTGGCGCTGCCAGCCAGGCTCAAGTGTCTTGACCCACTCAGGATCGGTGGGCTTGTTACCGCGCTCATCTACTGAAGACGGCGTTCGCTGGAACACGTAGAGCTGCTGCGCCGCGCGACCCAGGTGCGGAATGCACTGGATAGCCGTGGCGCCGGTGCCGATCACGGCCACTCGTTTGTCGCCGAGCTTGTGCAGGTTACCGGTCTCGTCGCCGCCCGTGTAAGCGTAGTCCCAGCGACTGGTGTGGAAGGTGTGCCCCTGGAAGTCCTCGATGCCCGGCACTCCCGGCAGCTTCGGCCGGTTAAATGGACCGCCCGATATGATCACGAAGCGCGCGCGCATGGCGTCATCACGATCAGTTCTTATCGTCCAGAGCCCTGCCTCCTGGTCCCAGCGCATCTCCTTCACCTCGGTCTGGAAGCAAGCGCAGGAGTACAGGTCATAGGCCTTGCCGATCCGCTCCGCGTGCGCCTTGATCTCCGATGCGAAAGAGTATTTCTCGCGCGGGATGTAACCGACCTCCTCGAGCAGCGGCAAGTACATGTACGACTCGATGTCGCACTGTGCACCCGGGTAGCGATTCCAGTACCAGGTCCCGCCAAAGTCGCCGCCCTTCTCGATGATGCGCAGGTTATGAACCCCCGCCTCGCGCAGGCGCGCGGCGGCGAGCTGCCCACCGAAACCGCCGCCGATGATGATGACATCGACCTCATCCGTTAGCGGCTCGCGCGTGAAACCCGGTTCCACGTAGGGGTCGTCTACGAAGTGTGCGAACTTACCTTCGACCTCCTGATACTGATCGTTGCCCTCCGTCCGCAGGCGCTTGTCGCGCTCCTCGCGGTATTTCTCGCGCAGGGCGTCAGGATCGAAATCCAGGTTTGGGTGCTTTTCAGGTGCCGTTGACAAGTCAATTCCTCCATTATTCGGAAGTTATATCGCGTGTACATTTTTATATTAATATACGCGTATACAATTAATCAACAGACTTTTTCTTATTTTGCGTACGATATACCCTGGAGCCTCAATCGAGCCTCGACGACACCATTGATTCCTGCCATTTCACTACATGACCTCAAGAGCGGCGCTGAGCGATTATTTCAAGCCGTGCACAGGACGAAACGTCACGTGCGAGTTTTTCCGCGCTTGAGCTAGGTATGCGACCTCGCATGAGAATCAAAGAAACCGTTGGCCGGACGTGATCTTGATTGTTTGATCAGGGACTGAAGACGTCCCTTGCGCGCGAACTCACCCGCCTGCGATTTGCGGCATGAAGTACACCTCGCTGTCCGGCCCCAGGGTTTCCAGAAAGGCGTCGTGGCAGATCAACCCGTCGATCGCAATCGCGCTCCTCCTGAGCTCCTCACCCGCATCAGGAAAACGCTGCTCCAGCGCGGCGAGCAGTTCCCGAACGTTGCGGGCGGGCACGTCGAGCTCCGCCTCGCCGTCGGTGACGGCGAGCAGGTGGCTTAGAAACACTACATGCGCCATAGCAGCTCCGACGATCTCAGTCGGCGGCGGCATCCAGGGCGGCCAGCACCCGCGGTGGTGACAGCGGCAGATCGTGGATACGGATGCCGATGGCATCACGCACCGCGTTGGCAGCCGCAGCGAGCGGAGCGACAATGGGTGTCTCGCCGACGCCGCGGACGCCGTAAGGGTGCCTGGGATTTGGCACCTCGACGATCTGCGTGTCGATCATCGGCAGATCCGAAGCCACCGGCATTCGATAGTCGAGAAACCCAGCGTTCTCCATGATTCCGTCAGCATTGTAGATGTACTCTTCGTTCAGCGCCCAGCCCAGCCCCTGGGCAGCGCCGCCCTGCAACTGACCCTCTACATACGCCTTGTGGATGGCACGACCGGCATCCTGAATAGCGGTGAAAGCCAGCACGTCGATCTTGCCGGTATCACGGTCCACCTGCAGATCGGCAATGTTCACCGAGAACGAGGGGCCAGCCCCCTTTGCCGTCAGTGAAGCGCGGCTGAGCAGCGGCCCGCCCGTCTTGGCGGCGTTTTCAGCGATATCCGCCAGACTGAGCGGCTTGAGTTCGTCATTGACGCCTGATGCGGGAATCGCCTGGCCGTCCACCCAAAGCACCTGATCTTCGTCGATGCCCCAAGTGACCGCCGCACGGGCACGACACTGGGCAATGATGTCCTCGCAGGCGCGCACCACGGCCATGCCTGTGGCGAACGTCGTGCGGCTGCCGCCGGTGGAGTTCGAGAAGCCCGTGCTTTCGGTGTCGCCTATCAGCGTGCGCACGCTCTCGTATGGCACGCCCAAGGTCTCGGCGGCCATGATGCACATGCTGGCGCGTGAGCCACCGATATCCGGGTTGCCCTCGACCACGGTCACCGTACCGTTTTCATTAACGTGCACTTCGGCGCTGGACTGCAGGCCGAAATTGAACCAGAAACCGACGGCGACGCCACGGCCGGCGCCCTCGGGCAGCGCACGAGTGTAGTTCGGGTGCGCCTTGGCTGCACGCAGGCACTCCTTCAGGCCAATCACCGGAAACTTGGGGCCGTAGCTTGCGCGGGTGCCCTCTTCGGCTGCGTTCTTCAGGCGCAGGTCCAGGGGGTCCATATTCAATTCACGCGCCAGATCGTCTATCGCCGACTCCATGGCGTGCATCGACTGAGGGGCACCGGGTGCACGGTAAGCGCCCACCTTGGGCTTGTTCACCAGAACCTCGTAGCCCTCGACCTTGAAATTCTCGAGGTGATACGGCACAAAGACCGTCAAGGCGCCGGGCCCCATCGGCGCGCCGGCGTAGGCGCCCGCCTCGTAGGCCATCCACGCCGTCGCGGCGGTCAGGGTGCCGTCCTTTTTGGCCCCGACCTTAATCTTGCAGTGAGTTCCGGACGTCGGCCCAGTGGCGCGGAACACCTCTTCCCGAGTCATCTTCATCTTCACGGGTCGACGTGCCTTGCGTGACAGCAGCACCGCCAGCGGCTCGAGATAGACCACCGTCTTGCCACCGAAGCCACCGCCGATCTCCGAAGCGATGAACTTCAGATCTGCCACGTTCATGTTCAGCACCTTGGCGGTTATGGCGCGGAAGTCGAAGTGAGCCTGGGTGCAGCACCATACAGTAGACTGGCCCGCTTCATTGGTGTTGGCGATGCAGGCATGGGGCTCGATGTAGCCCTGGTGGGCCATCGGAATCCGGTATTCGCCTTCGACGATAACGTCCGCCTCCTCGAAGCCCTTATCCACATCGCCCCGGGAGAGCAACATGACTTCCGCGATGTTGCTCGGTTTGTCGCTCTTCTCGGGAAGGTTCTTGGTGAAGCAGTTCTCGTCGAGCAGGGGAGCACCTGGCGCCATCGCCGCATCGAGGTCAAGCACCGGCTCGAGTACCTCGTATTCCACTTCGATGGCTGCCAGCGCCTCGTCGGCAATGCGCAGTGACCGGGCCGCCACCGCGGCTACCGCGTGGCCGTGATAGAGCGCCTTGTCCCGGGCCATGATGTTCCTGGCGTGATCCCCGATGGAGCCGCCAGCCTCGCCGCCCACGTCTCCATGCTCCGGTGGCGGAGGGAAATCTTCGCCTGTAATAACTGCGTAAACGCCGGGCATAGCCGTGGCACGGCTGGTGTCGATCCGCTTGATCCGGGCATGGGCATGCGGACTGCGGAGCACCTTGCCATGGATCTGGTTGGGCAGGTTAAGGTCGGCACCGTACTGCGCCCGTCCGGTGACCTTGTCGACTCCGTCAGGGCGAACAGGCGAGGTACCTACTAGCTTGTAATCAATTGATTCCGACACTTTCTTGAAGCCTCCAATAAGTCGTGAGATTAGGCCGGTCCAGCCAGATCACGGGCCACGTCCTGAACGGCGCGAACGATTTTGTCGTAACCGGTGCAGCGGCATAGATTGCCGGCCAGCCAGTAGCGTATGGTGGTTTCGTCCGGGTCCGGATGACGGTCCAGCAGCGATTTGGTGGCTATGATCAACCCAGGTGTGCAGACGCCGCACTGCAGGGCGGCATGATCAAGAAACTTCTGCTGGATGGGATGCAGGCCCTCCTCGGTGGCGATGCCTTCGATGGTCGTGATCTCACGTCCCCCTGTCTCCGCGGCCAGCACCAGGCAGGAGCACACCAATCGGTCGTCCACCAGCACGCTGCAGGCACCACAGTCGCCGGTGGCGCAACCTTCCTTGGTGCCGGTCCGGCCCAGCGTATCGCGCAGCACGTCGAGCAGCGTTTCCTGTGGCTCGCACAGGAACTCCACTTCTTCGTGGTTGATTGAAGTGATGACCTGGATCTTGTTCATTTCATACTCCTAAAACTTTGCGGGCGAGCGCCCGATCTCGGGCAATGGCAGTGGCTCGGCGACAGAGCACGCCAACTACCTTGCGCCGGAAGTCGATGGTGCCGCGCTTGTCAGTAATGGGTGATGCTGCATCCGAACACGCCGCAGCGGCAGCGGCAAGCGCCGCGTCATCCAGGGTGGTGCCAATCAGGGCGTTGGCTGCCGCGGGCACCAGAATCGCGGTGGGGGCTACCGCGCCAATCGCGACTCTCGCCTCCTTGCAAAGTCCTTTGGCGTCCAGGGTGACGCTGACACCACAGCCGGCCACGGCGATGTCCATCTCGGTGCGGGGAGTGAACCGCAGATAAGCGTCCGCGGCGCGGCTCTTAGGACGTGGTATCTTCAGACCGACCAGAAACTCACCCGCTTCGAGGGCATTTCGACCGACACCGACGACAAATTTCTCCACCGGCATTTCGCGCTGCCCCTTGCCCCCGGCAATGACACAACTCACGCCCACGGCGATCATTGCGGGGATCGTGTCCCCAGCCGGAGACGCGTTGCAGAGGTTGCCACCCAGCGTGGCGCGCCCCTGGATCTGGGTGGAGCCGATCAGGTCGGCAGCCTCGAGCAGCCCTGGGAGCAACTCGACCAACTCCGCATTTTCGTTCAATACCGCGCTGGGTATGGCAGCGCCGATGAAGATCTCGTTATTGCCAAGGTGCAGCCGGTTGGTCTCGGCCACGTTCTTGATGTCGACCAAGATCCGGGGCTCGATATCGGCCCCTCGCATCTGTACCAGCAGATCGGTACCGCCGGCGAGCACCTGTGTCCGGTGGCCCTTCTTGGCATGCCTGGCCAGCTCTGCGACGGCCTCGTCAATGCTGGAGGGGGCGACATAAGCGAACGCTTCCATAAACTCTCCCTTGTGTGGTTTGCGAGGTGGCCAGGTCGCCGACTAAACGATTCTGCCTGCACGATTTTCGGTGTAGCCGTTTTGATCGTAGGCCAGCTCGCCGTTGACAAACACACTGTGGTATCCCGTTGATCTTCTTACATAGCGACGCGCTTCACCTGGAAAATCATCGACAAACTCTTCCTCGCCGACCGACACCGTCGCCGGATCAAACACGACAACATCCGCCGCCTTGCCGACTTCAAGCGTGCCTCGGTCTTTCAAACCCCAGTCGGCGGCAAGCTCGCCGGTCAGGCGATGGACCGCCCGCTCGAGCGTCATGCGCCCGGTTTCCCTGACGTAGTGTTCCAGCAGGTGAGTCGTGTCGCCGGTACCACAGAACTGGGTGACATGAGCACCGGCATCGGATGCGCCGACGTGACACAGCGGGTGATCCATCAGCTCTGCAACCGCCGGCTTGTTGGCATTGATCACGCTCCTCAACTGGAATTCTGTTTCCAGATTATCGGCGAGCGCAATATCGAGCAGGACTTCTCCGATCTCCTTGCCTTCCGCTTTTGCGATATCTTTAAGCGTTCGACCTTTATACGCTGCATTGGCCTCGCTGGTGGTTTGACCGACGATGAGAAACGGCATCACAACAGTCATTAAACCCTTGTCTGTTTTCACCTCCGAGACAAGCCTGTCTCGTGCCCCCGGGTCGCCAAAAGCCGCGGCGCGCTCGCTGGCTGGCAGATCCATGATCGCCTTCCAGCTCGGTAACGAATAGAACATCATGGTGGTTTCAGTCAAGCGCAGGTTCATATCAAAGCAGCGCGGCATCACTTGCCCGAACACACGCGCACCCCGGGCCTGTTGTGCTTCGAAACCAGCGATAATTGCTTCGGCATGAGGGTATTGGGGTGAACTCAGGACCGGCTGCAGGCTGCAGGGTACACCGGCGGCCAGGCTGATCTCGCCCAGCTCACGGATGTTGTCGAGCTGGCGGTTCAGATCGGGAAGGAACGGCGCGATCTGCCAGATGCCGCGACCACTCTTCGCCATGGCCTTCGCCAACGCAATTTTTTCATCAATGTCCGCGTACTGGCTGGGCACCGGCTTTCCTGTTTCATCCAAATCAACATAGGAGCTGGATATCCCCAACGCACCGGCTGCCATGGCTTCCTCGACCAACGCACACATCTGTTCAATCTCTTCTGGCGTTGCAGCGCGTTCCTGACTGGCCGCCCCCATAACGTACAGCCGAATCATTGAGTGCCCGATCAGAGCGCCAACATTGATCCCGAGCTTCGGTCGGATGTGATCGAGGTAATCGCCAAAACTGTGCCATGTGAAGGGTACGGCTGCGTCAAACGTGCGCTTCTTGATATCTTCAATCACGCCAAACATGCTGACGATTCTGTCTGCCGCCTGCCGGTCCCGGATCGGCGCGAGGCTCAGCGAGCAGTTGCCGGTCACGATCGTGGTTATGCCATGCTCGATTGACGGCGTCGCATGCCCATCCCAGCAGAGCTGCGGATCGAAGTGCGTGTGGATGTCGATAAAGCCAGGGGCGACGCTCAATCCTTTCGCATCAAGTTCTCGCCGGCCCTTACCTTCGAATGAGCCGATGGCGGCGATTATGCCGTCCGTGAAGGCAATATCGCCCGCTTGCGGCTTCGCACCAGTACCATCAATCAGGCTGGCATTTCTGATGACTACATCAAATTCGATCATGGGGTATCTCCTCGAGTTCAAGCATGGTGTATCTCCTCGAGTTCAGGATTGTAATGTTCGCTACGCAGTTTGCAACATTTTTATATATTATGCTTTATTTGCGTACCTACATATTCTATCTTGTGCGCATAAGTTAGCTAAAGCTGCGGTCAGATAGCACGATGGTAACGGCCAACGTCCCACAATATGGATGCGCTTATTGCAATACGCTTCCAAATTTATCGACAATTGCGCGCCAACCCTTTCATGTTTTGACCAGTTCCCCCCCTTTTTAAGGGCGGTTGCCCGACCCGAACAAGGAGAACCCATGCCCGCTACAAAGCCGCGTCCGGAGCAGATCCAGAAACTCGCCACGCAGGTGCCGGAGGACGGGCCCGTATACCTGTTGAACCTGCTCAGGTTCAAGCCGCACGCGGAGTACGCGGACGGCCGCATGACCGATCTGACTGGAGAGCAGGCCTACGCGATCTACGTCGAAGGCGTCTCGAAGCTGATTGCCAGTGTCGGGGGACGCCTAGTCTGGAACGGGCGCTGCAATACGCTCGTGATTGGCGACGACGACGAGCCGCCCTGGGACAGCGTCGCGATCGTCGAGTACCCACGCCTCGAGGCATACCAGAAGGTGAGGGGGAGCGCGGACTACGGAGATGTGCACGTCCACCGCGAGGCGGGCCTCGCCCACCAGCTGTTAATCCACTGCCTGTCGCCAGAGCAGGCACAGGCCGCGCTCTCGCGCTAGGTCTCGCCCGCCTGGCAGGCCGCCGACTTCGTTCAGCCAACCCGGGAAACGCTCTTGCCCTGGGTGGCAGACATCCGCGCATACACAGAGCGGGTCCAGGTTGCAGGGGGCCGGGTCTTTACTGCCGGTCGCGGCGGGTTGTCGGACCCCACAGCCACGTTGCACAAGCGCTCCGATTACGGTGTTACCCGCAACGGCAGTTACCTGGGCATTGATACCGGGAAGTACGCCACTGCGCCTTGGGCGGCGCGCAACCTCGTGCAGGCACTCCTCGACGGGTAGCTACGATAAGCCATCGGGTCATGGCAGCGGCACTATAGGCGGCGGCGTGTAATCGCCGGAAAGTACCTCGGCCTCTGGCTGAAAAAAACGCAGCGTTACAAACAAGGGACCGGCGTGAACCGGCAACCAGTTCACATCCGGGTCGTCAGGCGGCTGTTGTTGCAGCCGCACGACCACGGCGCCATCCGCCCGGCGCTTCAGGTCGGGCATCACATCGGTTATCGCGTAGCGACCTGCGGTATTGGGAATCAAATCCACCGTGCGGGCATCATAAACGTTGAGCGCCCAGAACGCTGCAACGGGCGGCAAGGCATCCGGCTCGAACACGACTTCGTAACGATGCCTGCCATCCAGCGGTACACCCGCAGCGTCTGTCAGGGCAGACAGATACACCGTCTCCTCCGGTTGATTGCCAAGAAAACCATGATATTCCACCGTCGCCCTGCGCAGGTAATCGAACCCATAGGCCCCGTAGGTCTCCTTCGAGAGCACACTCCAGCCCGTGTAAGCCGGCGCAGCCAGCGCCGAGTCTGCGAGGATACGATACCCGTCTGCGACAGCTCGTTGCAGCCCGCGGCGCAGCCCATCCGGCAGCGTGTCAGCATCGAACTGCGCTGCGGGCCCTATACCCACCTGATTCAGTTGCGCCATGAGCTGCGCCTCCTGCGGCAGGCGCGGATTCTCGCGCAAGAAACGGTTCAGGTGGGCGAAAAATGCCAGCGACTGGAGATCTTCCGCAGTGGGCAGCTCATCGGCATCCAGTGTCTGGCTGCCGCCTGCGAGACGTATCTGTTGCATGAGCGCACTGGCCTCGGCGAGATCTGCATCACTCTCTACAAGCATACGCCCCAGCAGGTATCCATGATGCGTGCGCAGACGGACCAGATGCACTCCTTCAGGCGCTGTCCCCTGCCAGTCGGGCCCCACAACCAACAGCTGCTGAGCCGACGTACCTGTGGTGCGCCGCCCCGTGTGCTGCACCTCGGAATACATGTCTGCCCAGGTCAGCACATAGTACCTGCCCGCCGTATCCGGCACTGAAACCTGCAGTGGCTCACTGGATACGTCCAGCCAGGCCGTAAAGTAGAGTGTGCTGCTATTGGGCCCGCGGCCTGCATAGAGTCCGCCCGGAGTGGCCAGACCGCGCTGAAAAACGATCTCGTTCAACGGTGCATAGACCCCCTTGGGATCACGCCCCGGCGTGGTCTGGTCGCGCATGACCCGGTAGTAATCCACCACGGGGAAGCCATACAGGTAAGCTTGTAAACCCGCAGCGTAGGCAAGCGATTCCTGACGATGCGCAACAACGGCCGCCGGGTCCGGTCGTGACTCGGCCAGTACCTGCGCGGACAAGACCGCACACAACACCATGCACAGCAAACCGTACACTCGCTGCATGTTTGAAAATGACTTCACGCTGTACCTCACCACTACTATTCAAAACCTAGCGCCCTGCATTGCCTGCAAGCATACCGTGCTTTGCGGGAACAGATGCCAGAACCAGAGCATTGCTGGATTAAAAATTCGACATCAATCCGACGCCTGCAAGGCTGGTACACTGCATGCCAAGACAATCACTATGAGGGACGACCCGGTGACAGCACAGGCAGATCTGGTTATTCGCAACGGACGCATCATCGATGGCAGCGGGCAACCCGACTATCAGGCTGACATCGCGGTGCGTGATGGACGCATTATTGCGATTGGGGAGAAACTCGCCGTTGCGGGCCATGAAGAAATCGATGCTGCGGGGCAACTGGTCACACCGGGTTTCGTGGATATCCACACCCACTATGACGGACAGGTCACCTGGAGCAACAGTATTACGCCGTCCTCCCGGCACGGCGTCACTACCGTACTCATGGGAAACTGTGGTGTAGGCTTCGCTCCCTGCAAACCGCGAGACCGCAAGCGCCTGGTCGCGCTGATGGAGGGGGTCGAGGATTTACCCGAGATTGTTCTGACAACAGGCCTGCCCTGGGCCTGGGAGAGCTTCCCCGAGTATCTGGACTACCTCGAGCAGCGGTCCTTCGACGCCGATATCGCGACCCAGATCCCACACGCCGCCCTGCGCGTGTTCGCCATGGGCGAGCGTGCCGTCTCACGGGAGGCAGCCACGGCGGAGGATCGCGAGCGTATGGCACAGCTGGCGGCACAGGCCATCGAGGCAGGTGCACTTGGCTTTGCCACATCTCGCACCATCAATCACCGTGCCAGCGACGGCACGCCGATTTTCACCCTGGACGCTGCCGAAGAGGAGCTGGTCTCGATCGGGCAGGCGTTACGTGACAGTGGACGCGGCGTACTGCAACTGGTCTCGGACTTCACCGACATCGATGCCGAACTCGCCATGCTGCGTCGTGTTGCGGAGCAGACAGCGCGCCCGCTTTCGCTCACTGTGATGCAGTGGCACAACGCGCCCGAGAAGTGGCGTACCGTACTGGACTGGATTGAGGACTGTCAGCGCGACGGCCTGCAGATAAAAGCACAGGTCAGCGGCAGGCCCGTGGGCCTTCTGATGGGTTTTGAAACCAGCTTCAATCCTTTCAGCTACACCCCGACCTTCAAGACACTGCTGGGGTTGTCGCCAGATGAGCGCCGTGCGCGACTGCTTGAGGCCGCCACACGCGAAAAGATCATCGCGGAAACGCCAGAGCCCTCGGATTTCCCTGGCGAAATGTTGCTGCGCAGCTGGGATCTCATGTATCCGCTGGGCGAACAGCCCAACTACGAACCCGACCCCATGCAGAAAGTCAGCGCCATTGCAGAGCGCCGTGGAATCAGCCCGGCCGCCTGCGCCTATGACCTGATGCTTGAGCAGAATTGCCAGGCCGTGCTGATGCTACCTGTGGTGAACTTTGCCGATGGCACGCTGAACGCGGCGCTCTCCATGCTGCGCCACCCGCACAGCCTCTACGGCCTGGGCGATGGCGGGGCGCACCTGGGCTTCCTCTGTGACGCCAGCCTGCCGACTCACCTGCTGACGTACTGGGCGAGAGACCGCCAGAAAGGCCAGCGCCTGCCGATTCCGGAAATCATCCGCGGCCTCACCCACGATACCGCAGCCGCGGTCGGCCTCGAAGACCGGGGTTTGTTGCGCGTCGGCTATCGTGCGGATATCAATATCATTGATTTTGATGCGCTTACCCTGCTCCCGCCACGCGTCGAATATGACGTGCCAGCCAATGGTCGCAGAGTGGACCAGAGTGCCGCCGGGTACACAGCCACCCTGGTGAACGGTCAGGTGGTACAGCGCAATGGCCACCCGACAGGTGCCCTGCCGGGCCGCCTGGTGCGCGGACCTCAGACCGTCGCGTAGACACCCGTTACCGCATCAATGCGCCGCCATTGATGTTGTACACCTGGCCGTTGATCCAACGCCCCTGATCCGACAGCAGGTGTGCAACCAGCCCGGCGATATCCTCGGCCTTGCCCAGTCGCATTGTCGGTGTGTGTGCGAGGATCGCGTCGAGCATGGCCTGCGGCACGTTGCCGCTGGCCTCCATCTCGGGAGTGAAAACAAAGCCCGGGGCGACACAGTTGGCCGTAATGCCCTCTCGTCCCCAGCGAGACGCAACATGCCGCATCAGCGCATTGAGACCGCTCTTGGCCATGGCATACGCTGGCCGCTCGCTGTCGCCGGCATCCGCCGCACCGGAACTGGTGTAGACGATGGCACCGCCACCGCCACGCAACAGATGCGGCAGCACGGCTCGCGTGCACAATACATGTCCACGCAGGTTGACCTGCAAGGTGCGGTCAAACACAGCGAGATCTTCTGCCAGCACGTCGCTGTCCTCAAAGATCACCCGTAGATCCGCCGCGTTGATGTGGGCGCCGTCCAGACGGCCCAGCCTGCCGCAGGCTGTCGCGACCGCCGCATCGACCGCCGTTTCGTCTGCAATATCAATATGAACCGCGAAAGCCTCTCCGCCCGATGCAGTGACCGCAGCGGCTACCGACTCTGCGGCATCGAGATTGATATCCGCGACACACACACGCGCACCTTCACCCGCCAGCTGGCGCACGGTCGCGGCACCGATCCCGGTGCCCGCGCCGACGACGATGATGCCCTTACCGGCAAGCCTGTCCAGAACAACCGACACCGCTGCACTCCTGCAACCTAGAAGGTGATATTGAAGTCGATGCCATAGGTACGCGGCACACTGTACTGAGCCGTCATGTTGATGACCTCGTTACCGAAGACGTTGATTTCATCCTCATCCAGCAGGTTTTTGACCCATAGCGACACACTGCTGACCGCTGAACCCATGGGAATTTCCATCACCCCGGCACGCGCGTTGATCAACCAGTACGCCTCACGCTGGGACAGACGATCAGCTTCCGGGAAGCCACTGGCGAAGGCTGTGTTCTCGCCCTCTGCCAGGTAGCGGCTGTCCAGACGCATAAAGGGTGCGCCGCCGAGCATTTTCTGGCCAAAGTCGTACTGCAGCGAAATACGGGTGTTGAAGTCCGGTGCCCGAATCGGGCGCACCTCATCGGCCACATTCACGCCGTTGCGAATGTATTCCTTGTACTCGTAGTCGTAGGTGCCGAGGGTTGTACTGAGCGTCAGACCCTCGCCAAGAATGGCGTCCATTTCAATCTCGAGGCCGGTGACCTCCACGTTGCCGGCGTTCTCAAAGCTCTGTTTGCCATCTTCAAACAGCTGCACCTGCAGATCTTCGTAATCCATGAAAAACGCCGCTGCGTTCAGGCGCAGGCGGTTATCAAGAAACTGCGACTTCAAGCCCAGTTCGTAGTTGGTGATGGATTCGGGATCGTAGGAAATGCCATTGAGAATACCGCCGGCGACGAAGCCGGTGCTCACCTTGGCGTAAGACATCACGTCATCAGCCCAGTTGTAGCTGAGCACTACGTTGTAGTTGGTCTCGCCGTAGCTGAGTTTATACAGGCCCTCATCCAGGCTGCCGCCGCCGGAGGTTGCACTGATATCGATCAGCTCGATCTCACGATCATCTTCTGTGCGACGAATGCCCACGGTGACATCAAGTTTTTCCGTGGCATGAAAGGTACCCTCGGCGAACACGGCCCAGGAGCTGTTGTCAGTATCGGTGGAGTTGACGCCGCTACCAAATATCGCGTCGAAGGGAGTGGGGATCACCACACCATTGGCCACCGGCTGCAGAACACCCAGCACGTTACGCGCCTCTGCTTCCTCCTGGAAATAGAACACGCCGCCTACCAGGGTGTAGCTGTCCGTAGCCCAGGTAAGCTGCAGTTCCTCACTGAACTGCTCCTGCTCCAGTGCACGTGCGGTAAGCAGGGTAAACAGCGAATCGTTGGGACCGGGGGGGTTTGCCAGGATGCCGCCCACGTCGCCCTGCAGCAAGGCGCCGAGCTGCGCGGCAGAGAACTTCCAGCCACCCGTTGCACCCAGGTCATAAATCGCCGGGCGCTGGTCCATTTGCCGGAAAGCAG
>DIAF01000026.1:14749-69472 GCA_002414665.1 Halieaceae bacterium UBA5085
AGCTCACGGTGACATTGTGGCCCTGAATGAGCAGGGGCTCTTCACTGGTAGCAGCCGCGACGTCCTTCAGCGGCGTGGTGCTGAGGTTGGTGATGCCCCCATACAGTGGCTGGAACTGGTTGATGGCGCCAACCAGCGGCGCGGTCGCGCCAATGATCCCGACCTGCTGGACCGGCGCACCAACCGTCAGACTGTCCGTGTAATCAAAGCGGTAGTCCACGTTGATTGTGTCGAAATCCAGATTGGCGGCCAGCATGAAGGCCTCAACATTCTTGCTGCCGAGGTCCTTCGCGTAAGTCAGTACACCCATCTCCGGGTTGCGCAAACGCAGATCCAGTGTGCGGCCGGCGATCAGGTTGTCCGAGTAGCCATCGTTCGTGTCGTACAGATAGCTGAGCTTCACGCTCAGGGGGCCGACTGAAGGCAGATTGAGGATGGTACGGAAGCGCTGCGAATTGAGGTTACCCACGGACACATCCTGGGACAGCCCGAATTCCCCTGTCGGCGCTGATGTGGTGATGCTGATGGCGCCCCCTGTGGCGTTCCGACCGAACAGGGTGCCCTGCGGGCCACGCAGCACCTCCACGCGTTCGATATCAGCCATATCGAATATCGAGCCGATGGTGCGCCCGATGTATACGCCATCGAGGTAGGTCGCAATTTTCGGATCCACTTCAGCCGCCGAAACGCCCGAGGACACGCCGCGAATATTGATCTGGGGAATGGTGCCGCGCCCCTGGTTCTGGATATTCAGGTTAGGTGCCAGATTGCTGAGATCTTCCGTATTGGTGACGCGGAACATGTTCAACGTCTGCGCGTTGAGCGCGGTGACCGCGATGGGCACGCTCTGCAGGTTCTGCTCGCGCTTTTGCGCCGTGACGATGATCTCCTCAAGTGCAACGTTGCGCTGGTTTTCTTGCGCGATCGCATTGCCGCTGACAATCAGCGCGATCGATGAAGCGAGCAGGGACAGGGACGAAAAATGACGCATGGGCCGAACCTCCGGGGAATTAAAATTATGCTTATTAATAATACGACTGTACTCCCGTGCGAGGCACCAGCGCCACCACTAATTTTCACCTACACCGCCGGCACAGCTGCGGAGTACAAATAACTGGTACCCGAGCGACGATGAACGCGGTCCGGTGCGCGGTAATCACGGTGGCGATTGCCTAATGGAGTATGCTGTTACCGGGTTACTACGCGCGCCAGAGGTAGATAGACAGCATGAGGGACGCACAGGCACTTGTCGGTTGCTGGGAGTTGGTGTCCTACACCCTGACCACCGCGGATGGGTCCGTTCTCTACCCGATGGGTCAAGCCCCCCGTGGGCTACTGGTCTATGGCAGCGCTGGCGAGCTGTCAGTACACCTCATGCAACCCGGCGCAGAACCCCCGCCAGCAGACAGCCTGCCCGCCGGCATCACGCCGGACCTGGCGCTATCCTATGGCTGCTATTCCAGCTACTTCGGTCGCTATGAGGTCGATGCGCAACGCAGTGAGGTGACGCACTTCGTGCAAGGCGCATCCGTGCTCAGCTGGGCCGGGGCCGTATTTCCACGAGCCTACAGGCTCGACAATCACCAGTTGACGCTGACTGCCGAGGCCAACGCCCAGGGCTATGCTGCGGCGCTGTGCTGGCAACGAACTGGCTGACTGTCAGCAACGCACGGAGACACGCCGATGAGCGCATCGCAATACCGCACACTCCTGTCACCTGGACGGATTGGCGGCCTTGAGCTGAAAAATCGCATGATCGTCACCGCCATGGGGGTCAACTTTGCAGAGAGTGATGGCAGCGCCGGCGACCGGCTGATCGCCTACCACGAGGAACAGGCTCGGGGCGGCGTCGGCATGGTCATAACCGGCGCGACAGGCGTTGCCCTGCCAGTGGGCCGTGTGCAGCGCTGGCAGGTGGGCATATCCGAGGATCGCTTCCTGCCCGGCCTTGAAAGACTCGCCAGGGCGGTGCAACGCCACGGCGCGAGAGCTGCCGTGCAACTTCACCACGGCGGCCTGGTGGCCGGAGACAGCGCACGGGACGGCCACCCACTGTGGGCGCCCGCGGTGCCAAGCCCGGTCAAGGATGCCGACTTCATGAGTTACTTCCTGCCCGAGGAACTGGCAAAAATGTCCGCCGGGATGAAGGGACCCCCGCAGGTCAAGGTGCTGGACGTGGCCGATATTCAACAGGTTGTGCAGCAGTTCGCTGAGGGAGCGAGGCGCGCGAAACAGGCGGGGTTCGACGGCATTGAGATACACGGCGGACATGGCTACATCCTGTCTTCCTTTATCTCACCGAAAACCAATACGCGCACTGATGCCTACGGCGGCAGCGTGGAGAACCGCGCCCGCCTGTTACTGGAAGTGATTCACGCCATTCGCGCCGAAGTCGGCCAAGACTTTGCGCTGTGGGTAAAGCTCGATTCGCGGGAAGTGGGCAAACAAGGCGGCATCACCCTGGAGGATGCCAAGCGCACCGCGCAGTTGGTGGAGGACGCCGGCGTCGACGCCATCACGGTCAGTGCCTACCACGAGACGGCGTACGGCAAGATGCACTCCGAGTCCAACATTCCCCAGGTCCCCGGTGCCAATCTGCCGGCCACCGCCGCCATCCGTCAGGTGGTGAAAATACCCCTGATAACCTCGGGGCGTATCGAGCTGGACGTCGGCGAAACAGAGCTGCACAAAGGCACCTTCGATTTTCTTGGCCTGGGCCGTAAACTCCTGGCCGACCCTCAACTGCCGAATAAACTCGCCGCCGGCGATACGGCATCGATTCGGCCGTGTGTCTACTGCATTACCTGCGCCAGCGCCATCTACACTGGCGATGCCACCCGTTGCGCAGTCAACGCCGAGGTCGGCGTCGAACATCTGCGCATCGCGCGCCCGCGGTCCAGTACGCCGCGCCACATTGTTATCGTTGGCGGCGGGCCCGCCGGGATGGAGGCGGCGCGCCTGCTCGCTGCTGACCAGCACAGAGTCACGCTGCTGGAACGCGGGCCGCGGTTGGGCGGTACGCTGCAGTTCGCATCCCTGGCCTATGAGCCGAATCAGCGCTTCCTGACCTGGCTGCGCAAAGAGGTCGGCAAGGCGGATATCGACCTGCGTCTGAACACCGAGGCCACGCCGGAGCTGCTGCAGTCGCTGGGTGCTGACGCCGTTATCGTGGCAACGGGTGCCAAGCGTGATCTTCCGGATATTCCCGGCAACGACCAGCACCACGTATTCAGCGGCGACGACATGCGCAAACTGATCCTGGGCGAAAGCTCTGCGCGACTCACGGCACGCACCAGCCCGCTGACCCGGCTGGCAACGCGCATCGGTGCGACTACGGGCCTCAGTGCCAATCTCAACCTGGTGCGCAAACTGACCCATGCCTGGATGCCGCTGGGCAAGCACATCGTGATCATCGGTGGCGAACTGGTAGGTGTCGAGCTGGCCGAGTTCCTTGCCGAGCGCGGGCGCGTGGTCACCGTGGTCGATGAGGCGCCGCGCTTCGGCGCCGGGCTGCCCATTGTGCGCCGCATGCGCCTGCTGGCAGAGCTGCGTGAGCACGGCGTCGCACTGCAGCCGTCTGCAGTCGACATCCGCATAGAAGCAGATGCGGTCACCTTCCAGGACGCGTCCGGCAGTGCACAGCGGGTAATGGCGCAGCAGGTGATCGTTGCCAAGGGCGCCACCGGGGACACAAGCGTTGCACACCAACTGCGCGGCGCAGGTTTTGAGGTCCATGAAGCCGGCGACTGCACGGGTGTGGGTTACATCGAGGGCGCCATCCGCAACGCCCAACAGGTCGTCGATGCCATCAATGCCAACATCGCGCCGGCCACAGCCCACGACCGGGAAACCGCAACGGCGTGACGGTGTCCACCGATTGCCAGACAGGTGTTGAATGAAAGCAGTACGCTGCCACAACCACGAAATACACGTTCACGACGTGCCGGCACCGAGTGGTCAAGGCGTGCGGGTGAAGGTGGCCGCTGCCGGCATCTGCGGTAGCGACCTGCACTTCTGGCAGGGCGGGTTTCCCGTGCCGTTCACCCTCGGCCATGAGATATCGGGGGTTACGCCCGACGGGCGCTGGGTAGCCATCGAGCCGACGGTCTACTGCGGTCACTGCGAGCGCTGTGTGCGGGGAGATTACAACCTCTGCGTGCGCGGCAGTGATGCGGTATTAGGGGTGGGCCGGGACGGCGGCATGAGCGAAGAGATCATCGTGCCCGAGCACTGCCTGGTGCCCCTGCCAGGCGGCATCGCCGTGGAGGATGCCTGTCTCGTCGAACCGCTGTCGGTGGCGGTGAGGGGTATCGCCATGGCGGGCATCAGTCACAGGCACAAGGTCGCGGTGATCGGCGGCGGCACCATCGGCCAGTGTGCCGTGGTGGTCGCGCGCCAGGTCAGCCCCCGGGTGCACCTGTTCGCACGCCATCCCGCGCAACAGCGCGCCGGAGAAATTCTCGGCGCGACCCTGGACGGCGCCACAGACGACTATGACCTGGTGATTGACTGCGCGGGAACGGACTCGGCGATGGCGCAGGCCGCCGACCTCTGCCGCCCCGGTGCGACCATACTCATGCTGGCCTCCTACTGGGGTGGGTTAACCCTTCCGGCAATGCAGATGATGATGAAGGAACTGCGTACCGTGACCTCCATGGCGCAGGCGCGACAGGGGCTTGTGCGTGACGTGGATGTCGCGGCCGCGACCCTCGCGGGAAACCCGCTGATCGCGCCTACTCTGATTACCCACAGGCTGCCTCTGGAGGCAGCCGCCGAGGCATTTGCGATTGCCGCCGACCGCAAGCGGGGTGCGATCAAAGTGGCCTTCAGCCCTTGACGGTCGCTCCTTCGACGGGGCGCAAACCCGGGCCGCTGCGTTCAATCAACGGAATCATCACCACGGCCAGCAGTAGCAGCAGAACAAACGCCATGAAAGCCATGTCGTAGGACCCGGTGACATCACGAATCCAGCCCGCGAGCGGCGGTGTCAGCAAATTGAAAGGGAGCAGTACCGGCGACATCAGGCCCATGACCCTGCCATAGTTCAGCACGCCGTAGATCTGGGCGAGCAATGAGCTCCACACTGGCAACATACCGCCGCCACCGAGCCCCAGAATCAGGCTGCCCGCGAACAGCCTTGGCATATCCGGTGTCCCCCAGAAGAGCGCGAGACCCAGCATCATCAGCAGCATGATAGCGGCGAGAGCAAGCCGCACATCAAAGCGGTCGGCACACCACCCGAACAACAGGGTCCCGGGCACCGCAGCCAACGCCAGATTGGCGATCAACATGGCCCCCTGTTCGCGCGTGGCGCCGGTATCCAGGACAAACGGTGTAAGGCTGCCCACCGTGGCGGTGAAGGCGGCGAACATGAAACCCACTGATATGGCGATCACCCAGAATGCACGGTGCCGAATAATCGTGTCTGTGGAGTTGAAGCGCGCGCCGGTGTGGGCCTCGTGGTCAGCATCGCCCTCCGGCAGCGGCGGCGTATAGCCTTTCAACGCCGGCCGATCGGCCGCCATAAGGGCCACAGGAATGGCAATCAACGCAATTACAGCGGCAAATACCTGTAGCGCAACGCGCCAGCCCAGCAGATCAGTCAGCCAGCTGATCAGTGGCGGAAAGAGGAACCCCCCGAAGGACGTCCCCGCCCCCGCAATACCCAGGGCCAGGCCCCGTTTGCGGGTAAACCAGCGCGCCAACAGGGTGGAGGCGGACAGTGGCCCCAACAGCACGTAGCCGAAGCAGAAGACCAGACCGTAAATCGCCGGCACCTGCCACATGGCGGTGGTAACAGAGAGCGCGACGAAACCCAGCGAGGTCATCAGAATGGCGAAGATCATGATGAGACGCAGCGACAGCCGATCGATGGCAATCCCCGCCATGGGAGACACCACGCCGGCTCCCAGCGTCATGCAGGTGAGACCCAGCATCAGCGTCATCCGGCTGGCGTCGAAGGTCTCGGCCAGCGGCACCGCAATCACACTGTAGGAATAGCTGAGCGCACCGGCACCGGTGGCCTGAATCAGAAAGGCAACCACCAGCTGCAGCCAGGGCCAGTGCTGTGTGCGTATCATGTACGAAACACCTCGAACGGGTTGCTCATGGTTTTCATGCCTATGCAAAACATGATTTTTATACTACGGTTAATTTTAATGAGTGGATCGAGCGGGGGTCAAGGTAAACCGGGCCCGCGCGATGCGGTTGTCGCGAAGGGAGAGAGAATTGATGTACAAGTCCATGGCGCTTTTGAAGTGCAAGCCCGGGCTGACCCGGGAACAGTTCATCGACTACTATGAAACGCAGCATGCGCCGCTGATCTGCCAGTTGCTGCCGGAAGTGTGCGGCTACCGCCGAAACTTCATTCGCAGCGAGGGCGCGTTCCTGAACCCGGGAGCCGCAGCACGCGACTACGACGTGATCACCGAATTATGGTTTGCTGACCGGGCTGCATACGACGCGGCCATGGAACGCTGCGCCGACCCTGAAATTGCCCGCAGGATCGCCGAGGACGAGGAGCACTTTCTGGACCGCTCATGCACGCGCATGTTCGTGGTCGACGAACACATCTCGGCCATCGCACACTAGGCCTGTCCTGTCGCGACCGACTGGGGGCGGTCGGATTCCCGGAAGCGGGCGAGCGTATCCAGGTACCTCTGGGGCACCGGCATGCCCAACCGGGCCCTCACCTCCGGCAGGGGATCCGCCAAAAAATCCTCGAGCCGCAGCGCTGGCAACCACCGGGATGCCCGACCCAGCGCGGCGCCCTCCTCCACACAGGCGTCCAGGTCCACACCGGGAAAGCGCTTGCGTCCGCTGTGCCGGGCCATGTAGACGATGAAGGCGATCCCCCGATTGTAGGTCTGCGTCGTCATGAAGGATAACAGGCAGAGCTCACCCAGCGGATCGGGGCCGTATCCCGTGAGCACATGCTGGAGGTCGTGGATGTCGCGAAGGCGGTCGGCGAGCCACTGTTCATCCTCGGTAAGCCCGGCATGCCGCTGTGCGGAAGCGCTGGCTGCGACCAGACCCTCCGCGGTGATGCCCTGTCGCTCCATCAGCTCGACGTAGGTGCGACCCACCGTGCCCTCAGGCAGGGCACGCAACCTTGCACGATCGCAGAGCAGGGGCAGAATCTGTGCCCTGGATTCAAGCAGGTCACGGCCTTCGGGTATCTGCCTGAGGCGCGCCACCGCCCGGGCAATGCTATCTCCCTTGAGTGCCTCTATGACCCGAAACACCTCCTCCGTCGCATCCGGGTTGGCGATAAGGCGGCGCACAGACAACAGCGCCCGCACCGGGCGGACCCGATTCGCCAGGCTCCTTGAAACCGTTTTCAGCATCATCGCCGCTCCTGCCGCAAAACCACGCGCGCCACGCAATTCACGGCACTGACTATAGCAATTGGCCTGGCCCTTATCACCGCGCCGCCAGCCGCAATGTGACACATTTCCATCAAACATGAGCGGTCGCTGTCGCCGGCCCGAGCTGGCATCTACACTGCAGGCAACACGACCACCAGGGAGGGTTCAGCCGTGCCAACATCCTGTCATCTACTTGCAGAAGCAACAGGCCCACGGGCACTGATATGCGCCATCACCTTGCTGTTGCCGCCCACGATTGCCAACGCCCAGGAACCGGAGGCCAGCCTGCAAACCTGCCGCAAACTGCAACAGCAGATCGAGCGCCTCGATGACCGGCGCCAGCACGGGGCATCTGCGGCCCAGATGGACCGCTGGAAACGGCAGCGCAGCGACCTCAAGGACCGGTTCAACGCGCTGCGCTGTCGGCACTGGGGCAATCAACTGCGCTGAGAAATACGAACTGTGAAGGGCTGTTTTTGTACTTTTTTGCCATTTGGCGTCCACAAGCGGCGATAGCGGCGCTAATCTGGAGCCACAAGCGTGTAGTCGCCACCAACCCAGGCCTCATCGATTCATGTTCGGGACCGCCAGGCAAAGATCGGGACAGACTGTGACACTCCGCGAGAGCGGGGGTGGCTGGCCGCGCGTTATCTGGTGTATACACGATACCCGCGCCGGGCACCGGCAGCAGTTGAAAGGGCTGGCACAGGCACTGCAGATACAGCAAAAGGCCGAGGTGTACTGGTTGCCCTACACGGCTTCGCCACGCGGCCTGCCCCCGCCGGAGCTGATACTGGTGTGCGGCAGGCGCACCCACTGGGCGGGCCTGCGCGCGCGCTGGTGCCATGGCGGCAAGCTGGTCGCCCTGATGAACCCCGGGCCGCTGCGCCCACTGTTTGATGCCAGCATCGTGCCGGAACACGATGGCCTGCAGGTCTCGGCTCGCACCATCGTTACCCGAGGCCCGCTCAACCCCCTGCAGCCCGCCGGGCAGGGCGATCCGCAACGCGGGCTGATACTGGTCGGGGGCCCGTCGCGCCACTTTCACTGGGATAGCCAGGGGGTCCTGCAACAGATCCGGCGCCTGCGCAACGCGCTGCCCGGGGTGGAGTGGCTGCTGGCCACATCGCGCCGCACCCCGGAGGACTTCGTCCGCGCCTTGCCTGCTATGGAGGACAAGCACTGTCGCGTGCTCACCGCCACAGAGACCGAGCACGGTGGACTTGAGGCGCACTATCGGGAACGCGGCATAGCCTGGGTGACGGCGGACAGCGCGGCAATGCTCTATGAGGCACTCAGCAGCGGCGCCGCCGCGGGCGTGCTCAACCTGCAACCGCGCAGGGCGGACAGATTACAGGCGGGGCTTGAAAAGCTCGTTGCGGAAGGATACCTGACGGATCTGGACACGGTGGAGCGCACAGGGGCCATGCCAGCTGCGCGCCCGCCCTTGCTTGAAGCCCAGCGCGCAGCCGCTGCGCTGCGTGCCCGCCATATTGCCTGGAGCCACAAAGGCCATTGCTCCGCACCGGGCAAATAACGTACCTTTAACCCTGCACAGCAAAAGGGCACTGCATGGAAACCCTGAAACACTTCACCGCTGGTTTTCTGGACGCCTTCACTTTTCTTTTCGCGCTGGCGGTGCTGTGCCTGATTGTGGCGGTGTGCTGGATGTACGTCGTGGACGTGCGCCAGACCACACACAGTATCCGTCGCAATTACCCGGTGCTCGGCCGGTTCCGCTACTTCTTCGAATTCATCGGTGGATTTTTTCGCCAGTACTTTTTCTCCCAGGACCGGGAAGAGCTGCCGTTCAATCGGGCACAGCGCTCCTGGGTGTATCGCGCGGCCAAGAACCTCGACTCCACCGTCGCATTCGGCTCCACGCTGCCGCTGAATCAACCCGGGGACGTCATTTTCCTCAACGCACTGATTCCCCCGCTGGATGAAGAGATTCCCGCGCGAACGGCCATCGGTTTTGGCGAGGGCTATGCGCGCACCCCCTACAGCACCCTGTCCTTTTTCAACATATCGGCGATGAGTTTCGGAGCCATTTCAGAGCCCGCGGTGCGCGCCCTGTCCCGTGGCGCGGCCAGGGCCGGTATCTGGTTGAACACCGGGGAAGGCGGCATCTCGCCCTTCCACTATGATGGTGGCTGCGACATTGTCTTCCAGATAGGTACCGCCAAGTACGGCGTGCGTGACGCGGAGGGCCGGCTGAGTGATGACCGGCTCCGGGAGATCGCCAGCCACGCGCAGGTGCGCATGTTTGAAATCAAGCTTTCCCAGGGTGCCAAACCCGGCAAAGGTGGCATCCTCCCCGGGGCAAAGGTGACGCAGCTCATTGCCACCACGCGCGGTATTCCCGAGGGCCAGGATTCCATCAGCCCCAACCGGCACCCCGAGGTGCGCACGATCGACGACCTGCTGGGCATGATCCGGCACGTGCGCGAGGTCACCGGCAAACCCACCGGCATCAAATTCGCATTGGGAGCAAGCGACTGGCTGGACGAGTTTTGCCAGCGCATCAATGAACTGGGGCTGGACCACGCGCCGGATTTTGTGACTATCGACAGTGCCGATGGCGGCACCGGAGCGGCACCGCAATCCCTGATCGACCTGATGGGGCTGCCACTGCGCAGCAGCCTGCCGCTGGTGGTGGACAAGCTCCTGGCGTACGGACTGCGCGAACGTATCCGGGTGATCTGTTCCGGCAAGATGATCAACCCTTCCGGCGTCGCCGCGGCCCTGTGCATGGGTGCCGACTGCGTCAACTCTGCGCGCGGCTTCATGTTCGCGCTGGGTTGCATACAGGCATTACAGTGCAACAAGAACACCTGCCCTACCGGCGTCACCACCCACGACCCAGACCTGCAGCGCGGCCTCGACCCCACAGACAAGGCAGTGCGGGTGGCAAGTTATGCCACCAACCTGATGCATGAGGTGGAAATCATCGCCCACTCCTGCGGCGTGCCCGAGCCGCGCCTGCTCGACCGACGCCATGCCCGGATCATCAATCCCCAAGGACTGCCTGTGCCCCTGTCCGAGGTCTACATCTCGCCACAGGCCGGCAACGGCAACAACACGAGGGCAATCCATTGACTGTCGCGGGCAGGATCAACCTCATGGTGGTCAGCACCGCCAGTGTCATGGCGCTGCTCATCCTCGTCAGCAGCGGCATCCGGGAATACTTCGTGCTGCGCGATGGGCTTGTCAGCGAGCTGACCACTGAAGTTACCCGGGAAACAGCGCTGGCCGCCGACCTGCAGCTGCGCGAACGGGGTACACTGCATGACTTCCTGGAAAGACTGCAAACCTTATCGCCTGCAATCAGCTATGTGCGCATCGACACCGTTGACGGCATAGAAGTGGTGGAGCAGTCGCGCATTGAAGAGATCGAGGGCAAGCTGCCACCGCTGAACGTACTGCGCGGTGGGGCGACCCATGCCGAAACCGGCCTGGCACCGCAGCAGGGCCTGCCGCCTCCGGAGGCGGCGCGCCTGATGGCCAGCCTGACGGGGGGGGAACTGGTGTTGAACGCTTCCATCCCCATTCTGTCCGGGCTGAATCCCCTGCGTGAGGACCTGACACGCCGCGACTTCGGGGAGTCACTGGCACAACCCACCGGCAGCCAGTTCGTCGCCGGTTTTGTCCATGTCGGCGTCAGCCGCAGCATGCTCCTGGTTTTGCTACTGCCCATCCTTGGCACACTGGCAGGCATCGCCCTGGGGCTGCTGCTGGTCGGCAGTTTCATCGTCACCCGCTACACCCGCAAGCTGACCGGGCCGCTGGCGCGACTGGCGCGGATGGCTGACGACATTACGGCAGGCAACGTCGGCGAGCCCCTCACCATCGACGGAGAAGGCGAGGTCAAGGAAATCGCCAATGTCCTGAACGCCATCATAGGCGGCCTGCACAACTACAAAACCCAGATCGGCGTTGACCATCAGCTGCTCAGCATGAAGGTTGAGGAGCGCACGGCCCAGCTCTCGCAGCGCAACCAGGAATTGAACCAGGCTGTGCGGCAGGTCACCGAGACGAAGGACAGGTTGCGTCAGATGGCCTATTTCGACAGCCTGACCTCACTGCCCAACCGACGGCTCTTCACCGAACAGCTGGACCTGTTACTGCGCCTCAGCAAGCGCAACAACGAGAAGCTCGCGCTGCTGTTTCTCGATCTGGACAACTTCAAACGCGTTAACGATTCCCTCGGGCACAGCGCCGGTGATGCGCTGCTGAAAGAGGTTGCAAGGCGTCTCGCCACCTGCGTGCGCGAAAGTGATGTCGTGGCCCACTTCGTCGATTCGGATTCGCGGATTGACGTGTCGCGACTGGGCGGTGATGAATTCACCGTGGTACTGAACCAGGTGGAAGACGAACAGGCGGTGCGCACCGTGGCGCAGCGGCTGCTGGATACGCTGCTGCAGCCGGTATCGATCGGTGACCACGAGCTGGTGATCACCCCCTCCATCGGTATCGCCATGGCGCCGGATCATGCCAGCGACCTCGAGGGACTGTTGAAGGCCGCCGACACTGCGATGTTCCATGCCAAATCCCAGGGCAAGAACACCTACATGTTCTACACCCGTGACATGGATGCTGCCGGCGTGGAGCGCCTGCGTCTGGAGACCGACCTGCGCAAGGCACTGGAGCGCAACGAACTGCTGTTCCACTACCAGCCGCAGGTGGACACACGCACCGGAACGGTGATCGGCGTGGAGGCGCTGATTCGCTGGCAGCATCCCGAGCAGGGCATGATTCCCCCTTTCCGCTTTGTGCCTGTGGCCGAGGAAATCGGACTGATTGGCGAGCTGGGCAGCTGGGGCATCCGCCAGGCCTGTCGCGAGCTGGTCGATCTGCGACAGCAGGGCTACGCGCTGCCCAAGATCGCCGTCAACGTATCGGCACTGCAGTTCACCCGGAATTTCTGCCCCATGGTACGCGAAGCACTGCAGACCAGTGGCCTGCCCGCGTCCTCACTGGAATTGGAGTTGACCGAAAGCATTCTGGTGGAGGATAGCGAAACCACGGTGCGCGCGCTGCGCGAACTGAAAGCCATGGGCCTGCGCCTGTCAATCGACGACTTCGGCACGGGCTACTCTTCGCTGAGCTACCTGAGCCGATTCCCGCTGGACGAGTTGAAAATAGACCGCAGTTTCGTTATCGATTTCGACAAGAGCGAGAACGATGCGAGCCTGGTACGCGCGATCATCGCCATGGGCCAGTCAATGAACCTGGACCTGGTTGCCGAGGGCGTGGAGACCAGCGAGCAGTTCAACTTCCTCACCACCCAGGGTGCGAACGTCATTCAGGGCTACCTGTTCAGCCGCCCGGTCACAGCGGAGGAACTGAAACCGATGCTGGCACCGGGCTACTTCATGGAACAGATTCGCGAGATCCGCGCCGACCTGTGACGCGCCCGCAAGGGGCTCAGGCGTCGCCCTGCCCCTCGCCGGACTCCGCGCGCTTCAGGCGCTGGATGTTTTCCAGATTCTGCTTGTAGGCAGCAGCAACTTTCTCCACACCTGATGCATGCAAGCCGCCTGAATTGCCCGCCACAGAATAGGTGGCATAAACCCCGGACGCGGTCATCAATGCTGCGGAAACCACCCGCGTAGGCACGCCCTCGTTTTTCATGGTATTGGCCAGTGCAATGAATCGTTCCATGCACTGTTGGTGGTTTTCTGCGTCAGCTGCACTCATGGGTAGGCGTTCTCCTGAAAGTTATGCGCGCCAGTTTAGCACCAGAAAGCCCGGTATTCACCGGCAGGGGGGGCACAAACGCCTGCTAGCAGAGTTCAGGCAGGAGAAATTCCGCACTGGCCTGGGTCCAGTCTCCAAACAGGCCACCGCTGAATCCTCCCAGATGCTCGCGGTAACGACTCATCGCCGCCTCCAGTCGCGCGGGATCGCAGGCCAGTGCATCAACCTGCAGCCAGTCGCGCCAGGGCCTTGCCAGCGACCAGTTGGGATCATCGATCTCACAGTTCGGCAGCCGGTAATGCAGCGTCGGGCGTGAGCTGACACGGTCGTCCGGAATCGCTTCGCGGACACGCTCCTTATCAAGGTGAGAAAACAGTGGCAACATGTCCAGCGCCCGGTTGCGGGTGGGGTTGGCCGCCAGATAGTCCGTCACAAGCTGCTGCTCATCCGGGGCGTAATCCGGAGCGAGCAGCCGGCTGACATAGGCTTTATCGTACGGATCAATGTACGGGGTGATACGCCGGCTCAGATTGACCTTGCTGCGCATCCGGAGCCAGTCCGACAGGCAAGAGAAGGCGCGCAGGTAGGCGAGAATGGTGGAGGCATCCAGGCCGGGTAATTCAGGGTTGAGGTGCAGGCCGAAGGCATAATGCGGCGCATCGGCGGTACCACGTGCACCGCTGCGTTGCAGCACCTGCAGCAGGGAACCCAAGCGCCAAAGTTCCGACATGACGATAGGCGGGCTGACCACCTCAAACGGAACCAGCTGTTCCGCAGCCAGTTTGAGCATGTTCTCGCCCAGCATGGCCAGCTCATCCGGCGCAACATCAGCCTGTTCGCGACCACGCCGCTTGAGCCACGCCGAATCGAGCTCGACCTTGAAGTCACCCAGCTCAGTGCCCCTGACCAGGCTTTCGTAGGGAGAAACGGTGTCCAGTTCGCCGCCGAGTTGCTCGCGAATCAGGTTCGCGATCTGCTCCAGGCGAATGCCGGAGAACTCAAGCTCAACACCTACCCGGCGCGCAGCACCCTCTGCGGTGTATAGCCTGGGTGGCAGAGGCCACAGCGAGGAGCGGTAATCGTTGTCCAGTGCGGATTTCATTTCATTCGACACCTGCTGGCAGAGCACGACGACGCTGCTGCCACTGCAGCACAACCACTGTCAGGGCCGGCAGCAGTGTCAGGGTAACAGCTGCGGAGCCCAGGATGCCAAACATGACGATGACGCCCACGCCGCGATACAGCTCTGTACCAGCTCCCGGTAGCAAGACCAGCGGCGCGAGACCACTCAAGGTGGTGATCGTGGACATGGCAATAGGCCGCAGGCGCGCCTCAACCGCCTCCTGCACGGCCGCTACCACCTCCATACCGGCGGCGCTGACATTGGCCACCGCCCGATCCACGATGAGAATGGGGTTGTTCACTACGGTGCCCATGAGGATCAGGAAACCCAGCATGGATATCATGTCAAAAGGCTGCACAATCTCTGCCAGCCCGAACAGTGGCAGCCAGCCCCCCACGGCATTCAGCAACCACAAGCCAACCATACCGCCCGCGATGCCCAGTGGAATGGAGGTCATGATCAACAGCGGGTACCCCCAGTGACTGAAGATCGCCACCAGCAACAGGTAAACAATCAGCAGCGCCACAAGATAGTTGCCCAGCAGCGAGGCACGAGTGGCGTCCAACTGGTCCGCAGCACCGGAAATTGCCAAGGTGACCCCAGCGGGCACTTCCCCTGCCGCCATCAGGCCGCCCACCACATCCTGACGAACAATCGCCACACCGGTCTCCAGGGGCACCGACCTTGGAGGGATAATATTCAGCGTTACCGTGCGGCGCCCGTTGACTCGCCTTACCTGGGCGGTGTCCACCGTCTCGGTAATGCTGGCCAGCGAGCCCAGCGGCACGACAGTCCCGACCGGCGTGTATACGGGGAGATGTGGCAAGGCATCCAGCGACCCGGACTGACCCGCATCGCTGTACAGGTAGATGTCTACCTTGTCGTCGGCGAGGAAGAATTCATCGATATAACTACCGTCTGTCAACGCGGCTACGGTGAATCCTATCGCCTCGGCATCCAGCCCAAGTTCCGCCGCACGCTCCCAATCGGGTCGCACCTCGACCAGCGGCTGGGCAAGCGTCAGTGAAGATGGCCGGCTCTGGATCCGCGGGTTCTCGAAAGCCGCGTCCGCGCGGCGGTAGGCGGCCAGCGCCACGGCGTAAATATCCGACAACTCGGTACCCGACACATCAAGGTTCACACTGCGCGTGCCGCCATCGTTACTGGTGATGATCGAACCGCGAGCGGCAAACGCACGCATTCCGGGATAGCGTTCAAACACCGTGGCCAGGCCATCCATCAGGGCGTCCACATCCGCGGCATTGATCGGCTCGGCGATGATGCGCACCTGGTCGGGGGCGACGCGCATGTTCATGTAGGCCAGGGCCGGCACGCTCGCCTCGCCACGCCTGAATGCAGCAGGGTCAGCGTCTACGTAGGGCAGCAGCTCCCTGCGCACCTCTTCAGCGATATCCGCCATCGCAGCAAGGTTGTATCCGGGGGGTGCACTCATCAGGGCGAACACCTTGGGCTCCTCCCCCTCAGGCAGATACTCTGCGGCCGGCGTGAGGAACATCACCGCCAGCAGGCTGGCGGCTGCCACGGAGGCTATGCAGGCTACGCGTCGACTGCCTCTGGCAAGGAGCCAGGCGACGCCGGCCAGCGTGCGCTCGCGCAGGCGCAGTCCTGCACCGCCCTCGCTGCTCGAGCTGCGCCCGAGGTTCAAGCGCGCTGCGGCGGCCGGCAACACGGTAATTGCCACCAGCATGGAGGCCATTATCGCGGCCGAAATTGCTATCGCAACATCGGAATACAGCTGCCCCGCTTCTTCCTCCACGAAGATGACGGGGATGAAGACCAGAATCGTCGTTGCGGTGGAGGCAAATACGGCAGGCCAGACCTGCCGCACGCCATCCACCGCAGCGCGCAGACGGTTTGCACCCCGGCGGCGCTCCAGCGCGATGCTCTCCAGTACCACGATACTGTTGTCCAGCGTCATGCCGATGGCAAATGCGATGCCGGCTAGCGAGATCACGTTCACGGTGCGCCCGGCCAGAAGAAGGCCCAGAAACGCCACGATAATACACAGCGGCACGCCCATCACCCCGACCAGTGTGGCGCGGGCAGAGCGCAGGAACAGGTACATCACCAGGGTGGCAAACAGGGCGCCCAGCACCAGGTTCTGCCAGACGTTGCGCACCGAATCCTGCACGTAGCGCACATCGTCCGACACCGGCAACATCTGCAATCCGGCCGGGGCAAGCACTTCTTCATTGATGGCATCCAGCTCGGCCATCATCGCCTGCTTGATAGCGATTACGTTGGAGCCGGATTCCCGGCGCACGGAGAGAAAAATGTTGGTCTGGTCGTTAAAGAAAGACAGGCTGCGCTGCTCAAAGCTGCCCAGCTTTACTTCTGCCACGTCGCTCAGGCGGGTGATCGCGTCGCCGCGGCGCAGCAGAATCAGCTGTTCCAGCGCTGCCGCATCCTCGAAGCGCCCGATAGTACGTAACAGGTACTCACGCTTTCCCGATTCCACGTCGCCCGCCGAGCGATCGCGGTTGCGCGAGCGTACGGCTTCGCGGACATCGCCGAGCGTGAGACCACGTTGGGCCAGGCGAGCGGGGTCAATGAGAATCTGGATCTGCCGTTCCGCACCGCCTCCCACGCCAACTTCCGAGACCCCCGGCACCCGCGCCATACGCGGTTTTACCGTGTCTTCGATAAAATCCAGTGCCAGGTCCACGTCCACCTGCCGCGGATTACCGGGCAGGGGCGTAATGCTGAAGAACATAAAGGCATTCGCCGAAAACGAATTGGCGAAAATACGCGGTTCGTCGACATTCTCGGGGTAATCCGGCACCTGGCTCAAGGCATTGCTGACCCGAATCAGCATTTCGGTGATATCGGTGCCAAAGGGAAATTCCAGCTCAATTTCGGCACTGCCCGCGCGCGCAGTCGCCACAATGCGCGACAGACTGGGGAGATTGCGCAGATACTCCTCCTGCTCGATGAGGATCTCTTTTTCGACATCCTGTGGCGTCGCACCCGGCCAGGTGGTACGGATACTGATCACCCGAACATCGAGATCCGGAATCATCTGCACGGGAATACGCAGGGCGGCGATGATACCCACCACCGTCACAATCAGTGCGATAACGGTGACCAGAATGCCGCGCCCGACGATGCGGTCAAAGAAGCCCGCGGGGCCCTGGGTCATCGCGCATCTCCCGTGGGCAGCAGCTGCAGCCCCGGTTGCAGGGCTTCATTGCCTCGCACGACCACCTGCTCGTTCGCCGCGAGGCCCTGCAGAATCTCAATCTGCCCGGCAAAGGCCAACCCGGTGGTAACGGTGTTCTCACGGGCGACGAGCGCATCGCCATCGGCCTGTGCGGTCCAGACAACAACCCGCCCGTCCGGGTAGCGCACCAGCGCATCGCGCGGCACCGCGATACCTCGACGCCCGGTGGCGAGGGCCAGCCGCGCGCTGACCGACATCCCCGGCAACAGGCCGCGGCGCGCGTTATCAGCCGGGTCAATACGCAGCAGGAAGGTGCGTGCCGCGGTATCGGCAACCGGCACCAGGCTGGCCACGCGGCCGATCAGTTCGCGCGTGGGATCGGCGGCAGTGGTAAAGGTCAGGGGGGCGCCGACCTGCAACGATGACAGGTAGTCCTCGGGCACTGCGAAATCCAGTCGCAGGTCTTCCAGCCCCACCAGATCGAACACCGCCTGCCCGGGATTCAGCCATTCTCCACGCTCGGTACGGCGCAGGCTGATCACCCCGGAAAATGGCGCACGCAGCGTATGTCGGTCAAGCAACGCCTGCGCCAACGCCGCCTCTGCGGTCACCTGTTGCAGCTGCGCCTGTGTGGCATCGCGCTCAGCAGCCAGTTCGCGCACAGTGGTCTCGGCAATGCCCCGCTGCGGGAGTAACGACTCTGCCTCCTGCAGGCGTCGCTCGGCATCCCGGGCGCGTACCCGGGCCTGCGCCACCGCGGCCCTGGCGGCTGCATGGCGCAGTTCCGCCAGCTCTGCATCCATTCGCAACAGGACATCGTCCCGGGCCACTTTCGCGCCGGTATCCACGAGGATATCCTGCACCAGGCCCGCGGCGGCAACCGAGAGACTCGCATTGTGCTGTGCCGTGACCGTGCCGCTCAGACGCAGCTCGCGCAGGATGTCTGTCGTCTCAACCGTCGTCAGGCTGACGCGAACACCCGCGTCCGCCATGCACACACCCGCCGCAAGCCAGAGCAGCAGCGCGCTCCAGCCCCCGCGCCCGATTCTGGCGCGTCCCGATTGTCCTGTCCCGTGCTGCACTCCGATCTCCCTTGTTCCGCATGCATTTGCCAGCGCCGCGGCTTCACCCGCGAGAGACTAGGTACGCGCTCCGCTGTAAATCGTCTCAATCTGCCAGACACGCCGACCTGTGCTAGGGTAACTGAACGGGACACAAGGTTCCCGCTTGTTCATCCGAATGAGAGGCATTGCCATGAGCACAAAATACCGCAAGGAAGCGTCCCTGGATGTGGACGGCACACAGTATACGATCTTCCCTCTTGACGCCGCCGGCGGTGACACACAGACCCTGCCCTACTCGCTGAAGCTGCTACTGGAGAACCTGTTGCGACATGGCAACGAGCCGTTCGTCACTGACGCCGACATCGAGGCCCTGACTCGCTGGGACCCAAACGCGCCGCCCAGCCAGGAAATTGCCTTCGTTCCAGCGCGCGTGCTGCTGCAGGACTTCACCGGTGTACCCGCCATCGTCGACCTCGCGGTCATGCGCGATGCCATGGTGGACCTCGGTGGCGAGCCTGGGAAAATCAACCCGCTGTCCCCCGTGGAACTGGTCATCGATCACTCCGTGATGGTCGACCATTTTGGCGGCGAAGACTCCCTGGAGCGCAACACGGCGATTGAAATAGAGCGCAATCGCGAGCGTTACCAGTTTCTCCGCTGGGGGCAGGAGGCCTTCGCGAATTTCAAGGTCGTGCCGCCCGGCACAGGCATTGTGCACCAGGTCAACCTCGAGTTCCTTGCGCGGGGCGTGTTCAGTGCGGAGCAGGACGGTCGCAGGCTGGCCTACCCGGACACCTTGGTAGGCACCGACTCGCACACAACCATGATCAATGGCCTCGGCGTGCTGGGCTGGGGCGTGGGCGGCATCGAAGCCGAAGCCGCCATGCTGGGGCAACCTGTGACCATGCTGATCCCCGAAGTGGTCGGCTTCCGCCTGCAGGGTCAACTGCCTGAGGGCGCAACTGCGACAGACCTGGTGCTCACCGTGACAGAGCAACTGCGCAAGCACGGTGTGGTGGGCAAGTTCGTCGAGTTCTTTGGCCCCGGCCTCGCTCACCTGAGCCTGGCTGATCGCGCCACCATCGCCAATATGGCGCCCGAGTACGGTGCTACCTGTGGCATTTTCCCGGTCGACGAGGAGACGGTACGGTATCTGCGCCTCACCGGTCGCAGCGAAGAACAGCTGAAACTGGTTGAACGCTACATGCAGGCGATGGGGCTCTGGCACGACGCAAACAGTGTGGAGGCCCGCTACAGCGCCACGCTGACACTGGACCTGGGCGATGTCGAGCCCTGCATCGCAGGCCCGAAGAGGCCCCAGGATCGCGTTCCCCTGCGCAAAGCCAAGCAAGCATTCACGCAGGTGCTGCAGGAATTCCAGGAGCTCACGGTAGTCTCGGAAGACGAAGGCGGCTGGGAACAGGAGGGCGGCACCGTCAGCGACGAGGAAGCGACCGCCCTCAACGGGATTACCGTACAACGCGGCGACGACTCGTTCCAACTGCAACACGGGGCCGTGGTGATCGCAGCCATTACCAGCTGCACCAACACGTCCAACCCCGCCGTGCTGGTGGCGGCGGGGCTGATTGCGCGCAAGGCCCGTGCGCTGGGCCTCCGTTCGCGCCCCTGGGTCAAGACAAGCCTCGCTCCAGGCTCCAAAGTGGTCACCGAGTACCTGGAGAAAACCGGGCTGATGGATGACCTTGAGGCGTTGGGCTTCTATCTCGTCGGCTACGGCTGTACCACCTGTATCGGCAACTCGGGGCCGCTGCCCGACGACATCAGTGCGGCGATTGCCAAAGGCAACCTGCTGGTCACCTCCGTGCTCTCGGGAAACCGTAACTTTGAAGGACGTATTCACCAGGACGTTCGCGCCAACTATCTTGCGTCTCCGCCGCTGGTCGTGGCCTATGCGCTTGCCGGCAACATGGATGTAGACCTGCTAAACGATCCGCTGGGCCACGACGCCGACGGCAACCCGGTTACGCTGGCCGATCTCTGGCCGAGCAATGCGGAGATTCGCGACATCGTCAGCGATGCTGTCGATGCGACCATGTTCCGGGAAAAATATGCCGATGTGTACAGCGGCAACCCGATCTGGAACGACCTGCCGGTTGCCGACAGCGAGCGCTATCCGTGGCCGGAATCCAGCTATGTGCGCAAACCCACCTTCTTCGATGACATGCCGCCACAGGCTGCCGCGGTACGCGGCATTGAGGCAGCACGCTGTCTGGTCATGGTGGGCGACAGCGTCACCACCGATCACATCTCCCCCGCCGGCGCCATTGCGCCTGACAGTCCGGCCGGGCAATACCTGCAGGAACGGGGCATCGAGGTGGATGATTTCAACTCCTACGGTTCGCGCCGCGGCAACCACGAGGTAATGATGCGCGGGACCTTCGCCAACATCCGACTGCGCAACCAGCTGGCGCCCGGCACCGAGGGCAGTTGGACCACCTGCTTCATCAACGATAAGCAGATGTCCATCTACGACGCCGCGGAGCACTACCGTGAACAGCGCGTTCCGCTACTGGTGATCGCGGGCAAAGAATACGGCACCGGCTCATCGCGCGACTGGGCAGCGAAAGGCCCCTCACTGCTCGGGGTGCGCGCGGTCATCGCGGAGAGCTTCGAGCGCATTCACCGGTCCAATCTGGTCGGCATGGGTATCCTGCCGCTGCAGTTTGCCGAGGGGGAGACTGCCCAGACCCTGGGCCTCACAGGGGCGGAGGAGTTCAGTATCGGCGCAGTGGAGCCCGGGCAGAAACACGTGGCGGTGCAGGTGCTGAATGCGGCGGGCAAGAATCGCGAATTCCAGGTCCTGATCCGCATTGATACGCCCAACGAATTCAGCTACTACCGCCACGGGGGTATTCTGCACTACGTACTGCGCAAACTCGCCGGCACTGCGGACGAGGGCGAGTAGAAACAGCCTGCTGCCGCTAACGGCGCCGGTCCTGCAACCGGCGCCGTGAGTGCTCCATCAGCGCCCAGAGAATATTCCGCGAGCTCACCTGCCCGACCAGTACACCGTTTTCCACAACGGGACGCCGCCGCTGACGGGTTTCCAGCATGGACTGCGCCACTTCGACGATGCTGTCCTGCGGGCCGCAGGCGTTGACCTCGCGCGTCATCACCTCACTGACCAGGGCATGTTCCGGGTCACCATCGTTGTAAATCGCGGCCAGTATACCGCGCAGGCAGTCCAGCTCCGACAGAACGCCCTGCACCGCTCCACCGGCATCCGTGACCGTGAGCCCCGTCAGACCGTGCTCGGTGATGATGCCGACCGCCTCAACCAGATTGGCATCCGGACGTATGGTCAGGGGCTGCCGGTGCATGCAGTCGTTGACGGTGCTGGGTTGGGTCATGGCGAGTTCTCCGCGCAATGCTGATTCACTGACGAGTATAGCTGAGGGTACCGCGGACGGGAGCCGGTCGTCACCTGCGAACACGGCATATTCACGCCACCGCCGAGTTGTTGCGGCACCGTATGCCTGTATACTATCGCCCCGATTGCAGTTCCATCCCCAAGGTATTCTCCCCATGACCGCCGAACTCTCCGACGCGACTCGCTTCGCGGACCTGAACCTGCCCGAATTCCTCCTCCGAGCGCTGACCGATGTCGGCTATGAAACTCCGTCAGCCATCCAGGCACGCACCATACCGCCACTGCTGGCGGGCAGCGACCTGGTGGGTCAGGCACAGACGGGTACCGGCAAGACCGCCGCCTTTGCCCTGCCGCTGCTGGCAAAGCTGGATATCAAGCAGAAAACCCCCCAGGTCATGGTACTCACACCCACCCGGGAGCTGGCCATTCAGGTCGCTGAGGCATTCCAGAAGTACGCCACGCACCTGCCCGGGTTTCACGTGCTGCCCATCTACGGTGGCTCCGATTACCGCGGGCAACTGCGCCAGCTGCAACGTGGTGTGCATGTCATTGTCGGCACACCCGGTCGCGTGATGGACCACATGCGCCGCGGCTCGCTGGACCTGGGTGGGCTGCGTTCCCTGGTACTGGATGAGGCGGATGAGATGCTGCGTATGGGCTTCATCGATGACGTTGAGTGGATTCTGGAACAGACGCCGCCGACACGCCAGGTAGCCCTGTTCTCTGCCACCATGCCCACTGCCATTCGACGTATCGCACAGCACCACCTGCAAGCACCGCAGGAAATCACCATTCAGGTGACATCCATGGCGAATTCATCGATTCGACAACGAGTATGGATGATGGCCGGCGTGCACAAGCTCGATGCCCTGACGCGTATTCTCGAAATGGAGGACTTTGATGCGATCATCCTCTTTGTGCGCACCCGTATCGCGACAACAGAGCTGGCGGAAAAGCTCTCTGCCCGCGGTTACTCAGCCGCGCCGCTGAATGGCGACATCCCCCAGCAGCAACGCGAGAAAACCGTCGAGCGGTTGAAGAACGGGAACATCGATATCCTGGTGGCCACCGATGTCGCAGCACGCGGACTTGACGTGGAACGCATCAGTCATGTCATCAACTACGACATTCCGCAGGACGTGGAAGCCTACGTGCACCGTATCGGCCGCACCGGCCGGGCCGGGCGCAAGGGCGAGGCCATTCTGTTTGCGGCAAACCGCGAGCGACGCCTGCTCAAGGCCATTGAGCGCGCCACGTCGAACATCATCGAGCCCATGCAGTTGCCGAGTGCGCAGGAAGTGCAGGACAAGCGCAGTGACCGCTTCAAACAGCAGATTACGGCCACCCTCGACACCCGGGAACTGGACGCAGCGCGCAAACTGGTCAGCGACTATCAGCATGAGTACGGCGTTCCCATGGTTGATGTGGCTGCCGCGCTGGTCCTGTTGGCGGGCGGCGGCAAGGCGGATGCGGCAAACGCGGTGCAGGACAGTGTCCCAGCGGCTGCGAGCGGCCGTGACAAGCCGGCGCGTTCTGAAAGGCCTGCGCGTGAGGCCCGTGAACCCAGGGAACAACACCCACGCCGACAGGAGCGTGACAGCGAGCTGTCCAAAGGCATGGAGCGGTTCCGCATGGATGTGGGCCACAAACACGGCGTCAAACCCGGCAACATCGTGGGCGCTATCGCCAATGAAGCTGACATCGACAGTGAGCACATCGGCCGCATTATCATTCACGATGAGTACAGCACGGTCGACCTGCCAGAAGGCATGCCAACCGAGATATTCGACCACCTTCGCGGAGTCTGGGTCAGCGGGCAGAAATTGAACCTGCAGCGGGATTTATCCACTTCCCAGGCAGCTGACGGGAAGCCCGCAGCTGCTCGCAAGCGCAGCAGTAAACCGGGATTAAAACCTGGCAAAAAGCCGGCGAAGCGCAAGCCTCGCGCCTGAGTGCAGGGTCAGCCCACGGCCTGGCTGACCATGCGCGCCAGGCCGGCGAGGCTGACCGCCAGCAGACCCACGCCGAGTACGCGAAAGAACACAGCGGTATCCGCACGCAGGGTGTAGGCGTGAAAACGCAAGCCAAGGACATGGCCGATAGCGGCGCAGGGAAGCAGCCACAGGTGCTGCCGCCACTGCAGATCGACGCCGGTCCAGGCGAACGCCGCCAGCTTGATGGCAACCAGCACAAACCACAGCACGAACAGGGTGTCGCGCAGTTCATGGCGAGCGACCCGGCTCGCCGCCACCGGCACGACCAGCGGCGCGGCAATCAGTGAGGTGCCGCTCACATAACCTCCCAGCATGAGCAGGCCGGCATCGACACGCGGACTGTTGCTTTTAAATGGGCGTTGCAGGATATAACTCACCGCGTACGCCCCGACCACCAGGAAGATGAAACTGCTGACCACCGTCGTCGGCAACGTGAGCACACCGGCTACGCCAATCAGCTTCGGCACCAGCATCAACGCGAAGGCGTAGCGTAAAAACGGCCAGTTCACCGTGCCGGCAGCCTGCGGTGCAGCGGCGTCGCCGTGCCGGGCGCTGCGCGCCCGCAGATGCGCCTGAAAAATGGTCAACCCCGAGAAGAACAGCAAGTGCACAGAGATAATCGGCAGGTAGACCAACGGTGCGTTATGTACCATGAGCAGGAACGGCAGGGTCAGCACCGCCCCGCCAAAACCGAGCCCCGAGCGCACGAAACCACCCCAGACAAACAGCAGACCGATCAGCGTCATCTGCCACCAGGCGAGCTCAGCCATATGTCCCCCGCAGGGCTTCCAGGTCGTCCGCCAGGCGCTCGAACCCCTTGTAGACGGCCAGTGCCGGCGGGCAGGCATCAATCGCCTGCAGTAGTGTCTGCAGCGCCCCCGGCACTGCGCTCAAGCTGTCCAAGGGGCATAGATACACCCGTATCGTAAACAGGATAGCCCCGGTGCCGGGCAATCGGGACAAGGTCTGGCGCTCACAACGATAGTGCAGTGCTCCTTCGTCAGCCTCGGCATGCCTGGCACAGAGAGCAGCGCCCCGCTGCAACCCCCAGTTAAAGCGCTCGACCGGGCGCGCGGAGTGCAGGTGCTGGAGAAAACGTTCCACGCGAGGCTGCAGAGCACCGGTGAACCCTGGAATGGGGCCGTGAATCGTGGACATCGGTTGCTCGAATTTCTCCTCCAGACGCCAGTGGCTTGGGCTGCACAAACTCGCTGCGGTCAGTACGTACTCATCACCTCGGGGTTGCAAGAGCAACAGGTCGTCCGCCACCGCCAGTGATATCGCCCACAGGGGCTCGGGATGTTGCTCATCAAAATCGATGGCGTAGTCCCCACAGTGCAGCGCGGTGCCTGCACGACAATAGGTAGCGGGATGATCACGTAGCAGATGGGCTGCCAACAGTGTGCTCGCCTCGCGTTGTGCCGGTAACGATTCCGGCGTAGCGCGACAAACACGGCTGCCGAGACGGGCACGCACATCCTGCTTGTGTGCGTACCAATGCGGAAGGGTCGCATCGGGCTCGATCCATCGGTGTGCATCGAGTGGTGCAAGCCCCATGCTCAACACCTGAGAGCTGTTCAAGTGCGGTAGGTAGGGTATTGGCGAGGGCACGGGGATGGCGATCTCTGCGCTGCAATTGTTGAAGCGCATTCTGCGCGGTTGCGTCGGCGGGAGCAAATCACCCTCTCTGGCGCTGAGCATAGGCGAGAGCACCGCGCAAGCCCTTGTCGCAAACGTCGGCATTGGTTAGTCTCGCGTTTCTGTCTCGACCACCATCAGGACCCTTGGCATGCCACAGCCGAGAATTAACCTGGCCGGAGTCGTCGCCCTGACTGCGTGCTTGATGTCCCTGGGTGCCGCAGCCGAAGAGGAAACCAGCACCGAAACCGTTCCAGCAACGAGCTATTTTGCCGAGTTGGGGGTGGGTTTCGAGTACGACACCAACGTCACCATTGACGAACTGGACGCCAGCACACGGGAGGGAGACTCCGCAGTAACCGTTGAAGGCAAACTGGGCGTGCGCACCTATTTCAGCGCGGAAACTGACCTGCGCCTGACCTACGACTTCAACCAGCATATGTACCAGGATTTCTCTGACCTGAACCGGCAAACACATATCCTGGGCGCCAACCTGAAAACCCAAGCGGGTCGCGTTGACACAGGATTCTCCACGTTTTATGTCAATTCACTGCTGGACGGCAACGGGTTCCTGGAACTCTACCGGGCGTCACCCTATGTTTCCGGCTTTCTCAGCCAGAAATGGTTCAGCCGCGCTGCCTATGTCTTCTCCGACAAACAAATCAAGGAGCGTGCGGAGCGAGACGCCACCACACACACCGGGGAAATCGACGTTTACTTTTTCGCCCGCGGCCTGCGCAGCTATTTCAATATGGGCTACCGGTTCCGTTCTGAAGACGCCAACCTTGAGCGTCTTGATTTCACCTCGCACGCTGCCAAGCTACGCTACATACGCCGGCTAAATATGGGCCAGAAAGTGCTCAAACTGGAAATGGCCTACCGCTATGAAAACCGCGATTACAGCGGACTTACGCCGGGGATAGGCAGCATAGAGGGTGAGCAACGTCGGGATGAGCGGCACCGGGTGCAGCTGGACTTTGAGTACCCCTTGTCAAAGCAGGGCGCGCTGCAGCTATACCTCGCCTATGGAGATTATCAATCCAACTTCCAGATCAGTGATTTTGAACAGGGCATCATCGGCAGCCGCTACGTTTATCGCTGGTAATCAGCCGTTTACGCGCAACACCCCGTAACCATAAACATCATCGCGCCCGGGCACGCCCTCGTCCTGCACACTGCTCAGCAGTGCTTCCCGAACATCCTCATAAGGCGACAGCAGACGCAAGCGAGCAGCGGCGGTGGCCACAAACGGCACGGCAAAGGACGTGCCCGAGGAGGTGGCATAGCCACCGCCTGACCGCGCATGCAACAGACCCACACCCGGCGCCGCCAGATCAACATAGTCTCCGCGGTTCGCCAGCCTGAATACGCGCCCGTGGGCATCGACCGCCGTCACGGCCATGACCGAGGGATAGGCGGCCGGATACATGGGCTTCGCCATGGGACCACCGTTCCCTGCTGCGGCGAGAATCAGCACGCCGCGTGAGGCAGCGCGGCTCAGCGCTTTCTCCAGCAGGCGATTGGGCGGCCCCGCCAGAGAGATGTTGACCACATCAACGCCGGATGAGATCAACCAGTCAAGTGCCCGCACCAGACTCACCGTACTGGCAATTTCACCGCGCGCCGCATCCTGCTCGAACACTGCGGCGGCGTAGAGTTCTGCACTGGGCGCGAGGCCCAGGTAGTCCGCATCCCGGCCGGTAAAAATGGACGCAATGGCGGTGCCGTGGAAGGCCGGCAACGTGGCCCCTTCCGTGGCGAACGCGCGGCTGTGGATATTGGCCTTTTGCAGCGCAGGGTGCGCGGTATCCACCAGACTGTCGATCATACCCAGACGCAGCGCCAGATCATCCATCCCGGCAGGAAAATGCAATACATTGCGCGGTCTCGCGCCTTCGACGGTGTGGTGCACCGGTGCACTTGCCGTGTAAATGTGGTTCAAATCCACTTCGGCGCGCCCGCGCCCCACCACATCGATGACACCTTCGCGCACATCATAGATTTCAAAACTGGAGGGAGCTTCCACCTCAGCCAGTAGCAGCCCCATACCCGGCAAGTCTGTCACCCGGTCGAACAGGTACCCCTTGACTGCCAGTTCGTCAAACACCTCGGGCTCCGCCATGACCAGCCACTGCTGCGTCTTGATGCGCGCCTCATCGATCTCCAACTGGCTTTCGAGATCCTCGAGTACAGTAGCGATTTCGATTTCCAGACGGTCTTCTATCGCCAACGCGATGCCGACCTCAACCTCCCCTTCGACCGAAGCGGCGACAGTCTGCTCGACGGTTTCTTCAACCGAATTTTCCACCGCACTGGCAACACTCTGCTCAACCGAGGTTTCTACGGAATCTTCCACCGCACCCGCCACCGATTCTTCAACCGTGCTTTCGACGGCATCTTCCACCGACTCTTCCACACTGTCGGCAACTGTCTCCTCGACCGATTTCTCCACCGAATCGTCGATCGTTTCCTCAATGGAATCCTCGATGGAATCCTCGATGGTTTCACCGACCGCCTGGTCAACGGCAACCTCGAGTTCTTCCTCGATATTCTCGACCACTTCCTCTTCAACGTTTTCCGCGACTTCCTCTTCGATGGATTCTTCGAGATACTCCTCGAACTCCTCTTCATCGAGGCAGCAGGGGACCTGCGCAAGCACCGGAGTCGGCGCCAACGCGAACAGTACAGTGGCGAGCGTACAGGCCGGGAGGGACAGCAACGCCGCCCGCGCCATGCAGCGCGCTGCGAGTGCCATACACTCAAAAGGGGACATTACGGTAGACTGTCGCACAGCTTTCACCCTCCACATGGCCAATGCCATCTATAGTAAAGACGAATCATAGCGCGATTAATTCCCCCAAATGGAATAGAATCCGGCGGCTAATCGTCATCTCCAGTAACAGGATCATTATGCCATCGCTGAGCCACTCACAGCGAGAAGTTCTGATGGCAGAACTGGGCAATTTGCGTCGGTTCTGCCTGTCACTTAGCGGAACGTCGGCTGACGCTGACGATCTGCTGCAGATGACTGTAGAGCGCATCCTGGAAAAGGGTATGCCCGATGACGCCGACGCGGCGAAATGGGCATACCGGGTGTGCAGGAACGCCTGGATTGATGAACTTCGCTCACGCGAAGTCCGCCAGCGTTACCCGCTACAGATGGCATGGGACACCGATGAGGCGCCGTCGGCCGAAGACGACGCAGACAGCGAACGTGCGCTGGAGGCCGTTGCAGTGGCGCTTGATGCCTTGCCGCCCGAGCAGCGCATGGCCCTGTCGCTGGTTGCGGTGGAAGGCAAGAGTTATGCCGAGGCCGCCGACATATTGGAGGTGCCCGTCGGCACCATCATGAGCAGAGTGGCCCGGGCGAGGGCTCAGCTGCTGAAAAACCGGGAGACCCCGGAATGAGGACGATGTGAAAGGCAACATGACAGATCAGGACTGGGAAATACTGTCAGCATACCTGGACGGCGAGCTGCCGCCCGCAGAATGCGCAGCCTGCGAGCGCCGTATTGCACAGGATCCCGCCCTCGCGGCCAGTCTGGACGCGATGCGGGCACTGCAGGCAGAACTGCGCGGGACGCTGCATACCGCGGCCGCCCGGCAACCCATGCCTGACCGGGTCAGCGCGCTGCTGGAGAACGCCCCGGTGCGGATTCAAACGCAACCCCATCGCCTGCATCGATTCACCCCCAACAAAGCGCGTGGTTTCGCCGTTGCGGCATCGCTGGCGGCGGCAGCGGCACTGCTTCTGGTGCCCCAGTGGCAGGCAGAACAGCAGAGCAGCAGCGGCGCAGTGCTTTCCGCAGCGCTGGAACAGCTCCCTTCGCGTGCCGAAGGCTGGGAAACACTGGCCGATGGCAGCAGGTTGCGTCCGGTACTGAGCTTCCCCAACCTTGAAGGCAGCTGGTGCCGGGAGTACCTCCTGGCCGACGAGACGCAAACCATTCGCGGTGTTGCCTGCCGTGATGATGGACACTGGGAAACCCGCGTTGCCGCGGTGCAAACCTCCCTGCAGGACGGTGCTGCAGACGCCTACCGTCCCGCCAGCGCAGCGGACAGTGATCCCGTCGCCACCTTCGTGGAGAGCAATGCGAGTGGCGATGCGGCAAGTGCGAAAAGAGAAGCAGGGCTTATTACCAGAAGCTGGCAATAAACCCTGTAGTTCCAGGGCTGGGGGGCTAGCGTTCCCCATCCTGTCCTGAGGCGTTGAACCTCCCCTCCCCTTTACATCCAGCCGGTTGGTTAGCACCTTCTGTGCGCTCAGGTTCAGCGGACTTTCAACGAAAATGGAGGCTGACGGGGAAGGCCGCGTAATCCGGTGCATGCGCATCCTGATTACTACCCAAACGGCACTTCGCCGCCCCCTCAAAGTAGTGTTTCACTCCACTTTCAAACCTAAGACGTCTGGCAGCTGCCGCTTATTCCCCCGAACAGGTATTTTTTTTGCACTTGCCCCTCACTGCTCCAGGGCCAGTACAACACTGACCGTCACCCGGTAGCTGTTTTCACCGCCGGCAATGGGCACGGCATCGGCCATCACCATCTCTGCTCGCGCCATCATCATCGGGCGGGGCTGATAGGATTGCTCCGAGATGTCGAGAATGGCGCCGAGGCTCACGTTGGCCGCAGCGGCCAGGGTTCGGGCCCGAGCCAGGGCGTCCTGCATAGCGGCGGTGCGCGCTGCGGTGACCGCGGCAGCGGGATCGTCGTTGAGAAACTGTATACCGCCACCCTGGTTCACCCCCAACCGCACCGACATATCGATAATCGCGCCCAGACGGTCGAGCTCACGCACACGCACGCTGAGCCCGTTGCTCACGGTGTACCCAACGATACGCGGTATGGGCGGCTCGCCCTTGACCTGCGCCGGTTCATCGCGGTATCGAGGGTGGATGGAAAACTGTTCGGTTTGCAGGTCACGTTCGTCAACACCGGCCTTGCGCATGGCCGCCAGGACATCGCGCATCGCCCGGGAGGTTTCCTCGAGAGCCTGTGCGGCAGTCGGCGCATCCCGCGCCACGGCCAGGGACAACAGCGCCATGTCCGGGGGCAGGGTTGCCACCCCTTCACCGGTCACGCGGATCTGCGGATAGGGGCGATCCTCCGCCGCGACAGGCATGTGAGGGAACAACAGCAGCAGGGCAAGCAGGCACTGAATACTGCGCGGCAGGTTTTTCATAGTGATTTCTCCCTTCGTTTACGACGACTCTGGCAATCAATCAAAGCGCAGGCGGACACGTGCGCCACCCTGACCGCCGGAGTCAATGGTCAGGCTGCCCTGATAACTCGCGGCAATGTCTGCGGTTACCGACAGCCCGATGCCCTGTCCCTCGCCGCGGCTGTCGGCACGAAAACCGCGCTGCAGGATAGCCCTGCAGAGTGCCGGGGCTACGCCGGGCCCATCGTCCTCGACGATGATGTCCAGTGGATGTTCCTCGCCCCCGGCGGCACTGATACGAATGCGTTGCTGCGCGTACTTGCAGGCATTGTCCATCAGGTTGCCCAGCATCTCCATCAGGTCGCGCTCGTCTCCGCGGAAGGTACAGCCAGCCTCCACCAGCAGCTGAATGTCGATCGCGCGACCCGCATAGACTTTCAACAGGCTGCAGCGCAACCGTTCAAGCACCGGCGCCACGGGGACGCGTTGCAGCAGACGGGCGCCACCGCCCGTCGCCCGCTGCAACTGATAACTCACGATTTCTTCCATGCGATCGATCTGTTCCGAGACCACATCGCAGTAATCCCCGGCCTGTGGATCTGCTGTCCTGATCACCGCCAGCGGCGTTTTCAGGCTGTGCGCAAGATCGCCCAGGGTGCGCCGCACCCGTTCGCGTCGCTGTTGTTCGCCCTGTAAAAGAGTATTGAGGTTATGTGTGAGCACCTCCACCTCTCGCGGGTAAGGGCGCTGCAGCAGGGCCGTTTCGCCGGCCTCCAGGCGCGCAATGTCAACCGCCAGCGCGCGCAAGGGACGCAGGCCCCAGCCGAGAATCAGCAGTTGGCATCCCAGCAGGGCGAGTGCAGAGCCGCCGAGCCAGAGCAGCAGGCTGCGGCGGTACTGCGCCAGATCGGCTTCGATCGGCGCAGTGGTCTCAAGCACCGTGAAGCGCAGGGGCACGTCCGACCCGGAAGCCGTCTCCCAGATCACCTGCAGCGAAACCCTCAGCAGCCCGTTTACCCGGGAACTGGCCGTGCCGCCCGGACGCAGTGGCGGCACGGCGAGGGGAATATGGCCGAGGTCCAGGCTCAGCGTGGAGCGCGACGACCAGAGGATAGTTCCGTCAGCGTCACTTATCACGGCGTAGAACCCTGAACCCGGCTGTGCTAGACGCGGCTCCAGCAAGTCAGCAGGCATTTCGAGCACCGCGTCGAACTCTGCCTGTGCCAGCAGGTTGAGCAATTGCAATTCCAGGCGCTCGGCCTGGGCGGCCTCTATGCTGAGGCGATGGCTGCGCTCGAGATACCAGCCGGTGGCCCCCAGGAACACGGGCAGAATCAGGGCACTGGCAAGAGACAGGCGTGCCGCGAGAGACAGCCCCGATCTCACTCGGTCACCGGCACAAGCGCGAAGCGGTAGCCGGCGCCACGCACCGTTTCGATGGGCTGCAGGTGGCCCTGCGGGTCCAGCTTGCGTCGCAGACGGCCTACAAAGACCTCGATAACATTGCTGTCGCGGTCGTGCTCCTGCTCATAGAGGTGTTCGGTGAGTTCTGTTTTCGAAACCACCGTACCCGCGCGATGTGCCAGGTAGGCAAGCGTGTTGTATTCAAAGGCCGTCAGTTCCAGCACGGCGCCGTCAACGGTCACCGTGCGCGCACTGTAGTCAATTGCGATGGCGCCATAGTCCACCCGCTCGGTGATGCGACCAGAGACCCGCCGAAGCAGGGCGTTCACGCGCGCCTCGAGCTCCTCCAGATAGAACGGCTTGGTGACGTAATCGTCCGCGCCAGCCTCCAGCCCCTGTACCTTTTCCTGCCAATCCGCTCTGGCGGTGAGAACGAGCACCGGAAAAGCGAGACCCATCGAACGCCAGCGCGCAATCAGTTCGATACCGGGCATATCCGGTAAACCGAGATCCACGATGGCCAGGTCACAAGGCAACTCGCGTGCCAGGTAATCCGCCTCAATGCCCCCTTGCGCCTCGCCGACCACCCAGCCCAGCGTGCTGAAGTGCCCGACAAGCCTCTGTCGCAGGCGGACATCGTCTTCAACTACCAGCATGCGCAAGGCTCAGCCCTTGACCGTTACAGTGATTACCCGGCCCGAGTCGAGCAGCAGCTTCACCCGGTAGGCGTTACCCTGCCGCGACACGTTCAGGACCTTGCCACCATGTTGCGCGCGGGCCTTTGCGGCGGCCTCGCGCGGGGTCATGGTACTTTTCTGGGCGGCGGAACCCGCCTGCTGTGCCAGCACCGGCGTTGGCGCGCTCCAGCCACCAGCTACCACCAGCAGGCATACAAGCAGCAGGAAAACCCGCAAACGATCACCCATACCTGTCCTCACATGCGATTCGAATCCGGCCGCGACATGCCACCACAGGCAGGAGTGTGCCAGATGCCACACCCTCAGCGGTAGAGGCAATGCGGGTCGCAGCCAACACTCAGGAATTGCCGAGCATACGCACTGCAAGCTGAACCGTTGCTGAACAAGGCCCGCAAATGAACCGACTGTCATTCAGGCGTGGTTCAGCCACGGGCATGCAATATCGCAGCTGCACCACCGGCAACCTGGAGTCACAGTATGTATAAACACTTCGTTCTTCCCGCACTCTTCACACTGCTGACGGCTAACCCCGCTGCGGCGGGTCCCGCGCACAGCCACGGCGCCATAACCTACTATCACAGTGCGGGTCATCCCGCCGCACTGCATCCCGCGCATCCACGCTATCGGGTTCCCGCACGCTGGCACCGGAACAACCACCACCAGCCCTGGTACGGCGCCAGACATCGCCATGACATAGACCACCGGTACACCGTCGGTGCGTTTGTGCTGGGTTCCGCGCTCACCTACAGTCTGATGCATGAACATCACGCCGCCACATGCCGCGAGCGCCACGACCACCCTGCGCGCTACGCACCACACCGGTAACCGCCGGCAAGAAACAGGAGACCTTGGGGGCAATCGCCCCCTTTTTTTATCGTTGCCTTTTCCTTCAACCCGGGTGGCCAGCAGGCTACACTCCTGTGCAGGCATTCACAGGAGACGCGCACATGCACACAAAATCCACCTTTTTCGCGGCCGCGATGCTGCTCGCAGGAAGCGTCACACAGGCCAACGAGCGGGCACAGCTGGAAACTGCCTACGCCGCAGTGGAGCCGCGGGTCATCGAGTGGCGGCGCGACCTGCACCAGAACCCGGAGCTCTCCAACCGCGAGTTCCGCACCGCCGAAAAAGTGGCGGCACATCTGCGCGCGCTGAACTTCGACGCGGTGGAAACCGGGATCGCACACACCGGTGTGGTCGGCACACTGAAAGGCGGCAAACCCGGCCCCGTGATTGCACTGCGCGCCGACATGGACGGACTGCCGGTGCTGGAACAGACGGGGCTGCCCTTTGCCTCCAGTGCCCGGGGGGAGTACATGGGCAAGGACGTGCCGGTCATGCACGCCTGCGGCCACGACGCCCACGTTGCCATGCTCATGGGTGCGGCTGAAGTGCTGGCGCAGCACCGGGACGAACTCGCCGGCACGGTCAAGTTCATCTTCCAGCCCGCCGAGGAAGGCGCACCGCCCGGTGAAGAGGGCGGCGCAGCGCTGATGGTCAAGGAGGGCATACTGGAGGGACCCGATGCCCCTGAAGCCATTATCGGGCTGCACGTGTGGCCAGATGATTCCGGCTCTCTGGTCTATCGCGGCGGCGGCTTTATGGCGGCGGCGGACAGTATCGAAATCACCATCACCGGACGCCAGACCCACGGCTCATCGCCGTGGCTGGGCGTTGACCCCATCTACGTGGCGGGCCAGGTGCTGAGTGCCCTGCAGGGCATTCCGGGGCGTCACATTGATATTACGCGAGGGCCCGCCGTGCTTACCATCGGCAGCATTCAGGGCGGTGTCCGGGGCAACATCATTCCCGACGAAGTGACCATGCTGGGCACGGTCAGGACCTTCGACCGGGGCGAGCGCGAGCGGCTGCTGGAGCGCCTGAACGCAACCGTCACTGCCATCGCCGAGGCGAACGGTGCGAGCGCAACGGTGGACGTCACCTACTCGACGCCGGTGACCGGCAACGACCCCCAACTGCTGCGGCAGATGATGCCAACCCTGGCCCGGGCAGCGGGTGAAGACCGCGTATTTGAGGGTAGCCTGATTACCGGCGCCGAGGACTTCTCCTACTACCAGGAACACATCCCCGGCCTGTTCATCCTGCTCGGCGCCGGTGACCCCAACGTACCGCGCAGCGAGCGCCCCTCCAATCACTCTCCCTTCTTTACCGCACAGGAAGACGCCCTGATTGTCGGCGTGCGCACGCTGGTGGGCTTCGCCATGGATTACGCGGAACGCGGCGGCCTCTGAAGACTGAAGCCGACTGACGCCTGCCGCGGCGACACCGCGTCAGGCGTTGATCTGAGGGATCAGTCCGGCAAATTTGTCGATCATCGGCATGATCTTTTCGGGCTGGTCCCACATGTCCACCGCGACCCCAATCACCACGCGCTCAACACCGAGGTCGCGGTAACGCTTCAAGGTATCCAGATCAGGGGTAATCAGGGTCTGCAGGGTCACCGGGACAGCATCCGGGTTGCGGCCATTCTCGGCCACCTGCTGACGGAAGGCATGCAAGCCCTCCTGCACGTCGCCCATCGCCACGTCCACCGGCATCCACCCGTCCGCCCACTGTGCCGCATGTTTTACGCCCAACGGCCCCATGGCACCAAAGATTACCGGCGGACCACCTGCCTGGGCAGGTTTGGGATTGCACCAGACCGGATCGAAATCGATATAGTCACCGTGAAACTCCGGCTCATCATCCCGCCACAGCGCACGTGTCGCCATGACGGTTTCACGCATCACACCGTAGCGTTTACTCCACGGCTGCCGCGTGCAATTGGTGAACTCTTCCTCGTTCCAGCCGACGCCTGTACCGATCATAAGCCTGCCTCCACTCAAACGGTCAAGGCTGGCGATGGTCTTGGCCTGGGAGAACAGTTCCCGTTCCATGAGCAATGCGATGCCCGTCCCCAGCTTCAGCGTGGAGGTCACGGACGCCGCTGCCATCAGCGTGACATAGGGGTCACCCATCAGCTTATAGGCCTCGGGCAGTTCATCGCCTGCGGGGTAAGGCGTCTTGCGTGACACCGGTATGTGACTGTGTTCTCCGGTCCACAGCGACTCAAAGCCCCGTTCCTCAAGCGCTCGCGCCAGATCGCGCGGGTCCGGGTCGTGCGGGGTGTTCATAAAACTGAAGCCCAGGTGCATGGGGACTCTCCTTCCCTCTCGGTTATTGTTGCGCCGTCGGCGGGCGCGCGGTTCCTTCAACTGCGCCCCTAGGATACTGGAGCACCACCAGACTGCACAGCGTTCTCAGCGCAGCAGGAAATCATCCGGGTTGGCGTGCCGGGTCATCTTCCAGTAGTCAATGATACGAAACGGCAGGTTGGCGGTGACCCGTCCAGCAGCGTTCTTGTACCAGTTGTCGACCAGCGGTGAGCCCCAGGCGGTGGCCGCATTCACCTCGTCAACCCGCTCGTTGTAGCGGTCATGCACATCCTGGCGACACTCCAGGCTGCGCAGGTCACCCTCCAGCAGAAGGCGAATACATTCGAGTATGTAGTGCACCTGTGACTCGGCATTGTGCGCGATACTGCCGGCTACCACGAGATTGGTGTTAGGGCCGTAGATGCAGAACAGGTTGGGAAAATTCGGTACCGTGATACCCAGATAGGCGCGGCCATTGGTCTCCGACCACTGCGCGTTAAGCTGTATCCCGCCGCGCCCTGTGAACTGCATGGGGAACAGAAAGCGGTCGGCGTGAAAGCCGGTCGCGCAGACGATGGCGTCCACCGCGTGATGGCGGCCATCTTCGGTGACGATGCCCTCGCCATCCACACTGCGGATACCCGCTGTCACCACCTCTACGGTGTCGCGTTGCAGTGCCGCGAGGTAAGTACCGTTGTCCTGCAGGATGCGCTTGCCAAATGGGGGGTAAGTGGGTAGTACCTTGTCCAGCAGATCCGGGTCCTGTATCTGCGACTGAATCCAGTCCGTCAGGACCTCTCGCATGGCGTCATTGGACGCGCTCACCGAGCGCGTACTGTTCCATGCCGGGTCCACCAGCGTCTGGCTGTACACACCCTCCACCGAAGTGTAGAACAGCCAGAAACGGTACCACTTCGAATAATACGGCAGCTTTTCCAGGGCCCAGCGCTGCCCCTGCCCCACCTCCGCGTGGTACCCGGGATTGGGAAACATCCACACCGGAGAGCGTTGCAGAGCCACCAGATGCGAAGCGGTGGCCGCCAGCTCGGGGATAATCTGGAAGGCGCTGGCGCCGGAACCTATCACCGCCACGCGCTTGCCGGCGAGATCCAGGCCATGCGGCCACGCCCCCGAGTGCACAACGGGGCCCTGAAAGTCGGAAAGACCGGGGATATCGGGCATTTTAGGGCGGTTCAGCTGGCCCACCGCACTGATCACCGCACGCGCCTGCAGCACAGATTCCTCGCCCTGCGCATCCCGCACATGCACCTGCCAGCGAGCAGAGTCTTCATCGTAGTGCGCTGCCACAACCTCCGTGCTGAAGCGGATATGAGGTGTTACTCCAAACCGACGGGCGCAATTATCGAAATAGGCACGAATTTCATCCGCCAGCGGAAAGTGACTGCTCCAGTCGTGTTTGGGCGCAAACGAATAGCTGTAACTGTGCCCCGGGACATCGACGCGACAACCGGGGTACCGATTTTCGTACCAGGTGCCGCCGACTCCGGGATTTTTTTCGATAATTGTGTAGGGAATGCCCGCCTCAGCCAGACGGATGCCGGCAAGCACGCCACCCATGCCGGCACCGATTACCACCACAGGGAAATCGGCCGCGCGCGCCTGCAGGATCGGGTCGTCGAAGTGCAGTCCCCGCCGGTCCACACCATCAATCGCGACCTCTTCATCAATAAACTCGAGGTATTCCGGATCGACATCTGCGCCACACATGAAATGGTACAGTGACTGGATGCTGGCTTCTGTGAGCGGCTCCAGGGTGCAGCCACGGGCCTGCCAGTCGGCAATGGCTGCCAGTGCCCGCCGGTGCAGATCCGCGACCTGGGCCGGCGTATATCCACCCTCAAGCAGCTCTTCACCGCCCGCGGCACCGGCAGCCACCACATCCAGCGTGCGCGGTGTCGGCAGCTCCTGCAGCAGGCTCGTATCGCCCGTCATGTGAACGACTGACATGATCAGGGCCGCGGTATTGAGTTCCTTGAGATACTCCGCTATCACCTCCGGGCTTTCCGTGATCGGCTGCAAAGAGAGTGAGGCCTGCAAGGACATACGGGGGCAACTCCGGAACAGAATTCAGCGCCCATAATGCCTCGACGGCGGCCCCCTGTCCTCCTTCATTTGGGTGAGGGGTGCGCCAATATGTCGCATTCCACCGCGGGCACCGGTTTCTATAATAGCGACCCTGAAATTGTCACCAGGAACTTGGCACATGCGATTCACCCGCAAACAGAACGCGCTGGCGACGGCTGTCATGCTGGCAAGCGCCACGATCGTCTTCCCCGCACAGGGTCACGACCTCGCCATTGAACTGGTAGAGGTCACCGCTCGCGCTGAGCCCACAGACGGCAGCACGCTACTCAGTGAGGCACCCATCACGCGTCCCACGCACGATGCAGGCGAACTGTTGCGCTCGGTAACCGGCATGACCGCACTGCGCCGGGGCGGCCGCGGGTTCGACCCCATCATCCGCGGCCAAAGTCAGAGCAACCTCAATGTCATCGCCAATGGCGCCTACAGCTATGGCGCCTGTCCGGGCCGTATGGACCCGCCCAGCACCTATGTGGGGGTCGACAGCTTCGACTCCGTATCGGTGATCAAGGGACACCGCTCGGTCATCTACGGCGCGGGCGGCAGCGGCGGCACCCTGATCTTCGAACACCTGCGCCCTGAGCTGGGCAAGAATGGCATGACCGGTTCAGTGACCACCGGCTATACAGGCAACTCCGACCTGGGCAGCCTGAGCGGTGATTTCGCCGTTGGCAATGACAGAGGCTACGTCCGCGCATTCGGCGCAATCCGCGAATCCGGGAATTACGAGGACGGCAACGGAGACCGTGTAGCGTCAGCCTTCGAGTCAACCAGTGCCGGACTGGTGGCTGGCATCGAACTGACCCCCGAGACCTACCTGGAAATCAGCCACGAGCAGGCCAGCGAAGACGACGTCTGGTATGCGGGCAATGGCATGGATGCCGTGTTTGCCGATTCCGCCAGCACCAGTGCCAAGTGGGTACAGCGGTCTGTGGGCGTCATCGATACGCTGGAATTCACCGCCTACCTCAGCGATGTCGACCACCTCATGGACAACTACACCGTGCGCAACCGGACGATGATGCCCAACGGTGCAGCAGCGCCGTCGAGTTCCACCACCTGGGGTGGCCGACTGCTCGCAACGCTGACCTCGGCGGATGCGGAGTTGCGCACCGGCATCGACTATCGCGCCAACGATCGCCGCGCAGAGCTGTACATGGACATGGGCAAAGACGGCAGTTATGACATGCTGGTTGCGCGCATGTGGCCGGATGCGCAGCAGCGCCAGGTGGGCCTGTTCGCGGAAGCAGACTATCGCAGCAGCGCCGTGGATACCTTGCGACTGGGCCTGCGAGTGGACCGCTTCGACTCCGAGGTGCGGGAAGCTGAGCTGAGCGCCGGCATGATGGGCAGTGCAACCCCGGTTCGCCTGTATGAGCAGTTTTACGCGACGAGCCAGACCCGTAACGATGATCACGGCGTGAGCGCGGTGCTGGGCTGGGATCGCCGTCTCAATGACACGCACCTGATGAGCGTCAACCTGAGCCGCTCCGTGCGCACGCCGGACAGCTCGGAACAGTGGATTGCGCGCAGCGCGAACGGTGCTTTCTGGGTCGGCAACCCGGCGCTGGATGCCGAGGTACATCAACAGCTGGACGTCAGGCTCATGCACGACAGCGGGCGTCTGAACTGGAACGTGAGCCTGTTTGTGAACGAAGTCGATGACTATATCGAACGCTTCACCGAAGGCAGCGCAGACCTTTATCGCAACATCGACGCCACGTTGTTCGGCTCTGAGCTGGATGCCGCCCTGCAAATCAACGAGCGCTGGCGCGCACGGGTGGGCGTTGCCTATACACGCGGCCTCGGCGATAACGGTGACCTCGCCCAGATCGCACCGCTGGAGACCCGACTGAACCTGGACTACCAGCACCGCAGCTGGGCTCTGGGCCTGGAGTGGGTTGCCGCCGCCCGGCAGGAGGACTTCGACCCTGCCGTTGACGTTGACTCCCCTACCGCGGGCTTCGGTGTACTGCATGCCTACGGCCATTGGAACCTGACAGGCCAGCTCTTGCTGGAGGCGGGTATCGAAAACCTGTTTGATCACGCCTACGCCTACCACGTCAACGCCGGGAATCTGGATCCGTTCAACCCCGAGGCGGTGCGCGTCAATGAGCCGGGGCGGCAGGGCTGGGTGAAGCTGCGCTACACCTTCTGAACCCCAGGCATCGGGTGCAGCCTGTTTACTGCACTGCGCAATCGGGATACTGTCATCGCGACGGTTAATCACATTCCAGCCCGAGGACTCCCGATGCCTGCAAGCCTTCGTCACTTTGCTGCCAGCCTGCTGTTGGCGGCCACTCTCCCCACCGCCCACGCAGCTGATGTTGAACACCTGAATGGAAGCGGAGCACTGCCCCCGAACCTGCCTTTTTCTGAGGCGGTGAAGGTGGGTAACCTGTATTTTCTGTCCGGCCAACTGGGCGTTAAGCCCGGCACCATGGCTTTGGTCGAAGGAGGCATAGAGGCAGAAGCCCGGCAGACCATGGAGAATATTGCCACCGTATTGAAGGCCAACGGCCTTTCCATGAGCGACGTGGTCAAATGCACGGTGATGCTCGCCGACATGTCCGAGTGGGGCACCTTCAACGAGGTATACCGCAGCTTCTTCACGCCGCCCTACCCGGCCCGCAGTGCCTTTGGTGCCAACGGACTGGGCCTGGGTGCCCGAGCGGAGGTCGAGTGCATCGCCGCTGATTCAGGCGCAGCCACGCCATGAGCCTTCTGCCCATCGTTGCCCGTATACTGCTGGGCGGCATGCTCACCCTCCCGTCATTGGCGGCCATCGCACAGGGCAGCACTTCCTGGGAAACCATCCAACCGGGCGGTGCCACGCGCTGTGCAACCGGCACACCCTATAACTTTCATGTGCGGGAGGCGGACCCGAAAAGGGTCATGATCTTTTTCAACGGCGGCGGGGCCTGCTGGGATGCAGGCAACTGCGATGTCGCCGCACGCCCCACCTATCGTCCCTTTGCCAGTGCCGAAGCGGGCAACGACCCCCGCAACCTTGACGGTGCTTTCGCCCTGGATAATGCGGAAAATCCCTTCCTGGAATGGTCACAGATTTTTGTCTCCTACTGCACTGGAGACGTGCACCTGGGCACTCAGGATCGTGAATACACGCGGGCAGACAGAAGCCGCTTTACCATCGCCCACCAAGGCTGGGCCAACAGTAACGCGGCGCTGGAACACCTGTTCGAGAGGTTCCCGCAGCCTGAGCAGGTGGTAGTATCCGGAGGCAGCGCAGGTGCATTGTCTTCACCGCTGTTCGCCGCAATCATCGCGCGACACTACCCACAGATCCGCGTGATCCACTTCGCCGGCGGCGCGGGCGGCTATCGCCTGCCACCACCGGCAGCGCTCTGGCGCCAATGGGGTGTCTTCGAGGCATTCCCAGACTGGTACAACGCACAGGGAGAAACGCCGGAAACGCTGACCATGCCGGACCTCTACCGCCTGGCCGCCGCTGCCACGCCCACCGTGCGCTTCCACCTCTTCGACCACGCCTATGACGCAGTGCAGGAAGACTTTCTGCGCATGCTGGGCCATCCCGCCGAGCTGCTGCCCGGGCTGGATGCCAACCTGGCTGAACTGAAAGCCGACATCCCCGCGCTGCGCAGCTACGTCAGTGAAGGCGAGTTCCACACCCTGCTGCGCTACGGCGAACTCTACACCCGAGAAACCGGGGGCGTGCGCGCCCTGGACTGGGTGAAGTCGCTGATCAACGGCCGCACCGTGGACGATGTACATTGCGCTGAGTCGGAAGGTTGCCGCTAGCCATGCGGCCTTCGGCATAGCTGCGCCGCGCCTGCACACCTGCTGGCAACAGCAACGGTAAGGCGGTAGCATCCGCGGCTCAGATGCCGACAGGAACACACCCATGGTTATCAACCGCTGGCTGAACTCGGTCGCCTCCGCGGGCAAGCACCTCTTGCGCCGCTCAGCGCGCGAGCGGCCTTCTATTTCATCGCTGTGCAGTGAGCTTTACTCAAACAAGGGTGAAGCCCTTGGCATCGCCCTCGCAGACGAAGTCGTAGAGGCCTATAACGGCCTGACCGGGGAAGAGAAATCGGCGTTCTTCGATGTGCTGTTACGCGACTACAGCCCCGACCCGGAACTGATCAATCGCTGCGCCGAGGCCTACCGAGCGGCGCTCACGCCCGAGGCCTACCGCGCCCTGGCACGCGCTGTCGAGTCGCCGCGGCAAACCCTGTTCAGGCGCATCAACATGGCACCGACCGGCACACGCACGGTGGTAAACATGCGAGAGGACCTGCTGGAACGCCTGCCTGCACATCCGGAACTGCGCATGGTGGATGATGACCTTCAGCACCTGCTCACCTCATGGTTCAACCCCGGCTTCCTGCAGTTGCGGACGATGGACTGGCAGACCCCGGCAGTGGTGCTGGAAAAACTGATTGAGTATGAGGCCGTACATGAAATGCAGGGCTGGGACGACCTGCGCCGGCGCCTGGATGCCAAGGACCGCCGATGCTTCGGCTTTTTTCACCCCGCACTGCCCGACGAGCCGCTGATTTTCGTAGAAGTGGCGCTGGTCACGGCCATCTCCAGTTCGGTGCAGACCATCCTCGCGCCCCATGAAGGGGTCGTGCCACAGCAGCGCATCAACACGGCCATTTTCTACTCCATCAGCAACTGCCAACCTGGTCTGCGTGGCATCAGCTTCGGCAACTTCCTGATCAAGCAGGTCGTAATGCGGCTTAAGGACGAAATGCCGCAACTCAACGAGTTCGCGACACTCTCGCCGATTCCCGGCTTCCGCAAGTGGCTGACTTCGGTCCTGGCCAACGAGCAGCAGCCGCTGCTCTCAGCCGAGGACGCATCACTGCTCACCGCACTGGATACGCCACGCTGGCTCGAAGACAGCGCCCTGCAGGCACGACTCAAACCGTTGCTGATGCGGCTCTGTGCACGCTACCTGATCCAGGAAAAACGTGGCAGCTCGCCTCTGGACCCGGTAGCGCGCTTCCACCTGGGCAACGGTGCCAGCGTCGCACGACTCAACTGGCTGGGGGACACTTCAGTAAAAGGATTGCGTCAGTCAGCCGGGCTGCTTGTGAACTACGCCTACGATCTGGACGAGGTTGAAGAACACCACGAAGCGTTCCTCAACCGGGGCGAAATCGCCTGCGCGCCAGCCGTGAAAAAGCTGCTGGCAAGCTGATATCAGGGGGCGAGCCCGTCCTGATCAGCGCCCTCACGCACCGGCAGCATCAAGTCTTCCTTGGTCACGCCCAGAATGAGCAGAATGTTGGACGCCATGTAGATCGACGAGTAGGTGCCTACAGTAATGCCGACCAGCAGCGCCACCGCAAAACCGAAAATCATGTCGCCGCCGAAGATCGCAAGGGAGATCAACACCAGTACCGTAGTCAGGGACGTAACCAGGGTGCGCCCCAGTGTCTCCGTGATCGAACGGTTGATGACCTCTGTGGGCGTCAGGCCGCGCAGCTTGCGAAAGTTCTCGCGGATACGGTCGTAGACCACGATGGTGTCGTTAAGCGAATAGCCGATAACCGCCAGTATTGCCGCCAGCACCGTCAGGTCAAACTCAAGGCCGCTCAATGAGAAAAAGCCGATAGTAATCACGACATCGTGTACCAGCGCGATCACCGCACTGACCGCAAACTTCAACTGAAAGCGGAAGGCGATATACAGGGTAATCAGCCCCAGCGCCAACAACATCGCCAGTCCTCCCTGCTCGCGCAGTTCGTCTCCCACCTGTGGGCCGACGAATTCCGTACGACGGAGTTCCACACCGCCGTCGGCCGCATCGCGCAACACGGTCAACACCGCATCACCCGCCATTTGCGAGTGCCCCTGGGGCAGCCGGATCAGCACATCCTTGTCAGTACCAAACGCTACGACGATGGCGCCCGGAAAGCCGCCCTGCTCGAGCGTGCCACGCACCGCCGCGAGGTTGGCGCTTTCGGCGAAATGCACCTCAACCAGCGTGCCACCGGTAAAGTCCAGGCCCCAGGCAAGCTGCCGGCCAAAAAAGGAAGCCACTGATAACAGCAGCAACACCGCAGAAGCGGCCAGCGCCAATTTGCGCCAGCCCATAAAATCAATCACTTGCATCGAAAGTTACCCGTCACAGAAACAGCAAAGATGGCGGCACCAGCCGATACCGGAAGCTCTGGTATCAAGCGCTTGCAGCGCCGCATGGGGCATCGGATCAGACGAGTCCGGGGGGGCCCTGGGGAATCAGCGGATAGCGGGTAACATGAAGACGTACTGCGGCCTTGGCCAGCGGAACAGCGCGAAGGACGTGATCTGAGACGGAAAAATCGTGCGTAACCGGCGCCACGGCGGAGACGACGTCGTCAGTGGTGTCGCCCACAGAGCGCTCGCCAAAAAGCGCCGACCCATAGCTCCAAAGCGGCTCCAGCTTGCCCTCACCGGCCCCGGGAGATTGCCAGACGAGCAAACAGGAGATAATGGCCCCGGACAGAAGCAGAAACGCGCCACGGCGGGCGATGTTAACAATCCAGAGAGCGGTAGACACGGGAGACACAGTGCACTCAAGGCGCGAATAGCGCACGTTATACACGGCTCCGGACCGGACCGATAGCGGGAATTTTACCGGTCAATCCGCTTCGCTGTTTCAAGGCCGCTCCATCCGGGACGGAACTTGCACCTGGAGGATTAGCGTCCGGGGGTGCCTGCGATCCCGTAGGCGTAAAGCCCCCAACACAGGGCTTTACGCGCAACGGCGAGAAAAAACCACCTGGCGTCCTGCTGGTCAACAACAACCACCTTGGCACCAGCCCAACCCGATGGTCTCCCCGTTAGCACGCTTGGTCTATAAAACCCAGACCAAGCGTGCTAACGGATACGAGCTCTATCTTCATGCTTTCTTGCGCCTTGACCAGCCGAGGCCCACAAGGCCCAAGCCAAACAGAGCCAGCGTTGCGGGAGCAGGAACGGCCTCCGCCGCACGATCGAACACAATTTCTGAATAATCAACAGCCCAGGAATCACCTGAAGATATTCCGGCTATACTCACAATTGCCGTGCCATCTGCCAGCAATGACGGGTTAAAGGCGAAACTGAAGGTTTCAACTAATATATGACCGAAACCATCATTTGGCATGGAACCGACTTCAGTGCCATCCACCAGCACAGAATACGGACCGGCTATATCGGCAATGCCCGCCGTCCTGATGTTAAGCAGAGCACTTGAATATGAACCAGAAGCGAACAAATGCGTCCAAGAAGGGGCGCCTCCGTTTAATACCACATCGGTAAAAGCAGGATCGGCTGCAGTGGCAGTCACAGCCCCCCATCCACCTGGAAGCCAGGTTGATCCATCTTCAATACAAGCACCTCCGGTGCCAAAGCAGTCTTTATCTCCGACAAGACTGGTCATGGGAAGTGCCAGGCCACTGCTGGAAAAAACAGTAAGAAAACCTGCAATGGGCAACCACTTCCAGATGATATTTTTTTTCATAGTTCCTTCCCCCTTGCTTAACGGCGTTTAAAATTAGTCGCCGGACAGCTATCAACTCTTGATTTGGTGTAGGTTAGCTCCGCGCTGGCTGAACTCAGCACAACGAGGACGCGCAACCTGTCACCACCAGTGATCAAAAAAGCAATAACCAAGCCAATGAGATTTTTATAGCGTAAATACAATTGGTTACGATATTTTTGAGAAGGGCGTAAAACTGGAGTGTAAAATGCATTGACACTTGACAGCCTGCGACAGCTTTCCATCTCGCCTTAGTAGTTTGCCTCGTGAGTGGGTAGAGACGCCGAATCCTTTCAAAAATTCTGGCAACTCTGCCTCCTCGAGTACATCCCCAGTGAACAGCCTAAAGAGAAACCGCAGCTTGTCGTCAAGCCATCAGGCGTCATGGGCCCGTTCCAGTAGTTCTGCCAAGCGTTCGCGCACCAGCGTCGAACGACACCCCCCGGGATGCTGCAGAAGCGGCTGAGATTCACCCAAGCTGGCGAGTTTGTCACTCATCAGAGCGTCAATACAGTAACGCCATTCGCTGATCTCCGGCGAGTTGGAGGCGGGTAGCAGGGCGTCGCGGTAGCGTTCCAGTGCGGCCTCAAGACGCCGCTCGCTGAGTGCTTGCCACAACTCCAGAAAATCCGCGGTAACGGTTGTCACCAACCGATACGGGCGCGAAGCAATACACCCTCCCAGACGACTACGCAGGGTGGATACCTCCGACCTGAGCGTGGCACGGGTCACCTGCTGGTCGCCATATAACGCGGAATGCAACGCATCCAGCGACAGCCCCTCGGGATGCAGTGCCAACAAGCAGAGTATTTCGCAGTGTCGCAGGGACAGTGCGATCTGTTTCCCCTGCCAGATCACCCTGGGCTGACCCAGGAAGTCGATACTCAGTCCGTGGCTGGAATCGACATCTGGCAGACGTTTGGCGATGGCCTGAGCCATACCGGCGATCGCAGAACGCCCCAGCGGAGTGTAGCGATCCCAGGAAGACGAGAGGTCCAACACTCCCACCAGCCGGGCAGTGCTGGGATGAACAATGGGTGCAGCGTAGCAGACCCAGTCATGCAGGGAGCTGCGGTAATGTTCGGCAGAGAAAACGGTGACGGGCTTGCGGCTGGATAGGCACAGTCCGACCGCGTTGGTGCCTGCACTACTTTCACGCCAGTCGCCCCCGGCAACGAAGTTTACCTCTTCAGCCAGTTCGCGCATGTGGTAACTGGCGTGGGTCCACACAAGACGGCCAGCAGGATCGGATATAGCCGCCACACATTCGCTGTCGCGTGCAAGCTCCTTCAACTGGGAGATTTCCTGAAATGCGCACTGCCTCACCACACTATTTTGCCAGTAGTCTCCAGCTTCGCCAGGATCTCGCAATGGGGCGGAGCGACCCTGGGGAGCGAGTTGGCACAGACTACGCTGCCAGGATGTCTCAATGTCCTGCACTACAGCTGCCGGGCTACCAGATTTTGCAATGTAGTGATTCCAGGCCGCCTCGACTTGTTCGCGGCGCTTCACCAGCTCTTCGAAGGCAGAATTCATAATCACCTCCAGTTCCGTTTCATTAAACGTTTAGCCAACCTTTTTGGAAGTATAATCGGGTCGATTATCACTCACACAATCCAATAAGCATACGGAGCCGATAATGATCTACAGCAACCCCAATAGCGGCGACGCCGTTGTCAATTTCAAACCGCGTTATGAGAACTTCATCGGAGGCCAGTGGGTCGCCCCTACCGAGGGCCGCTACTTCGAGAATATTTCCCCGGTGAACGGTCAAGTGTTCTGCGAAGTGCCTCGCTCGACGGGCGCCGATATCGACAAGGCGCTGGACGCCGCCCATGCTGCGGCCCCGGCCTGGGGCAAAACCCCGGTAGCGGAACGCTCACGCCTGCTGCTGCAGGTGGCCGACCGCATCGAGGCCAATCTGGAAATGCTCGCTGTGGCGGAGAGCTGGGATAACGGCAAGGCGGTGCGGGAAACCCTGGCGGCGGATATCCCGCTGGCCGCCGATCACTTCCGCTACTTCGCCGGCTGCGTCCGGGCTCAGGAGGGCAGCATCGGCGAGATCGATGAACACACCGTGGCCTACCACTTCCACGAACCCCTCGGCGTGGTAGGACAGATCATCCCGTGGAATTTCCCCATCCTCATGGCGGCCTGGAAACTGGCGCCCGCCTTGGCGGCGGGCAACTGTGTCGTACTGAAGCCGGCAGAGCAGACCCCGGCCAGCATCCTGCTGGTGATGGAGTTGATCGGCGACCTGCTGCCGCCCGGGGTGATCAACGTGGTCAACGGTTACGGTGAGGAGGCCGGTCAGGCCCTGGCGAGCAGTTCGCGCATCGCCAAAATCGCCTTTACCGGCTCGACCCCTGTAGGCTCCCATATCCTCAAGTGCGCGGCGGAAAACATCATTCCCTCGACCGTTGAGTTGGGGGGGAAGTCCCCGAACATCTATTTCGCCGATGTCCTCAGCCAGGAAGATGCCTTCGTCAGCAAAGCGGTAGAGGGTGCGGTACTGGCTTTCTTCAACCAGGGCGAGGTCTGTACCTGCCCATCCCGGTTGCTGATCCAGGAGAGCATTTACAATGACTTCATTGGTCTGGTGATCGAACGGGCCGGGCAGATCAAGCGGGGTAACCCGCTGGACACCGACACCATGGTCGGCGCCCAGGCGTCCCAGGAGCAGTTCGAAAAAATCATCAACTACATCGAGATCGGCAAGCAGGAAGGCGCCAGCGTGCTCATGGGCGGTGAAGTTGAGAAAGTCTCGGGCAGCTTCGAAGGGGGCTATTACATCCAGCCCACCCTGCTCAAAGGCATGAATCGCATGCGCGTGTTCCAGGAGGAGATCTTCGGCCCCGTGGTGTCCACCGCGACCTTCAAGGACGAAGCCGAGGCGCTGAGCATTGCCAACGACACCGAATTCGGCCTCGGCGCGGGCGTGTGGACCCGGGATTTGAATCTCTCTTTCCGCATGGGTCGCGGCATCCAGGCGGGACGAGTGTGGACCAATTGTTACCACCAGTATCCGGCGCACGCCGCCTTTGGTGGTTACAAGAAGTCCGGTGTCGGCCGTGAAACCCACAAGGTGGCACTTGAGCACTATCAGCAGACCAAGAACCTGCTGGTAAGTTACGACGTCAATCCGCTGGGGTTCTTCTAGGACTTTCAGTCCCGAGAGTTAGTGGGCGCGCCCGCCGACTCTCGGGATTATCAACTGGTCTCTCGATCCTTCCTGTAAGCAAAGGTCTCATCCGGGGTAATTCCTCGAAGGTTCCACAAGAAGCCACAATAGAACCGCTTCAGTCATCAATACGTAACGCCCTTTTGAGGGAGAATTCCAATCCCGACAGCCGACGCCGGGCGACCATGCGTAAACGTCCAGTAAGCCCACTTCACCGGCTGGCAAAAACCCTCACATCCTGGCTCGAGCCGATCGTGACGATGTGGCGTTTTCGCAAGAGCAACGGGCCCACCGAGGGCTTCCATAACAAGATGGAAATGATCTCGAGGCGAACGTATGGATTCAGGAACTTTGAGAACTACAGACCAAGGGTGCTGACCCATTGTGGATGGGCGTGCGGCGTTCCGCTGGCACTATCAAAAGGGTTTAGCGAATGTCGGTGCATCCCCCGTTAAGTGGGTAGAGCCGCTTTACGGACGTTTGCGGATGGTGCTGGATGGGAAATTGGTCGGGACGGCAGGATTTGAACCTGCGACCACCACACCCCCAGTGTGGTGCGCTACCAGGCTGCGCTACGCCCCGAGAAGTCGCGAATGCGAGGCCGGCATTATACTGAATGGGCCCCTGATGACAAGCCTATTTGCCCGGCGCGAGCACCTTCAGCACATCTTCCAGCTCTTCAATGGTCTCCTTGATGACCGCCTGTATATCCAGCTGCAGCGCGTCGGGCTCTTCGGTGGTCATGCGTTGCCGCGCGCCGCCGATGGTATAACCCTGGTCGTACAGCAGGCTGCGGATCTGACGGATGGTCAGCACATCCTCGCGCTGGTAGTAGCGGCGGTTGCCGCGGCGCTTGACCGGTTTCAGCTGGGGAAATTCCTGTTCCCAGTAACGCAGCACATGCGGTTTGACCGCACAGAGTTCACTGACTTCACCAATGGTGAAGTAGCGCTTGCCGGGGATTGCCGGCAGTTCGTTATTGTGACTCGGTTCCAGCATACTCTTCTACTCGCGCCTTCAACTTTTGCCCAGGACGGAACGTAACAACCCGCCGTGCCGATATCGGGATTTCCTCCCCGGTCTTCGGGTTGCGACCAGGGCGCTGACTCTTGTCGCGCAGGTCGAAATTGCCGAAGCCGGAAAGCTTCACTTGCTCGTTTCCCTCCAGACTGGCGCGGATTTCCTCGAAAAACAGCTCAACAATCTCCTTGGCCTCTCGTTTGTTGAGCCCCAGCTCTTCAAACAGGCGTTCAGCCATTTCGGATTTAGTGAGAGCGGTCATCGTTGTTACAGCGCCTGGTTCCTGAGCTCAGCGTTATAGTTTTTTTCCAATGAATCAATGACTTGATTCATGGACTGGTTAACCACATCGTCGCTTAGAGTGCGCGATTGATCCCTGAAAGTCAAACCAATTGCAAGGCTTTTTCTTTTAGGATCAATGCCTTTGCCCTCATAGACATCAAACAACCTTAACTGACGCAGGTAAGCCCCTGCCGCCGCTCTCACATGCTGCATGAGTTCAGCTGCCGGCACCTCCTTGTCGACTATCACGGCAAGATCACGGCGCACTTCCGGGAACCGCGACAGCTCGCTGAAAACAGGCAACTGGGCGCTCAACACCGCTTCGAGGTCCAGCTCGCAGACCAGTACGGGGCCGCTGATGTCGAGTACGCCAAGCACATCCGGGTGCAGAGCACCGACCACGCCTACCTGCTTGCCGCTACGACTGATGGCTGCGGTCTGCCCCGGGTGCAGCGCCGGATGTGTCGCGGCGGAAAACGTGAACTGCCCGGCACAGCGGCCAAGTCCCAGCACACTCTCGATATCGCCCTTGATGTCGTAAAAATCCGCTGCCACAGAAGCCACAGACCAGGACTCATCGAAACGCCGACCGCTGATCACCATTCCCAGCGAGGGGGTCTGGCGCAGCCCCTGAAGGCCGTTGCCTTCCGAACCGGGCAGAAATCGCAGGCCGGTTTCGAACAGGCGCACTCGCGGTTGCTGTCGATGTACGCTGCGCTGCACGGCGCTGACCAGCCCCGGCAGCAGGCTGCTGCGCATCACTCCCATCTCGGCAGAAATGGGATTCTCAAGCGCTATGGGCATCACGTCAGGATCAAACAGCTGCTGCAGCTTGCGATCCACGAAGCTATAGGTAATCGCCTCACGATAGCCGCGCGCAGCAAGGTGTCGGCGCACGCTACGCAGGGAGAGCTCTGATTCAGGCTGCGCGGGTATCACCAGATCGGCCTGCACATGGCTGACGGGCAGACGGTTGTAGCCGTATACCCGCGCGAGCTCCTCCAGCAGATCGGCCTCAATGCTGATGTCGAACCGCCAGCTCGGTATGCTACAGCACCACCCGTCCTCCACAGCCGATACGCCCAGACCCAATCCCGTCAGAATACGCTCGACCTCAGCGTCGACGAGCTCAAAGCCGAGCAGGCGGCGGATGCGCCCACGCCGCAGGACAACGTCAGGGCGTTCGGGTAAATGCGCCTCGGCTACCGTTTCAACCACCGGGCCCGCCTCACCCCCGACAACCTCAAGTATCAGCTGCGTTGCGCGCTCCAGCGCACGACGCTGCAAGGCGAAATCGACGCCGCGCTCAAACCGGTGCGAGGAGTCGGTATGCAAACCGTAGCGGCGCGCTTCGCCCGCCAGATGCCCAGGTGAAAAGAAGGCAGATTCGAGGAACAGGTCCCGAGTGGCATCACCTACTGAACTGGGCTCACCACCCATGATGCCAGCCATGGCCAGGGGACCGCGGTGGTCCGCAATCACCAGTGTCTCGGGGCGCAGATCAACGACCTGCCCATCCAGCAGCTGCAGGGATTCGCCGGCACGCGCGGTGCGCACCACAATACCCTCATGCAGCTTGTCGAGATCGAAGGCATGCATAGGTTGGCCGAGCTCGAGCAACACGTAGTTGGTAACATCGACCACCGCGTCAATACTGCGCAGGCCACAGCGACGCAGCTTTTCCTGCAGCCACAGTGGTGAGGGTCGCGACACATCGACGTTGCGAATGACACGCCCGACGTAACGCGGGCAGCGCTCCGGCGCCTCAAGGGTCACTGTGAGTGCATCGGCAATGGTCGCCGGTACCGGCTCGCAAGGGACCGCCGCCACCGGCAGCTTGTTGAGCAAGCCCACCTCTCGGGCTATACCCGCAATACCGAGGCAGTCTGCCCGATTCGGCGTGAGGCCGATTTCGATCAGGTGGTCATCCAACCGCAGGTAAGAGCGCAGGTCCGCCCCTACGGGCGCATCCACAGGCAGCTCCATCAGGCCTTCATTGGCATCAGACAGCCCAAGTTCGGCTTCCGCACACAACATACCGCGGGACTCCACACCGCGCAGTTTCGCTTTCTTGATCTTGAAATCGCCCGGCAGCACGGCACCCACCCTGGCCAGCGGGACTTTGATGCCTGCGCGAGCGTTGGGTGCACCACAGACGATCTGCACCGTCTCACCGCCCGCATCGACGGTGCACACTCGCAGCTTGTCGGCATCGGGGTGCTGCACCGCTTCCAGGATTTCAGCCACCACCACATCACTGAAGCGTCCGGCCACCGGCTCGACAGCATCGACTTCCAGCCCGGCCATGGTGATCTGGTGCGCCAGCTCTTCGGTGGAGAGCGCGGGGTCGACCCATTCCCGGAGCCATTGTTCGCTGATTTTCACTAATCGTCTCTCCGTGGTCTGCTAGAACTGCTCAAGGAAGCGCAGGTCGTTTTCAAAGAACAGGCGCAAGTCATTGACGCCGTAGCGCAGCATCGCGAGGCGCTCCACACCCATACCGAAGGCAAAGCCGGTGTAGCGCTCGGGATCTATGCCAGAACCCTGCAGCACCGCGGGATGCACCATGCCGCAGCCCATCACCTCAAGCCAGCCGGTCTGGCTGCACACCCGACACCCGGCGCCGGCACAGTTCACACACTGAATATCCACCTCGGCCGAGGGCTCGGTGAAGGGGAAATAGGATGGCCGGAAACGCACGGAGAGGTCCTTTTCGAAGAACACGCGCAGGAAATCTTCTATCAGGCCCTTGAGGTCGGCAAAACTGGAGCGCTCATCCACCAACAACCCCTCGACCTGGTGAAACATGGGCGTGTGGGTGAGGTCGGAGTCGCAGCGGTACACACGCCCGGGGCATATCACCCGTAACGGTGGCTGGTTGTTTTCCATCACCCGCACCTGAACGGGTGAGGTGTGCGTGCGCAGCACCGTCGTCGGATCAACGTAGAAGGTGTCGTGCATGGCCCGGGCCGGGTGGTGAGCCGGAATATTCAATGCCTCGAAGTTGTGATAGTCGTCCTCGATCTCAGGACCTTCGACCACCTCGAACCCGACAGCGGCAAAAAAGTCTTCCATGCGCTCGATGGTGCGGGTTACAGGATGTATGCCGCCGGTGCTCTGACCGCGGCCCGGCAGCGTCACATCGAGCGTCTCACGCCCGAGCTGCTCGCTGAGCGCTGCGGCTTCGAGTGCGACTTTGCGCTCGTTGATCAGCGCCTGCAGCTCCTGTTTGACCACATTGATCCTGGCCCCCGCAGCCGGCCGCTCTTCTGCGGACAGCTGACCGAGGCCTTTGAGCAGTTCGGTGACGCGCCCTTTCTTGCCGAGAAAGTCGACGCGCAACTGCTCCAGAGCCGCACTGTCAGCAGCACTGGCAATGGCGATCTTGGCCTCTTCAGCCAGAGGTGTCAGGTTGTCCATGTGTTCGTTTAATCCACTGTAAATGTATTCAATCTGCGCACCGCGCCCACAAACAAAAAAGGGAAAGAGCTCTGCCCTTTCCCTCTTCTGGTCTTTCTCGTATCACCAGCGAGCCGCACAGGCGGCGGGGTGGGCTCAGGCCAGAGCGGCCTTCGCTTGCTCCACAATCGCTGCAAAAGCCGGTTTGTCATGCACCGCCAGGTCCGACAGGACGCGACGATCCAGACCGATATCAGCTTTCTTCAGTCCGTTGATCAGGCGGCTGTAGCTCAGGCCGTTGGCGCGGGACTGGGCGTTGATACGCGTGATCCACAGCGCGCGGAACTGACGCTTGCGCTGACGGCGGTCACGGTATGCATACTGGCCGGCCTTGGTAACAGCCTGCTTGGCAACACGAAACACGCGGCTGCGGGCACCGTAGTAACCCTTGGCCTGTTTCAGGATTTTCTTGTGACGGCGATGTGCCGTTACACCACGTTTTACGCGAGGCATAGTCTACTCCTAATATCAGATGGGTAAGCGTCAGCAGGCCCGCAACATGCGGTCTACGTGCACCTTGTCACTGGCGTGAACCATGGAGGTCCCGCGCAGCTGGCGCTTGCGCTTGGTGGTCATCTTGGTCAGGATGTGGCTTTTGTAAGCGCTTTTGCGCTTGTAGCCGCCAGCCGTTTTCTTGAAACGCTTGGCTGCCCCGCTGTGAATTTTTGCTTTTGGCATCGTCAGATACTCCGCATTGGCATCAATAAAAGGTGAAGAAAAAAGGCATTCACAGGCCCTAGTTCTTCTTCTTGGGTGCGATCACCATGGTCAACTGCCGGCCTTCCATTTTCGGGAATTGCTCGACTGCGCCCAATTCGGCCAGATCAGCTTCTACCCGCTTGAGTAGCTCCATGCCGATTTCCTGGTGAGCCATTTCACGACCGCGAAACCGCAACGTGACCTTGGCCTTATCGCCTTGCTCCAGAAAACGCACCAGGTTGCGTAGTTTTACCTGGTAGTCTCCTTCCTCCGTCCCTGGACGAAACTTCATTTCCTTGACTTGTGTTCGTTTCTGCTTCTTTTTCTGCAGGTTCTTCTGCTTCTTCGCTTCGAAGATATGCTTGCCGTAATCCATCACCTTGCAGACAGGTGGATCGGAATCGGCAATCAGCACGAGGTCTTCACCGGCGCCTTCCGCGACGGCCAGAGCCTCTTTAAGGGGCACAATACCCACTTGCTCACCGTCCGGGCCAATCAGGCGGACGGGGCTGACAGTAATCTGGTCATTTATCAGGGCTTTTTTGGAGGCGCCCTTTCCCATGTCTTTCTTAATGCTGATTCTCCAATACAATACGGCCGCGACGCGC
>DIAF01000026.1:69655-70277 GCA_002414665.1 Halieaceae bacterium UBA5085
CGGAGAGTGTGCTCGCGGATTTTAAAGCCGATCTTCTCATTTCTCAAGTCCGATTGAACCCGAAAGCCCTTGTTTTTCAAGGAATCTTCCACAAAACGGACATAATCGGACTGTTTATCCGTGATATTCAGCACAACCGCCTGGGTGGGCGCCAGCCAGGTGGGGAATACACCCTCGTAGTGCTCTATGAGAATACCGATAAACCGCTCGAACGACCCGAGGATCGCGCGGTGCAACATCACGGGCACCTGCCGCGAGCCGTCCTCAGCGACATATTGCGCGCCCAAACGGCCCGGCATGGAGAAATCGACCTGAATAGTGCCGAGTTGCCAGACCCGTCCAATGCAGTCCTTCAGTGAAAACTCGATCTTGGGCCCGTAAAAGGCCCCCTCACCGGGCAACTCCTGCCAGGGCAGTGCGTGTGCATCAAGGGCGTCGGCCAAAGCCTTCTCGGCACGATCCCAATCCGCATCGGAACCCACGCGCTGCTCCGGCCGGGTAGATAGCCGGTAGATAACTTCGCTGAAACCGAAATCCGCGTACACAGCGTGCAGGAAGTCGATGAACGCTGCCACCTCGGGCTGGATCTGCTCTTCGGTGCAGAAGATGTGCGCATCGTCCT
>DIAF01000046.1:0-2653 GCA_002414665.1 Halieaceae bacterium UBA5085
AAGTTGTAAAAATCAAACCACCCATCGCAACAGGACGGTAAGCGATGTGGATAAAACCGTCTACACTTGATAGTTTGTGGAGTAAAAACTATCCAAGCTTGTGAATGACTTAGCTAAGGATATATTGCGGACGCGGGTTCAACTCCCGCCGCCTCCACCAAACACCCATCCAAGCAAGTCAAAAGAAATCCAGGAAGGCCGCTGTTGAATGCCCGGTGGCGGTCACTACTCCTGGATAAAGAAACGCAGCCGCGTGGGCTCTGACAGGTTACCGCGCCCACCGTTTGCGCAGATGTCCACCGCCGTGCTCGCGGACCGCACATCCTGATCGTCCGTGTAGCAGACCCTGTACATGCCGTTCGCGGCGTCGAAGCTCTCGAAGACGGCGTAGCCCGTCAGGTCGTCCCTGTCCGTGTCCGCGAGTTGCGTGTAGTTGATGACCGTGTCGTTGAGTTCGAAGGTGTACTGTCCGGAAGCCACGATCGGCCCGGCGCGCTTGCTGTAGCTGCCGTTCTCAGAAAAGCGATAGGTCACCGAGAAGCCATCCTCGCGCACCAAGAACGCCGTCGACTGGATGAGCGCCGGGTCAAATGCATCCGTGGGAATCTGCACGAACTGGGGTACGAGGAAAAATACTTCCTCCTGTCGCTCGAGGAAGCCCATCAGGATGTCATTGCCCTCGAAGCCCGACGTGAAGAGCCGGCAGGACCCGTCGGAGCCGCCACACAGGCCGCGCTGGCGCTTCAGCCAGCTGTCGAAGCGGTAGCCGGTCGCCGGTTCGCCGCGGAAGGTTTCATCAAAAAACAGGTCCACGACATCGATTTCGCAGACCGCGCCGGTCTCGCAGGCGTAGGTACCGGAGTTGGTGGTGACACGGCCACCTTCCGGCACCTCGATGCGGATCTTGCAGCCACCCAGCAGAAGGGTGGACAAGGTGATGACTATGAGAATCGACTGCTTCATTATGGGGTACTCCCTCGGATTCGCTGTCAGGACAGAATTCGCAATTCGCACCCGCAGGGTAGGACCTGAGACAAGTGAAGTGACGAAAACTGGACGAAAGTTCAAGAAATCAGCGCGAAATTCGCGGAAAACGGCATTAAGGGCGGTATGTGAATGACTTCTGCAGTGGCCTCAGGAGCACTTAGGCAATTTGAGCATTTTGCGATCGACACAAGTCGGGGGGCGGTCCTGCGGGACGGCGAGACGATCACGCTGCGGCCGCAGTCGTTCCGCGTTCTTCAGTACCTGGCGGCCAACCCCGGCCGCCTGATTAGCAAAGAAGAGCTCTTCGACAGGATCTGGGGTGAGGCGGTGGTCACCGACGACAGCCTGGCGCAGTGTCTCGTAGACATCCGCCGGGCCCTTGGCGATGAGGGCCGGCACGCGGTCAGGACGCTGCCCCGACGAGGGTACCTGTTCAATGCCCGGGCCGTGGATACGCCGGCCGCCACACAGCCGCCGGCGTCCGCAGCCTTGTCCCGCACGATCCGTGGAGCCTGGTTCACGGCGGCGATACTGGGATTGGGTACATTGCTACTGGCGTGGTGGCTGCTCCTGAGGCCCGAGTCCGGTTCAGTAGAGAGACCCGCGGCGTCTTCCCCCGTCGTTGCGGTGCTGCCCTTCGCCGACTTCACGGCGGCGGGTGACAGGGACTATCTGGCCCTTGGCCTGCCGGAAGAAATCATCAACAGCCTGACCCGGGTGCATGGCCTGCGGGTTATTTCCCGCACCTCGTCATTCCTGCCGCAGCTGGGTCAGCAGCTGACCGCAAGGGAGATCGGTGCGCAGCTGGGCGCCACGCACCTCCTCGAGGGCAGTATTCGCGAGCACGACGAACTCCTGCGGATCACGATACAGCTGATCGAAACGAACAGCGGCCACCATGTCTGGTCCGAGACGCTCGACCGCAGGTACGGCGATATCCTGCGCGTACAGAGCCAGGTCGCCAGCGCTGTTGCGGGCCTGTTCCAGCTGACGGTGATGGAGCCGGCCGGGTCTGACACGGTGATAGCCCCGGACGATTACAACCGGTACCTGCGCGCCCTGCACGTGCTGCGAAGCGGTGAGTTCGCCGAACTGGGCAGCGCGATCACGTCACTGGAGGGCGTCGCGCGCAGGAGTCCGCGTTTTATCCCGGTGCGGGACCTTCTGACCCGGAGCTACCTGCTGCAGGTCTATCGGGGCGAATTGTCCGGTACCGACGTGGCGCAACGGGTTCGCACGCTGGCCGAGGAGATGCTCGCCGTGCCCTCCGGCAGCGCTGGCGCCCACGGGGTCCTTGCCGTACTGGCCCTCGAGGTAGAGAACGACCTGCCGGCAGCGGCTGAGCACGTGACCGAGGCCCTGACACAGGAGCCGGGGAATCCCCGACACCTGAGACTTGCCGGCGATCTCGCCTACGCACTGGAACGCTTTCCCGCGGCGGTGGCCCTGTACCAGGGAGCGCTCGATCTCGATCCCTTCTGCACCGCCTGCTACATACACCAGGCACAGGCCTACATCGCCGCCGGTCAGCCGCGCCAGGCCGAGGCCGCCGTCCGGCAGGTTATGGAACGTTCGCGCGGCGGCCACCTGACCCTCGGTCTGACCAAGATCATGCAGGGCGATTTCGCGGCGGCACAGCAGATTATCGATCAGACGGTGCCGGCAA
>DIAF01000046.1:2908-13596 GCA_002414665.1 Halieaceae bacterium UBA5085
ATCGCGTGCTTCCGTTCACTGCTCGAGCGTTTCGAGGCCGAGAACGGTGAATCCGAGGCGATGCGTATCGCGCAGCTGCACGCCGTCGGTGGTGACGTGGATACGGCCTTCCGATGGCTGGCGCGCCTGCGCGAGCGCAAACAGACGCTGCTGCTGAAGAACCTGCCGGACCCCCTGTTCGACAACCTGCGCGAAGACCCGCGCTGGCAGCACATGCTGGTGGAGCTCGGTCGCGCGCCGCAGCAGCTGCGGCAGATAACGTTTGATGCCGAGGCGTTGCTGGAGGCACGCTGAGAGCAAGAGATCGACGACGACTGGCGTCAGGACCGTCCAAACCTCGCTTCACTTTCAGCCACATCAGGATTGGCCTGGCGGGGTCGTCTATGTTGCAGAGATCGGTTGACTCGGTTTGAACTGCCCCGTTAACCTCAACGGGTTCTTCTACTCTTATCGAGGATGCTATGGCGGGAGAGCCCAGCATGGTGCGAGCGTCCCGCGCGTCCGACACGGCAATCGAAACCGAAACCGTCCGTGAGGGGCTGGTCAAGCTGTTGTACGAGTCGCTCAGGTTGTCCTTGTCGATGAGCGTTCTCAATGGCTTCATTCTGGCGGCAATTATGTCCCCTGCTCTTGGCTTGGCGAGGGTAGGACCGTGGTATCTTGTTCTGCTGCTGATATCTGCCCTGCGATGGCAAGACATGCTGGCTTATCAGCGCGCACCTTCTCAACACGATGCACGAGTCTGGGAGCGCAGAGCCTTTCTGGGGGCTGTGGTTGCGGGTACCGTTTGGGGTGCCGCCGGTTGGGTGTTGTTTGCTCCGCACGATCCTGTTGAGCAGGTTATTCTCGCGTTTGTGTTGGCGGGTATGGCAGCGGGTGCGCTGTCGGTTTTGTCCTCTCTTCGTTATGCAGTCAACGCATTCCTGGTTATCTCGCTGTCCCCACTGATCCTTCGCTTCTTGTTTGAGGGGGGACGTGTGGGCTGGCTCATGGGAGGCATGGCGCTGCTGTTCATGATTGCACTGTATGTCACCGCCCGGCGTTTGAATACAACGATTACCGACTCTTTGCGTACACGTTATGACTGCCAGCAGGCCGAGAACTCGGCGTCGTATCAAGCGCGCTTTGATGATCTGACAGAGCTGCCAAACCGGCGTTACCTGCACGAACAGACCCAGCGGAACCTGGCGCGCTCGCGACGTCACGGCATTGGGGGTGCTCTGCTATTTCTGGATCTGGATAATTTCAAGACCGTTAATGACTCACTGGGCCATCCAGTAGGCGACCAGGTGCTGCGACAGGTTGCGGATCGACTGCGCACCCGGTTGCGTACAGAGGATATCGCGGCGCGTCTTGGTGGTGATGAATTTGTGGTGTTGCTTTCGGATTTGAGTATTGATGTACAAACCGCTGAAGCTGCGGCGATGCGCTTTGCCGAAGACCTCCAGCATGTGCTTACCGACCATCCCTACGAAACACAAGAGCATGTTCTGCACATGTCTGCCAGCATAGGGATCACTGTGTTCCCCGGGAACGGAACGGATATCGACGATCTGATGCGACAGGCTGACACCGCGATGTATGACGCCAAGGCGAGTGGTCGCAACGCTATCAGTTTTTATCATGGTGCGCTGCACGAGGCTGCCAGCCTGCGCCTGCAGCTAGACCGGGAGCTGCGTGTGGCATTGCGGGGCGGTCAGCTGAGCTTGCACTATCAGCCCATGGTGGATCAGAACGGACAGATTAGTGGTTTGGAGGCATTGCTACGCTGGAATCACCCTGAACGCGGCATGATTCCCCCGGCGGAATTTATCCCTATCGCGGAGGAGACCGGAATTATTCTTGAACTGGGCGAGTGGGTTCTATCCACAGCCTGTCGTGATCTCGTGCGGTTGCTGCGGCGATTCGGTGATGCAACCCCGTCCATTTCTGTCAATCTAAGCGCGCGCCAGTTCCGCTTGCCAAACCTGGTCGATACGGTTGTGGCGATTGCAGCTGACGCAGGCGCGCCACTGTCAAAATTGTGTCTGGAGGTTACCGAAGGTAGCCTGATGGATAACGTGGAGCGTGCCATCAGCACCATGGAGTCCCTGCGGGCGCTTGGTGTGAAGTTCTCCGTTGACGATTTTGGCACAGGTTATTCATCGTTGGCGTATCTGAAAAAGCTGCCAGTCGATAACATTAAGATTGACCAGTCGTTCGTGCGTGATGTGCTGCTGGACCATAACGATGCGGGCATCGTTGGGGCGATCCTCTCAATGGCTCAGCACCTGGGGTTGGCGACTGTTGCGGAGGGCGTAGAGTCCGTCGAGGTGCGCGACTTTCTGATTGCTCGCCATTGTACGTATTTCCAAGGCTATTATTTCTCGCGTCCTCTGATCTTCGAGCATTTACTGAATTTCATAGACCAGGCTTCACGGCAGCGCGCGTGATCTGCGCCGCCTCCACCAACGCGGTGCGCCACATTGGTCAACCGGGCACGGCAAGCATCGCTTCAACACCGCCGTCGACGGGAAGTACCACACCGTTGACGAAGCCGGCGTGCTCTGAAGCGAGGAAGGCCGCTACCGATGCGATATCCTCCGGCGCGCCCAATCTCCCCATTGGTTGTGCCTCGGCAAAGCCTTTCACCCCGCCCGGTGTCGACTCCAGCCACTGGATCATGCCTGTGCTGGCAGCAGACGGTGCTATCGCGTTCGCCCGGATGCCCTTGCGGCCATACTCGATGGCGATACTGCGCATCAGGCTGTTGACCCCGGCTTTGGCCGCTCCGTAGACCGCCAGCCCGTTCACCGCGCCGGAGCCGGCTCCCGAGGTCGTCGACAGAATCACCCCGCCCCCCTTGGCAACCATGACCGGAAGTGCCTCCATCGACGCGTGGTATACCGCATCGAAGTTAAGCGACCTGAGTCGCTGGAACTCTTCTTTGCTGATCGCTTCCATTGGGGTCGGGAACGAACCGCCAGCGTTGTTAAACAGCACGTCAACACCACCCAACTTTTTACAGGCAAACTTCACAACGCCAGCGGCCTCGTCGGGATCGGTGACATCAGCAACAATCGACAGGGCGGAACCGCCCGCATCAACGATTTGATCAATCGTCTCCTGCAAGCGCTCCTCGTTGATATCGCTGGCAATCACCGATGCACCAAGCCGGGCAAAGAGCAGCGAGCTCGCCCGGCCGATGCTTCCACCCGCGCCGGTGATGATGACGCTTTTACCCGTGTAGTCGATCTTCATGGTTCAACCCTACTCCTCATGATCGTGGGATACCGGGTGATTGGAACCCGGGGCCAGCGTTGCCGGCGAAAGTTGCCTGTCGCCCCTGGTTTAGCTGCTTTAAACCAAGCGTGAGCTACCCGAATCATAGCAAGGGCAGCCTAATAGTTCGCGGATCGAAAAAAACTTGAACCACCCCACGGTATTGTTTCATAACCCCCACGCAGAGCTTGCTTTAGCTTCGTCAAGGCAGCACGGTTCTACAAACTATAATTCGATAAAGAAAACCCATTCCAAAGGGATTTATAATGAATAACAACAGCACAACCGACCAGACCGAGACCAACAACCCCATGACTCCCGGCAAGGGACTGCTGGTGCTGCTGGGCATTATCATCGTGGTCGGGGGATTCATCGCGCTCAATACTGCGCTCGGTGTACACGAGTTCTGGGCAGGTTTTTTGTTCCTGCTCTACTGGGCGGGCATCGAACAGTTCGCCTGGGACAAGCTGGCGGCTTGTGTGGTGGGCGCCATTGTGGGCTTACTGATGGCTTGGTTGGCCTTCACTCTGCCCGGATGGCTAGGTGATGCTGGCGGGTTGGTCTTCCTCACACTCATCCTGGCGTTGATCTACTGCCAGGTGATGGGCTGGCTGTCGGTGGCGATCAACCTGGCCACTATGCTGCTCCTCACCGCCGGCACGATTCCCGCCGTGCAAGAACACGTCAACTTTGCAGACGCCTTCATCTCACTGGGCCTGGCCTTCATCTACTTCATCGGCCTGGTGTGGGTAGGCACGCGAGTGATGGCAAAGAAAACAGCGGCAGTGCCTAGCCAGTAGCGTGGGAACACGCAGGTGAAGCGGCGGAAGTTCAACAGCGGGAAGAGAATTGCGAGTGGATTCTGAAGCGAAAATACGGCGCGCAATCTGGGAGCAATTGCAGTACGCGACTATTGACCGACATCATGCGTGGCGCTTGCCGGTTCTGGCGAATGTAGACGAACATGGCTTACCCCAGGCTCGTACTGTGGTGTTGCGCGAGGTGCAGGAAGCGTCCCAGCGCCTGATAATTTACACCGATCATCGCAGCCCCAAGGCCCTGGCTCTGGCCGTCAATCCGTCGTCAGTACTGGTTTTCTGGAGCAAAGCGCTGAGCTGGCAACTACGTGTGTCGTTGAGCGCCCGGATCGAAACCCGCGGCGAAAAGGTAGAACAGGCCTGGAAAACCGTACTTCAAACTGCTGCTGCAGCTGATTATCTTTCGCCACAAACCCCAGGGTCACCAATGCCCGCCCATGCTGGAAAGCCTGCCGAGCAGCCTGCCTTCGCCATTATTATCGCCAGCGTCCTCAGTATCGATTGGCTGGAACTGGGCGCTGAAGGGCATCGACGAGCGTTATTGACCGCCGATGAATTCCAATGGCTGGTTCCCTGACTCTCTTTGCCAGGTGTAACGGGGGCTGCCCGAAGAAAAGGTAAAGAGGCGCATCTTGTAACTGGCAAAGTTACTGCAAACGGCCACACTCGACCTTCGGTCTGACACCGGCTACAGTTGATAAGTAAAGGCGGTTGCCACCCCAGGAGAGAAACAGTGAGTAACAGTGCTACCGAGATCGCTAATTTGCTGTATCGCTATGCTGAGTTAATGGATGGTGGCGAACTGGAAGCGGTTGCCGCTCTGTTTGATAGTGCAACAATCAAAAGCCAAGGTGCCCTCCTGGACAGCCAAGGATTACTAGAGCAATGGCGGCAATGGGTGAAAATTCACCCCAATGGTACACCGCTCACCAAACACGTTATCACCAATCCGATTATTGACGTGGACGAAGAGGCCAATGCGGCAACTTGTCGCTCCTATTACACCGTCCTGCAGGCGACTGATACCTTGCCCTTACAGGTCGTTGCTGCGGGGCGCTATCACGACGAATTCGAGCGGGCTGCGGGTCTCTGGCGGTTCCGTTATCGTGACTATTCGTTGTTCGATTTGAAGGGCGACCTCAGGGATCATCTCAACATCCTGGTGTAGTCGTGAACCGGACTGCCCCTGACCGCGTGTTCATTCGAGTGGCCACCCGCTTGTAATGACAAATCCAGCCTGGACGAGGTTGCCGTCGCCGACATACGCTCTCCTGATGTTCGCGCCGGTATTGTGCCAGGGCTGCAAACCGACGAGGTTCTGCTTGGTATGAGCATCCTTAAACATCTGGAGTTTACCCAGCGGGGACAACCTGACGCCACCTCAGTGCCTGTAGCTCTGCGAGGCCCGGCGCGACCGTTTTGCTCAAAATAGCCGAACGGGATATCACAGTGTAATATTGAAAGAAAAGCCGTGGCCGCTGCCTATGCCTGTTCTTCAGTCCCTCACCAATCGTGCCGTCTTCCAGAGCCTAAGGAACACCACACTCACAATCACCGGCTCGGCATGCACCATTGGCGGCCTCGTCGCTGATGTCCTGCAGCCCATAGCGCCTTTCGCATTCTATTTGTTCGCTATTGCCACACTGGCCTTCGTGCTTCTGTTCATTCTCTATCGTCGTGGCAATGAAGAGCTTCTGGGCAGCGTCGCCTTTAGCGGCATTGCAGCCGTTGTGTTTGGCCTGATTGTTCTCTTTCAATCCGGTGAGGACGCGGAAGAAAGCGGGTTTATCGCTGCAGCCATCCCCGGCGTTGCTGAATTGCAGGCCAGCCTCGGCATCATCGACGCCAAGCTCGACAGCATTGCCGCAGATACCCAAAACCTGCGTGAAAGCGCCGCACGCCTTGAGGATAGCTCCGCTCAGGTGCTCCGTACGCTGGAGGAGATGAGAGAGAACTTCGCCAGCGGCGGGTTGATCGACAAGCCTCGCTCGCCGGAAGACTACTATCACAACGCGCGGCTGCAGGAACTCGCTGGCGATTATTCTGCCGCGCGCCGCTCGTATATCAGCTATTTTCGCAGTGACTTACCGCTTCTCGATCCGCATCTCCGGTTTTTGGCGTTTCTGAAAGTGCAGGAAGGCACCGCGGGGGCTCGCGAAACCTACACAACCCTGATGGCGGGCAAGGAAGGGGGCATGCCGGCCTATGTTCGCCTGCTGCTCCTGCCAGCCCCTCAACGTGTAATGGCGCTTGAAACCTATGCAGAGCAGCACCCGCAATTTGCACCGGCTTACTACCATCTCAGCGAAGACGTTTCCGCACGCCGCCTGGGCTTTCAAACCTTCGCCGACAAGCGCACAGAACAGCGTTACCTGCAGAGGTTTCAGACGGCGGACGAAGCCGGCGGCCTGCTCAAACATATAATCGATCAATCATTGGTGGAGGAATGGCGCAACGACGCGGCAGCGCGGCTTCAGGCGCTGAACGGCTTAGGCGAAGGTGTTCTGGAGAACCCCGTGTCTCTGTCCTTTGGCGTCAACAATTCCGGTTACACCGTCACCGTCGGCATCGCCGAGCCGGCGCTCGAAATACTGTGGAATATGCAGGGCAGCACCGAACCCCGCAGCACCGGAGATAGCGGGGCCATCAACCCACAAACGGGTAAGCCGATGCCGCAAATGTTTTTCAACCTTCCTGCCAGCCAGCGTGATACACGCCTTGAAATCCGCTACCGCGATATCAACGGCGCTTTGCAGGGGCCGTATAGCTTTGAGTTCAAGGGCAAGCAGCAAAGCGAGGACGCAAACCAGCGAATTCTGGAATCGACCACAACCAGTTGGGTGAGTTTCCGGGATTACGAGGGCAAGCGCCTGCTGTACTTCACGCACCTGATGAGCTACCGCGGCAGTATCAAGAAGATACAGTACGGATTAAACAGTGCTCAGCCGAACAAGAACTTTCGCTTCAAGCCCTGGAACAAGGCTGGGATGGCACCCATCGACGCCAAGACGCCTATGTATATCACCGTGCCACGCAGTACACGCTATGTCAGCGTGCAATTAACCTATAAAAGTGGCGAGCAATCCGCCGTGCAGCGCTTCGACTATCCCGGCTGATGCACGAGGGTGAGTCACAGGAGGAGGAAGAGTTGACGGCAGAGAAAACCAGCCTGCGGAGTCGGCTGCAGACGGTTTTTTCCGGCAATAAAACGCTCTTCGGGCGAATCTGCCAGATATTTATTCAAGCCCTGATTGTGCTCTCCATTGTGGCGTTTACCGTGGAGACCCTGCCCAACCTGTCGCAGGAGGTACGCAACAACCTGCGCAGGTTTGAAGTGTTCGTGATCGCGGTATTCACCATCGAATATCTGTTGCGTCTCTGGCTTAGCGAAAGGCGTCTGGCATTCATCTTCAGTTTTTATGGCCTTATCGATTTGCTGGTGATTCTGCCATTTTATCTGCAGCTCGGGCTGGATTTGCGCAGCTTGCGCATTCTCTGGTTGTTCCGGCTGTTCCGTTTATTCAAGCTCGTTCGCTACGTCGATGCCGCCAAACGCATTGGCGATGCCTTTCGCCTTGTGCGCGTGGACCTCGCCGTATTTGGCATTGGCGCGCTGTTTGTGTTTTATCTCGCCGCTGTGGGAATTTATTTCTTCGAGCGCGATGCACAACCCGAAACCTTCGCGTCGGTATTCCATTCTTTCTGGTGGGCACTGGCCACCCTCACGACCGTGGGTTATGGCGATGTGTACCCTGTCACCGTGGGCGGCAAGATATTCACCTTTTTTACCCTTATGATCGGGCTTGGCGTGTTCGCGGTACCCACGGGCCTGATTACCATGGCAATTGTCAGCACGCGCGAAGCCAGGCTCAAGGATGACGCCAACTGAAAAGTTCAGGCGCGTCATGGCCGGCGAGAAAAACTGCAAGCCGTGAAACGGAGATCAAGTGCGAGTTCAACACGTTCGATCCCATAGATTTCACGCACTGCAGATGACTATCAGCGCTAGCAGATCCGCGGCAATTGCTCACCACTCAGCATGTCCAGCATCTGGCTTCCACCCAACTGACTGCAGGCGATGACGCCGCGACCTTCGGACACCACGCCAATCGTTCGGGCACTGGCACCCAGACTCTCCAGAATCTCGTCTTCACGCGACGGCTCGGCAAACAGCACCATTCGGCCCTCATTGGCCATATACAGAGGATCCATACCGAATAACTCGCAGACCGAGGCCACTTTCTTGCTGACGGGCACCTGGTCGCGTTCGATAGTTATCTGCAGGGAAGCCGTTTCACTGAGCTCGGCCAGGACCGTCGCCAGGCCACCGCGAGTGAGATCGCGGATACAGTGAACAGACTCAGCCAAAGGCGATAAGCGCGCGACGGCGGGCCACAAGTGGGCGCAGTCACTTTCTATTGGAGTCTGAATCTGCAAATCCTCACGCTGGGCGAGGATGCAGGCGCCGTGCCGTCCCAGGTCACCGGAGACAATCACCACGTCACCGGGCTGAATAAGCCGGGGATGGCAGGAAAACCTGCGTACACCGACACCGGACACGTTCAGGAACACACCGTCACCGTGACCGCGCTCCACCACTTTCGTATCGCCGGTGACGATTCTGGCTCCGACTTCAGCTGCAGCCAGGGCCATGGACTGTGCCAGCGCGAATAATGACTCGGTGGGAAAACCCTCTTCGATAATCCAGCCACTGCTCAGATACGCAGGCTCAGCGCCACACACGGCGAGATCGTTGCAGGTGCCGATCACCGAAAGCTTGCCAATATCCCCACCTGGAAATACCAGCGGGCTGACAACGTAGGAGTCCGTGGTGAACACCAGGCGACTGTCGGGTGGGTCCTGAAAAACGAGATCAGCGCCATCCTGATCCGCCTGCACATCGGTCATGGCCGCAGAGAAAATATCCCGTATCAGTTGCTGGGTGAAACGACCACCGGCACCATGAGCAAGCGTAACGACGGGATATCTGGCGAAGGGGAAACGGCACTCAGGCACGGTGCACCCCGGCTTTTCGGCGGTAACGATAGTACGCGGCGCAGGCGCCCTCGCCGGACACCATGGTAGCTCCCAGAGGCGACTCAGGGGTGCATTCACTGCCGAAGCGCGGACACTCATAGGGACGGATACGCCCGGTCAGGACGTCACCGGCGAGGCACCCACTCGCCTCGATGGACGTTACGCCACGCAAGGTGAACTTTTCCCTGGCGTCGTAGCTGGCGTAATCACCCTGCAGCTGAAGTCCGGAGGCCTCAAGCATGCCCAGACCCCGCCAGTCCTGTCCGGCCTCGCGAAAGACCTGCTTCATCAGAGTCTGTGCCTCGCGGTTACCCTCCCGGTCCACACAGCGGGCATATTGATTTTCTACCCGGGCCTCACCGCGTTCGAGTTGCTCCAGTGCTGCTTCAATGCCGAGCAGAACATCCAGTGGTTCGAAGCCCGTCACAACCACAGGCACTCCCAGACGCGCCGCGACCGCCTCGTACTCCCAATAGCCCATCACGGCGCACACATGTCCCGCAGCAAGAAAGGCCTGTACCCGGTTACCGGGCGAGCCGGCTATTGCTTCAATAGCCGGTGGTACCCGAACCTGACTGACCAACAGGGAAAAGTTGTCGACGCTGGATGCCTTGGCCTGCACAACGCTGAGCGCATTTACGGGCGCCGTGGTCTCAAAGCCCACCGCAAAGAAAACGACCTCGCGACCGGGATTCTCACGCGCCAACTGCACCGCGTCCAGGGGTGAGTAAACCGTGCGTACGTCACCACCCATGGCCTTGCAGGCCAGTAGATCCCTATCGCTGCCTGGCACTCGCAACATGTCAGCAAAGGTCGCGAAAATCACATCTTGCCTCTGAGCCAACTCAAGCGCCTCATCAATGCAGGCAACCGGCGTTACACAGACGGGGCACCCGGGACCATGAATCAGCTCCACTGAATCTGGCAGTAATTGATCGATACCATGACGGATAATGGCGTGAGTCTGACCACCGCAAACCTCCATCAGGACCCACGGCCGAGTTACCAGGCCAGCGATTCGGGCAATCACAGCCTCCGCCAGCACGGGGTCCCGAAACTCTTCAAGAAATCGCATGACCGCGCTCCATCGAAACCAACTCTCGCAGCAGGGACAGGGCGCGCTGTGCCTCCTCTTGATCCAGTATCCGGATGGCGCAACCCACGTGCACAATGACGTAGTCATCTGTTGCAGCATCAGGCGTCAGGCACAGGTTAACGACACGCTCAACATCGCCGAAGCGAACGAGTGCCTGTCGCTCAAGACCGACGCCGCTAATGCTGATGATTTTTCCCGGTATCGCTAGGCACACCGCTGGGTAACTCCGGCCTGTTTCGCCCCCATGGCGAGGGCCACACACTGCCCGGCGGCAATACTTCCGTCGTTGGGGGGGAGTCGCCCGGGCAGCAATAGCTTCAATCCAATTTCCCTGGCTCCGGCAAGCATCAGTTCTACCAACAGGCGATTCTGAAAAACGCCACCAGACAACAGAACGCTATCACCACGCCCCAGACGGCACTGGCGCAGCGCGGCTCTTGCCAACGCCTGGTGAAAACCCAGGGCACGGGCAGAAA
>DIAF01000046.1:13798-13952 GCA_002414665.1 Halieaceae bacterium UBA5085
ACGGGCAGAAAGACACACGCTCCGGTCGGCGACCACCGGCAACAGCGGGCGCCAATCCAGATCGGCGCCAAGCAATGAGAAATCCATATGCGAAGCCCTCGTTGCACCCTGGCCGAGCGCTTCCCACTCCATGGCGATCTGCGCCTCGAACAGG
>DIAF01000046.1:14184-15822 GCA_002414665.1 Halieaceae bacterium UBA5085
TTTCCTCCCGAAGCCCGGCCAGCGCGGCGAGACCCTCGATTAATCGACCCATGCTGGAGCAGGGAATGGACCTGCCGGGATACCTTTCACCGTTCAGGACTCTGGCGATCCTGCCTGGAAACCGGGCGATGTCATGACCAGCCGGCAAATGAAACGGGCGGATACTACCAAGGCGCTGCCACATCATCCCCGCATCAAACTGCAGGCACTCTCCCCCCCAGACAGTGCCGTCGGGACCCAGGCCAACACCGTCCCAGGTCAGTGCCTGAAAAGGCGGTTCCGGCTGATGCTCCAGCCAGACAGCCATGGCGTGGGCAACGTGATGCGGCACCGTGAGCGCGTGATCATCCGCCTCCACGCTGGAGCCATAATCTGGATGTAGATCAGTGACTTCAGTCCCTGCATCAATCTGGAAAAAAGCGGGCATCGTGGACTTCTGCCGGAGATAACGCTGCCTGTTGCCAGCTCCCTGAAGATCGCCGATGTATGGGCCAACAATCAGCGTATGCCTCTCCTGCATGGCGAGGTTGACCTTCAAATGCGCGCCACAACCCAGCGATGAGTGGGCTACCGGTACAGTGTGTATCTGGGGCGCCAAGCCTCGCCCAAGTCGAAGACTGACCGGCTGGCCAGCCATGACCCGCAGTACGGAATCATCCAGGCCCTGTACCAAGTCAAGATCGTGCAGCAGGAACACATCGGCAATGTCAGCCAACGCAGACAGTGCGGTGTCATTTTCATGGATCAGCGGCGCACCGGAAAGATTGGCACTCGTAGCGACCAGAGGGCGCTGCAGCTCCCGCATGATGGATAGCTGAATCCCACTGCTGGGCAACATGACGCCCAGTGTACCCAGGCCAGGCGCCAACAATTCCTGCATATCGCCATGCGCCCTGAGCAACACAATAGGCGCTGCAGCTCCCTTCAGGGCAGCACGCTCTGCAGCCTCGGTATGGGCGTTTTCAAGCACCCATTCGAAAGTGGGAGCCAGCACCGCGAGTGGCTTACTGCGTCGCTTGCGCTCGCGCAGGCGCGCAACGGCCGCCGGATTCTGCGCATCCACCAGCAGGTGAAATCCGGCACTACCCTTGACGGCAACCACGCCGCCGCGGTCCAGAACCGCACAGGCCTCCTGCAATGCCACCTCGCCCCGCAGACCGTCAGCAGTGAACAAAACCGGTCCACAGTCCGGACAGGAAATACCCACGGCGTGAAAGCGTCGATCCAGAGGCGACTCGTGCTCCTGTCGACACGCTGCGCAGAGGGAAAACCGGCTCCAGCTGGTATTGATACGATCCCAGGGCAGCTGCTTACAAATGGAAAAGCGCGGACCACAGGTCGTGCAGCTGATAAACGGATAGCGATAACGCCGATCATGCTTGTCATGAAACTCACGACGACAGTCATCGCAGATGGCCTGATCCGCGAGCAGCGTACTGGCGATACCAGCGTCTGACTGACTCGGCGCAATCACAAAGTCGCCGCGCGCTGTGGCGGCGGCCGCATTCACGGAGAACTCATGCCGCTGTCCGGGAGCATTCCGGCAAAGCTCAGCCATAAACTGGTCCAGCGCTGCCCTGTGGCCCTGAACCGTGATACTCACGCCTGACGAACCATTGAGCACTTCACCCTGAAGGC
>DIAF01000046.1:15902-125348 GCA_002414665.1 Halieaceae bacterium UBA5085
GCCTGCAGGCCGGCCGGGTTGATTGAGCACTTCACCCTGAAGGCCCAAGCGCTGGGCCAGTCGGTACACATAGGGACGAAAACCCACCCCCTGCACCAGACCGGTAACCTGAATATGGCGGCACTCAGGCCTCGGCAATTTCTATACTCCTCAAGAGAATATCCTGAGCCTGGGGATGATTGATATCTGCCGATGCCTCGACTGTAAGGTCAGCACCCTCCGCGAGGCTGCCGACCGTTTCGTTGCGGAAGTGCTCGGCAAAATGTTCCGGTGAAATGTGGCTCAGTGCACCCAGCCAGACCGTTACCCGTGTCACCGATGTCGCGTCTTCCCGACTGGCCAGCTCGTTGATTTTCGCCAGCAGATCCCTGATCAACCCGGCCTCATGCATTGCCATACCATCCGGTGAGTTCAACGACAAGGCGATCCGCAGCTGTCATCACGTCAGCGGAAAGGCCCATTTCCTGGTTAAAGCGCGCACCGGCAATAGCGATTACCGTGAACCGGTCTGGCAGGGAACCGAGTGATCGCGCCAACGCGATAGCCTCGGACACGCCCATTGCGTGTGTGCTGGCGCGAAGACCAACGTCGGCAAGCGCCGGGTCATCCGCGTCCAGGCAAACCACGCTGCCCGGGCGCAGCCCCGCTCCTTCTGCATCCACGGCATCGACCAGCAGCAATTCATCACAGCCCTGAAAAGCGGCGATGAGTCCACTGACCTCCCCGTCGGATGCCACCAGATCCGCCCCGGGCAGAGCCTCTGACAATTTCGCGAAGATGTAAGGCCCAACACCGTCATCTCCCCGGTAGGGATTGCCTACAGTCACAATTCTACCCTCTCTAGCCATGACGTAACTGTAGCTTAAGGAAGTGGGTGGCGCAGGAAATACAGGGGTCATAATTTCGAATCGCCTGCTCACAGAGCGCCGTCAGCTCGCTCTGGCTGAGGTCAAGATTGGCCGCCACCAGGTCGTGCAGGTCCTGTTCAATCGTCAGCTGATTCTGCGAGGTTGGCGGCACAATATTGGCCAGCGTGATGAGTCCGTCATCACCGACTTCATAGCGGTGGAAAAGCAGCCCACGCGGCGCCTCTGTAGCCGCCATCCCCACGCCGCCACCCGCGGGGACCACCTCTGCCGCCCGTGCTGGCACGACCATATTCTCTATCAGCTCAATGGCTTCGTCGAATGCCTGAAAGACTTCCAGCGCGCGCACCACGATGCTCTCAAAGGCATTATCAATCGTGCGATCAAAACCGACTTCGCATGCGAGCTTCCGCGTCGCGCTCGACAGGCGATCGCGATTCAGATTGTATCGAGCCATAGGGCCGACAAAGTAAGGTGTATTGTCGGGCTTGCGCACTGAGTGCAGGGCATTGCTGTGGGGCACCTGACGCTCTGAAAAATGGCTCGGATACTGTGCCATCGCAATATCGAGCCCGCGGCTGGAAACAATGCGCCCCTCGCTGAAGGGATAGTCGCTATCGTGGCGCAGTGCAACAAACTCATAGTCCCGATGCATATCGGGAAAGTGGAGCCCGGCCGTCCACAGCACCGTCTCTGCGGCCGCGTCACGGGCCCACTTCAGCTCATCAAGCAGTGCTGTAAATGTCGCGACTTCGGGAATCTTGTAGAAACCGCCCACACGGACATTGATCGGGTGAATTTCCCGGCCGCCCAGCAACTTCACGATGTCATTCCCCGCCTTTTTCATGCGCAGGCCGCGTTTCACGACATCCGGATGCTCCCGGGCCATGGTGATGGCGTCGTCGAAACCGAGGAAATCCGGTGCGTGCAGCATATAGATATGCAGAACGTGGCTCTCGATCCACTCGCCGCAGTAGAGCAGCCGGCGCAAGCGGCGAATACCCTCCTCGGGTCGAATACCGAGCATATCCTCCATCGCATGCACGGCGCTCATCATGTAAGCCACGGGGCATATTCCGCAGATGCGAGCGGTGATATCCGGCGCCTCCGTCAGTTCGCGGCCCTGTAAAAAAGCCTCGAAGAAGCGTGGCGGTTCAAAGATCTTTAACTGGACGTCCTTGAGTTCACCGTCAACCACATCCACCATCAGGGCGCCCTCGCCCTCCACCCGGGCGAGATACCCCACATCGATACGCCGGGTTTTTAACCCGGCCTTGATCGGTATTTCTTTACCCGTCATGGCCACCGCTCCCTGCACTGCCAGCTGCAGCACCCTCCTCGTCGCACTCCAGAGCGATAATCTGCAACGGCTCAGCTGCAGGATTATAGGCCCGCAGGCTGCGCCTGGCCTGATCCAGAGTCATACCATGCCGCGCTCGCAAGTGGTCGATCAATAGTCCCACCTGAGCCTGTTCCTTCACCCCGAAGCAACCGTAACAGCCGCGTGCATAAGCAGGGCACAAAGCACCGCAGCCCGCCTGGGTGATCGGACCCAGACACTGCTGCCCCTGTGCAACCAGCACGCAGACGTTGCCCCGCGCTTTGCACTCCATACAAACGCTTTCGCGAGCGATCTGGGGACGGCGCCCGGTGGCGAAAGCCAGTACCACTTCCAGCAGTTGGTACTTGTCGACGGGGCATCCGCGCAGTTCGTAATCGACGGCCACATGGTCGGCAATCGGCGTAGAGGTCTCCAGCGTCGAAAGGTACTCCGGATGGGGATAAACGGCACGGGCATAGTCACCGACATCAGTGAAGTTGCGCATGGCCTGCAGGCCACCCGCTGTGGCACAGGCGCCGATACAGATCAGGAAGCGGCTCTGCTCGCGAATCTCGGTGAGACGTTCGCGATCATGCGCGGTAGTGATAGAACCCTCCACCAGAGCGATATCGTAGGGGCCCTTCAGCATCCGTCTGGATGCCTCGGGGAAATGCACAATATCGACCCGTTCAGAGATGCTCAGCAATTCATCCTCGCAATCGAGCAGGCTTAACTGGCACCCATCGCAGGACGCAAACTTGAAAACGGCCAGTCGCGGCTGAGCAGGCATAGCCATCAGAATTCCTGCGTCATGAGATAGTGCTCCACATCAGGATAGGCGAATACCGGCCCGTCCTTGCAGAGAAAATACGGGCCCAGCTGACAATGGCCGCAGAAGCCGGTGGCACACTGCATGTGGCGTTCCAGGGAGACATGAATCGCGTCGCTGGCGACGCCGAGCTCCCGCAACCGTCTTGCGGAGAAACGCAGCATGATTTCCGGCCCACAGACCATTGCCACGGTTTGCTGCGGGTTTATACCTGCCCTCTGCACCAGGTCGGTGATAACACCGACGTCGCCGCGCCATTCGGCGGAGGCCGCGTCGACGGTTGCCAGCAACTGCAGGCCGGCATCTGATTTCCAGCGTAGCAGCTGTTCGGCATACAGCAGCTCCTCCGGGGAACGAGCGCCCAGCAACAGGGTAACTCGTCGATAGCGCTCAGGCGCAGCGAGAGCCTGAAACAGTACCGGCCGCAGTGGCGCCAATCCGATCCCACCCGCCATCAGGAGCAGTTCCCGACCTTCGGCAGCGGCCAGAGGCCAACCTCGACCGAAAGGACCACGCAGACCGATGCGGGCAGGTGGCCTGAGACCGCGCAGAGCTCGCGTCACAGTGCCTACTGCCCTGACTGTGTGCGTCAGGTGATTTCTGTCAGCCGGGTCACCGCTGATAGATATCGCCGATTCACCGATGCCGGGCAGGTAGAGCATATTGAACTGGCCCGCACGAAAGGTCCCGTAGCCTTCCGGCGGCTCGACCTGAAAAGTAAACACGAGCTCGCTTTCCTGCTGCCAGGATTGAATCTCGACGCCTTGGGGCAGCAGCGGGTCCTTCACGGGCCGTTCGCGCTCCCATACAGGTCCAGCACCTGCAGTCGCGTGGCCTCTACGCGCTGACTCATAATGTAGGAAAAGCGCTGCATGAGGGCGTACCCCATCACGGGGTCAGTATCACACTTATGGCGCAGACATTTACCGTCGAGTCGAATGGCATGCACATCCTGCATCGCTATTGCCTCAATCGACCAGCGAAATGGCGGGAACAGCCAGGACCAGCCCAGAATATCGCCGGCATCAAGTGTTTGTATCAGTATAGCGCCAGCTGCAGAGGTGTGTAGCCGCAACGCGACGCGCCCCCGCTCAATGACGTAGAACTCATTGGCGGCACTGCCTTCGGTGGCTATCGTCGCACCTGACCGGAACACCACATGCTCGCCACAGCCTGCGATCAGCTGCATGCAGTCCTCACTCAGCCCAGTGAAGAACGGATGGGCCCGCAACTCGTCGCCAACAGTTCTCATAGCGGCCGCCTGATCTCGGCAACTTCCTCCGTCAAATCAATGCCAACGGGGCACCAGCTGATACAGCGTCCACACCCAGTGCAGCCGGACAGGCCGAACTGCTGATCCCAGCCAGCCAGCTTGTGCGTCAACCACTGGCGATAGCGCGACTTCACACTCTGGCGCACCACTCCACCGGAAAGATAGGAGTGATCGGCGGTAAAGCAGGAGTCCCAGCCGCGCATGTGCGTCACATCGAGACTAACGGGGTTTACATGCTCCCGGGTTGTGCTGCAGAAACAGGTGGGGCAGACCTGTGTGCAGTTGCCGCAGGCCAGACAGCGCTCGGCCACCACATCCCAATGTGGATGATCGAGGGCGGAGAGCAGTGCATCGGCAATCCCCTCGGTGGCAAACTCACGCTGCATCTGCTGCCGAGTTGCGGCGATCACTTCATCCCTGGCGTCGATTTCTTCAGGTGCCGCCACAGGGCCACCGACAGCCGCGATCATCCATTGGCCGGCCTCAGTTTGAGCTTCCACCAGGTAGTAGGGATCTTCCGGCCTCACCTCAGTAAGGATCAGGTCGGCGCCGACACCCACTGCAGGACCATCACCGGTAGATGCGCAAAAGCAGTTACCCGAAGCCTGGGAGCAGTTAACCGCTATCAGCAGCAGGTTTTCACGACGCGAGGCGTAGCCGGGGTCGGTGAAGTCGCCCATGAATACCCGATCCTGGATCGAAACTGCGGCCAGCTCGCAGGCCCTGACACCGATAAAAGCCATTTTTTCAGGCTGCTCACGGCAACTGATGAATTCCCCGTCCTGCACACGAAAGATCGCTTCCTCTGGCGGGAACAGGAACTGTTTCCAGGTCGACGGCCCCAGGTTGTAGCCAAAGCGACTCTGATCGTGTCTCGCGGTCAGACGATAGTAGCCGGGGGCCTGCTCGTCACCACAACCGATGGGCAGCGTGTCAATCTCGTCGTAAAGTATGGCTGCATCGCCCACCCTGGGGCCGAGTACGCGAATCCCGTCGGCAAGCAAGCTGTCGATAAGTGTCTGTAAGTCCGTTGGAGTCCAGCGTCGCATAAGCAAGGCCTTCCAGTATCGGGCCAACACTCCCGCGCTGCGAATTGCTGCGCGGTTAAACCCGTAGTTTCATCGCCACGTCTATTCTGTAGAAGTTTGTGTGCGGACAACACCCCGAACGGGAAAAATGATAGCGAAGCCGGCGGAATCCCACCGAACCTTGAGGCAGGTCAATAATCCCGGCCTGTGTTGCGAACACACTGAAAACAGGATGCGGGAGGTAGTGTCATGAGTGACTTCAGTTACATTCGGCTGTTCTCTGAGCTGGGCATCGGTGACGTACCTTTGGTAGGCGGCAAGAACGCCTCTTTGGGCGAGATGTACAGCGCGCTTTCCGGCCAGGCAATACAGGTGCCGGATGGCTTTGCTACCGTGGCTGCAGCCTACTACGCATTCCTTGATCACAACGATCTGCGCAACAAGATCACCGAGGCGCTGGCACAGCTGGATGTCGCAGACGTCCGCGAGCTGGCCACTGTCGGGGCCAACATCCGCGGCTGGATTGTGGATGGTGAAATGCCCCCTGCAGTCGCCGCGGAGATCAGTGCCGCCTACGACATTCTGAGGCAGAAAAACGACGGCAGGGACCCCGAGGTGGCCGTGCGATCATCCGCAACTGCCGAGGACATGCCTGAGGCCTCATTCGCGGGGCAGCAGGAGACCTACCTCAACATAAAGGGCGAAGAGCACCTGCAGCGCAGCTGCAAACAGGTGCTCGCTTCACTGTTCACAGACCGCGCAATCGCCTACCGCGTGCACAAGGGTTTCGATCATATGGCAGTGGCGCTGTCCGTTGGCGTACAGAACATGGTGCGTTCTGACCTTGCCTCATCGGGCGTCATGTTCAGCATTGATACGGAGAGTGGCTTTCCCGACGTGGTCATGGTCACCGCCGCATATGGTCTGGGTGAAAACGTGGTTCAGGGGGCGGTTACGCCGGATGAATTCCTGGTTTACAAGAACACACTGGTGGACGACTTTCGGCCTATCATTCGCAGGCAGCTGGGCTCGAAGGCCCTGAAGATGGTTTACAGCAAAGACGGCATTACCGGAATGGCTACCCGCAATGTCGAAGTGCGTCGCCAGGATCGCCAGCGCTTCGCGATTACCGACGACGAAGTGCTACAGCTGGCCCGGCTGGCAATCAGCATAGAGCGTCACTACGGGCGACCCATGGATGTCGAGTGGGCCAAAGATGGCCGTAGCGGTGAACTGTTCATTGTTCAGGCTCGTCCGGAGACTGTGCACTCAAATCTGGATGCCAGCAAACAGCTGAGCTACCGCCTTACAGAAAAGGGCAAGGTCTTGCTCACCGGCAAAAGCGTGGGTGCGCGCATTGGCAGCGGCCAGGTGAAAACGATACTCGATGCCTCGCACATGGCCGATATCGAAGACGGCGATGTACTCGTGACTGACATGACCGACCCGGACTGGGAGCCCATCATGAAACGTGCCAGCGCGATTATCACCAATCGCGGCGGACGGGTCTGCCACGCGGCTATCATTGCCCGTGAACTGGGCATTCCTGCGATCGTCGGGACTGTCGATGCAACGGCTCGACTGAGCGACGGGCAGGCGGTAACGGTGTGCTGTGCCGAGGGCGAAACGGGAAAGGTCTATGACGGACTGCTATCCTTCGAGACTGTGGAGTTCAATCTTGAGGCGGGGATACGCCCACGCACAAAAATCATGATGATCGTTGGCAACCCTGGACGTGCCCTCGAGTTCAGTCGGCTGCCGAATGATGGCGTCGGCCTGGTCCGAATCGAGTTCATCATCAACGATCACATCGGTGTGCACCCCCAGGCCCTGCTGGATATCGACAAGCTTGCGCCCTCGCTACAGTCAGAGATACGCGAACGTATCGCAGGCTACGGCAGTCCCCGGGAGTTCTATGTCAGTCGTCTCGCCGAAGGAATAGGCACTATCGCTGCCGCCTTTTACCCGAAGCCAGTGATCGTGCGCATGAGCGACTTCAAGTCCAATGAATATGCGCAGTTGCTTGGTGGTGTGGACTACGAACCACGGGAGGACAACCCGATGCTCGGCTTCAGGGGGGCATCCCGTTACCACTCACCACGCTTCGCGGACTGCTTCGCCATGGAGTGCGATGCGGTAAAGCGGGTCCGCGAAACCATGGGGCTTGCCAATCTGGAGTTGATGATTCCCTTCGTTCGCAGCGTGGAGGAGGAAATCAAAGTCATGGAACTGATGGCGGAAAAAGGTCTGCGACGGGGGGAGAACAACCTGCGCATCCATCTCATGTGCGAAATCCCGGCCAATGCTTTACTGGCAGAGCGCTTTCTGGAGCATTGTGACGGTTTTTCCATTGGCTCAAACGACCTGACACAACTCACGCTCGGGGTAGACCGGGATTCAGAACTCCTGGCGGAGTTCGATGAGCGCAACGAGGCCGTTGCCACACTTATGGGCATGGCCATTCAGGCCTGCAAGAAGACGGGCAAATACATCGGTATCTGCGGGCAGGCGCCATCTGATTTCCCCGAAATAACTCGTTGGCTCGTAGAGCAGGGCATTGAATCCATTGCCCTCAATCCCGACAGTATTCTGAAAATGACACAACTCGTTCTGGACGTGGAATCAGGCTCGACCCCTGACGGCAGCGACCCTCCCTTCCACGGCGCCAATTAGAAAGTCTGTAAAACCGTGCAGCGTGTCACCCCGAAGGAAGGATTCGACGGGCCCTCGGTATGCAGGCACCAGTGGGAATAGTCCCATCAGGTTGAAGACAAGCTTGGCCCGAATGAAACGACAAGCCATTTACTCTGGAACGCAGCGACTATGACAACTCTCACCCTGGCGATCAGCGGCAGTGGCGGCGCCGGCGCAATCTCGACCGGTGAACTGCTCCTGCGGCTGTTCGCAGACGTCGGCGGCTACGGCATGCTGAAAAAGACCTTCAGCCCACAGATTCGCGGTGGCGAATCGGCCGCCATCTTGCGCCTGGGCGACGCGCCGGTGTCGACCATCCCGGCCAAAATTGACCTGCTGATTGCGCTGGACTGGCAGAACTTTGCACGCTTTGCCGAGGAAGTGCCGATCAGCGCCAGCACTCTGGTCTTGCATACCGGCACCGACGTCCCTCCGCCCGGGGTCACCCTCGACAATCTCCTGACCATTGACGCCACAGGGATTGCTGCCGCCGCAGATTCGGGGTGGCTGAACATGGTGTTTTTCGGAATGCTCGCCAGCGGCCTGGGTTGTACATGCGCCGCGGCGGAGGCGCTACTGCTCGCACGCCTCGCAAGACACGACCAGGCGGTACTGGCTGCCGCCTGCCGGGCACTGCGGGCCGGGTTTAACCAGGCACTGCCAGAGCCCCTGGGGGAACTCCTCGCAGGGTTGCCGGTGCCGGCGGCGGCTGCGCCCGGACACAGTCCCGGGCCCCAACGCTGGCTGGCCAGTGGTAACCAGATGGCGGCGCTGGGCGCGCTTGAGGCGGGGGTGCGTTTTGTCGCGGCCTACCCCATCACACCCGCCTCCGACCTGCTGGAATGGCTGGCCCATCATATCGAGCACTACGGCGGGCACCTGGTACAGGCCGAGGATGAACTCGCGGCCATCAATATGGTGATTGGCGCGGGATTTGGTGGCGTGCCGGCGATGACCGCCACCTCCGGGCCAGGCATGGCGCTGATGAGCGAGGCCATGGGACTTGCGGTAGCCAGCGAGACTGCGGCAGTGGTGGTCAACGTAATGCGCGGCGGCCCCTCGACGGGCATTCCCACCAAAAGTGAACAGAGCGACCTCAACCAGGCGCTCTACGGCATGCACGGTGACGCCCCGCATATTGTGCTGGCGGCGCAGTCGATTGCCGACTGCCACTTCACCACCGCGTGGGCGGTGCACCTGGCGACCCAGCTGCAAACGCTGGTGATTGTGCTCAGCGACCAGTCTCTGGGCCAGTCCATTCAGGTGTTTGATGCCCCCGGGAGCGATTGCCCCCAGGCCGGCATCAACCGTTCCAAAGAGGTGGAACCCTACCTGCGCTATCGCGACACAGACTCCGGTGTGTCGCCGCTGGCCCTGCCCGGTGAGCCGGGCCGCATGTATACCGCCGATGGCCTCGAACACGGCGAGAATGCCATCCCGTCACCGCGTGCCCGGGACCACCGCATGCAGCTGGAGAAACGCTGGCGCAAGCTCGCTGGCTGGGACTTCGGCGAGCACTGGGCCGACCTCGTCGGCGAGATGGACCAGCACCCCGTGATCATTTGTATGGGGTCGGTCAGCGCAACCGCGCTGGAAGCGCAGGCAGGCCTGGCGGCCGCCGGGCGGGAAGCCGCGGTGCTCAGTCTGCGTCTCCTGGCGCCACTGCCCGCGAAACAACTGGCGATCATGCTTGAGCCCGCCACCCGATTACTGGTGGTGGAGCACAACCATGGCGCACAGCTGTGGCACTACCTGCGCTCGCTGCTGCCGCAATTCGCCTTTGAGAGCCTGGCGCTGCCCGGGCCCGCAGCGATCCAACCCCGGGATATCTACGCAGCACTGGAGACTGCCAATGCCACTTAAAGCGAGAGACTACAAGTCCGGGATCAAACCTATCTGGTGCCCGGGTTGTGGCCATTACAGTGTGCTCAACGCGATCACCAAGGCCATGGCTGCGCGCGAACTTACCAGCCACAATACGGCGATCGTTTCCGGCATTGGCTGCTCCTCGCGCTTGCCCGCCTACGTCAGCAGTTACGGCTTCCACGGTGTGCACGGGCGGGCACTACCCCTGGCCACCGGCCTGAAAGTGGCGCGCCCCGATCTCGAGGTAGTCGCAGTGGGCGGCGATGGCGACGGCTTTTCGATTGGCGGCAACCACTTCCTCCACGCCTGCCGCCGCAACGTGGATATTGTCTATATTGCAATGGACAACGAGGTCTACGGCATGACCAAGGGGCAGGCGTCTCCCACCAGCCCGGAAACCTGGCTGGATGGCAAGCTGACCCCTCACGGCACCGAGGTACGCGCTTTCCAGCCCTGCGCCATCGCTCTGGCCAGTGGTGCCGGCTTTATCGCCCGCGGCTACAGCGGGGATCCCAACGGCCTGGCGCAGCTTATCTTTGAGGCCATGGCCTTTCCCGGCTTTGCCTTCATTCAAGTGCTCAGCCAGTGTGTGACCTTTGTCCCAGAGCAAACTGCCTGGAAACAACGTGTACACCCGGTAGAGGGCGCGCCCGAAACCGCCGCAGAGGCTGCAGCGCTGATTCACGCGGACGACGGCTTCGGCAAGGGAATTCTATACCGCAGTCCGCGACCGGTGTGGCCGCGGCCGCACGCACAGGCTGACCAGACTGAAGATCCACGGGCAGGGTTCGCACTATGAAGAACGACATGATCGCAGATTTGTCACTGTTCCTCGCCCACAGCCTGGAACTGGAACAGGAGTCCGCGGAGCGCCTGCGCGAGTTTGCCGACACGATGCGTCATCACCGTCAGCAGGATCTGGCAGCGCTGTTCGACGAGCTGGCCACCTACAGCGACCTGCACGCGCAGGAAGTCGCCGCCATTTGCACCAGCCACGAGCTGCCGCGTCTCAAGCCCTGGGAGTTCACCTGGCCCGACGAGGAGCCGCCGGAGACCGGCGCTTATGCAAGCCTGCGCTACGAAATGCAGCCGGAGACAGCACTGCGCTTGATGATCGATCAGGAGAATGCAGCGGCGGATTTTTACGCCGACGTCGCGGCCCGCTCAGCAGACCCGGTGATCGTGAAATACGCCGCGGAGTTTGCGGCGGAGGAACGCGAGCACGCGAGACTCTTGCAGGCAAGGCTGACGACGCTGCAGCGAGAAGGCAACACCGCGCCGCCAGCGCCGGACATCGACCCGCCCCACCAGCCGGATTAGACGGCTATGCCGGGCGCCGATATCACCTAAACCTCAGTGACAAGAAGCCCTGCTTTACTCAAGGCGCATGCTGTCGATCAACTCCTGCAACTTGCCGTTCGCGCGCATGGCCTCGATTTCTGCACGCAGGTCTGCCGCGGCCTCCGGGCTCTCGGCTCCCAACAGAAAGCGTACCGGCTCATCGCGCAGCACCGCATTATCAGCGCGATCGAGCTTGTTGTGGCGGATCATGCCTTTCAGGGAATCCACATAATCCTGGCCCCGCTCGGAGTAGCGCAGCAGGCCGTCGGCCAGCGGCAATGAGGAGAGCGGCTCACCACGCGCGCGCATGTCGGCGCGCAGTTGCCGGAAATCCTCATAGGCGGGGTGGGACATCAGGTTGATAAAATAGCCACGCACGCTGTCGAAGGGCCAGTCGAACGCCTTGATGGAGTAGTCGCCCTTGTAGGCGCGGTGCTCCTTCGCCTTGATGCCATCACCCTGATACGTCCACTGGCCGAACAGCGAATTGCCCTCCACCGCGAAACGCGAGGTGCCATAGCCACTCTCGTAGGCCGCCTGCCCCAGTGCAAGGCCCGCAGGAACGACATCAACACGGTAGAGCAAGCTGCTGATCATGTCCTTCAGTTCCGGGGCATTCTCCTGCAATGCAGTGACGTGCTCCTCGGTATCACCGGGCAACAGCAGCGCCAGTCGCCGCAGCAGAGCCAGGCTCTGCTCGGATACCCGACCGTCGCTGTCCAGTTCCCGCTGTGCCTGTTCCAACCCCGCGCGAAATTCCATCACCATATAATTGGCGTGCATCACCTGCGGCAGCATCAGGCGATAGAACAGGCCCTTCTTGTCTTTCACCGGGATACTCTTCGACGCTTCCTGCCAGCTGGGCCCGATCGCGGTAATCAGCAGGCGAGGCGCCTGCAGCGGCTCATCAGCCCTGGGTTCACCCCACCAGTCCTGTTCCTCAAGCAGTGCGATCAAGTCCTGCACGGATGCAAACACGAGCACCTCTGCGTCGCTGGTCGCCTGTGCGGTCGCAGAGGCTTCAGGCGCTGTCAGCTCGTTTCCCGGAGCCGCCGCTTCCGACTCCGGCGGTTTGTCACTGCCGCAGCCGGTTAACAGCAAAGACGTTAGGAGGATCGCCAACAGGCGGGGCTGATGCAGGGGCATGCAGAGGATCTCATTCTGAGGTGAGTGCAGGCATTATGCCCACGCCGGAACGGCAAGCGTCAATCCCCCTGCCAACAAAGGTTGCCGTTCAAGTGCGTTACAATGCAGGCCTACGGTGGACTACGCTGCGGGCACTTGAGCGACCAAATGAACGAAGAACACGACATCCGGGAGCAGAAGCGCATGGGCATTACGATGCAGGCCCTCGCGTGGGTCGTGCTGCTGGGGCTGGGGGTGTTCTATTTCAGTGATGTGCTGGAGAGGCAGGTGAACCCCAACCGGCAGCTGGAGACCCTGTACACCGAAGACGGCGTGCGCGAAATCACCCTGCAGCGGAACAGGTTCGGCCACTACGTCACCAGCGGCGAAATCAACGGCCAGCCGGTCACCTTCCTGCTGGATACCGGAGCCACCGGGGTGGCAATTCCGGAATCACTGGCGAACCGCCTCGGACTGCAGCGAGGGCGCGCCTATCGCACGCAAACCGCCAACGGTACCGCGATAAGCTATGCCACAACGCTCGACGAGGTGGCGGTGGCCGAAATACGGCTTCCCGATGTGCGTGCCGGTATTGTGCCCGGGCTACAAACCGATGAAGTGTTGCTCGGCATGAGCTTCCTTAAACACATCGAGTTTACCCAGCGCGGGGACAGGCTGACGCTGCGCCAGTATCTGTAAGCGGCGCTTAGGGGTCGCTGTCGGGGGCCAGCAGCAGGAACACCATGAACAGCCCGCAGACCGTGCCGTAGCGCATTGCGCCGGCTATCGGGCCGGCACCGGCTGCGGTCTGCCAGATCATAAAGTAGCCTTCGCCGATAACGATGAAAATGCCAAACCAGACCAGCATTCCCACTGCGCAGGCGGCGACAGCCGGCCGCGTGGCCGCTGCAAACAGCTGAGCGTCGGCAGAACGGTTTCTCAGCATCATGAACACCGCCGTAAACGCAAGGCCCGCGACCGCCAGTTCACCAAGCAGTATCAACGCGAGCGCAAACCCATGGAGAATGCGCGACATCGCAGGGGGACCATAGAGTGTGTAAAACGGCTGCTCACTCCCTGCAGTGACGGCGCCAACAAAGCCGATTGCGGCCTGCAGATTGGCAAGGTTGCCAACCACATGCAAAAGGCCGAGCAGTGCTACAAAAAAGGCTGTTGCAATCTTGAGTGATCGAAGCATGTCCAGTCCCCAGGGAAGCCTGTCTTATACCTGAAGCGTAGCCAGGAATCTCAAAGCTATCCAGCCGAAACCCTCCCGGCGCACAGCGACAGCTCGGACCTTGCCAGCAAACCCGAGGGCTTCACCCCAACGGTCACCAATGAAGGCTAGGATCTACGCTGCAGGGCGAGTCGCAGCTGCTTCTCGACTTCGATGATGGCGAAGAAGGCGGCACCTACCGCAACGATCAGCAGACCGTCAAGCAGCGGCACCGACTGTGTCCCGAACACGGCCTGCAGCGGCGGCGCATAGGTGATCGCGAACTGGGCGCCCGTCACTGCGATCACGCAGGCCCACACCACTCGGGTGCCCCGCACTGCAGCCCAGGTCAGTGACGTCCCGTAGATATTGCGGATGAAGAACAGGTGAAAGATCTCCAGCACCACCAGCGTGTTCAGCGCCATCGTCTGCGCCAGTGCCGGCTCATAACCGCGGCCGGTCGCGTAGGTGAACATGCCGAACACCGCAACCAGAAATAGCGTGGAAACCAGAACGATGTGCCAGACAAGCTCGCCTTTGAGCAGTGGCTCGTCACGCCGACGGGGTGGTCGGCGCATCGTGCCCGGCTCGCTCGGCTCAAAGGCGAGCGCCATTCCGAGCGTAATCGCCGTGACCAGGTTGACCCAGAGAATCTGCACCGCAGTGATCGGCAAAGCCAGCCCCAGAAACAACGCGACCACAATGGTCATGGCTTCACCCGCATTCGTGGGCAGCGTCCAGCTGATGACTTTCTTGATATTGTCATACACAGTGCGGCCTTCGCGCACCGCCGCCGCAATCGAGGCGAAGTTGTCATCTGCCAACACCAACTCAGCGGCTTCCCGCGCGGCGGCACTGCCCTTCAGACCCATGGCAATTCCCGCATCGGCGCGCTTGAGCGCCGGGGCATCATTGACCCCGTCCCCGGTCATCGCCACCGTCAGACTGTGCGACTGCAACGCCATGACAAGGCGCAATTTATGCCGGGGCGATGTGCGGGCAAAAATATCCGTCTCGCCCACAACGCTGGCCAGCTGGGCGTCATCGAGCTTCTCCAGTTCTGCACCGGTTAACACCCGCTGTGTGTTCTGCAGGCCCACCTGCACAGCAATCGCCCGAGCCGTTGCTGCGTGGTCACCGGTGATCATCTTCACGCGGATCCCCGCTGCATGGCACTCGGCGACCGCCTCGATCGCTTCCGGTCGCGGGGGGTCAATGAGCCCTATCAGCCCGAGCAGCGTCATCTGCCCCTCGACATCGGCGCCATTGAGCACCGTGTGCGCTTGGGGCACGGCGCGCATCGCAACCGCGATGACACGCTGGCCATCCGCCGCCAGACGCTCCACCATGTCGTGCCAGTAGTCAGCCTGGAGAGGCTCATAGCCGCCAGACGCGGTGCGCTGATGCACGCTCATCGCCAGAACCGCCTCGGGCGCACCCTTCACGAAGATGCAGGCGTGCCCGTCGTGGTCATGGTTCAGCACGGCCATATACCTGTGTGCAGCGTCGAACGGAATGACATCAGTACGCTTCCAGTGTAGAAACGGGTCCGGCCCTTCGCGGCTGATCTTGCCCGCCAGTGCGCGCAGAGCCCCCTCCATCGGGTCGCCTTCGACCTGCCAGCCCGCGGCGCGCCGGTGCAGCACAGCGTCGTTGCAGAGCGCGGCAGCCTGAGCAAACTCCAGCAATACCGCATCGTCCTGGCAGTCTGCGCCATCTTCCCGCTTCACCAGACCTTCGGGCGTGTAGCCTTCTCCCTCTACCGAATAGATGGAGTCCCCGGCCGCCAGAGTTGAGGCCAGCATCTCATTTCGCGTCAGCGTGCCGGTTTTGTCTGAGCAGATCACAGAGACAGACCCCAGTGTTTCGATAGCTGGCAGGCGGCGCACGATCGCGTTGCGCCTTGCCATCGCCTGCACACCCACCGCCAGGGTAATCGTGAGTACCGCCGGCAAACCCTCTGGAATAGCAGCCACAGATAGCCCTACCACCGCCATGAACAATTCGGCGAACGGCAGCGCCTCGCGCACGTAGCCGTAGAACAGCAGGCTCCCCGCAACCAGCAGAATGAAAACCGTCAGCCAGCGCGCAAACACATCCATCTGCCGCACCAGCGGGGTCGTCAAGGTCTCTACGCGTGCCAGCATGCCGCTGATGCGGCCTATCTGGGTCTGCGCGCCGGTGGCAACGACAACCCCGCGGGCGGCGCCCGCGGCCACCAGCGTGCCACTGAACAGCATTGAACTCTGATCGCCCAGAGCGGCTTCGGTCGGCACGGCTGCGACACTCTTCTCGACTGGCACCGATTCGCCGGTGAGAATGGCTTCTTCGGCAGACAGTCCACGCGCTTCAATAAGCCGGATATCAGCGGGCACGCGGTCTCCGGGCTCCACCAGCACTATGTCGCCGGGGACCAGATCCGCGGCGTCGACACTGATGCGTCGACCCTCGCGCAATACAGACGACCGTGGTGCCAGCATGCCGCGAATGGCCAGCATGGCCTGCTCCGCGCGTCCCTCCTGGATAAAGCCGATCACGCCATTCACCAGCACGACAGCGAGGATGACGCCCGTATCGACCCAATGCCCCAAGGCAGCAGTCACTAGGGCGGAGGCAAGCAGGACGTAGATGAGCAGGTTGTGAAAGTGCGCCAGAAAGCGCAACAGGGGGTGGCGAGGTGGCGGTTCCGGCAAGCGATTGGGGCCGTGCAGCGCTGTGCGACGCTCTACTTCCGCGGCATTGAGCCCCTGAGCAGAGCCCTCGACCGCTGCCAGCGCGTCCTCCGCGGACAGAGAATGCCAGTGATTCCGTGCCTGCGTCATAGCGCCCCCCTGTCTAGATCGCGGTTTGCCCACCATCAATCACCAGCGCCGATCCAGTGATAAACCTCGCCTCATCCGATGCGAGGTAAGCCACAGAGCCGGCAATCTCCTCCGCCTGCGCGAAGTAACTGGTGAGCGGGAACATGCGGCCGTAGAGCGCCATATCGGCACCCTCGGGTATCTGGATGTCCTTGACCAGCGGCGTATCCACCGCACCCGGGCACACAGCGTTGACGCGCACACCGCGGCCCGCGAACTCCGCAGCGAGGGACTTCGACAGCAGCAACACCGCGCCCTTGCTGGCGCAGTAGGCACTGTTATAGGGCAGGCCCTGCAGGCCCGCCGCAGAGGAAATATTGACAATATTGCCGGCGGTTTCCAGCAGGTGCGGCATGGCGGCCTGGCACAGGACAAAGACGGAGCGGGTGTTTACCGTCATCACGCGATCCCAGTCCGCTGCGCTCACATCGGCAAAGTTTTTAGTCAGCGCCATACCCGCAATGTTGCACAGCACATCCAGCTTGCCGAACTCGGCCACGCACTGCGCAATGGCCGCGCGGCAGGCCGCCTCGTCGCTGACGTCGAGGGCGAGACTACGGACCGCCACCCCCTCCCCGGCGAGGCCCGCGGCTTCGCGCGCCAGCTGTTCAGCGTTGATGTCGACAGCGAAAACCTGCGCGCCCTCGCGTCCCAGGCGAGCCATGGTTGCCAGGCCGATACCCGAGGCTGCTCCCGTCACAAACGCCACTTTCCCTTGAAAACGTTTCATACTGTGCACTCACTGTTGACCCACTAACAGCGCCAAATCTAACACGGATCCACCGCCCCGAGCAGGGCGGGAACGCCTCTGGCTGTATGGCGCAGGCTGTGGACTGGTCGGCTATCCGGGAAAACGCCATACTCGGCAATTATGATGCTACTCACCGTCAATGCTGGCAGCTCCTCTCTGCGCCTCGCCGCATTCAGCGTAACCGGCGGCGAACCGGAACCGGTTGCCAGCGCGCGTTACGAATTGCAGGGTGAGTCCGGGGCAGAGCTCCTGCGCAACTTCCTTGAGCAATACAAACCGGGGCACATCACGGCCGTGGTGCATCGCATCGTCCACGGGGGGCCGTATTTCTCCGGGCCTGGCCTGATTGATGCTGCTGCAGAGCAGCAGCTGGTGCAGCTGGCGCCACTGGCGCCCCTGCACACGGGGCGATCGCTGTCGCTGGTTCGCGCCGCCCGGGCGCTGTTGAACGCCGACACACCGCACATCGCCAGCTTTGACACCGCGTTCTACACAGACCTGCCGCAGCTCGCCCGCCACTACGCCCTGCCTGCGGAACTGACCACGCGCCACGGCCTGCGGCGCTACGGCTTCCACGGGCTCGCCCATGAAGCGCTGTGGCGGCGCTGGTCCGAGGTCGCAGCGCAGGGTACGAACACAGGTCGCATCCTCACACTGCAACTGGGCTCAGGCTGTTCCATCACCGCTACCCGCGATGGCAGACCGATGGACACGTCCATGGGATTCACCCCGCTCGAGGGCCTGATGATGGCCACCCGCAGCGGCGACATTGATCCAGGCCTGTTGCTGTATCTGCAACAGCACCATGGCTGGAGCACCGATGAACTGGACGACCTGCTCAACCGCCAGAGCGGGCTGCTTGGCGTGTCGGGCCTGAGCGCCGACATGCGCGTGTTGCTGGCATCCGAAAGTGCGTCGGCAAAGCTTGCGGTGGGGCTATACTGCTATCGCGTGCGGAAATACATTGGTGCCTACCTCGCGGTGCTGGGTGGTGCGGACAGCATCGTGTTCGGTGGCGGTGTCGGTGAAAATGCCCCGGAAGTGCGCACGCGCATTCTCGTCGATATGGACTGGGCTGGCGTCCATATTGACACGGTCGCGAATCGCGTGGCGACGGGGCGGGAACACCGCATCAGCCCACCTGAGAGCCCAGTCAGCGTCTGGGTGCTGAAGGCAGACGAACAGGCGCTGATGGCCAGGCAGGCCGCAGCCCTGCTGGCAGCACAGGCGACGCGCTGATCGGAGCCATACCGCCCCACCAAACACCCACAGGAGCTGCAACTTATGGACAGGCCCGGGAACACATCGCCTCTGGAGGCCGACGAACTTCGCCAGTTAGACGCCTACTGGCGCGCCTGCAACTACCTGGCGGCAGGCATGATCTACCTCCGCGACAACCCGCTACTGCGGGAACCACTGCGGCCTGAGCACATCAAGGAGCGGCTGCTCGGCCACTGGGGTAGCAGCCCGGGTTTGAGTTTCCTGTACGTGCACCTGAACCGGCTTATCCGCAAATATGACCTCAACGCCATTTACCTGGCAGGGCCCGGCCACGGCGCACCTGGCGTGCTGGCACCCGTGTACCTGGAGGGCACCTATTCCGAAGTCTACCCACACAAGGCAGAAAACAGCGCTGGCCTGCTGCAGTTCTTCCGCGATTTCTCCTTTCCCGGGGGCATCGGCAGCCACTGCACGCCGGAGACTCCGGGATCGATTCACGAGGGCGGCGAGCTGGGCTACAGCCTCTCGCATGCCTTCGGTGCGGCTTTCGACAACCCCGACCTGCTGGTTGCGGTGATGGTGGGTGACGGCGAGGCCGAAACCGGCCCACTGGCCGCCGCCTGGCACTCGAACAAGTTTCTCAACCCGCGCCGCGATGGCGCGGTGCTACCCGTGCTGCACCTGAACGGATACAAGATCAATAATCCCACGGTTCTCGCGCGAATATCGCACGAGGAACTCGAAGCGCTGTTCCGCGGATATGGCTGGTCCCCGCTGTTTGTAGAGGGCGACGACCCCGCGCTGATGCACCAGGCGATGGCAGCGGCGCTGCAGCACTGCGTGACGGAAATACGCCGTATTCAGGAGGACGCGCGAGGCTCGACAACGTCCGAGCCCCAACGTCCGCGCTGGCCGATGATCGTACTGCGCAGCCCGAAAGGCTGGACCGGCCCGAAAACCGTCGATGGCCACGCGATTGAAGGCAGCTGGCGAGCACATCAGGTACCTCTGGCGAAGGTACGCGAGGATGCCGAACAATTGCGGTGCCTGGAAAACTGGCTGCGCAGTTACCGGCCCGATGAACTGTTTGACGCAGAGGGGCAATTGAACAGTGAACTGAAGGCGCTCGCACCGCAGGGGAACCGCCGCATGAGCGCCAACCCGCACGCCAATGGTGGCCTGTTGCGCAAGGCCCTGCAGCTGCCCGACTTCCGCGACTATGCCGTTGCCGTGCAGCAACCTGGCGCGAGTGTTGCGGGGAACACGTTCCCGCTGGGCGAGTTGCTGCGCGATATACTGCGCGCCAACCCGGAGAATTTCCGCGTGTTCGGGCCCGATGAAACCTCATCCAACAAGCTGCATGCCGTCTACGAGGCCAGCAAGAAGACCTGGATGGCCGACCGGGCGCCGGGAGATGACGATGGCGGCGAACTGGCTGCGGATGGCCGCGTTATGGAGCTGCTGTCCGAACACACGCTGGAGGGCTGGCTGGAGGGCTACCTGCTGACCGGGCGTCATGGTTTCCTGTCAACCTACGAGGCTTTTGTGCACGTGATCGACTCCATGTTCAACCAGCATGCGAAGTGGCTGGACGGCGCGGAGGACATCGACTGGCGCGCACCGATCTCATCGCTGAACCTGTTGATTACCTCGACGGTCTGGCGCCAGGACCACAACGGCTTTACCCACCAGGACCCCGGCTTCCTCGACCTCGTCGTGAACAAGAGCCCCAGCGTTGTGCGTGTGTACCTGCCGCCGGACGCCAACACCCTGCTCAGCGTGGCCGACCACTGCCTGCGCAGCCGCAACGACATCAACGTGATTGTGGCCGACAAACAGCAGCACCTGCAGTACCTGGACATGCCTGCGGCAATTCGCCACTGCATACAGGGCATCGGCATCTGGGACTGGGCCAGCAACGACCAGGGCGAAGAGCCCGATGTCGTCCTGGCGGGCTGCGGGGATGTGACCACGCAGGAGGCACTGGCGGCTGTGGAACTGTTGCGGGAGCATTTCCCCACACTGAAGATCCGCTTTATCAACGTAGTGGACCTGTTCACACTGACGTCTCCCCAGGAGCATCCCCACGGCCTTCCGGACCGCGACTTCGACAGCCTGTTCACGGTGAACAGGCCGATCATCTTCAACTTCCACGGCTACCCCTGGCTGATTCACCGGCTCGCCTACAAGCGCAGCAATCACGCCCACCTGCATGTGCGCGGCTACAAGGAAAAAGGCAGCATCAACACACCGCTGGACCTCGCCATCAAGAATGAGATTGATCGATTCAGCCTGGTGATCGACGTGATCAACCGCGTGCCTGGCCTGCTGGTGGCGGGCGCCCATGTGCGGCAGAAGATGCGCGAGCTACAGCTTGACTGTCAGGCCTACGCCTATGAACACGGCGTCGACAAACCCGAGATCCGCAACTGGCGCTGGGGTGCCTGCGGGTAAACGTGCAAGACTGAAAATCGACCAACATGACTCGATGGGGTTGCCCCCCGAACATGCAACAAGGACTGCAAACCATGCATAACATTGATCTGACCGGCAAGGTCGCACTCGTAACCGGCGGCAGTCGCGGCCTCGGCAAGGCCATGTGCCACGGGCTGGCCAAGGCCGGAGCCGACATCATCGTCGTCAGCAGGCGGCTGGAAAACTGCGAAATTGTCGCGGACGAACTGCGCGCCAAGGGGCGCAAGGCGCTGGCGCTGTCGGCACACATGGGTCGCACCGAGGACATCGACAGGGTCATTGAGGCCGCCTACGACGCATTCGGGCGCGTGGATATTCTGATCAACAACGCCGGCATGAACCCAATGATTGGCGAGCTTTCCGACCTGCAGCCGGATTTGTTCCAGAAGCTGTTTGATGTCAACACCAAGGGGCCCTGGTACCTGGCATCACGCATGGCACCGAGAATGGCAGAGCACGGCGGCGGTTCGGTGATCAATGTGATTTCCGTCGGCGGCCTGAAGCCCTCTGCACTACAGGGCTTCTATGCCGCCACGAAGGCCGCGCTGGATGCACTGACCAAAGTGATGGCTGCGGAATGGGCTGGCAAGGGCATACGGGTCAATAGCCTGGCCCCCGGCAGCTACCACTCCGACCTGTTCGACAGTGCAGCAAATATCCCCGGCTATCTGGACGGGGCCATTGCGGCATCATTGCAGAAACGGGTGGCTGAAACCGATGAAATCATCGGGCCTGTGCTCTACCTGGCTAGCGATCTGTCGAGCTTCACCACAGGGCACACCCTGGTGACTGACGGGGGCTATATGGTGTTGTGAGGGACAAAGCGCCAGACAGACCGCCCAGCCGGTAGTCTTTACCTGCCGGTATTCACCCCTAAAGCACCAGTTCAGCCATCTGGCGCAGGAACTCGCGGTCACCGTTGACCAGAATGGTGGTTACCGGTGAACGCTTCCAGTCCTGCAGCCGTTCACGTATGCGGTCAAGCGGGCCGCACAGCGCGATCTCATCGGCAAAGGTGTCCGGCACCATGTCGATCGCCTTCTCACGCTCACCGGCAAAGAACAGCTCCTGAATCTGGTCCGCCTCATCCGGAAAGCCCAAACGCGCCATCAGGTCTTTGTGGAAGTTGTTGGTCTTGGAGCCCATGCCGCCCACATAGAAACCCAGCATCGCCTTGACCGGGCGCAACGCCGCTTGCAGGTCATCGTTGATATTGACCATGACCATGGGGGCAATTTCGAAGCCCGGCTTTGCCGCCACCAGCTGGCTTTCGTACACATCATGGCGCCAGGGTGAGTAGTACAGAGGCAACCAGCCGTCGGCAATTTCCGCGGTCTGCGTCACGTTTTTGGGCCCTTCAGCACCAATGAAAATCGGTAGATCGGCCCGCAGGGGGTGGGTGATCGACTTCAGCGGCTTGCCCTGCCCCCAGGCATTGGGGCCGTGATAGGGCAGCGGGTAATGCTCGCCATCGTTGGACACGGGCTCTTCGCGGCGCAGAATCTTGCGGATGATGCTGACGTATTCGCGGGTGCGCGCCAGAGGCTTGCTATAGGGCTGGCCGTACCACCCCTCAACCACCTGCGGTCCGGACACGCCGAGGCCAAGCATCATGCGCCCGCCAGACAGGTGATCCAGCGCCAGGGCCGCCATCGCGCAGGACGCCGGCGTGCGCGCGGAAAGCTGCGCGATCGCGGTTCCAAGACGGATACGGGAAGTGTGTGCACCCACCCAGGCCAGCGGCGTAAAGCAGTCATTACCCCAGGACTCCGCCGTCCACACGGAATCGAAACCAAGGCGCTCCGCCTCCTGTGCCATACCGACAAAATCCGGCGGCGGCTGTGCGCCCCAGTAACCCAGTTGCAGACCCAGTTTCAGTGAACTCATTGTGAGACCTCTATCGTCAGAATCATGTTCTCAACGCATTCGGTGAATACCGTTCGCGCATTCTTCTTTAGCAGGTGCCGCATCAGGGAGCGCACCAGCGCGGCGTCCTCCGCGGGCAACTTGTCGACATCGCTCATGCTCACGCGCGAGCCTGAACGCTTGCTGGCGATTTCCATTAAAATGACACTCATCACAGTTGTAGAGACCCATTGCACCGTGTCCGCAAGCCGCTCATCCGTCCGCCCGGTTTGCGCCAATATACGGGCCAGGATTGCTATCTGGGCCAGCCATGCACTGGCGATATGCTGTTGCCAGCCGATGATGGTGAACAGGGCGGGATTGGCCAGAAAATAGTCGCGTGTGGCGAATGCCCAGTGGCGGATCTGCGACTGCCAGGGCTGATCCGGAATTTCAGGATTGAAATCACGCAACATACGATCGGCCACCGCCTCCATCAGCTCATCCCGATCACTCGCATAGCGGTAGATCGCCATCGGCGTGATACCGAGGGCCTTGGCAATGGCGTTCAGTGAGAGGTCTTTCTCGGGCTCACGGGCCATGAGTTCGACGGCCTTGTCGACGATGTCCTCCAGCGACGTTTTTGGCGGCCTCCCGCGCCGTGTCACCGGAGTGCTCACAGTTTGCTCCATACGGGTGCGCGACCCTCCTGGAACGCCTGCATGGATTCTTCCATGCACCCGGAAAAGTACCCCAGAACCTGCGTGCGGTTTTCCAATTCCATGGCATGGCGCAGGCTGGGGGCGTCCTGATTGGCGCGAATGCCTTTCTTGGTCATCCAAACGCCATACTCACTGTTCTCGAGAATCATTTGTGCCAGACGGGTGGCTTCCGGGATCAGTTCATCAGCCGGTACCACCCGGGATACCAGGCCAAGCTCACGGGCTTCCGCGGCGGGGAAGACCCTTCCGGTCAGCATCAGCTCTGTCGCGGCGGAAACGCCGACAATACGCGGCAGCAGATAGCTGGTGCCCACGTCGCAGGAGGACAGGCCCGTCTTGATGAATACCGAGCCAAACTTGCCCACCTCGGCTGTAATGCGGATATCGCAGGCCAGCGCCAGCGCCAGGCCGCCACCCACCGCGGCCCCGTTGACGGCCGCAATGACAGGCTTGTCGCACTCCTGAATGGCCAATACCAACTCCGCCAGATACTCCTGGTACTTGTAGACATAGCCCAACTGGCCCATGCCCTCGGTGCCAGGCACCGAACCGGGCCGGGATCCACTGGACTTCAGATCTGCTCCCGCACAGAAGCCCTTGCCCCGCCCCGTGAGAATAACCACCCGCGTTTCGCGATCGTTGTTCAGGCCGCGGAACACCGCCAGCAACTCGCCGATCAGATTCTCATTCAGGGCGTTCAGGCGATCCGGCCTGTTCAGGCTGACCTCAAGCACTCCCTCTGCCAGCTGTCGTCTCAGCACCGTTTTCATAATGTCGTCACTCGTGATGTCATTGGTCGATCGCCCTTGATCGAAGTCATTACAAACAGGAACGCTCCGGGTTCAGGGCGATCGCCCGGCCCAACTGCTCCAGGGCGACATTAACACCGCCAGACAGCATCTCGTAATGCCGCGCCCATACTGCATAGCGCCAGAGTGGGTAGTCACGGTCATGCCCCAAACCGCCGTGCACATGCTGGCAGCCCGCCAGGACCCGGTGGCCGGCTTCTGCCGCCCAGATGCGCGCCGTGAGCACATCCAGTTCGGCGTCCTCGCCATTGTCCAGCTGTGTTGCCGCCGCAAGGGCAGCAAGGCGCAGGTTCATCAGGTCGATCCAGCAATCTGCCAGGCGTTGGGACACGGCCTGGAAACTTCCGATGAGAACACCGAACTGCTCGCGCTCGCAAACATGGTTGCGGGCGAGTTGCAGAGCGGCATCCAGTACCCCAGTCTGCGCCATGGCGCAGGCCATCGCCCCGCACTGGTCCAGCCAGGCCAGTAATTCGGCGCCACCCAGCCGCTGCGCGGTTGCCCCGTCAGCCTGCAGCCGTCCCAACGGCTCCAGAGCCGTGCTTGTCTGCGCCTGCCAGGTCACCGCCTCATTGGAGGCTTCAAGCAGGCACAGGCACCAGCCCTGCCCGTCGCGGGCGGGAACAACCAGGTGATGGCAGCCACGGCCATGGGCAATGCCATCCAGCGACCCGCTGAGCCGACCGTTCACACAGCGCAGCGTATTGCCATCGGTGCGTGTGGAAGCCGCCATCCAACCGTCAACAGCAAGCAATGGCGCCAGCGCCGAGGCCCCCTGGCTGCGCTCTATGGCCAGAGTCGCCAGACCGTGAGCCAGCAGCGGGACAGGCGCGGCCGTAGCGCCAACCTGCTCCAGAATCAGGCCGAACTCCAGCAGGCCCAACCCACCGCCACCGGCCTCCTCGCTGGCAGCCACCGCAGACAGGCCGGCCTCACGCAGGGTTTGCCAGAGTTCCTGATCAACGCGCCGGTCCCTTTGTTCTATCTCCCGCAAGCGTTCCACTGTGCAGCCGTCAGCCAGAATCTCTCGCGCGAGTTCTCGCACCTGTTGCTGCAGTTCCGTCAATGCAAAATCCATAATGCCTGCCCCTAGCGTTTGGCGCGCGGCAGGCCCAGTCCGAACTGGGCCACAAGATCGCGCTGAATTTCATTGGTGCCGCCAGCGAAGCCATACACCGGCACGGAGCGGTAAATCAGCTCAAGCTGCCCCTGCAGCAGCGCACCGGTGGAACCGCGTTTGAGGATACCGTCGGGCCCCAGCACCTCCAGCAGGCTGCGGTAACAACTGAGGAAAGTCTCGTAGCCAGACACTTTGATGGCCGAGGCATCGGCTGTCTCCAGGCTGCCATTGGCGATCGCCCAGGCCTGTTTGCGACAGGCAAGCTGCAGCACACGGAGCTGGCTGTAGACGGAGGCGAGCAGCCGCTGCACCCTGGGCTGCTCCAGCAGGGGCCGGCCGTCCGCAGCCTGCGTGGTGCGCGCGTGCTCCAGCGTCTGCTGATACAGCAAATTGGCTGTGCCGGGGTTCATCAGTGTCAGCCGTTCCCGGTTGAGCTGGCTGGTGACCACTCGCCAGCCACCGTTTTCGTCACCGATCAGGTTCTTTACCGGCACACGCACGTTGTCATACCAGGTGATATTGGTTTCTCCATCACCCACGGTGTAGATGGGAGTAGCGGAAAAGCCCGGTGAATTGGTCGGGACCAGCAGAATGGAAATACCCTTGTGTCGCGGCAGTATTTCCGGATCTCCCGTACGCACGGCGAGAAACACGTAATCGGCAAAATGCGCCAGCGAGGTGTAGACCTTCTGCCCGTTGATCACATACTCGTCCCCCTCGCGTACTGCGGTCGTGCGCAGTGCCGCCATATCGGTACCCGCCTGGGGCTCGGAGTATCCGATGGCGACCACAGCCTCACCCGCGAGAATGCGCGGCAGCAGGGCGTCACGAATCTCAGGATCGGCAAATTCGGCAACAGCTGGGCCAATCGATTCCGTTGTCAGGTAGGGAAAAGGGAGGCCTGCGCGCGTAACCTCTTCGATGAAAATGTACTGCTCGACAGGGCCATAACCGCGTCCGCCCCATTCTGTTGGCCAGCCCAGACCAATCCAGCCATCGGCCCCCATTTGCTGCATGGCTTTGCGCCAGAGTGGACCACCACCCTCGGTCGCCAGTGGCTGCTGAATCTCCTCGCGCAGCGCCGGTGTCATCAGTGCCTGCATATAGGCCCTGAACTCGTCACGCAGCTCCCGCTGCGCCGGTGAAAAGTCGATGTTCAAGCGGACACTCCCTGCAACCCGAATAAATATATAACATATATTATTTTACAGGGCCGGCCACTGCAAGCGCTTCCACCACACCAGCGCAGGCCCCGGCACAGCGCGGTGGCCCAAATTACCCGTCCGCCTCTTCCCGCAGGCGTATTGGCCCCACGTTGGCCGGGAACTTGCCCGCCATACCGGCGTAGAAATCGCGGAAATACTGCATGTCAGCTACCACGTTGCCTGTGGTCAAAAGACCGGGGCCAAACCCTCCCCGTTTGCGGGAGAAATCCAGAAAGGAGGGCACGATGGGCACGTTGGCCTGGCGAGCGATATGGTAGAAACCTGATTTCCAGTAGTCGGTGCGGTCACGCGTGCCCTCCGTCGGCACCACCAGAACAAGCTGGTCTGACTGCTCGAAGGCCGCAACCATGGACGTCACCAGATTACCGGCGCGATGCCTGACGATGGGCATGCCGCCGAGGCCGCGCATGAACCCGCCAAAGGGCCAGGCAAAGAGGCTGTGCTTGCCCATCCAGCGCACCTTGATGTCGAAGGCGGCGGCGTACAGCAGCATCAACGGAAAGTCCCAATTGGAGGTATGGGGCGCCGCGATCAGGACATAGCGCGCATGTGCCGGGCGAGCACCCTCCAGGCTCCAACCCGCTGCGCGCAGCAGCCAGCGCGCGATTGTCTGCTTCATGTATCTGGCACTCCCAGAGCGGTTGCGGGTTGGGGCCCGGTCGATTAGCGCCACATGGCAGCAGGAGTTTTCGTGAAGGCGGAGTCTAGCAGACTTGCGGCATTTCCGGATGTGTCGTCCAGATAGTTGGACCGCCGCGCTGGCAGCCACACCGGGAGCAGCTAGTATGTGGAGTCTGCACGGTAAAAAATAAGGAGAATACGATGCAGCTACCGTTCTCAGCGCCACGCCAAAGCGGCGCTCTGCGCGCCCACTTACTCACGCTGGCGTTGCTGCTGACCGCCTGCAGCGACGGCACCGACCATGGAAACGGAGGTGAACCTGAGCTGCTCGGCGCGTTCGCCGTCTCCGTACTGTCCAGCCCACCCGAGATGGTCAGCGGGGGAGAGGCGCGGGTCGGCATAGAAGTGCCGGCAGCGTTGCCACTGGAAAACGTGGTGGTGATGCTGGATGGAGAGGATATCACCGGGCAGTTCGAAGCACGCAGCGACGGCCACGGCCTGGAGGGCCGGGTTGTCGGCCTGATGGTGGGTGACAACGCACTGGACGTCAGCAGTAGCGCAAACAATGTCACCGCTGCCAGCATCACCCTGATCAATCATCCTGCGAGTGGGCCAATCTTCTCCGGACCGCAACAGGCACCTTTTTTCTGCGCAACCGACCGTCACCTGGCCGATCTCGAGCTGGGCCCGGTGATTGATGAAAACTGCAGCGTGGAAACAGTAGTCAGTTACAAATACCTGACCGAGGGTGGCGCCTGGATGGATTACCCGGAAAACGGCGAACGCCCCGCCGACATCGCCACAACAACCACGATTGACGACCGCGAAGTCGACTTCATCGTACGCTGGGAACGCGGCAGCCTGAACCGTTTCCTCTACTCAATCGCCATGCTCTCGCCAGCGCCCCAAGAGGACGACGACCCCGACCTGAGCGTCTGGAACCAGCGGCTCATCTACTACTTCCAAGGGGGCGTTGCCATTGGCCACTACCAGGGTGGCCCCAGCCGTAGCCGGGCACTGTATACGGATGGCCTGGCCGCCGGGTACGCGGTGGCCTATTCCACTGGCACTAAAACGGGTACTCACTACAACCTCGAGCTCGGCGGCGAGACCGCCATCATGGTCAAGAGCCGTTTCGTCTCGGCCTATGGTGCACCCGAGTACACCGTTGGCGTCGGCGGCTCTGGTGGTGGCATTCAGCAGTACGTTTACGCCCAGAATCATCCCGGGCTGATTGACGCTGGCGTCCCCCAGTACTCCTATTCAGACATGGTCACGCAAACCATACACATCGGGGACTGCGAGCTGATTGAACGCTGGATCGATCTGCAACTGCGCGAAGATCCCGGCGGCAAGTGGGCGGATTGGAACAACCGCAGCTGGCTGATAGGCCTGAATGCAAATAACGAGGTACCTAACGACGTCGTCAGTTTCGGGCTCACACCCTGGGTCCCGCAGGGTTCCAGCGAGTGCACAGCCTCCTGGCGCGGCCTCTCGCCGCTGGCGCTGAACCCTCACTTTGGCGAGGCTCCCGGCATCACGCCAGAGCAGCAGGCCGAGGTGGAATGGACACACTTTGCTGACGTGATCAACATCTACGGTCGTGCCGAAGACGGCTTTGCCGCCACCACCTGGGACAACGTCGGCGTGCAGTACGGTCTGCAGGCACTGCTTGACGGCAACATCAGCCCTGAGGAGTTCATCGATCTGAACTGGAATATCGGCAGCTGGAAGAACGAACCGGACATGGTGCAGGAGGGCTGCCCCTTTATCATCGACCTGTGCTTTGCCCTGACCGACGACGAGCCGCTGTACCCCAACCAGATCGACCCCTGGAGTTGGCGCAATGCCACAACCGCGACGGAGGACACACCGGCGGCACGCAAGCGCGCCGACCCGGGCGCGATCCGGGCCGCATTCGATTCGGGGATGGTGCAACGGGGCGAGGCGGAAATACCTTTCATTGACCTGCGCCACTACCTGGAGGACGAGCTGGACATGCACAACACGATCCAGTCCTTCGTCACACGACAGCGCCTCCTGAATCACGATGGTGATGCTTCCAACCAGGTGATCTGGTTCATCGACCGCAATCCGGACGGCAGCGACTACGACAACACCATGCAGGCGTTTGCCGTGCTCGACGAGTGGATGGCCAACATCCACGCCAACCCGGATAGCCCGGTGGGCGCCAACCGCCCTGCTGCTGCGGTGGACAGCTGCTTTGACAGCGACGGCGAACTGATTGCCAGCGGAGAGACGGTATGGGACGGCATCCTCAATGACCGGCCCGCCGGCAGCTGCACAGAGCGCTTTCCACCCTACAGCACATCGCGCATCGTCGCCGGTGCGCCCATCACCGGTGACGTCTTCCGTTGCGCACTGCAGCCCCTTGACGACGCAATTGATGCGGGCCTGTACGGCAGCTGGGAACCGTCCGCCGAGGAGTATGCAAAGCTGCAGGCCATCTTCCCCGATGGGGTCTGCGACTACCGCCAGCCGGGCGTCATCGACTAGGCAACATACAAGCGTCGCACCGTTTCAGCGGGTGCGGCGCTCTCTTGACACCACGCGCAGTTTCGCATCCGGACGTGCCCCTCGCCAACCGTGCGCGCGCGGACACCAACAATTGCGCTATGCTGCGCTGGCATCGCATACCGACAGGAGTCTCGCGTGGATCAGAACCTGCTGTACATCATCGCCGCCGTACTGGTACTGGGCGTGGGGGCCCAGTGGCTCTCCTGGCGACTGAAGCAGCCCTCTATCCTTGCCCTGCTGGTGCTGGGCATCATCGCCGGACCCGTCACCGGACTGCTCCGACCCGATGAACAGTTCGGTGACCTGCTCTTCCCCATGGTGTCTCTCGGGGTGGCACTGGTGCTATTCGAAGGTGGCATGACGCTGAAGTTCCGAGACCTAAAGGGCCACGGACGGGTAGTCACCAACCTGGTGAGCTGGGGGGCCCTGCTTAACTGGGTGCTGATGGCGGTAGGCTGCTGGCTGCTGGCCGACTTCTCCCTGCCTGTTGCCCTGCTGTTTGCGGCGCTGGTCGTGGTCACCGGGCCGACTGTAATCAACCCGTTGTTGCGCACCATGCGCGCCAAGCCGGAGGTCAGCCAGGTGCTGCGCTGGGAGGGCATTCTGATTGACCCTGTGGGCGCGCTGCTTGCCGTTCTGGTCTTCCAGTACATCCTCTCAGGCGCGGATTCCTGGGCCGTGTTTGCCCAGAGCATCGGCGTCGGCCTGGTGGCAGGTGTTGTTGGCGCGCTCAGCCTGGGGTTCGTGTTGCGAAAACACTGGGTTCCGGAATACCTCATCAACGTGGTCACCCTGGCCTGGGTCATCATGATGTTCGCCGGCAGCGATTACGTCGCCCACGAATCCGGCCTGCTCACCGTTACCGTGATGGGCATCTGGCTGGGCAACATGAAAGATGTGGGCGTGAGTGAAATACTCAGTTTCAAGGAAAGCCTGTCGGTGCTGATTATCTCAGTGCTGTTCATTGTGCTGGGCGCGCGGGTTGATCCCCAGGATATTCTCGCCACCGGCTGGAACGGCGTGATCGTGCTGCTGGTGGTGCTACTGGCGCGGCCGGTCGTGGTATGGGCATCCGCCATCGGCGGCAACTACAGCTGGCGCCAGAAAGCGCTGCTGAGCTGGGTTGCACCGCGCGGTATTGTTGCCGCAGCCGTCTCCTCACTGTTTGCGCTGCGACTCGAAGGCATCGACTACCCTGGCGCCTCGGACCTGGTGGCCTACACTTTCCTGGTGATCATCGCCACCGTCGTGCTGCAGAGCCTCACCGCCGGCGCGGCGACCCGTGCACTGGGCCTCGCCGAAGCGGAGCCGAACGGCGTACTGATTGTCGGCGCGAATGCCGTGGCTCGGGCGGTCGCCCAGTCGCTGGTGCGGCAGGGTTTCCGCGTAAAACTCGCAGACACCTCCTACGAGGAAATTCGCAGCGCGCGCATGGCGGGACTGGAAACCTATTACGGCGATCCGATTTCCTCCCACGCCGACCAGTATCTGGAACTCGTGGGCATTGGGAGACTCTTCGCCATGTCGCGGCGCGCGCGTTGGAACACGCTGGCCTGCCTGAAATACCGCAGCGAGTTCGGCCCGAAGAAGGTTTTCAGCCTGCGCAACGCGGAAGAGCGTGAAGTCAGCGAACGTGAACGGCCCGCGGACGAATTCCGCGCACCGCGTCTCTTTGGCAGCGAAGTCACCTACCAGAAGCTGGCCAGCCTGCTGGCGCGTGGCGCGGAGATACGGGCGATCAACCTCAATGCAGAGTTTGACCTCGTGGCCTACAAAGAAAAAAACGGCACCAGCATGATCCCGCTGTTCACCCTGACAACTGACGGCAAACTGCGCGTCATCAACGACGATGCACCCGTGGAGGAGCTGGCCGAGGGCAAGCTGCTGGCGCTGGTCTGGTCTACAGAGAGCCTGTAGCCGACGTCCGAAATGACCCACCCCATACCACTATTAATGGTCAACGAGGGAAGAGCACACCATGGATATCAACAACAAGCATATCGCTATCACGGGCCCCACGGCGGGCATTGGCCGCAGCGCAGCCCTCACCCTCGCCGGCAAAGGGGCCATACTCACCCTGTTGTGTCGCAATCCGGAAAAAGGTGAGGCGCTCAGCCGGGAGATCGTGGCAGCGGGCGGGGCGGAGCCCCGCGTGGTGCAGGTAGACATGGCAAGCCTGGCCAGCGTACGCGCCGCGGGCGACGCATGCCTGTCGGCGGGGCGGCCCATAGACATACTGCTCAACAACGCGGGCCTGATGAATACCAGCCGCAAGACGACGGTGGACGGCTACGAAGAGACGCTCGCGGTGAACCACTTCGCGCCCTTCCTGCTCACCGGCCTGCTGCTGCCCGCATTGATGGAAGCGCCGGGCGCACGTATCGTCAACGTCGCCTCTGCTGCGCACGCGTTCGTTCGCAGCATGCATTTCGATGACATGCAGGCGGGGAAGAATTACAAAGCGTTTCGCGAGTATGGTCGTTCCAAACTGGCGAATATTCTCTTCACCCGCACGCTGGCACAGCGTCTTGAAGCGCAGCCGATCACGGTGAACGCCCTGCACCCCGGCGCGGTGGCCACCTCACTGGGCCAGCAGAATGACGGCTTCCTGAAGAACATTGCACCGGCGTTCATGAAGATATTCTTCCGCTCTCCGGACAAGGGTGCCGAAACCTCAGTCTATCTGTGCACCAGCGATGAGGTAGCAGACATCAGCGGTGAGTATTTCGCCAACTGCAAGCGAGTGCGCCCGCGTCCCTGGGCGAGGGACGATGCAGCCGCAGCAAAGCTGTGGGCGTACACGGAGGACTGTACAGGCTTCTCCTACCCCGTCTGACCCTGGGCCCGATTGTCACATCCACTGGCTAGAATGTGCGCAGATAGCTCAGCGAGTAGGCACGAAAGTTCTCATCGCTGTCATTCAGGGAGCCCTGTTCATAGGCCAGCTTGAACGCATTGCGCCGGTTGAACGGAAATACCAGGGTGAATCCCGCTTTACTGTCGCGCTGCAGGTTATTCAGGCGCCGGCCGCCCAGCGTGCTGCGCCCCCCGCGGTAGAAATTCGCATCCAGCGACACCCAGAGTCCCGGATGGATCTGGCGCACGAGATGCGTCTCGACCGAGTACAGCGCAGCCTGCTCCCGCCGCAAGCCCAGAAAATCGTCGTTGTCCTGAAACCACCAGCCGCCCGCCTCAAGCTCCCATATCCACTGGTTCCCGAGAGGCAGGATGTAACCCAGCTCGAGCTTGGTTGCCCAGCGGTTCGCACCGACATTCAGCAGCCGCTCAGGGTCGTAGCGGCCCGTCGGTGCCACAATGCGCACGCTGCCGCCAAGCAGGGGGCGGGGCGACCGCAGCATCTCGGCAAAGGCCTTGCGATCCATGGCTGGCGCACCGACAAAGTTGACCGACAGTGTTGCCGCGATATCCCCGAGGCCATCATAGTCGCGAGACACCGTGCCCAGCCCGTCAACGTCTGCTGAGGAGCGGCCGCTGGCGTAGGGGGCATCAACAACGAAGGTCGCGGTGCGCCCCGCGAGGGCGAAAGTCTGGCGGACGCTGAGCTGTGCCGTGGTAATGGACGAGTTAAGGCCGGCAATCGGCAGCGAAGGATCGGGGATGGTGTCGCCCCGAGTATGCGCAAACCCGAGGGCACCGATCTGCGTGCCTTGCGGTGCGGGCCAGTAGGCGCGGGGAGAAAGCTCCTGCGCCAGCGGCATCGCGCTTACTGACATCAGCAGAAGCAGGGCTGCAGTGGCTTTCCCGGTTCTTCGTGCCACGCCATCCTCCCCGCCGTGTCATGCCTGGCCACGCACAGCGGAAAGGTTACAACAGTGTGGGGGGCCAGTACCACCGGGCTGCCCCGACACCCGGGGCGGGGCCTCAATGTCAGAGACGGAAGCGCGCGCCGATTTCAAAGGAACGCTCGGGCCCCACATAGATGCCCTGGCGCAGCCCCGTGATATAGCGTTCGTCAGTCAGGTTCTTCACCGCGCCAAACACCGTCAGGCTGGCGCTGAAATCATACTCGGCCATGACATCCAGGAGCGTGTAGGAAGGCATCTTGCCGCCCCAGATACCGCCGGCTGCGTCGTCGGGGATATCGACCTGGTTGCTTGCATCGCCAAACTGGGAACCACGGTAGTGCGCCGTCAGAGCGGCATTCCACTGGCTGCCACGGTAGTTAAGGGCCAGATTGGCCAGATGCTCCGGTGCATAGGGCAGCCGGTTGCCTGCAAATTCCCCGGTCTGGAAATCCGACTCGGGCACCCAGGTTGCGTTAGCATCCACACTGAAGCCTGCGCCCAACTCATAGCCCAGGATGAGTTCCATACCCTTATGTACGGTTTCACCGGCATTGGACTGGGAGAGATTGGGATCGCTGTTGCCCGTGACCACCTGATTGTCAAAGTCCATGTAGAAAGCAGCGACTTCATAGCTCAGCTTGCCCTGCAAGCCACGAATGCCAGCCTCATAGTTGTTCGAGCGCTCGCCGTCCAGATTCTGGTCCGTAAGGCCGTCCAGCGCCACGCCATTCGCCGCCGGCGAAAACGCGCGATAGACACCACCGTAGAGCTGGGCCGTGGGTGTCAGATCGAAGGTTGCGCCAAGCCCGGGCAAGAGTTCCGTGTTGGAGGTTTTGGCCGACGCGTTGTTGTCGGTCAACACCCGGCGCTTCTGCTCGTAGGATTCAATCCGCAGGCCCGGGGTTAACGCCAGCCGATCAGTCAGTTCCATGCGATTCTGTACATGCGCCGCGATGCTGTCCGCACTGTCCACTCGATGCCGGTCGTTGGTACCCGTGCGATCGGCGTCTCGTGTGGCACGTATGCGCGTGTCGTCCGACTCCTCGCTCATTACCCGGAAGCCGATTTCCGCAGCGTTTTCCAGGCCGAAAAGCTGGTGATCCAGCTGCAGGCGGGTTTCCAACCCGACCCGTTCAAAGGACCGGTTGTTGCCGGTGAGGGTGTCGGTATAAACCCAGCGCCCCGCCTCGTTGGAGGCCGCTGTATCGACATTGTAGCGCCAGTAATCCCGCGACACCTCACTCCAGTAGGCCACGGTTTGCAGCCTGGCGTTAGCGTTGATGCGCCAGGCATGGTTGAGATCGAAGGCGACGCGGTCCGTCAGGAAGTAATCATCCGGCGCCGGGTTGTAGGTTGCGCCAGCCTCATAGTCACCGAGCAACAGACCTCGGTAGGAGATGTTGGCGTCATTTTCGTACCAGGAAAATTTCACACCCACTTCCTGGTTTTCGCTGAGCGCGATACCGGCCTTGACGAGGATGTCCGTCATTTCGTAGTCCTTGTCCATAAAGCCGTCGCTTTCCGCGCGGGTCGCCACAAGTCCGGCGAAGGCATCGCCGGAGGCGCTGCGGCCACCCGCCTCCAGGGAAGCTTCGCGGGTGTCGAAGGAGCCAAGCCGACCCGACAGCAGGACACCATCGTCCGGCGTCTTCGTCTGGTAATTCACCACGCCACCGATCGTGGAAGGGCCGTAGCGCAGGGACGCCGACCCTTTCAGCACTTCGATGCGTTCCACACGCTGGATGCGGGGGTTGAAATAGCGCTCATTGCCGATAAACAGACCGGGGGCCACGGGCACACCGTCTTCAAGAATCAGGGATTTTGACTCACTGGCCGACAACCCGCGAATTCCCAGATTGGCAACGATCGCCGTCTCGTCCTCCGTTGTCGTATTGATCCCGGCAACGCGCCGCAGCGCGTCATCGGTGGACAGCGGCTGAATGAGCTCCAGCGCCTCCCGGTCAATCAGCACCACCGATCCGGTTTGCCGCGACACGGCATCATCACTTTTCCCGATGACCTCGATGACGGGCATGGGGAATTCACCACCCTCCTGCGCGGCAAGGCCGGATGGCAGCAAAATGGCGGCAACAGCAAGGGTGAGCACCCGTTTCGGTGGGCGCGAAGGCGCGGTGTTCATACGTTACTCCAGGGTCAGGCCCAGACGGTTTCCGGTGAGGCCTTGAGTTCAAAGAAAAGGGATTCAGCAACCGTCTCGGCGATCACTTCTTCAGCGCTGTCCTTGCAGGTACCGCAACAGGTACCCACCTCCAGGCGAGCCTGAATGTCTTCATAGCGGACAGCGCCCTGCTGGACTTCGGCGCGGATGGCGGAGTCGGTCACTCCGCGGCACAGACAAATAAACATGCAATAACCTCCTGACTGCCCCCAGTTTAGACGAATGCGAATCATTGTCAATTGCACGTAGTATTAATTGTCAGTCTCGAATACAAAAATAGCCAGCCCGGCTTGACGGCCGGAATCCGTGGCCTCCCGGAGCCAAGTTGACTACACTAAAAGGGAACACCACCACACAAGGAGCGAAGCGTGAAAGGTGACAAGCAGGTGATTGCCTTCCTCAACCAGGCACTGAAAAACGAACTCACGGCCATCAATCAGTACTTCCTGCACGCCAGAATGTTCGAGAACTGGGGGCTGAAAAAGCTCAACGAAAAAGAGTACGAGGAATCCATCGATGAAATGAAGCACGCAGATCTGCTGATCAAGCGCATTCTGTTTCTGGAGGGGCTGCCCAACCTGCAGGATCTGGGCAAACTCTATATCGGTGAAAACGTTGCGGAAATCCTGCAATGCGACATGAAGCAGGAAGAGCTGGCCATTCCGCTGTTGCGGGAGGCCATCGTGCACTGTGAATCCGTCTCCGATTTTGCCACCCGCGACCTGTTCTCGGAGATACTGAGGAGCGAAGAGGAGCACGTCGACTGGCTGGAGACTCAACTCGAGCTGATCGAGCGCGTGGGTATACAGAACTACCAGCAATCCATGATTTAGAACGAAAACGCCCGCCCCAATCTCTGGGGCGGGCGCGTGTTACCGCGCGCCGCGCATTCAGTCGCAGCCGCCGCTCAGGCTATTCAGCCAACCACTCACCAGCTCCACAGCCTCGTCATGGATGATGCTGCGGCCAATTTCCGGCATGCGCACATTGGTTTCGTTGGAGTTCATGCGAAACACCGTGATAGAAGCCTCGGCGTTGCCCGGCACCAGAGCGTACTGCAGACCACCTGAGCCTGCCCCGGCGGCGACGGGGGGCTTGCAGACGCCGTAGGTGGCATTCACCTCACGCCAAAACTCGGTGAACATGCCGGAGTTGCTGGCAAAGCCGCCGGGGCTGTGGCAATGGGCGCAGTTGATGTCCAGGTAGGCCTTCACACGCGACTCGAGGGGCTTGCTCACGTCTTCCCAATCGGGTGCCGTGTCGATCGCCGCCAGATCAGCCGGCAAACCGACCAGAACACCTTCATCCGCCATATGCGCCAACTGGTTCTTCAGGGTGCCGTCGTAGACACGCTCGCGGTTGAGAAACCGTGCCTTGGGCCCGATAGGCAGGTTGACTGTTTCCGTGTTCACGCCACTGCCGGTTTCCGCCCGGGTTACGCCGTGACAGGTCTTGCAGCTGTTGGCATCGGGAATCACGTACTCAGTGCTGCGCATGCTGCCGTCACTGTGAATCCACTCCAGCGAGCGGCGGCCCCCCGCCACCGCGAGGTCGGCGCCGCTGCCATCCTCGCGCCAGATATAGGGCAGCGTTGCCCAGCCATCCCGGCGATGGATCAGCAGACGGGTTTCGATAATCTCCTCACCCGCCGCCGGATTCAGGAAGTCGTTGGGCATGGTGAAGGTCTTGGCGATGATCGTGCCCACCGGGAAATCGAACACGTTCTGTGCGTTGTATGCAGCTTGCAAACCGTCTGGCACGTAGATAAAGCGATACTTGCTCGCGTAATCGGTAAACAGTGCGCTGGTCAACTCGTAGCCGATACCCGCATTGGCGGCTGAGCGCGGCTCCAGCGCATCTGCAAACAGATTGTAACCGGCAAGCTCACGGCAGCTGACCTCCGCCGCATCGAAATTGGGGTCGCTGCCCTCGGGGGTGCACAGTGCCGCGATTTCATCTTCGGTGAGGGGGCGCTCGCCCTCAGCAATCTCTTCTGGCGTATCCAGTACTACCGTAGTCAGTGACGCATGCGCACAATCAAAGAAGGCCGGATCCACGCTCGGGCCACCACCGCCGGGCTGGAAGACGACACCCACCCGGACCGATGCTTTTTCGGCAACACAGATACGGTCGGCATCCGGGAACGCACCTTCCGCTTCACCAAGCCCGTCATAGACCACTTCAGGCAGGCCATCTAACGCGGCGAACAGGCCGGCAACATCCGCCGCCAGATCGGCGGGGGCGTAGGCATTGTTGGAGTACAGGTTGTCGTGCACATGGATGCGGCGTGGGTCCGGATCGTAGCGCACATCGTTGGTGGTCAGGCCGCTGATATCGTAGCTGACGATTGCCACCGCCATGGACTGGTTGTTCTCGATGCGGTTACCGAAAATCTCCACATCGTCGAACGCCATGGCGAGGATGCCGGTACCTGCCGGCACAACGCCCACAATATTGCCCGCCGGTGCAAAGTTGGGGGTATTGTTGTCGCGGATGGTATTGTCAAAAATCCGGGCGCGCGCACCGTCCACGGACAGGTTCGGCAGGTCGAATACCAGAATGCCGCCTGTATTGTTCTCCGCAACGTTGTCGTAGACATCGGAATCCGTGGAGTTCTCGATTTCAATGCCCGCCACATTCAGGGAGACGTTGTTGCGGCGCACGATGATCTTGTCCGACTGGCCGACATAGATTCCCGCATCACTGGCGCCAATGACCACACAGTCTTCAATCAGCACGTTCTTGGTCTGCACCGGGTACAGCCCGTAGGCACCGTTGCTCTCACAAGCACCACAGGTCCATTCCACGCGCACCGAACGCAGTGTCACACCGTTGGAAAATTTGAACTTGATGCCGTCTGACGGCGGGTCGATCACCGCGAAATCTTCCAACACCACGTTGTTGCTGGTGACCAGAATACTCTCGCCACCCGATACTTGGGTGCCGAAGTCGAGCAGCGTTTCACCGTGGCCCTGGCCGCGCACCGTGACATTGTCCACATCCAGCGACAGCTGGGCGTCCAGCGCAAATTCTCCCGCGGGCAGTTCGATGGTCTGCCCCGGTTCAACGTTGATAAAGGCCTCTATCAACCGCCGCTGGAAATCCTCACCGGGTTCAATGACTACCAGGTTAGGGTCCGGAACCTCCTCGGGCGTCACCTCAGGTGGCGGTGGCGCAGCAGACCCGCCGCCATCCGAGCAGGCCGTCAGTGACGCCAACCCGAACAGCAGCACAGTGGACAGGACAGACTTTCTGGCGAATATCTTCATGATGCTCCCGGATTATTATCTTTAGAATTGGAGTTCCGCCTGCTTATTTATCACAGGCGGGGTAAATCACAAAGCCGCGTCAGGCGATCGCCACCAGCTCAATATCAAACGTGAGGTCTTTTCCGGCCAGCGGATGATTCGCATCCAGCACGACCACCTCGTCACTGACCTCGGCAACCCGCACGGGGATCGCCTGGCCGTCGGGGGTTTGCATCTGTAACTGCAGGCCCGGTTCCAGCGGGATATGCTCGGGGATCTGCGACCGGGCGACTTCCTGACGGGCCTCTGCGGCCGGCTGGCCGTAGGCCTCGTCCGCCGGCACGTTCACCTGTTTTTTGTCACCGACGGCCATGCCTTCGATGGCCCGATCCAGACCGGGAATGATCTGTCCGGACCCAACTTCAAACTGCAGTGGGTCGCGACCGTCACTGCTGTCGAATACGGTGCCGTCGTCCAGGGTACCGGTGTAATGAATGCTGACGTTATCGCCTGCTTTAGCTGCGCTCATGCTGTGCTCCTGATTGCGTAGGGGAAGGGGAAACTACGCAGTGTCTGGCGCAGTAACTCGCGAGTGCCCCAGTTTAACGGCTGTGATGGGGATGTAAACCGGAGGCACGGCAAACCTGCGCCAGGGCCCAGAGCAGGGGAGAAACGGTAATAGTGGTGCCGTGGCGCACTGGCGAGGCGGGCGGTTCACAAGTATCTTGCTCGCGGCCACCGGCGAAAGTCCGGTACAACCCTTTTGCAGGAGCTGACTCATGATGGCGTTGGGAGCCGTACTCATCGGCCTGGTATTGCTGGTCTGGAGCGCCGACCGCTTTGTATCGGGCGCGGCGGCAACGGCCTGGCATTTCAACGTGCCGCCGCTGCTGATCGGCATGGTCATCATCGGTTTCGGGACATCGGCGCCCGAGATGGTCGTCTCCGCCATTGCCTCCAGCCAGGGGAATCCGGGCCTGGCACTGGGCAATGCCTACGGCTCCAACATCACCAACATCGCGCTGATTATCGGCGTCACCGCTGTGCTCAGCCCCCTGGCCGTGCACTCGCAGATCCTGCGCAAGGAGCTGCCGATACTGCTCGCTGTCACGGCGCTGGCAGCCTGGCAGGTGGTCGACGGCGTCATCACCCACCTTGAGGCATTCCTGCTGCTTGGCCTGTTCGTCCTGCTGATGGGCTGGTCTATCCAGCAGGGCCTGCGGGGCGACCGCGACACGCTGGCCACCGAGGTCAGTGCGGAGCACGCGTCTACCCTGCACATGCCGCTGGGCCGTGCGCTGTTCTGGCTGCTCGCCGGCCTGCTACTGCTGGTGGCAGCCTCGCGCCTGCTGGTCTGGGGCGCGGTGCTGATTGCCGAGGGCCTCGGCGTCAGCGACCTGGTGATCGGGCTCACTATCGTGGCGGTTGGTACGTCGCTTCCGGAGCTGGCGTCCTCGGTGATTGCCGCGCGCAAGGGTGAAAGCGACATCGCGCTGGGTAACGTCATCGGTTCCAACCTGTTCAACACGCTGGCGGTGGTGGGCATCGCGGGCGGTATTGCCGAGATCGACGTGCCACCGGAAGTGCTTGGCCGGGACGTACTGAGCATGGGGGCCCTGGCGCTGCTGCTGTGTGTGATGGGGTATCGACGCCGCGGACCGGGCCGCATCAACCGGCCGGAAGGCGCCCTGCTTATTCTGTGCTTCGCCGGCTATACCGGTTGGGTGCTGGTCACCAGCGGCTCATGATGTAAGCTCGCGCAGCAGGGCCTCAAAGTCCTCGGCCGGCAGCGGCTTGCTGAAGTAATACCCCTGGAACTCGTCACAGCCGTTGTCCTTGAGGAACTGCCACTGCGCCTCCGTTTCCACGCCCTCGGCGATGGTACGGAACCCGAGTCCGCGAGCCACGCCGATAATGGCCAGTGCGATGGCCTGATCTTCGGCGTCCTCTGCCACCCCATCGACAAAACTCTTGTCGATTTTCAGCTTCTGCACCGGATAGCGCTTGAGATAGCTCAGTGAGGAGTAGCCGGTGCCGAAATCGTCAATCGACAGCACGACGCCGCGCCGATGCAGGTCGGCCAGCGTCGCCAGCGTCTTGCCGGAGCTCTCCATGGCGATGCGCTCGGTGAGCTCGAGGTCCAGAAGCTCCGCCGGCACGCCGGCATCGGCGAGCATCTGGCTCACCATCTCGGCGAAGTCCTCGCGGTAGATCTGCATGGCGGACAGATTCACAGCGACCGGCCCGACGGGAAGCCCCGAGGACTGCCACAGCGCCTGCTGGGCTATGGCGGTACGCAACACCCAGCTGCCGATATCCAGGATCAGCCCGCTCTCCTCGGCGATGGGAATAAAGCGTGAGGGTGGCACGAAGCCCAGCTCCGGGTGCTGCCAGCGGATCAGGGCCTCAACGCCGGTGATCTCCCCTGTCGTCAGGCTGACTTGAGGCTGATAGTGCAGACTGAGGTCGCCCTTGGCCAGGGCTTCCCTGAGCTGGTTCTCAATCTGCAGTGTTTCATTGGCATGGACGCGCATCTCGTCTTCGAAGACGCAGAACACATTGCGCCCGGCGTGCTTGGCCCGCGAAAGCGCAGCGTCTGCCGCCTGCGTCAGCTGATCGAGATCGCGACCGTGTTCCGGGAAGCAGGCAATACCGATGCTCGCCGTAACGCTGAGCCGTTGTGCCTCCAGTTGCAGGGGCTCGGCAATGCGACCGAGCAGGCGTTCCGCCACCAGGGCGGCGCCCTCCTCCCCGACTCCGGGAAGCAGGAGGAAAAACTCGTCTCCCCCCATGCGGCTCAGCGTGGACTCCAGGTTCAGCTCGGCGCTCAGCCGGCTGGACAGTGCGGTCAGCACAGCATCCCCCACAGCGAGCCCGAGAGATTCGTTGATCAGCTGGAAACGGTCAAGATCAATGTAGAGCAGTGCCAGTGGCGTGGCACTCGCGGCCGCCGCGGTCACAGCCAGGCGCGTCCGCTCGTGCAGCAACTCCCGATTGGGCAGGCCTGTGAGCGTGTCGTAGTGACTGAGGAAGCGGATCCGGTCCCGATTGTCGCGATGCTCGGTGATATCGGTGGAGATGCCGCAGAGCGCGTAGACCTTACCCTCGGCGTCAGACAGCGGGATTTTCACCGACCAGAACACGGAGGTCTTGCCGCTGCTGCGGATGGTCTCCACCTCTTCACGTTCCTCGGAAATACCCGAGGTGAGCACCTTGCGGTCGTTCTCGCGAATACGGGCCACGCTGTCCGAGTCAAACAGGCGCTCGTCGCCCTGGCCGATAATGTCCTCCCGCTCGATCCCCCAGGTCGCAAGCGCCTGCCGATTCACGAACAGGTACTTGCCTTCGAGATCCTTCAGGTAGATGCAGGCACCCACGTTCTCAAGAATCGTGGACAGCAGGGACTCGCTTTCCCGTACCGCCTTTTCATAGCGCGTACGCTGTTCCTCCCGATCAAAGTTGTCGAGGGCAAAACTGATGTCCGCGCTCATCTCACGCAGCAGGGCCGTCACCTCCTCGTCAAACACGTTGCGATGCGCATGGTAGACACTGAACACAGCAAACGGCTTGCCGCCCCGGGGAACCGGAAACGCGGCCGATGAGCCCCACCCGAACTCGCGCGCCCGATCGTGCCAGGGTTCGGTCAGCGAAGAGTCCAGGTAGTCGTTGATGATCACTGGCCGGTTCTCACGCGCTGCGGTGGCCATGGAACCGGCTCCGCCGGGATGGTTGGCATCAATGGACAGGGACTTGCTGTCGAAATATTCACGTCCCTCCCCGGCACCGGCGACACCGACAATCGCACCGCTTACGGTGTCAATGCGGCCAACCCAGGCCAGGGTAAAGCCACCAAAACGAACCGCCACCTTGCAGACCAGGGGCATCAGCTCCGCTTCGCTGTCCATGCGCACAATGGCCTGGTTGACTTCACTGAGTGCGTGATAAAGGCTGGCCAGACGTTCTGCGCGCCGGTCGCTGCGGTCGCGGCCCCGGGCAATCACCAGCACCAGCAAAGCCAGCGCGAGGCTGGCCGCACCGCCTGCGACAAAGATTGCCGAGGAGCGCCCCGGTGCCAGCGACGCGGCCCGGAAAGCCGGCGTGGAACTGATATAGAACGTCCAGCTGCGGGTACCCACCGTGACGCTGTGCTCAGCCTGCACCTCGCCTGCCGCGGCACGCGCTGCATGGGATATAGCATCTGACAAATACAGCCGATTAACCGGATCGCGCGGGTCGCCGTCGTAGATATCAAAATCCAGGTCGGCATCAATTTCCCTCGCCATGCCCTCAATCAGGTCCCTGACCCGGAAGGGCACGTCGACATAGCCGGTAATTCTGGCCCTGCGTTCTGCCAGTGTATCCGGCACTGCCGAGGCGCCGTACACCGGCAGATACATGACAAAGGACGGTGAGTCGGCGTTCCCTGTCGCCGGGGGATCACCCTGGTCCTGCGCCAGCTGCAGGGGGCGGGTGATGACAATATCGCCGAGGTCACGCGCTTTCTCTGCGGCGGCGCGCGCGACTGGAACCTGATAGATATCAAGACCGATGGCGCGCAGGTTGGCACCCGCCAGTGGCTCGATGTAGATGATTGGCGCCAGCACCTCGCCCGGGTTCTCCGGTCGAATGCTGTAGTCCACTGGGAGCTGTGCAGCCATCTCCTCCAGATGCTTGTCCAGCTGGCTGCGTGGCACCAGTTGCACCCAGGCGATTCCCTGCAGGCCTGCCAACTCCGTGGTGGCATTCAGGGCCCGCGTGTAGGCCAGGAACTCGGGATACTCGACACTCTCCGAACCCTGGAAAAAGCCCTGTAAACCGCGCATTACCACGGAATAGGTGTGCAGCTGCTTTTCGGCTACGGCAATCAGGCGTTGGGCCTCGGCACTGAAAGCTGCATTCAGCAGCGCCTGCTCTCGCTGGAGGTGCTGCTGCCAGGTGGCGATCGTAAGCGCAATACCCAGAAACAGCACGAACACGGATAACAGTGCTGGCACCAGGTTGGCAAAGCGGTATTTTCTGGCAGCCTTCATGTGTTTCGCCGCGACGCAGCACTATTCCCGGTTTCGACCTTCATGCGGCCCATGTAAGCATGAGGAAAATAGTCCCGCAATCACTCTTGGTGTAATTCATACAATTCCCTCCCCCGCCACCGGTACCCTGTCGTTGTCGGTGGACAAAATCGGGGCAAGTCATTACACACGCGTGAATATTTCTCCTCGCGGCACTTGACGCAGCGGGTCCCGACAACGTTAAACTGCGGTTGCAGGTTTTCGATAACACACAATCACTGCGCAATCCAACACACCGTGTTGGCAGGTTACCCCGGCGCCCCCCCGGAGCGCTGATAATAACGATTACGGAGCCTCACCATGCCGAGATATATGCACACACCCATCGCCGCCGCCCTGATCGCGGCCACGTCGATCCCCTTCGTTTCCGTTGTTCAGGCTCAGGGTCTGGCACTGGAGGAAGTCGTGGTTACCGCACAGCGTCGGGAGACACTGCTGCAGGAAACGCCCATCGCGGTGACAGCCTTCAATGCCGAGCAGATTGCTGACCTCGGCATCTACAACGTCACGGACCTGAACGGGCTGGTGCCGAACACCAACGTGCAGAAGCAACCGTCCTCCAACTCCAACATGTCGATCTACATCCGGGGTGTGGGCAGCGGTGAAACTTCGCTGATGACCGACCCGAAAACGAGCTTCTACCTCGACGGCGTGTACATGAGCAAGACCGTCGGAGCCATTTTCGATATCGTTGACCTGCAGTCCATCGAAGTACTGCGCGGCCCACAGGGCACACTCTTCGGCCGCAACAGCACCGGCGGTGCCGTGAACGTCACCACACGCAAACCCACCGGCGAACTGGGTGGACGTGTAGAAGTGAGCGTCGGCAATGATGGCTATCGCCGTCTCACGGGTTCCGTCGACCTGCCACAAGTGGCTGACATGCTGTCAGTCAAGATTTCCGGCAGCAAAATGGAATACGACGGCTGGGCGACCAACGAATTCCCCGGCGTCAACCCCGACCTGGCGAGTGAGGACAACTCCTCCTACCGTGTGGCGCTGCGCCTGGAGCCCACAGACGGCTTGACCATCGACTACTCCTATGACGACACCGACAACACCGGCGTGCCCACGCCGTATCAGGTGACCAAGGTCAAGGACTCCATCTACAACGGCTTCACCACCACCCCCTTCCCCTACACCTTCCTCGGCGGAGAAATCTTCCAGCAGATGGCGGCAACGGTGGGCGACCCCACCAAGCGCCGTGAGACCTTCATGCTCGAGGGATCAAGCGAAGAATGGCTGGAAGTGCAGGGCCACAACCTGACTGTTGCCTGGGAACTTGACCCCTTCACCATCAAGTACATCTACGCCAACCGCGACACCGATTCCGGCTACGACTCCACCGACCTCGATGGCGGGGCCTACACGATGCGCGATCTGCTGTACGGTGGCGGCGCGGAGATTCCGACACAGGGCTTCCAGGCCGGCATTCCCGAGGGCTGGATTAAAATGGAAAGCCACGAATTCCAGCTGATCGGCGATGCCTTCAACGACCGCCTGCAGTACACGGTGGGCGTATTCCTGTTCGACGAAGAAGTGTATCAGGACAACCCCCAGAGCTTTGTGCTGCCCATCCAGTTCCTGGTGGACAGCGCGATCGGACCGGCCTTTATCGGCGCCGGCTTCTGTAACGACTTCGGCACCGGGCCGGTCTGTCAGGGCAGCCAGAGACTCCCCCTGCCCTTCCCGTTCCCAGGGGCCGACCCGAACCTGAACGGCTTCCAGGATTTCATTTACGGGCAGGAGTCGGAATCGACCGCGGTCTACGGCCAGGCGACCTACTCGCTCACCGATCAGCTGGATATCACCGCTGGCCTGCGCTACACCGAGGATGATCGCGAGGCGTTCCTGTTCAACGAGGGCCTGAACCACGTCAGCTTCGACGACCGGTTTACCAACGAGGACACCTGGGACAACATCAGCTACCTGCTGACAGCCAACTACTCGATCAGCCCGGACATGAACGTGTATGCGACCTACTCCACGGGCTACAACGGTGGCGGCTTCAACAGCCGTGCGTCCAGCGCCACAGCCTGGGAGGAGCCCTACGAGGAAGAAACCCTCGACTCTTACGAGCTGGGGATGAAGTCCGACTGGCTTGATCGCCGTCTGCGGGTCAATGGCGCCGTGTTCTACAACAACTACAAGGACATGCAGATTGCCGTGTTTGAGGCTGGCAGCGGCGGTGCGTCCAGCCGCATCACCAATGCCGGTGAGGCGACCTACATGGGCCTTGAACTGGAGGTGATTGCGCTGCTCAGCGAGAACGTGTCCGTGGACCTGAACTACGGGTATCTGGACGCCGAGTTCGATGAGTACAACGCACGCAACCCGGTGACCAACCAGATAGAGAACATCAAGGACGTTGTCACCGTCACCCGTGCGCCGGAAAACACGGCATCGCTTGGCCTGCAGTACTCCACCGCCAACACGGGGATGGGGCGCCTGAGTGCACGGCTGGATGTGTCCTACACCGACAGCATGGTATTCCACCCTTTCCAGAACCAGTTTGATTCCTCGGACTCCCGCACGCTGCTGAATGCGCGCGTCACGCTGGACGAACTGACGATGGGCGAGAACGGCGACCTGCGGCTTTCAGCCTGGGTACGCAACCTGACAGATGAGGAGTATCGCGAGTGGGGCATCGACTTCGGCACGCTGGGCTGGGCCGGTAATACCTGGGGGCAGCCACGCACCTTCGGTTTCGACGCGGTCTACTCTTTCTAGGCCGTTAATCTCACCCTCCGAGAGGGCCGGCAGCGATTCGCTACCGGCCCTTTTTTATGCCGCAATAAAAAGTTCTTGGTTTCGCCACGGAAGCGCCACATCACTGCAACACAGCCTCTCTACCCTCATGAGTGGATAGCCGGTGTGCCCCTGCACCGGCGACAGCCCCCGGCGACCGCCGCCAGGGTACCGCTAACTCCCTCAGCGCAGGTAGATACGACCATGGAACATGATGAAGGCACCAGCAACCCGTCAAACAACCGTCCCTTTCGAGACGTCCTCAAGGACTACGCCTCGCGGCGGCAGGTCCTGCGCGGCGGCCTGACGCTTGCCGCGGGCAGCTTTCTGGCAGGCCCCCTGTCGGCAGCCGCCAGCAGCGCGCCGACCACGCCAAGCCGTAGGATTGGCAGCCGGCTGATCGACTTCCAGCCCGTGACACTGGCCGAGGGCAATGGCCCCCTGCCCGCCATTTCGCCTGACTATGAATACCAGGTGCTGATCCCCTGGGGCACCTCGCTGACCCATAACGTCCCGGACTACAGCGGCGCGCCGGACACAAGACCCAGCGCCGGCGAACAGGCTCAGCAAATAGGCACCGGTCACGACGGCATGTGGTTCTTTCCCTTCCGTCGCAGCAGCACGCGCGGCCTGTTGGCCATTAATCACGAGTTTGGCACCAACAGCACGGTACTCGGCAAGGCAGCCCCAGAGAACCTGGCAGACGTGATGACCTCACAGCATGCCCACGGCATCTCCGTCGTGGAGATACGCAAAACCGGCCGCGGCTGGGAGCTGGTAAAGGACAGCATGTACAACCGGCGTGTGCACGGCCGCACCCCGGTGGAATTCAGCGGCCCGGTGGCAGGCAGCGAGTTCATCGGACCCGAAGCCGGCGCCATGGGCACGCTCAACAACTGCGCCAACGGCTACACACCCTGGGGCACCTACCTGACCTGCGAAGAGAACTTCAACGGCTACTTTGGAACCAGCGACCCGAACTGGACACCCAGCGAAGAACAGGCGCGTTACGGCCTGAGCGCCAACGGCTTCGGCTATGGCTGGCACCTCTTTGACGAACGCTTCGACCTGGCTGCCGGTAGCCACCCGAACGAAGAGAACCGCTTTGGCTGGATTGTTGAGGTCGACCCCTTCAACCCCGATGCACTGCCGGTCAAACGCACGGCGATGGGGCGTTTCAAACATGAGGGGGTGGCTCTTGTCGAGGGCCGCGGCGGCCGCGTCGTAGGCTACATGGGCGACGATGAGCGCTTCGACTATATTTACAAATTCGTTTCTGCCGGTAACTGGCGCTTCATGCGCTCGCAGGGCTTGAGCCCGCTGGACAGCGGTACGCTGTACGCCGCCAGGTTCAACGATGACGGCAGCGGTGAATGGCTGGAACTGAGCCTGCGCAATCCCGCCATCGCAGCCCGCTTCAGCTCTGAGGCGGAAGTGCTGACTTACGCCAGGATCGCCGCTGACCTCGCCGGCGCGACACCGATGGACCGCCCGGAGTGGACCTCGGTCGGCCGGGATGGCACGGTGTACTGCACGCTGACCAACAACAGCCGTCGCGAGGAGGCGGATGCCGCCAATCCGCAGGCGCCAAATCCAGACGGTCACATCATTCGCTGGCGGGACAGCAACCGCCATGTCGGCCGCACTTTCACCTGGGAGATATTCCTGCTTGCCTCGTCAACGCACGGTGGCGAGCGCAGCCTGGCCTCACCCGATGGACTCTGGGTAGACCCCGAAAACCGTGTTTTCATCCAGACCGATGGCGCACAGAAAGATGGCCTCAACGACCAGTTACTGGTCGCGAACGGCAATCAGTCCGGCGATGACGTAGAGATCAAGCGCCTGCTTACCGGTGTCACCGACTGTGAGGTCACCGGCATAACCGTCACTCCCAACCGACGCACGCTGTTCGTCAACCTGCAGCACCCCGGCAACGGTGACCCTGCAGTGACGAACTTCCCTGCAGCCCCGGGCAGCGGCGCTATTCCCCGTGACTGTACGCTGGTCATCACCCGCAAGGACGGCGGCATCGTGGGTTCCTGACTCCGCAACCCGCGTGAGGTCCCGGCCGCTGGAGGCGACTCCAGCGGCTTTTTCATTCGCGCAGTTGCATCGCTCGCTGTGGCAGATCCAGTGCCTGCAGAATCTTCATCCGCAGCTGGGCGTTATACTCCGGCCGGGCCTGCAGAAAGCCCTGCACGGTGGCAATAGCTTCGGGCGTATGGTGATACTGCAGCGTCGTTTGCAGCCAGGCAGATGGAAAGAAGATGTCGCCGGTCACCTGGATGTCCTGCAACCATTCCAGACTCGGCTCAATGTAGCGCTCGGCGTGTGCAATCCGCAGGGGGTGGTGCAGGTAGCCCAGCGCGTCCAACACCCAGCTCTCGGTCGCCCGGTTGGCGGGGTCGGCAAGGCTGGCAAAAAACGCATCGCGCTCCGCAGCATCCGCTGAAAGAGCGGGCGCCAGAAACGCGAGACGGCGCTGGTTATCCGGGTTTTCGACCTGCGCCAATTGCTGGGCAATGAGTGCGCTGGCGCGTTCGGGCAAGGCCACGGCAAGGCGTTCTGCCAGGCGTATCCTGTCCCGCTCTGCCAGCACCAGACCGCTGACCAACTCCTCCCCGCGCCAGATGGCGTGCAGACGCCGCAAGGTCTCCGGCTGCCGCGCAAGCTGCGTGAGGCTGTCGAAAAGCAGACGTGTGCGGCCCGCATCCGTTGACTGTGCCAGTGCCTGCCAGAGCGTCGCTTCAAGATCGGGCTGAATTCGCGCGCGCGCACCGCCGGTCAATAACGTCTGCTGCAGTACAGCGAGCTGATCCAGCATCTGGCTCAACAACAGCTGGTTCGGCTCGGCAGCTACGCGCAACAGCAGTTCACGGGCATAGGCCTCAGGCGCGACAGCGCCACCCTGCAGCATCGCCTCGAACAGGTTCAGCAGCAGGCGTCCACGCGCCACATCAGGCAACTGCGGCCAGCGCGCCATGTCCTCAAGCTGCGCCGCTTGCGGTCCATAAAACAGGGCGGCATCCTCCGCTTGCCGGCTGGCGGGGGGAAAACCGGCACTGTGCACCCAGGTATCGCTCCAGGCCGCAAGGTCCAGCGCTGTCCTCCGGTCGAGAATCTCCACCAGTGCCGGCCAGGTGGCATTGGCATAGGCAAAGCGCTCCAGATATTCCGCGAGACCTTCGCGCAGTGCCTCGGCACCCAGCAGTGATTCGAGCTGACGCATCATGATAGGCGCCTTGTTGTAGATAATGGGCCCGTACATTTGCCCGGCCTCGTTGAGGTTACCCAGCGCTTGTCGGATCGGGTTCGCCCCTGCGCTGCGGTCGACCGCATAGGCCGCCGGGTAATGGCGCAGCAGGAAGCCCAGTTCATGGTCAACCTCGGGGAACAGCGGATTCACCATCTTTGCCGCCATGAAGTTGGCGAAGACTTCCTTGGTCCACACGTCGTTGAACCAGCGCATGGTCACCAGATTGCCGAACCACATGTGGGCAACCTCGTGCGCAATCAGGCTGGCGCGACGCAGGCGCTCGTCATCCGTCGGGTTTTCATCCAGCAGGAGCAGTTCAGCGCGGTATTGAATCGCCCCCACGTGCTCCATGCCGCCATACTGAAACGCTGGAATGAGCGCGAAATCCAGTTTTTCGAAGGGAAACGGCACACCTGTGTAGTCCTCCAGCCAGGCCACAGCTTCGCGGTGTTGGCGGAAAATGGTCTCCAGATTGCGGGCCAGCTTCTCCGGGTCGGTTTCCCGATGCAGCACTGTCATGCCCTGCCCCCGCCACTCCCGTGTGACCGACTGGAACTCGCCCGCGACGAATCCGAAGAGGTAGGAGCTGATCGGCTCGCTGGCCGCAAAGCGGTGCACGCGCCTTTCCCCCACTTCGCTGACCGACTGTCTTGGCGTGTTGGCAATCGCTTCCCAGGCGGCGGGCAGGTCGAGGCTGAGTTCCCAGCTGGCCTTCAGGTCCGGCTGGTCGAATAGCGGCAGTGCCGTTCGCGCCCGGTCCGGCACAAACAGGGTATAGAGGTATTCCGGATTGCGGTTCAGGGCGCTGTCCCCTGCAGTGAACCGCAGCTTCACGCGGTTCTCGCCGACGTGCAACGCATCGGCCGGAAGCAGCACATGCTCGGCCTCCACTGCGGCAGGCAGGGCCGCTCCATTGACCTGCAGACTGTGCAGCGCCTCGCTGGCCGCGCGGAAATCCAGCGCCAGCGGCTGCCCGACAGCGGCCAGGTGGAAGCGTATTTCCATGCGCCCCGCAATCGCCTCCGAGGAGACCTCGGGGACGGCCAGGTGGACAAGGTAGCTGACGTCAGACACGCGCTGTGCGCGCTCCTCTGCCAGCGCCAGTGAGACCCCCGGCTCGACCGGAGCGGGCTCCGGAGGTGCCACTGTGCGGCTACAGGCCATCATGAACAGGACCAGGACGATGGTGAAACAGAATTTTGGCATGGTGCCTCCTGCCCACCATTCTACCCTCCATGGCGACCTGTAGTTAACCGCCGGTGTGTTTGCTGTTAACATAGGCCGCTGCCTGTCACACGGATCCTCCCGTATGCTCTTCAGACTCGCCGCACCGCGCACGCGCGCCGCACAGCTGCTGATCGGCGCCGCGCTCCTCGCGGGCTGTACCGATGGCCCCTGGAACAACCCCAATCCGGAGAGCCCCCCTGGCCTTGTGACCTACCAGTCGGTGATGACACCACTGCCGCCCAAGCACCTGGACCCTGCACTGTCCTATGCGTCCGATGAGTCGCTGTTCCTGATGCAGATCTATGAACCCCCCATGGGCTATCACTACCTCAAACGCCCCTATGAACTGCTGCCCCTGGGTGTTGAGGATTTCCCGCAGATTACCTATATCAACGCCGAGGGCGAGACCATTGACCCGGAAGCGGAGGACGTCGCCTACTCGGTGTATGAGCTGACAGTGCGCGCCGATGCCCGCTACCAGCCACACCCGGCCTTTGCGGTCGATGACCGTGGCGCGCCGCGCTACCTGTTCGCGGACGCCAGCGAAAGCCGCCCGTATCGCCAGATCAGCGACTTTCCCGAGCTGGGTTCGCGGCCGGTAGCCGCCAACGACTACGTGTACGCGATCAAGCGTCTCGCGGACCCGTTCAATGCCTCGCCCATGCTCGGCTTCATGGCCCAGTACATTGTCGGCATGGAAGACTTCTCGGCACGCCTGAAAGATGTGCCGCGCGACGGCTGGGTCAATCTGGACGACTATACGATGGACGGCCTTCAAGTGGTTGACGATCGCACCTTCCGCATCACCATCAAGGGACGCTACCCGCAATTCAGCTACTGGCTGGCCATGCACTTTTTCTCGCCGATCGCGCCAGAGGTGGACCGCTTCTTCCACAACCCGGGCTTTTTGGACCGCAACCTGACCCTGGACTGGTGGCCAGTGGGCAGCGGCCCGTTCATGATGGTGAAGAATGACCCGAACAGTGAGATCGTTCTGGAGCGCAACCCGAACTTCCGCGAGGACTATTTCCCCATGGAGGGCGCGCCGGGTGACGCCGAACAGGGGCTGCTGGAAGATGCAGGCAAACGCCTGCCGCTGATTGACCGCGCGGTGTTCCGGCTGGAGAAGGAAGTGCTGTCTCTGTGGACCAAGTTCCTGCAGGGCTACTACGACCGCTCGGGCGAAAGCCACGGCAACACCAACCGGGTGTTCGACCAGGCCTTCGTGGTCGGCCCGAATGGCGTGGAACTGGGCGCGGAGCTGGCCAGCCACGGCATCACGGTATCGCCGGATGTCAAACCGGCGATCTATTACTATGGCTTCAACATGCGCGACCCGGTGCTCGGTGGCTACAGCGAGGAGCGCCGGAAACTGCGCCGTGCGCTGCAGATTGCCTTCGATACCGAGGAGTACCTCAACATCTTCTACAAGGGCAACGGTATTGCAGCCCAGTCGCCGATACCACCGGGTATACCGGGTTTTGTAGAAGGCGAGGCCGGCATCAACCCCTATGTGTACGACTGGGTAGACGGCGCACCGAAACGCAAATCAATTGAACACGCGAGGCAATTGCTGACCGAGGCCGGCTACCCGAACGGCCGCGATGCGCGTACCGGGGAGCCACTGAAAATCTTCATTGACGTGCAGAGCCAGGCCATCTCCAGTACCAGCATGAACTGGATGGACCGGGCTTTCGGCCGCATTGGCGTGCAGGTCGAATACCGCCCGGCTGACTGGAACCGCACCCGCGAGAAGCTGTTGACCGGCAACACACAGATTTTTTCCCATGGCTGGCTGGCAGACTATCCGGACCCGGAAAACTTCCTGTTTCTCCTCTACGGGCCGGAAAGTCCGCTGATCTGCAAATGCGATGGCGCCAATAATGCGAGTTACGAGCGCCCCGAATACGACGAACTGTTCCGCCAGATGCGTATTCTGCCTCCCGGCGAGGAACGGGATGCACTGGTCGCGCGCATGGTCGACCTCTACCGCGAGGACGCCGTCTGGCTGTTCGGCTACTACCCAAAAGACATCTACCTGAATAACCCCTGGGTACACAACAACAAACGCCACGGCATTTCCAAGAACACCCTCAAGTATGTGCGCATTGACGATGACCTGCGCGAGCGCAAGCGCGAGGAGTGGAACCAGCCAGTAATCTGGCCGCTGTATGCCATGAGCGCACTGCTGGTGGCACTGCTGCTTCCCGGCATTATCGCCTATCGCCGTCGCCTGCGCGCGACGGCCCGCCAATAACAGGAGCGACCATGTTTGCCTATATCGTGCGCCGCCTGATCTATGCCATTCCGATCCTGGTGGGCGTCAACCTGCTCACTTTCACCCTGTTCTTCGTGGTCAACTCGCCCGATGACATGGCAGCTTCCCAGCTTGGCGACAAATACGTAACCCCCGAGGCTATCGAGAACTGGAAGCAGAAGAACGGCTATGACAAACCCCTGTTCCTGAACCCGGACGCAGCGGGGGTGGCGCAGCTTACCGATACCATTTTCTTCGACAAGTCCGTGCGCCTGTTCGCCTTCGACTTTGGCCGTTCGGAAAGCGGCCGTGACATCACCACGGATGTCGCCACCCGGATGTGGCCCAGCCTCGCCGTCGCCCTGCCCACCTTTCTGGTCGGCATTGGCGTCAACATCTGCGTGGCACTGATGGTGGTCATGTTCCGCGGTACCCGGCTGGACCGCGGCGCCGTGTTTGTCTTTGTGGCGCTGATGTCGATTTCCTACCTGTTTTACATAATTGGCGGGCAGTTCCTGGTGGCCAAAACCTGGCGTCTGGTACCGATATCCGGATTTCATACGGAGGGACAGGTGTGGAAGTTCCTCATCCTGCCGGTCCTGGTGGGCGTAGTAGCCGGCATCGGCGCGGGCGCACGCTGGTACCGCACACTGTTCCTCGAAGAGGCGAACCAGGATTACGTGCGCACCGCCCGCGCCAAGGGCTGCAGCGAACTGTCTATCCTCTTCCGACATATCCTGCCCAACGCGCTGATCCCCATTCTCACTGGTGTGGTCGTGCTGATTCCCTCACTCTTCATGGGAAGCCTGTTAATTGAATCGTTCTTCGGCATACCCGGCCTCGGCAGCTACATGCTGGACGCCATCAACTCGCAGGACTTTGCCATCGTGCGCAGCATGGTGTTTATCGGCTCCATTCTGTACATCATCGGCCTGCTGCTAACCGATATTTCCTATACCTGGGCCGATCCCCGGGTACGGCTGTCCTGAGGGCCTGGCAACGATGAAACCCGTTATCCTCTGGTCCGATGCGCTGATCTTTCTGCTGGTGATCTCACTCGCCCTGTTCTTCTGGCGCCTGCGAAATGACCCACAAACCCGGGAGCGCTGGGCGGAAGTCTTCAGTTCGCGCCTGGGCATGGTGGCGTTTACGGTAATCGCGGCTTACATCATGGTTGCCCTGCTCGACTCCCTGCATTTCCGGCGCGCACTTGAGAACCCGGAGAGCCTCGCCACCGAAGAGGTGTTCTACGACAACAAGGTCACCAGCGTCTTCGACGTGCTCACTGGCGGCATGGGGGAGCGTTTCGAGCGCACCTACTCCGCACCTTTTGCCCTGCTGTCCTTCGAGAAGGAAAATATCAAGGACGCGGACGGGCACGACATCCGTGATTTCCCGCCGCTGCGCCATGCCGGGCAGCACCTCAGCCACCCCGACGAGCGCGCCGGCGACATACTGGGCAAGAGTGTCCGCGCCCTGCTCTGGGGTCTGCTGCTCTGCGCGCTGGTTATCACGCCACAGTGGCTGCTGCTGCGCGGCAGCCGCTTCCCCTGGCTGGCATCGTGGACGACACAGGCGGTGATTCTGTGCAGCGCCGTGTGGATGGTCAGCCTTAGCCGCCATTACCATATTCTCGGCACGGACCAGGGCGGCGCAGACGTGCTGTTCCAGTCGCTCAAGGGTATTCGCACCGGGGTGCTGCTGGGCACACTGGCCACGCTGGTCATGCTGCCGATAGCGGTTACGCTGGGCGTGATGGCCGGTTACTTCAAGGGTTGGGTTGACGACGTCGTGCAGTATCTCTATACCACCTTGAGCTCCATTCCGGGGATTCTGCTCATTGCCGCATCCGTGTTGCTGTTTCAGGTCTACATCGATCTGAACCCGGATTTCTTCGCCGTGGGCATGGAAAAGGCGGATGCCAAGTTCATCGCCCTGTGCTTTATCCTGGGGGTAACGAGTTGGTCGACACTGTGCCGACTGATTCGTGCGGAGACTCTGAAGATCAGCCAACTTGGCTACGTGCAGGCAGCGCACGCCTTCGGCGTCAGCCACACCCGTATTCTGGGTCGGCATGTACTGCCCAACGTCGTACACATCATCCTCATCACCTTCGTGCTCGACTTCAGCGCACTGGTCCTCGCCGAGGCCGTGCTGTCCTATATCGGTGTCGGCGTCGACCCCTCCATGGGCAGCTGGGGAAACATGATCAACGGTGCACGGTCTGAGCTGTCGCGGGAGCCCACCATCTGGTGGACACTCACCGGCGCGTTCTTTTTCATGTTTGTCCTGGTGCTGGCCGCCAACCTGTTTTCCGACCTGGTACGCGATGCCTTTGACCCGCGCACCAGTCTGCGGAGGGCAAGCGCATGAGCAGGGAACAGCAAACGCAGCCTGCAGCGGGCACCGTCTGCCTGCGGGTCCGGGATCTCACGGTCACGCTGGCCGAAACCGGCGAGGCGATCGTCAAGGGCATCAGCTTTGAGTTGCAGGCCGGCAAGGTTTTCGCGCTGGTCGGCGAATCCGGCAGCGGCAAGTCGGTCACTTCGCTGGCCGCCATGCGCCTGTTGCCGGATGCGCTGCGCATAAGCGACGGCAGCGTAGAGGTGTCGGGGCAGGACCTGTTTGGCCTGTCCGAAGCGCGCATGCAGGAAGTCCGCGGGCGCCGTGTGGCGATGATATTCCAGAATGCCATGAGTGCCCTGAACCCCGTTCAGACCGTGGGCAACCAGGTCGCTGAAACACTGCGCCTGCACACGCGGCTAAGGGGTACAGCGCTGCGTGAGCGCGTGGTGACCCTGTTCCACGAAGTCGGCATTCCCGACCCCGAGCAGCGTTTCGACTTCTTTCCTCATCAACTGTCCGGTGGCCAACAGCAGCGGGTCATGATCGCCATGGCGCTGGCCTGCGAGCCCGATGTATTGATCGCCGATGAGCCCACGACAGCACTGGACGTGACCATTCAGCTGCAAGTGCTGAACCTGATACGCGAGCTCACTCGCTCACGGCAGCTCGCCGTTCTACTGATCACCCACGACATGGGGGTGGTCAAGAATACCGCCGACGAAGTGGCGGTCATGTATCGGGGAGAACTGATCGAACGCGCCAGCGTGGATGAGTTTTTCCACAATCCGAAGCAGGCTTACAGCCGGCGCCTGATCGACGCCTTGCCTGACCTTACTCGTTTCCGCCAGGCGGCAACCGAGGCGCCGCTGCTGGAGCTTGAGGATGTGAAGGTCTGGTTTCCCATTCGCCGCGGACTGCTGCAGCGCGTGGTTGACCATACCCGCGCCGTGGACGGGGTATCCCTTGCCATCGGACGCGGTGAAACCTACGCCCTGGTCGGTGAATCCGGCAGTGGCAAGTCCACACTGGGGCGTGCGGTGCTCAATCTGGAACCGATAGCGGGCGGTGAAATCCGCTTCCAGGGCGAGGCTATAGGTGGCCTGGGGCGCAGCGCGATGCTGCCCTACCGCAAGCAGATACAGGTGATCTTCCAGAATCCGTTTTCGTCCATGAATCCACGGATGACCGTGGGCGATATCATAGCCGAGGGCATGATCAGCCTGGGCCTGACGCTTTCCCCCGAAGCGCGTCGGGAGCGCATTCAGGCACTCTTGCAGCGAGTACAGCTCTCCGCGGAGCATGCCAATCGCTATCCACATGAATTTTCCGGCGGCCAGTTGCAACGCATCGCGATCGCCCGCGCCCTGGCCGTCAACCCGGAGCTGATCATCTGCGACGAGCCGACCAGCGCGCTGGACGTGTCAATTCGCGCTGAGGTGCTGGAATTGCTGGCAGAGCTGCAGCGGGAATTCGGTGTCTCTTACCTGTTTATCACGCACGATCTTTCTATCGTTCCCGGCCTTGCCCACAAGGTGGGTGTGATGCAGCGAGGCAAACTGGTAGAACAGGGTACCGCAGAGCAGATTCTCACCGCGCCCAAGCACCCCTATACCCAGGCACTGCTGTCCGCCGTGCCAAGAATCTGAGGGTCTGCCGCGGCGCGAAGGCCTACATCACGCCGTAGGCGATCATCGCGGCAGCCACTTTATTGAAGCCGGCAATATTGGCGCCCTTGAAGTAGTCCACGTGGCCATCTGCCGCAGTGCCAAATTCGACGCACTGGTCGTGGATGCCTCGGATGATGGTGCGCAGATGCTGGTCTACTTCAGCACGGCTCCACTGCAGCCGCAGGCTGTTCTGACTCATCTCCAGACCGGATACCGCCACTCCGCCGGCGTTGGCCGCCTTGCCCGGAGCATGTAGCACGTTCTTGGCCGCCTGGATCACCCGAATCGCCTCGGTCGTCGCAGGCATGTTGGCGCCCTCGGAGATGCCCCGACAGCCATTTTCCACGAGTTGCGTGGCATCATCCGCGGTGATTTCATTCTGCGTGGCGCAGGGAAAGGCCAGGTCGCAGGGCACCTTCCAGGGGCGCTCACCGGCGTGATAGGTGGCACCGGAGAACTCTCTCGCGTACTCCTCAATACGACCGCGGCGCCGGTTCTTCAGCTCCATGATCCACTGCAGTTTCTCGTGGGTCAGTCCCTCAGGGTCGTAGATGAACCCGCCCGAGTCCGACATGGTAACCACCTTGCCGCCCATACCGATCAACTTCTCTGCGCAGTAGGTGGCCACATTGCCGGCACCGGACAGCAGGCAGGTTTTACCCTCGATGCTCTCTTTGTGGTGGGAGAGCATTTCTTCCATCATGTAGACGGCGCCGTAACCGGTCGCTTCGGCACGAATCCGGCTGCCGCCGAACTCCAGTGACTTGCCGGTCAGCACGCCCTCGAATCGGTTCACGATGCGCTTGTACTGGCCAAACATGTAGCCTACCTCGCGCCCGCCCACGCCGATATCTCCGGCGGGCACATCGGTATTTGGGCCGATATGCTTGTATAACTCGGTCATGAAGGCCTGACAGAACCGCATGATTTCACGCTCGCTCTTGCCTTTGGGGTCGAAGTCGGCGCCCCCCTTGCCGCCGCCCATGGGCAGGCCGGTCAGGCTGTTCTTGAACACCTGCTCGAAAGCGAGAAACTTCAGTACCGACTGGTTCACCGAGGGGTGAAAGCGGATGCCACCCTTATACGGACCGATGGCATTGTTCTGCTGTACACGAAAGCCGCGATTGACGCAGATCTCGCCATGATCATTTTCCCAGACAACACGGAAGGTAATAATGCGGTCCGGCTCCGCCATGCGTTCCAGGATTTTCAGCTCCTGGTAAACGGGCTTGTCGGCGATGTAGGGCACAATATCCATTGCCACTTCATGTACCGCCTGAGCGAATTCGGGCTCCCCCGGATTACGGCGCTCGATTTCTTCCATGAAACTCGATAATGCATCAGCCTGCTGTGCGTTCACTGTCGTCGCTCCTGTGTGGTTGTACCCGGGCGGCTATCGCGGAGGGTCGACCCGGGCTGCGGTGGACCCGTTCACCCGGAACCACCCGGCAATGGAATATCGGTCGCGGTTGGCCGGCAGTACTTCGTGGGGAAACTCCTCGCTGAGAAATACCACCACAGTGCCATGCAGCGGCTGCACCAGCAACGCGGCCTCGTCGTCGGTGCCGGTGTAGAGGCGCAACTCACCGCCGTTGTCGCCCTGCCAGCCCGGATTCAAATAGGCGACCACGGACAGCACGCGGTTGGCCTCACCGCGAAACGCGTCCACGTGCTTGCGGTAGAAATCCCCGGGGCGATAGTGCGCAAAATGGCTTTCAAAGGAAAACAGGCCGAGTAACAGCTCCCGGTTCAGCGATTGACGCAGAGCCTCTGCCCACGCCAGCCAGCGCCTCCCGGCGGATGACTCCCCGGTAATCCAGCAGATCGCATCGGTACGCACGAAGCTGTTCAATGTGTGGGCGTTCTCACGCCCAACGCCCGCCGCCGTAAAATGCGCAGCGCTCATGGTGTGCAGATGATCCAGAAGGCCGCCGGCAAGCGCCAACGGCAAGGCGCCCGGGCAGACGCTGTAACCCCGATCACGCAGGTCTGCGGCAATGCGCGCGAACAGCTGCGGGTCGGCGAGCGGCGCGCCCTCAGCACTGTGGGAGGCTAACGCACTCAACGACCGCGCTGCTCCAGACGCTGCTGAAACTCCGCCATGATCAACATATACAGTTCCTTGCCGAGATAGGCATCCTCGACGTCGTGCTCAATGCTGGGATTATCATTCACCTCCATCACGTAGACCTGCTGTCCTTTCTGTTTGATATCTACGCCATAGAGCCCCTTGCCGACCACCCGCGATGCCTTCAGAGCCGCGTCCAGCACCACTTTTGGCACCTCGAAGGTGGGCAGGGTTTCGAACCCGCCTGAGGAAAAGCGTTTCGCGCCGTGGTTGTAGATTTGCCAGTGATCCCGCGCCATGTGGTAACGGCAGGCGTAGATAGCCCGCCCCGCGAGCACGCCCACACGCCAGTCGAAATCGGTGTACATGTATTCCTGCACCAGGACCAGTGCAGTATTGCTGAGCAATTCCCGCAGCCGGTGGGCCAGTTCCTCCCGGTTCGCGACCTTGTAGATACCCTTGGAGAAGGCACCCTCGGGCAACTTCAGAATGCAGGGGTAACTGAACTGGGCTTCGATCTCATCCAACTCGGCTTCCGATGTGCCAATGACCGTGCGGGTTTTCAGGGAGGGTACCCGGTGGTAACTGAATGCGTCGTGCAGGAACACCTTGTTGCAACAGCGCAGAATCGACGCCGAGTCATCGATCACCACGAGGCCCTCGCGCTCTGCTTTACGCGCCAGCCGGTAAGTATGGTGGTCGATTGCCGTCGTCTCACGGATAAACAGCGCATCGTACTGCGCGATCTGGCCGGCCTGCTGCGCGGTAATGGTCTCTGCGTGCATGCCCAGTTTCGCCGCGGCCTTGATAAAGCGCTTGATCGCCTCTGCATCGCTGGGCGGAAGGGCCTCGTCGGGGTTGACCAGAATTGCCAGATCCCAGCGCAGGGGCTTGCGATTCGACGAGGTCCGCCAGACCTGCTCGGTAAAGGTCTTCAAGCGCTGCTGGAACAGGCCGCGTTCGACCTCGGAGAGGTGCGTGTACCCGTGGCGGCGCACGGTCAGACGGGGGCTGCCATTCTCCAGCGCCAGATGAAACCGCAGTATCGGCGCCGGGTAACGCTCAAACAGATTACGCACGGACTTGCGCCAACGCTCATCCTCGGTCCAGCCGAAATAGGCGAGAAACTCGCGCGCCTCACCTTCCCGCAGGGAGGCCGTGTCAAATGCCGTCAGATTGACGTCGTCATCCGGCCCCAGTGTCAGGTCGCGCAAATCATTGATCGCACTGACGCTGGGCAACACCTTGTGCTGGCGCGCTTCTGCCAACAGGGAGCAGTAATATCCCCGGCTCAGGTAATACTCGGTGTCACACAGGTTGATGAGGCGGGTCTTGGGCTCGTTACGCTTGGGGAAGTCGACCAGATAACGCTCGAAGGAGACCACTTCCAGCTCATCCGAGGCGAGGGCGAAATCGTCTTCATCGACGACGATAATGGTCTTATACATAGCGCATCCCCCTCACGCGAGGCTTGCAAGATCTTCTTTACGAAAGGCACGCACCTGCGCCAGGTTGTCGGCGGCGACATGCTGTACCCAGTCGGGGTTGGCGATCAGCGCCCGGCCTACCGCCACCAGATCGAATTCGCCCGCATCCAGCCGCCGTAGCAACTCGTCGAGGCTGGCGGGCTCCGCTTCCCGGAAGGTGGTTTCACCGGGCTTGGGTATGAAGTCCGCGTTAAGACCGACACTGCCCACGGTGATGGTCGGCTTGCCGGTGAGCTTGCGGGTCCAGCCGGCCAGGTTGAGGGCGGAGCCTGCGAACTCCGGCTCCCAGAAGCGGCGCGTAGAGCAGTGAAAAACATCCACACCCGCCGCAGTCAAAGGCGCCAGGAAATCATCAAGCTCGGCGGGGCCGTTGACCAGCCGGGCGCTGAAATCCTGCTGCTTCCACTGTGAGAAACGGAAGATGATCGGAAAACCGTCCCCGACAGCGCGGCGCACCGCCTGGATGATGTCTACCGCAAAGCGGGAACGCTTTGCCGGGCTGCCACCGTAGGCATCCTCGCGCTGATTGGTACCCTCCCAGAAGAACTGATCGATCAGGTACCCGTGGGCGCCGTGCAGCTCCACGGCGTCGAAACCACAGGCCTTCGCGTCCGCAGCAGCCCGCGCGAACGCGGCAACCACGTCGTCGATGTCCTGCTGCGTCATCTCATGCCGGTTCACCCTGCCCGGGACATTCATACCTGAGGGCGTGTAGCCCGGCACATCACCCTCGGGCATCACCCCGGCGCTGCGCATGCCCCCCACGTGCCAAAGCTGCGGCGCGATCTTTCCACCTTCAGCGTGGACGGCATCGGCAACCCGCCGCCAGCCCGCCAGGGACGCCTCACCGTGGAAATAGGGCACATCCGGATAGCCGTTGGCCGCGATGTGGCCGACGCAGGTACCCTCGGTAATAATCAGGCCTGTACCGCCCGCGGCACGACGGCGGTAGTACTCTACTACCGCGTCCCCAGGGACATTTCCCGGGGAAAAATTGCGGGTCATTGGCGCCATCACGACCCGGTTACGCAGCACAAGCCCACCGAGGTTGACGGGTTGCAGAAGGGCGTTGGTCGCAGGCATACGGGCTCCAGAGGGGATTCAAACCTGCGCGGCAGCGTATACCAGCCAATTGCCCAACACCAGCCGCGAAAAAGCAAATATGGCGGCAACCACGGTGCCCTGGACTCCCTCCCCAGGCCCCGAAAAACAGCGCGCAGAAAGGACTGCCAATCTGCGTTGAGCCCGACGACGTACACAGGGAACATACCCAGACGGCGGAACAATGCGCGAACTCTACTGGCTACAAAACGACCTGCGCCTGCAGGATAACCCCGGACTCATGGCCCACACGGCGGCCTCGGAGCTCCTGCTGGTCTACATCTGGCAGGAGCCCAGGCCGTGGTGCAATCTGCGCGGCATTGGCAAGCAACGCCAGCGTGTCACGCTGGAGCACCTGCAGGACCTGCGGGAACAGCTCGGCCCCCTCGGGCAGGACGTGCTGGTGCTCCAGGGTCAACCGGAGACCCTGTTGCCTGAGCTGGTGCGCCAGTGGCGCATTGACCGGGTAGGGACCAGCCGTTGCGCTGGCGTGTATGAGGATCAGCAGCTGGAGCGCGTGCGCCAGCGCCTGTCGGTTCCGTTGCAGGTGCACGGTGGCAACACCCTGTTCCGGCGCCAGCAACTGCCCTTTGCGCTGGAAGACCTGCCCATGCAGTTCACGCCGTTTCGCAGGGCGGTTGAAGCGCTGGCCATTGATCCTCCTCTGGAAGCCCCTGGCCAACTGCCGCCCCCACCGGCGGGCCTGACCTTCGCCCCGCTGCCGGCTGCACCCGTCGCGCCGCACACCGCCCTGCCGCTGCGCGGTGGCAGCCGCGCCGGGCAGCGCAGACTGCAACAGTTTACCTTCGGTGAGCAGGCCCTCGCTCGCTATAAGGAGACCCGCAACTGCCTGGATCCGCTGACCGGTTCCAGCACCCTCTCGCCGTGGCTGGCCGGCGGCGCGCTCTCTCCACGGGAAGTCGCGCACGCCGTGTACCGTTTCGAGGCCGCGCAGGGGGCCAACGAGTCCACACACTGGCTGGTCGTTGAACTGCTCTGGCGGGAGTTTTTCCACTGGCGCGCCCTGCAGGACCGGCACCTGCTGTTTCGATTTGACGGACTCGGAACCGGGCGCAACAATCGCTTCTGCACCTTCGATCCAAGGGCCTTTGCCCGCTGGTGCCAGGGGGATACTGACTTTCCGCTGGTAAACGCACTGCAGCGCCAGCTGCTGGCGACCGGCTGGATGAGTAACCGCGGTCGGCAGATCAGCGCCAGCTGCCTGATCCATGAGCTGGGACTGGACTGGCGCTACGGCGCCGCGTTCTTTGAGAAGCACCTTATCGACTACGATGTGGGCAGCAACTACGGCAATTGGCAGTACATCGCCGGAGTCGGCTGCGACCCGCGTGGTGGGCGCCGCTTCAACCAGGCGAAGCAGGCGTCGGAGCACGACCCGGAGGGACTTTTTACGACCAAATGGGGCGGACATCGGCCAAAACAGCCGCTCTACGTGACCGATGCCGCCGACTGGCCGTTGCTGCCGGCTACCCCGGAGGGCGACCGTGGGCCGGGCTGAGCGCCCCAGCAAACTGTGCCCGGTTTGTGCAAGACCATTCCAGTGGCGGGCGCGCTGGCGCCTCAATTGGGAGCAGGTCCGCTACTGCTCCCGACGCTGCGCAAGCAGGCGCAACAAGGTCAGCCGGAGTGACGCACCAGCTGCTGCAGCACCTGATCGGCCCAGGCGACAATAGCCTTGCGCTCGGGGGCGCTGCGCTTGCGCCAGTTCGCCGTTATCAGGCCCATGCGCGGGTTATCCGACAGGGCATTCAGGTGCCGGTCAATAAACCGCCAGTACAGCGCATTGTAGGGGCAGGCGCCCTCTCCGGTCATGCGTGAGGGTGTGTAGCGACACTCCTTGCAATGATCACCCTGACGCTGGATATATTTTCCGCTGGCCGCATAGGGCTTGCTGGCCATGACGCCCCCATCGGCATGCAGGGCCATACCCAGGGTGTTGGGCAGCTCCACCCATTCAAAAGCATCCACGTACACGGCCAGATACCACTCGCACACCGCCTTCACATCCAGACCTGCCAGCAGGGCGAAGTTGCCGATGACCATCAGGCGCTGTATATGGTGGGCATAACCGAGGTCAAGGCTCTGCCCCAAGGCACGCTGCAAACACCGCAGGTCGGTTTCAGCATTCCAGAAAAACGCCGGCAACGGCGTCCGGGCGTCAAGGCTGTTACCTTCAGCGTAGTCCGGCATCAGCAGCCAGTACACGCCTCGCACATATTCGCGCCAACCGAGGATCTGGCGAATGAAGCCCTCCGCGGCAGACAGGCTGCAGTGGCCGGCGCGCCACGCCTGCTCCACATCGCGACACAGCTCCAACGGCTCCAGCAGGCCGATATTCAGATACATGGAAATCTTGCCGTGGAACAGCCAGGGCGACGCCTCCGCCAGCCCATCCTGATAGCTGCCGAAGTCGGGCAGCGCGTGCTGTAAAAACCAGTCGAACTCAAGGCGGGCTTCCGCTGCTGTGCAGGCGTAGTTGAACTGCTGCAGATCGCCGGGGTTGCGGGGAAAGGCCGCTGCCACCTCGGCGAGCACCTCGCGGGTCACGGCAGACTGCGCCAGACTGCGGCGCCGCGGGATCTCGCGCTGCTGGCGCCAGCCAACCCGGTTTTCCTGATCGTAGTTCCAGCGACCACCCGCGGGTTGCCCGTCTGCTTCCAGCAAGACACCGTAACGCCGTCGCATGTCGCGGTAGAAGTATTCCATGCGCAGCTGCTTGCGGCCCCGGGCCCAGTCACGAAACTCGCCATGACTGCTGAGAAAGCGGGTGTCTTCCAGCATCTCCAGCTCGACACCCAGCGCCTGTGGCCAGCCTGCCATCGCCAACCGCAGCCGGTGCTCACCGGGCTCGCAGACCCGCACGGTTGCGCAGTGACAGCTCTCCAGGACCTGCGCCAGCGCCGCCTGCAGGGAGGGAACGCCCTCAGCGAAGCGAATATAGTGCACCCGAAATCCGCGCGCCCGCAGCAGATCTGCGAAATGCCGCATCGCAGAAAAAATCAGCGCAATCTTGTGCCGGTTATGTGGCACGTAACTCGCCTCCTCCGCAACTTCCGCCAGCACCAGCAGATCCTCCTCGGGATCAGCGCTGGCGATAGCGGGGTTGGCGAGGGACAGCTGGTCTCCCAGCACGAGGACAAGGCGCGATTCAGGCATGGGTTTGCTACGCACCCGGGTGGCGCACGGACCACGCCCGGGTGCGCGCCAGCGTTACTCCTGCAGAATCAACGTCTCACCAATCTGGCGGGCGGCGATATCCGCTTCGCAGTAGGGAAAGCGCACCCACTGCTTGTTCGCATAGAGCTCTGTCTGGTCGGCAAAGTGCGGCGATTCAGGATTCGTGGACTGCGAGGGGACCAGGATCACATCGGCAATGGGGCACTCCGAATCGTCCCAGGTTACCGCCTGGATATAGGAGTTGCCGCTGCCCGGATTGACATAACCGGTGTCGCGCAAGGCCGCACTGATGGCCCCGTACACACCCATGGTGCCGGAGCCGCCGTGGATGGGCACCCGCACCCCGTTGCGTTCCAGCACCTGCACTTCGCCCCAGGGCGCGTCCAGAGGCACACCCGCCGCTGCCAGCCTCTCGGCCGCCACGGCCAGCGCATTGACTACCCGCGCGGTATTGGCCGGAACCCCCAGGTCGATGCCGGATGGCGTGTACAGTGGATCATCCGGATTGAAGTCCACCGCCCAGAACTCGTCACTCTGTACAATGTTCTGGAAGCTGTTGCCGAGTTCACCGCTGATTTCTTTCCAGAACTCGGTGAAAATCTGCGCCCCCCGGCTCTCCACGTTGACCCGGCGATCCCAGCCGGCGAGCACATTGCAGACCTCCAGTACCGGCGTGGCAGCCTCACTGGCGCAAATGGCCAACACGTCATCCAGCACGACTTCAGCACCATAAACACGGTTTGCGTACATCAGGCCCTTAAGGGTTTCCAGGTTGAACAGCGGCTCAGAATCCAGACCATCGGTAGCCTGCTTGCGCTCCTCCACCATGAGGTGGCCGATGCGCGTGCGCAGGAACTGCTGCTGTCGCTCATAGCCGACTGGCCCCATGATGACCGGGAAGCCCTCCAGCGGATTGTTGGCATCGGACAGCCAGTAGCTGTTGTTGCTGTTGCCCACGTAGTCTGTGGTCAGCAGCTGCGGCAGGCTCGAGCCACCGTAAAGATTGCTGCCCGGGGGCGCTTCGGGATCGGTACCCCACTCACAGGCCGGATCGGAGCCGTCCAGCGACAGAATCACGTTGGTGGTCGCAGCCGCCAGCAGGGGCCCGACCACGCCATTGATACAGCGGTCAAGCTGGGCCTGGGTGACAAAGGGGACCGCTGACAGCTCGCCGTAGAACGCCTGGCCGGCCCGATCAGCCGCCAGCTCATGGAACACCGGATTGCCAATACTCTGTAGTGCATCAACGTACTCCGCGATTGAGCCGGCCTGCCCCTTGTTGATCCACTGTTCTATGCCGCGAATTCCAGTGAGGATATTGGCATCGCGAAACGCAAGCACGGAGCCATTGAACATCGGCCAGCCATCCAGCAGCGACGTCACGCCCTTCAGGTTGACCACCGGGCCGTAGTGCGACACATAAAAGACCTGCTCCCGATCCTGCAGGCTGCCATCGGACTGGCGCACCTGGATGGTCACGGTCTGCGGCACGATGTCACGCCATTCACCATCGTAGTCATACTGCAGCGGGTTGTCGGGGTTGAGCTTCAGTTCGTACAGACTGAAACGGTTGGCCAGCGACACCGTATGCGTCCAGGCCACGTCCCGATTGAAGCCAATACCGATGAACGGGAAGCCGTGCAGCGCTGCGCCGGCCACGTCGTACACCCCCGGCAGCGTCAGGTGGGCCTGATACCAGGCACCGCTGCCGAACCAGGGCTGGTGGGGATTGCCCAGCAACATGCCCTTGCCGCTGCGGGTGGCATCGCGGCCCAGGGCCAGGCCGTTGCTGCCGCGGTCAATATCGCGCAGCTCCAGGGCGGCGTCCTGCAGCGCGCGCACGGCGTCGTCCAGCGCATCGGGGGCGGGGGCGGCAGCTTCATCAGGGCCTGTGGTGGCAAGAATCGCGCGCCGGAACAGACCCTGCTCCGAGCTGCCACGCAGCGCCTCGCGGCGCAGGAACAGGAACAGGTCCACACTGTCGATGGGGTATACCCAGTCGGCGTTGCGACAGCCGTAATCGCCTTCGGGCAGGTTATCGAGACCGGTTTCTTCCAGATAGCGATTCATGCCCCGGCTGTAGCCCTCGGCGAGATCACGGGCAAACTGTGGCAGGGCCGAGACAAACTCCTCGGCAAAAGCGTCCTTGTCACCGTTGAGAAAGCGAAACAGGAAATCCGATTCGACATTGCCCATCTCCTCCCCCATGAGCTCTGCCGAACGACCGGCGGCAAAGACAATTTCACGCATCGCCACGCAGTAGTTATCCTGCGCGTAGGCATAGCCGAAGCCGTAGCCCAGGCTGCCCCAATCCTCGGCACGGATGTGTGGGATGCCATACTCCGTGCGGCGGATTTCAGCAGAATAGGTGAGCTCCGGCTCCGGTGGCGGAGGCGGGGGTGCAACCAGGTCGCTGGAGTCGGAGCAGGCGGCCAGCACCATGCACAGGGTCGCCGCGAGAACAGTACGTGAGGGCATGCTAAACCTCTTTTTATGGGTTGCGACTGCGGGTAAACGGCGTCGCCGGGTGGCTGCGAGCATAACACTAATGTACGCTAGTTTGGCGCACACCGGCGTCCAAATTTCGGGTCGCAACAGGGACAGGACATCACTGCATGAACACTTCCAGCACCGATCGCGCGATCTGCGTATCCCGCCTGTTTGACGGCGAGCGCTGGCATGACGACAGTGCCCTGCTCTTAGCGGGAGAGCGCATCGCGGGCTGTGTGCCGATCGCCAGCCTGCCCCCCGAACTGCCCTGCGAGACGGTGCGCGATGGCATGCTGGTGCCCGGCTTTGTCGACCTTCAGGTCAACGGCGGCGGAGGGGTGCAGTTCAACAACGCGCCCACCGTGGACAGCCTGCTGCAGATTGCCGCGAGCCATCGCCGCTATGGCACCACCGCTGTGCTGCCCACTCTGCTCAGTGACACGTCCGGCGTCATGCGCGCAGGCGCCGACGCCGTACGGGCGGTGCGGGCGGGCGGCAACGCCGCCGCAGCGGGCGTACTCGGGCTGCACATCGAAGGACCCTTTTTCGCTGCAACGCGGCGCGGGACGCATCGCGGCGATCGCCTGCGGCGCTGCACGCAGGCGGATATCGACTGGCTGTGCAGCCTGTCAGACCTGCGCTGCCTGCTCACCGTCGCACCCGAAATGATGGCCCCGGGGCAAATCCGCACATTGTGCGAGGCTGGCGTAACCGTGTTCGCCGGCCACAGCGATGCCGGCTACGAGGTGGTGCAGGCGGCGCGACGCGAAGGACTCAGCGGTTTTACCCACCTGTTCAATGCGATGAGTCCACTGCTGGCACGGGAACCCGGCGTCACCGGGGCGGCCCTGGACAGCCGCACCGACTGGCTGGGCATTATTGCCGATGGCCACCACGTGCACCCTGCCAGTATTCGCCTCGCACAGCGCTGCGCGGGGCCCGGACGCCTGTTCCTGGTCAGCGATGCCATGGCCACCGTGGGTAGTGAACTGGGCTGGTTCACGCTGTATGGCGAACGCATCGAGGAACGTGAGGGCCGACTGGTCAACGCCGAAGGCGCTCTCGCCGGCAGCGCCATCGGCCTTGTGGACGCAGTGCGCTACTGTCACCAGATTGTGGGACTGGCGCTGGATGAATGCCTGCGCATGGCGTCATGCTACCCGGCCAGACTGCTGGGCGACGCGTCGCGGGGTCACCTCAGCGCGGGCGCCCGGGCGGACATCGCCCTTCTGGACGATGCACTTACGGTGAGCGCCACCTGGCTCGGCGGCGTGCGCCAGGACCACCCCCGCAGCCCCTAGGCTGTGCCAGTGTGCCGTGCCATCAGTGCAGCCACATCGACACGCGCACCCAGCCGGTGTGCCAGCATGAACAAACCGCCCAGCTTGCGGTGGAAGTAAATCGCGTCCGTCGGTGGTGCCTGCCAGAAATCGCGAAACCCGGTGACAGACTGGCCCAGTTCCATCAGCCGTGCCGGCATGTCCGACGCGCCAAAATCGTAGGCACCGGGATGCCGCAGCGGCTCCAGCGCCAGCAACAGCATGTCCAACACCAGTTCCCGGTAATGCGAGCCGGGATCACCCATGGCGTAGCCGACACGCTGCGCTGCACGGGCCAGAGCTTGCCTGTCCTCCGCCATCGCCGCTGCAGCCAGCTTGCCGTAATCCCGCACGAAGCCTGCACGAAAGCGCCGTGTGGCGCCGAAGTCGAGCAGCACGATCGCGCCATCGCTGTCGCGGTACCGGTAATTGGCAAAATTCGGATCCGTCTGCACCAGACGCAGGGAAAAAAGCTCCGTCAACAGTAGCTCAAGCAGCGCGGTCATCACCCGGTCGCGCTCCGCGGCGGGCTGTAGCGCCAGCGTCTCGATAGGCTCGCCCGCCACATAGGTCATGGCCAGCACCGTGCGCCGCGTCAGATCGGGCAGCACTTCAGGCAGCACAAACCGCGTGTCCTCGACCAGCGCGTCGCGAAAACGCTGCAGAAACTTCGCCTCGCGGAGGTAATCGGCCTCTTCACGCAACTGCACACGCACATCCGCCAGGAGGGGTTCAACGTCCAGATGCCGCGGCAGCAGGCCCGACACCCGCAGCAGGCTTGCGATATTGTCGACATCACTCTCAATACTGTCCGCCACACCGGGATACTGAATCTTCAGCACTGCCGGGCGGCCGTCCGGCGCCCGAATACGGTGTACCTGACCGATGGAGGCAGCCGCCAGGGGCTGCCACTGGAAATCGTACAGAGCGGGATCCCAGCGCTTGCCATACGCACCCTGCAATGCTGCCTCCAGCTGTGATCGCGGCATGGCATCGGCGTCCGCGCGCAGGCGAGCGAGGATCTCGGCGAGTTCCCGGGGCAGAAAGTCCCCGGTATCCATGGACAGGATCTGTCCCAGCTTCATGGCTGCACCGCGCATGCGCGACAGCTCGCGGGTTACCCGACGCGCATTGCCCGGGGTTAGCAGCATGTCGCGCATTTTGGGCCGCTTGCCGGCACGCAGCTGGCGTTCACCCTCCGCCAGCATGCCTCCGGCCACGCCGCCGGCGAGGCGTGCCATCCCCGCCAGACGCCGCAGGCGGCCGGCGGGAACGGGGCGATCCTTGTCCCGCTCCGCCATCAGCCGGCCTCCCGCCAGCGCGCAATATGCCCAGCGACCAGATCGTGCCCGTTGAACTGTGCATCGAGTACCGCAATGAAGGTGAAAACACCCGTGAGCTTGCGGGCAATGAGCGCGAAATCGCGGGATGGCGTGGCAAAATCCAGCGACGCGGCAGAACTGGCGGCGCGTTTCCCCGCCCGACGCAACAACTGGGAGCGGCCCCAGCAATAATCACCGTCGGCATTGAGGTATTCCGCTGGCAGCTGAGCAGGGGGACGCAGGGGTTCGAGCAAGGCAAAACAGAAATCGATAAACGTGTCACGGGCATAGGCGCTGCTGTCCGCATTCAGGCACCCCAGCCCTACCAGGCTCTCGAGCAGCGCGGTGCGGTCCTGTTCCAGGCCGGCGGCAATGGCACCCCCGAGGTGCCGAAGAAACGTGGCATCACACTCGAGCGTCGAGCCAAAATCAAGCAACACCAGCTGGTCGCTGCGCGGCCCGCTGCGGATCAGGTAGTTGCCGAAGTTCGGGTCTGTCTGCAGCAGGCCCCAGGCGTAAAGTTCGCGGAAAAACAGATCCAGCATGGCACGCCCCAGCGCATTGCGTCGGCGCTGCGACAGCTCGGTGATCGCTGTATCCGTGACCAGGTGCCCGTCGATGTATTCCAGCGCCAGCACGTCTGCTGCGCAGTAGCGCGCGTGGCGATGGGGCACATGGTAGCGGCAAGCGTTCGGTGCCGCGCTTGCGCCCCGCACATGCCGTGCCATGGCATCGCCGAGGCGCGCCTCGCGCTCGTAGTCGATTTCATGGTGCAGGTGCAGCCGCATTGCCTCCAGCCAGTCATCCAGCTGACGCCCGGCAGGCAGCCAGCGCGCCAGCAACAGCATGCGCACTACCGTGTCAAAATCGCTGTCGATCACATCGCGCAAGCCCGGGTACTGCACTTTGAGACAAATACGCTCGCCCGTAGCCCGCACCGTGGCCCGGTGCACCTGCGCCAGCGAGGCGGCGGCGAGGGCCTCCTGCTCCACCTCAAGCTCGTCGAGGCGGGCTCCCAGACTGTCGCGCAGCGCAGGACCAATCTCGGACCAGGGCAGCGGTTGGGTAGCAGCGTTGAGCTCCTGCAGGGCCTCAGTCAGGGCACGCGGCAGGAAGTGCTCGCCAAGCAGTGCAAACATCTGTCCGATTTTCACGTAGGTGCCCTTCAGGCGACCCAGCTCGGCGACGAAGCGACGGGCCTCGCGGCGCAGGAACTCTGAATCCCCCGTATCAGGCTGCTGTTCCCCGCCGGCACGCAGCCGGGTCAAAGCGCCATCGAGGGCGAAGGCGCCGCCGGCGCGCAAACCGGCAAGCGACATGGACAGACCGCGACCCAGACCGCCACTGCGCAAAGAGGAGTTTGGCTTGCGTTTACCCATGGGTCTGATACGCGGTGATGGCGCCCCCGGACTGACGGGAGAACGGGCAGAAGCCAGACAGGCCGGGGTCAGCGATCAAGCAGCAGCCGCGCGAGCCTTTTCCGGTGATGCTGCGCATCGCCGAAGGCCTGTTGCACCCATTGCGCGCGACGCACATAGAGCTGCGCATCGCAATCCCAGGTAAAACCCATGCCGCCGTGGAACTGCACCGCGCGATCACCGGCATATTTCAGAGTTTCTGTAGCCTGCGCCTTCGCCATGCGACAGGCGATTTCCGCATCCTCATCCAGCGGCGCATCGCTTACCACGGTGGCCGCGTGGTAAACAAACGAACGGGTAGCATCCAGCGCCATGAGAATCTCGACACAGGGGTGCTTGAGCGCCTGGTAGGAGCCTATCAGCTTGCCGAACTGTGTACGGGTCTTCAGGTACTCCACCGTTGTGTCCAGGCAACTGGCAGCGCTGCCGCCGGCTTCCGCCGCCAACAGCAGGGCCCCCAGCAGACGCACATCCCGCAGCGCGCGGACAACCTCGGGACCGCGCAGTACAGCGTCCCCTGCAACCTGTATGCCGCTGAAGTCAACGGCCTGGGCGCGGCGCGTGGCGTCAATCAGTACGTGGTCGCGCCGCGCTTCCGGGGCGATTGCCGCTGCCGGGACCACCGCCAGCACCGGCTTTCCCTGCTCCTGGGCCACCACCACTAACCACTCGGCGGCGGCGGCTTCCATGACCTGCTGCTTGACCCCATGCAGGATGCCGTCGCTGCCCAGTTCACAGCGGATCTGCTCCGAGCCCCAATCGGCGCCGTCAAGCAAGGCTATGGTGGCCGGCGCCCCCGCGGCAATCGCCTCCAGCACAGCGCTGCCGGCACCCCCCGCGCTGGCGCGCAGCAATAGCTGGCCCGCCAGCAGCGTGGCCAGCAAGGGGCCGCCCAGCAGGGACCGCCCCATCGCCTCACACACGGGAACTGCCGCCGACACGCCCAGCCCGGAGCCGCCGACCTCCTCTGGCAGAGCCATGCCCGGCCAGCCCATGTCGACCATCTCGCCCCAGACCGCAGGGTCGTAGCCGAGGTCTGACTCGAGCAGACCGCGCACGCGTTCCAGCGGCGACCTTCCAGCACAGAAACTCCGGGCCACATCCATGACCATCGCCTGATCGTCAGTGAATTCCAGCGCTGTATTCCCAATCACCGACACTGCTCTCTCCTTACTTGGGCAAACCCAGAATGTGCTCTGCAATGATATTGGCCTGCACCTGGCTGGTGCCGCCGCCGATGGTGGCGGAAAAACTGTTCAGGTACGCCCGCTGCCAGAAGCCGCCCTGGCGCGCCGCCGTGTCGCCCACATACAGGCCACCGTCTGCCCCCTGCAGATTGATGGCCATCTGGCGCATGCGCCGCGTGCTCTCGGTAAAACGCAGCTTGTTCGACAGTGGCAGCGAGAAGGGGTAGTCCGTGGTCAGCGCCTGGATAGCGGCACGCCGGTCGCAAAGCACCACCGCCTTTTCCTCCATGATCATTTGCACGACATGATCACGCACCGCCGGGTCCTGCAGCGCGGGTTCGCCATCGCGCTCGACGTCTGCCAATTCGGCAATCATGTCATCAATCGCAATGCGCACGAACGCCAGGCCACCCGCCGCTCCGGCTTCCGCACCGCGCTCATACTGCAGCGTGCGCATGGCGATTTTCCAGCCCTGTCCCTCCTCGCCCATCAAGCAGCTGGCGGGGATGCGCGCATCGGTGAAAAAGGTTTCGGTAAAGCCGTACTCCCCGGTGAGCTTGCGTATCGGCCGCGGGTCTATACCCGGCACCTGCATCGGCGCCAGAAAGAACGACAGGCCATCGTACTTGCGCTCCACCTGAGGATTGGTGCGCGCGAGCAGGATCATGTATTTCGCGAAGTTGCCCATGGTGGTCCAGATCTTGGTTCCGTTGAGCACGTATTCATCACCTTCGCGCCGGGCCCGTAACTGCGCACTGCCGAGGTCGGAACCGTGGTCCGGTTCGGAAAACCCCTGGCACCAGATGTCCTCGCCCGACAGAATGCCTTTCAGATAGCGCGCTTTCTCGGCTTCCGTACCGATGTCGTTGATCAGCGGCCCCGCCCAGCCCAGGCCGATCACGTTGAAGCAGATGGGCACGCCATGGCGACGCATTTCCTGATCGGCAATGGACTGGTACACAGGGTCCTGGCCCTGACCGCCGTACTGCCGCGGCCACGCCATACCCAGGTAGCCCGCCGACCACACCTTGTGCTGCCACTCACGGAGGAAATCCAGCTGTTGCTCGCTGCCGACCTCCATAAAGGACTGCGGCAAGAGGAATCCGGGATCCGCTGGCCGGTTGGCCTGCATCCAGGCCCCCACCTGTTGCCGAAATTCCGCCTTCTCTCGATCACTCACCTGACTCACAGCGTACTCCTCGTCAACGTTAGGGCGTTAAACAACATCGGGCAGGACCAGGGGCTCAGCGTGGGCATTGGCGCGCTGGAAGCCCGGGCGCGCCATGAGGCGTTGCAGATAGGCGGCCGTCGCGGGCTTGTAGTACTTGTCGAGGTGCAGCATACAACCCAGAAACAGTGCATAGCCGACGGCGATATCCGCCACGGTAAAGCGTTCCGCCACCAGGTACTCCTGGCGCTCGATGCACTCGTCGAGGCGCCGCAGGCGGGCCCGAAACCACTTCGCGTAGTCATCCGCTACCGCGCGCTTCGCCGGATCCGGTTCGAAAAAGTAATAGCGCAGGGCGATGGTCTGGGGAAACGTGAGTGTGGCATCGCTGTGGTGCAGCCAGTTCAGATAGGCGCCATACTCGGGGTGCTCCGGACGCAGCCCCAAGCCCCGATCTTCGTAGCGGTCTACCAGATACTGGCAAATACCCACCGACTCCGTCATCACCGTATCGCCGTCTACAAAGTAGGGCACCGTGCCCAGACTGTTCACTTTGAGAAAATCCGGCTGCATCACCCGCGGAGGGAACGGCAGCACCTCCAGTTCAAAATCCAGCCCCAGCTCTTCCAGCGTCCACAGGGGACGCAGCGAGCGGGCGCCGCCGCAGTGCCATAGTTTCATCTCAGACTCCGTACTGGCGCGCCGCCAGGTCACGCATGATCTCTTCCGAGCCGCCGCCAATGGCATTGACCCGAACCTCGCGGTAAATCCGTTCAACGCGACTGCCGCGCATGTAGCCAATGCCACCGAGAATCTGCATCGCTTCGCGGGCACAGAACTCCACCGTCTCACTGGCCTGCACCTTGAGCAGCGCGATATCGCCCGGGTTCGCCGCGCCCGCTTCAATCGTTTCGTAGCACAGCCGTATGTAGGCCTGGGTGGCGTTGATCTTCTGTTTCATCTGCGCAATCTTGTGGCGAATGACCTGATGATCCGCCAGGCGCTTGCCGAAGGTACGGCGCTCGCGGGCCCAGGCCACTGCCTCTTCCAGGCAAACACGTGCCATCGCTTCCATGCCGGCGGCCATCGCCATACGTTCGCCGTTAAAGTTCGTCATGATAACCCAGAAACCCTGGTTCTCCGGCCCGATCAACTGGTCTGCGGGAACGCGCACGTTGTCAAAATACAGGGTTGCGGTGTCTGATGCCCACCATCCCTGCTTACGGGTCAGCGGCGTACGACTGAAGCCCTCGGCGTCAGTGGGGATGAGCAGCATGGAGACGCCCTTGCTACCCTCGCCACCCGTGCGCACCGCGGTGGACACCCAGTCGGCGCGCATCCCCCCTGTGATGTAGGTTTTGGAGCCGTTGACGACGTAAAAGTCACCGTCGCGCACCGCCGTTGTAGCGAGGCTGGCCACATCGGAGCCGCCCCCGGGTTCGGTAATGCCCAGGGCGATATGCTTCTGGCCGGCCAGCACCGGCGGAGCCACCCGCTGTTTCATCTCTTCGGAGCCCCAGTGGATCACCGGCGGCAGGCCAATACCGTGCACCATGAGACTGGCGGGGATACCGCCGGCGCCGATACGCGCCAGTTCTTCCTGGGTGATCCATGCGTGCCAGCTGTCGATGCCGTCACTGGTGCCGCCGTAGGCTTCCGGATAGCCAAGCCCCAGTAGTCCTACAGCGGCGGCCTTGGGCCAGAGCGCCGCTGGAATCTCGCCCGCCTCGTCCCAGTCATCGGCAAACGGCATGATTTCGCTGTCGATGAAACGGCGCAACTGCGTACGCCAGGCTTCGTGTTCTTCCCTGCACCAGGGGTTGGGTAATCGTGCACTGTCAAAATCCAGGGACATGGGTCCTCTCCAGGCGGTCCTCTCGGGCGAGCCGGTATAGTAAGGGAAGCCTCGCCGGGATGCATGCCCTGCAGGCTGCGCGGCCCCTCGCAGGCATGATCGCCGGCCCGCTAGGAGACCAACGCCAGGACCTCCCGAAGCTCCCGATGCGCGGCACCGATCTCGCGCAACTCCCGGCGCGCCCGCTGCGCCAGAGTCGCCGCTGCGCGGTCACCCAGCGCCAACACCTCTGCCCGCAGCAGCCAGTCCTGAGGGCGGGCATCAAGTGCCCTGACCACCGGGGCCTGGTCCCCACCCTGCGCCAGCGCCGCTACCGAGAGGTAGGCCTCTTCCAATTCGGCATCAGGCGCTGCGCGCGGGGAACGCCCACTGACAACGGGCTGGTAAAGCTGGTACTTTTCGCGGTCCGCGCTGCCGCCAAACACTGAGCAGATTGTCCCGCCCACCGTCATGTCATAACGCCCCCACGCCGGCTCGAACAGTACCTGACCCCGCAGGTCGGTCACCGTGCAATCGCGGAAGCTGAGCAGCAGGTTGCGGTGTTCCTGCCGCAGCACATCCTGCAGGTACCCGCGCACGGTGATGCCCGACAGAAACTCCAGGCAAACCGGCTGCCCAATGCGTATGTCATGCGCCTTCAGTTCGTCCACCGAATACTCGGACAGACAGCGGGTGAAGTCCTTCAGCCTGCCAATTGGCGAGCCAAAGCCCTCGGCGTGCGCTGTCGTGCCGTGTCCATAGATCTCCGTGCCCCGGAAAGCGATCTGGGTCGGCCCCGTGCACTGCATATAAATCGCCTTGCCAACCACATCGCACAACACCGACGTGAAACAGCCGCTCACCTGCACCCCGCTGTCGTATTCCGCGGTACACACGGTGCCAGCTGTAATCGCCTGACGCAGCGCCGCTGCGCCCCCCACGCGATACGCCATGGTCGCAGCGAACTCCTCCAGCACCTGGCTCAGATGCCGACAGCTGCGTGTGACATACAGCTGTGGCTGCTCCCGGGTGATGTCATAGGGTCGCGATACTGCGTCCACCGTGAGTGGCAATTTACGCACCCGCAGATCGTCCAGGCAATGGCGGCTCTCGCCCAGGGAGGACAGCAGCCCCGCCCCGAACAGACGGTAGTCCGCGACGTCACCGACCAGGCCATACTCGACCGTCCACCAGTGCAGGCGCGCCAGCAAGGCTGCCTCGGAGGGCGTTTCTTCGGCCGCCTGCAGTGCGTTGAGTGTCTGCTCCGCTGCGGCAATGCGTTGCGGATCCACGCCCGGTGTTTCTTTGAGGATCGAGAGTTCACGGATCGCTTCATATTGTGCGTGATCGCGCCGGGAGGCGATGGCACGCATACCGATCTCGCCAAAGCGCTGCAGGAATTCCGCGTAGTCGACATCTACGATAAAAGGCGCATGCCCGGCCGCCTCATGCACGATGTCCGGCGCCGGGGTATAGACAACGTGTTCAACACTGCGCATGTCCAGTGCAATCACCAGCACGCGCAGGGCCTGGAACTCCATGAAAATGGCCGGCGGAATAAAGCCGTCAACCACCACGGCGCGCCAGCCCAACTGCGCGAGGCAGGCGTTCATTTCATCGATTGACGGAATATGGTCCAGTGCGATGCCAGTACGGGCGAGCCCCTCCAGATACACCGGGTGCGCGGTGGCGCGCAGCTGCCGCACCAGATGCCGCATGATGAAACGCCAAAGTGCCTGATCCTGCGCCGTATACTGCTCGCGATAATCCTGCACCTCAACAAAGGGCCGCAGGTGCGCCGGCAGGCTGGCGACCACCTCCTCCTGTGTCATGCAGCATTCTCCGGGCGTGCTGAGCTACCTGACGCGGGGGACATCTCCTGTAATTGAAGATCCAATCGGTCGAGCAGGTTGAACAGTGTGTCCCGCTCCTCGGGTTGCAGTGGCGCCAGCAACGCCTGCTCCCAAGCCAGCGCCTCCGGTTCAATACGACGAAACATAGCCAGACCAGACTCACTGAGGCGCAGCAGTGCTGCCCGGCTGTCCCGGTCACAACTGCGACGCTGCAGCAGACTGCGCTCGGCGAGGCCGGCGACCGCCCGCGAGACCTGGACCTTGTCCAGTGTCGTGAGTTCGGTAACCTGACGTGCCTGCAGCTCACCGTGCTCGGCAAGCGTGACCAGCACACGCCACTGGGGAATACTCAGGCCAAACCGGTCACTGTAGATGCGCGAGAGGGAAACGCTGATTTTGCGTGCCAGGCTGTTACATCGGTAGGGCAGGAATCGTGCGAGGGAAAGGGAATTCGGCATGGGGCACCTGCAAGCGGGGACAGGCCCTGAGTATACGCCCCGGGGAAAGTGGTTTCCAATGCAACCAAATTCCCCGAAGCCACGCCTCTGTTACTTACGATAGTCCAGCGGCGGCTCACGATCACCCAACAGCGGGCGATAGCTGAAATCTTCTCCCCGACGCTGCTCGAATTCGCTGCGTGCGGCACGCAACAGCTGCGGTTGCTGAAACAGGTCCGCCGCGGTGAGCGCGAGGGTTTTGGCCGCCACCATCATACCTTTGACGCCGATATCAGTGCCGCCCGCGGCAATCGCCTGCCATGTGTGTGGCGCAGTGCCCGGTACCCAGGTCGCCGCACGCATCTCGGTTGTCGGCACCACCCAGCTCACATCTCCCACATCCGTCGAGCCCATACTGCGCGATGGGGCGAAGGGTTCTATGCGCGCCGCGGCAGCAGCCAGATCCGCCTCGCTGCGGGCCAGTGACTCGGCCAACGTGTTGGCAAAAGCCAGATCGCGCGCGCTGTACTGCACACCCCCGACCTGCAACAGGCGCTCGTACATGGTCTTGGCCAGGGTCTCGTTGGGGAGCACGCTGTGGTTGCCGTGAATCACCTCATAGCTCACTTCCGTGCCGGTGCCCATTGCCGCGCCTTCGGCAGTCGCGACCAGCCTTTCCCAGAGCTCTTCCAAAGTTGCTGCCTCGGGATGCCGCAAGTAGTAGAAAGACTCAGCAAAGTCCGGCACCACGTTCGGCGCCGAGCCACCGCTGGTGATCACATAGTGCATGCGCACTTCCTGTGGCATATGTTCGCGCAACATGTTGGCCATGATATTCATCGCCTCCACGCCATCCAGCGCGGAGCGCCCGCGCTCCGGGGCCACGGCGGCATGCGACGACACACCGCGAAAGCGGAACTTGGCGGACTTGTTGGCCAGCGTTGTGGCGGGGTTGGACTGATTGCGATCTGACGGATGCCACACCAGCACCGAATCAACGTCCTCAAACAGGCCGGCTCGCACCATGTATACCTTGCCGGAGCCCCCCTCCTCCGCCGGCGTGCCGTACAGCCGAACGGTACCACGTACACCGTTTTCCTCCATCCAGTGACGCACGGCGACCGCCGCGGCCACCGAGCCAGCACCGAACAGGTGGTGACCGCAGGCGTGGCCGCTGTGCTTCTCCGCTGCGGGCTCCCTTACCGGTGCCGCGGTCTGGGAAATGCCGGGCAACGCATCGAATTCAGCCAGCAGGCCGATTACCGGGGCACCACTGCCATAGCTGGCGACAAAGGCCGTGGGCAGTCCGGCCACGCCGGTCTCAATGCTGAACCCCTCGCGGGCCAGCGTGTCCTGCAGCAGGGCGCTGCTCTCATTCTCCAGGTAGCCGAGCTCGGCCTTGTCCCAGAGAGAGAGTGCCAGCCTGGCGTAGTGCGGCTGTTCACGATCAAGCCTGACGAGCATGCTCTCCTCGTCGCCGCCCTGTGCTCCACTGGCAATCAGGGCTGTGGTGAGCGCCGCAATGGCGGTGAATCTCTGCATGGTATATGCCTCCGTGAGCTTAAGCGGGGTTTTCGCCACCTTACCATCGCAGGCGACGCGATGCCTGATATGCTTGCAGGCCAGAAGATCGTGAGCAAGGCCTGTCGACGTGGTAAATCTCAGATTGTGGGCAGCCGCCCTGAATGGAATGCCCGGTGTGACCACTGAGCAATGGGCGCAACTGGACCCCGTGGCTCGATGGCTGCTGGCTTGCAGGGCATCAGTGCTGTTCATGACACTGACCGCGGCCATGCTCGGCGGGTTGCTGGCCTGGCGCGCCGGCAGTTTCGACCCGCTCTTCTGGTTTGCCTGTGCGACCGGCCTGTTGTTCGCACACGCCAGCAATAACCTGCTCAACGATTACACCGATTCCCGCCGGGGTATTGACCGCGGCAATTACTACCGCAATCAGTACGGCGTGCACGTCCTGGAAGACGGCCTGATGAGCGAGGCGCAATTCTGGCGCTATTTCGCTTTCACCGCCGGGGTCGCTCTGGCGCTGGGCCTCTGGCTGGTGAGCGAACGCAGCGGGCCGACACTGGCGCTGTTGCTGGCCGGCGCCTTCTTTGTGCTGTTTTACACGTGGCCGTTGAAATACATCGGCCTTGGAGAGCCTGCCGTGCTTCTGGTGTGGGGGCCGTTGATGGTGGGGGGCACCTACTTCGTGGTATCCGGCGAATGGAGCAACGAGGTGGCATGGCTCAGTCTGGTGTTCGCACTGGGGCCCACTACCGTGCTGTTCGGGAAACACATCGACAAACTCGGCGCCGACCGCGCCAGGGGTGTCCACACCCTGCCGGTATTGCTGGGCGAGAAGCGCGCGCGGGGCACAACCGCCGCCCTGCTGCTGGCGCAATACGCGCTGACGCTGGGGCTGGTCCTGACGCAGGCATTTGGCTGGCCGCTGTTGCTGGTATTTGCCAGCGTCCCCGCCCTGCAGAAAACATTGCGGTCACTGCGCGCGAGCAAGCCGGAGACCCGGCCGGCAGCCTACTCGGCAGCGCTTTGGCCACTCTGGTTCTCCGCAGCCTGTTTCCGCCACACGCGTCAGTTCACGCCGTTGTTCCTCACCGGCGTGCTTGTCGATACGCTGTTATAAAAAAAGGGAGCCACCTTACGGTGACTCCCCGGGGCTCCCACCAGGGGTAGCGGGAGCTGACCTCCCTAGCGCAGGGTGCTGGCAACGTGCTCGGCACCAACCTGGCTCACAGCCTCGGCAAACGCCGAGGCGTGACAGGCGCGGTTGTTGGCGGCCTGACGCAGGCCACCAGCGGCACGATAATCGGTAGAACCGCAGACCTCGCGAGCAGCCGCGCTGATCCGCTGGTGCAGTACTTGCTGGCCTTGCGCGGTATCCAGATTGAGGTCACTGAGCTCAACCCGCACACTGGCAGCTTCCATTCCCTTAGCCAGTACCAGCGTGTCTTCGTGCGTGCTGGCAGCTGTCGCTGCAAGGGCTACTGTGCTGCAGGCACCGAAAGCGAGTGTGGCGATGTACTTTTTGATAGATGATTGCATGGTCGTTCTCCTGGCCAGACTTGGCGTTGTTGTTGGGCTTGAGGACCCGCTAGGTGGTGTCCCGCGCTGTCCATGGAACACAGATTAGGGGTACCGTGCGCCTGCCGACAGGGGCTTTCGATGAGTTGCAGGGGACCAGCGATGAAATGCATCAATCCAGCGACGAATGGCTTGCGTAACGGACTCTTCAACAGCAGCGCCGCTTGGCTTTCGAGCGTAGCCACAGGATAATGCCAGCCCATGCGATACCGTGGACAACAGGACTACGACCACCGTCAGGCGCCCCGCACAGGCGTACTGATCACCAACCTTGGCACACCAGATGCCCCTGAAAAGGGAGCCCTTCGCCGCTACCTGAAAGAGTTTTTGTCAGACCCACGGGTAGTAGAAGTACCGCGCCTGCTCTGGCTATTCATTCTGCACGGCATCATCCTGAACATTCGACCCGCGCGCTCTGCGAAGGCTTACCGCACGGTATGGACCGAACAAGGTTCGCCGTTGCTGCTGCACACCCGTGAGCAGGCCAGCGCACTGCGCCAGACGCTGCAGAAAACCCATGGCGACACCGTGCTGGTGGAGTTTGCCATGCGCTATGGCTCCCACCCTCTGTCCGAACAGCTGCAATCGCTTTTCGACCGTGGCGTACAGAGGCTGGTCGTACTGCCGCTGTATCCGCAATACAGCGGTCCAACGACCGGCTCCACCTTTGACGCCCTGGCGGCCGACTTCCGCCAGCGCCGCTGGCTGCCCGAGTTACGCTTCGTCGCGCAGTATCACGACCATCCCGCCTATATCAGCGCACTGGCTGCCAGCGTGCGGGCGCACTGGCAGGCGCACGGTCGCGCGGACCGCCTGATCATGTCCTATCACGGCGAACCTGAGCGCTACCTGCACAATGGGGACCCTTATCACTGTCACTGCCACAAAACCAGCCGCCTGCTGGCGGAAGCGCTGGAGCTGGATGCCGGTGAATATCTGACCTGCTTTCAATCGCGCTTTGGCCGTGAGCCCTGGCTGAAGCCCTACACGGACGAAACCCTGCGGGGCTTGCCCGCACAGGGCGTAAAGTCCGTGCAGGTCATTTGCCCGGGGTTCTCTGCAGACTGCCTGGAAACCATCGAAGAAATCGGCGTGGAGAATCGCGGCTACTTTATGGAAGCCGGCGGTGAACGCTACGAGTATATTCCCTGCCTGAACAGTGATTCGGCACACATTGAAGCGCTCACCACCCTGGTGGAGGAACAGATGCTGGGCTGGTCAGCAAAGCCCTTCGACGCAGAGGCTACCCTGGCCCGCGCCAAAGCACTGGGCGCGTGACCGCCAGAGCTGGCTACAGCCAACGCCGCACGCGGGCGCAGTAGGCAGGGTAGTCTTCGGGAAAGAGACCCTGCAGTAACGCCTCTTCGGGCCGGATATAGCGCCACTCGACAATCACCATGAACAGGGGCGGAACCAGCAACGCCATGCTGGACCCCACCGTCACGGCGACGCCGAGCAAAATGGCCGCCATACCCAGATACATGGGGTTGCGGGTGAAACGGTAGACGCCTGTAGTGACCAGCGCCGAGACATTGCGAAAGGGTATCAGGTCAGTGCCGGCGCGCTTGAAAAGGCCACCTGCCACCACGAGCATGGCAAGGCCAGCGAGCAGAATGGCACCGCCCAGCAACTGACTGACCTGACTGGTGAAGCGGGGGCCCGGGTAGAACTCATTGAAGGCAAAAATGGCGCAAACGCCGAATACCATCCACATGGGCGGGTAGATGATGCGTTTGACCATATTCCTCTCCTGTACTTTGCTCAGACGCCGTGCATGTGCACGCCGGCGGGCTCCAGCCCGCCAATCGAGTACGCCAGTATGATCCCGACAAGGAAGGCCAGAGTCAATTTACCGCGATCGTGACTGTGAAAATGCACCTCAGGCAGCAGATCGCTCAAGGCAATGCAGATGAAGGCGCCGGCAGAGAACGCCAGCGCGCCCGCCACAGCGTGGTGACGGGCATCGCCAAGCAGGTCCACACCGAAGAAAAACAGCAGCGCGCCTAACGGGCAAAGCAGCGCAAACCCCAGATTGGCCAGCGAACGGGAACGGCGGCTCCAACCGCCTGCCTCCATGATGGTGGTGATGGACATGGCATCCAGCGGTTTGTGCAGGAGGATAGCCAGAAACACACCGACGCCGAGCAGCCCCGCACTGCGCCCGACCTCACCCTGCATCACCGCCCCCAGGGCAACGCCATCGATCAGCGTGTGTACGCCCAGACCAAGAGCAAGGCCCACCCAGCTAAGACGGTGTGCAGCGGGAACAGCTTGCGGTGGAACCAGCGCCGTAGGCGCTGCACCAGCCCCGCTATGGTGATCGTGCGTGTGGCTGTGATCATGCTCATGTTCTTCGTCACTGAAGTCGTGCTGGTGAAAATGAAACATGCGCAGCAACAGAAGCATGGTGATGAGGCCAATCATCAGCCACCAGACCGATGCATCCGCGCCATACTCATGCGGCTGCAGGGCGATACTGTGTGGCAGCAGGTGATAAAACGCGACGCCCAGCATCAGCCCCGAGACAAAACTCATCACCAGCTGGGTCCGGGTGTGGGTCATCCTCACCCAGTTAGGCAGCAAACCGCCGGCCAGGGACAGCAGCGCAATGGCGACACAGTACGCAACCAACAGCAGTTCAGGTGTCAGGCTCATTGGTGTTCCGGCCTCCAGCGGCGCTAGCTCAGCACCAGATTATCGCGGTGAATCAACTCTTCATCACCTTGATAACCCAGCAATGGCGCAATCTCGACAGAGGGCTTGCCCATAATGCGGCGCGCCTCGTCGGCGCTGTAGTTCACCAGGCCGCGCGCCACTTCCCGCCCCTCCTGGTCAACGCAAAGCACCATATCACCGCGATCAAACTGGCCTGTCACGGCGCGCACACCCACGGGTAGCAGGCTGCGACCGGACTCTCTGAGCACACGCACCGCACCGGCATCCAGTTCCAGGCTCCCCGGGATGCGCACCATGCCCGCCAACCACTGCTTGCGGGCGTTTTCCGACTGCCTGCCGGTGCGCAGCCACGTGCCCAGCGCGCTGCCCGCCGCCACCTGTGCGACCACATCGGGGTGGCGGCCGCTGGCAATAACCGTTTCGGTCCCCGAGCGCGCTGCAAGGCGCGCAGCGCGCAGCTTGGTGATCATACCGCCGCGGCCGAGCGCCCCACCTTCTCCCGCCATGCGATCCAGCGCTTCATCGTGCACGTCGCGGGTATCCACCAGCACCGCGAAGGGGTTGAGGCGGGGATCCTCCTCGTACAGGCCCTGCTGGTCGGTCAGCAGCAGCAGGGCATCGGCATCAATCAGATTGGCCACCAGGGCAGCCAGCGTGTCGTTGTCGCCAAAGCGAATTTCATCCGTGACGACCGTATCGTTTTCGTTGATGACCGGCACCACACCGAGCCGCAACAAGGTGGTCAGCGTGCTGCGGGCGTTCAGGTAGCGATCGCGCGCGGTAATGTCGTCGTGACCCAACAGCACCTGTGCCGAGACAATATCGTATCCGCGAAACGCGGTTTCATAGCTTTGTATCAGCGAAGACTGGCCCACGGCCGCGGCGGCCTGCAGCTCATGCAAGCGGGTGGGGCGCCGCGGCCAGCCCAACCGCACCAGGCCAGCTGCGACCGCGCCGCTGGATACCAGTACCACCTCTGCACCGCGTTCCCGCAGCGCCGCAATCTGGGCAACCAGGCTGCCAATCATCGCTGCATCCAGACCTCGACCATCATTGGTGAGCAGTGCGCTACCCACCTTGATAACCCAGCGCCGGCTGGCGGCAATTGTTTCGCGATCCGGTTCAGCCATCAGTGCACATATTCCACTTCAACATCGTCGCTGGCGTCGTCACCGGTGTCATCATCCGGCTGCCGGCGGTGACGGGCGCGCAAGGCTTCAATGCGTTCGCGCGCTTCCTGTTGCATGCGGGACTGTTGCTCCGCCTCTGCTTCGGCCACCTCGGGGTCGGCGAGTTCCAGCGCCTTCTGCTCTTCCAGCGCCACCATGAGATCCTGGCACAGGCGCTTGGTACCCGCGCCGCTGATGGCAGCGGTTTCATAGACGGGCCCCTGCCAATCCAGCGCCTCAAGCAAGGCCGCGCGACGGGCAGCGAGCTCACCATCGGGCACCAGGTCCACTTTGTTCAACACCAGCCAGCGCTGGCGTGCAGCCAGCGTCGGGCTGAACCTCTCCAGCTCCCGCACGATGGCGAGGGCGGCATCCGCCGGCTCGCTGTCGTCAACCGGTGCCATATCCACCAGATGCAGGAGAATCCGGTTCCGCGTCAGGTGCTTGAGAAAGCGGATACCCAGCCCCGCGCCATCGGAGGCACCCTCGATCAGGCCTGGTATATCTGCCACGACAAAACTACGGTGGGCGTCAACCTTGACCACGCCCAGATTCGGCACCAGCGTGGTGAACGGGTAGTCGGCCACTTTCGGACGCGCCGCGGAAATCGCCCTGATCAGCGTGGACTTGCCGGCGTTTGGCAACCCCAACAATCCCACATCGGCCAGGACCTTGAGCTCCAGCTTGAGTGAACGCTGCTCACCCTCTGTGCCCGGGCTGGTTTGCCGCGGGGCGCGGTTGGTGCTGGATTTGTAGCGCGCATTGCCGAGCCCGTGCCAGCCGCCCTGGGCCACAACCAGCCGATCACCGTGCGCCGCCAGATCACCAAGCACCTCGGCGCTGTCTTCATCAATAATGGTCGTGCCAACCGGAACCCGAAGAATCAGGTCCTCCCCGCTCTTGCCGGTGCAATTGCGGCTGCGGCCGGATTCGCCGTTTTCGGCGCGATAGCTGCGCACGAAACGGTAGTCAACCATGGTGTTCAGGTTTTCGTCTGCCTCCATGATGACACTGCCGCCATCACCACCGTCGCCACCATCGGGGCCGCCGCGCGGCACAAACTTTTCCCTGCGGAAACTCAGGCAGCCGTTGCCGCCATTGCCCGCGAACACTTTGATGCTTGCTTCGTCTACAAATTTCATGGTTTGACCGTTGCGCCCCTTGCCGGAGCGCGTTCGCCTTTGCGAACGTCAGTTACTCTAAAAAAAAAGCCCCGTCAGTTGACGAGGCTTTCTGTCTGTCCGGCCAGGTGGTCCGCCTGATCAGGCGCTCACCACCTGCACGTATTTCCGGTTCTTCGGGCCTCGCGTCACAAACTCTACCCGACCTTCGGCGGTGGCGAACAGCGTGTGATCGCGGCCGCAGCGCACGTTGGCCCCGGGATGGAAACGGGTGCCACGCTGGCGAATCAGGATGTTGCCCGCCTGCACCAGCTGACCGCCAAAACGCTTGACGCCAAGGCGTTTGCTTTCGGAATCGCGACCGTTACGAGTACTGCCGCCTGCTTTCTTGTGTGCCATAGTCGCTAGCCTCCGTTACGCCGTGATAGCAGTGATTTTGACTTCGGTGAACCACTGGCGGTGGCCAGTTTCCTTCCGGTAGTGCTTACGGCGGTTGAATTTGACGATTTTAACCTTCTTGTGGCGGCCGTGGCTGACCACTTCAGCGGTGACCTTGCCACCCGCTACCAGCGGAGTACCGATCTTGACCTGCTCGCCGCCGACCATCAATACACGGTCGAATTCGATCGTGTCACCGGTGGCCACTTCGATTTTCTCCAGCTTCAGGGTCTCCCCCTCCACCACGCGATGCTGCTTGCCACCGCTCTCAATAACTGCGTACATTGCGTTCTCCGTTCAGTTAGCCTGCTCGCGACAGAAAATAACCCTGGATTATCGAGGGGGCAGAGCCAGGCACTAACAGTTCTCATGATTCCGGGGCATGCGCATCAGGCGCAACTACCGCGGAGGGCGGCGATTTTACTCAACTCACCCCGCTCGAGCAAGGATTATTTGCGCCATCTGTAGACGTCCCACGCGGCGCAGCCCATGGCGCCGCGCTTGACACCCCCTCCCGACCCACCTAGCATGCGCGGGCATTTTCAACGCCCTCATACTATGCAGCAAATCCGCGCCAGCGTTGCCGGGGAGTTCGATCAGGTCAACCAGCTGATCATCCAGCAACTCCAGTCCAACGTGCCCCTGGTCGAGAATGTCGGCCACTATATTGTGGACGCCGGCGGCAAGCGCATGCGCCCCCTGCTGACATTGCTCACCGCCAAAGCGCTCGGCGCCTGCTCAGCCGGGCACGTGACCTTTGCCGCCGTGATCGAGTTCATCCATACCGCAACACTGCTGCACGACGACGTGGTCGACGTCTCGCAGCTACGTCGGGGCAGGCCTACGGCGAACTCCGAGTTTGGCAATGCCTCCAGTGTGCTCGTCGGTGATTTCCTCTATACCCGAGCCTTCCAGCTCATGGTGCAGCTCGACAACATCGAGATATTGCGGCACATGGCGGACACCACAAACACCATTGCCGAGGGCGAGGTACTGCAGCTGACCCGCGCGGGCAATGCAGGCACCACCGAGCAGCACTATATCGACATCATTACGCGCAAAACCGCCGTACTGTTCGCTGCGGCCTGCTACGGCGCCGCCGTGCTGAGCGGCACTGACGCGTTGCAGGCGGAAAACCTGCGCCGTTTCGGCCTGCACCTGGGGCTGGCATTCCAGATGATTGACGACATGCTCGACTACGCGGGCGATGCCGACACCATGGGCAAGAACGTGGGCGATGACTTGCGCGAGGGCAAGGTCACGCTACCGCTGATTCATATCCTGCGCACCGGGACCGCGGCTGAGCAGGCCCTGGTGCAACGGGCCATTACAGAGCGCTCCGCCGCAGAGATGGGCGCCATCAGCACGGCCGTACGGCGCTGCGCGGCTATCGACTACACGCGGGAGCGCGCGCGCGAGCATCACGACCTGGCGGTGGCCGCCCTCGCTGGACTACCTGCGGGCCCGGCACTGGAGGCCCTGCAGCAACTGACCCGATTGTCCATCGAGCGCGATCACTGAGCCCAACCCCGAATTGCAGGCCGGGTTAGCCCTGCCTATACTGGCCGCCAGACACAGCGGCGCACACCATGGCACACACTCTGCAACTCCCGGATCTGCCCTCGTGGCACGAGCTACAGACCCTGGCCGAAGGGATGCGCAGCACATCTGTCAGTGCCCTGTTCAACCGGGAAGTACAGCGTGCCGGCGATTTCACGGCCAGTGCAGCCGGGCTCACGCTGGATTATTCCCGCCAGCTGCTCTGCAGGGACAGCCGCGCAGCCCTGTTACGACTCGCCGAACAGGCGCAGCTACCCCGTCGCGCCCGCCAGCTGTTCAGCGGCACCGCCCTGAACAACACCGAGGCCCGCCCCGCGCTGCATACCCTGCTGCGCGCGCGCACGGCACCCCCAGGGCTGGAGACCGAATTCAGCCGCGTGGAAGATACCCGGCACCGCATGCGCCTCTGGTGCGAGCGCATCACCTCGGGTGAGCTGACGGGTTACTCCGGACAGGCTATTCGCGACGTAGTGAATATCGGCATTGGCGGTTCCGATCTCGGCCCACGGCTGGTCAACGCCGCGCTGCCGGCCTGGCAGGGCTCCGTACGCTGCCACTACGTGGCCAACGTGGACCCTGCAGACCTGCAGAGTACATTGCGGCAGGTGCAGCCGGAATCCACGCTGTTCATCCTCTGCTCGAAATCATTCCGCACCCAGGAGACCCTTGCCAACGGGGAGGCGGCGCAGCACTGGCTACGGTCCGCGGGAGCCGGAAACGAAGACTGGTCACGGCATTTCCTGGCCATTACCACTAATCTCGACGCTGCGGCGGCCTTTGGTATTCCCGCCGACAATTGCCTGCCGCTGTGGGACTGGGTCGGTGGACGTTTTTCCTTGTGGTCGGCGGTCGGACTGAGCATCGCCATCGGTATCGGCTGGGATGGCTTCACGGCGCTGCTTGACGGTGCCGAGGCGATGGACCGCCACTTCCTGGAAGCAGACAGTGCGCAGAACCTGCCCATCCTGATGAGCCTGCTGGAGGTGTGGTACTGCAATTTCTTCCAGGCCGCGAACCATGTGGTGCTGCCCTACGACCAGGGGCTGGAACGGCTGCCCGATTACCTGCAACAACTGACCATGGAGAGCAACGGCAAACGCGTGAGCCGCGACGGTGAGGTCCTGGACTACGACACCGCGCCAGTGCTCTGGGGCGCCGCCGGCACCATGGGTCAACACTCGTTCTACCAGCTCTTGCACCAGGGCACGCGACTGTGTCCTGCCGACCTGATTCTGCCACTGACCAGCAACACGGGAGAAGCGGCGCAGCACCGCCTGCTGATCGCCAACGGGCTGGCCCAAAGCCGCGCCCTGATGATTGGGCGTAGCCTGGACGAGGCTCTCGCCAGCCTGCTCGAACGTGGGATGGAGGAAAGCGCCGCAAGGCAACTTGCACCGCATCTGGTGATTCCCGGGAGCAGGCCACACAGCGTCATCACGCTCGATGGCCTCACCCCTCATACCCTGGGGGCACTGCTGGCGCTGTATGAACACCGCACTTTCTGCAGCAGCCAGCTGTGGGGCGTGAACGCCTTCGATCAGTGGGGCGTGGAGCTCGGCAAGGATATCGGCCAGCGCATTTTGCAGCGCCTGGACCACCCTGATGCGGACAAGACCCTGGACCCGGCCAGTGAACGATTGATTACCGAGTGGTTCAGGGCGCAGGCAGCAGCAGCGAGAACAGCAATCGACTAGGAATCGATCAGCGCCAGCAGGGCACTGGTCTGCGTCCTCATCAGCTCGACATCGCCGCGGCTTTCCACGTTCAAACGCACCACGGGTTCCGTGTTTGACAGGCGAAGATTGAAGCGCCAGTCCGCAAACGCCAGGGACAGCCCATCCACCGAGGATTCCTCCAGCGCCTGCGGACGATAGCGCTCCGCGACCTTCGCCAGCACCGCGGCTGGGTCATCGACACTGCGGTTGATCTCGCCACTGCAGGGAAACGCCGCCATGCATTCCGCAACCAGCGCCGAGAGCGGCATGCCGCGGCGCCCGAGTTGGGCCGCAACCAGCAGCCAGGGAATCATGCCGCTGTCGCAAAAGGCAAAGTCGCGGAAATAGTGATGGGCACTCATTTCACCGCCATAGGCCGCGTTCTCCGCCCGCATCCTCTCCTTGATGAACGCGTGGCCGGTCTTGCTTTCCACCGCCCGCCCGCCGAGTTTCCGCACTCGATCGATGGTGTTCCATACCAGTCGCGGATCGTGAATGATCGCCGCGCCCGGGTGCTGTTCCAGCGCCATTTCCGCCAGCAAGCCCACGAGGTAATACCCCTCGACAAACTCGCCTCGCTCGTCGAAGAAGAAGCAGCGGTCGAAGTCCCCATCCCAGGCCAGACCCAGGTCGGCGCCCTCGGAGAGGACTGCGGCGCTGGTCACGGCACGATTTTCCTGCAGTAGCGGGTTGGGCACGCCATTGGGAAAGTGTCCATCCGGCTCGTGGTGCAAGCGGACGAACTCGAAAGGCAGGTGAGGCGCCAGCAGATCGACGACGCGCCCTGCACCGCCGTTACCCGCATCCACGACGATGCGCAGCGGGGGTAGCGCGTCGACATTGACGTAGGACAACAGGTGCTCGATGTAGGCGGAGGAGGTATCCAGTGGCAGGTAGCGGCCGTGGGTGGCGGCTCGCGTAAAGTGATTGGCCTCGGCCAGCGCGCGGATCTCGGTGAGGCCGCTGTCGCCGGATATCGGCCTTGATTCCTCCCGGACGAACTTCATGCCGTTGAAATCCTTGGGATTGTGGCTCGCCGTCACCACGATACCGCCATCCATTTGCGCGTGACTGGTGGCGAAATAGATTTCCTCGGTGCCACACAGACCGATATCGTAGACATCCACACCCTGCTCGCGCAGACCGTCCGCCAGTGCTGCCTTGATGGCTTCACTGGTGAGGCGGATATCGTGACCCACCACAACCTTGCGCGGTTTGACCACGTCGGCATAGGCCCGGCCGATCCGCCGCGCAATCTCTTCATTGAGCTGGTCGGGGACGCGCCCGCGCACATCATAGGCTTTGAAACAGTCCAGTTTTTCCATGGGTTTACGCTCCGCCTACGGCTGGGAATAGTAGTTTTCGTAGACGAAGTTGGTGGCCTCGACAAAACCCGGGACACTGCCGCAATCGAAGCGCCGGCCGGAAAATTTGTAGGCCATGACGCAACCCTGCCGGGCCTGGGTCTGCAGTGCATCGGTGAGCTGTACTTCGCCGTTGGCACCGGGCGGCGTTTCGCGCAGGATGTCGAAGATATCCGGGGTGAGGATGTAGCGGCCGATGATCGCCAGATTGGAGGGTGCAGAGGCGGCATCGGGCTTTTCCACCATCTTGTCGACGCGGTAAATACCATCCTTCAGGCTCTCGCCGGCAATCACGCCGTATTTATGCACCTCGTCCATGGGTACCTCCTGGATGGCGACAATCGAGCAGCGAAACTGGCGATACAGTTCCGCCATCTGGCTGAGCACGCCCGGGCCATCATTGATACAGAGGTCATCCGACAACACCACGCCGAAAGGCTCGCTGCCGATCAGTGCCTCACCGGTCAGTATCGCGTGACCGAGTCCCTTCATTTCACGCTGGCGAACCATGGTGAAAACGCCTTTATCCAGAACGTTGCGAATACTCTCCAGGTACACTTCCTTGCCGGTGCCGGAGATCTGGTGCTCCAGCTCAAAGCTGATGTCGAAGTGATCAGCGATGCTGCGCTTGCCGCGCCCGGTCACCATGGCGCAGGTGGTCATACCCGCCGCGATGGCCTCTTCCACGCCGTACTGCACCAGCGGCTTGTTGACGATAGGCAGCATCTCCTTGGGCATGCTCTTGGTCGCGGGCAGGAACCGGGTGCCATAACCGGCAACCGGAAACAGGCATTTCTTGATCATGAGCGGCTCTCCTTGCGTGCCTGGGTGGCCTTTTCACGGCCGTAAACATCTTCGAAACGGACGATATCATCCTCGCCAAGGTAGGTCCCTGACTGCACCTCAATCAGCTCGAGAGGTATGCGTCCGGGATTGGCGAGACGATGCTTGCGGCCGAGCGGGATGTAGGTGGATTCATCTTCGCCGAGCATGAAGACCTTCTCCTCGCAGGTCACCTCTGCGGTGCCGTGCACCACGATCCAGTGCTCGGCGCGGTGGTGATGCATCTGCAATGACAGCGTCTGTCCCGGGTTGACGATAATGCGCTTGACCTGGAAACGATCGGCGCTGACCAGCGTTTCATAGGAACCCCAGGGGCGATAGACCCGCGAATGCAGTGATGCCTCTGGCCGCGATTCGGCTTTCAGGCGGCTGACAATCCGCTTGACATCCTGCACCTGGTCGCGGTCGGCCACCAGCACGGCGTCCGCGGTCTCCACGACCACAAGGTTCGCGACCCCCGTGGCCGCCAGCAGGCGGGATTCACTGCGGAAATAGCTGTCACGGCAGTTATCCAGCATCACATCTCCCTGGCTGACGTTGCCCTGGGGGTCGCGTGCTGCAACTTCCCACAACGCCGACCAGGCGCCGACATCGCTCCAGCCACAGTCCAGCGCGATCACACCGCCTTCCCGCGTGTGCTCCATCACCGCGTAGTCGATACTGTCAGCAGGACAGGCGGCGAAGGCTTCCGCCTCGGGGCGAATAAAATCCATATCCTGCGTCGACTCCTGCATTGCACGCCGACAGCTGGCCAGCATCGCCGGCTGGAATTCTTCCAACTGGGCCAGGTAGGTCTCGGCCCGCAGCAGAAACATGCCGCTGTTCCAGAGGTAGCTGCCGCTCTCAAGGTAAGCCTGGGCGGTGGCGCTGTCGGGCTTTTCGACAAAAGCGTCGAGGGTGTAGAGATCATCCCCCAGCGCCGCGCCACACCGGATATAGCCGTAGCCGGTCTCAGGCGTATGCGGTACCACGCCAAAGGTCATCAGGCGGCCGGCGCGGGCCATGGGCAGGGCCCGTGCAACCGCCTCGGCAAAAGCGTCTACCTGCTGGATCAGGTGATCGGCCGGCAGCACCAGCAACACTGCCTCGGGGTCCTGCGCCAATTCGTGCAGCGCCGCCAGCGCTACCGCCGGTGCCGTGTTGCGCCCCTCAGGCTCGAGAATCAGTGCGCCGGCCTTGATGCCAACCTGGCGCAGTTGCTCGGCGACCATGAAACGGTGCTCTTCATTGCACACCACCACCGGGGCCCGCGCCTGCAGGGATCCGGTGCGCGCCAGGGTTTGCTGCAGCATGGTCAGTTCGCCGGCCAGGGGCAGAAACTGTTTGGGGTGAAGCTCCCGCGATACGGGCCACAGGCGACTTCCGACGCCGCCGGAAAGAAGTACGGGTGTCAACATGGCAGATCCTGTTGCGTTGGGCGAGATGGGCTGCAAGCCGCCGATGCTCGCTGGAACCCGCTATCTTACTTGATGGACAAAGCGCGAGGCCAGCGGGGCCCGGCATCGCCTCCGCCCGCGGCAGTCTGCATACTCATGCACCGCCAGCACCCTGCGCACGCCAGCGCTGGACTTGTGCCCCGCAGGGTTTAGAATGACGCCCTGACACATACGCCCTGCCCGATCATAACGCGGCTGACACCGGGGCCTGACGCCCTGCCCGGACTCCAGGGCCCGACTGGACACACTATGACCGCACAAAGCGCATTCACGAAAGAAGAACTGGTCGCCTGCGGCCACGGCCATCTCTTCGGCCCCGGCAACGCCCAGTTGCCAACCGACAACATGCTGATGCTGGATCGCATTACCCACGTGAGTTCCGAGGGGGGCCGCTACGGCAAGGGAGAAATCATCGCTGAGCTCGACATCCACCCGGACCTGTGGTTTTTCCAATGCCACTTCCCGGGCGACCCGGTGATGCCCGGCTGCCTGGGACTGGACGCCATGTGGCAGCTCGTGGGCTTCTTTCTCGGCTGGCGCGGCAACCCGGGCCGAGGTCGTGCACTGGGCTCTGGCGAGGTGAAGTTCACCGGGCAGGTTGTCCCCAGCGCGAAAAAGGTCAGCTATCACATCCACATGAAGCGTGTTATCGAGCGCAAGCTCATCATGGGCATAGCCGATGGCGTGGTATCGGTGGATGGTCGCGATATCTACACAGCGAACGACCTGCGCGTCGGGCTGTTCACCTCAACGGAGTCTTTCTAATCCCATGAGCAGACGGGTAGTCATTACAGGGCTCGGTATCGTGTCCTGCCTGGGTAACGATGCCGAAACAGTCACCGAGGCACTGCGGGCCGGGCGCTCCGGCATCAAGATTCGCCAGGAACAGATCGATATGGGGATGCGCTCGCACATCGCCGGCGCACCGGATATTGTTGTCGCTGATCATATCGATCGCAAACAACTGCGCTTCATGGGCGATGCAGCCGCCTACGCCTATATCGCCATGCAGCAGGCAATAGCAGACTCCGGCCTCGCCGAGAAAGACGTATCCAATGTACGCACGGGTATTATCGCCGGGTCCGGTGGCGCTTCATCAGCAAGCCAGACCGAAGCGGCTGACATTCTGCGGGAGAAAGGTTTGCGCCGCGTGGGCCCCTATCGGGTCACCCAGACCATGGGAAGCACGGTGTCGGCCTGCCTCGCCACCCCCTTCCGTATCAAGGGCGTGAACTACTCGATCTCATCTGCCTGCTCCACCAGCGCGCACTGTATTGGCAACGCCATGGAGCAGATTCAGCTCAACAAGCAGGACATCGTGTTCGCGGGCGGCGGCGAAGAATTGCACTGGACACTGAGCAGCCTGTTCGACGCCATGGGTGCCCTGTCCACCAAGTACAACGATACGCCGGAGCGCGCCTCTCGCGCCTATGACGCCAACCGGGACGGGTTCGTCATCGCCGGCGGCGGCGGCATGCTGGTGCTTGAAGAACTGGAACACGCCCTCGCCCGGGGTGCACGCATCTACGCCGAGTTAGTGGGCTACGGCGCCACCTCCGACGGCTACGACATGGTGGCGCCTTCTGGCGAAGGCGCCGTGCGCTGCATGCAGCAGGCGCTGGCGACGGTCACCGGCCCGATCGATTATATCAATGCCCACGGCACCAGCACCCCGGCAGGCGACATCCAGGAACTGAAAGCGGTGCGTGAAGCCTACCGTGATCGCGATCACATTCCCGTTGTAGGATCGACGAAATCACTCTCGGGGCACTCTCTGGGTGCCGCTGGCGTGCAGGAAGCGATCTACTCCCTTCTGATGCAGCAAGCCGGCTTTATCGCCGCCTCGGCCAACATCGAGACCCTGGACCCGGAGGCGGAAGGCCTGCCGATCGCCACCCAGCGACATGACAACGTGGACCTGCAACGGGTCATGTCCAACAGCTTCGGCTTTGGCGGCACCAATGCCTCGCTGGTGTTCCAGAAGTTTACCGGCTGAGCAGGCACCCGTTCTCAGGTCAGGGAATCCAGCAGCGCCACATCCAGCCAGTCGCCTTCCGTTACGCGGGTAGCGGGAGGCACGCAGGCGAGTGCGTTGCTGGAGCACACCGAACTCAGCACACCCGAGCTCTGGTTGGCAAAAGGCACCACAAGCAGGCCATCGTGCCCGGCAGTCATGCTCACCCGCAAATACTCCTGCCGACTATCCGGCTTGGGGCGGCTGAACCCGGCCCGGGCACGCAGCCAGAGCGGCGCGACATCGCAAGCACCCTGAAAGCGCAAGAGGAAGGGCCTGGCCAGCAGGCAGAACGTGACGAAACTGGAAGTCGGGTTGCCGGGCAAGCCGAGAAACGGCACACCTGCGACCTCGCCAAAGGCCAGTGGCTTGCCCGGCTTGATGGCGAGTCGCCATAGCGACAGCGAACCCAACCGCTCCACCTGACGGCGCACATGGTCCTCGTCGCCCACAGATACTCCACCCGAGCTGATCACGCAGTCGGCGCTGTCCGCCGCCTGCTCCAGCGCTGCGGCCGTGGCTTCCGGCGTATCCGCCACCCTGCCGCAGTCGACAACCTGCATACCCAGGCCGCGCACCAGCGCCGCAAGCATATAGCGATTGCTGTTGTAAATTTGTCCTGCTCGCAGGGGCGCGGCGCCGGGTTCGACCAACTCATCACCGGTGGTCAGCAATGCGACCCGCAGCGGGCGTCGAACAGGCACCTGCGCAAGCCCCACAGAGGCCAGCAGCCCGATATCCTCGGCTCGCAGACGCCTGCCGCGGGCCAGCACACGAGCGCCTGCGGGGATATCCTGCCCACGCGCGCGAATATTGTCCCCCGGCTGCACCGTTCCCTGCACGACGACGGTGCCGTTGGCCTCGACACACTGTTCCTGGATGGCTATGGCATCGGCACCGGCAGGCACTGGCGCGCCGGTGAATATCCGTGCTGCCGTCCCCGGCACAAGGGGCTCGGGTGCCTGTCCGGCGGCAATGCGCTGACTGACGGGCAGCGGGGCGCGCGCTTCGCGAGCGCGCAGTGCGTAGCCATCCATGGCGCTGTTGTCCTCGGGCGGCACCGCGACGGAGGCGATTACATCGTCCGCCAGCACCGTGCCACACGCCGTCTGCAGACACCGTAGCTCACTGGCAGGAGGCGGTGGGGCGCTGGCCAGCAGGGCCGCCAGCGCTTCGTCGACGGGAAGCAGCGGCCTCACGACAGCGGAGCACCGGCGCGCAGCACCCCGACAAAGTTACAGGGTCGGTGATCGCCGTCCAGCTGTTCCCGGATAATCCCGGTCCAGGCGGTACGGCAGGCACCGGTGGACCCCGGCAAGCAGAAGATGAGCGTGTTGTTGGCGAGGCCGCCAAGGGCACGCGACTGCACCGTCGATGACCCGATTTCTGCAAAAGACAATGCACGAAACACTTCGCCAAAACCGTCAATGGATTTATCGAACAGCGGTGCCACCGCTTCGGGCGTGGAATCCCGCCCGGAAAACCCCGTGCCACCGGTCACCAGCACCACCTGCACTGCGGGCTCGGCTATCCAGCCGGACAGCAGCGCGCGAATCTGATAGATGTCGTCTGGCACGATGTTGTGCGCAAAGCAGCTGTGGCCTGCCGCCTCAAGCGACCGCACCAGATACTGCCCCGACGTGTCCGTTTCAGGTGTACGGGTATCGGATACCGTCAGCACGGCAATCGACAGCCCGGCCGCTGTGCCGCTCGCATGTGATTCAGACATCAGCCTGAGGCCTCCTTGCTTGCCTGCTGTTGTTGGCGTTGGTAGAAGTACTGGCGCACGTTGTCGGCGACGAAACTGCGCCAGGAAACCTGCTTGATGGCGAAGGTGCTGTGGATGCGGTTGCATTGCAGTGAACGGTTGAGCGCCCGGCCCGGGCCGTCCAGTAACTGCAACTGCACGGCGTCGGGCGAGAAGCGTGAGAACTGGGACGCGGAGGCCAGCAACGCTTCTGCAAACTCATAACAGTTGGTCGTGTCCGTGCTGCAGTAATGGTAGATACCCCAGGATTCTGCGCCGGCTCCCAACTGGTCGAGCATGCCTGCGACAACCCGGGCGGCGTCCAGGGACTCGACGGGGCACCCCCTGAGCTGATTGTCCAGCGACAAGGTCCCGCCGGCGATCAGCTGTTCCAGCATATGCGCCAACACGTTGACGCCGGCTGCGGAAAATACCGGGCCAAGACGCAGCACCACGTGCCGTTCGCAGGTCTCGCTGGCGCGCGTTTCCGCCGCCGCCAGCAAGCGCCCCACCGTTTCGGGATTGTCCGGCGGGTCCTGTTCGCGATAGCCGCGCTCTGCGTCGCCCGCAAATACGCGCGCGCTGGACACCAGGAAGTAGCTGGCATCGCTGCGTTGACAGGCCTTGGCTAACCAGTGACTGCGCTCGACATCCAGTTCGTTGATCAGCTCGCCGCTGTCGATTGCGCCCTGCAGACGCAGATCGACCACGATGTCCGCGCGCGCACGGCGCACAACCTTCTTGGCATGGCGCTCACTTTTCCAGCGTGACACCGAGCTGGATACACTCTCGAGCTCGTGCCGGCCCCAGCGCTTCAGGTGGTCCGCCAGAGCCAGCCCCAGAGAGCTGTCCGAGCCAATCAACAGGACGCGCACAACAGGTCCCCCGGATCACTACCCTGCGCTGCAGGCGAAACAACCGCCTCAAAAAGGAATGTCGTCGTCAAAGTCGTCAAAGTCACCGGGAGGTGTGTTGCTCGCCGGCGCGCGTGCGCCGCCCGCTGCGGCGGGAGCTTGCTTCTGCGGCGCCGCGCTCTGGTTGTACTCATCGCGCCCATAGTTGTCGCCGCCCATTTGCCCGCCGCCGGGGCGGCTGTCCAGCATCTGCATTTCACTGGCCACGATTTCCGTGGTGTAACGGTCCTGCCCGTCCTGTGCCTGCCATTTGCGCGTGCGCAGGGAGCCCTCAACATACACTTTGGAGCCCTTTTTCAGATATTCACCAGCAATCTCCGCCAGACGATTGAAGAACACCACGCGGTGCCACTCCGTACGCTCCTGCGGCTGGCCGGTCTGCTTGTCCTTCCAACTCTCGGATGTAGCCAGGTTGACGTTGGTCACCGCACCACCTGATGGCATGTAGCGCACTTCCGGATCCGCGCCAAGATTACCGACGAGTATGACTTTGTTGACGCCCCGTGAAGCCATGGTAACTCCTCTTTCGTGGACGGTTGGCGATTGGAAATAACTGCGAGGACTATAACAATCCGCCTGTGCAATTGCGACAGCACATCACGCCAAAACCCATCGGTTCAGGCCCGCGGCTGCCGCCCGGCGCTCAGGGCGCGGCTTCCCCCACCCCGGACTGGCCATGAACAGGCGCCGGCAGTGCCACCAGCATCCAAACCGCGATGACCAGCAGGCACAACTCAGTGATGCCAACGATGCCGTAGTGCTGGAGTACCCAGCCGCCCGCAGCACCACCGGCGAAAATACCGAGGAACTGCGCGGTAGAGAATATCCCCAGCGCCGTGCCCTTGGCCTCGGGTGCCACCGCCTTGCTGACCAGGGACGGCAGCACTGCCTCCATGTAGTTGAATCCGACGAAGAACAGCCAGAGTGCCACGCAGAACAGCCAGGGGGTGGCAGCCAGACCGAGCAGCGCCAGAGCCACCATCAACAGGGCGATAGCAACAAGGAACACGAGATGGTGACGCCCGCCGCGCTCGGCCAGCCGCATCAAGGGCAGGATGCCCAGCACCGACAGCAATACCGCTGGCAGGTAAACCTGCCAATGGTGCTCGCGGGCCACACCAACCACAGACTCCAGCGCCCCGGGTACAATCTGGAAGCTCGCCATGAGCACAAAGTGCAGGGCGAAAATGCCGATATCCAGCCGCAACAGTGCGCCGTTGCGCAAACTGGTCCGGAACAGGCGGGGCCGCGCGCCGACCTCGGTATGGGTAATTCCGCTGCGAGGCGGGTCCGGCACCTGCCAGATTACAACCACGATGCCCACCAAGGCCAATGCCGCGGTGACGCCAAACACGGCCTCCAGTCCACCCATTCCCGCTATCAGCGGCCCCAGAACGAGAGCGAGGGCAAAGGCCAGGCCAATACTCGCGCCCACAACCGCCATCGCCTTCGTGCGCTGCTCCCGGGAAGTGAGATCAGCCACCAGTGCCATCACACTGCTGGCGATCGCGCCGGCGCCCTGCAGGGCGCGGCCAAGAATGATGCCCTGAATGCTCTCAGCCAGGGCGGCCACCACACTGCCCGCCGCAAATACCAGCAGACCGCCAATAATCACCGGCTTGCGGCCGATGCGGTCGGAGAGCCACCCCAGGGGAATCTGCAGTGACGCCTGGGTCAACCCGTAGGCACCCAGCGCCACCCCGATCAAGGTGGGCGTCGCGCCGGCAAAGTCCACGGCGTACAAGGCCAGCAGCGGTAGCACCATGAACAGGCCCAGCATACGCACGTTGTACAGCAAGGCCAGAGAGGCCACTGAGCGCCGCTCAACGGACGACATGGGATGTTTGGTAATCACAGCAGGGCAGGCACTTTGCAAAAGTCGCTATGGTAACAGCTTCGCTTTCGCTGTGGCATCCACTCGGCAGGCGCCTGCGTACCACCCGGTAACCTTTTGCCTCGACACGACAACACCACCTATACTGTCGGGTTCGACCGACACCCCCTGACCGGAGACACATGGACACCATTCACGTCCGCGGTGCACGCACCCACAACCTGAAGAACATCGACCTCGACATTCCCCGGGACAAACTGGTTGTCATCACCGGGCTCTCAGGGTCAGGGAAGTCTTCACTGGCCTTCGACACACTGTACGCTGAAGGGCAGCGGCGCTATGTGGAGTCGCTGTCCACCTATGCCAGGCAGTTCCTGTCCATGATGGAAAAGCCCGATATGGACCATATCGAGGGCCTGTCGCCTGCCATTTCCATCGAACAGAAATCCACATCCCACAATCCGCGTTCTACCGTGGGCACCATCACCGAAATCTACGACTACCTGCGCCTGCTGTACGCACGTGTCGGGGAACCCCGCTGCCCGGAACACGGTGAGAGCCTCCAGGCACAGACGGTGAGCCAGATGGTCGATTCCGTGCTGGCCATGCCCGAAGGCAGCAAACTGATGTTGCTGGCGCCCGTGGTGCGGGCACGCAAGGGTGAGCACCTGCATGTCTTTGAGGAGCTGCGCGCCGCTGGCTTTGTACGTGCCCGGGTCGATGGCATTATTACCGAGCTTGATGATCTTCCCGACCTCGACAAGAAGCGCAAGCACGACATCGAGGTGGTGGTAGACCGCTTCAAGGTGCGCGCCGATCTCGGCCTGCGACTGGCGGAATCCTTCGAAACGGCGCTGGGTCTCACCGATGGCCTCGCCACAATCAGCCCCATGGAGGGTGACGGCGAGGACATCATGTTCTCGGCCCGTTTCGCCTGCCCCGTCTGCGGCCACAGCATCGACGAACTGGAGCCGCGGCTGTTTTCCTTCAACAACCCTGCCGGTGCCTGCTCCAGCTGTGACGGCCTGGGCGTCAAGCAATATTTCGATCCCGCGCGCGTCGTGCTGCACCCGGAGTCCAGCCTCGCTGAAGGCGCCATACGCGGCTGGGATCGACGCAATGTGTACTACTTCCACATGCTGACCAGCCTCGCCGATCACTACGGCTTCTCCATCGACACGCCGTTTGCGCAGCTGAAGAAAACCCACCAGCAGGCCATTCTCCAGGGCAGCGGGGATGAGGAGATCAGCTTCGCCTACATGAACGATCGCGGCGATGTCTACAAGCGCAAGCATTCCTTTGAGGGGATACTGCCCAACATGGAACGGCGCTATCGCGACACAGAGTCCCAGTCGGTGCGTGAGGAGCTGTTCAAGTTCATGTCGACGCAGCCCTGCCCCGACTGCGGCGGCACGCGCCTGTGCCAGGATGCACGCCACGTATTCGTGGATGATCGCGACCTGCCGAGCATCGCGGAAATGCCGGTGGGTGAGGCGGAGATCTACTTCGGGAACCTGACCCTGCCCGGGCGCAAGGGCGAAATCGCCAGCAAGATCCTCAAGGAGTTGCGCGCGCGTTACCGCTTTCTGGTCGATGTGGGACTGAATTACCTGACGCTGAGCCGCAGTGCGGAAACCCTCTCGGGCGGTGAAGCACAGCGCATCCGCCTGGCCTCGCAAATCGGCGCGGGCCTGGTCGGCGTGATGTACATTCTCGACGAGCCGTCGATTGGCCTGCATCAACGGGACAATGAGCGCCTGCTGGGCACGCTGACGCATCTGCGCGACCTGGGGAATACTGTGCTGGTGGTTGAGCACGATGAGGACGCCATTCGCAGCGCTGACCACATTATCGACATAGGCCCCGGAGCGGGGGTGCACGGTGGGCGCATTGTGGCCCAGGGCAGCCTGGCGGATATCGTGGGCAACGCGAACTCGCTGACCGGCGCCTACCTGTCCGGAAAACGCTCGATCGCCGTGCCCGCAAAGCGCACTCCTGTGGATCGCAAGAAAATGCTCACGCTCTCGGGCGCCACGGGCAACAACCTGCAGAATGTCACTCTGGAGCTTCCTCTGGGGCTACTGACCTGTGTCACGGGCGTATCCGGCTCCGGCAAATCGACCCTGGTCAACAACACCCTGTACCCGCTGGCGGCTACCGAGCTCAATGGCGCCACCACTCTGACACCGGCACCATACTCGACGATCACCGGCATGCAGCACATCGATAAATGCATCGACATCGACCAGAGTCCGATCGGCCGCACCCCCCGCTCCAACCCGGCAACGTATACCGGCATTTTCACGCCGGTGCGGGAATTGTTCTCTGGCACCCAGGAGGCGCGCTCGAGGGGTTACAAACCCGGTCGTTTCAGCTTCAACGTCAAGGGTGGTCGCTGCGAAGCCTGTCAGGGCGATGGCGTTACCAAGGTAGAAATGCACTTCCTGCCCGACATTTACGTCCCCTGCGATGTCTGCAAGGGCAAGCGCTACAACCGCGAAACGCTGGAGGTCCGCTACAAGGGCAAAAATATTCACGAAGTACTGGAAATGACGGTGGAAGATGCGCTCGCCTTTTTTGAGCCCGTGCCAACCATCGCGCGCAAGCTGCAGACCCTGATGGATGTGGGATTGTCCTACATACGCCTCGGCCAGGCGGCAACCACCTTGTCAGGAGGCGAGGCGCAGCGGGTCAAACTGTCGCGGGAATTGTCCAAGCGCGATACCGGCAAGACCCTGTATATCCTCGATGAGCCCACCACCGGCCTGCACTTTGAGGACATTCGCCAACTGCTGGAGGTGCTGCACCGCCTGCGGGATCACGGCAATACCGTGGTGATCATTGAGCACAACCTGGATGTAATCAAAACAGCAGACTGGCTCGTAGACCTGGGGCCGGAAGGTGGCTCGGGCGGCGGTCAGATCATCGCTACGGGGACGCCGGAGCAGGTCGCGGAGGCGACTGCCTCCTACACCGGCAAGTTTTTGAAACCCCTGCTGGCACGCGCAAGTGAAACGGCCCCAACCAAGGCGGGCAAAGGGAAACGAGGCAAGAAAACCGCAGCCGCCTGAGTGTCACCTTCGACAGCCTGCAGGCGCCTGCCCGGGCGCGACGATGCCACAGGGGCAGTGCAAGGCGCTACAGACGGACACAAAAAAGCCGGGCATGGCCCGGCTCGCTCACTCCCTGGGGAAGGGCTTTACGCCTCGTCGCTAACGACGTCGTCAGAAGCAGGGCGATCAACCAGTTCGACATACGCCATGGGCGCCTTGTCGCCAGCGCGGTAGCCGCACTTCATGATACGAATGTAGCCGCCGGGGCGGGCCTGGTAACGCGGACCCAACTCGGCAAACAACTTGCCCACAGCTGCCTTGTCGCGCATGCGATCGAAGGCAAGCCGGCGATTGGCGACGCTGTCGCTCTTGGCCAGCGTGATCAGCGGCTCAGCATAGCTGCGCAGCTCCTTCGCCTTCGGCAATGTGGTTTTGATCAACTCGTGCTCTACCAGAGACACGGTCATGTTACGGAACATGGCCTTGCGGTGGGAGGCATTCCGATTCAACTGACGTCCGCTATGACGGTGACGCATTTTTCCTTTCCTATACTCTCTGTGCTATCTCAGCACTGCCAACTGGTAACTCGGGGGTTCAGATACTCAACACCCGGTCGTCGTTTCGGAGGCTGGCCGGTGGCCAGTTGTCCAGGCGCATACCCAGCGACAAGCCGCGAGACGCCAGTACATCCTTGATTTCAGTCAGTGACTTCTTGCCCAGGTTCGGGGTTTTCAGCAGCTCAACTTCAGTGCGCTGAACGAGGTCGCCGATGTAGTAAATATTCTCTGCTTTCAGACAGTTGGCCGAACGCACTGTGAGCTCGAGGTCATCGACCGGGCGCAGCAGAATGGGGTCGACCTCGTCTTCCTCGACCACAGACTCGCTCTGGCTCTCGCTCTCGAGGTCGACAAATACGGCCAGCTGCTGCTGCAGGATGGTGGCTGCGCGACGGATGGCCTCTTCAGGATCGATGGTGCCGTTGGTCTCAAGGTCGAGCACCAGCTTGTCGAGGTCCGTGCGCTGCTCAACGCGCGCCGCTTCGACCACATAGGCCACCCGGTTGATGGGTGAGAACGTGGCGTCGAGGTGCAGACGGCCAATCGCGCGCGTCTCCTCCTCGGGATTCTCTCTGGAATCAGCGGGCGAGTAGCCGCGGCCACGAGCCACAGTCAGCTTCATGCTGATATCCGAATTGCCGTTGAGGTGGCAAATCACGTGGTCGGGATTGCGGATCTCGATGTCATGGTCAACCTGGATATCCCCTGCGGTAACCACACCGGGGCCCTTGCGGCTCAAGGTCAGCTCGGCTTCATCCTTGCCGTTCATGACCAGGGCAACGCCTTTGAGGTTCAGCAGGATCTCAATAACGTCCTCCTGTACACCTTCGATAGCGCTGTACTCATGCTCCACGCCGTCAATTTCGACTTCGGTAATGGCGCAGCCGGGCATGGAAGACAGCAGTATGCGACGCAGGGCGTTGCCAAGCGTGTGGCCAAAGCCCCGCTCCAGCGGCTCCAGGGTGACCTGCGCGCGAGTGCTCGTCTTCTCTTCGACGTTGATAACCCGCGGAGTCAAAAATTCGTTTACTGCTGTCTGCATTCTGGCACCTGTATGAGTAGGTTAGTCCTAAGTCCGGATTACTTGGAGTACAGTTCCACGATCAGGTTTTCATTGATCTCGGAAGACAGATCCTGACGCTCAGGGGCTGACTTGAAGACTCCTTCCAGCTTATCGCTATTGAAATCGATCCACTCGGCATCACCGCGCTGGGCGGCCAGTGCCAGGGCAGACTGCACGCGCAGTTGTTTCTTTGCCTTTTCCCGCAGGGATACCACATCACCCGCCTTCACCTGGTAGGACGCGACGTTAACCACCGCACCGTTGACCAGAATACCTTTGTGGGAAACCAGTTGGCGCGCTTCGGCACGCGTGGAGCCGAAGCCCATGCGATAAACGACGTTGTCCAGGCGGCTTTCCAGCAACTGCAGAAGGTTTTCACCGGTAGCCCCTTTCAGGCGAGCGGCTTCCTTGTAGTAGTTGCGGAATTGTTTCTCGAGGATGCCGTAAATGCGGCGTACTTTCTGCTTTTCACGCAGCTGTACGCCGTAGTCAGACAGCCGGCCGCGGCGCGCGCCGTGCTGACCGGGAGCGGATTCGGGTTTGCACTTACTTTCGAGTGCGCGCACGCCGCTCTTGAGGAACAGGTCTGTTCCTTCCCGGCGGGCCAGCTTGCACTTGGGTCCAATGTATCGAGCCATGTCAGTTGTTCCTGCTAAGCGCTTGTCTTGATGTTAGACGCGACGTTTCTTGGGCGGACGGCAGCCATTGTGCGGAATCGGCGTCACGTCAGTGATGTTGGTGATTTTGTAACCACAGGCATTGAGCGCGCGCACTGCGGACTCGCGGCCAGGGCCGGGGCCTTTCACCTGAACATCAAGGTTTTTCAGCCCGTATTCCTTGGCTGCTTCACCGGCGCGCTCTGCCGCTACCTGCGCTGCAAAGGGCGTGCTCTTACGTGAGCCACGGAAGCCGGAACCACCAGAAGTTGCCCAGCTCAGGGTGTTGCCCTGGCGGTCAGTGATAGTGATGATCGTATTGTTGAAAGACGCGTGAACGTGCGCAATGCCGTCCACCACGGTCTTGGTAATTTTCTTGCGAGTGGTCTTGCCACCTGGCTTGGCCATACTGTATTTCCTGCTTTAATATCAACACTGCACCCGGTGCAGCTACACTAAAAAGGATTCGCGGGTACGAGTCCCTTACTTGCGAATCGGCTTGCGCGGCCCCTTGCGGGTACGTGCGTTGGTCTTGGTGCGCTGACCGCGCAGCGGCAGACTGCGACGGTGACGCAGGCCACGATTACAACCCAGGTCCATCAGACGCTTGATGTTCATGGACACTTCACGACGCAGGTCACCCTCGACCGTCATTTCGCCCACCTTGGTCCGAAGCGCGTCCATCTGCGCCTCATCGAGATCGCCAATCTTCACGTCCTCGGCAACACCGGCCTCGACGCACAGGCGCCGCGCCTGGGTACGACCCACGCCAAAAATGTAGGTCAGGGCGATAACGGTGTGCTTGTTATCAGGTATGTTGACGCCGGCAATACGAGCCATCCAACTTTCTCCAAATACTCAAATCGTCGCTTTGCACTGGGCAGAAACACCTGACCGCTCAACCTGCAAGGTCAAGGGTGTGTGGCGCGAAAGGCGCAGTATTCTAGCGATACGTTTACTAAAAATCAACAGTCAGTTTCCCGGGCCAATCAGCCCTGGCGCTGCTTGTGACGCGGATCGGTATTGCAGATAACACGCACGACGCCCTTGCGACGGACCACCTTGCAGTTTCTGCAGACCTTCTTTACTGATGCACGTACTTTCATTTCACTTCTCTCCAATGACCGGCCAGCACTTTTCAGCGGCCGGAAGCACCATAGTTGTTCAGCTTCGCTTTCTTCATCACCGAGTCATACTGGTGAGACATCAGGTGACTCTGCACCTGGGCCATAAAGTCCATGACCACGACCACCACGATCAGCAGCGACGTACCGCCCAGATAGAACGGCACATTCCACATCACCACCAGGAACTGAGGCATCAGACACACCAGCGCGATGTAGGCAGACCCGAAAACGGTCAACCGGGTCAATACGCCATCAATATAGTTCGCTGTCTGCTGGCCGGGGCGGATACCGGGCACAAAGGCACCAGAACGCTTAAGGTTGTCGGCCACTTCCTGCGGATTGAACATCAACGCCGTGTAGAAGAAGCAGAAGAACACCACGAATGCCGTGAACAACAGGATGTTAAGCGGCTGCCCCGGGCCAATGGCCAACGCCAGATCCTGCAGCCAGTCTGCGGAACCGCCGGAGCCGAACCACTGCGCGATGGATGCCGGAAACAGGAGGATGCTGCTGGCAAAAATCGCCGGAATCACACCCGCCATATTCACCTTCAGCGGCAGGTGCGAACTCTGCGCCTGCATCATCTTCCGGCCCTGCTGACGCTTGGCGTAGTTGACCGTGATCCGGCGCTGGCCGCGCTCGATGAACACAATCATGTAGATGACGGCAATTGCCAGCGTCAGAATGAACAGCAGCACCAGAATGTTCAGCTCGCCCTGGCGCGCCTGCTCCAGCGACTGCCCGATTGCCGCGGGAAGCCCGGCCACAATGCCCGCAAAGATCAGCAGGGATATACCATTACCCACACCTTTTTCGGTGATCTGCTCACCCAGCCACATCATGAACACCGCACCGGTGACCAGAGAGGTGATCGCGATAACGTAGAAGACCACCGAGGTGTCGTAGGACATCCCCTGGTTGGCCATGCCCACCGTCATACCCGTCGCCTGGATGATGGCGAGAACGACCGTCAGGTAGCGCGTATACTGGCTGATCTTGCGCCGGCCCGACTCGCCTTCTTTCTTCAGCGCTTCCAGCTGTGGCGTCACCGCCGACATCAACTGCATGATGATCGATGCAGAGATGTACGGCATGATTCCCAGCGCGAGAATACTCATGCGCTCCAATGCGCCGCCGGAGAACATATTCGCCAGGCCCAGTATCGTGCCCTGATTCTGGTTGAACAGCGCCGCCAGCTGGGCAGGATCTATCCCCGGGACAGGTATGTGGGTACCAATCCGGTAAACAATAATGGCCAGCAAAACAAAACGAAGGCGAGCAAAAAGCTCGCCCAGTCCTGCCTTGTTAGACCCTGGCAGCTGACCCGTTGCCATTTATTCCTCGACCTTCCCGCCGGCCTGCTCAATCGCAGTACGAGCGCCCTTGGTCACGACCAGCCCCTTCACGGTGACAGGCTTGCTCAGCTCACCTGACAGGAACACGCGCACGCGAAGCACGTCCTGACGAATCACGTCAGCTGCCTTCAGCGCATCGATATCCACCACATCACCGTCGACGGCGTTCAGCTCGCCCAGACGCACCTGTGCAGTCGTGCGGGACACGCGTGAAGTAAAACCGTACTTGGGCAGGCGCTTCTGCAACGGCATCTGGCCGCCTTCAAAACCGGGACGCACTTTACCGCCGGAGCGGGACTTCTGTCCCTTGTGTCCGCGACCCGCTGTTTTGCCCAGGCCACTGCCGATACCACGGCCTACACGCTTGCCTTCCTTGCGCGAACCCGGGTTCGGCCCCAGGGTATTCAGTCGCATTACGTCTGACATGATTTACTCCTCGATCCGAACCATATAGTTCACTTTATTGATCATGCCGCGCACAGAGGGGGTATCTTCCACCTCTACGGTATGACCAATCCGGCGCAGACCCAGGCCCGCGATACAGGCGCGGTGGTTCTTCAACCGACCGTGGACGCTCTTGGTCTGCGTCACTTTGATAGTAGCTTTAGCCATGACTCGCCAACCCAATAATTAGTTCAGAATTTCTTCGACGGTTTTGCCGCGCTTTGCCGCCACATCGTCCGGTGAAGACATGTCACGCAGACCATTGAAAGTCGCGCGCACCACGTTGACCGGGTTGGTAGAGCCATAGCACTTGGCCAGTACGTTGTGTACACCGGCAATTTCAAGCACCGCACGCATCGCGCCACCGGCGATGACACCCGTACCCTCAGACGCAGGCTGCATGTACACCTTCGAGGCGCCGTGGCTGGCCTTGACCGGATACTGGATGGTGCCGTGACTCAGCTCGACCTGAATCATGTTGCGGCGTGCGGCCTCCATCGCCTTCTGGATCGCGACAGGCACTTCTCGCGCCTTGCCACGCCCAAAGCCGACCTTGCCATTGCCATCGCCGACAACGGTCAGCGCGGTAAAGCTGAAAATCCGGCCACCCTTGACCACTTTCGCAACACGGTTGACCTGTACCAGCTTCTCCTGGAGATCACCGTCCTGCTGCTGTTTCTTCTGATCGTTAAACGCCATAACCTTACCCTAGAATTCCAGTCCACTTTCACGGGCAGCATCGGCAAGCGCCTTGACACGTCCGTGGTACTTGTAGCCTGCGCGATCAAACGCAACCTTCTCGATTCCGGCGGCCTTGGCGCGTTCCGC
>DIAF01000046.1:125473-134622 GCA_002414665.1 Halieaceae bacterium UBA5085
CCCTGCTCACGCATACGGTTGCGAGCGCGACGTGCGCGACGCAGCCTTGAATCATTCTTTGCACTCATCTCAACCTACCTACTTCTTCTTGGCTTCTTTACGCCGCACGTTCTCTGTGGCGTAGCGAATACCCTTGCCCTTGTAAGGCTCTGGCGGACGGAAGCTGCGAATCTCGGCAGCCGCCTGGCCTACAGCCTGCTTGTCGATACCCTTGACCACGACCTCGGTCTGGGTCGGCGTTTCAGCGGTTACGCCTTCCGGGAGCTGATAGTCAACCGGGTGCGACAGGCCCACAGTGAGGTTCACCGACTTGCCGTCTGCCTTGGCACGGTAGCCAACGCCGTTGAGTACCAGCTTCTTTTCCCAGCCTTCGCTGACGCCGATCACCATGTTGTTCAGCAGCGCGCGCGTGGTGCCGGCCAGCGCCTTGGTCTTGTCGCCGTCATAGGCGATATTGAGAGCACCATCTTCTTCGTTGATGGCGATACCCACGCCCAACTCGAGCGCCAGCGTGCCTTTGCCACCCTTGACGGTCACGTCGCGACCGCTCTGGGTTACGGTAACCCCTTTCGGCAGCTGAACCGGATTTTTTGCGACTCTAGACATGTTGAATGCCCTTCTTCAGTAATTCTAGAAAACGGTGCAGAGCACTTCGCCACCGACACCAGCAGCACGGGCTGCCCGGTCAGTCATAACGCCCTTCGACGTGGACACAATGGCCACTCCGAGTCCGTTGCGAATCGTCGGCAATTCGTCCTTGGCTGCGTAGCTACGCAGACCAGGGCGGCTTACACGGTCAATCTCAGCGATGACGGGCTTGCCTTCGTAATACTTCAGCTCAATGCTGAGGCGCGGCTTTCCCGACTCGGCGGAGGCCGCGAAGTCATTGATGTAACCTTCCTGCTTGAGCACCTCGGCAACAGCAGCCTTGAGCTTGGAGCCCGGCATTTCAACCCGGGCCTTGCCGGCCATTTGTGCGTTACGGATGCGGGTCAGCATATCTGACAGCGGATCTTGCATACTCATGATCGAATCTCTCCGTTACCAGCTGGCTTTAACCAGACCCGGTACATCACCGCGCATGGCTGCTTCACGCAGCTTGTTGCGGCACAGGCCAAATTTACGATAGACGCCGTGAGGACGACCGGTGAGCTGGCAACGACGCTGCTTGCGTACCGGGCTGGCGTCGCGGGGAAGCTTCTGCAGAGCGATCTGCGCGTCCCACTTGGCGTCATCGGATGCGTTCTGATCGTTCAGGATAGCCTTCAGCGCGGCACGCTTGCCGGCATATTTGACCACCATCTGCGCGCGCTTTTTCTCACGTGCGATCATCGATTTCTTAGCCATTACTTGCCTCTTAACCTTTCAGGGGGAAGTTGAAAGCACGCATCAGAGCGCGACCTTCATCATCCGTACGAGCTGTGGTGGTGATGGTGATGTCCATACCGCGCAGCGTGTCCACCTGGTCGTACTCGATTTCCGGGAAAATAATCTGCTCGCTGACACCCATGGCAAAGTTACCGCGGCCGTCGAACGACTTCGGGCTGATACCACGGAAGTCGCGGATCCGCGGAATCGCGATGGTGATCAAGCGCTCCAGAAACTCGTACATGCGATCGGAACGCAGGGTGACCTTGCAGCCAATCGGCCAGCCGTCACGAATCTTGAAGCCGGCGATGGAGCGCCGCGCCAAGGTGATCACTGGCTTCTGGCCGGAGATTTTTTCCATGTCGGCGACAGCATTTTCCAACACTTTCTTGTCGCCCACAGCCTCGCCAACACCCATGTTCAGGGTAATCTTGGTGATGCGCGGAATCTCCATCACATTGCTCAAGCCCAGCTCTTCCCGCAGCCGAGGAGCGATTTCGCTCTTGTACCTTTCTTTCAACGTTGCCATGTCTTTTACCCTTGACCCCCGAATCAGGCGTCAATCGCCTCGCCACTGGATTTGAAGATACGCACTTTGGTATCCCCATCAACTTTGTAACCCACCCGGTCTGCCTTGCTGGTCGACGGGTTGTAAATCGCCACATTGGACACCTGGATCGGCGCTTCGCGCTCGACGATGCCACCGGCGACGCCCATCTGCGGGTTCGGCCGGGTGTGTTTCTTCACCATGTTAATGCCGGAGACAACCACGCGATTGTCAGCGAGCACCTTGCGAACCTTGCCGCGCTTACCCTTGTCCTTGCCGGCCAGGATAATCACTTCGTCATCGCGCTTGATCTTGGACATTACAGTTTCCTCTCCTCCTGGCCGAATCAGATTACTTCGGGAGCCAGAGAAATAATCTTCATAAACTTCTCGCCGCGCAGCTCACGAGTCACGGGGCCAAAAATACGGGTGCCGATCGGCGCCTGCTGGTTGTTCAGCAGTACGGCGGCGTTGTCGTCGAACTTGATCAGCGAGCCATCGGGACGACGCACGCCTTTGCGCGTACGCACCACAACCGCCGTCATGACCTGGCCTTTCTTGACCTTGCCGCGCGGGATTGCTTCCTTCACAGTCACCTTGATAAGGTCACCGACGCGCGCATAGCGACGCTTGGAGCCACCCAGCACCTTGATGCACATCACCCGACGGGCACCGCTGTTGTCAGCGACTTCCAAATACGACTCTGTCTGAATCATCTCTTACTCCAAACTGCGGCGAGGCCGCACATTACAGCGCTTAAACCTGCTGGGCGTTTTCCACAACTTCGAGCAACTTCCAGGTCTTGCTCTTGGAAATGGGCCGGGACTCAGTCACCTTCACGGTGTCACCAATGCTGCAGACGTTGTTTTCGTCGTGCGCATGGATCTTCGACGAGCGTGTGATGTACTTGCCGTACACCGGGTGCTTGACCCGCCGCTCAATCAGGACCGTGATGGTCTTGTCCATTTTGTTGCTGACAACCTTACCGGTTGCCGTCCGTATACGCTTCTCTGCACCAGACATGTTCAGTTACCCGCCTTTTCGTTCAGCACAGTCTTGACGCGTGCGATGTCGCGCTGGTTCTGCTGCAGCAGGTGTGTCTGCCCCAGCTGACCAGTGGACTTCTGCATGCGCAGCTTGAACTGCTCTTCACGCAGGGTGAGCAGCTGCTTGTTGAGGTCCTCGGGGGACTTGTCACGCAATTCGCTAGCTTTCATCACATCACCGACCGTTTAACAAATGTAGTGGCTACCGGAATCTTCGCGGCTGCCAGGGCAAACGCCTCACGCGCAAGCTCCTCGGAAACGCCCTGCACTTCGTACAGAACCTTGCCCGGCTGAACCTGGGCCACCCAGTATTCAACGTTACCCTTACCTTTACCCTGACGTACTTCCAACGGCTTGCCGGTGATCGGCTTGTCGGGGAAGACCCGGATCCAGATTTTTCCGCCACGCTTGATGTGGCGGGTCATCGCACGACGAGCCGCCTCGATCTGGCGCGCCGTAATGCGTCCACGGCCGGTCGCCTTGAGGCCGAACTCGCCAAAGCTGACTTTGCTGCCGCGTTCTGCAAGGCCACGGTTGCGGCCCTTCATCATCTTGCGGAATTTTGTACGCTTAGGTTGAAGCATCTGCGTAACCCTTAATTAGTTGCTGTCTTCTTGGCGCTGTCGGAATGATTTTCCGTGCCAATCACTTCACCCTTGAAGATCCACACCTTGACGCCGATGATGCCGTACGTGGTAGATGCCTCGTAGGTGGCGTAGTCAATGTCCGCACGCAGGGTGTGCAGCGGCACACGACCTTCGCGGTACCACTCGGTGCGCGCAATTTCTGCACCACCCAGACGACCACCCACCTGGATCTTGATTCCTTCAGCACCCTGGCGCATCGCGTTCTGCACCACGCGCTTCATGGCGCGACGGAACATTACACGGCGCTCGAGCTGCTGCGCCACATTCTGGGCAACCAGCTTCGCATCCAGGTCGGGCTTGCGGATTTCCTCGATGTTGATGTGCACCGGCACACCCATCTTGTCTGCAAGTGTCTTGCGCAGGCCGTCGACATCCTCACCCTTCTTGCCGATCACGATACCGGGACGGGCTGTGTGAATGGTGATGCGTGCGGTTTGCGCCGGGCGCTCGATAACAACGCGGCTCACAGAAGCGTGCTCCAGCGTCTTCTCGATGTACTTGCGCACTTCAAGATCGGTAATCAGCGTTTTTGCATAGTTTTTGCTATCCGCATACCAGATCGAGTTGTGATCCTTGACGATACCTAAACGTATGCCGACCGGATGTACTTTCTGACCCATGTGGTCTTCTCCTGAACTTAGCCTTGGCCGTCTGCAACTTTCACTGTGATATGACAGGAGCGCTTGAAAATGCGATCCGCACGGCCTTTGGCACGTGGCCGCAGGCGCTTCATGGTCATACCTTCGTCGACAAAGATGCTGGACACCTTGAGCTCATCCACATCCGCGCCTTCATTGTTCTCAGCATTGGCAATCGCAGAATCAAGAATCTTCTTGACGATGTGAGCTGCCTTTTTGGTGCTGAATTCGAGCAGGCTGAGCGCCTCCTCGACAGGCTTGCCGCGCACCTGGTCAGCAACCAGGCGGGCCTTCTGGGCCGAGATCCGCGCACCTTTCAGTCTTGCTGCAACTTCCATTTTCCTAAACCTCGCTATAGACCAGCGCTTAGCGCTTCGCCTTCTTGTCCACAATGTGCCCTTTGAACGTACGCGTTACCGCAAACTCTCCAAGCTTGTGACCAACCATGTCTTCATTGATCAGGACCGGCACATGCTGACGGCCATTGTGGATGGCGATTGTCAGACCGACCATATCCGGCGATATCATGGAACGGCGCGACCAGGTCTTGATCGGGCGACGGTCGTTGCTTTCAATCGCTGCTTCAACTTTCTTCATCAAGTGCAGGTCGATAAAGGGACCTTTTTTCAGTGAACGCGGCACAGTGTCTTCCTCTAATCTCTCGGCTCTATCGACCGAACTTATTTCTTGCCACGACGGCGTACAATCAGACCGTCAGTGCGCTTGTTCGAACGCGTCTTGTAGCCCTTGGTCGGGGTGCCCCACGGGCTGACCGGGTGACGTCCACCTGAGGTGCGGCCTTCGCCACCACCATGCGGGTGATCGACCGGGTTCATCGCCACACCGCGAACGGTCGGGCGTACACCGCGCCAGCGCGAGGCACCGGCTTTACCCAGCTTGCGCAGGCTGTGCTCGGAGTTCGAGACCTCGCCGATCGTGGCGCGGCAGTCAGACAACACCTTGCGCATCTCGCCTGAGCGCAGGCGCAGGGTTGCATACTGACCTTCGCGGGCCACCAGCTGCACCGAAGCGCCAGCCGAACGCGCGACCTGAGCACCCTTGCCGGGCTTCAGCTCAACCGCGTGGATCACCGAACCCACCGGGATGTTGCGCAGGGGCAGGCAGTTGCCGGTCTTGATCGGCGCGGCCGAGCCGGATTGCAGGGTATCGCCAGCCTTCACACCCTTGGGAGCGATGATGTAGCGACGCTCGCCGTCGGCGAACAGCAGCAGGGCAATGTTTGCCGTACGGTTGGGATCATATTCCAGGCGCTCGACCTTGGCCGGAATACCGTCCTTGGAGCGCTTGAAGTCGATGATCCGGTAGTGCTGTTTGTGACCACCGCCAATGTGACGCACCGTGATACGGCCATTGTTGTTACGGCCACCGCGGCGGCTCTGCTTTTCCAGCAGCGGAGCATAGGGTGCACCTTTGTGCAGGTCCTCGCTCACCACGCGAACGACGTGACGGCGTCCGGGCGATGTCGGTTTACTTGTTAAAACTGCCATCTCGCACCTACTCCTTATTCAGCCACGGCAAAGTCGATGTCCTGACCCTGTTCCAGACGAACATATGCCTTCTTCCAGGTTGGACGCGCGCTGAGGCCATACTTGTTACGCTTGACCTTGCCCTTGACCTTGAGGGTCTGGACCGCATCCACCTTTACCTTGAACAGCTGCTCAACCGACTTCTTGATTTCGGCCTTGGTGGCGTTCACGGCGACCTTGAATACATACTGGTTGTTGGCATCCGCCAGCACCGCCGCTTTTTCCGACACGTGCGGCGCTACCAGCACCTGGAAAATCCGCTCCTGGTTCATGCGAGCATCTCCTCAATCTTCTTCACTGCATCCACAGTGACCATCACCTTGTCGTAGGCGATCAGGCTGACCGGATCCACACCGTCCACGTCGCGCACGTCGACCTTGTGCAGATTGCGCGCTGCCAGATACAGGTTTTCACCCAGCTCTGCCGTTACGATCAACACGTTATCCAGGCCGTACTCGCCCAGCTGCTTGACCAGCAGCTTGGTCTTGGGTGCTTCGAGGTCCATACTCTCAACCACGAGCAGGCGATCCTGACGAGCCAGCTCGGACATGATGGAGCGCATGGCCGCACGGTACATCTTGCGGTTCACCTTCTGGGAGTGATCCTGCGGGCGAGCCGCAAAGGTCACACCACCGGTGCGCCAGATCGGCGAGCGGATGGTGCCCGCACGGGCGCGACCAGTACCCTTCTGACGCCAGGGCTTTTTGCCGCCGCCACTGACATCGGAGCGCGTTTTCTGCGCGCGCGTACCCTGGCGTGCACCAGCCAGATAGGCTGTAACCACCTGGTGTACGAGATCTTCGTTGTATTCGCGGGCAAAGGCCACATCAGACACTGAAACCGTGCCCGCTTCGGCGTTACCTGGCTTGACTACACTCAATTCCACGTTAGAGACCCCCTAACCTTAAGCCTTGACCGCGGGACGCACGATAACGTCTCCGCCGGGTGCACCGGGGACAGCGCCCTTGATGAGAAGCAGGTTGCGCTCCGCATCAACACGCACGATCTCCAGACCCTGGGTGGTCACCGTTTCCGCACCCATGTGCCCGGACATTTTCTTGCCCTTGAACACACGACCCGGCGTTTGGCACTGGCCGATTGAACCCGGGGCACGGTGCGACAGAGAGTTGCCGTGTGTCGCGTCCTGCATGGAGAAATTCCAGCGCTTGATTACACCCTGGAAACCCTTGCCCTTGGACTTGCCAGCCACGTCGACCTTCTGGCCGGCAGCAAAATGTGCCACCGTCAGCTCGGAACCCACTGCGGGGGCTTCGACGCCGTCCGCCAGGCGGAACTCCCAAAGACCCGTACCGGCTTCAACACCCGCCTTGGCGAAGTGGCCCGCTGCTGATTTACTCACTTTCGAGGCCTTGCGGCTGCCCGCTGTGACCTGGATCGCACGATAGCCATCGCTATCAAGCTCTTTGATCTGAGTAACGCGGTTTGGAGTGACCTCCACTACGGTTACTGGTATGGATGCGCCGTCCTCGGTAAAAACACGAGTCATACCGGACTTACGGCCGACTAAGCCAATAGTCATCTTGCTAACCTCTCAGTGTACGGGGCTTACCCTCTATGGCCGCCCCGCCTTGCTTTAAAGAACCGGGCGTTACACACCCACAAGCCACCGGGCTTATGGGCAGGTCTTGCTACGAATTGTCGTTAACCAAGACTGATCTGTACTTCTACACCTGCTGCCAGGTCCAGTTTCATCAGGGCGTCTACTGTTTTTTCAGTAGGCTCCACGATGTCCAGCAGACGCTTGTGGGTACGGATTTCGTACTGGTCACGAGCGTCCTTGTTCACGTGCGGGGAGACCAGCACGGTAAATTTCTCTTTGCGGGTCGGGAGCGGAATCGGCCCCCGCACCTGGGCACCTGTGCGGCGCGCTGTTTCCACGATTTCCTGGGTAGACGTATCTATCAGGCGGTGGTCGAAAGCCTTGAGGCGAATGCGAATGCGTTGGTTCTGCACCAGACCTAACTCCAATCAATAAAAAACCAGGGGTCCGCAATGGAGCCCCCCGAAAAAGGAACGCGAATTCTAAAGAGCGCCCTGCACACTGTCAAGCAGCGTACAGGATTATTTTGGCAGGGAGAGGCCCACTTCAGTCTGCACAATTCACACAATGAGCCGCCGTCGGCAACGCCTGCAGGCGCGCCGCAGCGATGGGCTCACCGCAACGTTCGCAGTTACCGTATGTACCGGCATCCAGACGGGCAAGGGCGGCGCGGGTATCGGCAATCGACTGCCTGGTTTCCACGCCGATAGCGTCCTCCACTTCGTCGTTCTCCCGCTCCTGGGCCTGTTCTGCCCAGTCGCCGGAGTGGCTGCGCGTCACATCCTTCTTGATACTCGCCAGTCGCCGCTCCAGCTCGGCCAGCATCGCGGCGAGCTGCGCGCGCACTTCGGCCCTGTTCTCCGCAGTCATCTCAAACCGCCGCGTTGAGCATGCAGTACAGCGCATCCTTGAGATGCAGCCGACGCACTTTGGCCTGCTCTTCAGTGTGCGTGGCCACCGGGGTGACTTCATTCTCCATATTCTCCACTTCCCGCGTCAGCTCGTGATATTCATCAAACAGCTTGCGAAAGTGGGCATCGTTCATTTTCAGCGTGTGGATACGCTCACGAAACTCGGGGAATTCGTGGACGAGGTCGTGATGTTCTACTGACATGGTGACTCCTTGCTTATTTGTGGTGAGACCGCCGGGCAGCATCACGCGCCGACAGCATGCCAGCGTAGAACAGACACCGCGTGCGGCGCCATGATCCAGATCATGACAAGCAGGGCGAGCAGCACGCTCTGTCTCGACGCAGACCGCTGCTTGACGCCGGGCCGGTGAGCAGTGACGATGCACAGACATTCGTCACGAGACCGAGCCGCCATGCGCAATGACAACGAAACCCATTCAGTACTTATCGGGTACCTGCTGTGGATTTTTGGCTTTATCGGTGCCCATCGCTTTTATTACGGGCGACAGATCACCGGGGTGATCTGGTTCTTTACCCTCGGGCTGCTGTTTATCGGCTGGATTATCGACCTGTTCCTGATTCCCGGGATGGCCCGCGACGCGGATCGCCGCTATGTGGAGGGCCCAACGGACTACAGCCTGGCATGGATTCTGCTCACCTTCCTCGGCGTATTCGGCGTGCACCGCTTCTACATGGGAAAGATCGTTACCGGGCTGATTTACCTGTTGACCCTGGGCCTTTTCGGCCTGGGTGTGCTGTATGACTTTCTCACCCTGAACAGCCAGATTTCCGAGAAAAATCTGCAGCGGCAGTAACGAAAAAGCCCGGCACTGGGCCGGGCTTCCCGTCGTAGCAGCTGCGCTTACTCGATGATCTTGGCGACGA
>DIAF01000050.1:0-781 GCA_002414665.1 Halieaceae bacterium UBA5085
GATTTTCTCTACAACCTGGCCACCGCCGATCCTTTCCAGCGCGCCGAGTTGGACACCGGGTTTATTGAACGCCATCAGGCACTGATTTTCCGGCAACGGCAGGAGGACCTGCAGCGGGACCTGCCGATGGCTGCCCTCGCCCTGTTCCTGCACCGCCAGCAGCAGGCGGCGCCGCGCAGCGGCGTGGACCCGTGGTCGCCCTGGGGCAGCGGCACAGGCTGGCGCCTCAATGAACCCCACCTGCACCACGTCATGCTCCACTGCCACCAGCACGACGTGCACGCCACACTGGAACAACTGCCCGGCGGCAGTTTCGCTATCTGTATCGACGGTCAGCAGACCGAACTGCGCGGCGAGCTGCGCGGTGACGCGCTGGTATTCGAGCGGGATGGCCACCGCCGGCGCGCCACGCTGGCATGCACGACAGAAGGTTTCACCCTCTACCTGGCCGACGGCGCCTGCCATTTCCGTGAACTGCGGCCGGACACTGGGGAAACCGCGCAGCGCGCGGCGGCGGGTGGCCTGAACGCGCCCATGAACGGGACGGTAGTCAGCCTGTTGGTTGAGCCCGGCAGCGAGGTGCGGGCCGGGACCCCCCTCATGATCATGGAAGCCATGAAAATGGAGCACACCATTCGCGCGCCCGGCGACGGCACCGTGAGCCAGTTCTACTTCGCCCCGGGCGACCTCGTCGATGGCGGCGCGCCATTGCTGGCCTTCACCGCACTCGAGGACGCCAGCGCATGACCCTGCCCACCTCTGTCACCCTGGTCGAGATGGG
>DIAF01000050.1:951-1462 GCA_002414665.1 Halieaceae bacterium UBA5085
TCACCGTGATCGAAGCCGGCAGCTTCGTGAACCCCAAGTGGATCCCGCAGATGGCGGACAGTGCCGAGGTTTTCCAGGGCCTGCAACGGCGCCCGGGCGTTCGTTACACCGCGCTCACGCCCAACCTGCAGGGCCTGGAACGGGCGCTGGACGCAGGCGTCGATGAAGTGGCCGTCTTTGGCGCCGCCTCGGAGGCATTCTCACGCAAAAACATCAACTGTGGTATCGCCGAGAGCCTGCAGCGCTTCGAGCCGGTGATGGCGCGGGCGCAGGCCGCCAATGTTGCCGTACGCGGCTATATTTCCTGTGTGCTTGGCTGCCCCTACGAAGGCGCCATCGCGCCGCAGGCGGTACTCGAGGTAGCACGCGCGCTGCTTGCGATGGGCTGCTACGAGGTGTCGCTGGGCGACACCATCGGCACCGGCACCGCAGGCAGTACCCAACGCCTCCTTGAAACCCTGCTGGCACACATACCGGCGCGGCAACTTGCCCTGCACTGCCACGACACCTA
>DIAF01000050.1:1620-2889 GCA_002414665.1 Halieaceae bacterium UBA5085
CTGCACTGCCACGACACCTACGGCCAGGCCCTGGCGAACATCCTGGTGGGGCTGCAACACGGCATCGCAACCATCGATGCCTCAGTGGCCGGTCTGGGCGGCTGCCCCTATGCACGCGGCGCCACCGGCAACGTGGCGACGGAAGATGTGGTGTACATGCTAAACGGCATGGGTATCGATACCGGCATCGACCTGGACGCGCTGGTCAGCGCCGGCGCACGCATCTCGAAGGCACTGGGACGCCGCAACAGCTCACGGGCGGCAAACGCCCTGCTGGCGTCAGCGGACTGATATACACGGGGCCCTTCCGGGCGTGATACAGTGCGGCGCAAACTGCCGCGGAACGCTCCATGCCCGTCTCGTCCGTCACCCTGCAGCGACAGCTTGCCGCCACCACCGTGGCGGTCAGCGGCGTGCTGCAGATCGCTGCCCTGTGGCACCACCGGTTGAGTGAAGGCGTTCTGGTTACCGCACTCATTGGCAGCATCTACCTGCTGGTCGCGCTGGGTCTGTTTGGCCGCTCGCGCTTTGCGCTGGTTGTCGCGGTTGCCACGTGCGGCAGCAGCGCACTGCTTCTCGCGCCCGACCTGCCGCTCGCGAGCTGGTCGCCTCTGCAGCAGCTGCGCATCGCAGGCGATGCCATCGTCGCCGCAGTGTGCCTGAACGTGCTCTGGTCAGTGCGACACTTGCCCAGCATCTAGACCGCCGGCGGGTACGGCAAGGCAACCCGCAGTGCCTCGCACAGGTCCAGGGCCGATTCTGGCTAGTCAGCAACGCTGGCAGGCGCTAGAGTGCCGCGATGGACACACTCTCCACACCATTCCCCAGCCAAGGACTCGACCCCGAGACCTGCCGCCGTGCGCGACTGTCGCGGGATCCGCGCTTTGACGGCGAGTTCTTCCTCGGTGTGCGCAGCACCGGCATATACTGCCGGCCCATTTGCCCCGCGCGCGCGGCGGCCGAGCACAACGTGGCGTACTTCCGGGAGGCCAGTCAGGCTGCCGCGGCGGGCTTCCGCCCCTGCCTGCGCTGCCGCCCGGAGGCGGCACCCGGCAGCGCCGCCTGGCAGGGCAGCTCCGTGACCGTACAGCGGGCGCTGCGCCTGATCCGTGAGGGCGCCCTGAACACCGCCACGCTGGCTGCGCTGTGTGCGCGCCTGGGTGTTGGCGAACGTTACCTGCGCAAACTGTTCCAGCGCGAACTCGGCGTTTCGCCGAATGCAGTCGCGCAAAACCAGCGGCTGCTCTTCGCCCGCCAGCTGTTGCAGGA
>DIAF01000050.1:3029-3777 GCA_002414665.1 Halieaceae bacterium UBA5085
CGCCAGCTGTTGCAGGAAACCGCCCTGCCCGTCACCGATATCGCCTTTGCCGCAGGTTTCGGCAGCGTACGGCGCTGCAACAGCGCGTTCCGCGCCAGTTTCGGCAAGCCCCCCGGCGCCATGCGCCGGGGACGGGGCGCAGCGACATCGGGTCGCTCCATCAACCTGCTGCTGCGCTACCGCCCGCCCTACGACTGGGATGGCGTGCTGGACTTTTTCCAGCGGCATGCTGTGAGTGGTGTGGAAGCAGTACAGGCCGGCGTGTATCACCGTCAACTGCACTGGCCGGGGAACAGCGGTACGCTCGCCGTGCGGCACCAATCCGCAGACCACGCCATTGGACTTGAACTGCAGCTTGACCACCTCGCGGACTTGATGGCCGTGGTACAGCGTGTGCGGCGCATGTTCGACCTTGACGCCAATCCCGGGGTCATTGCCGACGGTCTCGCCCAGGATCCCGCACTGGCAGCGCTGCTCGAGCGCTTTCCCGGGGTGCGATCTCCCCTGTGCTGGAGTCGCGAAGAGGCCACGGTGCGGGCAATCGTGGGCCAGCAGGTCAGCGTTGGCGCGGCGCGCGGCGTATGCTCCCGCCTGGCTGAGGCCACGCGGGAGCCGGGGCAGGCGGCCGGCTTTCCAGCAGCAGAAGCCATTGCGGGGCTGGACGACAACCACTTTCCCATGCCCACACGGCGTCGCGCCACGTTGCGAGCCGTGTGCAGGCGTCTGGCCAGCGGCGAGGTGCCGAGCA
>DIAF01000050.1:3949-4494 GCA_002414665.1 Halieaceae bacterium UBA5085
CCCCTGGACCGTCGCCATGATCGAGATGCGTGGCGAGGGCCGGCCGGATGCCTTTCCACCGCGGGATCTGGGCCTGCTGCGCGCCTGGGCGGCGCTGCCCGACGCAAAGGCCCCGTTGGAACAAGCCTGCGAGCGTTGGCGCCCGTGGCGCGCCTATGCCGCCAACCTGTTATGGCGCAGCCTCGGTGCCTAGCCGGCCGACGCCACACGAAGCCCGCCCGGCGACACACACGCCCCCGAGCAATCAAACCAGGACGCCCCCACCATGCCCGCTACCACAACACGCGTGATCGACAGCCCCCTCGGACCACTGCAGCTGGTCGCAACCGGGCCACAGCTGAGCGCGATTCATTTTCCCGACCGACACAGGGCGTACACACAGGACACCGCCGCCAGCCCCGTCTTGGCAAGGGCCAGCCTGCAGTTGGCGGAGTACTTCGCCGGTCAGCGCCGCGCATTCGACCTGCCGCTCGCGGCCGGCGGCACGGCTTTCCAGCAGGCCGTCTGGCAGGCGTTGCGCGAGATTCCCTGGGGCGAGCTGCGCA
>DIAF01000050.1:4636-6030 GCA_002414665.1 Halieaceae bacterium UBA5085
ATTCCCTGGGGCGAGCTGCGCAGCTACCGGGACATCGCCTGCGCGCTACAGAACCCTCGCGCGGTGCGCGCTGTCGGCGCTGCCAACGGCCGCAACCCGCTGCCGATCGTGGTGCCTTGCCACCGGGTGATAGGCGCCAATGGCAGCCTCACCGGGTTTGCCGGTGGGCTGGAGGCAAAAAAGCTGTTGCTGGAACTGGAGGGCAGTCTGCCAACGAGTGGCCGTTAACGCGGCTCAGGGACTATTTGCGATAAAGCTGATCCAGGTGGCTTCGTTGATGAACCCCTCACCCCAACTGGCCCACACCTCACCGAGGCCGGCTGCGGTGATCGCCTCCACCGACTCACCCGCCGCGAGCTTGTCGGCAACGTAGGTGGAGGTCAGCTGCAGCATGTCGAGGTAGCGTTCAAGATCCGCCTTCGTGGCCAAACTGCCGTGACCGGGAACGATCACGGTACTGCCGTCAACACGCTCGAGCACCGCCTGTACCGCCGCAATGTAGCCGGGCACCGTACCACCGGAACCGATATCCACGAAGGGGAAGCGATCCTTGAAGAACAGGTCCCCCATATGCACCACATTCTCCGCCGTGAAGTAGACCACACTGTCGCCATCGGTGTGGCCTGCGGCGTAGTGCTGTACTTCCAGGTCGTCACCGTTGAAATGCACGGCCAGGGAATCACCGTAGGTAACCACCGGCAAAGCACCCTTCGGGCTAGGCTCCACCACGCGGCCCATTGCCGGCATTTCCTGCCGTGTCGCCATGCGCTCACGCACCCGGGTGTGAGCGACCACAACGGCGCCGCGATCTGCCCAGAACAGGTTGCCACCCGTGTGGTCCGAGTGCCAATGGGTGTTCAAGACAAAACGCGGGTTGGCATCGGCACCGGCGAGGTCGATCAGTGCCGCTTCATAGGCGGGCACCATATTCGCGTAATCGTCGTCGATGATCAGCAGCCCGTCCTCACCCACCGAGGCGACAACATTGCCGCCACGACCCTGCAACAGGTGCAGAGTGCCGGTCAGCGGAGTGGAGGTCACCTCTGGCATGGGTTCGTGGTTGTCTGCATGGGCCGGTACAGAAGTGGCCAATGACAGGGCTGCGCCCAGCAGCATCGCCGCCAGCGATACGCCGCGGCCTGCAGGCGATGTGGGCAGAATCTGTTTTGTTTTCAAGGGCATGGGGCGTCCTTCTTTGCGAGATACGACGATGACCCCTAGGCATTGAGGTCGGGAATAAGATCATCCTTGAGGTGTTCAATGGCGTCCTTCAGACGCAGCTTTTCCTTTTTCAGGCGCTGCAACAGAATCTGGTTTTTATAGGGAAACTCATAGAGCTCTTCTATCTTCTCATCCAGCGCACGGTGCCGCGCCATCAGCTCCATCAGCCGCAT
>DIAF01000050.1:6202-6953 GCA_002414665.1 Halieaceae bacterium UBA5085
AGCTCCATCAGCCGCATGGCGGGCGTCGGCTCCTCGTTGGCGGCGTCGGTTTCAACGTGGCCGCGTCCAAATGGGATGCGCGGTGGCTCGTTCATTCTGGGGCTGGCTCCTGCACTCGCCGTGTCCTGATCGTGTTCAACTCTATACCTTCCGGGATTGTCGGCACAAGCACCCCTTCAGTCATGGCTCAGCGAGAGGCATCGCTGGCGACCTGCCGCTGATGTTCCAGCAGTGCCGGCCAGAGCGCGTTATGCGCCTCCCCCACCGCAAGGAAATGCGGACTCAGCAGCGAATCCCGACAGTTGTAACGCAGGGGCAGGCCGTCCATACCGAGTACACTACCGCCTGCTGCCTCCACCACCGCCTGGCCGGCCGCAACATCCCATTCGCAGCAGGGCGAAAACCGCGGATAGACGTCCCCCCGCCCCTCCGCCAACTGGCAGAACTTCAGGGCACTGCCGCTGTTCTCGCGCTGTAGCGCGCCACAGCGCGACTCCAGCCACGCCAGACAGGCATCCAGCTGTGCATTGCGATGGCGCCGGCTGGCCAGTACCGTCACGCCATCCGGGGCATCACGCAGCGCCCGGGTCGCCAGCGGCTGCTGATGCCAACCGCCCTGGTTATCCGCCGTGAAGCGCGCCGACAGCTCCCCCGGCACACCGACACAGGCTACCTTCTGCAGCGGTATGTAGAGCACCCCCAACACCGGCCGGTGCGCATCGATCAACGCGATATTGATGGTGAACTCGCC
>DIAF01000050.1:7035-7204 GCA_002414665.1 Halieaceae bacterium UBA5085
GCGATATTGATGGTGAACTCGCCGGTACCGGCGATGAACTCCTTGGTTCCATCCAGCGGATCCACCATCCAGAAGCGGCGCCAGGCGTGACGCCGGGCCTTGTGCGCGGACGATGACTCCTCCGAAAGCAGCGGCAGGTCCGGCGTGAGCGCCGCCAGGCCATCGCGCA
>DIAF01000050.1:7370-7636 GCA_002414665.1 Halieaceae bacterium UBA5085
AGCGCCGCCAGGCCATCGCGCAGGCAGGTATGGGAATCCATGTCGGCGTGAGTGAGCGGGGAATTATCCGTTTTGGCGCGCAGGCCACTGTCGCCGGGGGCGTGATAGTGCTCACAGATCAGCTCCCCCGCTGTCCGGCAGAGTTCGAGTAGCGGGGGAATGAGAGCGGTTAAATCGTGCACTGCGAGCGCCTGCAGAATCCAGCGACAATTGTAACACCCTGTTGTGACTTGCGCTGGCGCGCCAAACTCTCGCCCAGGGTAAAG
>DIAF01000036.1 GCA_002414665.1 Halieaceae bacterium UBA5085
GGACGTACTTGCGGCGTGTCCCCACAGCGCCCGCACCGCCCACACCGGCACCACTCTCAAGCCCGAAGCCCGAAGCCCGAACCCAGCCCTCAATGCAACGCCTTCTCCCGCCGATGCTCATGAAACACGTACTCAAAGACCTCCCGGTAGTTGCGCGCAAAGCGCACCTCCAGCCCTTCCCGCAAATAGGCCGGCAACTCGTCGAAATCACGCCGGTTGGCCGCGGGCAGAATCAACTCCGGAATCTTCATGCGTCGCGCCGCAATCACCTTCTCGCGGATGCCGCCAACCGGCAACACCTGGCCCGTCAGGGTCAGCTCACCGGTCATCGCCAGCGGGCGCTTGATTCGCTCATTGCGCGCCAGGGAAATCAGCGCTGTCGCCATGGTGATACCGGCACTCGGGCCGTCTTTTGGCGTGGCGCCCTCCGGCACGTGCAGATGCACCTGGCTGGTGTCGAAGAAATCATAGTCACAGTCGAAATCGCGCAGGTGCGACACCACGTAACTGTAGGCAATCTCGGCTGATTCCCGCATGGTCTCGCCCAGTCGTCCGGTGAGTTTGAAGCCCCGGTTCAGGGTGTGCACCTTGGAGGATTCAATCGCCAGGGTTGCGCCGCCCATCGCGGTCCAGGCAAGCCCGGTGGCCACACCAGGGCCGCGCAGCAGCTTCTCGCTGTGGAACACCGGTTGGCCAAGCAGTGTTTCGATATCCTTCTTGCCGATGCGCAGGCGCTGCTCACCGCCCTCCAGGAGATCGACGATGGATTTGCGGATAATGCGCGCCAGCTGCTTTTCGAGATTGCGCACGCCGGCCTCCCGGCAATAACTCTCGATCACGGTTTTCAGCGCGGCGTCGTTGATCTTGAGCTGGTCAGCGCTGACGCCGTGACGCTGCAACAGCCGCGGCCACAGGTGGTTGCGCGCGATGGCCAGTTTCTCCTCGGCGATGTACCCCGCAAGCCGCAGCACCTCCATCCGGTCCAGCAGCGGCCCCGGGATGGTATCCAGCTGATTGGCGGTGCAGATGAACAACACCTTGGACAGATCTACCCGCATGTCCAGGTAGTGGTCCAGAAACTCCGCGTTCTGTTCCGGGTCCAGCACCTCCAGCAGGGCCGAGGCGGGGTCGCCCTGGAAGGACGCACCGATCTTGTCGATTTCGTCGAGCATGATCACCGGGTTGGCCACTTTCACATCCTTCAGCGCCTGCACAAACTTGCCCGGCATGGCGCCGATATAGGTCCGGCGATGCCCCTTGATCTCCGCTTCATCGCGCATGCCACCGAGGCTGAAACGGTAGAATTCGCGCCCCAATGCATCTGCCACGGAGCGCCCGATGCTGGTTTTGCCGACCCCGGGCGGCCCGACCAGCAGCAGAATGGACCCGCTGATCTCCCCTTTGAATGCCCCCACGGCAAGGAACTCGAGTATGCGCCGCTTGACGTCGTCCAGCCCGTCGTGGTGTGCATCCAGCGTCTCCCGCGCGTGGGCGAGCTCAAGATTGTCCGCCGAGGTGATGCCCCAGGGCAGCTGCGTGGCCCAGTCGAGATAGTTGCGCGTCACACCGTATTCAGGTGACCCCGTCTCCAGCACCGAGAGCTTGTGCATTTCCTCGGCGATACGCGCACGCACCGGCTCTGGCGGCTTCAGGGCGGCCATGCGTTCCTCGAACAGCTCGAGGTCGGTGCTGCGGTCGTCCTTGGACAGGCCAAGTTCCTTCTGGATGACTTTCAGCTGCTCGCGCAGGAAGAACTGTCGCTGCTGCTCGGAGACTTTCTCATTCACCTGGCTGGTGATGCGGGTCTGCATTTCGGCCACTTCGCGCTCCTTGCGCAGCAGCAGCAGTACCTTCTCCATGCGGGCCAGCAAGGGAAGCGTGTCGAGGATTTCCTGCAACTGGTCACCCTTGGCCGTGGTGAGCGCGGCCGAGAAGTCCGCCAGCAGGCTGGGCTGGTTGGGGCTGAAGTTTGCCATGTAGTGTTTCAGCTCTTCGCTGTACAGCGGATTGAGCGGCAACAGCTCTTTGATCTGCTGGATCAGGGCCATCGCGTAGGCTTTCACTTCATCGCTGTCGCGATCTCCCGTACTGCGCGGGTATTCGACCTGGACCCGGTAGGGCGCGGTGTCGGTAAGCCAGCGCAGGATGCGAAAGCGCTTCACGCCCTGCACCAGGAATTGACCGGGGCTGGTGGCGCCGGGGGGCCTGTGCAGACGCGCCACGCAGCCGATTTCGGGAAACTGGCGGGGCCCCACGCTGTCCGGGCCCTGCTGGTCGACATAGCTCAGGCCCACCAATCCGTGGCCCTCCGCGGCAATCGCCTCCAGCGTCGGGGCCCATTCCTGCGGATTGATCGCGACCGGCTGTATCTGTCCGGGAAAGAACGGTCGCTGCGGCACCGGAATCACATACAGCGTATCCGGGAGAATATCGTTGGCCACCGCCGGGGCCCGGTTGCCCGACGCGTTAGTGTCGTGCTCGTCCTCGGCAAATTGCTGGGGCTTGCTCATGGCTGCCTGTGTCCAATGCTGTGGGTATCCGGCAGATATGGGCGCGCAGGCGCATATTTCAAGAGATTGGCCCCGCAGCATTTTTCAGTGGCAGGCGCGCGGAGTATACTTGGCGGCTGAGCCCGACTCGTCAACCGCACGTCCGACACAGGAGTCCACAGTGCATATTGAAAAGGCCACTGAAGCTGAACTGCGCGCCGCGCTCGCCGACCTGCATGAACAGTATGATGCGCTGGCAGCGAAAAAACTGAACCTGGACCTGACCCGGGGCAAGCCCAGCGCCGCGCAAGTCGCACTGTCCGATGCTCTGGACGGAATTCTGCAGGGCAATTACCGCGCCGCAGACGGCAGCGACGCGCGCAACTATGGTGGTCTTGAGGGCCTGCCCGAGGCCCGCACGCTGTTTGCCGGGGTTCTGGGCACCGCCCCGGAAGAGACCCTGGTCGGCGGCAACAGCAGCCTGACGCTCATGTACCAGGTCATGGATTTTGCCCTCCGCGAAGGCCTGCGAGGCGCCGAGTCAGCCTGGGGCAACCGTGCCCAGGTGAAATTCCTGTGCCCGGTGCCCGGCTACGACCGCCACTTTTCCGTCTGTGAATACCTGGGAATTGAGATGATTCCCGTGCCGCTCCTTGACTCGGGCCCGGACATGGACCAGATCGAGGCGCTGGTCAGCGCCGATGCAGACATCAAGGGCATCTGGTGCGTGCCCCGCTTTTCCAACCCCACCGGCTGCGTCTACAGCCCGGACACCGTCAAACGCCTGGCGCGCCTGCCGCAAATCGCGTCAGACGACTGTATCGTGATGTGGGACAACGCCTATGCCGTCCACACCCTGCGGGATAACGCACCCGCGCTGGACAGCATCACAGCCCATGCGCGCGAGCTCGGCACCATGGACGGCATCTTCCAGTTCGGCTCCACCTCCAAGATGACCTTCGCCGGTGCGGGTGTCGCATTCCTTGGCACCAGCGAGCGCAATCTCAACACCTTCAAAGCACACCTCGCCTTCCAGACCATCGGCCCCGACAAAGTGAACCAGTTGCGCCATGTGCGCTTCCTGCAGGACCAAGAAACGCTGCGCAATCACATGGCCAGGCACGCAGCAATCCTCAAGCCCCGCTTTGACGCGGTGCTCGACACACTACAGCGTGAACTGGGCGCCAGTGGCATGGGCCACTGGACCACGCCACAGGGCGGCTACTTTGTATCATTCAATACCTTGCCGGGACTTGCATCAAAAGTCGTCGAACTTGCGGGCAACGTCGGGGTGAAACTGACTCCGGCCGGCGCCACTTTCCCCTACGGCAGGGACCCCGAGGACAGCAATATCCGGCTGTCACCGAGCTTCCCGGCACTGGACGATGTGCAGGCGAGCGTGGACGTGTTTGTGTTGTGTGTGAAAATCGCCTCGATCAAACAGCGGCTGGATAGCTGAACGAGCGACACCAGGAGGGGGTGCGAGCGGCGGGCTCACCGCCCGCCTGGGGCATCAGTCGTCGCTGCTGTGGTGCGGCTGCATGCCGGGCACCGGGAACGTGGCCACATTGCTGCGCGAGCCGGGAGCCACTTCGGAAATCTTGCCAGTCCCTTCCTTGTCCACTTCATCAATGCGGATAATCGCCTGCAGCGGAATGTAGCTGCGCTTGACCCCGCTGAACTCGTGCTTGAGCTTTTCCTCGCCGGGGTCTACGAGTATCTGCGAGCGCTCGCCGAAGACGAATTCCTCGATCTCGATGAAACCCCACATGTCGCTCTGGTAGATCTGGCGCGCGAACACCTCGAACACCTGATTGGCGTTGTGGAATATCACCTTGTACACCGGTTGGTTGGCCATGCTGTCCTCGTGGGGCGTTGCGCCGGGCGGTACCGCTGGGGTTGCGCGGAATCCGGGGGGGCGCAATGTTAACACTCCCATCACAAATTACCACTACCGGCACCCCCCGATGCTATGTTTCCCGGGGCCAACTCTGTATAATTCACACCCTTTTTCCAGCAACCGGCAAGGCACCGACTGCGGTGCGCCGACGAGGCCCAGTGAGCAAAAAGCTGTACATCAAGACCCACGGCTGCCAGATGAACGAGTACGATTCGGCGCGCATGCGCGATCTGCTGCAGGCCAGCCATGGGCTGACCCCGACGGACAACCCCGAGGACGCCGATGTTCTGCTGCTCAATACCTGCTCGATTCGTGAAAAAGCACAGGAAAAGGTCTTCCACCAGCTCGGCCGCTGGAAACACCTGAAGCAGAAAAAGCCCGACCTGATCATCGGCGTGGGCGGCTGTGTCGCCAGCCAGGAAGGGGCCGAAATCGGCAAACGAGCACCCTATGTCGACCTGGTTTTCGGACCACAGACCCTGCACCGCCTGCCGGAGATGATGGAACAGCGCGGCCCGGGGGGCACCCTGGTGGTCGACGTCAGCTTCCCGGAAATCGAAAAATTCGATCGACTGCCGGAACCCAGCGTCGAGGGGCCCACGGCCTTTGTTTCCGTCATGGAAGGCTGCAGCAAGTACTGCACCTTCTGTGTTGTGCCCTACACCCGCGGTGAGGAAGTCTCACGCCCTGTTGATGATGTGATCGCCGAAGTGGCGCACCTGGCGGGTGAAGGGGTGCGCGAAGTCAACCTGCTGGGGCAGAACGTGAATGCCTACCGGGGCGCCAATCACCTTGGCGAGATCGTGGACTTTGCCGAACTCCTGCACCTGGTGGCGCGCATTCCGGGGATCGAACGTATCCGCTACACCACCTCCCATCCGGTCGAATTCAGCGATGCCCTGATCGATGCCTATGCCGAGATTCCGCAGCTGGTCGACCACCTGCACCTGCCCGTACAAAGCGGTTCGGACCGCATCCTGATGGCCATGAAGCGCGGCCACACGGCACTGGAGTACAAATCGAAGATTCGGCGTTTGCGCCGCATACGCCCGAACATCAGCATCTCTTCCGACTTCATCATCGGCTTCCCCGGCGAGACCGAAACAGACTTTGCGGCCACCATGAAGCTGGTGGAGGAAATCGGGTTCGACACCTCGTTCAGTTTTGTCTACAGCGCCCGGCCCGGCACCCCCGCGGCAGAGCTGCCGGACACCACGGATGACAGCGTCAAGAAGCAGCGACTGCAGATCCTGCAGGCGCGCATACTGCAGGAAGCACAGGCCATCAGCCGCCGTATGGTAGGCACGGTGCAGCGGGTTCTGGTCACGGGCGTATCGAAGAAAGACCCCGGTGAACTGCAGGGTCGCACCGAAAACAACCGTGTCGTGAACTTCCACTGCACAGACCAGAGCCTGATCGGCGAATTTGCCGATTTGGAGATTGTCGATGCTCTGCCCAATTCCCTGCGCGGCCAGCTGGCACAATCACCCCGGATGCGTGCGGTTGACTAGTCGGCCAAGGCGTATATCCTTAACCCCATGATCACATGCCCCTGCGGCCCGCGAGCGATTTGAACAGCGAATCTCCGACCCCCGAGTCGACACAGTCAAGCCTCACCCTGGAACCGAATGACACCCGCCATCTGGCCATGCTCTGCGGCCAGTTCGACGGTCATCTACGCCAGATCGAGTCCCGTCTCGGCATCAGCATCGCCGCGCGCGGCAACCAGTTCCTGCTCAGCGGCCCAACAGCTGCGGTGACCGCAGGCGAGCGATTGCTGCAAAGCCTCTACGCCGAGCTCTGCCAGGGCGTCGGCCTGAGTCCGGAATCGCTGCACCTGCAATTACAGCAGGCGGGCATTGAAGTGCTCAGTGAAGAGCCCGGGGGCGCCCCCGTCGAAGCCATTCAGGTGATCCGCACCAAGCGCGCCTCGGTGAAACCCCGCGGCAAGAACCAGCAGGGCTACGTGCGCACCATCAAGCAGCACGACATCAATTTCGGCATCGGCCCCGCGGGCACCGGCAAGACCTATCTCGCCGTGGCCTGCGCCGTGGAAGCCCTGCTCGAGGAACGCGTGCGGCGTATCCTGCTGGTGCGCCCTGCCGTGGAGGCCGGCGAGAAGCTCGGCTTTCTGCCCGGCGACCTGAGCCAGAAGATCGATCCGTACCTGCGCCCCCTGTACGACGCCCTGTACGAGATGCTGGGTTTCGAAACCGTCAACAAGTTTATCGAGCGCAACATCATCGAAGTGGCTCCGCTGGCCTTCATGCGTGGGCGCACACTGAACAACTCCTTCATCATCCTCGACGAGGCGCAGAACACCACACGCGAGCAGATGAAAATGTTCCTCACCCGCATTGGCTTCGGTTCCACCGCGGTGATTACCGGCGATGCCACGCAGATCGACCTGCCCAAGGGCATCCAGTCAGGACTGACGCACGCGGGCAATATCCTCGCGGAGGTCGAAGGCATCGGCTTCACCTGGTTCGGCAACAAGGACGTGGTGCGCCACCCGATGGTACAGCGTATTGTCGAGGCTTATGACGCGTTTGAGGACAGGGCGACCACCCTCGACAAGACCCGGCCATGAGCAGCCACATCGACATCCAGACGGCCTGTAGCGAGCCGGTTCCCGAGGAAGACGACTTAAGGAACTGGCTACACACCGCTCTCCAGGGCCGCAACTCCAGCCCATCACCGGAACTTTGCCTGCGTCTGGTCGGCGAAGAGGAAATGGCAAGCCTGAACCTCAGCTACCGTGGCAAACATGGCCCGACCAACGTGCTTTCCTTCCCGGCTGACCTGCCGGAGGCACTGGGGCTGGCACTGCTCGGCGACATCGTTATCTGTGCCCCGGTGGTGGCCCGGGAGGCCGCCGCGCAGGGCAAGTCCCTGCAAGCGCACTGGGCCCATATGGCGGTACACGGGGCACTGCACCTGCTGGGATACGACCACATTTCCGCGGCCGAGGCCACCGAAATGGAAGCCCTTGAAACAGCCATCCTGGCCACGCTTGGATTCCCCTGTCCCTACCCAGACACTGTCTCCGAGGAGCCCGTAACCCCATGAGCGAAGATCGATTTGGCAGCGAGCCCGGAGACCGCTCCTGGCTCGAGAAAATAGCCTTGCTGTTCTCGTCAGAACCGCACAATCGCCGCGACCTGGAGGGCGTTCTTGCGATCGCCGCCGAGAACGAAGTGATCGACCAGGATGCGCGCAGCATCATGGAAGGCGCCATGAAGGTCAGCGACATGCAGGCCCGCGATATCATGATTCCGCGCGCCCAGATGGTGGTCATCAAGGCGGACTCCACGCTGGAAGAAATCCTGCCGCAGATTATCCGCTCCGCCCACTCGCGTTACCCGGTTGTTGGCGAGAGTCCGGATGACATCCAGGGCATACTGCTGGCCAAGGACCTGCTGCCGGAAATCCTCAACAAGGATCACAGCGAGTTCCGCATGGAAACGCTGCTGCGCCCCACCGTCGTGGTACCGGAAAGCAAGCGACTGAATGTCCTGCTGCGGGAGTTCCGGGAAAACCGCAACCACATGGCCATCGTTATTGACGAGTACGGCGGCGTTGCAGGCCTGGTCACCATTGAGGACGTGCTGGAGGAGATTGTTGGCGATATCGAGGATGAAACCGATGTCGACGAGGACCACTTCATTCGCACCATCGGCGACGGCGACTATTTCATCAAGGCCCTGACCCCGATCGAGGAGTTCAACGAACACTTCCGCACCAGCTTCAGCGATGAGGAATTCGACACCATCGGCGGCCTGGTGATACAGGCGTTCGGGCACATGCCGGCGCGCAACGAAGTCACCTGCATTGAAAACTTTGAATTCAAGGTGATCAACGCGGACCAGCGCAAGATCCACAGCCTGCGCATGCGGCCACTGAGCGGTTGAACCGTGCCTGAACACGGCCTGCGCCCGGCCTGGATAGCCCTGCTGACACTGCTGGCCGGTGGCCTGGTCACTCTCTCATTCGCCCCCTTCAATCTGTGGCCTGCGGGTATCGCCAGCTGCGCGCTCTACTGCTACCTGCTCAGCACCTGCACACCACGCCAGGCCCTGTGGCGCGGCTGGCTGTTCGGCCTGGGCCTGTTCGGCAGCGGTGTGTCCTGGGTGTACGTCAGCATTCACGTCTACGGGTATGCCAGCGTACCGCTTGCGGCGTTACTCACTGTGCTGTTCTGCGCCGGGCTCGCACTGCTGCACAGCCTTTTTGCCTGGTGCTACGTGCGCTGGGTGCGCCCCCTGCCGGGCGGCATGCTGGCCGGCTTCGGCGCGTTGTGGGTGCTCTTCGAAGGCTTGCGCAGCTGGCTGCTGACAGGCTTTCCCTGGCTCTACCTTGGCTACGGCCATATCGATACCTGGCTGGCGGGCTGGGCACCTGCGGTGGGCGTGTACGGCCTGTCCTTCGCCGTGGCGGTGAGCGGTTCCTGCCTGTTCCTGGCCTGGCGCAACCCGAAGCCTGCAGGCCTCCTCACCTACCTCACCGTTGCGGCCATCCTGTGGCTCGGCGGGCGCACGCTGGGCAGCGTGGAGTGGGTTGTCCCCGCTACCGAGCAACCCTTGCGCGTGGCACTGTACCAGCCCAACATTCCGCAGGCGCTGAAGTGGCAGCCAGCGTATTACCCGCGCATTCTGGAACAGTACAGCCGCGCAATCGCCGCGCAGGCCGACCACGACATTGTGGTCTGGCCGGAATCCGCGCTGCCGCGCTTCTACCAGCAGGCCCGCGACTACCTGGACCCGGTAGCGGCGGGCTTTGCCAGTCGCAACAGCACCTTGATCACCGGTATTCCCTGGCGGGAGTCCGGCAGTACAGACTACTTCAACAGCATTGTCGCACTCGGAGCCGGCAGCGGCGTGTATCACAAGCAGCGCCTGGTGCCCTTCGGCGAATACGTGCCGCTGGAACACTGGCTGCGCGGCCTTATCGCTTTCTTCGACATGCCCATGTCGAGCTTTTCCGCAGGCCCGCCGGGACAGAACCTGCTGCTGGCCGATGGCGTGCGGGTCGCGCCCTTTATCTGCTACGAAATCGTCTACCCGGGACTGGTCTCCCGGGGCGCTCGCAACGCGGACGTACTGGTGACCATCAGCAACGACAGCTGGTTCGGCGCATCCATCGGCCCGTTGCAACACCTGCAGATGGCGCGCATGCGCGCACTGGAGAGCGGGCGCTATCTACTGCGTGGCACCAACAACGGTGTATCCGCCATTATCGACCATCAGGGCAGGATCCTGCAGCGCAGCCCCCAGTTTGAAGAAGCCCTGCTCAGCGGCGAGGCCCACATCATGCTGGGAAGCACGCCGGCAGCCATCTACGGTCCACGGCCAGTGCTTGGCGGTTGCGTACTGCTGCTGCTCTTGATGCTGGTTGTGTACCACACGGTATGGCGCGAGCGGGACTGAGCTCCGCACACCGGAGCTGGCACTGGAATATTCGTCTACGGTTTGGCAAAAAGCGCACCTTTTCGCGCTACTGAGCAGGCATGGACACAACAAAAATACCCCGCAGCTCGTCAACCCCGTAACCGACCGCCTGATCGTCGGGGTAACGCGCCTGCAGCGCGGCCTGTGTCTCGGCCTGCAACTCCACACCTGGCCTGCCGTGACACTGCAGACACAGGCCGTTGGTGACGATCGGATAATACGCCACGACCTCATGTTTCACCCGCCGCACGGCGGGTGCTGGTTCTTCTCCTGCCGCAAGCGCAGACCGCGCCGTTGCCATGTAGGCCAGCTCCGCGGCGGTGGCGGCATTCGCGGGGTTGCGTGGGCGATCACTGACGCGACGAACCGCAACGCCCTGTTCCGCCGCAGCCCCCTCGGTCAGCGGAATCGCATTGTCGTGACAGAAATCGATGGCCGCGACCGGACCGCCGGCGCTGATAGCCTGCTTCAGGTTACTGCCGAGAGTCGACTTGGCGCTCATCGCAACCTCTCTGCCGCGGCGCAGGTAATCCGCATCCGTCACCAGTGCCGCTTGCCCCAGGCGTCGACGCTGCTGCTCGGCCTGAAAATGCTGTTCGAACCAGCCCGGGGCCTCCAACGCACTGTGGTAGATGTAGTAGGCAATCTCCTCCACCATCACCTGGTCAAAAGGCATCTTGGGCATCAGGCCAAACCGGTCGATGGCACCGGGCATGCGCGCATTCTCCGAGGAGGGATCCTGCACGAAAGTCATCAGACGATCGCGGAAAGCCTCGTAGGAGGTTCCCGGCTGAATGTAATGCTTCTTGATCGCCGCCATGGGCGGTGCCACGCGGTTTCCCGCAGACGCATCAGGGCTATGGCAACTGAAACAGGCTGATTCCAGCGCCTGAAAACCCGCTGTTAGTCGGTCCTGATCCAGCGCCGCGTCGGCCGACCGCCCGGTGACCTCCACAGTGTTCTGTGCAGCGCTTGCCAGGGGTACGACGCAGGCACCCAGAAACACCATCACGCAAAGCCTCATATTCACATTGCCTCCTTCTTCCGTGTGCTCACGGCAGCAAAATCCAGCGTAACAGAGCGGATACAGCACCCACCACCAGCACACCACCCAGCCAGAGGCCTATAAACCATGCCCACTTCCTGCCCAGATCACCCTTTTCAGGTCGCGTTTCAATGTCGCGCATCAATGATAGCCTCCGTCGCCATGGCGCACTTTGCCGCGGAAGATCCAGTAGGAATACGCGGTATAACCGAGTATCAGCGGCAACATGATGACGGCGCCTACCAGCATGAACAACAGGCTTGATTCTGGTGCAGCGGCTTCGTGCACAGTAATCGCGCGGGGCACGATATAGGGTGTGAAGCCTACACCGAGGCCGATAAAACACAGCCCCAAAAGCCCCAGGGTCGCCGGGTAGATCACCGCATCCCGCTGCCGCTGGATGCCCCAGGCCACCAGACCCGCGATGCCCGCTGTGAGCAGTGGCACAGGAGCCAGCCAGTAGAAATGGGGCAGTGTGAACCAGCGCTCAAAGATGTCAGGCGACAGAAACGGCGTCCACAGACTGACCACGCCGACAAAGAAGAACGTGCCCATGGCGGCTCTTTTAACCAGACGATAGGCCTGCTGACGCAGCGTTCCATCCGTTTTCAACACCAGCCAGCCAGCCCCCAGAAGGGCGTACCCCGCACACAATGCCACACCAACCGTGAGCGTAAAGGGGGTTAACCAGTCCCACCAGCCACCGGCATAGGCGCGCCCTTCAACTTCGATGCCCTGGACAAATGCGCCCAGAACAACACCCTGCATAAAGGTGGCAACGACGGAACCGAAGACAAAGCTGGCGTCCCATATCCGCTCATGTGCCTTGTCGCGCCAGCGGTATTCAAACGCCACGCCGCGAAACACCAGTGCCAGCAACATGACGATAAATGGCGCGTACAATGCGGGCATGACAACCGCGTAGGCCAATGGAAACGCCGCGAACAGGCCGCCGCCGCCAAGGATCAGCCAGGTCTCATTCCCGTCCCAGACCGGCGCAACGGTGTTCATCGCGGTATCCCGGTCCTGATCCGTGGCAAGGAACGGAAACAGCAACCCGATTCCCAGATCGAAGCCATCCAGCGCCACGTAAATAAAGATGCCCAGGGCCAGCAGCCCGGCCCAAATCACGGGTAAATCCAACATATCAGGCGCCCCCTTTGCTGGCAGCTGTTTTCAAGGAGGCCATTGGTGTCGTGCCCGCTGCCCGCAGCGGGGTCCCGGTCTCCGGCCCCTGACCATCAGGCGGAGCATGCATCATGCGAATGATGTAATAGGTACCGGCCCCAAACAGGGCAAAATAGACGATAATAAAGGCCAACAGCGAAGCCGCTACCGCAGGTGCATCCACAGGTGCGAGGGACTCACTGGTGCGCAGAAGCCCATACACGGTGAAAGGCTGCCGCCCGACTTCCGTCACAATCCAACCCGCCAGCACAGCGACAAAACCGGAAGGCCCCATCCACACTGCGGCACGCTGCAACCACCGCGTGTCGTACAGTCGGCCGCGCAAGCGCAGCCAGGCAGAATACACACCGATCAATGCCATCAGCGTGCCCATCAGCAGCATGACTCTGAAAGACCAGAACACCATCCCCACCGGAGGCCTGTCCGCTGCCGGCACGTCAGTCAAACCCGGGGTCTCACCGTTGATATCGTGGGTGAGCACCAGCGCAGACGCGTAGGGAATGCCGAGTTCAAAGGTGTTTTCCTCTGCCGCCGCATCAGGCCAGGCCAACAGGAGAAACGGTGCACCGGTCTGTCGCTGCCAATGCCCCTCCATCGCGGCTACCTTGACGGGCTGATGCTCAAGTGTATTGAGACCGTGCAGGTCGCCGGCAAAAATCTGCAGCGGTGCGACAAAGGTCGCCATCCACATGGCCATTGAGAACATCTTGCGCGCCTCCGGGTTGGCCTTGTCCCGCAACAGGTGCCACGCCCCAACGCCACCCACCACAAACGAGACCGTCAGGTACGAAGCCAGCGTCATGTGGACCAGGCGATACGGAAAGCTGGGGTTGAAGATTATCGCCAGCCAGTCTTCGGGCACAAACTGCCCGAGCGCGTTCATGGCATGACCCGTGGGCGTTTGCATCCAACTGTTGACCGACAGGATCCAGGTTGCTGACAACAGCGTGCCAAACGCGACCATCGCGGTGGCGAGGAAATGCAGCCGCCGACCGACGCGCTCCATGCCAAACAGCATGATGCCCAGAAAGCCCGCCTCGAGGAAAAAGGCTGTCAGCACTTCATAGGCAAGCAACGGGCCGATGACCGGCCCTGCTTTGTCAGAAAATACGCTCCAGTTGGTCCCGAACTGGTAAGACATCACCAGGCCGGACACCACACCCATGCCAAATGCCACGGCAAAAATCCGCAACCAGTACTTGTACAGGTTGAGATATACGGGGTTGTCCGTCTTCAACCACAGGGCCTCCAGCACCAGCAGATAGCTGGCAAGGCCAATGGAAAACGAGGGAAAAATAATGTGGAAGGACACGGTGAAGGCAAACTGGATTCGCGCAAGCATCGATGCGTCGAAAAATTCAAACACGGTGGACCCCTTGCCCTGGCATTAAGTGATATTTAATATAGTATTTATAATTCGGCGCGCATAAGCAACCACTAATATAAATTTTTCAGGAGTTACCGCTATCCGCCTCACCGCCTACACCAACTATTCCCTGCGCATTCTCATGTATTGTGCCAGCCACCCTGGGCGGCTGGTGCGCATTGCCGACATCGCAGCCGCCTTCGATATCTCCAGAGCGCACCTGCTGAAGTCGGCACGGCATCTGGGGCAACTGGGCTACCTGTCGACCATGCGCGGACGACACGGTGGCATTCAACTGGGAATGGCCGCAGAACGGATCCGGGTTGGCGAAGTGGTAAGGGAACTTGAGGACAGCGGCGACTTCGTGGAGTGTTTCAACCCAACCACCAACAGCTGTCCGCTGGCAGGAACCTGCAAGTTGACAGGGCTTTTCCACCGTGGCGTGGAGGCGTTTTACCGGGAGCTCGACGACACAAGCCTCGCTGATCTGGTCGGCGATGGCGCTGCACTGCGCGACAGACTGCCACTGCTGCACCTCGCCTGATGCGCCGCGCAGCCTGCACGCCGCGCACCACGACCTTCGCCGCCCGCACTGAATACTGATAGAATCGCGTTTTTTTGCACCGGACCCGCAGCCGCCGCATGTCGGTTGCCAGAGGCCCCGTGCCCGGACCAGTTGAGTACAACGAAGCAATGGACCCCCACTACCAGCCCAAGATCCTCGAACAGGCGGCCCAGGAATACTGGCAGACCGAGCAGAGTTTTGCCGTGCACAAGGATGACAGCCGGGAGAAATTCTACTGTCTCGCCATGTTCCCCTACCCCAGTGGCAAGCTGCACATGGGCCATGTGCGCAATTATGCGATGGGCGATGTTGTTGCCCGCCACAAGCGCGCCAAGGGCTATAATGTGCTCCATCCAATGGGATGGGACGCGTTCGGGATGCCGGCCGAGAACGCTGCCATGGAGCGCAATGTTCATCCGGGCGAATGGACCTATCAGAATATCGCCTCGATGAAGGCCCAGTTCTCGAAGCTCGGCCTGTCGCTCGACTGGAGCCGGGAATTCGCGACCTGCGACCCGGAATATTACGGCGCCCAGCAGGGTCTGTTCCTGAAATTCCTGGAAAAGGGCCTCGTCTATCGCAAGGCCTCGAAAGTGAATTGGGACCCGGTCGACAATACGGTGCTGGCCAATGAACAGGTCATCGACGGGCGCGGATGGCGCTCGGGCGCGCTGGTGGAACAGCGCGAGCTCACGCAATGGTTCTTCCGCATTACCGACTATGCCGAAGACCTGCTGACCGAAGTGCAAAAGCTGGAGCGCTGGCCTGAAAAGGTGCGCACCATGCAGGCGAACTGGATCGGCCGGTCGGAAGGACTCCAGATGCGGTTCGAATTCGATGGCACCGCGCCATCCGGATTTAGCGAAGGCATCGAGATCTTCACGACCCGTCCGGACACGTTGTTCGGCGCGAGTTTCATTGCCCTGTCACCAGATCACCCGCTGACCGTCCAAATGGCGGAGCAATCGGATGAGTTGAAAGCGTTCCGCGCAAGATGCGCACAGATCGGCACCAGCGAAGAGGCCATCGAAAAGGCCGAAAAGCTTGGCTTCGATACCGGCCTGACCGTCAAACACCCTTTCGACGACACGAAGACCCTGCCCGTATGGGTCGCGAACTTCGTGCTGATGGGGTACGGCACCGGCGCGATTTTTGGCTGCCCGGCGCATGACCAGCGCGATATCGATTTTGCCCGGAAATACGGCCTGAGCGTCACGCCCGTTGTGCTGCCGGCCGACGCTGACGCTGCCACGTTCGATGTTGAAAACGAGGCCTATACCGGCCCCGGCAGCATCTTCAATTCCGGCTTCCTTGACGGGATGGCGATTGATGACGCCAAGCGCGCCGCCATTGAAAAAATCGAATCCATGGGGCTCGGTGAAGGCAAGGTGAACTATCGCCTTCGTGACTGGGGCGTCTCGCGCCAGCGCTACTGGGGCTGCCCAATCCCGGTCATCCATTGTGAAAACTGTGGCATCGTGCCAGTGCCGGAAGCCGATCTGCCGGTGAAACTGCCGGACGAGGCTTCCTTCGACCAGCCCGGCAATCCGCTGGAGCGCCACCCAAGCTGGAAACATGTCGATTGCCCGAAATGCGGCAAGGCCGCCCGCCGCGAGACAGACACGCTGGACACGTTCGTCGACAGCTCCTGGTACTATTCCCGCTTTGCCAGCACAAACGACCTGGAAGAGCGCGCCTATTGGATGCCGGTCGACCAATATGTTGGCGGCGTAGAGCATGCGGTGCTTCACCTGCTCTATGCGCGCTTCTTCGCCAAGGCGATGCGCGATGTCGGCCTGCTGGACTTGCCGAATGGCGAGCCGTTTGCCGGTCTTTTCACGCAAGGCATGGTGACGCACGAGACCTACAAGTCAGCGGCCGGAAAGTGGCTGGAGCCGAATGAAGTCGCTCGCGATGGCGATACCTGGATCGAGACCGCCACCGGCGCGATTGCGACGGCAGGTCCGATTGAAAAAATGTCGAAGTCCAAGAAGAATACGGTCGACCCGGATGCTATCATCAGCCAGTTCGGCGCGGATGTCGCGCGCTGGTTCGTCCTGTCAGATTCCCCGCCGGAACGAGATGTCGAGTGGACCCAGTCCGGCGTTGAAGGCGCGTCGCGGTTTGCCCAGCGCCTGTGGAGCGTGTTCGATGCCCTGCCAGAGGATACCAGCACTGCCGCTGGCGAGGATGCCGACTCCACAGCGCTGCGGAAAGCGAACCACAAGGCCGTCGCAGCCATCGACAAGGCAATCGAGGAATTCCGGTTCAACTCTGCCGTAGCCACCATCCATGAATGGGTCACCACTTTGAAAAAGGCTGAATCGGCTGGCGACGCCGTGTTAGGCGCGCGTATTGAAGGCGCCTCCATGCTGGCCCGCTGTGTGACACCGTTCATACCGCACCTGGCCGAGGCCTGTTGGGAACGACTGGGCCAACCTGCCTTCGTATCCTCAGCGCCCTGGCCCGTGGCGGACCCCGCCCTGCTGGCGGATGATGAGGTCACAATGGCGGTTCAAGTGAATGGGAAGCGCCGCGCGGAAATCACCGTGCCGAAGAGTATGGACAAGGATTCCGTCGAAGCCGTTGCGAAAACCCATGCGGATGTAGCCAGCTTCATTGAGGGCAAGTCCGTGAAGAAAACCATTGTCGTGCCCGGCCGCATCGTGAATATCGTGGTGGCATGAAACAGTTCTTCGCTCTTGTCGCCTTCGCCCTCATAGCCGGGTGCGGATTCAAACCGGTCTATGCGACGGGCGCGGGCGCCACTTATGGCGGCGCCATCACGGTCGAACCCATCGATGGCCGATCGGGATACATCTTGCGCCGGGCCTTGCAGGAAGAGTTGGCGATCGGATTGCCAAACGTGACAGAGGCTGCCTCGCTCCAGATTACGGTGAAAGAAAATCTGACACGGTTGGCATTCCAGCAAGACGGCGCAGCGGCGAGATCAAATGTTACCTTGTCGGGCCGTTACGCTTTGTCTCAAGGCCAAGAACGGTTGACCGGCTACGCTGTTGGCGAAGTCAGTTTTGCGGTACCGAGCAGCACTTATGGAGACATAGCAGCCCAAAAGAGCGCCTCGGAGAGAGCGGCCGGCATCTTGGCGAAGAATATCGTGGACGACCTGCGGCGCAAATTGTCGGTTGAATAATGTTGTTCAAGGGCAAACAGGCGAGTGATTTTGCCCGCAAGCCCAAACCATCCGTTTGGGCTGTGCTGGCCTTCGGCGAAGATTCCGGCCTCGCCTCCGATGCCGCGATTTCCCTGATCAAAGCCTGGACGCCGAAAGGCGCCAATATGGATGTCACCACACTGGATGATGACTCCATCAAGAAGGACCCATCACTCCTGTTCGACGGACTCGAAGCGGTATCCCTCTTGGGAGACCCTCGCGTCATCCGCGTTCGGACAAGCGGCGACAAGATTGCCGCCCTGTTGATAGAGGCCATTCAGAAAGGTGAATCGCAGGAGGGCTATTATTCCGCCCGCCTGATAATCGAAGCTGGTAGCCTGCAGAAGCGCTCGAAATTGCGCGCCGCCGCAGAAACCGCCCAACTGACCGCCTGCCTGCAACTGTTCGCCGACGAAGCGGGCGATATTGAAAAACGGGTTCAGGATGCGCTGAAGTCCGAAAGTGTCCAGATCACACCCGAGGCGCTCGCACTGTTTGTGGGCGACCTGCCGGGCCATCGCAATCTGGCCAACTCGGAGATCGAGAAGCTCGCCCTCTATGCACGCGGTCTGGGCCGACCGCTTGATGTGGATGATATCCGGTCCTTGTCCGCTACCGATGTGGATCACAATCTTTCAGCCGCCATTCGCGCAGCGCTCGATGGCAAACCGGCGCTCGTCCATACCACACTCGACCGACTGGCTGTTGCGGGCACGAGTGGGATTTCCATCCTGCGTTCACTTCAGTTCGAAACCATGCGCATGCTGGACGCTCAGTCTCGGCTTGCATCCGGCCAATCGAATCCCGGCATGAAACTCCGGCCGCCCGTTTGGCAAAGCGAATGGGGCCTGTTCAGCGCGCGCCTCAGGAAGTGGCCGACCAAGCGGCTGATGCGGGTGATGGAACGGATCTATGAAGCAGAACAACAAGCCAAGTCCGGTTCAGGCAGTGCGGACCCAGTAATCCGTGTACTGATGAATGAAATCGCCCGCGCCGCCGAAATAGCAAGCTGACGTTCAGAGAATATTGCGCTTGGCGGTCAGACGTCTGCAGACGTCGTCAAGTTGTTCCAGGTCGCGATACTTGATGCGAAGCTCGCCGCCATTCTTGCCGTGGCGGATGTCTACATCCAGTCCGATGGACCGGGAGAGATCCGCCTCGAGGGCTTCGGTGTCGACATCCTTTTCCTCTGACTTGAGTCGGGCGGATTTGGTTTCAACGGGCGTGTCTTCGCGAGCAGCCTTGGCATGCGCTTCGACCTCGCGAACCGTCAGACCTTTCTCAACAGCAAGCTCCACCAGCGCTTCCGGATCGGGCGCACCCAGCGCCGCGCGCGCGTGTCCCGCCGTGACCTTGCCATCACGAACATACTCTCGAGCGCCTTCTGGCAATTGCAGCAAGCGCAGGGTGTTTGTGATGTGAACCCGACTTTTGCCGACGCTTGTGGCAAGACTGTCCTGAGTTCGACCGAAGCGCTTCATCAGCGCCTCATAGGCTTCAGCTTCTTCAATTGGGTTGAGGTCTGCGCGCTGAACATTCTCGATGATGCCGATCTCGAGTAGTTCCAACTCGTCGGTATCCCGTACAACAGCGGGAATACTGGTCAGACCGGCCAGCTTGGCGGCGCGCCACCGACGCTCCCCCGCTATGATCTGATACTCGTTCTTTTCCTTGGGATCCGGACGGACCAGAATAGGCTGGAGAACGCCTTTGGATTTCAGTGATTCCGCGAGTTCCTGAAGGGCGGCCTCGTCGAAGGTCCGACGAGGCTGTTTCGGATTTCGGCGAATCTTGTCGATCGCGATTTCGTTGGAGCTGCCCTTACTCCCACCTGCAGTGCGTGCTTCAGGCGGAGAGACAGCCTCCACTTCCCCAATCAGGGAAGACAGGCCGCGTCCAAGACGGGAAGGTTTGCTCTTGGTATCGTCGCTCATATGGGTCAGGCCGCGCGGGCTTTCTCTCTTTGAAGGACTTCGGATGCGAGACGGATATAGGCCTCGCTACCTGGACAGCGATAGTCATACAACAAGGCCGGCTTGCCGAAAGATGGCGCTTCGGAAAGGCGTACATTCCGCGGTATGACCGTATTGTAGACCTTGGCGCCAAAGAAGGCTCGCACTTCGTCGGCGACCTGGTCGGACAGATTGTTTCGCCGGTCATACATGGTCAGGACGACGCCCTGGATTTCGAGATTGGGATTGAGGCCAGAGCGCACAACTTCCACCGTGCGGAGCAGTTGGCTAAGGCCTTCCAGCGCCAGGAACTCACACTGTAGCGGAACCAGAAGTGCATCGGCGGCCGTCATCGCGTTCAAAGTGAGCGAGGACAGCGATGGCGGGCAATCAATCAGAATATAGTCATACTGGACCAGTCCGCCCTGGACAGACCGCTGAACATAATCATGCAGCGCGTCGCGCAATTTGTAGGACCGGTGAGAGTCATTGGCCAGTTCGGTTTCTACACCAGAGAGGTTTTCATCGCCCGGAACAATGTCAAGACGCGGCACAATCGTTGACAGAACCGCTTCTTCCAGCGGGATCCGGTCCACGACAACATCATAGGATGTCTGATGCCGGTCCTGGCGCTCAATACCCAGTCCTGTGGAGGCGTTGCCTTGCGCATCGAAATCGACAATCAGGACGCGCCGGCCCACGGCCGCCAACGCCGTGCCGAGATTTATGGACGTCGTTGTCTTCCCGACCCCGCCCTTTTGGTTCACGACTGCAAAGATTCTAGGTTTACCGCTGACCACGCTTGAGCTCCCTCACGATCAAAATCACGCCTGACCCACCAGTGCGACTTGGAATCGCCTCATAGGCGAAGTTCCATCTTTGTTGGGCGTCCGTCAATTCTTCTTTCCAGCGTTCGCCCTTTAGAAAAACCCCTGTTGCACCGTTTTCCATCCAGGGAGCGGCGTAGTCGAGCAGTTTTGGAAGGGGCGCAAACGCCCGCGCAGTGATAATATCCGCGGTGGAATTCGGCGCAGCCTCAATCCGGCCCTGATAAACCGACGCACTGAGACCAGCACCGCCGATAGCGGCGCGGAGAAAGGCGCATTTCTTCCCGACGCTTTCCATCATGGTCACATGACTCTGTGGTCGGGCCGCAGAAATGATCAATCCGGGAAATCCCGCACCCGAACCGAGATCGACGATCCGCGTTGATTCCGGAATAAACGGCAGAATCTGGTAGGAATCAGCCACATGCCGACCCCATATCTGCGGCCACTCACGCGGTCCAATCAGATTGGAGCGTTGCCGCCACGCGTCGAGAGTTAAGATCACGGCGTCCAATCTTTCCAATGTTTCACGTGAAACATCGAATTCGGCCAGAAAGGCCGCGCGATCTTCGGAATTCATCATGAGTGTTAACCAGCTTTCTTCCGGCGCTTAACATATCCCAAAAGGGCCGTTAGAGCGCCGGGCGTCACGCCTTCAATACGACCGGCCTGTCCCAACGTAGAAGGACGGACCGATTCCAGTTTCTGGCGAACCTCATTCGAGAGACCGCCAATTCCCGAATAATCGAGATCTGCCGGGATCATCAGATCTTCATCGCGACGCAAAGCAGCGACATCTTCTGCCTGGCGTTCCAAATAGGAAGAGTAAAGGGCTTCAATCTCGACCTGCGTCCCGATCTCCTCGGAGATGTCTGATACTTCCGGCCAAATGGCGGACAGTGCATGGAGATCGATATCCTTGTAGGAGAGATATTCCCATGCCGTCCTGACGCGGCCATCCTGATTGACCGCCCATCCGGCTTGAGCCGCTTTTGCAGGCGACAAGGTCAATGTCTTCAGAAGTTGGCGGGCAGATTCAAGCGCTCGGTGTTTCACGTGAAACACGTCTGCCCGGTCTGACCCGACGCATCCGGCGGCAATACCCTTTTCGGTGAGACGCTGGTCGGCATTATCGGCGCGTAGTGCCAACCGATATTCGGCGCGCGATGTAAACATCCGATAGGGTTCCGTCACGCCGCGCGTCACGAGATCATCGATGAGGACGCCAATATATGCTTCGGCGCGAT
>DIAF01000017.1 GCA_002414665.1 Halieaceae bacterium UBA5085
CGATGAGTACCGTGCTCGCGGTGAGCACCCGCATTTCGGGCCGGATGGCCGTATCTATGCACAGGAACGCGCCGATACCGCCTCGGGCCGCGGCAGCAGCACCGCGAGCACGGTACTCATCGCCATGTCGCGCACTGGCCACGATGTGCAACAGGTCGCGAGTGCCGAGCTGGCCACGCGTATCCGCCTGGCTCCTGACGGCCGACACATCGCCTTCGAAAACGGCCACCAGATGTACCTCGCAGCCGCCACTCCCACCGCGGGCAAAACCCTGGTGCTGGACGATCCCAGGCCCGCCTTCCCCATCGTGCGCCTGAGCCGGGTCGGCGGCGACTACCTGAACTGGAACGCCACGGGAAGCGCGGTGATCTGGAGTACGGGCCCGACAATGAAGACCGTAAACGTCGCCGATGCGATGCGCGCAGACTTCACCCCCTCCGAAAACGGTGTGGATCTCAGCATGCGTGTCGCCAGTGCCCGCCCCGACACGCGCCTTGCACTCACCAATGCACGGGTGGTCACATTGAACAGCCAGCGCGAGGTCCTTGAAGGCGGCACGGTGCTGCTGGACGGTAACCGCATCCGCGCCGTGGGCGACGCCAGCCTGGCAATACCGGACGGCTTCCGCACCGTGGACCTTGGCGGCAAGACACTGGTGCCCGGTTTTGTCGATATCCATGCGCACGGTCCCTACGGCCGTTCCGACATCATCCCGCAGCAGAACTGGGATCTGCTCGCGCACCTGGCGCTGGGTGTTACCACGGTGCACAACCCGTCAAGCGTCGCTTCCCAGGTGTTTGCTGCCGCTGAGTATGCCCGTGCCGGGCGCATTCTCGGACCGCGGATTTTCTCCACTGCTGAAATCATCTACGGTGCAAAATCCACTTATTACTCGCCGGTAGAGACCCTGGACGATGCCCTGGCACACGTGCGCCGGCTCAAGGCGCAGGGCGCAGTGACCGTGAAAAACTACAACCAGCCGCGTCGCGATCAGCGGCAGATGGTTATCGAAGCCTCCCGCCGCGAGGGCCTGATGCCCGTCGCCGAGGGCGGGGCCCTGTACCACATGGACATGAACCTGATCGGCGACGGCATCACCGGCGTCGAGCACAATGTCCCTGCCCTGCGCCTTTACGAGGATGTCCTGCAGTACTGGCGGCAGAGCGAGGCGGGCTATACACCAACGCTGGTGGTGACTTTCGGTGGACTGACGTCCGAGGACTACTACTACCAGGATACGGAGGTCTGGAAACACCCCCTGCTCGCCAACTTCGTGCCGCCAGCTGTGTTGCAACCTCGCTCGGTGCGCAGGCCCATGGCACCGGAGGCTGACTACCGCGACGACGATGCAGCCGCTGCCGCCAAGGGCCTGGTGGACGCCGGGATACTGGTCAACACCGGTGGACACGGCCAGCGCGAGGGCCTGGCGACGCACTGGGAAATGTGGAGTTTCGTGCGGGGCGGGTTCAGCCCGATGGAGGCACTGGCCGCGGCGACCATCAACCCGGCGCGCTACCTCGGCATGGATGGCGATATCGGCTCACTGGAGCCGGGCAAGCTGGCGGACCTGGTAATCATTGACGGCAACCCACTGGAGGATATCCGCCAGACAGACCGGATCAGCCACGTTGTGCTGAATGGTCGCGTTTATGCGGCGGAGTCGCTGTCCGAAGTATTTACCGGCGACAGCAAGCTGCAGCCCTTTTACTGGCAAGGCAGGCCGGAATCGGCAATTCGCTGAGCGAGCGCTCAGGCGTCGCCCTGCGCCGCGCCGGTGCGGGCCAGCATCCAGTCGGCCAGTGCCTGGCGCGCGACCGCGGCGCGTCGCGGCTGGCGCAGTGACGCAAACCAGCGCGCCAGCTGGCGGCGTTCGGTGTCACTGACGTCGGCCAACAGGGCTGTATCCAGCTGCAGGGCGCTGCGGTCGGCGTGTGTACGGCTGCACAGGCGTTGCTGATGCAACAGCGCCCTGCCCAGCAACACAAAGGGAAAATTCGGATTCCGCGATGGCCCATAGCTCACCAGCTTGCCGCCACTGGGAATGCCCTTGACCCGCAGCTGCGCGATCTCGTCAGCATACCGCAAGGCCGCCACGCCGCCTGAGGCTGCGCCCAGCGCGCCACTGACCAGCGTGCCCAGCCCGCCCGTAAGCCCAGCTGTAACGCCGTCCAGGGCCATTCCCGTGCCGCCGCCGAGCAATGCACCCGCCGAGGCCGCCACCAGCGCCAGGGCACGACGATCAAGCCCCCATAGATACCATTGCTCCACATTGAACAGCTCGGACGCTTCCAGGTCGATATCCAGCTCACTGCGCTGCAGGCGATGGTAGTGGTAGACCTCCTCCACCTGCCGACGACAGCGTCGCTCGCGGGCCTGCAGCTCATGCTGGTAGCGGGTGAACAGGAGGTCCTGCACCGGTTGCACCGGCAGCCCTTCGGGCACCCGCTGAGAGAGCTGGAACTCCAGCGCTTCCGCAATCCATTCGGCAATCAGTGCGGCAGCCTCACGGTGCTCGCGCTCGCGTTCCCTGCGCAGCACCTCAACCGCGCGGTCCAGTGCCTGTCGCCACTGCTCGTCCAGGTGCCCAAACAGAAGCAGCAGCTCAAGCTGTTTCGCAGCCTCGGCACGCTGCGCATTGAACAGCCGGACGGTCTGGAAGTACTGCCCCAGACCGGCCTGCCATTCCGCCACGTAATCTTCATTGTCAATAGGGTTGATCAGCGCAAGGCTGGGGCGGCCCGTCCAGCGCAGAATTTCCATTTCCGCTTCGTAGTCGGCACCGAACGGCACAGACCCGTCGACCACATAAATAATGCCGGCCCCCGCGACAACAGGTTGCAACAACGCGCACTCGTCGTGAAAGCGGGGGTCGTCGCGATGCGCTGCAACAAAATCGCGTACCGCCCGGGGCCTGCTGGCCGCATCGGCGGCGTGTGCGCGCAACCATTCCAGCACCGCACGCGCCCGCTGTATACCGGGGGTATCCACCAGCGTGTACAAGGTCTCGCCGTCGACGCGCATCGGAAACTCGCGTGCTTCGCGCGTCGAACCCGCACGCGCCTCGATCCCCACCGAATCGTCCCGCGCGAGCGTTGCCACAATACTGGACTTGCCTTTGTTGGGGCGGCCCACCACCGCAAAAACAGGAAGACTCATGAATTCACCACCGGATTCAGCAGCTGCACATCCACAGTCTGAAACGGCATGGCTCGGGCAAACAGGCGCCAGTCTTCCACCTTGCGATGCGGCAAGGGGCGGCCTGGCAGGGGTACCAGCAGCACACTGCACCGCGGAATGCTGAAGAGGGGCTCCAATACATCGGCGAGCTCCGCAACGGGTGGCTCCCAGCCCTTGACCGCAAGATAAAGCTGGTCGATCTCCTCGAGCCGTAGCGCTGCCAGAGTCCGCCGGTCCGTGGCAAGATCGCTACCGGCAATACCAGCACGCTGCGCAGGTTGCCCATCCGCCAGTTCCTCGTAGCGCGCAGGGACCTGGTCACCGAAAGCGCCGGCCACCTCCAGCAGCAAGGCACGCGGCCACTGGACAGGCGTGGCGTCGACACCCGGCTCCGCAGCGCGGGCATTGCCCAGCCCCGCGGCGGCGGTCTCGGGTGCCGCCCCGGTTGCCACCAACGGCGCCTGCATCCGCGCCAGCACGCGCTCGACACCCGGATAGCTGAGCAAGCTGGCCAGCAACTGGCGTCGGTACAGGGCACGCGACAGGAGGTACAGCAGCACGCGCGGCAGCAGACTGTAAACCAGCAGGCACAGCATCAAGAAACTCCACCAGCCGCGCATGCGCTCCAGACGCTCGGCGTCAAGCAGCTGCAGCGCCGCGTGATACCGGCTACTCGCCAGCAACTCGGGCGCGATCGTGGCGCCCGGGAGCAGGCTCTGCCAGGGCCATGCAAGAGCGTCTACCAAAGCCTGCATGAACGGGTCGCTGAGCGGGTAGGTGGACCCCCAGACAAAACCGTAGTTGTCCACTGCTGGCAAGACGAGAAATGCCGCCGCCGCGCCAGCCGCAAACAGCGCACCCAGCGCCTGACCGTGGCGCAGGAAGAGCAGGCGTAACAGCGGCTGTGCCTCGCGCAGCGCCCGGGCATCGGGCCAGCGCCGACGCAGAACAAAACGTATCGGCTGTACTGGCGATGCCGGGGGCACCGTGCCCCACAGCAGCTGCAACAGCACCACCAGCGATCCCGCCATCAGCAGCCCCTGCAGCCCCACGAACAGCAACAACCAGAACAGCACATTGACCAGCGCATTCGCACTGCCGAGCAACAGCCCCGCCATGGCAGCGAAACCTGCACACAGCCCCAACAGATTGAGCAGAACCGCGGGGTTGGCGCGGCTGGCCCACTCCGGTGTGCGCTGCGACTGCGGGTCCACCGACTGCAACCAGTGCTGTACCCGCTGCCAGTCATCAGCGGCCTCGACGCAGCTCCGACCGATCTCCCGATCGCGCTGCCGTAACTGCTCCAGCGACAGATCCCGGTCGTATTCAAGCTGGTTGGCTAGGTGATACAAGTCACTGATGTCGGGAGAAGCGATTGCCGTGTCCTCAGTATTCGCTGGCTGCACTGCAGTGTACGATACAGGCAATTCAACCTGAACGGGAGCAGGCATGCCAGCAACACCCTCCAACCCATGGCCCATACGCTGGGACCTGCTGGTACGGTACCGCTACATCGAGACCATCGTCCTGTGGGAGGGTCGACTGACCACCCGCCACCTGTGCGAAACCTTCGGCATCGGTCGCCAGCAGGCGAGCAAGGATATCAATCGCTACATCCGTGACATCGGGCCGGGCAACCTTGTTTACGATGCCTCGCTCAAAGGCTACATGCCGGCAGCGGGGTTCAGGCCGCGGGTGACAGAGGGCGTGGCGGACGAGTACCTGCACCTGATGGCACGCAACAACGAATTGTCCAATGTGTTCGAATCGCTGGCACTGAACGTGGCTAATATTGAGGTGCTGCGGGTACCGGTGCGCGATGTGCGCCCCGAGGCACTGCGCCCCATCATGCAGGCAGCACGTCAGCGCAAGCGGCTGGAAGTGGATTACGTGTCACTGCACAACCCCAACCGCGAAGGGCGCATCATCGTGCCGCATACCCTGGTATTCACCGGGCTGCGCTGGCACGTACGCGCCTGGTGTGAAAAGAACCAGGAGTACCGCGACTTTGTGCTCAGCCGATTCCGCGATATTCCGGAGATTCTTGACGACTCCACTCAGGGGGTCGAGAACGACCATGACTGGAACACCCATGTGACGCTGCGTATCGTACCGGACCCGAGGCTGTCACCTGCACAGCGGCAGGTAGTGGAGACAGATTACGGCATGCTGGAGGGCGCCCTGCACATCACCGTGCGCGGGCGCCTGGTGCCCTACGCCCTGAAGCTGTTACACATCGACCCTGAGCCCGCCCCACTTGAAGACCCTATGGCACAGCAGATCGTGGTGGAAAACCGGGAGCAACTCAAGCCCTGGCTGTTCAGTTGATCAAGCACTGCTTTCAGCGCACCGTGAGAATGATCTTCCCAATATGAGCGCTGCTTTCCATCAGCTCGTGGGCCGCCGCAGCGTCCTGCAACGCGAACGTCGCCGCGATCACCGGGCGGATTTCACCCGCCTCCAGCAGCGGCCAGATGCGCTCGCGCAACTGCGCTGCGATCTCGGCTTTCGCCGCTTTTGACTGAGGGCGCAGGGTCGAGGCGGTAAGGGTCAGGCGCTTCAACAGCACCGGAACAAAGTTGACCGGGGCCTCGAAACCACCCTGGTATGCGATGTTCACGATGCGACCGTCGGTCGCAGCCAACCGCAGGTTGCGATTGATATACTCGCCGCCAACCATGTCCAGTATGACATCCACGCCGCTGCCGCCGGTCAGTTCGCCGAGCACCTGCTCAAAGTCATCCCTGCGGTAGTTGACCGCGTGGGCGGCACCGAGTCGCACACAGGCCGCGCATTTCTCCTCGCTGCCCGCGGTTGCGTACACTGTCGCGCCAAGAGCCCGCGCCATCTGGATTGCACTGGTGCCGATACCCGAGCTGCCGCCGTGCACCAGCAGGCTTTCGCCGGCCTGCAGTCTCCCGCGCATGAACACGTTGGTCCACACGGTGAAGAACGTCTCGGGAAGGCCGGCAGCCGCTACAAAATCCATACCAGCAGGCACCGGCAGGCACTGTCCCGCCGGCGCTACGACCTGCTCCGCGTAGCCACCACCGTTGGTGAGGGCACAGACGCGATCGCCGACCTGCCAGCCGACAACTCCAGCCCCTAGCGCCGCCACGCGACCTGCGACTTCCAGGCCGGGGAGGTCTGACGCACCGGGGGGTGGGGGGTACAAGCCGAGTCGCTGCATCACGTCCGGCCGGTTGACACCTGCAGCGACAACATCAATCAGGAGTTCGCCGGCAGCCGCGACGGGGGCCTCACGACGTGCCATTTTCAATACGGCAGGTGCGCCGGGTTGACTGATTTCGATGCACTGCATGCCGGGCGGAACTCCGCTGCCTAGGAGGTGAATTTCTTCATGATATCCACCGGTAACGGGAAGACAATGGTCGAGCTTTTGTCCCCGGCAATCTCCACCAGCGTCTGCAGGTAACGAAGCTGGATCGCGGACTCTTCAGTGGCCAGCATCTTGGCGGCTTCCGCCAGTTTCTCGGCGGCTTCGGCCTCACCCATGGCGTGGATCACCTTGGCCCGACGTTCGCGCTCGGCCTCCGCCTGTTTCGCGATCGCGCGCACCATGGACTCGTTGAGATCCACATGCTTGATCTCGACGTTGGCCACCTTCACGCCCCATGCTTCTGTCTGCTTGTCGAGAATGGACTGGATGTCGTCGTTCAAGCGATCCCGCTCGGCGAGCATGTCATCGAGATCGTGCTGGCCCAGCACCGAGCGCAGCGTCGTCTGGGACAGCTGGCTCGTCGCCTCAAGGTAATTCTCCACCTGTATGATGGCCCGCTCCGGGTCGACCACACGGAAATAGATCACGGCGTTGACCTGTACCGACACGTTGTCGCGGGAAATCACGTCCTGCGTGGGCACGTCCATGACCAGGGTACGCAGATCCACGCGCACCATCTGCTGCAGCACGGGGATGATGATGATCAGCCCCGGACCTTTCACCCTGTAGAAACGGCCCAGCATGAAAATGACACCCCGCTCATACTCGCGCAGCACCCGAAACATGGACAGCAGCAGCACTATTACGAGCACAATAAAGGCGCCGGTAAACATCTCGATTTCGAACATCAGGCTTATCCTTTCTCCGGAGGTTGTTCGGATTGACTGCGGACCACCGCAGTCAGGCCGTCGATTGCCAGCACAATGACCGGCTCGTCAGCTTGCAGAGGGAGGTCACTGCGCGCATGCCAGAGCTCCCCATCCAGCCATACCCAGGCCTCACCATCGTGCAGGCGTGCGACACGCGTCGTCATACCCACCAGACGCTGCACACCACTGACCAGGGCGCGCTTGCGCGCGCGCAGCACCATGCCCAGGGCGAACACCAGCAAACCGACACTGAACACGGTCACCGCGAGTACGATGGGCAGTGCCAGTTGGTAGGCGGGCAGGTTGGTATCCATCAGCATTATCGATCCCGTCACGAAGGCGGCGGCTCCACCCAGCCCCAGCACCCCGAAACTAGGCGCAAAGGCTTCGGCCGCCATCAGGGCCACGCCGAGCAGGAGCAGGCCCATACCGGCGTAGCTGACGGGCAGCATCTGCAGGGCATACAGGGCGATCAGCAGGCTCACGGCGCCCACGATACCAGGCAGGCCGATGCCCGGGTTATAGAACTCAATGACCAGCCCGTAGATACCGACCAGCAGCAGAATGTAGGCGATGTTGGGATTGGTGATGACAGCGAGAAACTCGCTGCGCCAGTCCGGCGCCTGCTCTACGAGCGCCACGCCAGCCGTGTCGAGAACCCGGCTTGCATCCCCCACATCGACCGTCATTCCATGCACGCTCTGCAACAGCAAGGGGATCGAATCCGCCAGTTGATCAATCACACCGGCGGCCAAGGCGTCCTCTGCCGGCAGGCTGACCCCATCGCGCACTGCGCGTTCCGCCCAGTCACCATTGCGCCCGCGCAGCTGTGCAAGGCTGCGAATATAGGCCACCGCGTCGTTCACCACCTTGCGCTCCATCGCTGTACTGCCGGCGCTGGTGGCGGGCTGCGACGCTGCGCCTTCCTCCCCCTCATCAGCACCCGGTAACCCCGGCAGCCCACCGCCGCCGAGTTGCACCGGCGTGGCCGACCCCAGGTTGGTCCCGGGGGCCATGGCCGCGATGTGCGTGGCATACAACAGGTAGGTGCCGGCGCTGGCCGCACGCGCACCGCTGGGCCCCACATACCCCAACACCGGGACGGGCGCCGCCAGTATGGCCTTGATCATGTCGCGCATAGCGCTGTCCAGGCCGCCCGGCGTGTCGATCCGCACCACGACCGCCTCGGCGTTCGCAGCGACGGCCCGGTCGAGCGAGCGGATCATGTGGTCCGCGGTTGCCGGACCGATGGGGCCGTCGACATGGATCACCCAGACCTGTGCTGCGGCAGCGGGAGCCACGAGGACCCAGGCCACCAGCAACAGGCGCAGCAGGGCAGGACAGCAGTGCACAAGATACCTTTTCATACCCCCAGTATAGTGCAAGCTGACGGGGGACGCCGAGGCCACGGTAGCACCCGGCCTCAGGTATTCAACAGGCGCAGTTCACCATTCAGGTGTACATCCCGCTGCGGGAAGGCGATGACCAGTCCATGCTCACGGAACAGCGCATCAATCTGGAAGCGAAGGTCGCTGCGAATCAGGCGCAAGCCGCGCTCGGCGGTGGAGTGCACCCAGAAATTGAGTTCGAACTCCAGCGAGCTGTCGCCAAAATTATCGAATATCACCATCGGTTCCGGGGTCTTCAACACGTTCGGATGCTCCTCGGCAACGCGATACATCAAGCTCTCGGTAAGCCGCACATCGCTGTCGTAGGCAACACCCACCCGCACCGCCGTGCGCACCAGGTCGTCCACCAGCGTCCAGTTGGTGACGGTATTTTCAAGCAGCTGGCTGTTGGGAATCAGCAGATGTACGCCATCGACACGCCGGATGCGCGTTGAGCGCGTATTGATAGACTCCACCGTCCCGCGCACCTCGCCGAGCTCCAGAAAATCACCGATCTTGATGGGCCTTTCCCACATCAGTATCCAGCCACTGATGAAGTTGTTGATGATGTTCTGCGCCCCGAAGCCAAAGCCGATCGCCACGGCGCCGGATACGAAAGCGAACGCCGCCAGTGGCACACTCAGCAAATCCAGTGTCGACATGCCCACAATGGCCATACCGAGAATGAGGTAGGCGCGAAAAGCCAGCTGCACCACATTCGGATCGAGGTTGCGCTTGAGCATGCGCGAGCGCAGGAAGCGACCACTCCAGAGTACAAAAAAGATCCCGCCGACCAGCAGGGCCAGAACAGTCAGCACCTGGGCCAGGGTAATGGCGACGTCGCCAAATACGATTAGAGGCGCATTGAGGATTCGGTTAAGCTGTTCCATGCAGGGTTCCTTGAAGGGTCACAGACGCATGATCAGGGCAAAATTACTCTCACCGCAAGGGCAGTACCAGACAGGCGACGAATCGCTGGTTCCCGTGTGGCGGGAACAGGAAAGCAGCGTGCTCTGGCTGGACATGGAGGGCGAACTGACCGCAGAACGGCAGGAACTGCTCGTTTCACTCAATTGTGACCGGCTCGCCGTCTCTGACTGCGCCCGCACCCGCCACCCGCCCAAGGTGGAAGAGTTCGACCACGACACGTTTATCCTGTTTCGCGGCATGACCAGCCTGGACGACAATCTTGAGTTGCAGCCTATGCCAGTCGGCATGTGGGTCGGCAAACGGATTCTCATCACCAGCCACCCAGGCACGGCCGTCAGTGTAAACCACTTCTGGGACAGCGAGGAACAACAGCCCTTACTGAAGACACCCAATGTTCTGGCTCTGCGTATTTTGCACTATGTGGGGGGGCGTTATCTGGAAAAGCTCATGGATTTCGAGGACACACTGGCCGGGCTGGAGGATGCCCTGCTGACCGACCAGACCGATACCGTGATGAAAGAACTGGTGGTCTACCGCTCGCGGTTGCGCAAACTGCTGCGTATTTTCAACTACCATGAAGCGCTAGCCGAGCACATCCTGCACAGCGGCACCGTCCACCTGGGCGCCGGCAAGGACAAAAGCCACCACGTGCGTCGCGACCTCTTCGACCGCTGCGAACGACTGCGAACCCTGTGCTCCATGTACTACGAGATCTGCGGCGACCTCGTGGAGAGCCATATTTCCATCACCTCCCACCAGCTCAACCAGACCATGAAGATCCTCACCATCATCACGGCGATCTTCGTCCCGCTGAGTTTCGTCGCGGGTCTGTATGGCATGAATTTCCAGTATATGCCCGAACTGCAGTCCCGCTACGGTTACTTTGTGGTTCTGGGCCTGATGGCACTTCTGGCCGCGGGCATGCTGGCCCTGTTCCGCAAGGTGCGCTGGCTGTGACGGCGAAATCAGGCCTTTGCGGATAGCCGCATTAACGCTATTGTTTCGACAAACAGAATAACGAAAGGTCATCCTGATGCGCCCAGTCAACCTCGCCGACGCCGGCTTTCTTCTGATGGAGAAGCGACAGACCCCCATGCATGTGGGCGGACTGCACCTGTTCAACTACCCGAAGGGTGTCGACCAGCGAGAATTCCTCCAGCAGGTGCTTGCCGCCCTGCGCACCGACGAGGAATATCGGCGCCCGTTTGGTGAATATGTCACCACCGGTCGCGCAGGCCCCCTGCGGCTGTACTGGGAAAAGGATGAGCACCTCGACATTGACTACCACGTGCGTCACTCCGCCCTGCCCCAACCCGGCCGCTATCGTGAGTTGTTCATGCTGGTGTCAAGGCTGCACAGCACGCTGCTTGACCGCACGCGACCGCTCTGGGAACTGCATCTCATCGAAGGCCTGCGCAACAACCAGTTTGCCCTGTACAGCAAATGCCATCACGCGGCGACCGACGGCGCATCAGCGATGCACATGATGAACGCCATGTACTCCACCAGCCCACGGAGCCGCGCGCGCCACTCCGCAATGTCCTTCGAGGCCTTCGAGCAGTACAAGGCCGGGCGTCTGCCACCCCCCGTGGGGCGTGTGGAACCGCGCGGGCGGGAACTGAAAACCGTGCTGGAAGCGCTGCGCCAGCAGTACGACACCACCACCAACCTGGTCAGCGCCTTTCGCCAGTTCGGCGGCGCTTTCTTTGGCCGCAGTGGTAACCTCGCGGTGCCCTGGCATCACGTGCCCCGCACCTCGATCAACACCAATGTCAGCGGGTCCAGGCGCTTCGTTGCCCAATCCTTCGAGTTCGAACGTGTACGCAGCGTCTGCAAGGCGACCAATGCCACCGTCAACGATATCGTGCTGGCGATGTGTGCAGGCGCCCTGCGGCGCCACCTTGCCAACCTTGGCGAGCACCCCGCGCACTCGCTGAAGGCGATGGCACCGATCTCGCTCCGGGAAGAGAGCGATCTCGATTCCTCAAATGCTGTCGGGTTCATTACCGCCGACCTGGCCACCGATATAGCAGATCCAGAACAGCGGTTGCGCAAGATCCAGGCCTCGATGGCGGCGGGCAAGGCACTGCTGCGCAGCATGTCCCAACGCGAGGCGACGCTGTTCATGCAGATTACCCAGATACCCGCCCTGCTCACCTCCGTGCTCGGCATGGCCGCCAACTTCCCCGCCTTCAGCACCGTGATATCCAACGTCCCCGGGCCGCGTGAGCAGCTCTACTGGAACGGCGCCAGCCTGGAGGGTGTGTACCCTGCGTCCATCGTGTTTGATGGCTTCGCCATGAACATCACGCTGGTGAGTTACCGCAAACAGCTGGATTTCGGCATTGTCGCCTGCCGGCGTTCCATGCCCCAGGTACAGCGCATTATCGACTACCTCGAAGAAGCGCTGGTGGAACTGGAAGAGCTCGCCGGCCTGCGCGCGGCCCCGAAACGCAAGAGCCGCAGCAAGTCAAAAGCAGCAGCCAGCGGCGCTCCCAGGGCGTCAACGAAGACCAAAACCAAAACCAAAGCAAAGGCCCGTCAGGCCACTGGCAGCAAGGCTGTGGCACGCACCAGGCCGAAGCGCGCCAGCAAACCGAAACTGGCGGGTAGCACCAGCGCAAAAGGATGAATCGGTAACGATGAACGAGCAAATTCTGATTGGCGGCAACGCCGAGGGACAGTGCGGCCTGCTGCCACGCTATGCCAACCGCCACGGCCTGATCGCTGGCGCTACCGGAACCGGGAAAACCGTCACCCTGCAGTGCCTCGCAGAGAGCTTCTCTGACCGCGGTGTGCCCGTGTTCATGGCGGACGTCAAAGGCGACCTCTCCGGTATCAGTCAGGCGGGAACGCCACACCCCAAGGTGGATGAACGCAACCAGTACATCGGCATTACACACTACCAGCAGCGCGGCTTTCCCGTCGCCTTCTGGGATGTGTTCGGCGAGGCCGGGACACCGGTGCGCACCACCGTCACCGAAATGGGCCCTGCGCTGCTTGCTCGCCTGCTGGACCTGAACGACACCCAGGAAGGTGTGATGAACGTGGTCTTCGAGTTCGCCGACAGCGAGGGCCTGCTGCTGGTGGATCTGGCTGACCTGCGCACAACCCTGGAATATCTCGCCGAGCACGGCTCAGAACTGGGGGCAGGCTTCGGTGTCGCCAAGGCTTCAGTGAACGCCATTCTGCGCCGGTTACTGGTGCTTGAGCGCGAGGGGGGGCGCGCGTTTTTCGGCGAGCCCTCACTGGAACTGAAGGACTTCATGCAAACCACCCGTGACGGACGCGGGGTGATCAACCTGCTTGCCGCCAACACCCTCATCCAGAGCCCGCGCGTGTACTCTACGTTCCTGCTCTGGCTGCTCTCCGAGCTGTTTGAAACGCTGCCGGAACTGGGCGATCCCGAGCAGCCTGTGCTGGTGTTCTTTTTCGATGAAGCTCACCTGTTGTTTCGCGATGTACCGCGCGCGCTGCTGGAGAAAATTGAGCAGGTCGTGCGCCTGATTCGCTCAAAAGGCGTCGGGGTGTACTTCATCAGCCAGAGTCCCAGCGATATACCGGATTCGGTGCTCGGTCAGTTGGGGAACCGTATCCAGCACGCGCTGCGCGCCTACACACCCCGTGAACAAAAGGCCGTGCGCGTGGCCGCGCAATCGTTTCGCGAGAACCCCGCACTGGATACGGTCACCGCCATCACCGAACTGGGAGTGGGCGAAGCTCTGGTGTCCCTGCTGCAGGACAAGGGCATTCCAGCGCCCGTGCAGCGCGTGCTGATTCGCCCACCGTGCTCGCGTATGGGGCCTGCGAGTCCGCAGGAGTGCGCTGCGGTGCTGGCGCACGACCCCAACCAGCGCCGCTATGCCGAGCCGGTTGACCCCCGCTCTGCCCACGAGGTGTTGCGCGAGAGAATTGAGGCCGCGAGTGCTCAGGAGGCGACGCAAAAAGCAGCCAAAGCGAAAACCCGCAGCTCAGGAGGGCGCCAGAGCACCAGCGAGGCTTTTATCAAGAGTATGGCCCGCAGCCTCGGCTCTGCCGCCGGCAGCAGTCTGGGCCGCAAGCTGTTTCGCGGACTGCTGGGATCCCTGCTCAAATGAATCGCCGCCACCATCCGATGGAACTCCGCGACCGGTAAGGGGGTCTACTGCTGACCGCCGCCGTGTTGTCATCGCCTGAGCGTTGCAGCGCGTAGCAAGCGCGACCTCTGTCAAAGGAGCACACCATGCGTTATACCTTCAGACTGGCGGCCCTGCTGCTGGCCACCTTTGTCGCTGCCTCACCCGGCCACACCCGATCCGCCTATGCGCCCGCAGATACGAGCCTGGCCGTGGCAACGTTTGCCGGCGGTTGCTTCTGGTGCGTGGAAGAGGGCTTTGAGAAAATACCCGGCGTTGTGGAGGCAGTCTCCGGCTACAGCGGCGGCAGTGAAAAGAACCCGGACTACAAGCAGGTCTCCGCCGGCAAAACCGGCCATACCGAGGCGGTGCAGGTGTACTATGACCCCTCCGTGATCACCTATGAGGGTTTGGTGGAGGGCTTCTGGCGCTTTATGGACCCCACCGACGCGGACGGGCAATTCGTTGATCGAGGCCGCCAGTACCGCCCGGCCATTTTCTATCATTCCGAGGAGCAGCGGCGCGTCGCGCAGGCGTCACGGGATGCGCTGGATGCCTCTGGCCGCTACGGCACTCCTGTGGTCATCGAAATTGCCCCGTTCAAGGCATTCTACGATGCCGAAGACTACCACCAGGATTACGCCAGCAAGAATCCACTGCGGTACCAGTTCTATACCTTCAATTCGGGGCGCTATCAGTTCATAGACCGGGTATGGGGCGATGAGCAGACGCTTGATTTCTCCCGTTTTCGTCCTGCCCCGGCAGCAGCGGGCAAGCAAACGGCGTTCGATCCTGAGCGTTTCGTACGCCCCTCTGACGAGGTCCTGCGCCAGCGTCTCAGCCCCGAACAGTTCCGGATCGCGCGTCAGGACGGAACCGAACGCGCCTTCAACAATGCCTACTGGGACGAAAAACGGGCAGGCATCTATGTGGACATCGTATCCGGGGAGCCGCTGTTTTCCTCTCGCGATAAATTTAAATCAGGCACTGGGTGGCCCAGTTTCACTCGACCGATCAGTGAAGACAGTGTTGTGGAAAGGGATGACAGCAGCTTTTTCATCACGCGCACAGAAATTCGCAGCCGCTACGCAGACTCCCACCTGGGCCACGTATTTGATGACGGTCCCGCGCCCACAGGACTGCGCTACTGCATGAACTCGGCGGCCATGCGCTTCATTCCGCTGGAGGACATGGCGGCCGCGGGTTACGGCGACTACATTCCCGTTGTGACCGGCAAGGACTGAGGCACGCCATGCACCGCCCGACCAGCGCAACCGGCCCTGATGCCATTCCACCCCTGGCGCTGCGCCGGCTGCCCTGGCTGCTGTGCACCGCCATCATCCTGCTGCAAAGCGCATTCTGGATCGCACAGGTCGAAGGTGGTGCAGCAAAAATCCTGCTCGCGGCGCTGGAAATGGGTCTCCTGGGTGGCCTGCTGTGGAACGGCTGGCGCATTCGCCGCTGGATCTACCAGACCGGTACCGCAAGGCTCCGTGCCATCGCAGACCTCACGGTATCGGGGCTCGCTGTGTGTCTGCTTGGCGACGCCGTGAACCGCAATGTGCCGGCGCGCTTCTACAGCTACGACGACATAGTGCAGCACAGCTATCTGGCGGATTCGGTCTGGTTCTTTTTCCCGGGCTACGCACTGCTGCTGGCCGCCGTCTGGCTGGCAACCCGGGGCCGGGTGTCCCCGCTGTGGCGCGCCTTGCCGTTGGTGCTCGCCGCCTGCGGCGGCCTTTTCGCCTTCTTCGAGGTGCTCTTGCCAGGCACTGCCGCCTACATTGCCTGGCTCACGGGTGCCTACTCGATCCTGATCGCTCTCATGCTGCCCTGCGCACTGTGGATAGGGCTGGCCTTTGGCCGCCGCGGTCGCTGGGTCGCCCTGGGTGCCGTCATGGCGACCGTTGCCGATGGCATGATCGGCCAGTTCTGGCTGTACGGCAGCGGCCATTATCCCGCCATCGCCTATGCCAACTTCATGGTGTACTTCGTCTCGCAGGCCCTGCTACAGCAGTTGCCCCTGCTCGCTCAGAACTCGTACTCCAGCACCGCACGCAGCGTGTAATCTGCGGTGGTAGCATCCAGGCCCCAGACAACGCCTGCTTCCCAGCGCAGCGCCTGGCGGCTGCCCAGCCGCGCCATACCCAGCAGCATGGGGCCCAGCGCCCGGGTGTCTTCACCCAGATAGAGTTCCAGCGCGGGCTCCAGCAACGGAGAGTGCCGATAGCGCGCCTGCAGCGCGGCGGCCGTCTCGAACTCGTCCTCAATGTCATCGCCCCACTCGTAGATCACCCCGAGGTTGGCTGTCGCACTGAAGCGACCCAGCTCTCGCTCCAGCAACAGCGTGGTGGAGTATTCCCAGATCTCTTCGTGTCGATACTTCTCCAACTCGAACAACAGACCATAATCGAGCAGAAACTCCCCCTGCTCTGACAATTGCCAGAGTGCCTCCAACTCCCAGGCGTCGATGGTGAATCCGCTGTCGCTACCTTCCCGCCCGACCAGATAAGCTTCGGCAAATACAAACTCCGACACCGCTCGACCCAGACCGACACGGTGCGTAGCCTGACGCTGTGCAGCGCTGGCGGGTGAATTCTGCTCCTGCACCGCGCGCCACTCCAGCTCCCATTCCAGCTGTTCCACATAGGGGTGATAGACCTTGTCGACGACGCTGCCGTCGGCCACAGCAGCTGCCGGAAGCGCGGCAAACACCACCAGCATCAACCCCCCGCGGCTATTCCCTGACAGCATGCCCAGCCCCCCCTCTACTGCCCCACCAAAGCGCAACGCCGGCAAGCGCCAGGCTGCCCAGATACAGGCCCACCTGCAGTGCCCCGGGCGTGGCTTCGTAGCCCAGCACGGCGTACAGCAGTTCACCAAAAAACGATTGTTCACTGAGCATCGCCGAGCTGTCCCAGAGCGGGGACTGATCCGGCAACCAATCCACCTGTTCCAGCAACAGGGTGGCTTGCATCAGCATTCCGGAGCCAATCAACGCCAGGGCCGTACAGCAGCCCCATAAAGCCCAACGCTGCGGCAGGGCTCGCAGGGCGCCGTAGACCAACACGCCGGCACTGATGCCTATGCCCATACCCAGGGCACTGCCTGCCCAGACGGCCGCCGCGTGTTCACCCAGCGCAGCAAAGGCGCGCACATAAATCTGTATCTCTGCACACTCGCGCACGATCGCCAGGCTGATGGCGATCGCCATCAATATCATCAGCAGGCGCGGTCGGCTCTGTGCACTCCAACTGAGCGCGAGAATGGGCACCAGAAGCAGGTAGACGCCGGCCTGCAGACTGGCATTCACCACCTCCTGTCCTGCGCCCTCCAGCGCATCGGTAATCGACGCCAGAAACGACGCGTACAGCGTCACGCCCGCCGCCGCCAGTGGCACGGCGAGCCACAGCCAGCGGTTTCCGAGGCGAATACCCCGCGCCAGGGCCAGCAGGGCACTCACCAGTACCGCCGCCTCCAGCACCTCGCGCAGGACGATAACCACTGAATTAAGAAACACGACAGGCCCTCATTCCACCACCACCCTGCCCTGCGCCGTACGAGGGTTGAATTCGCCAAAAAACGGGTAGATTCCGGGTGCCAACGGCCCAATGAAAATATTGGCCTTGCTGCCCCCGAGAATGACCTTTTCGCGATTCAGTTCATAACTCTCGAACTCCTCCGGCGTGACATCATGGTTGATGACCACGAGTTTCACCTTGGTGTTGGCCGGAATGACGATGTCCTCGGGAATGAACAGGTGATCACGAATTTCCAACTCAAAAACCGGTGTGCGCGCCTGCGCCATGCCAGCCGCGAGGCTACACAGCACGGCGCAGGCCCACTGCTGCGCACGCTTCACGCTACGCCCCCAACGACCGGAAACTGCACCGTGACGGCCAGCCCGCTGCCCAGCGGGCTGTCGGAGAGCTGCACCTTCGCACCATGCAGTTGTACGATGTGCTGGGTGATCGCCAGGCCGAGTCCGGCTCCGGCAATGCTCTCACTGGCGCTGGTGCCCACCCGGTAAAACCGCTCAAACACGCGCTCCCGCTCAGCGCAGGGGATGCCCGGCCCACTGTCGGCAACCTCCAGCGTGGGCACACCGGCACGGCTGCCGGCGAATACCGTGATTTCTCCGCCCTCCGGAGTATACTTGCGCGCGTTGTCCAGCAGGTTGCGCAACAGAATCGCGAGCATGGTCTCGTCACCCTGCATGACGGCGGGCTCGCCCTGCAGCGATACGGACTGGTGGCGGGATTCGAACGCGGGCCACATTTCGGCCGTTACCCGCTGTGCGAGAGTATGCAGATCGATGGCCTGAAAGTTCGCCTTGATCAACTCCGGCTGCGTGCGTGCCAGGTCCAGTAGCTGTTCGACCAGATGGTGCATACGCTCGATGCCCTCGGTGGCGTGCTGCAGGGCGCTGCTGCCCGCCGGAACTTCGTTTTCCAGGTTGTGCAGGTGAATTTTCAGGGCGCTGATTGGCGTCCGCAACTCGTGGGCAGCATGTGAGGCGAAATGCTTTTCCCGCTGCAATGCAGAGGCCAGACGCAGCAGCAGGCCGTTTGTCGAAGCGATCACCTGCTGCAGCTCGGCCGGCGGATCCGTGTCAGTGAGCGGGGTGAGGTCGTCCGTGGCCTTGCGATTGATCTGCTCGCTGAGTTCCCGCAGCGGCGCCAGCCCCCAGCCCACCAGCACCCAGATCAGCAATGCCGCAACCGGCAACCAGAGCAACAGGGGAATCACGGATTCCAGCACCACGCTTTCAGCCAGGGTATGGCGCACATCGGCCCGCTCTGCCACCATCCCCCAACGCTGCCCCCCCATGGCGACCGTGAGCGTGCGCCAGCGATAACCACCGAAATTGGCATACCGGTAACCCGCAGCAAACGCCGTTATCGGCGCCTCCGGCGCTGCGGCGGAGCGCAGCACCGGTCGTTCATCCTCCCATATCTGGAAGACGAAGCCCTCCACGCCGCTTCCCAACGCTTGTGACGCTATGCCACCACCCCCGAGGCCAACGAGAATCTCCGCGGAATACTCCAGCTGTGCGTCCAGCAGGGCCTCCGCCTTGTCCATGCTGGCGCGATAACCATTCAGCGCGGCCACAAAGGACACCAGCGTAAACGCCGCGATCAGCATGGTAACCAGCGAACGGCGTATCGACTTCATTGCCGCGGCACGGTGTAGCCAATACCCCGCACGGTCTTGATAAAGTCGTCCGGAAGCTTCTTGCGCAGGTGGTGAATATGGACTTCCAGCGCATTGCTGCTCACTTCTTCGCCCCAGCTGTAGAGACGCCCCTCCAGAGACTCTCGCGTCAGTACCTTGCCCACGCTTTCCATCAACGCTTTCAGCAGCATGTATTCGCGTCGCGGGAGATCAAGCGGTTGATCGCCGACCACAACCGTGTGCGCCGCGGTATCCAGCGCCACGCAGCCAACCGTAAGACAGCTGCTGGCCGCTGTGTTCGACAGGCGCCGCTCGATGACCCGCAGGCGGGCGGCCAGCTCCTTCACATCGAAGGGTTTCGCCATGTAGTCGTCGGCACCGTGATCCAGACCGCGCACTTTATCATCAGCCCCGTCCCGCGCAGTCAACAAAAGGACTGGCAGGCTGCGGTGAGTCTCGCGCAGTGCACGCAACACCTGTAACCCATCCATGTCCGGCAGCCCCAGGTCCAGTACCACCATATCCGGCGCCTCGGCTCGCACGGCGGCCAGTGCCTGCCCACCGGAGGCAACATGGTTCACGGCAAAACCCTCCCGGCTCAACGCGGCCTGCAGGCCGGCGGCAAGGGATCTGTCATCTTCTACCAGGAGTATACGCATGTGACCAGTTTACTCGCCGGCACCCCGGGCAGCCAGCGCGTGACGGCGAATAACCGGAAGCTGTTTGATCAGTGACTTTTCCACAAGGGACGGAAAGAGGCCGTTGAGCTTGATAAAAAAGCGCTCGGGCCAGCCCACAAAACGCACGCCCCTCGCCGAGTGCAACAAGGCCAGCAATTCAGCGGCGACCCGCTCTGGCTCATCGACTGCCGTGCCGAGTTCGGTATTCATCGCCGCTGTGGGCCCTGCATTCATATCCGTCGCTGTGGCTCTGGGCGCGAGGTAGTGCAGGCTGACGCCGCTGCCAGCGAGTTCGCGGCGCAGCGCCTCGGTGAATCCACGCAGGCCGAATTTGCTGGCACTGTAGACCGCATAACCCGGAAAGCCGATGCTGCCAAATGCGGAACCCACGTTCAGCACCCAACCCCGCCGCGCCTGCAGAACCGGCAACAAACCCTGCACAAGCAGCATGGGTACCATGAGATTGAGTTCCAGCGTCTGGCGCAACTGCGATTCATCCTGCCCGGCAAACAGACCGAAATGATTCACACCGGCATTGTTGATCAATCCATCGGCATCCTGGGCGGCGGCGATGACCGCCGCACGTCCCTCGGGGGTGGCCAGGTCGGCGACCAGCGCGCGATGACCATCACCGGTTAACGATGTCCGCAATGACTCCAGCGCGTCGCCATTGCGCGACACAAGGATCAGCGCTGCACCCGCCTCCGCCAGCGCGCGCGCGCAGGCCTGGCCGATGCCCCCTGCGGCGCCGGTGAGTAGAACCCGCTGACCTGCTATATGCATACTGTCACCTAAGCCGCGAGGCGCTGCGCCTGGTCGGCGCTGACGCTGCGGAATACATCCGCATACAGGTGATAGAAGATACTCGCGCAGTGCAGTATCTGCTGCTGATCCTCGGGCTGTTCGATACGGTTCATCAGGTTTTCAAAGAACTGTACGTGCTCGATGTCCAGCGCGCCGTGGGAACGCAAATAGCTGAAGGCCTTGCGCGGCAGTCCGGTGGACACTGCGATCGCATCTGCAGCGCTATCGGCAACACGTATAGAGGTACCTTCCAATACATGAACCATGCCGAAAAAGCCCACCGGATTTACCCGATCAATAACGTGGTAGGCGTAGGCCACCATCAACTCGGTCGCGCGGTTGGGTACGCTGAAACGGGCCCTGTCGCGGTCATAGCCGCAGGCTTCGATATCGTTGAGAATCCACTCCTGATGACCGAGTTCCTCCTCAATGTATTCAGCCAGTGCCGTGCGCAACCATTCCTTGTCTGCCGGCATGCGCGCACCCGCCGCCATCAGCAGCGGTACAGTGTGCCGGACGTGGTGATAGGCCTGCACCAGAAACGCGACGTAGCGCTCTGTAGTCAGTTTTCCAGCCAGTGCGTCGCGCACCAGGTCGGTCGACACCAGAGCCTCGCGCTCTGCGAGCGTGGCGTCCTGCAGCGTCTGGAAAAAACCATTGCCTGAATCATTCATGTTGCCAACAACTCCTTTTCGGGTAAATAACACGTGGCGAGTGACGCAGCGAACTGTGCCGCAATGCGGTCCCGGCGCGGTCGCCCGTTTTCGGTAAGTAATCCGTTCTCGGCGGACAACGGCGATGGCAGGCGAATCCAGCGTTGTGCACGGGCATAATCCGGCAGGCCCGCGTTGGCGGCTGCGATGCTGGCAGCAATCTCAGTATCACTGCAATCAGGTCGCGTCGGGTAGACCAGGGCAACGCAGAACGGGCGGTCATCACCAAGCACCACGACCTGACGCAGGCGGCCGTCTGCCAGCAACTCGCTCTCCACCCACTCCGGTGAGATGTTGCGGCCAAAACTGCTGATAAGCAGATGCTTGCGACGACCGGAAACCGTCAGGAAACCGTCATCATCAATATGGCCCAGGTCGCCGGTTGCTACGGGGCCGGACTGCCAGCTCCGGGGGTCATCAAGGTAGCCGAGGAAACGGTTGCCATCGACCACAAGCTCTCCTGCGTCGACGCTAACCCTGACATGTGGCAGGACTCGCCCGCTGGTTCCCGGGCGATCCGCCTCCGGCGTATTCAGGCTGACTACAGAAGCACACTCCGACAGGCCATAGCCTTCGTACACCGGCAGCCCTGCCTGTCGAACGCGGTGCAGCAGGTCTGGCGCAACACGTGCCCCGCCTACGGCCACAAACGCCAGTGCCGGTGGCGGCTGCCAGCCGCTTTGCAGGGCCTGATCAAAGAGCGTCAGCAATTGCGGTATGACGATCAGGGTCTGTGGGTTGATGCGCGCCAGGCCGGCCAACAGATGTTCTGCATCGACGCCGGAGCTGCCTGCAAGACCCAGCTCGGTCGGCGGCGGCAGGATGATGCTCCCCCCGGCAAGCAGTGGCATATACACACCGGCGATGTTTTCCAGCAACGTGCTTAACGGCAAAAGCGAGAGATGGCGAGGTGCCACCAACCCCACGGCCGCCGCCAGCGACTGCGCCACCCGCAGGCACTGGTCAGTAGAAAGACAGACCCCCTTGGGGTTGCCGGTGGAACCTGAGGTAAACGTGATTTTGGCCGTCCCGGGCGGTACAGCGCCGCCTGCGCCCACGTCCAGCCGCAACAACTTAAGGCCAAAGGGCAAATCATACATCTCACCGGCACCGGACAGGGTTGCCAGCGACGAGCCAAGTCCGGGACTGGCAATCACCGCCTGCGCGCCGGATGCCTGCAACACGTGGGCGCGCTGGCCAGTGCTGAAAAAGGTCGGTATTGGTACCAGGCAGATACCCGCCGCCTGTGCCGCCAGGTCGACACGCACCCAGTTCACTGAGTTTTCCGCAAGCAGCGCAACGCGTTGCAGGCCGGAGGCACGGAGCTCGGCCGCCAGTTGATCGACATCCCGCACCAGGTCTGCAGCGGTTACCGTCAGGCGGCCATCTTCCAGCACCACCGACTGCGGATTCTGTGCCGCGCGGCGTGCCAGTATCTGGTCCAGCGCGCTCACCCGGCGTGCTCGCGAATGGTCGCCGCAAGGGCAGAGATCGTTGCCGCATACCGCTGCAGTTCCGCCGCCATTGCCGGCCGGGACCAGGCCTGCTCATGGGTCAGGCGCATGTCGCCGATCATCACCTGCGGATCGCCGTCGTAATAGCGTCCCCAGTCGCGAGCCGCGCCGCCAAGGCGCTCCGGGCGCGCGGCACCAACGGCCTGTGGCGTGAAGCCACTGCGGCGGATGGACAGGCGCACCGCGCGGTTCGCGGCAAAGATGAGATAGCGGATACCGGCTTCATGAATCGCCGCAGTGACCAGCAGGTACAAGAGCGCGCCCTGCCCCGGCTCAGAGGCTGCGAGGTTCCCCAGCTCCAGAACGTCGCCACGGCTGCAGCCGCCTCCGTGCAGGGCGTCAACCGCCGAGGTGACGGGGACATCGAGATATTGTTCACAGAACAGTGGACCGCGGGTAGCGCTGCGCAGGCCCAACGCGGCCTGCAGTGTTCCGTCACGCTCAAGGCTGCAGAGCAGCGGCAGAAACGAGAGCACACGCGCGTCCCAGGCAGCCTGGAAGACGCTGCCAATATAGCGCTCCACGCGCTCGCGCCGCGGGTGCAACTCCTCACAGGCACAGAGTGAAAACGGGGAATCTGCTGCAAGTGTAGCCGCCTGGAATACGCTCAGGGTGCCACCGCTCGGGATGCTGTGCAGGGAAGCTGTCACTGTCGTACCTCACAAAGATCTCACTGGGGGCCAGTGTGAGGTACGAAACTTAGAGAAAACTTAACACGGAAAAGATTTATTGCCTCGCCAGCACGGCTAGTGCCGCTTGCGCCGGCGCTGCGGTTTGCTGACCGCCGCCGGGGTCTTCGGATAGCGGGGCAGTTTTCCGCTGGAGAGGTAGCGGTGAATCGATTCCTGGGAGCGGATCATCGCCGCCTTGGCGCGCCGGGGTACGTATTCGTTCACCTGATGTTGATCGATGATGCGTGCCTTGACGTTGTCGTGCCATTGCTGATCGAGAATATCCTGCAAGACCCGTTGCGCGGCCCGATCACGGATCGGGCACAGCACCTCAACCCGGTAGTCGAGATTGCGGGTCATGAGGTCCGCCGAACCCAACAGGTAACGCGGATTGCCCCGGTTATAGAACACGTAGGCCCGCGGGTGCTCAAGGAATCGGTCCACGATGCTGATGGCTTCGATATTTTCCGAAATCCCCCGCACACCCGGCAGCAGCGAGCACATGCCGCGAATAATCAGCCTGATCTTGACACCCGCATCCGAGGCCTCGTAGAGCTTCATCACCAGCTGGTTGTCCACCAGGTTGTTGCACTTCAGAGTCATCTCCGCACGGTAACCGGCGCGGGCGTTGGCGATTTCCTGCTCTATCAGGTGCATCAACCCAGGTCGCGTGCTGTGTGGAGACACCAGCAGCGTTCTGTATCGCGGCCGCTTGTAGGTGAACTGCAGGAAATCAAACACATCGTAGATATCGCGACCAATGTTCTGGTCGTAGGTCAGCAGTGTGAAATCGGTATACAGGCGCGCGGTCTTTTCGTTGAAATTGCCCGTGCCAATGTGGCTGTAGTAGCGAACCTGGCCCTCTTCGCGGCGCTCAATGAGCAGCAGTTTGCTATGCACCTTGAGGCCGGGAATCCCAAAGATCACATCGATACCGTTTTCGGTCAGGCGTTGGGCCCAGCTGATGTTGGCCGCTTCGTCAAACCGCGCCGCGAGCTCCACCACCGCGAGCACCCGCTTGCCGTTCTGAACTGCATTGACCAGCGCATCAATGACGCGCGATACCTTGGCAACCCGGTACAGGCAGATCTTGATCGTCGATACGTTCGGATCCAGCGCCGCGGTTTTCAGCAGGTCGATGATGTAGTCGAAAGGATGGTAGGGGTAGTACAGGAACACGTCCTGCTCGCGAATGTTGTCAAACAGGCTGCCGGGCTCATCGAGGCGCGGCAGACGAATCGGCGGCAGGGGCCTGAATTCCAGGTACTTGGGGCCCACGTTGGGAAAGGACATGAAGTCCTTGGAATTGTGGTAACGCCCGCCCGGAATCAGGCTGTCGTACTTGCCAAAGCCGAAACGGGAACAGAGATAGTCCAGTAGCCGCTGCGGCATGGCTGCATCGTAGACAAAGCGCACTGCTTCCGCCTTGCGTCGCTGCTTCAGGCTGCTCTCCATCTTGTCGATAAGGCTTTCCGTGATACCCGGGTCGATCTCCAGTTCCGCGTCACGCGAGAACTTGAAGCAGTAGGCCGCCGCTTCGTCAATGTGGAAGACGCCGCGAAACATCTGCGACAGGCAGAAACGGATCACGTTATCCAGGGCAATAAACACCTTGCCGGCACGTCCCTTGCGCCTGGGTATCTGCACGAAACGGTCGAGCCGGTCGGTGGGGACCTCCACGACCGCATAGTTGTAGTCGTCACCCGAACGGATATCCAGAGCCAGGTAGATGGACTCGTCGTTCAGGGCAGGAATAGCCTGGCCGTCACGCAGCAAAATGGGCTCCAGTTCGGGCAACACCGTGCGGGTAAAATAGGCCTGCACGAACGCGGCCTGGCCCGGGTCCAGCTGACGTTCGTTGACCATATAGATCTGTCGCGCGCGCAGATCACGCAATACGGCGTTATAGGTTTTCTCAAACTGTTTCTGCAGCTCCACGACCCGCTTGAGTATGGCCGCCAGCAGGTCCTTGGCGCGCTGCTTCGACGTGGCGTCAGAGACCGTGATCAGGCGTCGCACCTCCGCCACCCGTACACGGAAAAATTCGTCCATATTGTTGGAAAAGATACCGAGGTAGCGCAGCCGCTCAATAACCGGCACGGTCTCATCTGCGGCTTCCTGCAACACCCGCGCGTTAAAGGACAACCAGCTGATTTCCCGGGGGATGAACAGGCTCTCGTCGAGATCTGCCAACCGCCTCTGCAGGGAATTGTGGGAGTCCATCATGTTTGAGCCTCAGTAAAAGCGACCAGTCTAGCGCGCCTGTGGGCGCAGTAAAGGCACTTGCTGCTGAAGCTTGATGAAACTTTTATGACGCCCACTCAGGTGTAGAACCAGTAGGCGACCACGATAGCGGCGACAATGCCCGCCGCATCCGCAGCAAGGCCACAGCCGAGTGCGTGGCGTGCACGGCGAATGCCCACCGCGCCGAAGTACACCGCCAGCGTGTAGAACGTCGTCTCCGTGGACCCCTGCAGGGTTGCCGCCAGGCGACCCTGGAATGAGTCGACGCCAAAGGTGTTCATGGTGTCGATCATCATGGCCCGCGCGCCGGAACCAGACAGCGGCTTCATCAGCGCGGTCGGCATGGCGTCCACCCACAGGGTATCGAAGCCGAGAAACTCCACGCCGCCGCGCAGCACGCCCAAGACCAGATCCAGCGCCCCGCTGGCGCGGAATACGCCGATCGCCACCAGCATCGCCAGCAAATAGGGAATGATGCCGATGGCCGTCTCAAACCCCTGTTTCGCGCCTTCGATAAAGGTGTCATAGACATTCACTGCACGCCGGTGCGCAACGACCAGGAAAAGCATGATCAGGCTCACGATCAGCAGGTTACTGATCAAGCTGGATTGCCGCTGCAGGGCGTCGGCACCGAGCGTGGAAAACCAGCCCACCAGCGCCAGCAACAGGGCGAAGGCACCGCCCAGGAAGCCCAGTACAACGGTGTCACGCAGGCGGATACGCTGCACCCAGGCGGTTACCAGCAGTCCTGCGAGGGTTGAACAACTGGTCGCGATGAGAATGGGAATGAACACGGCGGCGGGATCCTCTGCCCCCATCTGCGCGCGGTAGAGCAATATGGTCACCGGAAAAAGTGTCACCGAAGAGGTGTTCAATACCAGGAACAGGATCTGCGCATTGGTGGCAACCTCAGGGTGCGGATTCAGGGTTTGCAGGTCTTTCATCGCCTTGATTCCCAGGGGCGTGGCGGCATTGTCCAGCCCGAGAATATTGGCCGAGAGGTTGAGGGTCATGGAGGAGATCGCCGGGTGACCACGCGGAACTTCGGGCATCAGCCGGGTGAATAACGGCGACAACAATCGCGCCAGCCGGTCAACAAGGCCAGAGGCTTCGCCGACCGCTACCACGCCCAGCCAGAATGCCATCAGCCCGATGAGCCCAATAGCCAGTTCCACGGCCAGCGCGGCCATGTCGAACAGGCTGGTGACCATGCGCTGAAAGACCGCCGCATCGCCAGCCAGCAGCCATTGCACCAGCGCGGCAGCAAACGCCAGCAGGAAGAACCCGAGCCAGATACGGTGCAGCATCAGGCCGCCTGCCGCGCGAGGAACGCCAGAACACGCCGGGCGGTGGCATCCGGGTATTCCAGCGGAAACAGGTGCCCACCGGGCAGGGTATCCAGTTCCGCAGCCGGCTGTAGCGCCGCCCAGCGACGCAGCCCGGCCGCGGAGAGGATATCAGAGTGCTCGCCACGCAGACCCAGAGTGGGCAGGCGCAGTCTCCACAGGCGCGGCCACACCAGCGGCAGCGAGGAGTACACAGCGGCCTCCCAGGCACCGGAGTAGGCAAGCTCCCAATCGCCATCCGCCGTGGCGCGCACACCCGCGTGGATGTAATCCCAGAGCACGTCGTCGGAAAATCCGCTGTAGGCACGCTTTTCCCGGTGGAACGCGTAAGCCTGCTGCACACTGGGAAAACGGCCGGGTCGCCGCAGTGCGCGACGCACCATGGGAATCCTGGGTAGACGGCTGCGCGGCGTCAGGTTCAGGCCCAGCGCCAGTCGCATCGGCATGAACACCGGGTCGAGCAACACCAGGCCACGGAACAGGTCTGGACGCTTGAAGGCCGCCAGCATGGCCACCACCCCACCCAGCGAGTGCCCCATCATCCAGACGGGCCCGACCTCGCTGTGCGCCAGCGTGGCAATCAGGTCATCGGCAAACTGGCGCCAGTTGGCACGCGCCGGTGCGGGTTCCCGCGACCACAGCGGCCGGTGGCAATAGCCGCTGACGCTGTAGTGTTCAGCGAGCGGCGCCAGCAGGCGCCTGTAGCTGCCGGGTGGATAGCCGTTGGCGTGGGCGAAGACCAGCCTCGCCCCCGCCCCGCCAAAGGATTCCAACCTCTCCTGCATGTCGTTCAGTGCCCCCCGGACTGTCGCTTCAGGCCACCTGCCCCGTGCTGGCGCCAGCCTAATGTAAAACCGCACGCTTGTCCCGCCCGACACCGCGACTTACCATGCCACCCTGTTGCCTTGACCGGGAGTTACCGATGAAAACACGAGCCGCCGTTGCTTTTGCTGCGGGCCAGCCGCTGGAAGTGGTCGAAGTCGACCTCGAGGGTCCACAGCCGGGGGAAGTCCTGGTGGAGATGATGGCCACAGGCATCTGTCACACCGACGCATTCACCCTCTCGGGGGAGGACCCTGAAGGCGCGTTCCCGGCAATCCTCGGACACGAGGGTGCCGGTATCGTGCGCGAAGTCGGGGCCGGCGTAAAATCGGTGAAGCCCGGCGACCACGTCATTCCGCTATACACCCCGGAGTGCCGGGAGTGCAATTTCTGCCTGCATCCGAAAACCAACCTGTGCCAGGCCATTCGGGAAACACAGGGCCGCGGCGTCATGCCCGATGGTCGCAGCCGCTTCTCACTGGACGGCAAACCCCTGCTGCACTACATGGGCTGCTCGACCTTCTCGAATTTCAGCGTCATGCCCGAGATCGCGGTAGCCAAGGTGCGCGAGGACGCGCCTTTTGACAAGATCTGCTATATCGGCTGCGGGGTCACCACCGGTGTGGGCGCCGTGGTCTACCGGGCGAAAGTTGAGCCGGGCAGCAATGTAGTGGTGTTTGGGCTCGGCGGCATTGGCCTGAACGTGCTGCAGGGCGCGCGTATGGTAGGCGCCAATCGCATTATCGGCGTGGACCTGAACCCGGAGCGGGAAGCGCTGGGGCGCAAGTTTGGCATGACTGACTTTATCAACCCCGGGCAGGTTGCCAATGTGGTGGAGGCAATTATCGAACTCACCGGCGGCGGTGCCGACTATAGCTTCGAGTGTATCGGCAATGTCGACGTCATGCGCCAGGCCCTTGAATGCTGCCACAAGGGATGGGGAGAGTCGTATATCATTGGCGTCGCCGGCGCCGGCAAGGAGATCGCCACACGGCCGTTCCAGTTGGTGACCGGCCGCTCCTGGCACGGGGTGGCCTTCGGCGGCGCTCGCGGCCGAACCGACGTACCACAGATCGTCGACTGGTACATGGACGGCAAGATCAATATCGACGACCTGATCACCCACACCATGCCTCTGGATGACATCAACCGCGGCTTTGACCTGATGCATGGCGGACAGAGTATCCGCTCGGTTGTTGTGTACTGAGGAAAGGGAACAACTATGGATATCATTGCGGAGCACCGCGTTTTCGGTGGTCGCCAGCTGCGTTTCGAGCACCCGTCGGAAACGCTCGCCTGTCGCATGCAGGGCGCTGTTTTCCTGCCACCCCAGGCTGAGCAGCACCCGGTACCGGTGCTCTACTGGTTATCCGGGCTTACCTGCACAGATGAAAATTTCACCCAGAAGGCCGGAGCCCAGCGCTACGCTGCGGAGCACGGTCTGGCCATCGTCTGCCCTGATACAAGCCCGCGCGGTGAGGGAGTGCCGGATGACCCCGAAGGTGCCTGGGATTTTGGCCTCGGCGCCGGATTTTATGTCAACGCCACGCAAGCGCCCTGGCAACAGCACTACCGCATGTACGATTACGTCGTCGAGGAGCTGCCGGGGCTGGTCAAGAGCCAGTTTCCACTGGCGGCGGACCGCTGGTCCATCTCCGGCCACTCCATGGGCGGCCATGGCGCGCTGGTCATCGCCCTGCGCAACCCTGGGCGCTTTGCGGCGGTGTCTGCATTTGCCCCAATCGTGGCGCCTACCCAGTGCCCCTGGGGAGAAAAGGCGTTTGGCAATTATCTGGGCGCGGACCGCAGTACCTGGCAGGCCTACGACAGCTGTGCGCTGATCCGTGGTGGAGCCGCCCAGCTGCCCATGCTGATCGACCAGGGCGACGCCGACAGTTTCCTGACGCCGCAGCTGAAAACGCCTCTTCTGCAACAGGCCTGCGCGGACGCGGGTTTTCCGGCAACCATCCGCCTGCAGCCGGGTTACGACCACAGCTACTATTTCATCGCCTCGTTTATCGGTGAGCATGTCGCCTTCCACGCCGCGGCGCTGCAGGCGGCATAGCGCCGTTTTACTGCACGGCGGCCGGATACAGCAGGCTCGACCAGCTGCGTCGCTCAAACGGCTTCCAGCCGTCTGCGGGCTGTGACAGGCGGTCGGCAACCAGGTACCAGATGGTCGGGTTGAAGGTCATGCCGCAATGGCTGCCGCGCACTTCGATATTCTGGGTGCGCGCGTGGCCGGCACGCTGCAGCGTGGTCTGCCAGTTCACCACGCCATCTCCACGGCTATAGATTGCGGTGGTCGGCACCGGCGGCGCTATATGCAGGATATTCTGGTCAATCGGCAGCTCCTCCGGCGGATTGAGCGCGGTAAACAGGCGGGCGGGATAGGACGCAACCATCCGACCTTCACCGAACGGACTGCCCAGTGATATGACCTGCCTCACCCTTTCGGGAAAGGCGCGCGCGAGCTCCCGCGCAAAAATGCCACCGAGGCTGTGCCCCACCAGGGAGATGGGGCCCTGGTAGCGTTCGGAGAGAAACGTTATGCGCGCTTCCAGGCTTTCAAGCACCCCCTCACGCGGACCCAGGTTGCGACCGAGGCCCCAGCCGTGAACTGCGTAACCCAGGCGTGTCAGGTAGCGGCGGAATCCGGCGTTGTAGCCATCGGCGCCGAGGAAGCCGGGCAGGACCATCACCGGGTGCCCGTCGCCGCGGGGTGCGCGCTCCAGCAGTCGGCGGCTCAGCCCCAAAGTGACCACCTCCACCACAGCGCGGTGCGCTTCTGTGAGCGCCAGCAGCGCATGAGGCGGTGGCACAACCGGCTCCCGTACCGTGGGAGCACTGCTGTCAAAGGTTTCCATCGCCGTCATGCTTCACCCCTCGCAATGCCCACCACTGCGGCGGCTTGCGTAAAAAGAATACGTCGGAGGATAGCGTATCGCAATGGCCCGGGGGAAGCCCCGGCAGGGCACGGCTAAAGCCGCGAAATCTCCCGGTCCAGCTCAAACTGACGGGACGTGACGTAGCTTTCCATGGCTTCCACACGGCGCAGGGCGGCATCCAGCCGCTCCCGGGCGCGGCGCAGGCGCACCGGACCCGGCTCGCTGTAGCGAAATACCTTGCGTGGCCGATAGTGGTGGTGACGCTCGTCATATTCCATCTCAACACCGGATTCCGGCCCGCCGGCCGGCCCGCCCGATACAGCGCCTGCCCTGCCCTGTTCTCGCGGCCTCGGCGCCAGCAACAGCCATGCGCCAAGGTAGGCCCAAAGCGCCAGTGTGCCGGTAAACAGTACGGCGGCAACCCAGAGCAGCCGCACCACCCAGTGGGCGATATCAAAGTGGTCTGCCAGGCCCGCGCAGACACCGGCAATGCGTCGGCTGCGGGTGCTGCGATACAGGTTCATGCCCCATCCCCCGGCACGACGCTGGCGAAAACCTCGCTCTGCCGTGCGCCAGTCAGGGCTATGGCGATTGCGCTGGTGATTGTTACTCATCGTGGTACTCCTCATTGCGCGGCGTGCGCTCCGACGGCTTGCGCCAGGTACTGTGGTCGGCATCAAGGATCGTCTCCAGAGCACCGATACGCTCTGTGAGTCGATCCACCGTGGCCAGAAGGTCTTCAAGATCCTGCCGATCTGCCGCACTCAGGCTCTGGGATGAGCGGTTGACGCTGCGGTAATGCATGGTGATCCAGATCGGGGCCACAATGACCAGGAACAGGATGGTAGGCACAAACATGAATTGCCAGAATTGCATGGACGGTATCCTCGGACGGTGTGGGGAACCCGGCTAAGCCGACAGGTCGATCATAGCAGGCCCTAGGCCTTGTGCTCTTCGCCGCCGTGCAATTCGGCCTTCAGGCGCTGCAACTCTTTGCTGATACGTTCATCCTCTTCCAGGGACTCGATTTCGGCGGCGAGGTCCGGTGCAACGTCACGCCCCACATCGAGCAGTTCCAACTGGCTTTCGAGGTTGTCGATGCGCCGCTCGAAGTGCTCGAAACGCTGAAAAGCGGTATCCAGTGCTTCACGGTGCATCTGGCGCTTCACCTTGATCCGAGATTCGACGGTCTTGCTGCGCATCAACAGTGCCTGCTGGCGTGACTTGGCGTCCGAGAGCTTCTGCTGCAGCTGGCCAATCTCGGTACTGAGCTGGGCAATGTGCTCGTCTGCCGCACGCAGCTCGGCTTCCACCACCGCAATCTCATCCTCGATGGCGTGCTTTTCCTGCAGCGCCGCCCGCGCGAGGTCCTCGCGCCCCTTGTTCACCGCCAGCCTGGCTTTCTGCTCCCAGCTCTCCGCCTCAGCCTGCACCTGCTGCAAGCGACGCGCAGCGGCCTTGCGGTCTGCCAGCACCCGCGCCGAGGAGCTACGGACTTCCACCAGCGTGTCTTCCATTTCCTGGATGATCAGGCGAATCATCTTCTGCGGGTCTTCAGCCTGGTCCAGCAAGGCGTTGAGATTGGAGTTAATGATGTCGCTCATCCGCGAAAAAATGCCCATGTACCTTCTCCCCGGGCCAAGCCCGTTTGCCGTATGCCATTCATGGCGTTTCCACGCCGCTTGATACAGGAACCGTGCCAGATAACGTAAGCCTTTGTTTTTATGGGACAAATATGCATCGATAGGTGAAATCCTGTAATCACCCGGTTGATTATTGGGCTTTATTTACCTTATAAAGGTTTTATTTACTCTATTTTATGGTGATTTAAACCTATGCGTAGCGGTGAAGGCATTATCGGTGGCTCCAGCGCACTGGCTCACGCCCTGGAGCACATCTCGCAACTGGCGGGGATCAGTCGACCCGTGCTGGTTCAGGGTGAGCGGGGTACTGGCAAAGAGCTGGCGGCCGAACGATTGCACTTTCTGTCGGCGCGCTGGGCGGCGCCTTTCGTCAAGGTCAACTGCGCGGCACTGTCCGAAACACTGCTCGACTCCGAACTGTTCGGCCATGAGGCAGGCGCGTTCACCGGGGCTACCCGGCTGCGCCAGGGGCGCTTCGAACGCGCGGATGGTGGCACCCTCTTCCTCGACGAACTGGGCACCATGCCCCTGCCGGTGCAGGAAAAACTGCTGCGACTGGTAGAGTACGGAGAATTCGAACGACTCGGCGGCCAGCAGACGCTGCAGGTCGATGTCCGGGTGGTTGCCGCCACCCATGCGGATCTCCGGAGCCTGGTGGCTGAAGGGCGTTTCCGTGCCGATCTCCTGGACCGCCTGAGCTTTGACGTGGTGCACCTGCCGGCACTACGGCAACGGCCTGAGGATATTCCCGAGCTGGCGCGGCACTTTGCCATTCTCATGTGCAAGGAGCTGGGCTGGGAGCTGTTCCCGGGCTTCAGCGTGAGCGCGCTGGAGAGCCTGCAGGGGCACAGCTGGCCGGGAAATGTACGGGAACTGAAAAACACCGTGGAACGCTCACTGCACCGCTGGGGAAAAAAGTCGCGGCCGGTGGCTGATATCGTGCTGGACCCCTTTCAATCGCCCTTCGAGCCCCTATCGCCCGCACCATCCGGGGACAGAGCACCCCAGCCCGCGGCCACTGCGGCGGCAGACATCGCCACCCCAGGCATTACCGATTTCAGTGCGCGCATGCAGGCTATCGAGCGTCGTCTCCTGCACCAGGCGCTGGCGGAGCATAACCACCACCAGCGGCGCGCTGCACAGGCACTGGGCCTCAGCTATGACCAGTTGCGAGGGCTGGTACGCAAGCACAAGCTCAGCGGCCGCAGGCGCCGCACCCGGCACCCCCGCGCAGATGCGAAAAGTGCGCGCCCTTGAAGCCGCTGCGGGTTATGCTTCACACTAGAGCGCAAAACGGGCGACGCATTACACCGCCCAAGAAACCTCAAGGATGACCATTATGGACCTTTCATTGTCGGACCCTACCCTGCTGCAAACCCAGGCTTACATTGGCGGCGCCTGGGTAGATGCAGATGACGGCGCAACGTTCCCCGTGAACAACCCCGCCAGCGGCGAATTGCTGGTGCGCGTGGCAAAAATGGGCGCAACAGAAACGCGGCGCGCCATCAACGCAGCGCAACTCGCCATGGACAACTGGAAAACCTGGCCGGCGAAACAGCGCGCAGCTGTGCTGCGCAACTGGTTCGACCTGATGATGGAGCACCAGGAAGACCTCGCCAGAATCATGACGGCAGAACAGGGCAAGGTCCTGGCAGAATCGCGTGGGGAAGTGGCCTACGGCGCCTCGTTCATTGAGTGGTTCGGCGAGGAGGCCAAGCGCGTCAACGGTGACGTCATACCAGGCCCCGGGGCTGACCGGCGCATCGTCTGCATCAAACAACCCGTCGGTGTCGTTGCCGCCATCACCCCGTGGAACTTTCCCAATGCCATGATCGCGCGCAAGGCTGCGCCCGCGCTGGCCGCGGGCTGCAGCATCGTCATCAAACCCGCCAGCGAAACCCCGCTTTCCGCCTTCGCGATGGCCGTGCTGGCTGAGCGCGCGGGTGTGCCTGCCGGCGTGTTGAATATCGTGGCCGGCAGCTCATCGGCTATCGGCGGTGAGCTGACCAGCAACCCGGTGGTACGCAAACTGACCTTTACCGGCTCCACTCCTGTCGGCAAGATGCTCGAGGCGCAGTGCGCCGACACCATGAAAAAGACCTCCATGGAGCTGGGCGGCAACGCACCATTCATCGTCTTCGACGACGCCGACATCGACGCTGCAGTGCAGGGTGCCATCGCGTCCAAGTACCGCAACGCAGGCCAGACCTGTGTCTGCTCGAACCGCATGCTTGTGCAGCACGGCATTTATGATGATTTCGTGGGCAAGCTGGTTGCCGCAACGCGGGAACTGGCCGTCGGCGACGGGTTTGCGGAAAACGTGATGATCGGCCCGCTGGTCAATAGCGGCGCCGTGGAGGATGTGGACGCACTGGTACAGGCCTCCATCGATGCAGGCGCGCAGGTCGCGCTGGGCGGTAGCAGGCACGCACTGGGAGGCTGCTTCTATCAGCCAACGATCCTCACGGAAGTGACCCGCGAGATGCCGGTGTTCCGCAATGAGATCTTCGGCCCGGTCGCTCCTGTTGTGCGTTTTCACACGGAAGCCGAGGCCATCGAACTTGCCAACGACACCGAGTTCGGGCTCGCCTCCTATTTCTACACACGGGATATCGGCCGCGTGTGGCGCGTTGCCGAGGCCCTGGAGTATGGCATCGTGGGTATCAACGAAGGCCTGATCTCCAATGAGATGGCGCCCTTCGGTGGCGTGAAGGAATCCGGCTCCGGGCGCGAGGGTTCGAAGTACGGTATGGATGATTACCTGGAAATCAAGTACATGCTCATGGGCGGCCTGGACCGTTAAGGTCGCGGAACATGCAGCACCCAATTGATACTCGCCAGCTACGCCACGTGCTTATGCTGGCGAAGCATCGCAGTTTTCGCAAAGCGGCAGATGCGCTGTTCATTACCCAACCCGCACTCACCAAGAGCATCAAGAACCTGGAGCAGCAGCTGGACGTCATGCTCTTCGACCGCAAGTCACAGAGCGTGGACCCAACGCCGCATTGCGAGGTGTTGATGGAGCACGCGCGGCGCATCATGCACGAACTGGACGATATCCATCACAGCCTCGATGCCCTTTCCGACAGCCTGCGCGGCGAATTACGTGTTGGCAGCGGCCCTATCGTGGCTCGTGGCCCCATTGGTGACGCCGTGGCGCGGCTGGTGTCCAGGCACCCCGGGCTCAGCATCCGGGTCACCATCGACAGCTGGGCGGGCCTGGTGCAGCAGCTGCACGCCGGCGCGTTGCACCTCATGGTTGCCGACATTGGTGAATTCGAGGGGCAGGCAGATTTGGAGGTTGTCCCGTTAAACCCCATTCGCTCTATCACCGTCTGCAGGCCAGGCCATCCACTACTGCAGGTTGGCCGGGTGCAGGCGGCAGACCTGACGAGTTACCCGCTGGCACTGCCGTCTCTGCCGCGACGCTGGGTGGAGTGGTTACGTGCTAATGCCCCGGAAGGGGCGGATCCAGACGGCTTCGTCGCCCGGGCCTACCGCATCTACTGCGAGGATTTCAGCCTCATCACCAAAGTCGTTCTGCATTCGGACTTTATCACCTGTGGACCGGAACGAATCCTGCGTGACAGCGTTGTGGGGGGACAGCTCGTGGAAATCGACTTTCCGGGCTTCAGTGAAATCCTGGTGCGCCCGGGTATCGTTTACCTGCGCAATACCACCCTGCCACCGGCGGGCAGGGTGCTTATCGAACAACTACTCTCCGGAGAAGGCTCCGCACACGCTGAGTCAGCCCTCCCCGGCTGCCCCGGTGCGCACGCTGAGCAGGTAAGCTAGCAGGTCTTCGGCATTGGCCTGGTCCAGACGCTCCGCGAAACCGGGCATGCCGCCCTGATGCCGTAAGCCGCCCAGGACAATTGCGCCGAACTCCGCAACTGTCGCATCCGACATGTGGCGAAGATCCGGCAGGCTGCTGCCGGAAATCGCGCGGTCACCGTGGCACATATGACAGTTGCGCATGAAAAGCACCCGCCCACGCTCAATGCTGTCAGCATCCTCCGGATTCACCGCCACGGCGACGCTCGCGGGGCGTTCCTCCGCGATTTTCACTGGCGGCAGGGATGCGTTACCACCAGCGCGGAACGCCAGTACGCGGGCACGCGTCACGGAGCCGGCACTGCGCGACGCCAGCTCACCAGCGGACAGCGCAAACGCCCCGCCCCAGCCCGCGGCAACGGCCACAAACTGCGTATCGTCGGCGGTGTAACTCACTGGCGCTGCCACAATCCCCGTCTGTGCCGTAAAACTCCACAAACGTTCGCCGTCGTTGGCGCGGTAGGCAACCAGCTCCCCCTCGGCGTTACCCTGGAACAGCAGGTTCCCCGCCGTCGAGAGCAACCCCCCGTTCCAGACGTTGTCGTGCTGGATGCGCCAGACCTCGCGCCCGGCTACCGGGTCCCAGGCGCTGACATGCCCCTTGATCATCCTCGCGAAGGCCTCGCGTATTTTGACGTCATCCGGCATGCCCGCCACCTCGAAGACCACCCCCGTATTCCAGGCACCGGGCGTGTAACTGAACTCTGCGTCATGCGCGTAGTTCATGGCGATCTCTTGCGCGGGAATATAGACCAGACCGGTGTCCGGGCTGTAACTCATCGGATGCCAGTTGTGGCCCCCCAGCGGGTGCGGCCACACCAACGCAGCCGCGCCATTTTCATAGCGTGCTTCAGGGTTCTCCACGGGGCGGCCTGTTGCCATATCCACCCGCTCTGCCCAGCTCACCTGGGTGTAGGGCTCCGCGGACAGGAGTTCACCGGTCAGCCGGTCCAGCACATAGAAAAAGCCGTTTTTGGGCGCCTGCATAATCACCTTGCGCTGCTCCCCCTGCCAGGACAGCTCGGCGAGGATCATGTGCTGTGTCGCGGTGTAGTCCCAGCTCTCCCCCGGTGTAGTCTGGTAGTGCCAGACGTATTCCCCAGTGTCAGGGCGCAGTGCAACAATGGACGAAAGGAACAGGTTGTCGCCGCCACCCGGGCTGCGAATGCTGCGATTCCAGGGAGACCCATTACCCGTACCGATGTACAGCAAATCGGCCTCGGCATCGTAGGCCATTGAGTCCCAAACCGTGCCGCCGCCGCCCACTTCCCACCACGCACCGCCCTTCCAGGTGTCAACCGCCAGTTCCAGCGCCGGGTGTTCCAGCGGCTTCGAGGGGTTGCCGGGTACGGTGTAGAACCGCCAGAGCATTTCGCCGGTGCGGTAGTCGTAAGCGGAAACATAGCCCCGCACACCGAGTTCCGCACCACCGTTACCGATGATCACCCGGTCCTTGATCACCCGTGGTGCGCCAGTAATGGAATACGGGCGATCCTGGGGCGTGGTTCGGGTTTCCCAGAGCACCTCGCCGGAGGCCGCGTCAAGGCCGAGCAGACGACCGTCCAGGGTGCCGGAAATGACCACTCCCTTCCATACGGCAACGCCACGGTTGACGACATCACAACAGAGGTTGGACGCCCACTCCGGCGGTACCTGCGGATCGTGCTGCCAGAGTAACGCACCCGTGGCGGCGTCCAGCGCAAAGATCTTGCTCCACGCCCCGGTGACATACATCACACCGTCAACGACGATCGGCGTGGCTTCGATGCCACGGTCATCGGGTAGATCGAAATACCAGGCCAGACCAAGCTCGTCCACGTTACTGGCGTCCAGGGCGGACAGCGGGCTGAACCGCTGCTCGCTGTAGGTGCGCCCGTGGGTCATCCAGTTGCCGGGCTGCAGGTCTGCTGCCAGCAAACGCGCAGTATCGACTGCGGCGACTGCCGGCGCGGGCGGTGGGGCAGGCGGCGTGGCCGCAGACTCGGAAGCCTTTTGCTCGCAACCCACCGCTGCGACAAGCAGCGCTCCTACCAGACCAATCTTCAGGCCTGTCAACCTGCTACCGGAAACGGCCATATCGCCCTCATTTTTTTAGAAGTTATAGGTTGCCTGCACTGCTACGGTCCGAGGACGCTCCACAAAAGCGAAGTAGCTTGTGACGGGCCCGGTCAGCGGTACGTCATTGGCAAAGGTGATGATTTCCTCATCGGTCAGGTTCTTGCCAACCAACGCCACTTCCCACACACCATCTGCCCGACCCAGCGCTATCCGTGCATTGAGCTTGGCATAGCTGTCCTGCACAGCGTTGGGATCAAGATCGGGCGCGGCGAAATACTCGTCGGAGTATATGACATCCAGCGTTGACCTCAACTCCAGATTACCGAATACCGGCTGGACAAAATCGACACTCAGGGTGCCACTGAACTCCGGAGTAAACTGGTTGGTATTCCCCGACCAGTTGCAGAATGGCACCCCATCCACCACCTGGTCCGCTTGCTGGCCTTTGTAACAGGCGCCGTTTTCATAGTCGTCAAACTCGAAATCGGTGTAGGCCAAAGCGCCGGTCAGCCGCAGCTTCTCCGTAAGTTGCCAGCGGCCGTCCATTTCCAGGCCCTGGGTGGTCGCGGAAGCCGCGTTCTGCACATCAAAACCGAGCACGCCGTCGAACACGCTGACCTGCAGGTCATCGTATTCGGTGCGGAACAGGGCGATGTTCAATTCCGCCGCGCCATCCATCAAGCCGAGCTTTGCCCCGAGTTCCATGGACAGGGCTTCTTCTTCCTCAAACTCCAGGGCCGGGCCGCCCGCGGGCAGGGTGGCACGGTTGCTGCGCGCATCAAAGCCGCCTGCCTTGTAACCGGTCGACACACTGGCATAGAGCATCGCCTCGCCAGACACGTCCCACTGCAGGTTCACCAGGGGTGTGACCACCTCCTCGTCGCGCTCACCCATCAGGTCGTGCGGTGTGATGCCCAGGGGTGGCAGTGGCATGCCCAGCTCCGCGAACTCGGGCAGGCCCAGGGGGTTGAAAATGCTGCCATCAGGATTGCGCAGTGCCAGGCGGCGTCCACCGTCCTTGTCTTCGACCGTATAGCGCAAACCCAGCGTGGCGCGGAAGGTGTCGGAGATATTCCAGGTGGATTGCCCAAACACCGCCCACAGATCGCTGTCCGAGAAGTATTCACGGTCGATTTCCACGGCAACCGCTGGCAGGGTGATCTGGGCCGGTTCCAGATAATCGATTTCCGAGGCCTGATAGAACACGCCGACGATGTACTCAAAGGTTTCTCCCAGCGGCGACACCAGGCGCAGTTCCTGGCTCAGTTGCTCGAAGTCCTCGGCGGCGGGGGATTGCACCGTGCTGCCCACACCAAAGTCGGTATCGACTTCTTCGGTGTAGTCGTAGGCAGACCAGCCAGTGATAGACACCAGCTCATACTCGCCCATCTGGTAGTTCAGGGTCAGTGTCGCATTGTCGTAGTTGTTGTCGCTGAATTCCGGGTCCAGCGCCGCCTTGCGCGAGAAGTCGCCCACCACCGGGGTCGCCCCGCCTGGAGCAGGGTTGCCGATGATGATCGAGTTGCGGCCCACGGAGTTGAATTCACCCGTCTCCAGCTTCAGGTCGACCTGCAGGTTGTCGGAGGCATCCCAGCGCAGCGCAGCGCGCCGCGCACAACGGTTTCCTCGGTCTCCATCTCATCAATGCCCTTTGCGACGTTGTCGATGAAGCCGTCCATTTCCCGGTAGCGCAAGGCCAGGCGACCGGACAGGGTATCGCTGAGCGGCCCCGATAGCACCAGGCTGGTCTCCAGTTCGCCGTGGTCCGGCTCCAACAGCGCGGACACACTGCCCTCGAACTCATCGGTGGGTTTCGCCGAGACGAGGTTGAGGGCACCGGCGATCGAGTTCTTGCCGAACAGGATACTCTGCGGGCCGCGCAGCACCTCAACACGCTCGAGGTCAAAGAACGGCGCGCGCAACTGGCGCGGACGGCCAAAATAGATGCCATCGACATAGGTTCCCACCGACTGCTCGAACCCCTGGTTCACCTGAGAACCGACGCCGCGGATATAAATGTTGGAACCGATCGCAGCCTCACTCATGGTGAGGTTCGGCACATACACCTGCAGGTCGGCGATTCGGGTGATTCCCGCCTCCTTGAGTTTTTCACCGGATACCGCGTTGATGGATATCGGCACATCCTGCAAGCTCTGGCTGCGCTTCTGCGCGGTCACCACAACCTCTTCCAGCATTTGCGCCGATGCAGCATTGGCCGCACAGGCACAGGCGACCGCCAGAGGCAGGATTTTGAGCGTCTTGTCGAATCGGGCAAACATGCGTGTCTCCGTTATTTTAGGATTTTGCGGGCACCATACCGGGCCACCCGGCGGGGCGGAAATGACTAATTGTTATCAGTCACATAACCGGCGGGTGGCAGAGGGGCAGGCTGACAGAGCCCGAAGGGCGGTGGACCTAGCGATCCTGAAAGGCCGCCTCGAGCACCTGGTCGACCGTGAAGGAAGCGGGGCGCTGGCGCGGCGGGAACTCCTCCAGCGTCGCCAGAAACTCCGTCAGCTGCATTCTGGACAGTGATATAAAGGGACCGGCGATGCGCCCCCACCACTCGTTGTAGGCGTTGGAATCCGTGTCCGCGCGCTCGAAAGGATCACGGCGCAGGTTGAAAAGTTTGGGAATGCGCAGCGGCACGAAGGGATCGCGCCAGACATCGAACCGCGCTGCACGCTGTTCCGCAAACACCACCTTCCAGTCGCCAATGCGCATGCCGGTCAGCTGGCCGTCATCGCTCCAGTAAAGGAAATTCTCGCGCGGCCCGGACTGCGCCTCCCCCGTCAGGTAGGGCAGAAAATTGTATCCATCGAGATGCACGCGGTACTCGCGCCCGTTGACGGTCGTACCGCGCTGCAAATCCTCGATGACATTCGGCGCGCCCGCTGCGGCGGCCAGGGTGGGCACCCAATCCATGTGGGACATGATCTCATTGGATACCCTGCCAGCCGGAATGCGTCCCGGCCAGCGCACCATGGCGGGCACTCGGTAGCCGCCCTCCCAGTTGGTGTTTTTCTCACCGCGGAAAGGGGTGATAGCGCCATCGGGCCAGGTGTTGTAATGCGGGCCGTTATCCGTGGAATACACGACGATGGTGTCATCGCTCAATCCGAGTTCATCCAGCTGGTCCAGCAGACGCCCGACCAGCGCATCGTGTGCCACCATGGCATCGTTATAGAACCCCTGGCCTGACAGGCCGCGCTCGGCATCTGCAATGTGGGTGTAGAAGTGCATGCGCGTCGTGTTGAACCAGACAAAAAAGGGTTTTTCCTGGCGCGCGGAACGGCCGATGAAATTCGTTGCCGCAGCCAGAAACTCTTCATCTACGGTCTCCATACGCTTGCGCGTTAACGGGCCGCTGTCTTCGATGCGCCCGTCGGCGTGGCTGTGGATCACGCCCCGCGGGGTAAAGCGCTGGCGAAATTCGGCGTTTTTCGGGTAGTCGGGATGCTCGGGTTCTTCTTCGGCATTCAGGTGATACAGGTTCCCCATGAATTCGTCGAAACCATGGTTGGTCGGCAGAAACTCGTCCTTGTCACCGAGGTGATTCTTGCCGAACTGGCCCGTGGCATAGCCGCGGTCCTTGAGCAGCGCCGCCAGTGTGACGTCCTCCGGCTGCAGGCCGATATCGGCACCGGGCATACCCACCTTGGTGAGACCGGTTCTGATCGGGCTCTGGCCGGTGATGAAGGCCGAACGACCCGCAGTGCAACTCTGCTCACCGTAATAATCAGTAAAACGAATGCCTTCACTCGCAATGCGGTCGATGTTGGGCGTGCGATAGCCCATCAACCCGTCACTGTAAGCACTGAGATTGGTCATGCCGATATCGTCGCCCCAGATCACCAGGATGTTGGGTGACTTGGCAGCGGCAACGGCGGAATAGCCGAGCAGCAACAGGGCCAGCAGATGCCCCGCAGTGCGCTTGAGTTTTATTGTTAACATGTTGTGCGTCCTTATCGTCTCGCAGTTTCACTCCCGATTATAGAGACTGAATATGGGACGCACAGGCACTTGGAGTCATCTGACCGATAGCCTGAGGTTATGGCGCTGTGGTGCTCAGTCGCCGCGCAGTAACCCCTCGGCCTGCGCGTGCTGCAGTGTGTCATCCAGCGCGCTACCGAGTTTGCTGATCAGTTCATCCACTTGCGACCGTGTGATCACCAGCGGCGGGCAGAGGGCTATGCTGTTACCGCCCATGGCGCGCACAATGAGGCCGTGCGCCTGTGCACGCAGGGCGCAGTAGCCGCCCATCGCGTTGCCGCTGAACGCCTCTCGCGTTGTCCTGTTTGCTACCAGTTCCAGCGCCGCTATCATGCCCACTCCGCGCACCTCACCCACCAGCGGATGATCGGCGAACCGCTGCAGCTGTTGCTGCAGGTAGCGGCCGGTGTCAGCCGCCCTGGCAAACAGCTGATCGCGCTCGTAGATTTCCAGCACCTTGGATGCCACAGCGCAGGCGACCGGATGCCCCCCGTAGGTGTAGCCGTGGCCGAACACGCCGACCGCCGCACTCGGCTCCACCAGCGACTCGTAGATGTCGCCGCTGACAACCGCCGCACTCACCGGCAGGTACGCGGACGACAGGGCCTTGGCCAGCGACATCAGCTGCGGCTGAATACCGTAGGTGGTTGCACCGAAATCTTCACCGGTGCGACCAAATCCGCAAATCACTTCGTCATCCCAGAACAGGATGTCGTACTTGCGCAACACTGCCTGCACTTTTTCGAAATAGCCGGCGGGCGGCACGATGACGCCGCCGGCGCCATTGACCGGCTCGGCAATGAACGCTGCGATCGTTTCCGGCCCCTCGGCAAGAATCAGGGTTTCGAGTTCCTCGGCCCGGCGGCTGGCAAACTGCGACTCGCTTTCACCGGGCAAACCGTCGCGGTAGAAGTGTGGCGCCCCCGTTCGCAGAACGCCCAACGCCTCAAAAGGCAGGCTGAAATGCGTGTGATTGGGCAGCAGCCCGGTCAGCGAGGCGGCGGCCACCGTCACACCGTGATAGGCCCGCTCACGGGCTATGATCTTGAACTTTTCCGGCTGGCCGATGGCGTTGAAGTGATAGCGCAGCAGTTTGACCAGGGTATCGTTGGCATCCGAACCTGAATTCCCGAGAAATACCCGCGCATTGTTCACCGGCACCATGGACGCCAGGGTATCCGCGAGTTGCATGGCCGCCGGGTGCGTCTTGCCGCCGAACAGGTGTGAGTAGGACAAGGTGCGCATCTGCTGTGCCGCTGCCTCGACCACTTCCTCGTTGCCGTACCCCAGTGAAGTGCACCAGAGGCCGCTCATCCCCTCCAGGTACTGCTGACCGCGGTTGTCGTAGACGTATACGCCCTCCCCGCGCTCGATGACCAGCTGTTCGGTGGCCTTCAAATTGGTTGTGGGATAGATCATCTGCGTCATGGTGGTCACCCCGATGCCTGACAGTGAGTGAGAACCGGCTGACCGGGCAGGCACGCCCTGCCTGAACACTCGCCGGTGCCTATAAGGCCTTCACTTTACGCTCACCGCAGCGTGCACAGCAATACACGGTGACCAGGCGGCCCTGTTTGACGTCGAACTGTTTCGCCTTGTCGACCAGCCACTTGTGGTGCCCGTGACGACACAGCGTGTTGCCCTTGTGCTTCTCTTTCAGCGAAGGCCTGCGGAAGGTAAGAATGTCAGCCATGCGGCCTGCTCACAGCAGCGCCCGGGCCAGCGCCGTCTGCCAGGAGGCATGCCGCCGACGGCGCGCCGACGCAGATAGACGCACCGTGAACTCGCGCTCCACCGCCCAGATCTTGCGCAGGTCGGCGGTGCCGGACCACAGCCCGACGCCCAGCCCTGCGAGATAGCAGGCGCCCGCCACGGTGGTCTCGATGACCTCGGGACGGATCAGCTTGCGGCCCAGCACGTCCGCCTGGATTTGCATCAGCAGGTTGTTGGCCGCGGCTCCGCCATCCACCCGCAAGGGCCGCATGCGCCTGCCAAGGTCACGCTCCATGGCGAGCAGGATGTCGGCATTCTGCAGCGCCATGGCGTCCAGCGTGGCACGGGCGATGTGGCCACGGCCTGTGCCGCGGGTCAATCCTGTCAGCACACCGCGTGCGTCAGGCGCCCAGTGTGGCGCACCGAGACCGGTCAGGGCAGGCACAAATTCCACGCCGCCACTGTCGGGAACCGAGGCGGCCAGTGCCTCCACCTCTGCGGAACGCCGGATCAGCGACAGTCCGTCGCGCAGCCACTGCACCGCTGCGCCACACACGAAAGCGCCGCCCTCCAGTGCATAGACAGGGTCCGCGTTGCCCAACTGCCAGGCTGCGGTGGTCAGCAGCCCGGAGCGGGATTGCAACAACTCGGCGCCGGTATTCATCAGGATAAAAGAACCCGTACCAAAGGTGCACTTTGCATCCCCGGCACTGAAGCAGGCCTGCCCAAACAGGGCCGCCTGCTGGTCACCGGCGATGCCTGCGATGGGAATGCCGTCAGGCAGGCCGGGTACGCCACGGGTGTGAGCGACGATGCCGCTGGAGGGCACGATATCCGGCAGCACGCCCTCAGGCACCTCAAACAGGGCCATCAGTTCCTTGTCCCAACTCAGGCGCTGCAGGTTCATCAGCGATGTGCGCGATGCATTCGATACATCGGTCGCATGCACTGCCCCGCCGCTGAGGTGCCAGACCAGATAGCTGTCGATGGTACCCGCAGCCACCCGACCCGCACGCAGCTTGCGCCCCGCGCCGGGCGTGTTACGCAGCAGCCAGCGGAACTTGCTGGCGGAGAAGTACGGGTCCAGCACCAACCCCGACTTGCGTTTGACCTGCGCCTCATGACCACCGGCCTTGAGGGTTTCGCAAAAGTCGGTTGTGCGACGGCACTGCCAGACAATGGCCCGGTTCAGCGCATCGCCGTTACTGCGGTCCCACAGCAGTGAGGTTTCGCGCTGGTTCGTGATGCCAATGCCGGCGATGTCCGACGGTTTGCAGACGCGCTTGCGCAGCACACTGCGGATACCGCGCTGCACCGAGGACCAGATGTCCGCGGCATCGTGTTCCACCCAGCCCGGTTTCGGATAGTGCTGGGGGAACTCAATGTTGACGCTGGTGCGCAAGCGCCCCGAGGCGTCCATCAGCGCGACCGTAGTGCCAGTCGTCCCCTGGTCTATGGCCAGAATGAACGCCGACATCTCAGCTGCCGAAGCCCTCGACTGCCTTGATTTCAAGGAAATCGGTGAAGCCATGGGCGCCCCACTCACGGCCGTTACCGGACTGCTTGTAACCGCCGAACGGCACGTTGTAGCCACCGCTGGCACCGTTGATGTGCACGTTGCCAGCGCGGATGCGCGAGGCGACCCGCCGCGCATGGGCAATATCGCCGCTCTGCACGTAGCCGGCGAGACCGTAGGGCGTGTCGTTGGCGATGGCGATGGCTTCCTCTTCGGTGTCATAGGGAATCATGACCAGTACCGGACCGAAGATCTCTTCGCGGGCGATCGTCATTTCGTTATTGGCCTCGGAAAAGACCGTGGGACGCACGAAGTAACCCTTGTCGATACCCTCGGGGAGTCCCGGACCACCACACACGAGCTTGGCACCCTCGGCAATGCCCTTTTCGATCAGGCCCTGGATCTTGTTGAACTGCAGTTCAGACACGACAGGGCCCATCGTGGTCGCCTCGTCGGCGGGATCACCCACAACCACCTTGGCGCTGACCGCTGCGGCAATCGTCTCGGCTTCTGCCAGGCGTGCACGCGGCACCAGCATGCGCGATGGCGCGTTGCAGGACTGTCCTGTGTTGTTGTACATGTGCAACACGCCACGGGTGACCGCAGTTTCCAGATCCGCGTCGTCAAGAATGATGTTCGGCGACTTGCCACCCAGCTCCTGCGTGACACGCTTCACCGTGGGCGCGGCGTTCTGCGCCACCTGGGAGCCCGCCCGGGTGGAACCGGTGAAGGACATCATGTCCACATCCGGGTGACGGGACAGCGCGGCGCCGACGGTAGGGCCGTCGCCATTGACCAGGTTGAACACACCTGCCGGCACGCCCGCCTCATGCATGATCTTCGCGAACAGGTAACCCGACAGCGGCGCCACTTCGGACGGTTTGAGGACCATGGTGCAGCCCACGGCGAGCGCTGGCGCCACCTTGCAACCGATCTGGTTGACCGGCCAGTTCCACGGCGTGATCAGGCCGCATACGCCGATCGGTTCCTTGAACAGTCGGTGTTCACCCAGGTCCTCTTCGAATTCGAATTCGCGCAGCACGCGCAGGGCCTCTTGCAGGTGCCCCAACCCGGCATGCGCCTGTGCAGAAACCGCCAGGGACTTCGGCGCACCCATTTCCTCACGAATCGCGTCGGCCATGTCGTTATAGTACTTTTCGTACGTGGCAACACAGGACTCAAGCACAGCAATCCTGTCCTCGCGGCTGCTGTAGCCCCACGTGCCAAACGCCTTGCGGGCGGCCGCCACGGCGCGATCCACGTCGGCTTCACTGCCCAGGGAAATGTGTGCGCAAACCGACTCATCGGCGGGGTTGATCACGTCGTGAACCTTGGGGGTGACCGGATCGACCCACTCACCGTTGATGTAGAACTGCAGGTATTCGCGCATCGGAACTCTCCATTGCTGATTATCGTGGCGGCCTAGTGTAGCACCCCATGAGTGGTCGGCCACTACCCCAAGGGGTTATCATTGCGCCACCCCGATTTGGAGAAACGATCATGCAGAGTGACGAGTTGACCCTGTTCCGCGATATGGCCAGACGTGCGTTTGAACAGGAAATCGCCCCCTACTACGAACAGTGGGAACAGGATCACATGGTGCCGCGCGAGCTGTGGCGCACGCTGGGTGCAGCGGGCCTGCTCTGCGCCGACATGGACGAAGCCTACGGCGGCGCGGGCACCACGCCCCACGTCACGCTGATGCTGATTGAAGAACTGTCGCGCATGGGCTTCGGTGGATTCGCCTCCGGCTTTGGCATCCACTCGAACATCGTCGCCCCCTACCTGGCCCGCCACGGGACCGAGGAGCAGAAGCAGCAGTGGTTGCCGAGAATGGTCAGCGGTGACGCTGTGGGCGCGCTGGCCATGACCGAACCCGGCGCGGGCTCTGATGTGCAGGGGATACGCACCAACGCGGTGCGTGACGGCGATGAATGGATCCTGAATGGTTCCAAGATCTTCATCACTAACGGCATGCACGCCGACCTGGTCATCGTCGCCGCCATCACCGACCCCGGCAAGGGGGCCAAGGGCACGTCCCTGTTCCTAGTCGACACCACCCTGCCCGGCTTTGAGCGCGGCAAGAAGATCGAGAAAATCGGCCAGCACGCGTCGGACACCGCCCTGCTCTTCTTCCAGGACATGCGCCTGCCGGCGAACGCACTGCTCGGCGGGGAAAACAAGGGTTTTGTCATCATGATGGAGGAGCTGCCCCGGGAGCGCCTGGGCATCGCCGCGCAGGCGGTGGCCGCCGCCGAGGGGGCACTCGCGTTGACCGTGGACTATGTGCTGGAGCGCAAGGCCTTTGGCCAGGCCATCGGCAGCTTCCAGAACACCCGTTTCAAACTGGCGGACGTGCGCACGCAGATCGCCCTCAACCGCGCGCTGTACGAACAGTGTGCCGATGAATACAGCCGCGGTGAGCTGACCGCCGACAAGGCCGCCATGCTGAAACTGGCTTCCTGCGAAATGCAGTGCGACACCATTGACGAGTGCCTGCAGCTGTTCGGCGGCTATGGATATACCGTGGAATACCCCATTTCCCGCTTTTATACCGACGCACGCATCCAGCGAATTTATGGCGGCTCATCGGAAATCATGCGGGAGCTGGTGGCGCGCTCGATACTCGGCCGGGGCTGAGCGCCCATGAAAGAACCGGACAGCCGGCACGGCGCCGACGTCATCGTCGTCGGTGCGGGACTGTCCGGCATCGGCGCCGCAGTGCACCTGCACAGCCTGTGCCCCGGCAAGCGTGTCATGCTGCTGGAGAGCCGGCCCCGGATTGGCGGCACCTGGGATCTGTTTCGCTATCCCGGGATTCGTTCCGACAGCGACATGCATACACTGGGCTACGATTTCAAACCCTGGATCCATGAGCGCGCTATCGCCGACGGCGCATCAATTCTCGAGTACATCAACAGCGCGGCGGACGAGTACGGCGTGCGCGAACACATCCGCTTTCAACACAAAGTGTTGCGGGCCCGCTTCAGCAGCGAGACTGCGCGCTGGACACTGGACGTCGCAGTCACGGATGAACAGGGCGCTGTCCGCGAAGAACAGTTCAGCTGCCAGTTCCTGCTGCTCTGCTCGGGTTACTTCGACTACGCCCAAGGGTACGCGCCAGCGTTTCCCGGAGAAAAACGCTTCCGCGGCACCCTGGTACACCCCCAGCACTGGCCACAGGAGCTCGACTACCGGAACAAACGCGTGGTGATCATCGGCTCCGGCGCGACCGCCATGACGCTGGTGCCGGCGCTGGCCCGGGACGCGGCGCACGTCACCATGCTGCAGCGCTCGCCGACCTACGTCATATCGCGGCCCAACCGCGACAAGCTGGCCAATCTCTTGCGCCGCTGCCTGCCCGAGCGCTGGGCCTATGCCATCACGCGCTGGAAAAACACCCTGCTGCAGCAATGGGTATACAGGAAGAGTCGCACACACCCCGAACAGGTAAAGGCGCAGCTGCTGAAAATGCTGCGCAGGTCCCTGGGGCCGGATTTCGACATTGAGAAACACTTCACGCCCGCCTACAACCCCTGGGACCAGCGCCTCTGCCTGGTGCCGGACGGTGACCTCTATGCCGCCCTGCGCAGCGGCCGGGCGGATATCGTGACTGACCACATCGACAGTTTCACGGAAACCGGCATTCGCCTGCAGTCCGGTGAAGCGCTGGAGGCCGATATCATCGTCACCGCTACCGGCCTGCAGATGGTGGTGATGGGCGGCATCGCCTTCGAGGTGGATGGCGAAGCGGTAGACTTCGGTGCGCGCTGGACCTGGCGCGGCATGCTGTTATCCGGCGTGCCGAACATGGCCCACACCTACGGCTACATCAACGCTTCATGGACCTTGCGCGCCGACCTCAGCGCCCGCTTTGTCTGCCGTCTGCTGAACTACATGGACCGCTGCGGTGTCGCCCAGGTTACGCCCACACTGCGACCCGCCGACCAGGACATGCCGGCGCGCCCCTGGCTCGATGATTTCAGCGCGGGTTACATACAGCGCGTGCTGCCCCTGCTCCCCAAACAGGGGGACCACGACCCCTGGCGGAACTCACAGGACTACCGCAGGGACCGCAAGACCCTGCCGACGGCACCACTGGATGACGGCAGCCTGGTATTCAGCAACCCGACTCAGATAACCCTGGGCAAGACCGGCTAGGCGGCTCTGCTCAACCCGGGGCGATCACCCCATCCGCAGCAAGCAGTGCCAGTTCCTCATCGTCCAGGCCCAGCAGCCCTTGCAAGACTTCCCGGTTGTGGCTGCCAAGATCGCCGCCGGGCCACTCGGTACGCCCGGGTGTCTCCGCGAGGCGCGGCATGATGGCGGGAATCCTCAGCGGTTTGCCGTCGATCTCCACCTGCTCAAACAGCCCGCGCGCCTGGTACTGGGGATCGTTGAGCATGTCGGCAACGGAGTAGATCGGGCCCACCGGCACACGGGCCTCCTCCAGCACATTGATCACGTGGGTCGAGGAATGCTGGCCACACCAGAGCCCCAGCGCCTTGTCGATTTCGGCCTCGTGGCGCACCCGGCCGGCATTGTCCGCAAGCTCCGGATCCGCCGCCATATCGGAACGCCCGGCTACCGTCATCAGTCGCTTGAAGATGGAATCGCCGTTACCGCCGATCACCACGTACTTGCCGTCGTCACAGCGGTAGGTGTTCGTGGGTACGATACCCGTCACCGTGGTGCCCGAGGGTTCGCGCACTACGCCGGCGCCGTCGTACTCGGGGACCATGCCTTCCAGCAGGTTGAAAATCGACTCGTACAGCGCAACGTCCACCACCTGCCCCTCCCCGCCCGGTTTGGCACGTTGCAGCAGCGCGAGGGTGATGCCCAGTGCTGCATGCAGAGCCGCGACGGTGTCACCGAGGCTGATGTTGGGTCGCACTGGTGCCTTGCCGGGCTCACCGTTAATGTAGCGAAAGCCGCCAAAGCCCTCGGTCACCGATGCGTATCCCGGTTTGCTGGCGTAGGGCCCGGTCTGGCCGTAGCCTGAAATCCTGGCGTAAACCAGCCCCGGGTTACGCGCCTTGACCACCTCGGGGCCAAGGCCCCACGCCTCCATCGCCCCCGGGCGGAAGTTCTCCACCAGCACATCGGCGCTGTCCAGCAGCTGCAGGACCAGCTCCCGGCCGCGCTCACTCTTGAGGTCGAGCGTGACGCTTTTCTTGTTGCGGCCCAGACTGCGATACCAGAGTGAGGTACCGTCCTGTACCACCCGCCAGCCGCGGATGGGGTCGCCACCGGGCGCCTCCACCTTGATCACCTCGGCACCGAAATACGCGAGTATTGTGCAGGCAAACGGGCCCGCCAGCAGCTGGCCCAATTCTATTACCCGCAGTCCTTCCAGCGGCCTTGTCGCAGTTGTCACGGTTTCTTCCCCAGGCAAAAAACCGGATTATACCCTCACCAGCGGCACAGGTCAGAGCGGAACCGCTACCAGGCCAAGTACCACCAGCAGGGCAAAACCCGCGGTAACAGACACCATGGACAACAAGGTGGTCAGCACAATCATGTTGGACGCCAGCGTGCCGTCTCCGCGCGCCGCCACGACCATCACAAAGCTTGCTGCGGCGACCGGCGAGCTCAGCAACAGAAACAGCACGCCCAACTGCATGGGTGCCACGCCCAGCAGCAGCGCCAGCAGCACCCCAATGGCAGGCCCCACGAGCAGCCGCCAGCCAGCCGCTTCCCAGGTAACCGAACCGGCACTGCGCAGCAGCGAGAGGCGCATGGCAGCACCGATGCTCACCAGCACCAGGGGCAGGAAACCCTGCGACAACAGCTGACTGACAACGGGCGTAAAACCCGGCAGCGGTATGCCAGATACGGCATATAACATGCCTGCGCCAATACCCAGCAGCAGCGGGTTGCGCACCAGTCCAACCAGCAGCCCGCCAAGAGAGCGGTTGCCTCCGTGCGTCACCTGCAGTACCCAAACCGCAAGCGCGTTATAGAGCGCCGTCATCACCGCGACTGGCAATGCCGCAAGGCTTAGCCCCTGATCGCCGTAGGCTGCATGACAGAGGGCGAAGCCGAGTATCGCCAGGTTGGAACGAAAGCCGGCCTGCACAAACACGCCCAGCGTTGGCGGCGCAAAACCCCGCCAGCGGGCATAGATCCAGCTGAGGCACAGGGTGAGCACCGTTGCCAGCACCCCCGCGAGCAGGTAGGTGGCGCCGCCCATGGCGGCAAAATCCAGCCCGGCGGCGCTGATAAACAGCAGCAAGGGCAGCGCCGCGTTGAAAGCGAACTTCGAAATGGCCTGCACATGGCGCGGCTGCAGCCAGCCCAGCAAACGCAACACCAGGCCCAGCATCACCCAGCCGAAGGTGGGCAGGCTCACGGCCGCTGCGGTCAGGGTGAGTTGCCACAGGTTGAGGTCCGACACGGCAGGCAAATGCGCGGTGCGCGCTAGGCCAGCTCGCGCAGGGTGTCGCCCAGCGCTTCCAGCAAGCTATCGATCTGGGCCTCTTCAATCACAAAGGGCAGACCCAATTGCACGGTGTCGGCCCCGTAGCGCACATAAAACCCTTTTTCCCACATGCGCATGGCCACCTCGAAGGGGCGCCGCGCCGGTTCACCGGGGTAATGCGCCAGTTGCAGCGCACCGGCAAAGCCATAATTGCGAATATCCACCACATGGGGAGCGCCCTGCAGCTGGTGCAGGGCAGCCTCGAAGTATGGCGCCATGCGCGCCACACGCTGCGGCAGCTGTTCCCGCTCCAGGATATCCAGGGCAGCCAGCCCGGCGGCACAGGCCACCGGGTGGCCCGAGTAGGTGTAACCGTGGGGGAATTCGAGCATGTAGTCCGGCCCGCCCTGCGCCATGAAGGTGTCGTAGATTTCGCCCTTTGCAATCACCGCCCCCATGGGAATGGCGCCATTGGTAAGCTGCTTGGCCACGTTCATGATGTCGGGGACGACACCAAAGGCGTCGGCACCGGTCATTGCGCCGCAGCGGCCGAAACCGGTAATCACCTCATCAAAAATCAGCAGGATATCATGTGCGGTGCACAGCTCCCGCAGCCGCTGCAGGTAGCCCACCGGTGGCGGGATCACCCCGGCAGAACCGGCCATCGGTTCGACAATCACAGCCGCGATATTGCTGGCGTCATGCAGGGCAATCAGCTCCAGCAGCTCGTCCGCACGCGCGGCGCCCTGCGCCGGCATGCCGCGGCTGAACAGCGTATCCGGCGACAGGGTGTGTGCCAGGTGATCCGCTTCCACAGCAGGACCAAACAACTTGCGGTTGGGCCCGATGCCGCCCACCGAGATGCCGCCAAAGTTGACGCCGTGGTAACCCTTGGCACGCCCGATCAGCCGGGTTTTCGCGGGCTGCCCTTTCAGCCGCCAGTAGGCGCGGGCCATTTTCAGCGCGGTGTCGGCGGCTTCCGAACCGGAGTTGGTGAAAAACACATAGTCCAGCCCCTGGGGCGTGAGGGCCTTGACGCGGTTGGCCAATTCAAACGCCCCGGGGTGCCCGTACTGAAAGGCAGGTGCGTAATCCAGAGTGCGCAGTTGGCGTTGCACGGCCTCAGCGATTTCCGGGCGGTTGTGCCCGGCGCCGCTGCACCAGAGACCAGACAGGCCGTCGAGCACGCGGCGGCCCGTGTCATCGACAAAATGCACTCCTTCTGCCGCCACGATCATGCGCGGGTCGCGCTTGAACTGGCGATTCCCTGTGTAGGGCATCCAGTGCGCTTCCAACTGCGCGCGGGTGAGTCTGTGGCGGTCAGGTGTAGCGGTCATGGTGTAGTCCCCCAGGTGAGTTGCACGCATTCTAGGGCCTGGCAACAGATGCATAAATCATTATCTATCGCTATTGAGATTCATTATGATGAAACTTTACAGACCGCTCGCAGAGGGGGTTTTAACATGTCACGCAAGGCCCTGCTGGGCACCGTCACCGACAACGATCTGCGCCTGCTGCGGGTGTTTCGCGCCGTGGTCGCCTGCGGCGGCTTCGCGGCCGCGGAACTGGAGCTGAACATCAACCGCTCTACCATCTCGCGACATATCAAGGACCTGGAGGCACGGTTGGGGTTTACGCTTTGTCGCCGCGGACGCGGCGGTTTCGCCCTGACAGATGAAGGCGCCCAATTCCACCAGGCAGCAGAGAAAGTGGTCGCGGCTCTCGAAGACTACCAGCACGACGTCAATGACATTAACCAGCGCCTGACCGGCTCACTTGCTGTCGCCATTTTCGACAAAACCGCTTCCAACCCCGCCTGTCACATCGACCGCGCATTCGCCTTGTTCGACGAGCGGGCCCCCGGTGTCCACCTGCAAGTGCACGTAGAGCCAATCAACGCCATTGAGCGAGGCGTCATTGAGGGCCGCTTTCATCTGGGGATCATTCCCGACCATCGCCCCTCCAGCAGCCTCATCTACCACACACTATTCAATGAACAGATGTACCTGTACTGCGGAGCAGGCCACCCGCTGTTCGGGCGCGCCGGCAAAGAGCTCGCAGACAGCGAGATCCTCTCCAGCAAATACGTGGGCATTGGTTATCACTCGCCGAATATGGAGGTGACGCGCCAGCGAGGTCAACAGCGCGACGCCACCGCCTGGGACCAGGAAGCCGTGGCCCACCTGATACTCTCAGGCAGATATCTCGGCTACCTCCCGCAACACTATGCCGAGAGCTTCGTACGCGCACGGCGCATGCGCGCACTGGCCACCGACCGCTTCCAGTACATCTGCCAGTTCAGCGCTATACTGCGCCAGTCGCCGCCGCCCAGCAGGGTGGTAGCAACGCTGCTGAAGGCCCTGACCGAGGTGCACTAATGCCTAAAACCACCTTGCAACTGTACATCGCCAACAAGAACTACTCCTCCTGGTCGCTGCGGCCCTGGCTGCTGTTGCGCGCACTGGACATTCCTTTCCGGGAACACCTGGTGCCCTTTGGCAGCGGCGGCGCGGACAACGCATTTGCCCGCTTTTCACCCACCGCCAAGGTGCCCTGCCTGCATGACGGCGACACCGTCGTGTGGGACTCGCTGGCGATCACCGAATATCTCGCCGAGCAGGTGCCTGCCGTATGGCCAGGCGATGCGATTGCCCGCGCCTGGGCACGCTGCGCAGCCGCGGAAATGCATTCAGGATTTCAGGCGCTGCGCGATGTGTGCAGCATGAACTGTGGCATCCGCGTGCAATTACATGACATACCCGCACCCCTGCAACGCGACCTTGAGCGCATCGAGTCGCTGTGGACGGAGGGGCTTGAGCGCTTCGGCGGTCCGTTTCTCGCCGGACCCGCTTTTTCGGCAGTCGATGCATTCTACGCGCCCGTGGTGTTCCGGCTGCAAACATACCGGTTGTCAATGTCCGCGGCCTGCAATGACTACGTCAAGCGTGTATTGACCCTGCCCGGCATGCGGGAGTGGTACGCCGCTGCGTTGGCGGAAACATGGCGCGATGAGGCCCACGAGCAGGACGTGAAGCGCGTGGGCCGGACACTGGAAGACCTGCGTGCATAGCTGCGCAGGGCAGGCACGTTACCGAGCCGATCTCATAGCCTGAGCTGCATGAACTGGCTGTGGGGGTCATCTTCATATCCCGCAAAGGGGCCACAGTAGATGAACCCATGGCTCTCATAGAGTTTTCTCGCGGGCTCGAAACCGGGCTGACTCCCGGTCTCCAGACTGAGCAGGCGATAACCTCTCTGTCGCGCAACGGCGATGATGTGTTGCAGCAGCACACGCCCGGCACCGCGCCTGCGCCTCGCCGAGGGCGTTCGCATCGATTTGATCTCGCCCTGCGTGAGATCAATTTCCTTCAGTGCCCCACAACCCATCAAGAGCCCGTTCTCCCAGGCGGTCCAGAACGTGATCCCTGGCTGCTTCAGCCGCTCCAGGTCCAGCGCATGCACGCTCTCTGGCGGGGACAGTTCGTGCATGTTGCTCAAATGCTCCTGTAACAGCTCGATCACTTCACAGGCGGTGAGGTCGTCTTCCCTGATCTGCATGGCTATGCCTCGCGCTCGCTCTGAACCAGCTTCTTTTCGAAACAAATGAAAGGATCGCTTCTCCGGGGAAACACCACTTTACCCGCCTCCCTGTAACCGCGGGAGCGATAAAGCGAGAGTGCAGCTGCGTTGGCTGCATAGGCATCCAGGCGCACAGCATCGCAAGCAAGGGAGCTGGCGTATCCTTCTGCAAACTCCATGAAGCGCGATGCATAGCCCATGCGCCAATAATCGGGATGCACAACCAAATGGTGCACCACCAAGGCGGACCCGCCATGACGCCAATCGCACGATGCGTACTCCGGCGGCTGCACAGCATCCAGGCCAGCCCCCACGACGACTTTACTCCCCTGCATACACAGGAACAGAGACCCGCTCTCCACCGCGGCGGAGAGGACTTCCCTGCCCGGGTATTCATCGTCCCATTGCGCTATACCCAGGCGGTACATTTCTGCAGTGGCCGCACGCACCGTCTGGAGAGTCGCCTCCAGATGGTGATATGACCCCTGAACAACGGCCAGGGCACTCGCGGGTGGCGTCACATCATTCCTCTTTTCGTATTTTGCCCTGCAGGCTGCCTGAACTGACGATAGCGGGGTGTCCGCCCAGCCTCACTCAGGCAGCTCATCGTACTTCGGCAAATCATCCTGCCAGTGATGCCAGGGCGCCTTGGACGCCACATACACATGAAAATCCGGCTCCTTCGTCGGCAGGTCATCCAGCAGGCCCAGGCGAATGTTGGTTGTATCCCAGTCGACTTTTTCGTTCAACAGGCAGGAACCACAACGGCTGCAAAAGGCAACGTGGGAACCGGGGTACTTGACGTAGTAGCTCATCAACTCCCTACCCTGCACAACGGTTAGCTGCTCTTTTTTCAAGCCGCCGAATACCGAGTTGGCCGAGCCGGAAAACTTCTGGCATTCACTGCAGTGGCAGTAACCGGCGTACACAAACTCACCTTCAATCTCGAATTTGATACCACCACATAAACAACTTGCCTTCATGGCCGGATTCCTCGCTTCAAGAGTGTATAGAACACATCAAGACAGACTCTAAGGTTGCAAATCCCCATGTTCAATCGCGCCTTCCGGAGTAATGACGCTAACACTGCTTTTACTTCCGGTCCCGACAACACTGGCATGAAGCCCGGCCTCTAGGACGCCGGCTCATTGGTTTTCTTCGATATCTTCAAGTCTCTGATTTCACCCCACGGGAAGAAATAGACGAAATAAACGACGGCGTAAACGACAAAGGAATCAACGTTCAAGAAATGACAGAAGGCAAAGAAAAATATCAGCAGGTGCATGCGGATGACATTAGCATAAGGGCGACCCATTGCGTCACCGAATAGCCCACGTCCCTTCCCTTTTCTTTTTTCTCCTTTGGCTCCATTCACTAAGTAGTCTGCGTTGACTCCCTCGCGCACCGCATGGACTGCTTTATTCAACGATTTGAATACATGCTTCCTTTCCGCAATCAGCGCCGGAAGGAGGAAAATGCCATAGGGCGCCACGAGATGTTTGAACACCAATGCCCATAGCAGAGGAGGATTCATGAATGCTGCGCCGAAACCGTCCTTTGGCATGCCGTCGATGGGAAAGAACTGTTGAAGAAAGACCGAATGTCCTGCATGAAATCCGCAGAAATGAAGAGAAAAGAACCCCAGAAAAAACACGCCGAGCCCTATTCCGCCACAGATGGCAGCGGTTCGGTATTCCTTCTTGAAATCCTTATGCCTGATCGCATGAAGCCCGATGTAAGCGCCTCCACTGACAGCGGACAGGATTGTGAGGTATCCCAATACCAGGCTGCAAAGCCACAGACTCCAGACCAGGTCCCTCGTCTCCCACCTCAGGAAATAGGCAATAGCCAATCCCATCCCGAACGCAAGAAAGTCGGGAAGGATTCGCCAGGGCAAACATTGTTTATGCCTTGTGAAGACGCTGCAAATGTTTGTGAGTTGCTTCATGCTTTCCTAACACCGCCGGTTGACTGTCGCCCATCAAAGTGGCGCCAGATCACGAAACTCTGTCGGCTGGTGCGTTTGCTTGTTATGGAGTGTCACGACGCCCTGTTTTTCCTTTGTGGATCTTTGCGCCTTTCACCATTTTGCCAAACCTGCGGTCCTTGGCGCGCTTTTCAGCCAGGCTTGCTGATGCGAATTCATTCTCACGCATCAATTTTTGGTAACTATCCAATCTGCGCCTATCCAGCTGCCCGTCTTCAATAGCCGCGATTACCGCACATCCAGGCTCATTCATATGTTTGCAATCAGAAAACTGGCATTGGGCAGACAATTGCTCGATGTCTCCAAAAACATGACCCAATGCGTCATCTACATCAGCAACCCGCAACTCGCGCATTCCCGGAACATCAATAATCAGCCCGCCTGACGGAAGAAAATAGAGTTCTCTATGGGTCGTCGTATGCCGACCTTTCTTGTCATCCTCCCTGATCGCTCCGGTGGCAGCCAATGCACCCTCAGCCAAAGCGTTCAGCAGCGTGGACTTCCCTACACCAGAGGAGCCCACGAGCGCAATTGTTGCGTTCCCGCCAATCCAGCCCTTCACTCCATCCAACGTGGATGGATCAAGAGCATTTACTTGCTCCACTGCGACACCCGACTGAACGCTGCGTGCCCGCTCAATATAGCTTTCTATATCGTCCGTAAGATCGACCTTGGTAAGGACAATCACCGGTATAGCCCCTGCTTCATTACATAAAGCGAGGTAGCGCTCAAGACGAGACTCCTTAAACTCCTCGTTGCAAGAAGTAACGATGAATACCACATCAATATTGGCTGCGATAGGCTGAAACTGGGTTGTGTTTCCGGAACCTATACGCTTGAAAAGGCTCTTTCTTGCAAGCACCTGCTCAATTCGAGTTCGCGTTTCATCCAAAATAACCCAGTCACCAACGGTGGGGCGGTCTACAGGTTCGGCTTGCTGCAGATTTATTGATAGCTCTACGTTCCTCCTCTCATCACTGCACGCAACCCCGATGACTGATCGCTGCACTGAAACGACACGCCCAAGACGGCTTTCCAAACCAGTGAGATCAGATAGTTGTTGAGCAAAAAAATGTACGAAGCCGAGCTTTACCAATACTTCATTCATAGCCTTGACCACGCTGCTGCACAAGCCCCGCCTTCAGCGACGTTTGAGGCAACACCGGCTTTTGCGGAAGCAAAAACGGGTGTCAGGTCAAACGTCTCCTGCAATGCATTGTTAGGCGGCCACGGACGTACCAACACATTACTAAATATGTCAAACATTCAGTCTCTTCTGCATGTTGACGCCTGTCACTTGAAAGCCGAGTTTCCTGTACAAAGCAAGGGCTGCCACGTTGAAAGCAAAAACATGGAGGCCAATGCTTTCAATACCTCGCCGCGCATTGGTACCAGTTCTGCCAAATTAACCTCCAATCAAGACATAGACGCGTAGACATGATTGCCACAGCCAATGGGCCTGATACTCATTGTGCCGCTTACCGTTGCCGTAAGGGGACGAGTGACCCCAATAGCGTCAGTGTATGGATTCGCCTTTTTAAGCTGGCTTTCTTCATTGAGACGAATTCAAAAAATCTTGACGAGACACCAAAGCATCACCGCATTGGACGCGTACCTTCTCGGCTAACCGGCGCCAGCCTTGCCGGCGTCCGAGTTGAACCGATTGTTAGGTGCTCGTACCACAAAGCGCTGAACGACGCTTCCCAAAGCCCCCTCCTCGATCTCCGAGTGGAGCACACCGCCATTGGCCTCAATAATCTTTGCCGAAGCCAGATTTGATTTGTAGCAGTGAATATGCACTTCGTCTATTCCTCGCTTCCTCGCCTCCTGAATGGTGAGGGACATGAGCTCGGCGCCCAAACCCCGACTGCGTTGGGATGGGCGGATTCCAAGCCCGATGTGACCACCGCACCGGTGGATTTCCTCGTTCAGAGTATGCCTGAGGTTTGAGACACCGAGGATCTCTCCCGCTTCCACCAACCAGTAGGTGGAGCTTGCTACGTAGCCCGCTGGTAAATTTCGACCGGCGTCGAAGTCGGCCAGGCGAGCGAGTAAAGAAGGGAAATCCGAATAATCGAAATCCAGGGGAAACGGATAGCGTTCCTCATTGCCAAGTTCCCGGATGTAATCCCTATAGCTCGATTCAAGCTCGAGAGTTGGCTCTATGAAAGATCGAGCCATTACGACACCTGACGCTCGCCATCACCGGTGGCAAGACCGAAGCGAAGCGGAGGTTTTGGCATCCCGTGCATGGCCTGGTTATGTGCGGCTTCAGGCTGCAACAAGCTTCTTGACGTTGAGCTCTTTGCGATGCTTTTCGGCATGCCAGAGTTCATATTGGGACTGCTGATTCAGCCAGCTTTCTGCCGAAGTATCGAAAGCAATAGAGAGCCGGATCGCCATTTCGGGACTGATACCGGCCTTGCCATTCAACACGGCACTCAACGTTTTGCGGCTAACGCCCAATGCCTCTGCCGCCGCCGTGACAGAGAGGCCAAGGGGCTCAAGACAAAGCTCTCGCAGTACTTCACCCGGGTGCGGAGGGTTGTGCATTAACATTGGCGGTACCTCAGTGATAATCTTCGTAGTTCACAATCTCGGCATCTCCGTCATTGAACCGGAAGGTCACTCGCCAGTTACCACTGACTGTCAGTGACCAGGTTCCGCCCCGGTTGCCAGAGAGTTCGTGCAAGCGAAGACCGGGCAAGTCCGTATCTTTGGCATTCGCCGCTGCATTCAATCTACCGAGAATCAGTCGAAGCCTCTTCGCGTGAGCAGCCTGAATCCCTGCAGTGCTCCCGGACTTGAAGAATTTTGCCAAGCCCTTGTGTTTGAAGCTTCGAATCACTCCTTGACTGTACCCTGTAACGTATCAGGTGTCAAAGCGCTTAACGCCGTGCTTCGGGGAAAACCGGAGCGAAGCGCAGGTTTGTCCCTAGCAGCACCTTGTTAGCGACTTTCTGATCGATTTCATTGAATGGCGACAATATCAACATACCCGATACTGCAGGTGTAGTGAGTTGATGTCCCGTCTTCTGTCCAACTTACGCTGGAAAGTTTGTACGCATAATTATCTATCCCTTGATTTCTTAGTGTGAGGATTTTGTCTCTAAACAGAGCCTGAAACTGAGGGTCATCATAGGATTGTGCAGCTGGCAACTTGAAAGCACAGACAATAGCAGCGCGCTGCGCCAACTCCGAGTTTTCACCGATTAACCTGAATTTATTTAAGCGGCCATTTCTAGGGCTGAATGTAGCAACTAATTTATCTACTTCGAATGTCTTGACTGCTGAAGTGGAGGCGCTTGTCATGGTTTGTCCGGATGCTTTTCGATAGGCATTATAGGCGTCACGGCACTGATTGACTTGCACTTCACTTGCATTTTCACGGATACGGCATTTTACCAAGCAAGCACGAGCTTCTACCGGATAATTGTCCTTTTGTGAGAGGCACTCTTTTAGTTGTGCGGACGGTGTCGTAGCCACTTTATCTTGTGCATCAGCTATGGTGGTTTGAACAAAAGAAAGCGCTAAAACAAGAACGAAGTATTTTGTGTTTTTCATGAACGCTTCTCCGAATGGCTTTTTTACATTGTAAGTGGCCGACTATTTTGGAAAACTAACGCCACCGGCACAGTCGAGCGGAGCGGAGTGCAGCGAGTCCAGCGCAACTTGTTGCGCGGTTGTACCCGGCCTCGTTAGGTGGCCGCATAGTCAAATCCACTTGCCACTAGTTGCCGCCAACGACGCTGACGATGTCGGTAGAATATCTGGGCAAATGCCCAGATAAAAAAAGTGAAGACTCCAGCTTCGATGATCACATGATCTCGGTAAAGGGTACCGGTTCCTGATGGATCAATAGTAATTCGATGGTCCCACTTCTTTATCAACATGCTGTGACCGTTATCCCGAACACTGAAGCTGCTTGGCGACTCGGGATATGAGATTACGACAGCCTGCTTTCCGAAAGGGACAAACCCAAGTAATCGCAAAGACACCCAGTACGTCCCTTCTTCCCATACGTCTGGCAATCGCGTAGCGCCATAGGGAATGAACTTAACAAGAGGGAAAGCGACATAAATGAGCAAACGCGAGGTTCTAAGGTGTGCCTCAACCACTCCTGGCGCGACCGGAAGGAACGTTGACACATCGACAATCATGAACTGGCCTCCGAACGCCACGCTCAGGCGTGCGCTTTAGCGCATAGCCTGTAGCTTCTTGTTGAGTGCCTACCCGCGGTCTGCGGGGTGGTTAACACCGTCATAGGTTGGAATTCCCTCAATTTTTAACGGATTTATTCCTTCCAAACACGCCACGTTGAACCCGTACTGCTCCGGGTTTGACCGGCGCTGGTGGTGGGTATAAATACCGCAGTTGGAGCAGAAGTAATGCTTTGCTGTCTTTGTATTGAACTGATAAAGCTTCAGAGCTTCCGACCCTTTGACGATGTTAATTCCTGACAAAGGTACAGACGCAGCAACGGCACCTCTTCTGCGACACATCGAGCAGTCACAGCGGCGGACATCTACCAGACCATCGGGCAGGGTAAGCTCGATTTCGACGGTGCCGCAGTGACACGAAGCTTTGTGCCTAGCTTGCACGGGAACGCCGTCAACCTCCTTCAGACATATCGTCATACTTGGACCCCTATAGGCACATGACGCCCTTATTCAGGCGCCAGCTTTGCTGGTCGCGTG
>DIAF01000012.1:0-12071 GCA_002414665.1 Halieaceae bacterium UBA5085
ATCATCAAGGTCAAGGAGCCGCAGCCCGTCGAGTGCCGGATGTTGCGCCCTGGCCAGCTGTTGTTCACCTATCTGCATCTGGCCCCCGACCCGGATCAGGCCAAGGCCTTGTTGGCCTCCGGCGCGACGTGTATTGCCTATGAAACCGTAACCTCCGCGGGGCGCGGACTGCCCCTGCTGGCGCCGATGAGCGAAGTGGCGGGCCGCATGGCCATTCAGGCCGGTGCGCACAACCTGGAAAAGGCCCAGGGCGGTAACGGCGTTTTACTGGGTGGTGTGCCGGGCGTTGAACCTGCGCAGGTGCTCATCATCGGTGGCGGGGTGGTCGGCATCAACGCGGCGAGGATGGCGATGGGTCTGGGGGCGGATGTCACGTTGCTGGATCGTGACCTGAACCGCCTCAAGGAGCTGGATATGCTGTTCGGTGGGCGCCTGAAGACGGTGTACTCGACCAAGGAAGCACTTGAGCGCTATGCCCTGCAGGCCGATCTGGTGGTGGGTGCGGTGCTGATTCCGGGCGCATCAGCGCCCAAGCTGATCAGCCGCGATCTGGTGGCGAGAATGAAGAAGGGTGCGGTCATGGTCGATGTGGCCATTGATCAGGGAGGCTGTTTTGAGACCAGCCGGCCCACCACACATCAGGAGCCGACCTACGTGATCGATGGTGTTGTGCACTACTGTGTGGCGAACATGCCCGGCGGTGTGGCCAGAACCTCCACCATGGCGCTGACCAATGCGACATTGCCCTACGCGGTGCAACTGGCGCGCCATGGCGTGCGCGCCGCGCTGGAGAAGGACGAGCACCTGCGCAACGGCCTGAATGTGCACGCCGGACAGGTGACGCACGCGGCGGTCGCGGAAGCGCTGGGCTACGAGTTTATCGCCCCGCTGACGGCGTTGCGCGGCTGAGTCGCAGGCTGTCGGCTGGCGACCGGCCGGGCGCTGCAACGCGTCAGCCGCCGTACCTGGCCTTCGCCTCGCGGCGGCGCGCGTGGAGTACCGGCTCGGTGTAGCCGCTGGGCTGTGCACAGCCCTCCAGCACCAGTTCCAATGCCGCCTGGAAGGCAACACTGTCAGGGAAGTTTGGCGCCATGTTGCGGTAGGCCGGGTCGCCGGCATTCTGCTGGTCGACCACCGCTGCCATACGCTCCATGGTCGCCCGCACCTGGGCTTCACTGCACACGCCGTGGCGCAGCCAGTTGGCGATATGCTGGCTGGAAATACGCAGGGTGGCGCGATCTTCCATCAGGCCAACGTTGTGGATGTCGGGAACCTTGGAGCAGCCCACGCCCTGGTCGATCCAGCGCACCACATAGCCGAGAATGCCCTGGGCATTGTTGTCCAGCTCCCGCTGGATGTCCCCGGCGCTCAGGCCTGCGGCGCCTTTCAGGGGAATGCACAGGATGTCATCCAGCGACGCCCGCGGGCGTGATTTGAGTTCCTCCTGGCGCTGTGCCACGTCAATGGTGTGGTAGTGCGTGGCATGCAGGGTGGCCGCCGTGGGCGAGGGCACCCACGCGGTGCTCGCGCCGGCCCTGGGGTGTGCGACCTTGGCCTGCAACATGTCCGCCATGAGATCGGGCATTGCCCACATGCCTTTGCCGATCTGCGCCTTGCCCTGCAAGCCGCAGGCGAGGCCTGTGTCCACGTTCCAGTCTTCGTAGGCGTTGATCCAGGGCTCCTGTTTCATGGCGCCCTTGGGTGTCATGGCCCCGGCTTCCATGCTGGTGTGGATCTCGTCGCCGGTGCGGTCAAGGAAGCCGGTGTTGATGAATACCAGACGCTCCCGGGCGCGTTCGATACAGGCTTTCAGGTTGACCGTGGTGCGGCGCTCCTCGTCCATGATGCCCAGTTTGATGGTATGGCGCGCCAGGCCCAGGGCGTCTTCAATGCGATCAAACAGGGCGCAGGTGAAGTCGACCTCGTCCGGGCCGTGCATTTTCGGTTTGACGATATAAATGCTGCCCTGGCGCGAGTTGCGCAGGGTGCCTGTGCCACGCAGGTCATGCAGGGCGATCATGGTGGTGAACATGCCGTCCATGATGCCCTCGGGGATCTCCCTGCCCCCGTCATGGAGGATGGCGTCACTGGTCATCAGGTGCCCGACGTTGCGCACAAACATCAGGCTGCGCCCCGGCAGCACGTGTTCACTGCCATCCGGCGCGGTGAATACGCGGTCCGGGTTGAGGCGGCGGGTCAGGGTCTGCTCTCCCTTGCGGAACGAGTCTTCGAGGTCGCCGCGCATCAGGCCGAGCCAGTTGCGATACACCAGGACCTTGTCGGCGGCATCCACCGCCGCGATGGAGTCCTCGCAGTCCTGGATGGTGGTCAGTGCAGCTTCCAGCACCACGTCTTTGACGCCGGCGGGGTCGCTGGCACCAATGGGGCTCAATGGGTCGATGAGAATTTCGATGTGCAGGCCGTTGTGCCGGAGCAGGACGCTGGTAGGTGCGTTGCCTTCGCCCCGGTAGCCGCGAAACTGTGCCGGTGTCGCCAGCGAGCTGATCTGGCCGCCGCTCAGCACCACCTGCAGGGCACCGTTCACCACGGTGTAGGCCGTCGCCTGGCTGTGATCGCCCGTCGACAGCGGGCAATGGGTGTTGAGGAAGTTCTTGGCCCAGGCGATCACGCGCTCGCCGCGCACAGGATTGTAGGCACCGGCGCGCTCAGCTCCGCCCTCTTCGGGAATCACATCCGTGCCGTAAAGGGCGTCGTAGAGACTGCCCCAGCGGGCGTTGGCCGCGTTCAGGGCGTAGCGCGCATTCATGACCGGCACCACCAGTTGCGGCCCTGCCAGTGTGGCGACCTCCGGGTCAACGTTCTCTGTGCTGATGGCGAAGTCTGCGGGCTCCGGCAGCAGGTAACCAATGGACTCCAGAAAGGTCTTGTACTGTGCGCGGTCGTAGTCTGCCCCGGGGTTGGAGCGGTGCCAGTTGTCAATCTGCGCCTGCAGGCTGGCACGGGTCTCCAGCAGGTCCCGATTGCGCGGTGCAAAGTCGCGTACGATGCCATCGAGACCTTGCCAGAACTGCTCCGGGCTCACCCCGGTGCCGGGTGCAATGTCCTGTTCCAGAAGGCTGTGCAGGGCTGCGTCAATGTGCAGGCCACCTTCAGTGATGCGCTCGCTCATGGGGCTTCATTCCTCTGACTGCGGGGCACGCCATGCGCCCACGGTAAAAATGCTAGTCTAAGGCGAGCAGGCTTAATTTATCCAATTTATCGTTTTTATCGCGGTCATTCTTTTCATGAATAATGAGGTGCGACCCGAGTGCCCAGCCTCAGGCTCAGGGCAGCGGGGGCTGGTTATTCATCTCTCGTGCGGTGTCGGCGATCAGTTTGCGCAGCCAGCGGTTGGCGGGGTTGTGTTGCAACAGGGGGCTCCAGGCCATTTTCAACTCCAGCGGCGGGATCTCCAGTGGCGGTTCCCGCAACACGACCCGAGGATTGTTGCGTTTCAGCAGGGCAGCCCGCGTGGGCAGGGTGACAATCAGGTCGTTCTGCTCTGCCAGTGTCATGGCCGCCTGGTAGTGGCGGGTAAACACGCGAATCTGGCGCTTCTTCCCGAGCCTCGCGAGTGCGCTGTCTACCCAGCCCAGCCGCTGCACGTCGTCGGGGTCGACACCGACGCCGACACCCATGCCGGTCTTGCTCACCCAGATGTGCTTGGCCTGCAGGTAGTTTTCCAGGGTGAAGTCCTCAAGCACCGGGTTCTCGGGACTCAGCAGGCAGGAAAAGCTGTCATTCCAGAGGTGGATCTGGTGAAAGGACTGCGGCATCGAATCGAACCGGTTGATCACCATGTCGACCTTGCCGCGCTCGACGTCCAGGAAGCTCACATCGGAGGGGGTCATGATGTCCAGGGTCAGGCCCGGCGCCTGCAGTCGCAATTTGCCCAGCACCGCCGGCAGCAGGGTGGATTCCGCATAGTCACTGGCCATGATGCGGAACACCCTCTGTGCCTGTTCCGGCGCAAAGGCGGAGCGTGGCTGCACGGCCTGCTCGATATTCATCAGCACCTCGCGTACCTGTGGCTCCAGTTCCAGGGCGCGCTCGGTGGGGGTCATGCCATCGGAGGTGCGAACCAGCAGGGGGTCGTCGAACAGGTCCCGCAGGCGGCGCAAGCCGTTGCTCATGGCCGGTTGTGAAAGGTTCAACTGGTGGGCGGCCTGGGTCACGTTGCGTTCGCGCAGCAGGGCATCCAGGTAGACCAGCAGGTTGAGGTCGATACGGTTCAGTTTGGTCGACATGTAGCATTCACCGAAGGAATGGCGGGGATGCGATTCATAGATTGTGAAAATTATAGTCCTTTCGCTAGAATTGCCAAGTCATACAAAGCGCTCAGGCGCGACAGTTGTGGCATTGATCATCACCCGGACTGACGAGGACACCATCACCATGAGCAGCTACCGCGCCCCGATTGAGGACATGACGTTTCTGATTGACGAGGTGCTGGACGTGGGGCAAGCCCTGGGTTCACTGCCCGCCTTTGAAGAGCTCGGGGTGGGTCCGGACCTGAGCACCGCACTGCTCGACGAGGGCGCCCGGCTCGCCGCCGATGTGCTGGCGCCGTTGCGCCGCGTGGGTGATGAACATCCTGCGACCTGCCGCGATGGCGCGGTCACACTGAGCCCGGGTTACGGTGAGGCGCTGCAACAGCTGGGCGCCGGGGGCTGGATGGGCATCTCCTCGGACCCGGCCTACGGCGGTCAGGGCCTGCCCGAGCTCTATGCCACGGCGGCCTGTGAGATGTGGAACAGTGCCAATCTGGCTTTCGGGCTGGCGCCCATGCTCAGCTCGGGCGCGGCGCTTGCGATTCATGCCCATGCCAGTGAAGAGCTGAAACAGCGCTACCTGCCGAAGATGCATTCCGGGGAATGGGCCGGCACCATGAACCTCACGGAGTCCGGCGCGGGATCCGACCTCGGCGTCATGAAAACACGTGCGGTACCGGAGGGTGATCACTACCGTATTCACGGGCAGAAAATCTACATCACCTGGGGTGACCACGATGCGACCGACAACATCATCCATTTGGTGTTGGCCAAGTTGCCCGATGCCCCCGAGGGTAGCCGCGGTATCTCCCTGTTCCTGGTGCCCAAATTCCTGGTGAACGAGGACGGCAGCCTTGGGGCGCGCAACGATGTCTACCCGGTGTCCACCGAGCACAAGCTGGGCATCCATGGCAGCCCCACCTGCGTGATGGCCTTTGGTGATAATGAAGGGGCACTGGGTTACCTGGTTGGTGAAAAAAACCGCGGTCTCGCCTGTATGTTCACCATGATGAACGAAGCCCGTCTCAAAGTGGGCGTACAGGGTCTGGGGGCCGCAGAGGGTGCCTACCAGAAGGCGGTTGCCTATGCGCGGGAGCGTGTACAGGGCGGTGTGGCGATTATTGAGCATCCCGATGTCCGGCGCATGCTGTTGACCATGCGCGCGCTGATCGAGGCCATGCGCGCGCTGGTGTATGCGGAAGCGGTCACCATGGATCTGGCGCATCGGGGATCTGAGGCTGACCGCGCGGGGCACCAATTCCGCATTGACCTGATGATCCCGGTGATCAAGGGCTGGATGACAGAAGTGGGCCAGGAGCTGACGTCCCTGGGTGTGCAGGTGCATGGCGGCATGGGCTATATCGAGGAAACCGGTGCCGCACAGTACCTGCGTGATGTGCGAATCACCTCCATTTACGAGGGCACAAACGGCATTCAGGCGGCGGACCTGGTATCCCGCAAACTGGGCCGTGACCAGGGCGGGGCGATGCGCGATGCGCTGGCCGATGTTGCGACCACGGTGGCGGCGCTGCGTGACGCCGGGCAACCGGCGCTGGCCGTCATTGCGGACCGCTTGGCGGCGGCGCTGGCGGATGTCGAGGAGACGACAGCCCGGTTGCTGGAAGGGCTGCAGACGGCACCGGATCAGGCGCTGGGCGCATCCTTCGATTACATGATGCAGTGCGGCTACTTGTTCGGTGGCTGGCATCTGGCGCGCTCAGCCCTGGTCGCGCAGGAGCGCCTGGACAGCGGCGCCGAAAACCCCTTCTATGAGCGTAAAATCGCCACAGCCCGGTTCTACGCAGAGCAGGTGCTGCCGCGCTGTCGCGCCCATGCCGGTGCCATCATGGCGGGCCCCGAGGCGCTCGCGGAATACCCCGTCGACTGGCTGTAGGAGGCCGCCATGCAGCCGTTTTCAACCCCGGACCTGACCGACGCCGCTCCCGATACGCAGGTTCTGGAACTGCAGTGGCGCAATTTCGGTGCACACCCGCGGTTTGCCGGTCGGGCGGTCACGATCAAATGCCATGAAGACAATTCACTGGTCAAGCAGGCGGTAGGCGAAGCGGGCGCAGGCAGGGTGCTGGTGGTGGACGGTGGCGGTTCACTGCGCCGTGCCCTGCTCGGCGACATGCTGGCGGAGGAAGCGGCGCGCAACGGCTGGTCGGGTCTGGTGATCAACGGCGCGGTGCGTGACGTGGACGAGATTGGGGTCACGCCCCTGGGTGTAAAAGCCCTCGGCGCAACACCGTTGAAGACGGAAAAGCGCGGAGAGGGGCAGCGGGACATTTGCCTGCAGTTCGGCGGAGCGCGTATCGCCCCCGGGGATTATATCTATGCCGACAATAACGGCGTGGTGGTGAGCACAGTACCTCTGGTTTAGTTGCCGGGCAGCTCTCAGTCCAGCAGGCGCATGGACAGATCCAGCGCCCGGGTGTCCTTGGTCAGGGCACCAATGGAAATAAAGTCCACGCCGGTCTCCGCCACGCTGCGCAGGTTGGCTTCCGTGATGTTGCCCGAGGCCTCCAGTTCCAGTCGCCTGGCCACCACCGCTACCGCATCGCGCATGTCCTGCAGACTGAAATTGTCCAGCATGACCCGGTCCGCCCCGGCGCTGAGTGCCTGCTGCAGCTCGTCGAGGCTTTCCACCTCCACTTCTACCGGCTTGTCGGCAGCCACCGATCGTGCCGCACGCACCGCAGCGGCGATGCCACCGCAGGCGCTGATGTGGTTTTCCTTGATCAGAAACGCGTCGTACAGGCCCATGCGGTGATTGTGGCAGCCACCGCAGCGCACCGCATACTTCTGCGCGTTGCGCAGCCCCGGAATCGTTTTGCGTGTATCCAGCAGGCGCACGCCGGTGCCAGCGACCAGCGAGGCGTAATGGTGGCAGCGGGTTGCGGTACCCGAGAGCAACTGCAGGAAGTTGAGCGCGCTGCGTTCGGCGGTGAGCAGTCCGCGCGCCGGGCCGCGCACGGTGAACAGAGTGCTGTTGGCCGCGATCCGGTCGCCGTCCGCCGCCGCCCAATCCGGCTGCAGCGAGGGGTCCACCGCCGCGAACACGGCGTCCACCCAGGCGCGGCCACAGAGGATGCCATCTTCACGGGTGATCACGCGCGCTGTGGCCATGGCCGAAGCAGGAATCAGTGCCGCGGTGATATCCCCGCTACCGATATCTTCCGCCAGCGCGGCGCGCACATTGTCCTGAATATCCGTGTCGGTGAGTGCGGGCATAGAGCGGGTTTCCATGGCCATCGGCCGGGTGGGTGAAAAGGGCAATTGTAGCAGCCCACCGGCGATGCGTTGAGCCCCCTCGGGTGCTGGATTATGATGTGGCTTCACGCAGTGGGGCTGGCATGCGCTATACACTCGACCAGGGCTGGATTGATCAGGCGCGCAGAGTGCCTTCACCGAACTGCGGCCCGCGGCCGCTGGGCGCCGCGGTGGAACTGCTGGTGATCCATAACATCTCCCTGCCGCCGGGGTGTTTCGGTGGCGACGCCATCGAGCAGTTGTTTACCAATTGCCTGGACTGGAAGGCGCACCCGTTCTACGCGGAAATACGCGGTCTGGAAGTGTCGGCACATTTTCTGATTCGCCGCTGCGGTGAATTGGTGCAGTTTGTCGCAACGGGGTTGCGTGCCTGGCACGCCGGACAGTCCTGCTGGCGGGGTCGGGAGAACTGCAACGACTTCAGCATCGGAGTAGAGCTGGAAGGGACTGACGAACTTCCCTACACGGATGCGCAGTACGCGACCCTCGCGGCCCTGACCGATACCCTGATCGCGTCTTACCCGGGCTTGTGTCACGATCACATCGCGGGTCACGCCGATATCGCCCCCGGAAGAAAGACCGATCCGGGCGCCGTGTTCGACTGGCCGCGTTACCGTGCCAGCCTGGCACCCGCAGGAGACGCCGCATGACATTTCTCGCACTCATTCTCGCACTGGCACTGCGGCAACTCTGGGGTGCCGAGCCCTGGCTGCATCGCGACCGCTGGTGGTACGACTGTCGCGAACGTGTGGCGGCACTCGGTCTGCTGGACGCGGTGCAACTGCTGTTGCTCGTGCTGCTGCCCACGCTGCTGTTGGGCGCGCTGCTGATGCTGTTGGCGCCGGTGCTGTTCGGGCTGCCCTGGATACTGCTTGCGGCGCTGGTCCTGCTATTCAGCTTTGGTCGCGGCGACTTTCACGCGCGCCTGGTGCAGTATCGCGCGCACTGTGAGCGTGGCAATCCGGAAACCGCCTGGCTGTTCCTCTGCGGTGCCCTGCAGGCTGATGATCTGGTGCGCGCTGCCAGCGAGGGGGATGCGGACGACGCGTGGCGCAGGCTGCAGGCGCGACTGCTCTACGACGGCTATCAACGCTGGTTTGCGGTTGTGCTGGTGTTTGTGCTGCTGGGTCCGGCCTGGGCCTTCGGCTACCGTCTGCTGCAGCTGGAAGCGCAGCAGGCGCCGGAGCGTGCCGCTGCCAGGGTGTTGTTTGTCGTCGACTGGGTTCCGGCTCGCCTGTTGGCGCTGACCTTTGCATTGGCCGGCGACTTCATGCACAGCCGCGATGCGCTCTTTGGCGCTCTGCTGGATACTGCTCGAGTCCCCGCTGAGCTGCTCGGCGATGTGGGCACTGCAGCGGTGTACAGTGCGGGTCCGGATGCCGATGTGCAGACCGCAGCGGACGACATGCAGGCCCTGGGCGCTCTGCTGACGCGCAGTGCCGTAATCTGGGTGGTGGCGATTGCCCTGGTGGCGATCATCGACTGAATCCCGACCCGCTGTAGCGCGCGTTTCGTCAGATGCGACCGCGCGGGGGCAAAGTGGGCCTTCATCTGCTAGGCTTTCTGTTAAAGCCAGCGGAGCGCATTGAAGCGCGGGTTTGCCTATGCAGGAACAAGACCGCATGGATGCGACGCTGCCCTCGGTGTTTGCGCAGCTGACATCCGCTCCTGCGCGTCGGGTATGCGTGCTCACCATTGTTTTTCACCCCGATGTGGAGCGCATTGGCGAACGTTGGGTGCTTAAAGGCTCACGTCGCAAGCCTTTGGTACTTGGGAGGCAGCAGCCGGGGTTTGTGCGCGCCGGAGGCAGCGTGGAACGCCCTCTGGATGACCCGCATGTCAGTCGCCAGGCGCTGCGTATGCGATTTCGTGACGCCGGGGTAACCCTGGCACCTGTGGCTGATGCCTGTCGCTGCCGGCTGAACGGCGAATGGGTGCAGGAGGCGCGGGACTTCACTGCCGCGGATTTGCGCAGGGGCATTGTGCTGCAACTGGCCCACAGTGTTGTGTTGCTGCTTCGTGAGCCGCCCGCTTTTCCACCTGATGTCGGGGAAGTGCCCGCGGCGGAGGTGCCGTCTGCAGCGCCGTTTGCCGGCCTGCACGGCAGCAGCGATTACATGCGTGCGCTGCGCCGCGATATTGCGCGATTTGCGCGCTGCGGCCTGGACGTCCTGATTCGAGGTGAGACGGGCAGCGGCAAGGAGCTGGTGGCACGGGCGGTGCATTGCGCCAGCGAGCGCGCTGCGGGCCCGCTGGTACCCGTCAACATGGCGGCGATTCCCCCCGGGGTGGCGGCTGCAGTGTTGTTTGGCAGCGCCAGGGGCGCCTTCACTGGCGCGGAGCGCAACAGCGTCGGTTATTTCCAGCAGGCCGAGAAGGGCAGCCTGTTTCTTGACGAAGTGGGCGACACCCCTGCCGAGGTGCAGCCGCAGCTGTTGCGCGCGCTACAGGAGCGCGAAATACAGCCGGTGGGCGGTGCCCTGCGCACGGTGGATGTGCGTGTTATTTCGGCAACCGATGCTCCCCTGGAAGGCCCGGACAGCACGTTTCGCAGCGCACTGCGACACCGGTTGGGCAGCGCTGAGATCCGCCTCGCCCCGCTGCGCGAACACCCCGAGGACATAGGCGAGTTGCTCTGTTACTTCCTGCAACAGGCTTGTGCGGAAACCGGCTCACCCTCCCGGTTACCCACGCCTGAGAGCGACCCCCTGGAAGTCGCGCAGTGGGCAGAGCTGTTCTTCCTCTGCCAACGCTACGACTGGCCCGGCAACGTGCGTGAGTTGGCTAACTGTGCGCGGCAGATTGTGCTGCAGGGTGAAGATGGCCTGCTGCCGGCAATGCTGTCGCAACCCGTTGCCGCAAATGTCGCCGATGCCCCCAGCGGGGCGCACGCTTTGGCTGCGGTGGAGCTGGGTGACGACGCACTGCGCGCGCTGTTGAAGCAGGAGCGGTACGAGGTGAGCGCTGCGGCGCGCAGGGCGGGTATGAGCCGCCAGGCACTTTACCGGCGATTGCCTGCGCTGGGCCTGCGCTTGGCCGCACAGGTGCCAGAGGCAGAACTGCAGGAGGCACTCGCGCGTGTCGACCACGACGTGGCCGCCGCCGCCACGGCCTTGCGTGTCTCGGCGATTGCCCTGCGCAGCCGCCTGGCGCAACACCGTGCTGCGCCCGCGGGACGTGGCGACGCTTGAGCAGCGGCGATCGCATCGGTCCCTACCGGATCCTGCGACTCATTCGGCGCGGGGGGCAGGGGTCGGTTTTCCTGGGTGTTGATGATCGCCTCGGGCGACGCATCGTGGCCAAAATCCATGCCCTGCCGGCAGAGCCGGCGCAGAGCCGTCGCGTGCTGCGCGAGGCGCAGGCGGTGGCCTCGCTGGACAGCTCGCGGGTGGTCACGATTCATGATGTGATCGCCGGTGATACGCACCTCGCCATGATCATGGAATACGTACCCGGTTGTGACCTGGAGGAGCTCCTCGCGGAGCGGGAGCTGTCTCTGGCCAGCAGTCTGGTTGTCGCCAGTGACGTTGCCGCTGCCATCGCCGCCGGTCGCTCGCGGGGTATCGTGCACGGTGACATCAAGCCCGGGAACGTGCTGGTGACCTCCGAGGGGCGCGTAAAGCTGACCGATTTCGGGCTCGCGGCGCAGCAGGGCACGGTTGCCACTGCTCGTGGCAGTCTCAGCTGCGTCTCGCCCGAGCAGCTGCTGGGCAAGCCGCAGGATGTGCGCTCGGATCTCTTCGCCCTGGGGTGTCTGCTGTACCGGCTGGTGGCGGGTCGTCATCCCTTCCAGGGCCGCCACGGTCTGGACAGCGAGGCCCTGTTGCGCGGCGCTTCCCCCGGGCTGCCTGCCACCCTGGTGGACGGGTCGACGCCGCCGCCCGGGCTGGAGGCCCTGATCGGCAGCCTGCTGGCGGCCGATCCTGCGCAGCGCCCTTCGAATACCCATGAGGTGCGGCGGCAGCTGCACAGGATGGCGACGGCGCAGCCGCGACAGCTGCGTTCACCGCTGCGTGATGAGGCCGAGCGCTTTTTTCGGACCGAGGAGAGCGATGATCTGCCGTTGCAGATCCCCCGCAGTCTGAGCCGTCAGGGGCGCTCCCGTATGCCGCGCCGATCGGGGCAGTGGTCGGTGCTGGGGGTGGGGCGTCACTGGCGCCGCCGGCACTGGATCGCGGCGGCCGCCGCGCTGACGTGCGTGACGGCCTGGGTGCTCGTCGCGCTCTGGCCAAGGGATCAGCGGGTAACGGTGCCACGTCCGCTTGTAGTGCTCGAGCCAGGGACTGCAGCGATCTCGAACGCTGGCGGGGTGGAGGGTGTGCTGGCGCTGGTGCGCGAGCAAATACTCGCGGAGCGCCCGGGGCTGCTGTTTCACGGTGAATCGCCGCCCTTCTACCCCACCGTACTGGACCACAATCTGCCACCGCCGCCGGAGACGCTGCGCGTCGCCCTGCAGTGCAGCCCTGCGCTGTGCGTGCTTGGCCTTGAGCGTGAGCGCGGGGGCGCGTATCGCTATCGGCAGGCGCT
>DIAF01000012.1:12218-61806 GCA_002414665.1 Halieaceae bacterium UBA5085
CGCCTTGACGGGCAGGGCGGCGGCAGAGCTGTTTGCGGCTGATCCCTAGCCGACTGGGTGGGTTGCGGGTCGCAACGCGGCCAGCAGCGCCTTGTTGTGTGTGGCATCAATCCCCAGTGCGTCGGCCGTGGCAACGAGGAAGGAGGTCAGAAACCCGATCTCCGTGGGGCGCCCCGCGAGCACATCCTGCAACATGGATGAGCGGTTGTCGGCGGTGGCCGCCACAACCTCCATCACGGACCGGTAGAGTTCCGCAACAGCCTCTCCCTGGCCTGCGGCCTGCCCGATGGCTGCAATCTCCAGGCACAGTGCGCGCACCTCATCGGCGAGTCCGGGCTCCGCCAGTGCGCCATTGCGACACCGGTGTAGCGCGGTGAGAGGGTTGATGGCGCAGTTGATGGCGAACTTTCGCCACAGGACCGTATCGATGTCTTTCGTCCAGCCGCAGCGAGTATCAATGGACTGCCAGTCGCTGAACCAGTCCGGGGCGTCCTGTATTCCCTGGCCACCTATCCATGTGGTGCCGTGCCCGGCCCGCCGCACACGTTGGCCCGTCTCGCGGAACGCTCCCTCGGTGGTGCTGCCGCTGAACACGGCCAGCTGTGGCCACTGTGTCGCCACTGTCTGCTGATAGCCCAGACCATTGGCGAGCAGGACGACCACAGCGTTCGGGGCGAGCCAGGGCTGCAAACCGGCAAGGCCATCCAGCAGGTCGTAGGCCTTGGTGCAGACCAGCAGGTAGTGAATCGGTGCGGCGTTCGCGCCGGTGGCAACCGGGAAACTGTGTTCGCTGGTCAGGCCATCTGCCAGCAACTGGATGCGCCGCGTCTTCTGCGCCAGTGCCGGATCGCCGTCCCGCAGCAACAGCGAGCAGCTGATGCCCGCCTCGTCGAAGAGGCAGGCAAACAGGCTGCCAATGGAACCGGCACCGAGAATATGCCAGTGGCGTGAGCGCATTCAGCGTACTGCGGGGATTGCAATGCGGTGCCGGCTGATTAACATGGTGCTCCTGTTTGATTACCTGAACCGGGGAACCGCACTATGCCATCTTTCGACGTTGTATCGGAAGTCGACCTGCACCAGCTGACCAACGCTGTGGATCAGGCGGCCCGGATTGTCACTAACCGCTTCGACTTCAAGGGCATTGATGCGGGTTTCGAGCGGGATGGGCATAGCGTTGCGCTGCATGCGGAGGTGGAATTCCAGCTGGCGCAGATGGAGGACATGCTGCGCAGTGCATTAATCAAGTGTGACATCGATCCACAAGCGATGGATATTGGGGACCCGATTACCAGCGGCAAGCTGGTGCGCCAGACGGTGACGCTGCGCAATGGTCTCGACAGCCAGCAGTGCAAGGCCATCGTCAAGCATCTCAAGGAGGCCAAGCTCAAGGTACAGGCGCAAATCCAGGGTGAGCAGGTGCGGGTGACAGGCAAGAAGCGCGACGACCTGCAGCAGGCTATTGCCCTGCTGCGCGCGAGCGACGTCGTTGATGTGCCTCTCCAGTTTACCAATTTCCGCGACTGACGCCGCCCGCTGTGGCGTGGCAGGGATTCGCTATCCCGGGGCCCTGTCAGTGGCTTTCGAGGAAGGTGATGCAGCGCTCCAGGCGTTCCCGCTTCTGCTCCAGGCTGGCCGCGGCCGGTGCGGTGTGTGTGCGGAGATGCCAGAGCAGTTCCAGAAGGCGGTAGCCACACTCAAACAGCGCCAACCGTTGCCAATCCCGGGTGGCGGCAGGCGTTTGCAGGTAGTTTTCCAGCAGAGTCCGGCGCGCGGTCTCGTCAAGTTCATCGCCCGCGCAGACTGCCGCAAGGTCAAACCATACCGGGCCGGCAGCGGCATACTCCCAGTCAATCGCCCAGACGCGCCCACCGCTCACGATACGGTTGGCGCGCAACAGGTCGTTGTGGCAGGTGGCGTGAGGGCCGACCGTCTCGAGCTGCGCGATGAACGGTGCCGCGCGCGCCGCCAGCGGTTGTAGTGCCCGCCAGAGCGCGGGCTGCTCCTGTCGGATGGTCCACGCGGCCTGCTCGCAGCGTTCGCCTACAGCACGGATTGCAGACAACTCGGGCAGCTGGTGAATACGCTGCAGCAGCCGGCCCAGGGCTGCGGGCGTGACGGCGCCGCCGGGGTCGGGCGGCAGATAGTCACACACCAGAACGCCCGCCTGTTCGTTGAGATAACGTGGCGCCGGCGCGAGGCCGGCCTCATGTGCCAGCCGCAGCGCCTGCCATTCCGTCTGCAGGCCGGGTAGGTCCGCCCCAGGGTCGTCGCCCGTCAGCCGCAATGCGAACTGGCGGTTGCCACTGCTTACCAGAAAGCTCTGGTTGCTAAGGCCGCCGCCCAATCGACCCAGTACGCGAGGTGCTAGTCGCAGGTCATCAACCTGCCACTTGCGCCACGTGTCCAGCGCATGTCTCAGGCGCTGGCGCATTGCAGTCGATAGTGCTGGTGCCAGCGCCGGTAACCGAACACGACGATGACCAGGTACACGGCAAACAGCGCGGCGGTGAGGAAAAGGCCGCGCTCCAGATACAGGTAAATGGAAACGCTGTCGATGACCAGCCAGTAAAGCCAGTTTTCCAGCAGTTTTCTCGCCACCATCCAGGTCGTGAGTATGCTGCCCCAGGTGGTGAAGGAGTCGACGTAGGGGAGCACGGCATCGGTGTGCCTGGCGAGCAGCGCACCGCTGGCGGCACTGGCCAGCAGCACGCTGGCAATGGCCAGAATATGTCGCTGCAGCGGCCAGACGCTGATCGGCAAGCTCTGCTGTGCTGCGCCGCTCGCGCCCCCTCGCCACTGGTGCCAGCCGTAGAGCGCCATGCCCAGGTAGTAAACCTGCAGAGCGGATTCCATCAGCAGCCCGACCTGCCAGAATAGCCAGAGGAAAATGGCGGTGCTGATGAAGGCGGCATACCAGCACCACAGGCTCTCCCGCACCGCCAGCAACAGGTACGCCACCCCCAGCACCACCGCGGCCAACTCCCAGCCGGAAAGCGTGGCGGCTCCTGCCGCCAGCTGCGCGAGAACGCCGTCAGCGCTCATGCCGGTTTAATCGGCAACCGTCCGGGAATGAATTTGCAGACCAGCACCTGTTTGCCGAAGTCGCGATGACTCGCTTCCAGGGTCGCTTGTACCGTAGCGAACACGGCACCCGCATCACCGCTCAGTTGCGTGCTCATGGCGTTGGTCACCACAGTCAGACCCTCGCTTGCCGCCAGTTGCTCAATGAAGCGCTTGATGACGGGAATGTAGTCCTCCTGCAGCGGATACAGGCTGAGTTCTGCGGTGATGTCCATACGGGATGTCCTGTTTCTAGAATTGATAGCTGGCCGTCAGGCCCACGCTGCGTGGTTCGCCGAACTGGTAGTAGGGCTCGACAGCATAGTCTTTGCGTGGGTCGTTGCCGAAGCTGCCGAAGCCCCGCGTCGCGTAGTCCCTGTCAGCGAGGTTGCGTGCCCAGAGCGCGACTTCCCAATCCGCCTCCGCCCAGCCAAGGCGCAGGTGTACCAGTTCATAGGCCTCTGAGCGCAGGTCATGACGGTCGGAAAAATAGAAGCTGTCGCGTGCCTCGATGTCAATACGCGCGTAGAGCTGCCGGGTGAGCGCGAGGCGGCCGCCCAGCGCCGCCTGGTAGCCGGGCGCATGGGCCTGGTCGCGCCCGGCGAGGTCGGTACCCTCTGCGTTGATATAGCGGTCGAAGCTGGCTTCCAGCAGGCCCAGGTTGGCGTACAGCTCCAGCGCCTCGTGTGCCAGCCAGTCGATTTCGAGCTCCAGTCCGTAGTTGTGTCCCCTGGCAGCATTGTTGGTGTAGTCGAGGAATGCGGTACTGCCATCATCTCGCGGCAGCACCAGGGAGCCTTTTACCTGCTGGTCATCCCGGTCCATGTAGAACAGGGCGAGGCGTCCCTGCAGCCGTCCTTGCAGTGCTTCGGCCTTATAGCCGACTTCAAAGTTGAGCAGTGTTTCCTCATCAAAGCGGCCCAGGCTCGTGAGCAGCGTTTGCTGTCCGGGGTCGCTGGTGGCACCCGCGCTGGCCAGAATACCGGCGTTCACGCCATTGCCGCGGTAGCCGCGGGAAATGCCGCCGTACCACAGCGCGCTGTCCGCAGGCTGGTACTCGAGCACCAGCCGCGCACCCCAGAGATTTTTGGCAACCCGCTCGGCCACGCCGTTATTGTCGGCATAGTCGGTGCGTCGGCGCTCCAGTCGCAGGCCGCTGGAGAGCGTCAGGCTTTCTGTGAGGCGGGTATCCAGCTGCCCGAAAACGGCGGTCGTGTCCGTGTCGTAGCGGCTGTCGAAAGGCGCGTCGAGGTAGGTGTACTCCCGGTCCAGATCCTCGCGGTCACCCAGATAGTAGACCCCCGCGGTCCAGTCACTGCGCCCGTTAAACAGTCGCGACTGTTCATTGGACAGCAAGCGCAGCTGGCCGCTGAAACTGTCGCGGTCGCGCAGATAGCGGTCGAAGGAACTGTATTCCAGTTCCGGTGCAATCCCGACAAAACTCCAGTCCTCGTCGAAACTGTATTCGGTGTCGCTGGTGGCGATTGTGACCACGGTCTCGAGGTCCAATGCCGGGCGTGCGGCGGCCCAGGTGAGGCTGGCGGCGCTGGTGTCCTGGCGATCCCGGCCCGGCTGGTCGGACAGCGTGCGTCGCGTGTTGTCCAGCGAGAACGCATCGTAGCCGTTGTCGATGTCGGCCAGCGTCACGCTCAGGTCGACGGTGTCGGTGGCCGAGATGAGCCAGCGCAGGCGGGCTCGCACGGTGGTCTCATCGCGTTCATTGGTGTCGCCCCGGCGCAGAAAGTCGTTGTCGTAGTAACCGTCACTGCGGTACTGCTGCACCGCCACGCGATACAGAAGCTGCTCGCCGGCCAGCGGCCCGGTGCCCACAATCCCCAGTGCCTGCGTGTTGTAGTCCGCCACCGTGGCTTCCAGCCGCAGACCCGGGCTGCTCTCCGGAGCGGCGCTGCGTATGTTCACCAGCCCGGCGAGGGCGTTGGCGCCGTGCAGCGTACCCTGTGGGCCGCGCAGCACTTCAACCTGAGCGACGTCAAACAGAGTGCCAATGGCGCCCAGGCCGCTGAAATCGATGCCGTCGACCAGCAGGCCCACGGATGCGTTGAGCGGTTCCTGGAACTGGCTGCGTTCGCCGATGCCGCGGATTTGGAAGAACCGCGCGCGGGAGGCACCACCGGCGTAGTTGAGATTCGGGATCACGTTCAGCACCTCTTCCAGGTGCTGCGCAGATCGTTCCCTCAGCACATCGCTGCTGAGTACCGTTGTCGATGCCGACTGGTTCAGTAGCGGGGTATCGCGCCATTCGGCGGTGACCACCACCTCTGTCAGTTCCCGCGACAGCGCCGGGGCTACGGCAAGCAGGCCTGCGGTAAACAGATAACAGGATCTTTTCATCGGGTTCTCCTTGAATAAACGCAAGAGAACCGGTTGGATATGCGGAATGAACAGGAGACGTGCACCTATCCCTACGCCGGTCCTAACCGGGTCAGGTTCGAAGGGTTTACCGCAGAGCGGTATCTCAGGCCGTAGCCACCCCCAGGTTCGCAACAGCGCCGATCCGGCTGTAACAGTTTGTTACATGGCAAGTCAGCGCGTGTTTGCAACGCGAGTATAGGCCGCTTAAACTGAGTTGCCAATAATTCTGTCCATAACCGGGGCCCTGCGTCCTGCTAGCCGCGAGATACCGAATGTCGGATGAGTCTGTATACGATGTGATCCCGGGTGAAGAGATCGAAGCCGCGCCCGCACCAGCCAGCCCTGCCGAGGTGCGTGAGCAGCGCCTGACCGAAACCATTCAGTTGAACCGCTGGCTCGTTGACCAGGCGCGGCAGATGCAGCGGATGATGCTTGATGCCCCCGACCTCGAAGCGCTGCTCGAGGTACTGCTGGTGAGCATGCCGCGGCACTTCGGTTTCCGGGTCGCCGAGCTTTGGCTCTATGACCCGGAAAACGTACTGGCGAGCCTGATGACCTCCGGCCATCGCTACGGCCAGTACCTGCAACTGCACCACGATGTGTTTGAAATGCAGGAGCTCTATGACATGGAGCCGGAAGTCATCCTTCTGGATGCGACCGACTCGCGCATGTTCGAAGTCCTGAAAACGGATCAGGGGATACAGCATGCCCTGCTGGTTCCCCTGCTCGACTCCGGCAGGCTTCTGGGCAGTTATCACTGCGGGTTTGTCGACCGGCCCATGAAGACCACAGCGGATGACGGGGCGGTCGTGACACATCTGGCATCGGTGGTATCCCAGAGCTTCAAGAACGCGGTCAGTCGACAGCAGATTTCCCGCCTGACCATGCTGGACCCGCTGACCCAGATCAGCAACCTGCGCGGTTTCGAGAAGGATATCGCCCGTGAAATCGCCCGGGCACGGCGCGCCAACGAGGCGCTATCGGTCCTGATGCTGGAGGTGGACGAGTTTGAAGAGTTGTATCGGCACTACGGGGAGATCACCGGCCGGTTTGTGCTGAAAAAGGTGACAGAGCGTGTCTCCTCCGGGCTGCGCGCCACCGACTATCTCGCGCGCCTGTCAGATTCCCGGCTGGCGGTGCTGCTTTCCGGCACCAGCGAGTCTCCCGCCATTGATGTGGCGGAAAGGATTCGCCGGGACATAGAAAATTTCCTCATAGATGATGGCCGTGGAGCGGTGCTTCAGGTTACGCTTAGCCTCGGCCTTGTCACCTGGGAGCCTGAGCAATACCCTGCCGTTGACATGGCGCAGCTGGCCCGGCAAATGCAGAGCGCCGGTTCGAAAGCAGTGCAGAGCGCGGTAGCTGGGAATGGTAATCAACTCAAGGTCGGCCGCCTCTCTACCCTTATGATCTGAGTCCGGAGACAGTGTGCCCTTGAGGAGTATCGACGACCTTTTCGAAAACAATCGTGCATGGGCGCACTCCGTAAAAACCACTGATCCGGATTTTTTCGAGAAACTGGCCAATCAGCAGAGTCCGGAATACCTCTGGATTGGCTGTTCCGACAGTCGCGTCCCCGCCAATCAGATCGTCGGCCTGCTGCCCGGCGAGGTGTTTGTGCACCGCAACGTTGCCAACATGGTTGTACACACGGACTTCAACTGCCTGACCGTGCTGCAGTACGCGGTGGATGTACTGCGGGTCAAACATGTGTTGGTGGTAGGGCATTACAACTGCGGCGGTGTGCGCGCTGCGTACGAGAACCGTGACAACGGCCTGATCGACAACTGGCTGCGCAACATCAAGGATGTGCAGCAGCGTCACCGACGGCGTATCGCGGCGCTGGAAAGCGACGAGGAACGGGTCAACCTGCTGTGTGAACTCAATGTAGTCAGCCAGGTGTCAAACGTGTGCCATACCACCATCGTGCAGAACGCGTGGGCGCGCGGTCAGGGGCTCTCAGTGCATGGCTGGGTTTACAGCCTGAAGGACGGCCTTATTCAGGATCTGCAATGCACCGTCAGCGGTCCGGAGCAAATATCCGAGGTGTACCGCGTACTGCCCGACCGCGATGAGTTCTGATCCCCCGAACGGGTGAGCCGTGGCGTGCAGCGGCACGCTAGACTGATGCCGAAAAATCCCTGAAGGAGTGACAACATGACCGTCGAGGCAGCAAAAATCGCAGGCAGTAAAATCCTTATTACGGGCCCGACCGGGCAGGTGGCGGCGCCGGTGATTGACGCCTGGGCCGGTCAGGCAGAGTTGACCGCGCTGGCACGTTTCAGCGACCCGGCGCAGCGCGCCGCGCTCGAGGGCAAAGGGGTACGCTGTGTGGCGGCAGATCTCGCCGACCGTAACAGCTTGAGCGACCTGCGGGATGACTTCGATTACGTGCTTAACTTTGCCGTGGTGAAAACAGACAGTTTCGATTACGACCTCGCGGCGAATGCGGAGGGGCTGGGGCGGCTCATGCTGCATTGCCGTGCCGCCAAGGCTTTCCTGCACCTGTCGTCGACGGCGGTCTATGAGTATGCCGGCCACGCCCCGCGGGCAGAGGATGCTCCGCTGGGCGACAACCACCGTTCCATGTTTCCTACCTACAGCATCAGCAAGATTGCCGCGGAAACCGTCTGTCGCTTTGTTGCGCACCAGTTCGGCATTCCTGCCACCATTGCGCGCCTCAGCGTGCCCTATGGCAACAACGGAGGCTGGCCCTGGTACCACCTGTTGATGATGGAGCAGGGGATGCCCATCGATGTGCACCCGGAACGACCGAATCTCTACAACCTGCTGCACACCGATGACTACATCGAGAAACTGCCCCTGCTGCTGGGGGCTGCCAGCACCGATGTGACCACGGTCAACTTCGGCGGATCGCAGGCGGTCAGCATCGAGGACTGGTGCGCATGGCTTGCGGAGCTTACCGGCCTGCAGCCGGAGTTTCGCGACAACCCCGCTGCGTTCGGCAGCCTGGCGATTGACACCGCTCGCATGCATGAACTGATTGGCCCCACCCGGGTGGACTGGCGCGAGGGGGTGCGCAACATGGTCGCCACCCTGTCGCCCCAGCTGCTGAAGCCCGGCGCCTGAGGGCCGCGGACCAGAGGAGAGGCGGCTGGTGACGCAATTGCTTTTGCTGCTGGTGCTGGTGTTCAGCGCCGTGGCGCTGATGGTGGTGCTGGGTGAGCGTTTTGCCCGTCCCCTGCCGCCGGAGCGTGTGCGCCAGCTGCAACGCTGGCTGTTGCCTCTGGTCGGCTTGATGCTGCTGCTGTCTCTGGCCAGCCAGTACTGGTAGGGGTCACCCTTGAGGGTGATGCGCGGGGATCGAAAACACTGCACACTGTGCGTCGCTGATTCCAATTCGATTTTTTACCGCGGGGACCCTGATCATGTCGATGTCCGAGCTTGATGCGTTACGCAATGGCCAGCTATGGGAAGACTTCTGTGAGAGCCTGAAAAGTGCCGGTGCAGAAATCCTGGCAGAGGGTGTGCCTGCTGATGATCTCAGCATCGCGGAAGGCTATCGCTACCTTACACGCCTGTTGCGTTTGAGCCTGGAAAAACACCTCGAGTTCAGCGATCCAGCCTGTCCGCAGTTCTATTCCCTGTCGCACGAAACCGCCAAGATCGGCAACGACAACCCGGACAATTTCTACCAGAACTGTGCGGTAGACGGGCAGCGCAGCTACCGTATTACCGGTAATGCGGGGCAGGTGGAATACCTGAGCATTGAAACCAAGGCGGGCTCCTTCGCCGGCCAGGGCGACATGGCCCCCACCGGCCACATCACCCTCGAGGATCTGGAGCTGGGCCCTAACGGAGAATTTGAACTGCTGGTCAGCGCGACCCCGCAGCCCGGCAACTGGCTGCCCATGACCGAAGCCTCGGACAATATCCTGGTGCGGCAGACCTTTCGGGACCGCGCGCGGGAGCCCAAGCTTGAGCTGCGTATTGAGTGCCTGGATCAGCAGGCGGCCCCGGTGCTGGATCCGGCGGGGTTCGCCCGCCAGTTGCAGCGCGTGGTGCCTTTCGTGAACGGCACCGCAGGCCTGTTCCGCAACTGGATGCTGGGCTTTGCCGAACACATCAATGCGCTGCCACCCAATGACCAGCAGATGTGTTTGCGGGCGGGTGGCGACCCGGCAATCTACTACCACAACAGCTACTGGCAGCTGGCCCCGGAAGAGGCGCTGCTGATTGAATTCATGCCGCCGCGGGACTGCCGGACCTGGAACTTCCAGCTGTCGAACTTCTGGATGGAGTCGCTGGACTACCGTTTCCATCGTATCCATATCAATCGCAGCAGTGCCCATTACGAAGCGGATGGCAGCGTGCGTATTGTGGTGGCGGGCCGGGATCCCGGCAGCGCGTTTCCCAACTGGCTGACGACCGCCGGTCATGATTGTGGCGCCATGTTGTTGCGCTATGTCGAGGCGTCGGACCATCCCCCGGTGCGCACGCGTGTTGTCGCGCTGGAGACATTAATCGCAGGAGAGGTGGAGTGAACATGACGGAACCGGCGCTGGATGCAGATGCACTGGTCGCTGCGGCCAAGGCGGTAGACGGGCTTGAGGACTTTGGTGACGACAGCTATCGCGAGCCATTGGAAAGGCTCCTCTGGTCGCTGGTGCACGAGGCAGATCTGAACGCAATCGGTCGCCCGGCAATGGCCCAGCGCATGCTGGATATCCTGTCGACCCGGTTGCGCGTGCAGGAGTGGCTGCGTCGCCACCCGGAAATTCGCGATGAGCAGATCGTGGAGCCGCTGGTGATCGTCGGCCTGCCCCGTACGGGGACCACGATGTTGCACCGGACGATTGCCGCTGACAATCGCATGTATGCCCCGCTTTGGTACGAGACGCGTTTTCCCTGCCCGGATCTCGATTGGGACTTCACCGCTGCAGGTGACCGCCGTATTCGCGATGCCAAGGCAGAAGTGAAAATGATGGTCGACAGCAACCCCGAGCTGCTGTCCGTACACCCGCTCGATGCCATGGAGCCGGACGAGGACATCATGCTGCTGGAGCAGTCCTTCTACAGCTTCAATATCCAGGCGCTGGCGCATGTGCCAAGTTTTGATGCCTGGATTGAGGCGCAGGATCACACCATTGGCTACGAGTACCTGAAGCTGTTACTGCAGTTCCTGCAGTGGCAAAAGAAGCGTAGCGGCCAGCGCGGCGAGCGCTGGGCACTCAAGGCGCCACATCACCTGCACTACATGGACCTGGTGTTTCGCATCTTCCCGGATGCCCGCGTGGTACAATCCCACCGTGACCCGGTCGAGACCATTCCATCGCTGGCCAGCATGATCGCCAATGTGTGGAAAGTGTATTCTGACTCCGCCGACCCGGTGGAAGTCGGGCGGCAGTGGGCCCGCAAGTTCGCCAAGGGCATGCAGCACACTATCGATGTGCGCCGTGAGATGGGCCCCGAGCGGTTCCTGGACCTCTGGTTCAAGGACACGGTGAGCCAGCCAATGGTGGAAATCGGCCGCGTCTACGACTTCCTCGGTATGGACCTGACCCCCGAAGCCAGTGTGGAAATGGCGCGCTGGCAGGACTCCAACCGGCGTGAACTGCGCCCCGCACATGCCTACACACTGGACCAGTTCGGCCTGACCGAAGAGGGTCTCAAGGAGCAATTCAAGGGTTACCGGGAAGCCTTTATCCTGAAATAGCGATCAGCATCGCCGGGCGCCCGGCGACTAACCTGAACCACTGCACGAGAGAGTACATATGGCTGAGCAAAAAGCGACGAATGTCCATTGGCACGAGGGTGACATCACCCGCGAACACCGCGAGAAGTTGTTGGGTCACAAAGGAGCCACGCTATGGTTCACCGGTCTGTCCGGTAGTGGCAAGAGCACTGTGGCGGTAGAGCTTGAGGGGCGCCTGAATGAGATGGGCGTGCTCGCCTATCGGCTGGATGGTGACAATGTGCGCCTGGGGATTAACCGCAACCTCGGTTTCAGTGCGGACGACCGCACCGAGAATATCCGCCGCATCGGGGAAATCTCCAAGTTGTTTGTGGACTGCGGTATCGTCACCCTGAGCAGCTTTATCAGCCCCTACGCCAGCGATCGCAATCAGGTGCGTGAGCTGCACGAGGCGGCGGGCATGGATTTTATCGAGATCTTTGTGGATTGTTCCCTGGAGGCCGCTGAAGCGCGTGATCCCAAGGGCCTGTACAAGAAAGCGCGGGCGGGAGAAATCAAGAACTTCACGGGAATCGATGACCCTTACGAGGCCCCGTTCAAGCCCGAGGTGCATTTGCATTCGGATCAGCAAACGCTGGCCGAAGAGGTGGATACCATCATCGCCCTGCTGCGCGAGCGCGGCATTATCACGTCCTGATTACCTTACCCCGAACGGAGACGAACATGATCAAGCCACACGGCTCAGACGAGCTGCAACCTCTCTACGTCGCTGACGATGCCCGTCGCGAGGCGCTGCTGAAGGAGGCGGAGCAGTTGCCCTCACTGCTGCTCAACTCAGCGGCCGCTGCCAATGCGGTCATGCTGGGCGCTGGTTACTTCAACCCGCTGAGTGGCTACATGAACCTGGCTGACAGTCTCAGTGTGGCGGAGAAGTTGCAGACCGTCGACGGCCTGTTCTGGCCGGTGCCCATTGTCAACCTGACCGAGGCAACGGACATCCAGCCCGGCACGCGTATCGCGCTGCGCGATCCGAATACCGAGGGTAACCCGGTGCTGGCAGTGATGGAGGTGGACGCGGTGGAAGCGGTCTCCGATGCGCAGATCGACTTTATCGCCGAGAAAGTGTTCCGCACGCTGGATCCCTCGCACCCCGGCGTTGCGACCTTCAAGTCGCTCGGCCGCACCTTATTGTCCGGCCCGATTGAAGTGCTGAATTTTTCTTATTTCCCCGGCGAGTTCCCCGACACCTTCCGCACCGCCGTGGAAATTCGCGCAGAAATTGCCTCTCGCGGCTGGAACAAGGTTGTCGCCTTCCAGACCCGCAACCCCATGCACCGAGCGCACGAAGAGCTGTGCCGCATGGCGATGGAAGATCTGCATGCGGATGGCATTCTCATCCACATGCTGTTGGGCAAGCTCAAGCCGGGTGACATTCCCGCAGACGTGCGCGATGCGGCGATTCGGAAAATGGTGGATGTCTATTTCCCGCCGAACACCGTGATGGTGACGGGTTACGGTTTCGACATGCTCTATGCGGGCCCGCGCGAGGCGGTACTGCATGCGGTCTTCCGCCAGAACTGTGGCTGCACGCACCTTATCGTGGGGCGCGACCACGCGGGCGTCGGTGACTACTATGGCGGCTTTGACGCACAGACCATATTCGACGAGGAAGTCCCAGCCGGCGCACTGGAGCTGGAAATCTACCGCGCCGACCACACGGCCTACAGCAAGAAGTTGGACCGCGTGGTTATGATGCGCGACGCTCCGGATCACAGCCCGGAGGACTTCGTGCTGCTCTCGGGTACGCGGGTGCGGGAGATGCTGGGCAACGGCATAGCCCCGCCGCCTGAGTTCTCCCGGCCGGAAGTGGCCAGGATCCTCATGGATTACTACCAGAGCCTGTAGCCACCACAGGGCCGGCGCGCCGCGCGCCGGCCCGCGCTTTCTCCCCCTGGGCCTGGCTCATTGTTCAGCCGGGCCTGCGCTGTGCACCGTCACTGCCAGTAGTGACTCCAGTGTTTGTGGCCCGATCAGCGTATCCAGCAATTCTCCCGCCGGGTTGATGATCAGCGTGGTCGGCAGGACGTTGGGTCGGTCGAGTCCGAGCAGGGTGGCCGGGTCCTCAGCCAGCGTCGTGAACTGAACCTGCAGTGCATCCAGTTGGGCTTGTAACGCGTCGCCGGTTGCGCCGTCATAGTTCACCCCGAGCACGGTCACGTTAGCGTAGTCGCTGTCCAGAGCGTTCAGTTCCGGTATCTCCTTGATGCAGGGTTTGCACCATTCAGCCCAGTAATTGATGACCACCCACTGGCCCCGCAGACTTTGCAGAAGGTCCGCATTGCTTTCCGGGGTGGATGGCTGGCACGCGGTCAGGGTAAACAGTAGCAGGGTCAGGCAGGCGCTTCTCACGTCCGGGTTGCTCCTTGTTGGTTGGCAGGATCAATGGAAAAAGGCTGGGTGGGCGCAGTATGCCACGATTGCATAGCGGCGCGATGGCCAGCCCTTTTGTTATAATGTACGCCTTTTGTCCCCGGGGAGTTTTCCGTGAGTGAGTTCCAGATTTATCACAACCCACGTTGTTCCAAGTCCCGCGCGGCGCTTGCCCTGTTGCGGGAGCACGGTATTGAGCCCGATGTGATTGCCTATCTGGATCAGCCGCCCACCGCAGCGGCGCTCAAGCGCCTGCTGAAAAGACTCGCAGTGCCGGCCAGCGGGCTGCTGCGGCGCGGGGAGCCGGAATTCAAGTCGGCGGGGTTGCATGCGGGCAGTAGCGAAGCCGACATTCTCGCCGCCATGGCAGCGCATCCCAGGTTGATTGAGCGACCGGTGGTAGTGCGCGGTGAGCACGCTGTGATTGGCCGACCCCCGGAGAACGTGCTGGCGTTGCTCGACTGATGGCCGACCCCTATGTACTGGTGCTGTTCTACAGCCGCCACGGCGCCACTGCGGCCATGGCCGCCCAGGTGGCGCGCGGTGTGGAGTCGATTGCCGGCATCACAGCACGGGTGCGCACGGTGCCGTCGGTATCGGCCAGCTGCGAAGCTGTTGAGGACGCGATACCCGCCGACGGCCCGCTGTATTGTGAGCTTGAGGAGCTTGGCGAGTGCGCCGGACTGGTGCTGGGCAGCCCCACGCGCTTCGGCAATATGGCCGCGCCCCTGAAGTACTTCCTGGATCAAAGTTCGGGCCTGTGGTTGAGCGGCGCATTGATCGACAAGCCGGCCGCGGTCTTCACCTCGACCTCCAGTCTGCACGGTGGGCAGGAGTCTACCCTGCTCAGTATGTTGCTGCCCCTGCTGCATCACGGCATGGTGGCCGCAGGGCTGCCATACAGTGAACCGGGGCTGATGACGGCAACCAGTGGCGGAACGCCCTACGGTGCCTCCCACTGGGCCGGAGCCGACAACCAGAAGCGCCTCGACCCGCAGGAAGCCGCACTGTGTCGCGCACTGGGCGCTCGCGTTGCGCGACTGTCCCTGGCCCTGGGGGCTGCGCGATGACCCCTGTGCAACGCCATGGCCCGAGCCTTTGGTTGTGGCGTGCCACCTGGTTGAGCTGGGGCACCCTGTTTGGCCAGACGGCTCTTTCCCTGGCGCTCACCCAGCCGCCCTGGATTATCTGGCTGGGAAGTCTGCTGCCGTTGGCCCTGTTCGTTTACGGTATGTGGCACGACCGTCTGCGCAGCTTCATCTGGTTGTGTTTTGTGTCCCTGCTCTACTTTATCGCGCTGGTGGAGCGCCTGTTTGCAACGCCATGGGCACCGTTGCCCTGGGTCGGCATGGTCGCCGTCGTTGTACTGTTCTGCAGCGCCATGCTGTACGTGCGCTGGCGCGCCCGCGAGCTGCTTGCAGCGCGCAAAACCTCCCCGGAGTCATTGCCATGAGTCGTCCGTCGCCCATTCGCCGTTTCTTGTCCGCATTCTGGCGCGGACTGACCTGGTTCCGACTGGCGTTGTCGAACCTGTTGTTTCTCGCTTTTCTGGTGTTTATCTATGTACTGTATTTCAGCGGCGGGCCTCCGCCGCAGCCGGAAAAGGCAGCGCTGTTGCTGAACCTCGGGGGCACACTGGTTGACGAGAAATCCGAGGTCAACCCGCTGCAGGCACTGGCGGGTGAGCCCTCCCCCGCGGAGCGCGAAATTGCCCTGCGGGATGTGCTTGATGCCATACAGGAGGCAGCGCAGGACCCGGCCATCACCGCACTGGTGATGGAGCTCGACTTCCTGGTGTCGGCCGGTATCAGCAAGAGCCTGGAGATCGCCGCGGCCATCGATACCTTCAAGGCGACCGGCAAACCGGTCATTGCCGTTGGCGACTACTTCACGCAGGACCAGTATCTGCTGGCCAGCCAGGCGGACGAGGTGATCCTGCACCCCATGGGCGCTGTGCCCCTGGAGGGATTCGCGAGTTACCGCAACCATTTCCGTCAGGCCCTGGACAAGGCGCTGGTCACCATGCATGTGTTCTATGCCGGCGAGCACAAGTCGATGGCCGAACCTTTTCTGCGCGACGACATGTCCGAGGGGGAGAAAGCCATCACCCTCGCCTGGCTTGAAGACCTGTGGCAGGCATATGTCACCGTGGTTGAAAGCCGGCGCAATCTGCCTGCCGGCAGCCTCGATGGTTACATCAATCGCTATGCCGAGCACCTGGCAGCTGCCGGAGGCAATTCCGCCCGGGTGGCCCAGGAGCAGGGGCTGGTGGATACGCTATTGTCCCGCGCCGACGCCAACGACTACCTGATTGAGCGGGTTGGGGCGGAGGACGACGAGGGTTTCTACGAGGCGGTATTCTTCGAGTCCTATATCAACAGCAAACGGCCCATGGCATTCACTCACCGCACGGAGGATCGCGTGGCGGTGGTCACCGCCGAGGGCAACATGATGTCTGGTGAGCAACCCCCCGGCACCATTGGAGGCGATTCCCTGTCCAGGCTGCTGCGCCAGGCCGTGGAGCAGCCGGGTGTGAAGGCGCTGGTGCTCAGGGTGAATACCGGCGGCGGCAGCGTACTGGCCGCCGAGCGGATTCGGCAGACGATTGCGCGCATTCGGGAGGCCGGCACGCCGGTGGTGATTTCCATGGGGGCTATCGCCGCCTCGGGCGGGTATTACATTGCGGCCGAGGCCGACGAGATCTGGGCGACGCCGACAACGATTACCGGCAGCATTGGTGTGTTCGCCGCCTTTCCCACGTTCGAGCGGCTGTTGGAGCGTATCGGGGTCACTACGGACGGTGTTGGTACCACAGAGTTGGCGGGGTCGCTGCGTCTCGATCGGCCCCTCAACCCGCAAGTGGCGGAAACCCTCGCCAGTGGTGTGAACTTCACCTATCGCGAATTCCTGCAGCTGGTGGCCAGTGGCCGTGGCCTTTCAGAGGAGGCGGTGCAGGCCGCTGCAGGCGGTCGGGTGTGGAGTGCTGCCGATGCCCAGGCGCTGGGCCTCATCGATGAGTTGGGTTCACTGCGTGAAGCGATCGCCGCGGCGGCGGAGCTGGGTGGGCTCGACCCGCAGCGTCACGCGGTGGAATACGTGCAACAGCCCCTGTCGCCGCGCGAGATGCTGCTCCGGCAGCTGGCCTCGCGGGTGAGTGTGAGCGGCCTGTTACCCGCGCTGGACGCCGGCATGCAGCAGTTGCTGCAGCCAGTGGCCACTGCGGCCAGCACGCTCACCGAGCTGAACGACCCGGCGCATCTCTACATGCGCTGCGTAGGCTGTGCTGCGCCCTGATCCTTCAGCGAGCAGGCAGGGCGGATGCCCGAGTACTCGGCTCGCGCCACTGCTTCAGATCCAGCAGGATCATGTACAGCGCCGGTACCAGCAGCAGGGTGATGACGGTGGCAAATACAATGCCGAAGGCGAGGGAGACCGCCATCGGTACGATTTCCTGGGCCTGGGCACTGCGCTCCAGCAGCATCGGCGCGAGGCCGAAGAAGGTGGTCAGCGAGGTGAGCAGAATAGCGCGGAAGCGCTGCGTACCGGACTCCACGACGGCCCGCAGGGGCTCAACCCCGCTCTTGATCGCGTTATTGATATGATCGACGAGAATCAGGCTGTCGTTCACTACCACGCCGCTTAACGCGATCACCCCCATCAGCGACATCATGCTTAGCGGGTAGCCGGTCAGCCAGTGGCCGACCACGGCACCAATCACGCCGAAGGGAATGACCCCCATGATGATCAGGGGCTGCAGGTAGGAGCGTGTGGGTATTGCCAGCAGCGCATAGATGCCGAACAGCGCAAGGCCGAAGCCAATAAGCATGCTGGTTACCATTTTACTTTCCTCGTCGGCCAGCCCGGCGACGGCGTAACTGAGCCCCGGGTACTTCTGCAGCAACCCCGGCAGCACGGATTTCTCGAGGTCGGCGACAATGCGTGACGGCTCTACCAGGTCCTTGTTGGCCTCGGCTGTCACCTCGGCGGCGCGCTGGTAGTTGATGTGGGTGACCTTGCGCAGGCCCTGCTTGACTGCCACGGTCGCGACAGTCTGGAAGGGCAGTTCCTGACCGTCCGGTGTGCGGATGTACATGTCCTGCAGGGTATCCACGGTCTCACGGTCGGCGCGCGGGTAGCGTACCATGACCTTCACCTCGTCCAGCCCGCGCTGCATGCGCTGTGCCTCCGCACCGTAAAACGCGTCGCGCACCTGGTTGGCAACTGCGTAACGGGTCAGGCCAAGGGCCTCGCCCTCGGGCAGCAGCTCAATGTGGAATTCGTCAGCGGTGTCGCTGGCGCCGTTGCGGATGTCGTACACGCCGTCGTAACGGTGAATGGCAGTTTCCAGCTCCGCCGCCGCGGCGCGCAGCATGGTGAAGTCACGGTGCATGAGGTCAAAGGCGATGGCTGGTCCAAAGCCCGGCCCGTCGGCGCTGCTGATCGACAGCACTTTGGTACCGTGCAGTATGCCAACGGCCTCGCGCCAGCGCCGTTCCACCTCACGGGTGGAGATGCTGCGCTCGTTCTCCTTGGTCAGCTCGATTTCCACACCGCCCGTGGTGCGGCCGCTGCCGTAGGCGAAGACGTGATTCACCAGGTGCTCTTCGCCGCCGGTGGCCTTTTTATGCGCCTGTTCAACGCTGTCGAGCGCCGCCACAATGTGCTCGATGGTCGCCAGGGTGCGTTCCTCGGGCGTGCCTTCGGTCATTTCCAGCTGTACGGAAATGAATTCACCGGGCACGTCGGGAGCAATGACCGTGCGCACCACGCCGCCCAGTACAAGCCCGCTGCACAGTACCAGCAGGGCGATGAACGCCGCGAGGGTGACGTAACGGTTGCGTATGCAGCGCTGCATCAACGGACTGTAGCGCTGTTCAACGAAGCGTTTGAGTCCCTGGTTGACCTTCTGCTGTCGCCGGTCCACTGCCAGCAGCAGGCGGTTGCGCGTAGGGCTGCTGTGGGCCAGGTGTGCCGGGAGAATCCATTTCGATTCCACCAGGGAAAACAACAGGCAGAGGATTACCACCCAACCGCAGGCTTCGGGGAACGCGGCAAACACCCCTTCCATAAACAGCGTGGGCGCGAACGCCACAATCGTGGTCAGCACGCCGAAGGTGGCCGGCACGGCGACTTTGTTGACGCCGTCGACCACGCTCTGGATGCTGTGGCCGTGGCGCTCCTGCTCGGTGTACGCGCTTTCGCCCATGATAATGGCGTCATCCACTACAATGCCCAGTACCAGAATAAAGCCGAACAGGCTGATCATGTTCAGGCTGGCGTGGATGTAGGGCGTGTTGATCAGAGCCATGGCGCCGAGGAAGCAGACCGGAATGCCCAGCATTACCCAGAAAGCGAGTTTGATCTCCAGGAACAGGGCGAGCACGATGAATACCAGCAGAGCCCCCATGGCGAGATTCTTCAACATCATGCCCAGGCGGCCTTGCAGATAGAAGGTGATATCCGACCAGATATCCAGGCTGACGGCAGCGGGCAGGTCGCCCTGTTTCTGCTCTACCCAGGTGCGTGTGGCGATCGCTGTATCGAGGATGTCCTGTTCGCCCATGGCGAACACCTGAATGCCCAGGGAGTAGCGGCCGTTGAAGCGCGCGAAACCGCTGTCTTCGACAAAGCCGTCGCGCACGGTGGCGATATCACCGAGCAGCAGGCGGGTGCCATCGGCAAAGCTGCGCAACACGATGGATTCAAAATCCTGCTGCACATAGGCCTGCCCTTGTGTACGCAGCAGGATGTCGCCCTGGCGGGTGCGCAGCGAGCCGGCTGGAAGGTCCAGCGAGGAGCGGGCGATCACCTCCGCCACATCACTCAGCGTCAGGTGGTATTCCCGCAGCAGCGATTCGGAGATCTCGATGGAAATCTCGTAGTCACGCGCGCCCACCACCTCCGCCGCAGAGACTTCGGGCAAGGTCAGCAGGTCGCGGCGAATATCCTCCGCCAGGGTCTTCATACTGCGTTCATCGAGTTCGCCGGAGAGCTGCAGCTGCAGCGCCGGAAACTGCAGCTCCGGCTGGCTGATGATGGCCTTTTCAGCATTGGCGGGAAAATGCTGTATGGCGTCGATGCGGTTCTTGATATCACCCAGCAGGGCGTTCATGTCGATCCCCTCCTGGGGCTCCACCATGACCCGCGCGTGGGAGTCCAGGGCATCGGACTCAACCCGTTTGATACCATCGAGATCGTTGATGGCCTCCTCGATTTTCAGCACGATGCCCTGTTCCACTTCCTCCGGGGAGGCCCCCGGGTAGGACATATTGATGAAAATCAGCTCGATGTCGAAGGAGGGGAAGATCGAGCGCTGGATATTGAACGCGGATCCCAGCCCCACCACCAGGATGATAGCCATCAACAGGTTTGCGGCCACAGGGTTGTGGGCGAACCAGGCGATAACTCCGCCCTGGCGGTGAGGGCTCATGCGGACGGCGCTCCGCCGGGTAGTGCCGTGGCCGCGTCGGCGGCGACGTCCTCGCCTGTTGCCGTGGCGCCATTGGCCGTGCTCCGCAGTCGCAGTTCGCGGCTGCTGATCCGCGACACCACGCTGACCTCCGCGCCGGTGAGCGCGCTGTCCAGCGTGGTGAGTATCACCTGGTCGCCATCGTCCAGACCCGCGGAGACATAAACGAAGTCGCCTCCGGTGTTCAGCGTGGTCACGGTTCGGTTGCGCACCAGATTGTTGTCGTCCACCACGGCGACGTTGTCGCCTGCGCGCATCACATACCGGGGCAGGGCCACAAGATCGGACATTGGACGGCCCTCGATGCTGGCGGTGACGAAGGTGCCGATGCGCAGGGGCGGTTGTCCCGGATGCGTCAGCCCATAAGGGTCGTCGATGCGTGCCACCGCGTACAGCGCGCGCGAGCGCTCATCAAATACACCCTCGCTGCGATGCAGCCTGGCGGGCCAGTGGGTGATGTCACCGTTGACGTCGGTGTACAGGTCTATGCGCGCTCCCGTTTCAGTACTGCGCACCCCGGGCAGGTCTAGATAGGCGAGACGCGTTTGCGGTATGGGTAGCCGCACTTCAGCTACATCCACCGAAAAAACCTCTGCCAGCTGTGTGCCGGGCGTGACGAACTGCCCCAGCTCAGCGTGCTTGGCGCGAATCAGCGCGGTATAGGGCGCGCGCACCACGGTTCGGTCGAGATCGTCCTGAGCGGTTTGCAGGTCGGCGCGGGCTGCCAGCAGTTGCCCCTCCGCCTGCGCCAGTTGCGGCTTGCGCAGGTACAGATCACGCGCCTCGTCCGAGCGCTGGCTGCCTGCGGGCAGCTTTTCCCATTCCCGTCGCGCCACATCGGCCCGGCCGCGTTCCTGCAACAGCTCGCTCTCCGCCGAGCGCAACGCGGCCTCGGCCCGGGCGAGGCGCGCCTGGTAGTCGCGCGGATCAATGCGCAGCAACACGTCGCCCGCGCTGACAAAGCCGCCCACGTTGAATGTCGCCGAGGCCTCCACAATACGGCCCTGAACCTCGGCGAGCAGCGTGGTTTGCTGTAGCGGGGACACTGTGCCCTGCGCCTGCATGGGAATGCGGATAGTCTCCTTTTCCGCCACCACCACATCGACAGTGATCGGCACGTACACGGGCTCGCTGATGTCGGTGTCGGGCCGCATGGCGTAAAGCAGGAAGGTGATGAGAGTTGCTGCCAGCAACAGTGTGCTGGCAACAACGAATTGACGTTTCACAGTGGCCACATGCAGTACCGTTTTGCTTCCCCGGTCGCCCGCGATGGACGGGCGAGCCGGAGGAGATGCGAAACGGGCTTTATATCACATCAGCAGGCATGCAGGCTGTGAAATACTGTTAATACAGTGGTGGTTCAGTCCCGTTCCGGCGTATGTACGTCCATCTGCGGAAACGGAATGGTAATGCCGGCTTCGTCGAACCTCAGCTTGACCGATTCGGTGGTATCCCAGTATACGGCCCAGTAGTCCTCTGACTTTACCCAGGGGCGAACAAGGAAGTTCACGCTTGAGTCGGCGAGTTCGCCGACCACGATAGTGGGCGCCGGGTCGCTGAGAACTCGGGTATCCGCCGCAATGATCTCTTCCAGCAGCTGTTTTGCCTTGCGCAGGTCGTCCCCGTAGGACACCCCGAAAACCAGGTCCACGCGCCGCGTGGGCCGCGCAGAATAGTTGACGATGTTGTTTCCCAGCACCGCGCTGTTGGGCACGATGACTTCCTTGTTGTCCGGTGTGGTCAGCGTGGTTGTAAAGATGCTGATCGCTTCGACGACGCCCATGGCACCGCCCGCTTCCACGAAATCGCCTTTGGTAAAGGGACGAAAGATGATCAGCAGCACGCCAGCCGCCAGGTTGGACAGGGAGCTCTGCAGCGAAAGGCCGATGGCGAGGCCAGCTGCACCGAGCAGAGCGACCATGGACGTGGTGTCGATGCCGAGCTGGCTGAGCGCCGCAATGATGACAAAGAGCAGCAGAACCCAGTGCAGGATGGCTGTGAGGAATTTGACCAGCACCTCATCCATGCGCCGCGCGCGCATGAATTTCTCTACCCAGCCCGCTACGGCGGCTACTACCATGCGCCCGATGTAGAAAATCGCCAGCGCCAGGATGATGCGCGTGCCCCAGGGTATGACGTAGGTGTGCAGCAGTTCAGCAAAGTCGAGATTCTCAAGCATGGTCGGGTCTCCTGTGTATCGAGTGGATGAATATACCGGAAACTATCCGTGCCTGCAGGTTGCGGATCGGGGCGAACTTGGTGGGCGCGCTGGTGGAAAACGTTAAACCACGTTCGCTGCCGAGCCGCCGCGCGGGTGGTATAGTCCGGGCACGTATGTTGCTGACAGGAAAACCCGCATGACCACTGTATTTGAAAATCCCGCAGCGTTGCTCGGCAGTGAGGGTACGGCCCTGGGCTGTACCGACTGGCTGCTTATCGAACAGGAACGTATCAACCTGTTTGCCGAGGCAACGGGCGACCACCAATGGATTCACGTCGACCCTGAACGTGCCGCGAGCGGTCCCTTCGGCAAGACCATTGCACACGGTTATCTCACGTTGTCACTGGCGAACCTGTTCCTGCCGCAGCTGTTGCAGGTGAACAACGTGTCGATGGGCGTGAATTACGGCTGTGACAAGGTGCGCTTCCCGGCGCCGGTGCCAGTGGGCAGTCGAGTGCGCGGCTGCGGCGAGATACTCTCTGCTGAAGACGTGAAGGGCGGCGTGCAGGTAGTGGTCAGGGTGACGATCGAGGTGGAGGGCAGTGATCGCCCCGCCTGCGTCATCGATACCATCAGCCGTTTCTTTCCCTGAACAGCGCCATGCTTGAGATGGGGGAGGGCGAAGTGCCGATTGTACCTTCGGCGACCGTCGTACCGGTGCGCGATGGACCACAGGGGCTGGAAGTGCTGCTCTTGCAACGCAATACGGCGCTGAAGCACATGGGGGGTGAGTGGGTTTTCCCGGGGGGACGAATCGATCCGTCAGATTATCCGGTGGCGGGTGATCACGATCAGGCAGCGTTGCAGGCGGCGATTCGTGAGACCCGCGAAGAAGCAGACGTGCGGATTACGCCGGAGCAGCTGCAATTCCTGTCTCACTGGACAACCCCGGAAGGTGCCCGGCGGCGCTACAGCACCTGGTTTTTCCTGGCCGTGCTCGACGCCGCCGAGGAGATACGCGTTGACGGGGGGGAAATCTCGGCGTATCGCTGGGTGCGCCCGCAGGACGCCTTTGCGGAAATTCGCGATACGGAAAGTCCGTTCCGCCTGATGCCGCCCACCTTCGTCAGCCTCGTCGACCTCGCCGGTTTCCGCGACAGCGCCTCCGCCCGGGTGGCGCTGGCTGCGCGTCCACCACGGCGTTATGCGCCGCGCATGATCATGCAGGAGGGCGGTGTCTGTTTCCTCTACGAAGAGGACGCGGGTTATGCGAAGCTGGAGGAGGCGGTCAGCGGTCCCCGACATCGAACCTATATGATCAATGATCAGCTGGAGTACATCCGCGAGGGGGTTGAATGACTGCAAGACGCTGGCGCCGTCGGCAGCTGCTTGCCGGTTTCGGTGCGGGAGCAGCGGGTGTGGGGCTCGCCGGGCCCGCTGCGGCGCTGAGCCGTCGCGATGTGGGCAGCTGGGACGAGACGACGGATGTGCTGGTGGCAGGCTCCGGCTCGGCGGCCTGCAGCGCAGCGATTGAGGCGCGGCGCGCAGGTGCCCGCGTAGTGCTCATCGAAGCCTTGCCGAAGTTCGGCGGCTCGTCGGCCATGTCGGGCGGCGTGGTGTATGCCGGCGGCGGTACGGCCCTGCAGAAAGCGGCGGGCTTTGAAGACAGCGTGGAGGAGATGTACCGTTTTATAGCCGGCAACAGCGGCGGCCATCCCCAGTTGGCCAAGATCCAGCTCTACTGCGAGGAAAGCGTCGCCCATTTCGAGTGGCTGGTGGCCATGGGTGTGCCCTACAACGACCGCTTTACGCCGGTGAAGGAGCTGACGCTGGGCGATGAGTCGCTGTACTACTCCGGCAACGAACTCGCCTGGCCGGCGCGGGAGATTGCGCGCCCCGTGCCGCGCGGTCACGTGCCGGGCCTGCCCGGCATGACCGGCGGCCGCACCCTGATGGAGGCGCTGCTGGCGCAGACGGGCGCCGCGGGTGTCACGATGCGTGCCGGTGTTGCCGGTCAACGCCTGATCGTGGAGTCGGATGGCCGCGTGGCCGGCATGCAGGTGCTGGCGGACGGCGAAACACGCAATATTCGCGCGCTGCGCGGGGTCGTTCTGGCCTGCGGGGGCTTTATCCACAATCGCGAGATGGTGCAGCGCCATGCGCCTGCGCTGTTCGATTGCTCCGCGCCCTGGGGCAACGCGGGCGATCTGGGCCAGGGCATTGTCATGGGAGCCGGCGTCGGCGGAGAAACCCTGCACATGCATGAGGGTTTTGCCATCACCCCCATTTACCCGCCGGAGTCGACTCTGGCCGGCATCGTGGTGAACGCCAATGCACAGCGCTTTGTGCCCGAGGACAGCTACTATGGCGTGTTGGGCGATGCCATTGCCTACCAGCAGCAGGGCCGCGCCTGGCTGATTACCGATGCCGGCAGCAGTTTTGATTTTCCGCAGGACAATTTCCTGCTGTTGGCCGAGGCACCGACCATCGGGGATCTGGCGGCGCGCACGGATTTCCCCCAGGGCGCCTTGCAGCACACGGTCGCCTATTACAATCGCTTTGCAGACCTGGGGCGCGACCCGCTGTTCCACAAACAGGCGCAGTACCTGCGTCCACTCGACAGGCCGCCGTTCAAAGCCTGGGACCTCTCGGTGAAGCGCGCCTTCTTCACGGCCCACACCTTCGGCGGTCTGCACACAGATATCGACGGTCGCGTGATCAGCGGTTTTGGCGAGGCCATTCCCGGCCTCTATGCCGCGGGTCGCACCACCGCAGGTTTGCCGGTGGCACCGTATATCGCCAGTGGCCTGTCTGTGGGTGACTGCACGTTCTTCGGGCGCCGTGCCGGTGTGGCGGCAGCAAACCATGAGGTCTCTGCATGAAGCCGCTCCTGCTCCTGTTGTTGCTTGCTGTGGCGCCTGCTGGCGCACAGACTGAGACAACCACCATGCCCGAGGGTGATCCCGAGCGCGGCCGGTTGGTGTTTGGCCAGTGCCGCACCTGCCACTATCCGGAGCCCGAGGTTGGCCACAATAACGGCCCCAGCCTGTACCGTATCTTTGGTAAGGTGGCTGGCAAGCAACCGGGCTTTGAGTATTACTCGGAGACTTTCCGCAATGCGCAGTTCGTGTGGACGCCCCAGCTGTTGTACCTGTGGCTGGCAGACCCGTTGGCCATGTTTCCGGGCACCACGATGATGGCGCGCGGGATACCCGATCCGCAGCAGCGTGCGGATCTTGTCGCCTACCTGAAGCGCGCATCCGTGCGCCCACCGATCGAGGAGCAGCTGCAGGAATGAAGATGACGCCGCGCACTGCGCTGTATATGCCCGGGTCCAACCAGCGGGCGATGGACAAGGCGCGTGGCTTGCCCGCCGACGCCATTATTTTCGACCTCGAAGACGCTGTGGCGCCGGAGGCCAAAGCACAGGCGCGCGCTCAGGTCGCCGAGCAGATCGCAGCCGGCGGCTACGGTGCGCGACAGCTCGTGGTGCGCTGCAATGCCCTGTCCACGCCCTGGGGCCTCGACGATCTGCAGGCCGTCGCGGCGGCGCCGGGTTTGGCGACGGTGTGCCTGCCCAAGGTGGAGTCCGTGCAACAGGTGCGCGCCGTTACCCGTGAACTCGATGCCTGTGGCCGCAGCGACATGGTCATCTGGGCGATGATCGAAACGCCAGCGGGTGTGGCGCGCGTCGAGCAGATTGCGGACTGCGAGCGCGTGGACGCGCTGCTCATGGGCACCACTGACCTCTGTGCAGAGCTGCGCCTGCCACCGGACGAGCAGCGCCAGGGTCTGTCCTATGCCCTGCAGCGCTGTGTACTGGCGGCACGGCTGGCCGGCATCATGGTGCTGGACGGCGTCTATCTCGATATCGGCAACAGCGCCGGGTTGCGGGCCGTGTGCGAGCAGGGGCGGGCGCTGGGCTTCGACGGCAAGACGCTGATACATCCAGGGCAGATCGTGATCGCCAACGCCGTGTTCGGGCCCTCTGCGGCGGCGGTGGAACATGCCCGTCAGCTGCTCGCACTGTGGCAGGAAACCACGGACGCGGGCGCTGCCGTCGCGGTGCTCGACGGCAAGCTGATCGAATCGATGCATGTGGATGAGGCGCGTCGCGTGCTGGCTACCGCCGAGCATATTGCCCGGCTGTAGCGCAGGCGCTGCGTGTTGCTCAGCGCTTGATAATCACCGAGCTGCCGTGCCCAAACAGGCCCTGGTTGGCGGTGATTCCCACCTTTGCACCCGCGACCTGACGGTCACCACACTCGCCGCGCAGCTGCCAGGTGAGCTCGCAGACCTGTGCCAGTGCCTGTGCCGGCACGGCTTCACCGAAGCAGGCCAGACCGCCTGAGGGGTTCACCGGTATCCTGCCACCTACCGCTGTATCACCGCGGCGCAGCAACTGTGCCGCTTCACCGCGCGGTGCCAGCTGCAGGTCCTCAATCCAGTCCAGCTCCAGCGCCGTCGACAGGTCGTAGACTTCTGCTACATCGACGTCTTCGGGACCGATACCGGCCTCTTCGTAGGCCTTGACCGGCAGCGCCGCACGGAAGCTGTGCGCCTCAATGCCTGCGGCCGCTGCGGAGTCGGTGGCGATATCCGGCATTTCTACCACCGCGCTGGCAAAGCTGGGCGTGACGGTGGAAATAGCCGCAATCCGCGGTGCGTCGGCCTTGCCAATGCGGCGAGCGTAGTCAGCGCTGCAAATGATCAGTGCGGCACCGCCGTCGCTGGTCGCGCAGATATCCATCAGCCGCAGCGGGTCCGCCACCATGGCGGAGGCCGCCACGTCTTCCGCGGTAAAACACTTGCGGTAGCGCGCTCTTGGGTTTTTGCTGCCGATCAGGGAGTTCTTCACCTTCACCGCCGCGAAGTCTTCCAGCGTGTCACCGTACAGGTCCATACGGCGGCGGGCATACAGGGCAAAATAGGTCGGGTTGGTGATGCCAAGGTAAAAACGTACCCAGTCCGGATCCTCTGGACGGTAGCCACCGGCAGGGGCAAGGAAGCCTTTGGGGGTGGTGTCCGCGCCGATGACCAGGGCGACATCGCAGGCCCCCGCAAGAATTTTGTTGCGCGCAGCCGCGAGTGCCTGTGACCCCGAGGCGCAGGCAGCATAGGAGGTGTTCACCTCACACCCCTGCCAGCCCAGTGCCTGGGCAAAGGTGGCGCCTGCGACATAGCCCGGGTAGCCGCAACGCACGGTGGCGCCGCCGGACACGAAGCCGACGTCCTGCCAGGGGATGCCGGCATCCGCCAGCGCCTCGCGCGCTGCGGCGACGCCGTATTCAACGAAATTGTGTCCCCACTTGCCCCAGGGGTGCATGCCCGCACCAATTATGGCGATGTCATTGCTCATCAGTGCTGCTCCCCCTGTTCTGCCAGTGGCCGCCATTTCCAGGTCATCTTGATGTCGTCATCGGTTTCATGCAGCGGCTCCAGCACCAGCTCCATTGCCATGCCTACCTTGAGGTCGCTGACATTGACGCCGGTGACAACCTGCCCCAGCACCGTCATCTGCTCTTCCTCCAACGTCACCGCGGCGATGGTATAGGGCTCGAAGGGCTCAGCGGCCACAAAAGGCGCTGGCGGCTTGTAGCAGGCGTTGGTGTAGCTCCACACCCGACCGGTCCGGCTCAGCTGTACCTCGCGGAAGTCGGTGCTGTCGCAGTCCGGGTTTTTGCAGTAGCGCTGCTGTTTGGGAAAGAAATACGTGCCACAGGCACAGCACTGGGTGCCGATCAGCCGCGGCTTGTCGTCCATTGTGAACCAGCCTTCAATGGCCGGTGCCTGGGGTTTCTCATTCATGGGGATTCTCCGCCGAAACGCGGCCTGCAGGGTACTACCCGGCACCTGCGCAGGCAACCGGGCGGCCAGGGTGGGGCGCTTCTCCAGTGGCGGGTATATCAATGCAGACCTTCCCGTCTGGGCGCCACGGCCCGGCTTTGGCGAAAGCGTCACCGCAGAAAGGCTCTTCGTTGTATTATTGGAACCTGCGCCGTGATGAGTGGCGTAGTGGGTCGGGGTGTTTTTCCCCCGTCTAAATGTGTGGTGCTATGTAACGTCGTGCTTCTGCTGCGCTGCCTGCCGCAGTGGGGGCACCCCGAACACCCGCTTGTAGGCCCGCGAAAACGCCGCTTCCGATTGATAGCCCAGATCTTCGGCCAGCTCGGTAAGCGTCACCGGGGATTGCAGGATCTTTATCCGCGCGAGGTTCATGCGCCAGTCCGTCAAATAGTGCTTTACCGAAGTGCCGAGCACCTCACTGAAGCGAGCGGAGAAGCCCGAGCGTGACATGCCCGCCTGCTCGGCCAGACGGTCCACAGTCCAGTGAGTTTCCGGATGGGCGTGGATGGCGGCCAGTGCCTTGCCCAGCTTCGGGTCTTCCAGGGCGCCGAGCCAGCCCTTGCCGGCATCCGGCGCGTGTTCAATCCAGTGGCGGATGGCGTGGATGACGATGATATCCGCCAGGTGCGCCATCACCGTTTCACCGCCCGGTGCCAGGGACGCGGCTTCCTGTTCCATCAGCTCGATCATCGCCTGCAGCGGGCCGGGCAGGTCGGCTCCGCCGCACTGGATATGAATGATCTGTGGCAACTGGCTGACCAGTTTCTGCCCGGCGATATGATCAAAGCTCAGCACCCCGCAGATCAGCCGCGTTTTTTCACCTGCGCCATTTTCTCCGTCGCCGCCGTAGCGCATGTATTCAAGGCGCTCGGAGAGTCTGGTCACCGGAATATCAAAGAACGGCTCACAGGACTGGTCTGCCCGGTGCGCAATGCAGTGGCCTTCGCCTTTGGGGATCAGCGCCAGCTCGCCGGGTTTCAGGTGGAGGCTCTCGTTGTCGTTGAAACGCAGCCAGCAGCTGCCCTCGGTGAGAATGTGGAACATCATCATGCCGGCCATGGGCGGCATCTCGATGCCCCAGGGGGCGGTCAATTCCGAGTTGGCATACACCGCCCCGTTCAGTCGCAGGGAGTAGAGCGTCTCGCCCAGGGTATCGGCGCGGGCAGGGATGTCTCTGGGCAGTTCGGAGGCCATATGGGCTGCCTTTTTGGATAATCTGCAAAGAAATATGGCTATACAGGCATTAAAATTCAAGTTTTCGCCCTTTAGACTGGCCTCATCGGGTGGCTGATCACCCACATCCAACAGACCTTGACGATCGGAGATGATGAGGCATGAACAACGACGTGATTGCAGTGATTGGGGCTACCGGCAAAACCGGTGTGCGAGTGGCAACACGGTTGGGCGAGCGGGGGCGGGCAGTGCGGGCACTTTCGCGTAACGCATCGATCCCGTTCGACTGGCAAGACCGGGCCACCTGGCCGGCGGCACTGGCCGGCGTAAGCGCCGCCTATGTGACGTATTACCCGGATCTGGCCATGCCGCAGGCTGAAGAGGACATCCGCGCTTTGGTCGCGCTGGCCAGGCAGCAGGGTGTCGAGCACATGGTGCTGCTGTCGGGCCGTGGTGAAGAGGGCGCCCAGCGCGCCGAGCGGGTGCTGATCAACAGCGGTCTGGCCTGGAATGTGGTGCGTGCCAGCTGGTTCATGCAGAACTTCAGCGAGAGTTTCATGCTCGAGGGTCTTCAAGCGGGAGAGCTGGTGCTGCCGCAGCCGCGAGCCCGCGAGCCGTTTATTGATGTGGACGACATTGCCGATGTGGCCGTCGCGGCGCTGACTGAGCCGGCGCTGCGTCACCAGCTGCTGGAAGTCACCGGCCCCGAGCTGCTGACCTTTGCCGAGAGCGTGCAGGCCATAGCCGAGGCCAGCGGTCGCGACATCGGCTTTACCCCGGTGCCGGTGGATGCCTATCTCACTGCTGCGAAGGCCGAGGGCCTGCCGGATGACATTGCCTGGCTGATCAACGAGCTGTTCGTGCATGTGCTCGATGGCCGCAATGAAAGCACCACCGATACCGTCCAGCAGGTACTGGGCCGCCCGGCGCGCAGTCTTGCTGAGTATGTGGCTCGTATGGCGGCCTCCGGTGTCTGGTCTGTACCCGGGGCATCCGTCAACGGGAAAGCGGCATGAGCGCGTTATTCTCCATGATGACAAAGAAAATGCTTGCCAGGGCCTGTGTCACATTCGGGGTGCTGGTGTATGCGCTGGTGATTCCGTATCTGGAGATCAACCCGTCGCATGTGTTCAATGAGGCATGGCCGCCCCACGCACGCCTGCATGAGGTATGGCAGCTCACAACCCATTGTACGCTCGGCCTGCTGGCGTTGTGGCTGACCTGGTGGCGCGGCGCGGTAGCTATTGCCAGTCTGGTGAATGTCTGTGTGATGGGCGGCGTGCTGATGGCGTATCTCCTTGCAGATGGTTACGGCGGCTCCATCCATTCGGGTAACCTGGAAAGCGTGGTGCTGGGCGTGCCTGTGGCCGTTTTTGCGGCGGGGGTTGTGGTGGTGCTGGCAACAGTTGCTCTGTGGCTGGGCAGGCCGCATCCCGACAATGCCGTGTAGAATTGTGCGCGCCGTACCCGCCTGTCTTGACTGTCGCATTGGCAGTCATTTCTTCGTCTCTGTTACTCGTTTCATACGGCCCCGGATGCAGCCTACCGTGCGGAATCACTCTGATGAACTGCGGGTAGCACCGAATTGCTGCCAAAACTGTCCGAGAAAAGACCACTGGAAAAATTGAATAACCCCCCTCACAGGTAAAGAGGAAACAACAAGGTCGCTGATCGTCGTCTTGGCCAGGTTTTCGGGGCCGACGGTAGCGGAGGAGGGGCGGTCGCGGTCAACCGCTCTGGGATGTCATTAAGCGGGAGCGCCGGTTCAGTAAGTTGTGCTTGCTGCCACGCATTTCGGGCCGGCGCGCACAGCCGTCGCCGCACGCGCGACAATATGCGCCGTCTCAATCAAGCAGAATCAGGAGTACCAGCATGAAGAAACGCTATGCCATGACCGGTGGAGCCACGGGTATCGGCGCCGCACTGCGTGAGCAGCTCTGTGCGGCGGGCCACGAAGTGATTTCGATCGATATCAAGGAGGGTGACATCATTGCCGACCTCTCCACCCAGGAAGGCCGTGATCGCGCCCTGGCCGCCGTGCGGGAGCGCGCTGCCGATGGCCTCGACGGGTTTATCCCCTGTGCCGGCCTGCCGCCCGTCGCCCCGCCACGTATCATTGCTGCGGTGAACTATTTCGCAGCGGTTGTCATGGCCACGGGCTTGCAGGATCTGGTGGGCAAGCGGCGTGGTACGGTGTTGCTGGTGAGCTCGAACTCTGCCCCCATGACCCAAACCTCGCACCCGCTGGCCCAGGCCTTTCTCGCGGGCGATGAGCCGACGGCACTGGACGTGGCGGCGGGTGAAATGGGGCAGACGGTGTACTCGGCCTCAAAGCATGCGCTGACCGTGTGGATGCGGCGCAATGTGGTGGTCTGGGCAAAAGCCGGGGTAAGGCTGAACGCGGTTGCCCCTGGTATCACCGATACACCGCTGACTCAGCAGGTGTTTGCCGATGAGCAGTTGGGCGGCGTGATGCGCGACTTCAGCGCCATGGTGCCCTGGGGCCAGACCGCGCAGCCGGCTCAAATCGCCAACGTGATGCGCTTTATGCTCAGTGACGAGGCGGACTTCGTGTGCGGCTCCGTGTTCTTTGTCGATGGCGGTTCCGATGCCATGCTGCGCAGCGATCAGTTCTGACTGCTCGCGCCAGCCTGCATATCCCCGCGGATGACGCTGGCGATCTCGTCGCTCAGCCGCTGTAGCAGGTCGCTGTAGGCCGCTGCGGTATCGGCGGCCTGCCACCCGGGCCCGGGCAGGGGTGCCGACAGGCGGCTGATGCGCTGTGCCACTGACGTGCTCGCCCCGTCGTCGGTGCGGGTAACGCGCCATTCGGCCACCAGCTCCGCGTTGTCGTTGCCGGCGTCCAGTGACAGCAGCCAGACCTGCACCGCGAACTCGGGTACATCATTGCGCTGCCAGGGGTGGGGGCGAATATTCTGCGTGCCCAAGGCCGCCGACAGGTTCAGCCCCAGCACACGCTGTATACCATCCTCCAGGGGCTCGGCCCAGCGTTCGTAGCGGGCGACATGCAGTCGGTTGCCGTTTTCGCTGTACACCATCCCGGAGCGATTCAGGTACTCGGGAATGGTGATCGGCCCCACCCCCAGTGACGGGTTCTGCCCCATAGCCGGCGCCTGCTGGTTACTGCTCAGCAGGTAGTACTGGTGTTGGGGGGAGCTGCCGCAGGCGACCAGCAACAGGGCGCAGGCGACGGTGAGAAGTTTGATCGGGGTCATTGGCTGTTCTCGCTTTTGCCGCGCAGCAGCGACTCAGGCTGCTCTTCCAGGGTTTTTGCCAGCATTTGCAGTGCCCTTCCGGCCAGTGCCAGTTCGCGCAGGGCTTCGTTCAGGCGGAAGGCGGTTGCGGAGTCGGCGGATACCAGGCCGTCGATCTCACCCATCGTGCTTTCGAATCGCGCCGTGGCGTTGCGCAGTACGGTCATGTTGTCTTCCAGCAGGGTGGTCAGCCTGGGCAGCGCTTCCGCAGCTTCGCTGACCAGCGTGTTGGAGTTGTTCAGCACGCGGTCGATGCCGGGGCCAGCGGTGGTCAGGGTATTTTCGATCTGCGCGGTCAGTGAACGCAGGCTGGCCAGTGTGAGCCCAACGTCCGCGGGCAGTTGCTGGAACGGCGCCTGCTCGACGAAAGCGTTGACGTTGGAGGCGATGCTCTGCAGGTTGGCTGCCATTTGCGCGATATCAAGGCCCTCGATCTGGCTCACGATGCGTTCCAGCTCGGTGGGAATTGTGGGTATTTGTGTGTACTCCGTGTCGATGGCGAGCAGGTCTACAGGCGTTTCCGGGTGGAAATCCAGTTGTATATACAGCAGGCCCGTGAGCAGGCTTTGCAGGCCAAGTTGCGCGCGCAGGCCGCGCCCGATGAGGTCGTCGATCAGTGCCACGGAGGGCTGCTCGGTCATCTGTATGCTCTCGCCCGACAGCTCGGCCTCCACCTGCATGATCAACTTGGCGGTGTTGCTGTCCAGCAGCAGGTTGATGCCCGTGACCTGGCCGATCTCAACGCCGCGCAAGGTCACTGGTGCCCCCACGCTCAAGCCCTTCACCGAGCTGTCGAACACCATCACCACCTTGCTGCGATCGCTGCCCAGCCCCGAGCCCAGTACGAACAGGAGCGTCGCCAGTGCAATCAGCAGGGCGCCGACAATGAAGCCGCCAATGGCGACGCTGTGTGCTCTTTCTTCAGACATTACCCGGTTTCTCCTGCGGCGGCGCTGCGGGTCAGGAATTGCCGCACAACCGCCTCCTCGCTGTGTTCTCGCAGCTGTTTGGGGTCGCCATAGCCAATCATGGTGCGGGTGCTCGCATCGAGATAAACGCTGTTGTTGGCAATGGCGAATATACTCGGTAATTCGTGCGTGACCATCACCACGGTAGCACCGATCGATTCGGTCAACTGCAAGATCAGGTCATCCAGTAACCGCGAGCTTATCGGGTCAAGCCCGGCAGAGGGCTCGTCGAAAAAGAGGATCTGCGGATCCAGAGCGATGGCCCGGGCGAGCGCTGCACGTTTATTCATGCCACCGCTGATTTCCGAGGGGTAGTAACTTTCAAAGCCTCCCAGACCGACCAGCGATAACTTGTAGCGTACCACGTCCCTGATCTGCGCCGCTGTGTAGTCAGTGTACAGTTGCAGTGGCAGGCTGACATTCTGTTCCAGGGTCATGGCACTGAACAGTCCACCGGACTGGTAGGTAATGCCCCAGCTGCGGCGCATCGCGTCGCGTTCTTCCGACGAGGCGTGGGTGAAACTGGTGCCTGTGTACAGAATCTCACCCGCCGCTGGCTCCAGCAGCCCCAGCATGTGCTTCAGCAGCGTGCTTTTACCGCAGCCGCTGCCGCCCATGATGACGAAGATATCTCCCCGGTACACCGGGAAGCTCAGGTCACGCTGAATGACGTTACTGCCGAACGCCATGGTCAGCTCGCGAACCTCGATATGGACTTCGCGCTCGTCGTCAGTCATCAGATACCCAGATGCTGGAAGAGGATGTTGATGGAGGCGTCTGCCACAATCAGGTAGACGAGGGCGGTGACCACTGCCTCGGTGGCGGCCCTGCCCACGCCCGCAGAATTGCGCCCGGACTGCATGCCCGAGCGACAGCCTGCAATGGCGATCAGCACCGCAAACACAAGGCTTTTCAGCAACCCGATACCGATATGGGCGATGCTCACAGCGGCTCCCGCCTGGCTGGAATACTGCAACAGGGAAATGCCCATGCCCCCGGCGACAATGCCGCCACCGACAATGCCCAGCAGGTTGGCGTAAATGGTAAGCAGCGGCATGGTCACCACCAGCGCCAGGATGCGCGGTATCACCAGAAACTCGATTGGCGACACGCCCAGCGTGCGCACGGCATCGATTTCCTCGCTGGCCTGCATGGTGCCCAGCTGGGCGGCGTAGGCTGCTCCGGTGCGTCCCGCCATCACAATCGCGGTCATCAACGGACCCATTTCGCGCAGCAGCCCGATGGTGACGAGATCGGCGACGTAGATGCCGGCGCCGAATTGCTGCAATTGCACGGCTCCCAGATACCCGAGAATCATGCCGACAAGTACGCTGGTCAGGCTGATAATGGCAAACGCATCAGGGCCGGACTGGTAGCAGAAGGTGCGAAAGTCGGCAAACCGGGTGTTGGCCTTGCCGGCGATCAAAGCGCCCAGTGCGATGCAGATATCGCCAAAGAAGGCCAGCGACACTCGCAGGTCATCCAACAGTTCCCGCAGCGCTTCAGAGGGGCTGCGCACATGCCACCAGGGCTGCGGGGCGGGTTGTTGACGCTGGTGGGCGGGTACCGAGGTGGCGATTGATAACAGGCGCCTCGCGTTCTCGGGAAGCCCCTCGGTATCGACGGCGACACCGCGCTCCTCGCAGTAGCTGGCACAGCTCAGCAGAAACGACATGAGCAGCGTAGTCCAGTCGCCCAGCTCATCGCAGTCAAAGTGGAGATTGTCTACGGTCAGCGCCGTGAGCTGCGCCCGGACGTCCCGGAATTCGGGTACCGAAGCAGCGTCCACCCAGCTGCCGTAAAGTCGGAGTGTGGCGGTGTTTGATGCCTTGTCGGTGTCCAGCTCGAAGCCGGCGGCCGGCTGGTTCATGCCCGGAGACGTCCTGAAAAAGTCGTCAACTATGCTAAACCCTAACCTGGGGGATGGCCAGCCAGTTCCCGCTCCCGTTCTACTGGAAGGGCAGCCTGGGCCGCTTCTCCTCAATGACGGCTTTCGCATCCCGGTAGATGTCCGCGACCGGCTTCTGATTGCCCACCTGCTGGCGACGGGAGATCATGGTGACCGGGAACAGGTAATTGTCGGTCTGTTTGTCATACAGCGCCCGGCTGCGACCACTGGCGTCATCGTAGATCACCCACTCCAGCCCCAGTTCGCCCGCCAGCAGGTCACCCAGTACGACGCCCATGGCCTGCAATGTGCCGACGTCCTCCAGCGTCACAATGCGCCGGTCCAGCAGGCGCTGCAACATGCGGATGTCGCGGTCGGGGTCGCTGCTGATGCCCTGGCCGAGTTCCCGGCGCGCGAGATCGTCCAGGCTGGCACGTTGCTGGGCCATGTGGGCGAGGGCGATTTTGGACGGCGGGCTGATCGTGACCGCCTCCTGGGCGCTCGCGATGACCGCCGGTGTGGCCAGCGATGCAAACAGGAGGAGGGCGGCGAGAAACCACTGGGCGGGGTCAGAAGGTCTCATGGTATACTCCGTTGCGTATTTCGGTGCAGGTCTGTGTGCGTGCCCGCGCGTATTTTAGCGCATCGCGGTTGTCTTCGTGTTGCCTGCGTGGATAATTGCGCTCTTCTTTACTCCGGCGTTCAGCGGCTGTGGCCGGCGCCCGGCACATTTCTGGAGATTTTCCCATGATAACCGGCAGTATTGTCGCGCTTGTGACGCCAATGCACCCGGACGGCAGCCTCGACTGGGGCAGTCTGGAGCGCTTGCTGGACATGCACATTGCGGCAGGCACCAGCGCCATCGGCGCAGTCGGGACCACCGGCGAGAGTGCCACCCTGAGCGTCCCGGAGCACCTTGAGGTCATCCGTCACTGTGTGCGCTACGTCAACGGGCGCATCCCGGTGGTCGCCGGCACCGGCGCCAACTCAACCCGGGAGGCCATCGAGCTGACCAGCGTTGCGGCCCGCAACGGCGCCGATGCCTGCCTGCTGGTAACGCCCTACTACAACCGTCCGACGCAGCGCGGTCTTTACGAGCATTTCAAGGCCATTGCGGCGGCGGTCGCCATTCCGCAGATTCTCTACAATGTCCCGGGCCGCACGGCGGTGGATATGGACAACGACACCGTGGTACGTCTGTCTGAGCTCGACAACATCGTCGGTATCAAGGACGCAACCGGTGATCTGTCGCGGGTGCCGGATTTCAAGGCGCGCTGCCCCGATGACTTTGCGATTTATTCAGGGGATGATCCCACCGCCATGGAGCTGATGCTCGCCGGGGGGCACGGCAATGTCTCCGTTACTGCAAACATTGCGCCGCGGCAGTTGGCCGAGCTCTGCCGGCTGGCCCTCGCGGGTGAGCGGGCCGAGGCCGTCCGGATCAACGAACGGTTGTCCGGGCTCAACCGGGCCCTGTTCCTGGAGGCAAATCCGATACCGGTAAAATGGGCCATGCAGCAGCGCGGCTTGATTGAGGCAGGTATTCGTTTACCCTTGACGCCTCTGGATGAGCGCTTCCACGCGCAGGTCCTTGCAGCGTTGGAGGCGGCGGGAATTTAATGGCGGAATCTATGAAGCTGGTATTGCGCACGGCACTGGTTGGCAGCTTGCTGGCCAGCGCGGGTTGCAGTTATCTGTTTGGCGACGAGGGCCTGTTCCCCGACACCTCGGACGACTACAAGAACGCGCGGGAGTTAGACCCCATTCGCCTGCCGGAGGGCAAGGAGGAAGCCAGGCTTGAGGAGATCTACCCGATCCCTCCGGTGCAGGACGACACCCTGCTGGCAGGGGAGTTCGAAGTGCCGCGGCCGACACCGCTGGTGGCCGGGGCCGGGGAAGATGTGGTGCGCATCCAGTCTCTCGGTGATGAAAGCTGGGCGTTGATCGCGGTTGCCCCGGGCCAGCTCTGGCCCCAGGTGCGCAGCTTCCTCACGTCGGCGGGCATTCCGGTCGGCCGCGTGGACGCCCAGGCCGGGTTGATCGAAACGGGCTGGCTGGATCTGGAGGGTCAGACCATGGCCTCGCGTTTCCGCTTCCGCATAGAGCAGGGCGTGCAGCGCGGCAGCAGTGAATTGCATGTGCTGCAGATGCGCCAGGCAGGCGATGTGAGCGGCTGGCCCGCGCGCTCTGACGATACCGCCCAGGAACAGGAGATGTTGCGTGCAGTGGCGCAGTTCATTGCCAACAGCGCCGATTCCGCACCGGTGTCCATGCTCGCGGACCGCGCCATGAGTGCGGAAGGCAAATTGACCATGGAGGACGGGCCCGATGGCACCAGCATCCTGCGGGTCGGTTTGCCCTTCACCCGGGCGTGGGCGTCCATCGGCAAGGCCCTGGAGGACTCCCGGTTCGAAATCACCGACCGCGACCGCAGTGAGGGTGTCTATTATGTACGCTTCCTCGGCGAGGCGGCGGAAGAGGACGGCGGCTGGTTCTCCTGGATGTTCTCCGACGACGATGAGAACCCGATGGTCGGGCGCAGTTTCCTGGTGTCCGTCCTCGACGCGGGAGACAAGGCGGTCACCGTGGGTATGGCGCCGGTTGCCGGCGAAGCACCCCTGGAGAAACGTGACCAGCAGGCGCTGCTCACCCTGCTCAAGGGCAACATCAACTAGGGCGCTGGCATGCTGCGTTTTGCATCACTGGGCAGCGGCAGCAAGGGCAACGCGACGGTCGTGACGGGCGGCGACACCACGGTGCTTATCGACTGTGGGTTTTCCCTGCGGGAAACCCAGCGCCGTCTGGCTCTGCTGGGCCTGTCTCCCGCCGATCTCGCCGCCATCCTGGTCACGCATGAACACAGTGATCACAGTGCCGGTGTCAGCCGTCTGGCAAAACAGTGGGATATACCGGTCTACCTGACGCATGGTACGCAGCGCAGTGGCCGCCTCGAGGGCTGTCCTCGGGTCTCCTGCTTCAACAGTGAGGAGCGTCTGCAGATCGGCGACCTGTCGGTAGAGCCTGTGGCGGTTCCCCACGATGCACGTGAACCCTGCCAGTATCGGCTCACACACGGCGGTCGTTCGCTCGGGGTGCTGACCGACCTCGGCAGCATTACCCCGCACGTAGTGGAGCGCTTCCGGGGCTGCGACGCCCTGGTACTGGAATTCAACCACGATCTGGACATGCTGTGGGCGGGCAGTTATCCACCTTCGCTCAAGCAGCGCGTGGCCAGCGACTGGGGCCATCTGAACAACCATCAGGCGGCTGAACTGTTGCGCCAGCTCGGACCAGAAACCCTCGAACACTTGGTCGTGGCGCATATCAGTGAACAGAATAACTGTCCCACGCGGGCCGCTGCAGCACTGGAGAGCGTGCTGGGTGTGGGGGATCAGCGCGTGGTATTCGCCGCGCAGAACGCCGGGTTCGACTGGCTGACGCTAGCGGCAGTGCCGCGGCAGGGTCAGGCGTTCCAGTGAAACCCAGCTGTCCGGCCCAGGGCAGCGCAGGCCGCTGTTGCCCTCGAGGTTGACCACCGCCAACTCGGGCAATCGGTAGAGCGGGCTTGCATCCTCTATCCGGTTGTCGTCCAGCAGTACGCTGCGCAATTCCAGCAACGCCACCAGTTCCCGAATGTCCTGTAGCGCGTTGCCGCCCAGGTTGAGCCAGCTCAGGCTGGAGAAGCGCCCCAGGCCACTCAGGCTGCGCACACCGGCACCGCTGCAGTCCAGGGTCTGCAATTCACCGACGCTGCTGATCTTGTTGTCGTTGATGGCCTGTTCAATACAGCTGCGTAATGCCGGGTCTTCAATCTGGAAATCCGTCAGCAGCGGGCGTGGGCTGTACACCACGCGCTCATTGACGCTGAAATCGTACTGTTGGCAACCTGCCAGCCAGCACAGGGAGATACCGATAAACCATCGACCGAGCATGTGTTGTGTTCCCATTTTTTTCAGGCCCCGATGCGCGCCCGGCTGGCGCATGGATTCGGGCAGCGTGGCACCCTATAATGGTACCGGCTTGGGCGAACAGAAACGAGTAGGCTATGACCGAAAGACCGGACGAGCCCGCGGGCATGACAGGCGGCGCCGTGACAGACCACAGGACCATCAGCATCTCCCAGCGCGGCAACCTGAAGGCGCTCGAGAGCGCCCTGCGCAAGCAATGGCGCCTGGGCCAGAACATTGTGCTGTGCTGGAGCGCCGACGAGCGTGGCATACTGGTGATCTTCGTTCCTCATTACTTTCTCGGTAACTTCTGTGCGCGGCCCGGCGTGGAGGGGGTGCAAGACAACGAGGCCTTTGTGCGCGAACTCATTTCGGGAAGCCGCTGCAAACCCCGGGAAGAGTTCTTTGCCATCGCCAACAGACTGGACATTGCCCCCGGCTTTATTCGCCTGGATACGCCGCTCGCCGATGACCCTGCGGTCACCAGCGGTGTGGAGCAGCTGATCAAGCGTTATGGGTTGAGCTATGTCAGCGATCGCGCGGTTTTGCTGTTCGACATTGCCGAATTCTCACTGTTTACACCCTTCGAACAGGCCAGCCAGTTGAACAGCCTGTCCTACTCCCTGAACTCCGCTTACAACAAGTTGCTGGCAAAAGGTATCGAGGTGCATTTTTCGCGTACCACCACCGGCGACGGCTACTACGTGTGGAACCGCGCGCTGGGCGCGCAGGCAAACACTGACCTGCTTTATTTCCTGTTGCTGGTCGTGGCCGACAACGCGGTGGCGCGGCGGGCCTCGCACGGCAACACCGTGCCGGTCATCCGCGCCGCCTACCATATCGGCAGCCATTACGAGCTCTATCAGGCCGAGGGCGTCAATCCCACTGTGCACAGCTACATTGTGGGCGATGTCACGATCGAACTGGCGCGCATGGCGGAAAAGGCCCAGCCACAGCAAATTCTGATCGGGCACTTCGAAACCGCTGCGCGGGCTGTGGATGGGGCGCATGCGGAATCAATCTATGCACCCGCCTTCATCAGCCAGTGCAACGAGGGGCTGGTTGCACTACAGGGAATACAGTTTGCCGGCAAGACCGTGGAGGGCCTGCAATGCCGACTGTCCGGTGCGGGCAGTGGCGATGACCGGCGTGCGGTGCGTCGCCTGCTGATTACCGACAAGCACGGTCTGTCCCGCCACGCCTACAATCTCGAGTTCACCATTGAATTCGAGGACCGTACCCTGGCGCTGGGGCTGGCCGAGAGTGCCCTGGCGGAAGAACCCCGTGCAGCCATCGCTGCGCCGCCGGCGACTTTGAACAGCCTGCACAACGGTACTTCGCAGCTTGCCGTCGCGGTACAGGAGCCTACGCTGCAGGAGCAGGTTGAAGAGCTGGCATCATTACTGCAGGACCGTTTCGAGCGCGAGCCGCGGGACAATGGCTGATTCGTGATGAGTCCTGTGGCCGAACAGCAACGCCGCGACATCACCGGTCAGGTGCCACTGGGTGACCCGGATGCCGTGATGCGCGAAGTGCGCGCGATCCTCGACGCCCACTGGCCGGGGGGCGACTGGTCGCCGCTGGACACCCTCGGTGAACTGTTTTGCGTGCTGTATGCCGGTGAGCACCCCGAGTACCACGGTTGCGACGCAGGCTATCATGATGCCGGGCACGTGCTGGATGTGACCCTGGCGATGACGCGCTTGATGGCAGGGCGCGAAAAGCGCTGGCCCGGTCCCTGGGCGTTCGACGCCGACCTGGCTCTGGCCGGGGTGGCCAGCGCGCTGTTTCACGATGCGGGCTATCTGCGCCGCCGTGGGGATCGCCGGCACAGCACCGGGGCGGCGTATACCCGCACCCACGTGCCTCGCGGCGCCGCGCTCATTCGTGCGCAGTTTCCGGCGGTGGGGCTGGCCGACCTGGCGCCCGTCTGCTCCCGGCTTGTGCACTTCACCAATTGTCACCGCAAGCCCGAGTTCCTGAACGTGCGCAGCCGTCAGGAATGGCAGCTCGGTGCCCTGCTGGGCACTGCCGATCTGCTGGCGCAGATTGCCGCACCCGATTACCTCGAAAAGTGTCGCCAGGCACTGTACGACGAGTTCGTCGCCAGCGGCATTGCGGCGGGCGAGCACACACCGGAGCCGGCGCGCTGTCATTATCGTTCGCGGGATGAATTGATCCAGCGCACCCCGGGCTTTGTCCACGGTATTGCCGGTTCCCGTCTGGAGCGGGATTTTGCCGGCGCCTACCACTACGCCAGCAGCTATTTCGATGGCGACAATCCCTATCTCGACGCGGTCGTGGCCAATTGCGCGCGGCTGGAGCAGTGGCTGGCGCCGTCCCGGGCCTGACCGGCATGCAACGACATCACAGCGCGGCCTGCGACAACATTGCGGTAGCCGCGTCAGACGATACGCAGCGCGGTCGGGCGCTGGCACTGGCGCAGCAGTTGGGTACGCACTTCGTGGAACCCGGGCAGGCAAACATCCCTCCCGCTGTGCAGGCGCTGTTGTGGGTGGGGGCCGATGCGCTTTCCCTGCAGGCCGTTGCAGCACGCGGTCGATCCCCGGGGCCGATCAGTGTCGACTTTGGTGGCGCGGCGATGCGACACCGGCGTCGCGGTGGTCAGAATGAGCTGCTGGGCAAGGCGGTGGGTGTCAGCAAGAAGCCCGCGCTCGCGGTGCTCGATGCAACCGCAGGTCTAGGCCGCGACAGCTTTGTGCTGGCGGATCTCGGGTGTGCGGTTGTCCTCGCCGAGCGTGAACCCGTCGTCCTGGCGCTGCTGGATGATGGCCTGGAGCGCGCCGCGCGGACAGGCGACGCCTGGCTGAACCGTGTCGCAGGGCGCATGACACTGCATCGCGGGGAAGCAGCCACCCTGCCTGCCGGCGTGCTGAGTACCCTGGACGTGATCTATCTGGACCCCATGTTCCCTGAGCGCGACAAGTCTGCAGCGGTGAAAAAGGAGATGGCGCTGTTCCAGACGCTGTTCGCCGGGGATACGACACCGGACGACGCCGCGCAGTTGCTCGACTGGGCTCTGGGCTGTGACGTAGCCAGGGTGGTGGTCAAGCGGCCCCTACGGGCACCGAGCCTGACCCACCAGCAGCCTTCGCACACCATAGCCGGCAAGGCCGTGCGTTATGACGTCTATGTGCTACGCAGCCTGCGTTAGCCCCTCCGGGCTCAGTGGCGCGCGGCCATGCGGAAAAGCCGGCGGGTGAACACGGACTGCAATAGTGGGTCCAGCCAGCGGTAGAGTCGCCCAGACAGGTAAACCGGTGTACCGCGTTCCACGGCCCGCAGGCCCTCGCGCACTACCACGTCCGCGCTGTACCAGACGAATCCCGGCATGCTGTCTTTCATGTCCTGCAGCCCTGCTGTGCTGTGGAAATCGGTGTGGGTGTAGCCAGGGCAGAGGGCGCACACCTGGACACCGCTACCCTGCAGCGTGACTGCGAGGTCCTCCGACAGGGCGATGAGGTAGGCCTTGCTGGGGCCGTAGTTGCAGCCACCGGCGCGGGGAATGCGCCCGGCGACGGAGGCGACATTGATCACCCGGCCGAAGCCGCGCTCGCGCATGGCGGGTATGAACAAATGGCAGAGCTGTGCCACCGACAGCATCATCAACTGGAAAAATGCCTGGTGATCGGCCCAGTTGCGATCCAGCAGCAGGTCGGAGCCGGCGATACCGGCGTTGTTCACCAGATAGTCTATCTCGATACCCTGCGCCGACAGGCTGTTGTAGAGCGCGTCCGGGGCTGCGGGGTCTGACAGGTCCGCCACCTCCACCAGGGTGGTGCAGCCGTGCGCCTGCGCCAGCTCCGCGGCGAGGGCCTGCAGCCTGTCCCTGCGCCGCGCCACCAGCACCAGGTTGTAGCCCTGCGCTGCCAGCTGGCGGGCAAACTCTTCGCCGAGTCCCGCGGATGCCCCGGTAATCAATGCTGTGCGCTTGCGCGTCATCGGTTTTCTCCTCAAGATGTTGCCCTTTGCCTTCGGCATGTTACGCCACACCGCTCGCGCTGTCTGCGCGCCCTACAACCTCGGGAACAGGATCGGATAACTATGCAAAACACAGGGATCGCGCTGGTCACCGGCGCCACCTCCGGACTGGGCGCAGAATACTGCCGCCAGCTTGCCAGTCAGTGCAAAACCATTATTGCAGTGGGGCGGCGTGGCGATCACCTGCAGGCACTGCGTGCCGAGCTTGACGGGCTGACGCGCATTCACCCGGTGGTGGCCGACCTCAGCACGGTGGAGGGTGTAACGCGCACGGTGGAAGCGCTGCGCCAGCAGGGGCCGGTGGATCTGCTGATCAACAACGCGGGCTTTTCGACCCTGGGAGATTTTGCCGACAGCACACTTGAGTTGGAGCTGCAGATTGTGCGCCTGCAGATTGACGCGCCACTGGAGCTGGCGCGTGCCGCGTTGCCCTTCATGCGTGAGCAGGGCCGCGGGCAGATCATCAACGTGGCCTCTGTCGGCGCCTTCGTGGAACTGCAGAAAACCGCGGTGTATGGCGCGTGCAAGGCATTCCTGCTGGCGTTTTCAAGGTCGCTGCAGGCAGAGGTGGCGGGGCAGGGTATCCGGGTGCAGTGCCTCTGCCCAGGCCTCACGCGCACCGAAATTCACGATACGCCGCATTTCGCAGGCTTTGACAAGGGGCGTTTTCCGGAGTCGATGTGGATGGAGGCGGACGCGGTGGTGGCCGAGAGCCTCGCCGCTCTGGCGGGTGACGAGGTGGTGGTGATTCCGGGGCAGATCAACCGGGATATCGTGCGTGGGGGCCTGCAACAACAACTGCAGGCGCTACCGCACTAGGCGCTCCAGTACGCCGCGGTACAGACGGGCCAGCCGTGGCAGGTCCGCGGCGAGTACACACTCGTTGCGTTTGTGGATGGTGGCATTCACCGGGCCGAGCTCGACGATCTGTGCCCCGGTCGGCGCGATGAAGCGCCCGTCGGAGGTGCCGCCGGCGGTGGACAGTTCGGTGTCCAGGCCGGTCTCGGCACGGATGCTCTCCACCACGGCGTCCACGAGGCTGCCGGCGGGGGTGAGGAAGGGCTCCCCGCTGAGCTGCCAGTCCAGGGTGTAATCCAGTTTGTGTGCCTGTAGCAGGCGTTCCGTGCGCCGTATCAGGTCGTCTGCCGTGACTTCCGTGGAGAAGCGGAAATTGAACATGACCTGGAGCTCGCCGGGGATCACGTTGGTCGCGCCGGTACCACTGGTGATATTGGATATCTGCAGGGAGGTCGCCGGGAAGAAGGCGTTGCCCTGGTCCCATACCTGACAGGTCAGGGCGTGCAGGGCGGGCAGCGCCCGGTGAATGGGATTGTCTGCCAGCTGCGGGTAGGCGATGTGGCCTTGAACGCCGCGCACCGTGAGTACGGCGCCCAGGGAGCCGCGCCGGCCATTTTTCACCACATCGCCCAATTGCGCGCTGCTCGAAGGCTCGCCGACCAGGCACCAGTCGATTGTCTCACCCTGCTGCTGCAGGTAATCCACGACCTTGACCGTGCCATCGTGGGCCGGGCCCTCCTCATCGGCAGTAATCAGGAAGCCGATGCGGCCGCTGTGCCGGGGGTGGGCGCTGACAAAGTCTTCGCAGGCCACGAGCATGGCCGCGAGGCTGCCTTTCATGTCGGCGGCGCCGCGACCGTAGAGCATGCCCTCGCGCAGTGTGGGTTCGAAGGGCGGGCTATCCCAGCCGGATTCGGGGCCGGTGGGCACCACATCGGTGTGCCCGGCAAACACCAGCAGGGGGCCGCTGTCTCCGCGCACCGCCCAGAAGTTCTCGACGTCGCCGAAACGCAGCGATGTGCAGCGGAAGCCCAGGCGGGCCAGGCGGTCCATCATCAGTGCCTGGCACCCGGCGTCTTCGGGCGTGACTGACTGGCGTCGAATCAGCTCACAGGTCAATTCCAGCGTGCGTTCCATGGTGCGGCCCCGTGGCTAGTTGTGCGCGTGCAGTTCGGCGTTGAGTTCTACCGCCGTGCGGTTGGTCAGGCACTCGACGGCACCGGTGGCGGAGTTGCGCCGGAACAATAACCCGGACTTGCCGGCCAGCTCCCGCGCCTTGAGGGTCTCCACCGCGTGACCGTCGGCGTCCAGCACCACCACCTTGGTGCCGGCGGTTACAAACAGGCCCGCTTCCACAGTGCAGCGGTCGCCGAGTGGAATGCCGATGCCGGCGTTGGCGCCGATCAGGCATTCGCGGCCCACGGAGATGATGATATTTCCGCCGCCGGACAGGGTGCCCATGGTGGAGCAGCCACCGCCCAGGTCGGACCCGCTGCCCACCGTCACCCCGGCGGATATCCGGCCTTCAATCATCCCGGGGCCGTCGGTGCCGGCGTTAAAGTTGACGAAGCCCTCATGCATGATGGTCGTGCCCTCGCCCAGGTAGGCGCCGAGACGCACACGGGCCGTGTGTGCAATGCGCACCCCCGTCGGTACCACGTAGTTGGTCATCTTCGGGAATTTGTCGACACAGCTGACTTCCAGCGTGTCGCCGCGCAGCCGGGCGGCGAGTTGCCGTGCCGGGAGCTCGCTGATATCGATGGCGCCCTCGCTGGTCCAGGCCACGTTGGGCAGTATGGCAAACAGGCCCTGCAGGTTGGTGCCGTGTGGCTTCACCCGTCGGTGCGACAGCAGGTGCAGTTTCAGGTAGGCCTCGGGCACTGAGCCGGGTGCGGCGTCTTCCTGCAGCAGCACCGCAACGGCGGGCGCCTGGCTGCTGGCCAGATGCGCGGCAATCTGCGCCTGTTCGGTCTGGCCCGCCGCCGCAAGCGCGGCTTCCAGGGCCAGCAACTGCTCCCGGGAGAGCGTGCCCGTGTTGTCGGGTGCGCCAAAGGCCGCAACCAGTTCGCTGGAGGGTGACAGTACCGGGTGGGGGAAAAAGACCTCCAGCCACTCACCGCTGCTGTTTTGAGTGCCCAGACCGAGGCCCAGGGCATATGCCGCATGGTTCATAAGACGTGATTCCTGACGAGGCCCGCCTGCGGCGGGGTGGGTTCAAAGAGTATGCCGCAGCAGCAGTGCTTCCCAGGCGGGCGCCGAAAAGCCGCAGTGGCGTTCGTGGCCGATGTCGAGCAGGGGCCGCTTGATCAGCGTGGGCTGCTGCAGAATGGCCGCCAGCGCCCGGTGGTCATCCATCTGCTCACGCTCTGCCGCGTCCAGCGCTTTCCAACTGGTGCTGCGTCGGTTGACCAGTGTTTCCCAGCCGAGTTCCTGCAGCCAGGACTGCACCTGGCTTTTGTCCAGGCCGTCGCTGCGCAGGTCGTGAAAGCGGTACTCGATCGCGTGCTGTTCCAGCCAGCGCCGCGCTTTCTTCACGGTGTCGCAATTGCTGATGCCGTAGACGGTAATCATGCCTGCCTCGCTGCGGCTCTGTGGGGTGCGCAAGGATAGCAAAAAAATTGTTCTTCCGCAGATTTGCGGCAAGCCATTTCATCATCCGTTCGCCCTCCAGGGAGCCTGCGATATGGAGGCGCGAGGATATGAAACACATGTAGTCAGTGACAGTGTAGATAGCCAGGTATGTTGGGGGTATGACGAGTAGCCTGGCGACCAGAAAGCAGAATCCAGTCAGGGCTGCCACGGAGAGCGAGACCTCCGTATAGCTTAATTGGCCCCGGCGATAGAATCGGCTCGCGTAAATGAAATTCTTTTTCGGTCTTTATCCTCTACCTCAACTGGCATACCCACCATATATGTGCTTTTCCCCGCAGGCGTCTAACCACGTAGCCCAAACGGTATGGTGTACAGTACAACCAAAAACATGAGTACAGCTACGAGCCGAAAAACAGGATTCCTTCCATGGTGTAAAGTCATGTTAAAATAGCTAATTTCCTTCTTCGAAATCCACAGGTAAACACCTATCCAGCCTCCCATACTCAATGTTATCCAAAGAACTGTCTTGCCAAGCGGTTGGCTGTGGACGTAACCATGTACCCCAAGTAAAAGACTGTAGATAAACCATAGGCCTCGGAATATCCAGACAAGCCATATACTCTCACTAGAGGTTTTCATCTCAATTTGACTCTATGTCTATAGTGGTCATACCGCTGATGTAAGAGAAAACTTGAGTAACTCTGTTCATCGCTGCCGGATTATTGCGCAGGATCGGGACACCATTCAAAGCCACTTTGATAAGCTGCTGAGTTGTCAGATACGCCGAGGCCACATTGGCCTTATCAGCCTCATCCGCAAAGTGCAGTGCGCCGATTGATACAACGGCGAAAACTGTCGCTCCAGCACCTATTACACCAACTTGGCTGAAGAACACACCAGCGCCGGCAAAGCCAACCGCCGCATTCCCCGACCGACGAGCCAAGTCCTCCCAGAACAACTGGTCCATCTGCACTTGCTGTAGGAAGCGTTGATAGTTGGCCAGAGTATTTTGGAGATTCTCCGCTGTCGTTGGAGCCGTGCATTCTAGGTTATTCTCGCCACATACCCGTGTCGACTGGGTGTCATCCCGCTCCACCTCAGCCACCGGATTCCCAGTATCTGTCATATTGTCCCCGGGTTCTGAGCTGGGAAAGGTGCTGCCGCTGCTACCAAGCACCAAACTCGACGAAGTGAACCCGCTGAAGAAGCTGGCAGTCGACGATACTCGTGAAGCAGTGACGCTGACATGACTCATCGGTCCTGGCAATTTAACGGGATCGACTTTCTGTATCTGCGCATCGTTACTCGGTGAAAATCCCGAGGGATCCGTATACCTCAGCGGATTATTCAGTACATAACTATAGCGGTTGTATCCTTGAGCATCCTCAGGCGCGAAGGTCACCGGATCAGGACTCAACATCCGCCCAAGGCTCGGGCTGTATAACCTCCCGTTCATATGAATGATCGCCACATCATCCATATGCTCGTGGCCCGTGTAGCCCTGTTGTGCACAAGGTGCATTTTATCAGATCAACTTCAGTGTACTCAGAACATCATCCATTTGTTTTACATCGACGCTATAAAGCCCAACTCCTTCCTGGTTTTTACTTCCATAGTGTTTTATAAAATCAACTAAATTCTTTCCAAATAGAAAATCAACCCTATCCCCCCTGCGACAAACCTTTAACTTCATATGGGTTATTGAATACCCACTCTTTTTTCCATCGCCAGACATAAATTCAATGTGGCCTTCTCGAAGTCGATAAGTTCCACCGCACCGAATAAACTTTGCTCTGGCATATGGTTTATAAACAAACATTGTAAAAAGAATTACGGATGAAATTACCAGAAAGCCAAACAACTCAGCCCAAAGCCCCAGCATGGTGAGAATGTATGCAGGCAAAGCGCAGAAAAGAATGGAAAAAACTAACATAATCAGCTCAATTTTCTCGAAATATACTAACCCAGTTGGCCTCGGTACGATCTCAAATTCTTTATTCATCACAATTAAAAGCTCCTAGACCAGGTTTCTCGGCCATACAGCAACTCCGCGGCGTACGAGGCCCCCATACCGACCGCAGGACCAATATAATGTCCTGTAGATCCATCCGACATTATATATTCGTATTCAGCACCACCGTAAAATTGAGCGCTTACATTGATGGATCCGCCCCACCCCACCAAACCTGAGCGTGGCCCATCATAGATTAATCTTCCAATAGTTCCTGAAGCCCCTACGGCAAGACCACCCTGAATTCCGGCAAAACGAATATGAGACATTCCATTTCGATCAATAGCTATCATTCCCCCGCCAACCAAACCAACACCGGCTGCAGCAGATAGTTCATAAACGAGGGCATGGGTTTGATCTGTAGATAAATCCATTGAACTAATATAGTCACTTCCGTATTTACGGAAATTATCAGTTAAGTCACCTAAGCTATCTGCATTGTCATCAACCCAAGAGTTGAAACCATCTAAAGCTTTTTGCCTGTAATCCTTTTGTGCAACCGGATTCCCTTTTCCATCATCTTGATCTCCAGTGTTGGAAAAAAGAGAACTAAAGTCAAAATTTGGAATTTCGCCGATATTAAATGCAAAATTGTAATCGAAGTTGTTAGGGAAATACGAGAAGGCTGCTCCAAAATCCAACCTCGGCGCAGTAACAATAATCTCCGGCAGACAAAAACCGTGTGAATGATCAAAGCTGCCATTGCAATTAGTATAGCCACTCGGGTCCGTATATTTGAGCGGATTATTATAAGCATAGGAATAGCGATTGTAGTTCTGTGCGTTTTCGGGCGCCTGGGTCACCGGATCAGGACTCAACATCCTCCCAAGGCTCGGGCTGTATAACCGACCGTTCATGTGAATGATCCCCACATCATCCAGATGCTCGTGGCCCGTGTAGCCGCGTCTCTCGAAGCTGGCGACCGGGCCGGGCTG
>DIAF01000010.1:0-173 GCA_002414665.1 Halieaceae bacterium UBA5085
CTGTTGATCACCCGGTGCCAGGGGACGCGGGTATCCGATGGAAGCTGGCGCAGCGCCCAGCCAACCCGGCGGGCCGCTCTGCCCAGGCCGGCGAACCGTGCAATATCGCCGTAGGTGGATACTCGGCCTTTCGGGATGCTGGCGACCACGTGCCAGATGCGTTGGTTGGTGCC
>DIAF01000010.1:343-964 GCA_002414665.1 Halieaceae bacterium UBA5085
TGCCAGATGCGTTGGTTGGTGCCCTGCGGGTCGGTTTCCACGGCTTGTCTCGCCTTGTTGCAGGGGCATATGGTGTTATTTTTCGCTGTCCGGAGCAAGCGCCGCAGCGGGTGTTGGCGGGGCTTGTGCAGCGGCCCTTTACTTCGACCTGTGCTCTGGGCAAAACTGGCGCCGATACAGGTGCGGTGATGGATCATGAGGCCCGAAGAACCCGATTATCTGCCCATGAAGGTGGCCAATGCACTGCTGTCTGACGGCCCCGCCCTGCAGGCGCAGATGGCGGAGGAGGGCTATCTCTTTTTTCGCGACCTTTTGCCCACCTGCGTACTGCATGCCCTGCGTGAGGAGGTCACGGGCATTCTCAGTGACATCGGCTGGATCCGCGGCGGGCCGGAACATCTGGCGGCGGAGTCACAGGTCCTCCCGTGTCGCGAGGGCGAGCCCCGGTATTTTGAGGCGCTGGACCGCATTCAGTGTCTGGAGCGGTTTCATGCGCTGGCCCACGAGCCCGCGCTACTGCAGCTGATGACACTGTTGCTCGGAGAGGGCGCCTTTCCGCACCCCCTCGGCGTCATGCGCCTGGTGTTCCCGGATAACCCGGAGGTGACGACACCCCCGCAC
>DIAF01000010.1:1108-1804 GCA_002414665.1 Halieaceae bacterium UBA5085
CGGAGGTGACGACACCCCCGCACCAGGACTACCGCAACAACCAGGGGACCCCGCGCCTGACGGCTGCCTGGATACCCCTGGCAGATTGCCCGCGCCACTGCGGGCCGCTGGCCATCCTGCCCGGCTCGCACCGCAGTGGTGTCCTGCCGCTGTCCTTTCACCTGGGGCCGGGCAATCGCCAGGCCGTGCTGCCCGAGAGCCTGATGCACACCGCCTGGGTGACAGAGGATTTCCGCGCCGGCGATGTGTTGCTGTTTCCCGCGCTGACGGTGCATCGGGCACTGCCCAATCAGCACCCAACCCGCATGCGTCTGTCCGTGGACTTCCGCTACCAGCCCGCCGGCGAGCCGCTCACTGAACAGTGTTTGCGGCCGCATTTTGCGCGCCAGTCCTGGGAGGATATCTACCGTGGCTGGCAATCAACCCGACTGCAATACTATTGGCAGGATCGGGATTACAGCCTGGTGCCCTGGGATGAGTCCCTGCACGCGCTTCCACCAGACCACTGGGACCAGGCGTTGCGCGAGGACATGATGTACGAACGGACGCGTCAGCGGCGTTTCCGCAGTCGCAGTCGGCCAGACCCCACGGATTGAATTCGCACCGGAGTTACCAGCGGATCGGCACCTGGTTCAGTGGGGCCGCGCTCTCCCCGAAAAACCAGGTTTCGATAGCGTAGCGCGGGCGCTGGAAGTC
>DIAF01000010.1:1973-3582 GCA_002414665.1 Halieaceae bacterium UBA5085
GCGTAGCGCGGGCGCTGGAAGTCCGTGCGGTATTGTGTTCGGTGCAGGAACAGATGATCAAAAAGCAACGCGTCACCGGGGTTGAAGACCGGCGCCACCGGGGGTGTGCGCGGGAAGTGGCTGGACACCGACTCCGGGCTCACTGACCAGTCGAAGAGCGCTCCATCGGCGGAAACAATGTGCCGCAGGCGCGCGGGTACCACATCCATGCCCGGGGCGCCGGTCTCGCCGCCGCAGCGGGTGAGCGGTATCCACAGGTTGATGCTGTTGATGTGCTCGCCCATGAAGGCCCCATCCTGATGCCAGCCCGCCTGGTGTACCGGCAGCAGGGTTTTGCGCAGCACCCACTTTTTTACCGAGAGGCAGGGGGCCTCGCCAAGGTAGTCGGTGCACAGCGTTTTCAGGCCGAGGCTCTCGTAAAGCTCCAGCAGGCTCTCGGCCACGCAGGGTGCTTCCGCGCACATGGCGGACCCGGAGTCGCGGTGAAAAGCGCGGGAGCGGCCCAGTTCACCGCCGGGCATTTTCTGGCGCAGGATGTCGGGTGGATCGAAATAGCAATCGTGCTTGCCCCGGGGGTTAGCGCTTGCCGCGATGACCCGGTCAATCAGCTCCCGCAGTACAGGATGCAGGGTCGCCGGGATCAGGTCGCGGACGATAACCGCGCCGTGGGTCTGTATGCCGTGACGCAGGCCGGCGGCGGAGAGGGCGGCGGCGGGCAACTCGGGCAGGCCGTTGCAGAGTGCCGGGCTGTGCCCCTCTCCCGGCTGAGTGGCGGAGTGCTGCGGTGCAGGCGGCGCGCCCTGCCAGCTGCTGATCCGCTCACTCAGTCGCTCTGCGTCTTGCACCTGCGTACGCCTGCCCGGGGCGATAAAATCTGGCTGTGGGGTGTGCATGAGGACTCTCCGGTGCAGGGGGTGCGCAGCGTGTCTGTCGGCTATATTTGATAGTGTACCGGCGTTGGATGGCTGTCGTGAAATTGCTGCGCCCAGGCCAGCGCGTGCTCTTCCTGCAACGGCTTGCTGTAGAAGAAGCCCTGGCCGAGGCTGCAACCCATGGCGATCAGTTTGTCCTGCGTCTCGCGGTTTTCTATCCCCTCGGCGATCACTCGCCGGTTGAAGTTTCTCGACAGGGCAATGATGGATTTCACGATCATCTCGTCCTCGGGGTCGTGTAGCATGTCGGCGACGAAGGAGCGGTCAATCTTGATTTCCTGGGCCGGCAGGCGCCGGAAATGATCCAGTGACGAATAGCCAGTGCCGAAGTCATCCAGTGATACCTCGACGCCCAGCTCGCGACACTCAAGCAAAGTCTCGATGATCTTGTGCGCGTCGTCGAGGGCCGTCGTTTCAAGCAGCTCTATCACCAGTCGCGAGCGCAGGTTTGTGTCGCAGTCCTGCAGGGCCTGCCTCAGGTCCTGCACAAAGTTGCTGCCAAGGAAATGCGTGGGGCTGAGGTTGATGCTCAGTGTGTAGGGCAAACCGGCGCGTGCCCAGCGCCGTAGCTTCTGCACCGCCTCGGCAATGACGAAGCGCCCCACGGTGGCAGCGTATTCTGTTCTCTCCAGCTGCGGCAGGAAATTGATTGGTGATAACACGCCCTCATCCGGGTG
>DIAF01000010.1:3658-4569 GCA_002414665.1 Halieaceae bacterium UBA5085
GATAACACGCCCTCATCCGGGTGGTTCCACCGGATCAATGCCTCGAAGCCATCAACCCGTCGAGCGGTCAGGGTGATCTTGGGTTGCAGGTAGAGTTCGAGTTGTCCTTCCTGCAGGGCGAGGGAGATGTTCTCCAGGATCTTGACCCGCTCTGCGCGGTACTGGTTGGTCTCGAAATCGAACATCTGGTAGCGGTTCTTGCCAGCGTCCTTCGCCGCATACATCGCCTGGTCCGCATGCCGCAGGAGCAGGTCCGGGGTGGCTTTGTCCTGGGGGTAGACCGTCACTCCCATGCTTCCGCCGAGCGCCAGCACCTGGTTCTGGAGTCGTATCGGTTGGCGTATGGCGCTCAGGATACGCTCGTACACCGTATTTTCCTCCACGTCCCGGATGATGGCCACGAACTCGTCGCCACCCAGACGGGCGACAATGTCGTGTTCGCGGAGGGCGTTTTTCAGGCGCGAGGACACCGCGCTGAGTACCTTGTCCCCGACGGAGTGGCCGTGGGCATCGTTGATTTCCTTGAAGCCATCCAGGTCGATAAAGCAGATGGATAAGGTGCCATTGCGGAGGTCAGCCTGCTTCAGTTCATCTTCAAACAGCTCGGTCAGGCGCCGTCGATTGGGCAATCCGGTCAGTGCGTCGTAGTTGGCGGCCTGCTCGAGCCCCCGTTGGTGATCGAGCTTTTCCTGGTACAGGCGCTTGTGCTCGATCAACTGGCCTACGGTCTGCAGCAGCGGGTCCAGATGATGCGCCGCGTCTGTCGTGTATGTCTTGCCCTGTGCGGTCAGTCCCACCAGGCCCACCCGGTTGCTGCCGGAGAAAATCGGAATGCCCAGTTGCGGCCAGGCCCCGGTTCCCTGCCCCTCTGCGTTGTCAGGGGAGCCGGTATCGTCGGCCCCATTCCGGAT
>DIAF01000010.1:4641-6274 GCA_002414665.1 Halieaceae bacterium UBA5085
GTATCGTCGGCCCCATTCCGGATCACCATGTCGTCCGAGGCGAGGGCGAGGGCAATCAGGGTATCGAACTCTTCCAGGGTCTCACCGTTGGCGTCAGTGGCATCTTTGCCGGCCGCTCGACGGATGGTCTCTGTGGTCGCGCCGATCTTCAGGTATCGCCTGTTGCGCCTGTCCAGCAACACCTCGCCGATGAAGCCGCGCTCGCTGCCGGTCAGCTCCAGAAGGTCAGCCAGCATGAGATCGAACGCAGCGTCCTGGTAGGCCTGCGCATGAAACGTATTCTGTGCCCGGTGGATTGCCCGGTTGAGTCGCGTGATCGGCACGGCCGCCCGGGATTGGGCCTCCTCCGAGGTGCGCTCGAGCTCGTCCTCCAGAAGGTCCGCGAGGTGGCGCAGTACGTCAAGTTCCTGCAACGGTATCTGGCGCGGTTGCGAATCGATAATGCACAGGGAGCCCACTTTCAGGCCGGTGGGTTCGCGCACAGGAACGCCGGCGTAAAAGCGAATGTGCGGTGGGCCCGTTACCAGGGGATTGGCGGAGAACCGCGGATCGCGCGAGGCGTCTTCTACCAGCAGTATCCCGTCCTGGTGCACCGTGTGGTCGCAGAACGCCATGCAGCGAGGCGTTTCCGTGACGTCCAGACCCCGACGCGACTTGAACCATTGGCGGTTTTCGTCCAGCAGAGAGAACAGCGCGATGGGTGCTTTATAGAAGCGGCCGGCGATTTCCACCAGCCGGTCAAAGCGCCGCTCTGCGTGGGAGTCGAGTATGCCGAGGCGGTGCAGGGCCGCAAGGCGACGCTGCTCTTGCGCTTCGGGGGTCATGGGGTGGAGCCCGGCAGACTGCCGACTCTGGTCCGCAAGGTCTGCTTGTTGAGTCGCCACGCCGCGCGGCAGGGCCGAACCTTGCCCATAGGCAACACGTTCCTTATGTCAGGGAGCAGAAGTGTAACAAAATCCGTAACAAACCGGCTATCGCATCTCGCGGAGCGTCTCAACCTGCATTGCATTTGGGTTTTGCGCCCCCATACTCTCTGTGAGGAGAACGACTATGCGTCTACTGATACTCTTGCTGCCCTGGCTTGAGCTTTTTACCCTGATCCAGCTGGGGGTTGAAACCAGCGCCCTGACTGCACTCGGCTACGTGCTCTGCACGCTGCTGCTGGGTCTCTGGTTGCTGCGTCGGCAGGGCATGGACATTTTCCGGCGCCTGGTGGCGACCCAGCAGGGTGTCGTGCCCGGGCCGCAACTGTTGCTGGACGACATGGCGCTGGGGCTGGCCGCCGTATTGCTGATGGTGCCCGGCCTGTTGTCGGATGTGGCGGCATTGGTGGTCATGATCGGGCCGCTGCGACGGCGGCTCGCGCGCTGGCTGGGTGGTTCCCAGGTCGAGACCTATCGCCCGGAACAGGACCGGGCCGGGCCGACGACGCTGGAGGGCGACTACCGCCGGGTAGATGACTAACAATATAACGCATTGATAAATAGGCTAAAAAGTTCTAATTCCCGGTTGCGGAGTGCCCTTGCTCAAGGTCGTAGCAGGGCTTCTTGACATGAATTTGGCACTCTCGAAAAAAGAGTGCTAAAAAATCCCTTGAAATCCTTCCCCGCGCCCCAATATCCCGAGCAAGCCC
>DIAF01000010.1:6502-7524 GCA_002414665.1 Halieaceae bacterium UBA5085
AAGGAAGAGGAAGAAACCACGGCCGGTGGCATTGTCCTGCCGGGTTCTGCCAAGGAAAAACCGAACCAGGGTGAAGTCATTGCGGTTGGCGACGGCAAAGTGCTGGAAAACGGCGAACTGCGTCCCCTGGCCGTCAAGGTCGGTGACAAGGTCGTGTTCGGTCAGTACGCCGGCAGCAACACCATTGAGGTTGACGGCGAGAAGCTGATCATCATGGGCGAGAGCGAAATCTTCGCGATCGTCGAGTGAATGTGAACCGTTACCCAACCATCAAGTTTCGAGTTAAAGGATTCTGATCATGGCAGCTAAAGATGTAATTTTCGGCGACGACGCGCGTCAGCGCATGCTGAAAGGTATTAACGTATTGGCCGATGCAGTTAAGGCCACCCTGGGCCCCAAGGGTCGCAACGTGATTCTTGACAAGTCCTTCGGTGCACCGACCGTGACCAAGGACGGCGTATCCGTGGCCAAGGAAATCGAGCTGAAAGACAAGTTCGAAAACATGGGTGCGCAGATGGTCAAGGAGGTCGCCTCCCAGGCGTCTGACCAGGCCGGTGACGGCACCACCACGGCGACCGTGCTGGCCCAGGCGATTGTCAATGAAGGCCTGAAGTCAGTGGCCGCCGGCATGAACCCGATGGACCTGAAGCGCGGTATCGACAAGGCCATCGCTGCGGCTGTCGCGCAGATTCAGGACGCCGCCAAGCCCTGTGAAGACAGCAAGGCGATTGCCCAGGTAGGCACCATCTCTGCCAACAGCGACCACGCTGTGGGCCAGATCATCGCGGAAGCGATGGACAAGGTCGGCAAGGAAGGCGTAATCACTGTTGAAGAAGGGTCTGGCCTGGAAAATGAGCTGGATGTGGTAGAAGGCATGCAGTTCGACCGCGGCTACCTCTCCCCGTACTTCATCAACAACCAGGAGAACATGAGTGCCGACGTCGAGTCGCCCTTCATCCTGCTGGTCGACAAGCAAATCTCCAACATCCGCGAAATGCTGCCGCTGCTGGAGCAGGTCGCCA
>DIAF01000030.1:0-46100 GCA_002414665.1 Halieaceae bacterium UBA5085
GCAGGCTACCGTTGGGGCATTCGATAGACAAGCGGAAACTCGCAGATATGTAGAAGGAAAAGCGGCCTTGGGCCGCTTTTTTTGATTGCACCCCTAGCGTGACCTCGATAGTGCAAGCACGCTATCATCTTACCCCGACCACATGTGAACGGGGCCCATTTGTTTGAAGATATCAACCCGCACCCTGCTTTGCTTATTCGGTATTCTCTTATATAGCAATGCAGCTGAGTCATTGAGCCCGCGTGACTACACGTTCCAGCTTTCCCCTGCTACTAAAGAACTTACACAACAGTCCGTAAGAAGTGTCTTTCAGGACAGCCGCGGCTTTATCTGGATACTCACACAAGAGGGACTACATAAGTTTGACGGCTACTCCGTTACAAGATTTAGAGCGTCAAACCGAGATCCAGCCTCAATCAGTCATCAGTCAACTACTGATATCGTTGAGGACTCGAGCGGCTTCCTTTGGATATCGACGGCAGGAGGTGGGTTAAATAGGTACAACCCTGCCAATCATAAATTCTCGTCTATTCAAGCAACAACTACACAGTCAGATCAGCGCCCTTTGTCTAACAACATATATGCGATGTTCAAAGATAGCGACGGTTTTGTCTGGATCGCTTATGAGGCAGGGGCGGGCTTCAGTAGATTTTCACCAGATACGCAAACGTTTGATCACTTCCCACCCGACCCAACCGCGAAGCAAACGCGTGCAGTTTCTTTCGTAGAGACCAGTGAGAAAAGCCTTTGGATCCTCATTGACGGACTTGGGCTACTTCAACTCAACAGCCGTCGCGAGTTTGAAAAGATCATTGCTGTACCCACCGATATTGAGAACTTCACCGCGACCACTCGTTTTAGCCACCTCATGGCGTCTAGAGATGGGAAACTGTGGATATCAACACTCAACGGGGGCTTGATCAAATACAACCCTAATACCGGACGTTTTACACGATACAGCAACGAATCCACAAAAAACAAATCGCTCTCTGATAATACCGTGTACATGTCAATCGAAGACCAATCTAACAACATTTGGGTAGCGACACGTTCCGGTGTAAGCGTATGGGAGCCAGAGACAGACACCTTCACTTGGATAAATGCAACAAACTCAAACATACCTGACGACCAAGTATTTAGCATATTTCAAAGCAAATCGGGCATTATCTGGATAGGAACCTTCAATGGACTTGCATATGGAACTCGATCGCTGTTCTCACGGGTAGACTCCGAGACCGGATCTTCCGGAGACTCAATAAACACCTTCGCTGAGGACGACGACGGAAGAATTTGGATCGGAACAAACTCGGGAATATATATCTACAACCCAGAAGAGGGCTCCGCAGACCACTATCAACCTGCAACCGCAATAAATGAGAGAATATCATCTCAGCTCGTAATGAGCCTTCTAATTGAAGGCGACTCATTGTGGATAGGAACCCTAGACGCTGGGCTGAACCGCCTCAACATCAAAGAGAACACGGTTGAGACTTACAAAAAACGTATATCACAACAAGGGAGCCTGAAGGCTGATGGAATAACATCGATAGTGCGAGCCTCTAATGGCAAATTATTAATCGGCACATATGGCGGGGGGCTAGGAGTATTCATTGAGGAGAGCAATAGCTTTAGAACTTACATGTTCGACCCAGACGATCCGGATAGCATCAGCAGTAATAACGTAATTGCAATTCTTGAGGATAGCGCCGGAGATGTTTGGATAGGAACCGAGAACGGCCTGAATCTTTTTGATGATTCCTCAGGTAAACCGAAATTTAAGGTGTTTAGATCAAGCTTGGATAATCCAGAAAGTCTTTCAAGCAACATGCCTTGGGCGTTACATGAAGACAAATCCGGAACACTTTGGATAGGAACACAGAGCGGTGGATTAAATTCATGGAAAAGAAGCGAAAGGGCGAGGAGGATTAACCAATTCTCACAGTATCTGGAGTCGATTAACCTTCCAAGCGCAGATGTCTATGCGATAACCAGCGACAGCGATGGGAACATATGGATGTCGCATAACCGAGGACTTTCAAGGTTCTCTGTCGAAAGTAAGTCTACAGAAAATTTTGACCTATCTGATGGGCTACAAGGCTCAGAGTTCAATCATGGAGCTGTATTTAGAGATAGTAACTCGATATTGTACTTTGGCGGCAACAACGGATTCAACGTAATCGAACCAAATAATCTTAAGAAGAGTGTATATTTACCACCAGTCCAAATCACAGAATTTAAGATTCTGAATGAGGAGGTATTCTTTGATGAGCCGCTATCTGAAAAAAAGGTGATAGAACTTGCTCACGACTTTAGATATGCAAGCTTTACATTTGCATCCCTCGATTACACCAACCCAGCGTCAAATCAATATCGCTACAAACTGAAGGGATTCGACGATGAATGGATAGAGCTCGGCACATCTAGGTCTGTATCTTTCACAAGTCTTCCAGCCGGAAACTACGAATTTTTACTACAAGGCAGCAATTCGGACGGCGTCTGGAGCCCCGCTACGCTTTCGTTCTCGTTGCGTGTCCATCCCGCCCCGTGGTTTAGTCCAATCGCGTACGTATTGTATGGTATCGCCACCATCTTCGCCATGGCAGCCATAGTAATCCAACAAAGAGCCAGAAGCGCACTCGCTATAGCACGGCAGCGAGAGCTAGAGAACAAAGTCCAAGAGCGCACAATAGATTTAGAGGAGGCGAGAAACGCTGCCGAGAGAGCAAACCGAGCAAAATCTGACTTTTTGGCTACAGTAACGCACGAGATCAGAACTCCTCTCCACGGAATAATTGGTATGACCGAGTTACTCCAACACACGCCACTCTCAGATGAACAAAAGAGATACACGGTCGCAGCACATTCCAGCGGGGAATCTCTTCTAGACCTTATTAACTCCATACTCGACTTCTCGAAGATCGAAGCAGAAAAAGTAGTGGTCGAGCACACTGAATTTGACCTAGCAAGACTCTTAGATGAGATTTGCTATATTCAGAGCGAGGCTGCAAACAGGAAATCTCTTAACATATTTTATTATATCGACACCGAAATTCCCGAAAGGCTGATCGGAGATCCAACTAAAATTAGACAGATCATTACCAATTTGTTTAGTAATGCAATCAAATTCACCGAGGAAGGCTCAGTAACTTTACGAGCAGGATGGATCCCGGAAGAGAATAATACTAATAAAGGCAGTTTCTATATAGAGGTAAGTGACACGGGAATAGGGATAGAATCCAAAGCTAAAGATCGACTGTTTGAAGCCTTTACTCAAGCCGATGCGAGCACCACCAGAAAATACGGGGGAACCGGGTTAGGTCTAGCTATCTCAAAGAACTTCGTGGAGCTCATGGATGGAGAGCTATCGGTAGAGTCGTCCCTCGGGCTTGGAACAACTTTTATGATCACGATTCCTTCCGAATCGGTATTTAGCCCGGCCATGATATCCAGCGACAAACGTACTTCTAGCTTTACGCTCTATTCAATTAACGAGAGAGTGATCGAATCGTTTGTTGGGCATGCAAAGAGGATTCATAGAAAGACACATGTGTGTCGCACTCAAACAGAAGCATGCGTCAAGGAACCAAAGAGTTCGGAAATAATAATTGATGTCGATGCTTTCTCTGGGAAGACAGAGTTAATCCAATTCCTATCAACATGCGATTACGAGCGAAAAATTCTTCTTTGCTCTTTCCGGTTCGACACTGAGCCATATGAAGGGCTAACAGACTCAGTTATCATCAAGCCTGCCTCGAGTACATCACTTCTTCAACTTGATCAAGTCAACGACCCAATAGAGGACCCACAAGCGGACGAGAAACCTTCTGGAAACAAAGATAGAACGCAACAAGTTCGTGTATTGATCGCGGAGGATTTGGAGACAAATCAAAAAATAGCGACGGCCGTATTGGAGATGTTCGGTTGTGACGTTACCGTCGCGAATAACGGTGAAGAGGCTCTTGAACGATTCAAAGAGTCCCTATTTGACGTAGTGTTCATGGACTGTCAAATGCCTGTGATGGACGGTTACGAGGCCACCTTTAATATTAGAAAGTATGAGCAGAACAGTGGACTCAGAAGAACGCCTATCATTGCCTTAACTGCTGGAAACAGCAACGAAGAAATGCGTCGCGGGATTACCGCCGGAATGGACCAGTACCTCACGAAACCTTTCAAGATGGATGAAATTAGGGATGCACTAGAATCCCAAGGGATCATAGTGATGCGCGAGCCCCTAGGAAAACGAGAGTTTCCTGAGCGCTCAGAGAATCGCGCCACTAGTACAACTTATTTGGGCACAGAAACTCTTAACATGAGGGCACTAGAGAATATTTTCGCTGTTGAGAAGCAGACTGGGGCCGATTTACTAGAAAAACTTATAGATGGCTATCGCAGCCAGATGACTCAGAAAATCGAGCAGCTCAGGCTGGCTGTAAAAAATCAAGACGCGAGCTCAATTTTCTCAGCGGCACACGCCATCAAGTCCATGAGCTCCAACCTTGGAGCTGAAAGAGTAAGAGTAATTAGCTTGGAGATTGAGAGGCTTTCGAAAGCTGATAGCGCTCAGAACCTGGCACGGGAAATCGTTGAGCTTGAGCTTGCTAATGAAGATTTCCTCTCGGCGATCAATGAACTCCCCTATCTGCAGAAGCAATGAGAAAGTTGTTGGTAGCAGCTTTATTTTCTATCGTAGGAGCTATCACAATATCGCCCCTAGCTTTTTCTTTCGAATATCAGAGCTTACGGACTCAAAGCTCAACTGAAATTCAAGCGAATCAGATCTCTATCCAAGAGTATCCAACCTCGGCCAGTATGAGAAATACCCCGGTAACAGCAATTCTGCTTGACTCCTACAATCGCCTATGGACATCTACGCAAAGCGGAATTTTTCTACATGATGGCCAGCAGGTAATTCCGTTCAGCACTCAAAAGGGACGAGAATATTATGCACCATCACTCGATATAACCTCGCTTACCGAAGATTCTAACGGTGCGATATGGGCGACATCCACAAGCCTTGGCCTGATGCAATATAGCCCCCATAGCCGAAGCTTTCTGCTGTTTCCAAGTGTGCATAGTGAGGGGATAGCTGACGCGATTGCGCACGATTCTGGTGTCCTAATATATATCGCGCAGGACCAAGTGCAGGCCATAAATACATCGACGGGGAGCCATGTTCATTGGATCACCGCGGCATGGAGGAACTCAGGATTAGGCGATGCGCATCAAATTCTGCCTTCCAGGGGAGGCGACGTTTTTTTCGTCTCTGCCTCAAATGATCTTCTGAAGCTTGATATTCTAGAGCGCACATCAATCCAGGCCACATGGCTTGACGCAATACAATCTCTAACATACGAGAGCAGTGCACTCACCCAGCGCACCCATCATATGGATGGAGACCCAAAGGACTCCAGCGTTCGCAAAGAAGCACCGCCCACCGATTTGGAAGTAGAGCTCTTAGCCTCGCGTGGTTCGTCGAAGAAACTGGCAGTTTTCCAAGATCTTATCTTCTTGGGAACCGACAAAGGTCTATCTGCCTTCAAGCTAGATGGATCATTTTTTCAAAAGTATACTAAAGGGAACTCCGGAATTTCAGGAGATCACATCACCGCATTAGCGGCGGATGAGAATCAATTGTGGATCGGGACATTTAACGGGCTATCTCGACTTACTATTAGCGATTTCGAAAACTTTAGCCGCTCCGAAAGAGAGTATCTGCAAGACGTATTAGATTTTTCTGAGGACTCAGATGGAAATATTTGGGTTGCAACATACAATGGTCTGCTTCGGTACAACCCTGAGTCAGATTCAATCAAAGACGCGGAAAGTATTTTTCCAAAGCTGAAAATTGTTGATGATAGAATTATGGCTGTTAGCAGTGCGTTTGGATCTTTGTGGATTGGAACCAGAAGGTCCGGGCTCGCTGTTTTCGACCGAGCACGCAATAACCCAGCTATACCAGATCTGGCACTCGGGAATAATTTAGCTGTTGCTAGTATCGCGCAGCTTGACCCAAAGAGGACATTAGTAGGCAGTTACAGCCATGGCCTATTTTTGCTTTCTCGCGCGGATGATTCTCAACCCAACTTTAAATCATATCATCTTCTCGAAGAGCCTATACTTGGAATATTTGTTTTTGAGTCCATTGTGTTGGCTATCGGCGGTTCTAGAATTTTTATAGTAAAGCCCGATCAAAAAGCAGTCGCAGAATTGTCTCTGACTAAGGACGGCATCCCTAATAGCATGATTTTGACCGCAGTCAGCCAGGTTTCACATGAGACTTTTCTAGTCGGGACTCAAAGCCATGGCATGTTTAGAGCTTCAATAACTACACATCAGTCTGAAACGAGTATTGAGGACGTGATGACAGAGATTCATGAATTCGCGTCCGCGATATACGCTATAGAGAAAGATGGCTCCGGACGCTTCTGGATCGCAACATCGAACGGGCTTTTTTTGTATTCTTCCGACTTGCACTTTCTTCGAAGATACAGCCGAACCAATCACTTGCAAGCCGACAATTTCAATTTCGGTGCATCACTCCATTCCAGCGACGGTTCTCTTTACTTTGGAAGCAATCTTGGCTTTACAAAGGTTACACCCAGCCCCATTACCGCCGCCCCCTTAGATTCACGTCTTTACCTGAATGAAATCACCGCTGGCACTCAACGGTTTCGCGGCCCTCAGCGCCTGTTGGAGACCGAAACCATCACCCTAAACCACAAAGACCGGTTCCTGACCCTGAATTTCAGCACAAGAGACCTTACCAATGTGGGGGCCACAAAGTACCGCCACAAGCTGGAAGGCTTCGACGACGCCTGGGTAGACATCGGAAACCGCGGTTCCGCCACCTACACCAACTTGCCCTCGGGCAGTTACGTGTTCAAGGCGCAAGCGCTTAATGCCTCTGGCGTATGGAGCCCCGAAGGGGTGTCTATCGGTGTCAATGTCAAACCAGCGCCCTGGCGAACATGGTGGGCGTATACGATCTACGGACTGTTTCTGTTGGCCATTGTCTATCTGTTGCTCCGTGTATACCGGGAAAAGATGCTCAAGAAACAAGCACAGGAACAAGCGCAGGAGATGCAAAGAATTGCCGATCAGTTCGCTGACGAGGTTCAGGACCAGATGGATTTCCAGCGTGTGCTCGCAGATTCAATGCATCGCTATAATAAAGATTTGCTCGCCTGGGCGAATATCTGTATTCGATTCAGCGCCGAGTATGCACGTGGCGACATCGAAACGCTTCAATCCGGTATTGAGTACAGGCTGCGGGTGCTGGATCTGGTTCAGGACGCACTCTATTACCGAGGCGAGCAACTCTATCTGGATCCCAATGCCTTCGTTTCAAGGCTCTTCACGCTGGCGGCAGAACGGTATCCTGAGTTGAATCAACGGCTAAACGCAATAAACGATGCGACGAACGAGCTGCTTCCCGCCTCACAGGCGATACCTATCGCAGTGGTCATTGGCGAGCTCTTCGAGAACAGCTTGATCCACAGTTTTGCAGAGTCACAGGGGCCATGCTATCTGCGTATCGCTTTAACGATGCCGTCGCTTAACGAGATAAAGCTCGAGATTCAGGACAGTGGCGCGGGGATACCGGCAGGCTTGAGCTTTGAGGTGGCGGAGTTCGCCGGCTTTGCCATTGCAGCCGAAGCTGCACGGTGTGCCTGCGGCACCCTCGAAATTGGCTTGGACCGCAAATCCGTGCTCGGACAGTTTTTTCTCTCTGAAAACACGGGAAAATAGGGTCAGCGGCCCTGAAACCTCGGATCACGCTTTTCCTGACGTGCTCTAAAACCCTCCTGCAGGTCTTCTGATTCGAGACACTTGGTCGCCAGCCCCTGGGCGAACTCCCGATCGAGCCTGCCAGCCGCTGATTGCTGGATTATCTCTTTCATGGCTCTTACTGACAGCGGAGCAAGTGCTGCGATATTGGTTGCGAGCCTCTCGACGGTGTCGTTGAGGTCTGCAGGCTGCACCAGGTAGTCGAGGAAACCGATCTCCAGCAGCGTCTGTGCTGGCATTTCCTCCGCCGCCAGCAGCATTCGCTTCGCAGCGCTCACGCCCAAACGCTCCACAAAGCGGTTAACACCGCTGACGGGATAACAAAGGCCTATGGCTGCCGCGGGAACTCTCAATTTACTGCCAGCAATTCCGACACGAAAGTCACAACTGAGCGCCAATTCCGCGCCCCCGCCATACACGTTGCCGCTGATAGCACAGATGGTTGGTATAGGAAGCTCGGCGATGAGGTCTGTCGTTTCCTGGAAGGTGTCGCCGGACAGATTGCCGCTGCCCAGCTGCTGCAAGGACGCTCCGGCGCAAAAGGTCTTGTCGCCCTCTCCAGTTATGATCAGGACCCGGACCTGCTCGTCGCCCTGCACAGACGCCAGGGCAGATTGAATGGCACTCAGTTGCTCTTGCCCGAGAGCATTGTGCTGGGCGGGATTGTTTAGTGTCAGGCGGGCGATGTGCCCGGTGCACTCGTAGCGTATGGTATCTGTCATGGGAGTGGATTCTGGCACACACTGGGAAACGGCGCCATATCACAGGGTGTATTGGTGCTAGACAGGATACCGGGCCAGTCTGATACTGAAGGCTTTTGCCGGAACGGGAGTGGAATGAGCACACTGAAGCGCTGCGGTTGGTGCGGAACCGACCCCCTCTACCTTGCCTATCATGATCAGGAGTGGGGCGTGCCAGTGCGGCACGACCCCACACTATTCGAGTTCCTGGTCCTGGAGGGGGCTCAGGCTGGCCTCTCCTGGATTACGGTACTGCGCAAGCGGGAAGGCTATCACCGCATACTCGCAGGTCTGGCCCCTGAGAAAGTAGCGGTCTTGTCCGATGAACAGTTAGAGGGTGCTCTGCTGGATCCGGGCATCGTGCGCAACCGGCTGAAGGTGTTTAGCGCGCGTAAAAATGCCCAGGCATTTTTGAATATTCAGGCATCAGCTGGCTCATTCTCAAATTACCTCTGGCAGTATGTCGACAACGTTCCGATCACCAATCACTGGACGAGCATGGCCGAGGTCCCGGGACGTACGCCGCTTTCGGACAGAATCAGCAAGGATCTTAAGAATCGTGGCTTCAGTTTCGTAGGGTCGACGATCATTTACGCTTACATGCAAGCCATAGGGATGGTCAACGATCACCTTGTAGACTGCTTCCGGCACGCAGAGTGCAGTGTCCTGGCTTGCGAGACCGAGGGGGCTTGATGGACGACACGAGCCGCTTGCTGGAGGCCAGGGAGTCGAGCAGTGCACGGGTATGGCAGTTGGCCTGGCCCACGATTATCTCCAACCTGCTATTTACTACCGTGGGCTTTCTGCATATCAAGATCGCCGCGGGGCTTGGTACGTCTGCAGTCGCCGCGGTAACCACGGGCCACCGGGTGTTCTTTCTCGTACAGGCTATCCTCATGGGGCTATCCGTAGCGACCACAGCAACCGTTTCAAGGCACTGGGGGGCGAAACAGGTTGCTGATGCAGAGATGGCAAGCTGGACAGCACTGTTATTGGCACTGCTGGTTGCAGCGCTACTCTCTGTTCCTGTGCTTTTGGTGCCCGAAGCCATCGCGGGCATTTTCGGCCTGGACAACGCGACTACCGTGCTCGCCGCGAGCTTTATATTCTGGCTGGGTCTATTCAACCTCTTTTCGGCAACAAACATGATGTTGTCTACCTCGTTGCGTGCCACAGGCGATGTGATTACGCCGCTGTACTTTCTCGCCTGTAGCACCTTCATGAATGTGATTTTTGGTTACGCGCTGGCATTTGGCGTGGGCCCGCTACCGACCATGGGCGTGGCCGGGGTTGCACTGGGCGGTGGCATAGCGGGCGCGTTGGTAACCGTAACCTTCGTGCTGATGTGGTGGAAAGGCCGATTCAACCTGCAACCCGTCGGAGAAGCGCGCTTTGATTGGACTGCCGCCCGCAAACTGGTGCGCATCGCCCTCCCTGCCGTCACTGAACAAGGCGTTGTACAGATCGCCTTCCTCGCGTTTTTCGCAATTGTGGCCAACTACGGCACCAGTGCCTACGCCGCCTACGGGATAGGTATCAGCCTTGTCGCCTTTCCCATCGTCGTGGGCTTCGGTTTCGGGATTGCAACGGCGACCCTGGTCGGACAACAGCTGGGAGCGGGCCGCCCTGCACAGGCGATGCTCATCGGCTGGCGATCCCTGCGTATGGCACTCCTGGCCATGATCACTCTCTCCGCACTGATGGCCTGGTATGCCAGAGATCTGGCTGCCTTCATGATTGACGATGCCGAGGTGATAGACCTCACGGTCGGGTTCATCTACATCATTTGCCTTGCTCAGCCCATGATGGCGGTTGATTTTGCGCTGGCCGGCGCGCTGCGGGGAGCTGGCGACACACGCTTTCCGCTACTGGCAACGTTTATCGGGATAATCTTCGGTCGCCTGCTGCCCGCGTGGCTCTGCGTACAACTCGGTTTGTCAGTCTATTGGGTTTTCGCAGTAATGCTGCTGGATTATCTCTTGAAGTCATGCATGCTGATGTGGCGTTATCGCTCACGGAGATGGCTGGATACCAGCTCGGGCAGAAACGCACTGGTCACGCGCTAGACAGCGACAAAAAAAATACTTAAAGTTTGAATTGTCGACTATTGAGTACGGATGGCGGACGTTCCAGAACCCGCAGAGGCGTTGCATGACCAGACTGAGTGAGGGACCACGGCAGGGATCACCGTTCAACCGGACTGCACAGCACGATGCCAAGCGCGCGGCCATCCTCTCCCAGGCAGCACAGCTGTTCAACTCAAAGGGTTCGCGGGCAACCACACTGCGCGATATCGCCGAGTCCCTCGGTCTGACGAAAACCAGCCTGTACTATTATGTAAAAACCAAGGAAGAGCTGATTTTTCAGTGCTATCTGGCAACGCTGGATCATCACCTGCAATCGATGGCGGAGATTGAGCGCCGCTGCCCCAGTCCGCTGGAGCGAGCGCGTCAATTTTTCCTGCTGCAATTCGAAAACTGGCTGGCCGCGCAGGAAAACAGGGGGCCCCACTACGCGGCACTGCTGGAAATCGCGTCCCTGCAGGGCGCGCAACGGGATGAGGTGGAGTCCCGCTATATCGACATGTTCAAACACCTGCGCGGCTACCTGCGCGACGGTATCGCCGCTGGTGAAATAAGACCCTGTGAGACCTCGGCTGCAACGCGGGCCATCCTTGGCTCGGTAGACTGGGTATTTTTCTGGCTTCACAGCCTGCCAAGGAACTCCGTACCAGAGGTGGCAGTACAGGCCTGGGACATTATTGCGCATGGCCTGCACAGCGGCGATGACATCTACCAGCCAGCATCACTGGCCGTCAGCACAACACCCGAACCCTATATACAGGGCTTCGACCGCGATGAGCAGAACAGGCAAAAACAACAGGCGTTCTACAAAACGGGCACCTGGTTCTTCAATAAAAAGGGGTTTACAGGTACCTCTCTGGATGAAATCGCGGAGCAACTGAATGTCTCCAAGGGCGCCTTCTACTACCACATCCGCAACAAGGAGGACCTGCTGTTCAACTGCTATACCTACTCGCTGGATATCAACGAAGAGATCCATGCCCAGGCAGTAAAGTTACAGGGTAATGGGCTGCACAAGATTGATCAGGTGTGCCGTAAGATCTTTCACGCGCAGAACTCTGACCGCGGCCCGCTGATTCGCTACAGCACCATAACCGCACTGCCGATTCCACGCCGCAAACAGATCCTGGCACGCACAGAGGCCTCCAATCGGCGCTTCGGCGACTTTATCCGCGAGGGGATAAGCGATGGCAGCATTCGGGACATTGACCCCTTCATCGCACAGCAACTGATAACGGGCGCCATCAACGCCTCCATGGACATCAAACTGTGGCGACGGGTCGATGATCTCGACGCGGTCGCCATTGACTACTTCGACCTGTTTTTAAACGGACTCGCGCCTCGCAAAAGCGAGGCCTGAGCCCACTCAAAGAGGCATATTCGTGGCAGACAAACTGCAGAAACTACTGACCCTGCTTGAAGTCGAGCGCATCGACAAGTACCTGTTCATCGGAAACAGCCCGAGCTACCCGCCCCGCGTATTCGGCGGGCAGGTGCTGGCACAGTCCCTGAACGCAGCGAGCAGGACCGTGGACATCGACCGGAAGGCGCATTCCATGCATGCCTATTTCCTGCGCCCCGGAAACCCCAATAAACAGATTGTGTACGAAGTCGACCCCCTGCGCGACGGCGGCAGCTTCACCACGCGGCGGGTGACCGCGAAACAGGATGGCATACCTATTTTCAGCACTTCGGTGTCCTTCCAGGCCGAGGAGGATGGATTCAGCCACCAGTTCGATATGCCCAGCGTCACGCCGCCTGAAGAGCTGGAAACAGATTTCGAGTTCTGGAGCCAAATGGCCGAGCGCCATCCGGAGCGTTTTGGACCGCCCATGGCAAAAGCCTTGGAACGACGTCCCGTGAAGCGACGGGATTATCTGAACCCACAACCGCAAGAGCCGGAGCAATACACCTGGTTCCGGGTACCAGATCCGCAACAGGTGATCGGCAACGACCCTGTTCGACACCAGACGATCCTCGCCTTCATCTCGGATTTCGATTTGCTGGGCACTGCCCTGCTGCCGCATCCGGCGACAGTTATTGACCCACAGATGCAAACCGCCAGCCTGGACCATGCATTGTGGATACATCGTCCGCTGCGGGTTGACGAGTACCTGCTTTATGCGATCGACACTCCCAGCGCGCACGGCGGGCGCGGCTTGAGTCGAGGAAGCTTCTACAACCGCCAAGGGGAACTGGTGGCGTCAACTGCCCAGGAATTACTACTGCGGCGCAAACGGCCTGTCAGCGATACGTGACGAGCTGCTCGCCCTGCTGTGCACCCAGCACCTGCAGGAAGGACCTATCGTTGAAATACGACAGGGACACCTTGTTCCCACTGTAGAAGAGTTGTGTGACTGAACAATTGAAGATGGGCTCGTAGAATTTGTAGGCATGTTCGCCAGACAGCCCAAGCACCTGACTGACGATGGTCGCGATCGTACCACCGGACGTAAAGATGCCGACGGTTTTTCCCGCGCCCTGTGCGGCCATCACCTCTTTCAATGCAGCGCCGACGGCGCCAGAGTAGTCAGCCCAGCTCTGGATGCGCGGCTCATCGCAATCCGGTGAGGTCCAGTGGGTGAATACCGCCTCTATCACCTTCTGGTAGTCCTTGCTGGACGACAAGCCCTTGTCTACCAGCGCCTGAATAGTTGGGTTGGCCCTGGCCACAACAGGCACCAGATACCGTATCTGCTCATCATTGCGCACCTCATCAAACCGGGGGTCGATGTGATGCGGTACATCGACCGGCTGGCTTGCCAGCGCCAGGGCTGTGGTCTCCCGTTGGCGCAGCAGCGCACCGCTGTAGGCCGCGTCCAGCTGGATGCCCTGATCCCGCAGGTAGTGGCCGAGCACCTCTGCCTGGCGACTGCCCAAAGGGGAAAGTTTGTCGTAATCGTCGGCACCGAAGGAAGCCTGCCCGTGCCTGAATAAATACAGTGTGGCCATTATGCGTTACTTGCCTGTTGTTCAGGATTGCGGTTAAAGCGCAGCTTGCGCCGGTAAGGAAAGAAGTCCTCGACATGGCCCTCACGGATACGCCCCTGCAGCCCTCGCCAAAAACTTGCCTCATAGATGTCACTGTGCATTTCATCGAACACCCGGCGCGCACGCTGGTTGCCGGAAAAGAACAGGCGAAACTCCTCAGGAAAGATATCGTTGGGGCCTACATTGTACCAGGGCTGGCTGGCCAGTTCCTCGGCTTCGCTGCGCGGCGTGGGGATCTCGCGGAAATTGCAGTCCATCAAGGGCACAATCTCGTCGTAGTCGTAAAACACCACGCGCCCATGGCGGGTGACACCAAAGTTCTTCAGCAACATATCACCGGGGAAGATATTCGCGGCTGCCAGCTGTTTGATGGCATTGCCGTACTCGTCCATCACGGCCACCACCTGTTCATCGGTCGCGTTTTGCAGGTACAGATTCAGCGGTGTCATGCGACGTTCGACGTAGACGTGCCTTATCACCAGCGCCTTGCCATGTTCCTCGATCATGGACGGTGCCACTTTGTGCAGTTCGTCCATGAGCTCGTCGGAGAAGCGCTCCCGCGCAAAGGCCAGGTTGGTGAACTCCTGGGTATCCGCCATGCGGCCCGCGCGGTCCCAGCGTTTCACCAGCCGGTATTTTTCCTTCACCTGTTCACGCGTCATTTCCTTGGGCGGCGTAAAACGGTCCTTGATGATCTTGAACACGAAGTCGTAGGACGGCAGGGTAAACACACTCATCACCATCCCCTTGATGCCGGGCGCAATGATGAACTGGTCGGTGGTCTTCTGCATATGCCGATAGGCACAGCGGTAGTAGTAGGTCTTGCCGTGCTTGTTGTAGCCCATGGAGCTGTAGAGTTCGGAAATCGGCTTCGCCGGCATAAGCTGCTGCAGAAACAGCACATACTGCGAAGGGATGCTGGCATCGACCATGAAATAGGCGCGTGTAAAGCTGAACACAACGCTCATTTTGTCCGCACCAAACAGGATAGTATCGACATAGACCTCGCCATTTCCAGAGTGGAGAATGGGAATCACGATGGGCATGGAATCCGGCCCCGAAGTAATCCTTCCGACGATATAGGCACCTTTGTTGCGGAAGAAATGAGGCTCAAGCGTCTGCAGCTCGACGCCTTCCCGGGAGAGATCCAGACGCCCTGACAGGCAGCCGTTGATCGCTGCCGCCAGATTGTTGATATCTCGCTCAAGGTCTTCCCATGGCAGTCTGAAGCTGTAGTCTTCCAGAAGCGTACGTAGCGTGTCCTTGAGATCATCGCCAAACGGGTAGCTCCGGTACACCTTGCTAACATCCGGAGCAGGCATATCCCCCTGGGGCGAGAAGACAAAGGCATACTCGTCGCGGATCTTGCGGTGCTTGAATACGCCGCAGTACACCGAATTGAAGAACGTCTCGGCAATCTCGAAATTGTTGTGGCCACGCACCAGATCAGCATAAACCAGACGCGCTTCCTGCCAGAACTGGAGCGAGTGGAGCTGCTCACCGGCAATCAACTCGACGTATTCCAGCACGCGGGTGGTGGCTTCCTTGTAGAGGTCTATGCGGCGGATGGAGGCAGCATGCATGCCCAGCCAGTCCTGGGCTTCAAAGCGCGAACGCGCTGCGAGAGTTATATTCTGGAACTCGGCAAAGTAGGCTTCAAATCCATTCAGGATGGTACGCGCAAACCGTGCTTGTTGCTCTTTCCGCTGCATTCCGCTGCCGCTACTAAAGGTTGGGGTTGCCGAAGCGCCGGCGCAGCTTGCGCATACCGCCCAACCAACGGTCGTAATCGGCGGCCTTGTATGCCCGGTAGTCGGCGACCTGGGGATGGGGCAGAATCAGGAACCGCTCTGCGGCCAGACCCGCTACAACAGCCTCTGCTACTTCATCAGGCGTCAGAATGCCATCGACACCTGCGGTACCACCCTCCTCCACGCTGCCGATCATTTGCGTCGCCACGGCCTGCGGGCAGAGCGCAGACACCTTGATGCCATCGTCACCGTGAGTGATTGCAAGAGCCTCGGCAAATCCGATAGCCGCGTGCTTGGTCGTTGAATAGGCTGCGTCGCCCACCTGATTCAGCAATCCGGCTGCAGACACGGTATTCAGCAAGTACCCTTGTCCCCGGGCTAACATCCCGGGCAGGCAGGCACGAGCCGCGTAAACATGGGCCATCACGTGGATTTCCCACATGGCCTGCCAGGTGGCGTTCGGCGCTGAAGTCGCCCACCAGGGCTCACCATCACCCGCGATGATGCCCGCATTGCTGCAGAACAGGTCGATATGGCCGTATTTATCCGTGACCTCGTCTACCATGGATTTCAACGCGGCTTCATCACGCACATCCAGTGGATAGGCATCGCCATCCACCAGCGCAGCGACCGCTTCGGCATCAGCTGCGTGCAGGTCTGCCACCACAACCTTTCGTGCGCCTTCGCGATGGAAGCGTGTACACAGCGCCTTGCCGATGCCGTTGCCACCGCCCGTAACGATGACAACGCCGCCGTTCACTTGCACTACAGCAGTTCCTTGGCGAAGAACTCCAGCACGTCCGGGTCGTGCACCCCCAGCAGCATGGTGCCCACCTCGCCGCGCGACGCCGCCGCCTTCCAACTCGACAAGCGCTCCACGATGCGCTCGCGGGGCCCGACCAGGGCGACCTCATCGAGCAACTGGTCTGGCACCAATGCCTCCGCCTCGGCTTTCTTGCCCGAAAGATAGAGGTCCTGAATACGCTCCGCCACCTCACCGTAACCGGCGCGAGTGGCGTAGTCGTTGTAGAAGTTCTTGCCTTTCGCCCCCATGCCACCAATGTAGAGCGCAAGCCAGGGTCGCAGCGAATCGTAGGCGGCCTTGAGATCATCATTCACCGCTACCGAGACAAACGGCGCGATATCGAAGTCGGCGAGACTCTTGCCGCCGCCCGCAGTGTCGAGCCCTTTCTGGATGTGGTCACCGAGGATGCTGAATTTGTCAGGGTCCATCCACACCGGGAATACACCATCCGCCACCTCGCCCGCACAGCGAAGCCCTGCCGGTGTGATGGAGGCTGTGTAAATGGGTATGTCCGGATTGCCCTCAAGAATCGACTTGAGAGGCTTTCCCAACCCCGTTGTGCCGGGGCCCGTGTTGGGCAGCTGATACATATCGCCGTCGAACTCAACGGGCCCTTCACGGGCCATGATCTTGCGCATGATCTGGATGTATTCGCGGGTGCGGGTCACGGGCTTGCCGTAGGGCACGCCGTGCCAGCCCTCCACCACCTGAGGACCGGAAGCGCCCAGGCCGACAATGAAGCGGCCACCCGACAGCTGATCGAGAGACATGGCCGTCATTGCGCACATGGCAGGTGTTCTTGCCGGCATCTGCATGATGGCAGTGCCCACACGAATCTTGCTGGTCTGTGCCAATACCCAGGCCGCCGCCGTCACCGCGTCGTTGCCATAGGCCTCTGCAGTCCATACGGAATCGTAACCCATGGCTTCTGCGCGCTGAATCAGGTCCAGCGGGATGTTGATCTGTTTGCCAGAGTACCCCAGCAAAATACCCAGTTTCATGATGTGTTCTCCCGGTTCAAGATCTAAACGGCTGCCGTGCGGGCACCGCACTCTCACCGTGCGGCGCCGCAGAGCTGTTCTATCTGGCTTCAGGCACTGTAGCGCAGTTCGTTGAACTTTGCCTGATGATAGTCGCCATTGCCAAAGGTAGTGTTGATCATCATCAAGCGCTTGGCGTAGTGACCAATATCCAGCTCATCGGTGATCCCCATGCCGCCGTGCAGCTGTATCGCTTCACCAAATATCTTCTTGCCGTTGCGATCGACCAGCACTTTCAGCGCGTGTACACAGGCTGCGGCATCGTCACCCTCACCATCGAGCTCGCATACTGCACGGTACAACAGCGATTTGACCTGCTCGTAGGCCATGAAGGTGTCCACCATGCGATGCTGCAGAGCCTGAAAGCTGCCAATGGGAACGTCGAACTGCTTGCGCGTTTTCGTGTACTCCAGGGTCTTGGCGTTCAGCTGGCCCATGATGCCCAGCGCTTCGGCGGCCAGTGCCACATTGGCCCGGGTGATCACCGGGCTCATCACGGCACATCCCTCTCCCGCTTCGCCGACGATATCCGACACCGGCACGCGTACGTCATTGAAGGTGATATTGGCAACCACCTGCCCGTCCATCATCCGGTAGGCAGTGCGCTCCACCCCTGCTGCATCTGCGGGCACCAGCACCAGGGTAATGCCATCTTCGTCGCTCTGCTCGCCGCTACTGCGAGCAGCAACGATGAGCTGGTCAGCGCTGGCGCCGTTGAATACCACCACTTTCTCACCGTTCAGCACCAGCTGGTCGCCCTGCACGGCTGCCGTGGTCTTGATGTCCGTGATCACGTGGCGGCTCTGGCGCTCCAGATAGGCGAATGCGCCCAGACAGCTGCCTTCAATGATGCGCGGGATCAGCTCTGCCTGTTGCTCGACGCTGCCACCACGCTGCAAAAGACCACCGAACAGGAGCACGGTGGCCAGGTAGGGTTCCAACACTATGCCCTTGCCAAACTCCTCCATCATCACCAGGGTGTCCACCGGCCCACCGCCAAACCCGCCATGAGACTCGGCGAAGGGCACTGACAGCCAGCCCAGCTCGGCGAAGGTCTGCCAGTTTTCGCGACTCATTCCCTCATCGCTGGCGGCTATTTTGCGCCGCGTATCAAAGTCATAGCTGTCCTGTACAAAGCGCGCCACGCTGTCCCGGAGCATGCCCTGTTCTTCTGTAAACTCGAAATTCATTGCTCTGTCCTCTCCAACATTCCGGGGTTAAAGGCCGAGTACGGCCTTGGCGATGATGTTCTTTTGCACCTCGTTGGACCCGCCGTAGATGGTTGAAGCGCGACCATACATATAGGTCTGGCGAGCCTGGGAGCCGAACCCATGCCCCAGCTGCTCCGGGGTCAGATCGTTGGGCAGCACGCCCTGATAATAGGCCGCCACTTCCATACGCAGCTCCTGTACTGCCTGCTGCATTTCCGTGCCCTTGATTTTCAACATCGAGGATTCCGCGCCGGGCGCGCCGCCGGCCGCCACGGTGGCCAGCACGCGCAGCTCGGTGAACTCCAGCGCCATCAGCTCAATCTCAATATCGGACAACCGCTTCTGAAACAGCGGATCGCTCAACAGGGATTTGCCGCCGTTCACCTCACGCTCGGCAAATGCGCGGGTCTCGGCCAGGCTGCGTTTGCTGTCGGCTACGCCTGCGATCGCGGTACGCTCATGGGCAAGCAGGGCCTTTGCATAAGTCCAGCCCTTGTCCTGCTCGCCAATCAGGTTGGCAACGGGCACCCGAACTTCGTTGAACTCAACCTCGTTCAGGCTGTGGTGGTTATCAATGGATACTATAGGGTTAACCTTGATGCCCGGCGACTTCATGTCGATCAGCAGAAAGCTGATGCCATTCTGCTTCTTGCCCTCATTGCTGGTGCGCACCAGGCAGAATATCCAGTCCGCGTACTGCGCGTAGCTGGTCCAAATCTTGGCACCGGTGACCACGTACTCGTCGCCCTCACGAACCGCACGCGTTTTCAACGAGGCGAGGTCTGAGCCCGCACCCGGCTCTGAGTAACCCTGGCACCACCAGTCGTCGCTTTGCAGGATGCCGGGGAGGAAGCGAGCCTTCTGTTCCTCGTTGCCGAAGGCGTAGATCACCGGGCCAACCATGTTGAGACCGAAGGGAATCACATCGCGGATGCCAGCAGCGCTGCGCTCAGTTTCATAGATGAATTTCTGCGTGGCGTTCCAGCCAGTACCGCCATACTCCTTGGGCCAACCCGGGGCAATCCAGCCCTTCCTGTACAGGCGTTTCTGCCAGTCAATTACCGCCTCCTTGAACGTTTCGAGATTGTTCAGTCGCGCTTGCAGCTCGCTATCGTAGGCTTCTGCAAAAAACGCACGCACTTCATCGCGAAACGCGAGATCTTCGGGAGCAAAACTTGTATCCACGTGGCCACCTCTTGGTTGATCTGGAGAGACCCGCCAGGTCTCGATGAATTTACTCCTGGCGAAACAGCGCCAGAAAACGCAATAAACGGGCCGTGTCCGCCAGTCCGCCGGACACCTGCAGCGTGCCATCGGCCAACGCGACCGGGAAACTCCGCTGACCGGCGAGTAACCCCAGCCACTCCGTGGCTGCCACCGTCACCACCAGACTTTCGTCCTCGGGTACTGCCTGCAGCGGCTCAATCACCGCAATCTGGTGGCGCACATGCACAGCATAGCGAGCGTCCTGATCAGGGAAAACAAACACGACACGCTGATCTACGCCTGCGCTGCGCTCCGGATCCAGGTTTACCGCCATACTGCGCAACACACCCGCTACCGGGAAAGCGCCGGCAAACGCGACTCGTTCCGCACTGATGGGCGAAGGCCCGGTCGTGATGCGCCCCTCAAGCTCCAACGCATCGGTGAGATACCAGTTGCGGGCATTCGGGTTCGGTGTACTTACTGCGAGCATACGCAGTGCGCGCGCCTTCAGCTCAGACGCAACCGGTACAGAATCCGGACTGCCGGCCAGTGCCAGGTCAGCAAGCTCTGCCGCCCACTGCGGGTCACCCGGCAGCTGCGCCTGCGCTTCGGCCAGCACCGCGGACGCTCCGCCGGCAAGCGCCAACAGGCGCTGAGCGCGCGTGCCTGCCGCCGTGGGAAAGAGTGCGCTGCTATTGCCTTGATACCAACCCAAGTAACCGTTGTAGATCGCCCTCACCGACCAGGGTACGGTGCCATAAAACGGCTGGAGCCAGGGATGCGCCGCCAATTCGGCAGGCAGTTCGACGCTCCGTGCGAGCGCGTCCGCATCCAGCCCCTGGTTCATTCCGCGCACGGTCTGGTCGTGCACAAACTGGATCGCATCGCCATAAGCCCCGAGAATGTCATCGATCTCTGCGGCCCCGGACACGGGACGGGTGTGGCTGGGGACCAGGTGTTCAGCCCCCAGTGAACGCATGAGACGCACGCTGTCGGCCCACTGCATGACATCCCGGTAGCGCGTACCGCGAATGGTATAGAGATTCGGAAACGCCTTGTAGACGTTGTCGCCGGGCAGCAGCACACGCTCCTCGGGGAGCCAGACCAGCAACTGGTCGTCGGTCTCGCCAGGGGCGTGCATCAGCACCAGACGACGACCCGCAATGGTGACCTCCAGTCGCTCGTCAACCGTGTGGGTCGGCGGCCGCAACCCATAAATGTCACCCTCGCCGCTTGTGCTGTGCGCCAGAGCGGGGCCGATGCCGTCGTTGATGATGCGCTCGCCACCCGCAGCCAGGTAGTTACCGAACATATGGAAGGAGCGGGTCTCAATGACCGGTCGCAACACATTCATGATGCGCTCGATATGGCTCCAGGTGGTCTTATGGGCATAGACCGGAACATCGCGGCCCCCGGCAAAGGCCTCAGCGCCAAAAATATGATCCGTATGATTGTGGGTGTAGATAATCGCGCTTACCGGCTTGTCGGTAATCCGGTCGAATTCGGCTTTAACCGTGCGCGCGGCCTGCAGGGATTCCGTGGTATCGACGATAATGACGCCGTCGTCGCCTTCGATAAGAATGACGTTGGCCAGCGCGTATCCGATGGCAACATGAATACCCGGCACCACTTCGACGATATCCCGGCGAAACTCTGCGGAGTGCGCCTCGAGCTCGGCACTGCCAGCCACGGGCAATGGCGTTGGTGCCGGCGGTTCCGAACACGCGAGCAGGCAAAACAGCGCAAGCACGCTAACACCGCTGCGCAGGTGCCGCAGATGCTGCATCGGGGCGGTATTACCGGTACACGCCATAGCGGTTTTGACCTTGGAGTATGTTTTTCATCGCCAGGGCATGTACCTTAACGATTACCGCTCCGCAACACAAGCACCGGAGCCCGCCCGGTGCCTGGCAGCCGGCTCAGTACAGCAGGCTATAGAGCTTGCGTTGATACTCCGCAGCGAGCGGATCGCTCTTGCCCAGGCTTGCAATCGTATCGATCAGCGCCTTCTTGGTCGCCCCGTCCGCATGGTTGAGGTCCTGGCGCAGGATTGTGATCAGGTGCTCCAGCGCCTCACGGAAGTAACCGGCATTGGTGTACTGCACCGCCAACTGGTGGCGCACGTCGTGGTTGCCCGGTTCCGCCTCCAGGCGCTCCTCAAGGGCGGCCATCTCGGGTGTTACTGCAGCCTCACGCTTGAGCTTCAACTGGGCAACCAGCTGCTCCCACGCAGGGTCCTGATCGGCCATGCGCACCGTGTCGAGCACTGCCTGTGCATCATCCAGCCGGTTACACTCGAGCAGGGCATGGGCGTAGGCAAGGGTAATGTCATGGCGCTGCCCGGAATCGTCGAAGGCCTGCCGCAGGGGACCGAGGGCGGAGCTGAAGTCACCCTGCGCCATCAACTCCTGACCCTGCTTCAGCAGGCCGTCCCAGGGCTTGGGCAGATACTTTTCCAGCAGTTCCCGCACCTGCGCCTCGGACTGGGCGCCGACGAAACCGTCCACCGGCTGACCGCCCTGCATCACCATCACGGTCGGCAGGCTGCGTACCCCGAATTGCTGGGAAATCATGGGCTGCTCGTCAGCATTCACTTTGGCCAGCAGGAATGCGCCCGCGTACTCATTGGCCAGTTTTTCCAACACCGGCATCAGGCTCTTGCAGGGCCCGCACCAATCGGCCCAGAAGTCGACCACCACCGGCCGCCGATGGGATTCCTCGATCAGCAAGGCCGCCGCGTTGGTCTCATCGATGTTGACAATACACTCTGTCACAAGCTTTCCTCTAGCGCATAGGGTGAGGGGGCCGACTTATAACCCCAAAACGTCCTGCATGTCGTAAAGCCGCGGCTCACGGCCCACCAGCCATCCCGCCGCGCGCACCGCGCCGCGGGCAAATGACATGCGGCTGGAAGCCTTGTGGGTAATCTCCACACGTTCACCGTCGGCGGCGAAAATCACGGTGTGATCCCCCACGATATCGCCCGCACGCACCGTGGCAAAGCCGATCGTGTCGCGCTTGCGCGCACCAGTCTGGCCTTCCCGACCATACACTGCCACTTCCGCAAGATCGCGACCCAGGGCATTGGCCACAACACCGCCCATTGACAGCGCCGTACCCGAAGGCGCGTCGATTTTGTGCCGGTGGTGAGCCTCGACGATCTCGATATCAACATCATCGCCCAGGACACGCGCAGCCATATCCAGCAACTTGAAGCACAGGTTCACGCCGGTGCTGAAGTTGGAGGCCTTGCAAACCGGAATTTTACCCGCCGCCTGCTTGATCAGCTGATCCTGATCCGCCGTGAAACCTGTGGTACCGATGACCATGGCCTTCCCCGCCCGGGCACAGGTCTCCAGGTTGGCCAGCGTGGCCGCAGGCACCGTAAAGTCAATCAGTACATCGATACCCTCAATGACATCGGCAAGTGCCGCAGACACCGGCACACCGAGCTTGCCGAGGCCGGCAAGCTCGCCGGCGTCCGCACCGATCAGGCTGCTGTCCGGCTGCTCTACCGCGGCGGCCAGCTGCAGTCCCGGCTGCTGGGCGATGGTTTCGATCAGGGTGCGGCCCATACGCCCACCTGCACCGGTGATTCCCACTCGTGTCTTCATGGCTTCATATCGTCGAAAAAGGCCTTTACACCCTCGAACCAGCTGGTCTGGCGCGGCGACTGTGCGTCACCGCCCTGGCCGAGGCTATCCTGAAACTCCCGCAGCAGTTCCTTCTGTTTTTTGTTCAGGTTGACAGGGGTTTCCACCACGGCCCGGCACAAGAGGTCGCCTACCGCACCACCACGCACCGGCTTCACACCCTTGCCGCGCAGTCGGAACAGCTTTCCGGTCTGGGTTTCGGCGGGAATTTTCAGTTTTACCCGACCGTCCAGCGTGGGCACCTCCAACTCCCCACCCAGCGCAGCATCCACAAAGGTAATGGGCACTTCGCAATAAAGATTCTTGCCGTCGCGCTCGAAGATAGGATGTTGTCGCACTGACATCTGTACAAAAAGGTCGCCGGGGGGCCCACCGTCGGGACCGGCCTCGCCCTCCCCGGACAGGCGAATACGGTCGCCGGTATCCACACCCGGGGGCACTTTCACGGACAGCGTCTTGCGCTTCTCTACGCGGCCCTGGCCGTGGCACTTGCCACAGGGATCGGAGATCATCTTGCCGCGGCCGCGGCAGGTCGGACACGTCTGCTGCACCTGAAAGAAGCCCTGCTGCATGCGTACCTGGCCGATACCGCCACAGGTGGTGCAACTCACCGGTGCGCTGCCTTTTCGTGCACCGGAGCCGTCGCACTCGTCACAGGTGGCCAGTGTGGGCACCTTGATTTCCACGGTGGTGCCCTTTACGGCGTCTTCCAGCGAAATATCCAGCGTGTAGCGCAGGTCCGAGCCACGTTGCGGCCCTCCGCGTCCACGGCCCCCGCCGCCGCCAAAAATATCGCCGAACACATCCCCGAAGATATCGCTGAAGCTGCCGCCGCCCGCGCCAAAGCCGCCACCACCCATGCTGGGGTCGACACCCGAGTGGCCGAAGCGATCGTAGGCGGCGCGCTTTTCAGCGTTCATCAGAACGTCGTAGGCCTCGGTCGCTTCCTTGAATTTCTCATCAGCATCCGGGTCGTCAGGGTTACGATCCGGGTGATACTTCATGGCGACCCGTCGATAGGCCTTTTTAATGTCCTTCTCATCGGCCGTTTTCTCGACCCCGAGCACTTCGTAATAATCGCGTTTTGACATAGTCAGCCTGGCGTTAAACCGCATTCTCGCAAATGACGACGCGGGCTCTCAGGTCCCGCGTGGTCAAGTTTATCGACGGGGCGCGTCTGCGCCCCGGTGACAGGAAGCGCTAACCCCTACTTCTTGTCGTCCTTCACTTCTTCGAACTCCGCGTCAACCGCATCATCGCCCGCCGAGGACTGCTCCGCACCCCCCGTTTCAGCACCCTGCGCGGCCTCTGCCTGTGCCTGGTACATCTTCTGGGCCACAGGGCCAGTAGCCTCCGTCAGCTTGGCTGCTGCCGCCTCAATGGCGTCTTTCTCATTCGCCTTGAGGGCCTCCTCTGCCTCGCTGATAGCGGCCTCGATCGCCGCCTTCTCATCGGCGGTGGCGTTATCGCCCGCCTCTTCCAGCGTCTTGCGCGCCGCGTGCACCAGGCCGTCACAGCTGTTGCGCGCGGCGATCAGCTCCTCAAACCGGGCATCGGCGTCAGCATTGGCCTCGGCATCCGCCACCATCCTTTCGATATCCTCCTCGCTGAGGCCGCCAGAAGCCGTAATGCGAATCGACTGCTCCTTGCCTGTAGCTTTGTCCTTCGCAGACACATTCAGGATGCCGTTGGCATCAAGGTCGAAGGTCACTTCGATCTGCGGCATGCCGCGGGGCGCCGGAGGAATATCCGCCAGGTCAAAGCGGCCCAGGGACTTGTTCTGCGAAGCCTGCTTGCGCTCGCCCTGGACCACATGGATGGTCACAGCCGTCTGGTTGTCATCCGCGGTTGAGAATACCTGCGATTTCTTGGTCGGAATCGTGGTGTTCTTCTCAATCAGGGGCGTCGCAACGCCGCCCATGGTTTCGATGCCCAGCGTCAGGGGTGTGACGTCCAGCAACAGAACGTCCTTGACGTCGCCGGAGAGCACTGCACCCTGAATCGCCGCACCCATGGCAACCGCTTCGTCAGGGTTGACGTCCTTGCGCGGCTCCTTGCCGAAGAAATCCGCCACGGCCTTCTGTACCATCGGCATGCGGGTCTGGCCGCCCACCAGGATCACATCGTTGATTTCACTGGGGCTCAGGCCTGCATCCTGCAGCGCCACCTTGACCGGCTCCATGGAGCGTTTGACCAGTTCCTCTACCAGCGATTCCAGCTTGGAACGTGACAGCTTCACAACCAGGTGCTTGGGGCCCGTTGCATCAGCGGTGATATAGGGCAGGTTCACCTCGGTCTGCTGGCTGGAAGACAGTTCGATCTTCGCCTTCTCTGCTGCTTCCTTGAGGCGCTGCAGCGCGAGGGGATCGTTGTGCAGGTCGATGCCGCTTTCCTTCTTGAACTCCGCTGCCAGGTATTCGATCAGCCGCAGGTCAAAGTCCTCACCGCCCAGGAACGTGTCCCCGTTGGTCGACAGCACCTCAAACTGGTGCTCGCCATCCACCTCGGCAATCTCGATGATGGAGATATCGAATGTACCCCCACCCAGGTCGTACACCGCGATCGTGCGGTCGCCCTTCGCTTTGTCCATACCATAGGCCAGCGCAGCTGCCGTCGGCTCGTTGATGATGCGCTTCACCTCAAGGCCGGCAATACGACCGGCGTCCTTGGTGGCCTGACGCTGGGAGTCGTTAAAGTAGGCGGGCACCGTAATAACCGCTTCGGTCACCGTCTCGCCCAGATACTCTTCCGCGGTGCGCTTCATTTTGCGCAGCACCTCAGCGGATACCTGGGGCGGCGCCATTTTCTCGTCCTTGGCCTGCACCCAGGCATCGCCGTTATCGGCCTCGACGATTTTGTAAGGCACCATCTTGATGTCCTTCTGCACAACGTCGTCCTTGAACTTGCGTCCAATCAGGCGCTTCACCGCGTACAGCGTGTTGTTCGGGTTGGTGACGGACTGGCGCTTTGCGCTCTGCCCCACCAGAATTTCACCATCCTGGGTATAAGCCACAATCGACGGCGTGGTGCGATCGCCCTCGGAGTTCTCGATAACGCGCGCCTTGCCCCCTTCGAGCACCGCGACGCAGGAGTTGGTGGTACCCAGGTCGATACCGATAATCTTGCCCATGTGTTCATCTCCTCATTTGCGCCGGCTCAGCCGGCTGCAGTATTCACTTGTTGTCTATATTGGCGCTGGGGCGGCAATTTCAAGGGGCCAAAACGGTTTTTACTCACCGGTTGGCGCTTTGCTGACCATGACCATCGCCGGGCGCACCAGGCGCGCATTCAACGTGTAGCCCTTCTGCATGACAGCGATGACCGTATTCGGCTCCACGTCCGCGTTTTCAACCAGGCTCATGGCCTGGTGCAGCTGCGGGTCAAACGGCTGCCCTTCGGGGTCGATCGGCTCGATGTGAAACTTGCGCAGGGCATCAACGAAGCTCTTCAGGGTCAGCTCCAGACCATCGATAATGGGCTTCACCGACTCGTCGTGGCCCGCCGTTACAGCCAGTGCCCGCTCCATGTTGTCGACCACGGGCAGGAGCTCCTTGCAAAACGATTCCAGAGCGAACTTGCGCGCCTTTTCCACGTCCTGTTCAGCGCGGCGCTTGATGTTCTGGGCATCCGCCTGGGCCCGCAGGGCGGCATCCCGGGCGGCATTGAGGTCATTCTCCAGGGCAGCCATCAGTGCCTCCGGAGTCGGCTCCTCACTGCCGCCGTCGGCTCCCTCAGGCTGCGTGGATGCAGCTGTGTCCGCGTAGGCTGCCGCTTCTGCAGCCTGCCTCTGGTTACCGCCCTCACCGGGCTCGGATTCGGGTATGTTTTGCTCGTTCTCAGCCACGTCTGGACTCCATCACTGGCACTTGTGAATGACACAGGCACGGCGCTGCTACACCGTCCCGCTGTGGTTTGGGAAGATGTTGGGACGACCGGGGTGAATTTCAAGGCCGCCGGACCCTGGCGGCCCTGCTCAGTTGGACAGTGCGGAGCTCAACATGCGCGCGGTGATGTCCACGACCGGTATCACCCTCTCATAGGGCATCCGCGTAGGCCCGATCACCCCTAGCACACCCAGCGTGCGCGCACCGTCCGTGTACGGGGCTGTAATCACGCTGTAGTCGCCAAATACCTCAAAGCCCGCCTCATTGCCGATAAAGATCTGCACTCCGTTGGCGCGGGTGCAGCGCTCCAGCAAATGCAGGAGATCCTTCTTGCGTTCAAAGGCGTCGAACAGCTCGCGCAGGCGCCCGACATCTTCCGGGCTGACGTGGCCCAGCAAACGCGACTCGCCGGCCATCAGGTATTCTTCCTCCGGGGCCTCCTGGTCCAGCGCCTTGCTGGCCAGATCCAGGGCCGCCTGCAGGTAGCTGTCGATACGGCTGCGGGCCTCCTCCATCTCGGCCAGAATGCGGCCCTGCACTTCATGCAGGGGCCGACCGGCAAAACGCTGGTTGACCAGCGCGGCGGCATCCCGCAACTCGGCTTCGGTAAAGGCTCTTTGGGTGTGGATGATACGGTTCTGCACCTCGCGTTCATTGACCACCAGAATCACCAGCACCCGGTCCCCGGACAGCGGCAGGAACTCAACCTGACGCAGCTGATGGGTCTCAGGGCGGGGGACGGTGACCAGACCAGCCTGGGCGGTGATGGCAGACAACAGTGACGATGCGGACTGCACCAGCTCTGTCGTGGATTTGTCCGGATGCAGCTGTTCGCGCAAGGCGCTCACTGCGCGCTCGTCCAGGGGCTGCACCTGCAGCAGGCGATCCACAAACAATCGGTACCCCTGGGCGGTGGGCACACGTCCCGCCGAGGTATGTGGCGAGTGCAGCAAGCCGCGCTCCTCAAGGTCAGACATCACATTGCGCACCGTGGCCGCACTCACCGACAAGCCCGCCTCTTCCAGCAGGCTGCGCGACCCGACCGGCTGCCCGTCGCGAATATGACGTTCAACCAGCGCCTTGAGAATGGTCCGTGCCCGTTCCGATAAATCCGCTGAGCTCATACTCCACCCTGTGTGACTGCTCCCCCGGTTGTATCACAGCCCCCACGGAATACAAAGCGATGAGCGCTGCGGATGTTTATGCCGCGGGGGATCTGCGGTATAACAGGCCAAACACCCAAGCGGTTCACCATGCTCACCCATATTCACATCAGCGACTACACCATCGTCGACACGCTCGACATGGAATTTCATGACGGCATGACCGTCATCACCGGGGAAACCGGCGCCGGCAAGTCCATCATGCTGGACGCACTGGGCTTGTGCCTGGGCGACCGTGCGGACCCCAAGGCGGTGCGCAGTGGCAGCGAGCGCGCCGAGGTCACCGCCACCTTCGATATCGTCGACAACGCGGCGGCCACGGCCTGGCTGCGGGCTCGCGACCTGGATCACGGTAGTGAATGCCTGCTGCGCCGGGTGGTGACTGCCGAGGGGCGCTCACGCGCCTACATCAATGGCAGCGCATCCACGCTGCAGGACTGCGCCGAGCTCGGCGAATTGTTAATCGATATCCACAGCCAGCACGCACACCAGTCGCTGCTGCGCAAACCCGTGCAGAGGGCCATGCTCGACGCCTTCGCCGGCCAACAGGCGCTGGCGCGCCGCATCGAGCAGGCCGCCTCGGACTGGCTGCGAGGCCAGCGCGAGCTGGCCATGCTCACCGGCAATCGGGATGAGGCCACCGCGCGGGCACAGCTGCTCGCCTACCAGGTGGATGAACTGGAGCAACTGGGCCTGCGCGTGGGGGAGCTGGAGGAACTGGAGCGTGACCAGAGCCTCCTGGCCAATGCCGAAGATATCCTCCAGGGCGCGCACCAGGCACTGGAAATCTGCGAGGAGCAGTCTGGTATCGCCCGCCACGCCCTGCAGCTGATGCGCGCTGCCAGCGGCAACAAGACTGCGGATAACGCGCGCAGCCTGCTGGATTCCGCAGCGATACAGCTGGAGGAGGCACACCGTGAAATACAGCGCTACATCGACTCCATCGAAATAGACCCGGAGCGGCTGGCTGAGGTTGAGAAACGTCTGGAGCAGCTGCACGATGTGGCGCGCAAGCACCGCATCAAGCCGCCGCAGTTGCTTGAGCTGCAGGCGGGTCTGCAGGAAGAGCTCGCCGGTCTTGCGCAGGGCGGCCAGCGCATAGAAGAACTGCAACTGGAGCTGGATGCCCTGGCGGAAAGCTACCGCAAGGATGCGAAACGGCTCAGCAAAGAGCGCGCCAGGGCGGCCGGGAGCCTGGTCTCCCGGGCCACTGAGGTGCTGCACACGCTGGCCATGGCGGATTGCCGCTTTGAAATCGCCCTGAGCGCACGCGAAACTCACGCACCCCACCCGCACGGCGCAGAAGACATCGAGTTCCTGATCAGCACCAATCCGGGCTCAGCGCCACAGCCCCTGGGTAAAATCGCTTCCGGCGGCGAACTATCGCGCATCAGCCTTGCAATCCAGGTGGTAACCGCCAAGGGCGGCACCCTGCCCAGCATGGTGTTTGACGAAGTGGACGTCGGCATCGGCGGCGCCGTGGCCGAGGTGGTGGGCCGCCTGCTGCGCGGCCTGGCGGCCGAGGCGCAGGTTCTCTGCGTCACTCACCTGCCCCAGGTGGCCTCGCAGGGGCACCGACACCTGCTGGTCAGCAAGACGTCGGATAAAACCGCCGCGTGGACGCGCATGACGGCACTGGAGGACGACCAGCGTGCGCAGGAAATCGCCCGCATGCTGGGGGGCGTAAAGCTCACCGAGCAGTCTCTGGCCCACGCACGGGAGATGCTGCGTGACGCAGAAGGTGCCTGAGGCTGGCAGCGGGCGCGGCTTGTGGTGTATGGTAATCGGTCACCGACAGCTTCCTGCCGCCACAAAAAGACACCTATTTTGAGCAACCCACCACCCCGCAAGAGTCTCCGGGAGCGCAAGAAGCAGGCCCAGCGCTCGCGCATCATTGAAGAAGCGCTGATGCTGATCGGCCAGAGCGGCATCGCGGACATGACCATTGACGCCATTTGCGAGCGTGCCGGCATTTCCCGTAAAACCTTCTACAACTATTACGGCACGCGCCACGACCTGCTCTTTGATATCTGCGTCAGCCGCACGCTGGAACTGGTCAGGGGCTCGGTGGACGAGGCCCTGGAGCGTTTCAATCATCTGGACGAGCGCATCACGCACGTGCTGGGCGCGCAAAAGCAGCAGCTTTGTCAGGCCTCTGACCTCGAACATGAACTGGCACGCTACTCCATCGCCAGTATTGGTAATAGCCTGGCGAGCGGCGCGACATTGCTGTCGGTGATGAACGAGAATTTCCTGCGCCTCTACAGCGCCAGCACGGGCGACCTCAAGGACAGCCTGTCAGCGGAATTCTGCGCGGAAATGACCGTGGGCATGATAGATACGGTGATTCTCAACCACCTGCACAACCCCGATTATGATGCGGGGAAGCGTTATGACGAGCTCATAGACTTTCTCTGCCACAGTCTCGTACGGGAGCGCGCGCGCCTGAGAGTCAGCAGCGCTGCCCAGGGGTAGGTGCAGAAGGGCCGGAGCGCTCCGCGCCCCAGCCCTTCGCTCTGGCCTAGCCGTGCAAGCCGTGACTGATCGGGCATTCGCCACGCGCCAGCTTGCGCGCGCGCTCCACCAGGGTAGCTTCCATCGTCTCGCGGCCAATCATGATCACAAAGTCCTGCTTGCGCAGACCATCGAGCGCAAACTCCGCGAGCTCATCCAGGTCCTGCACCGGCAGGTCGACGCCGATCTCCTTCATACCCTGCATGAATTCGTCGAAGGTCATCTCACCGCCTTCGGGCACCGGCTTCTCACGCGCCAGCTCCGCCGGGCGATTGCGCCGGGTGGTCCAGATACCCGTAGGCAGGATACCGCCCGAAGGGTAGAAGATGCAGGCGCGCAGCCTGGTCTCCTGACCCACCAGTTGGGCATTCAGGCACTCCGTCATGATGGACACCCCCGCCTTGCTGGAGGCGTAGACCGATTGATCCGCCAAAGGCGAAATGCCGCCATCACCTGAAGAAGTGTTCATGACGACGCCTTCTTCGCCCGACGCCAGCATGCGCGGTACAAAGGCCTGCACACCGTGTGCGATACCACGCAGGTTCACACCCAGAACCCACTGCCAGTCGTTCGGCGTGGTGTCCCAGACATTGGTATTGGTCACGCTCACACCGGCGTTGTTGCACAGCACGTGGCAGTGACCGAACTCATCAAACACCGCATCTGCCAGCGCGTTGACGGATTCAGGCTTGGACACATCAGTGACAATGGCGCGCACCGTGCCACCATTGGCCGCCAGTTCATCGCGGGTAGCCTCCAGCGCACCGCGCTCCACATCTGAAAGCACGACTTTCGCGCCGGCGGCCAAAAACGCGCGACCCAGCGCCTTGCCGATACCGCTCGCTCCACCGGTAATGACCACAACCTTGTTATTGAAATCCTGCATAGTGGGGAAATCCTCTGTGATAAAACGTCAAAGGCCGCGGGCAAGCGCCGGCGGCCAGGTGTGCCCCGGGGGCGTTATCAGCCCTTCAGCGGGCCACCATTAACGCCGCGCCAGCGCGAATTGCCGATGGTGTTGGCCCAGGGCTCAAAGGCATCGGCATCCAGCGGATCGCCCAGGTCCACACTGCGGCCCAGGAACTCGGGCGTCCACAGGAAGGTTTCAGGCTTGGATACGGGTGGCAGACGCTCGGTGAGTGGATCCCAGGGGCTGTCGCGCAGAATCAGCTCACCTTCAACCTTGAGCTTCTGCGCTGTGCCGTAGTTGGACACGACGTTGACCACATGCGGCGGAAAATCGAAACCGGTCTTGACGTAGGATGCTGCGCGAGAATACTTCACCCAGAACTCGTGCTCGTCAAACTTGGGGCCGTTGTCCAGCGTATCGGTCACCTTGCCGTAAAACTCCAGGAACGTGTAGTTCTGGTGCGTCACACGGGCACCGACGTCCTCGCCGAGACGGTAGTACTTGATCTCCGCCGGGTATTTGGGCTGGCCAAACTTTTCCTGGCTGATGAAGATTTCCGCTTCCTTGTCGATGGCGTAGCCGAGTGCAAACTGGCCTTCCTGGCCTTTGTAGTTGCACAGCACCGTCGTCAGCAGGCCCTGCTCTGGCTCACCGTTTACCGGCACGTTGTATACGGTCAAGGTCACTTCCGGGCGGCTGCCGGGCTCAAAACCGGGGGGCAGTACCGCCGCCAGCTTGGCCGGATCCGTCAAGTAGCGGATTTTCAACATCGGCCAGTTGTAGTGATCGCCGGGCGTTGTGGCTAGTTTTTCATTCATACGCTTTATCCTCTGTTATGGGTGCTCTCTGTAACCTTGCTTTCCCGAGCCCGAAGGGGCTCAGGCATAGAACTGCTGGAACCACTTGCGGTACTTGGCAATGGGACCATCGCCGTCGCACAGCGCCGGATCATCCAGGTAGACCTTGTGCTCCCAGATCGGGATATCCTGCTCTACCTGGCGCACGATCTCGTGCACAGTACCGGTGGCCATCATGGCGTTGTCTTCCGACTGCTTGCGCGGTACCGAGAAATTGAAACGCAGGTGGACATTCTGATCATCAATCGGCGTCACTGTGCCCATCATCACCACATCAAACATGCGAGAAAAACGCTGGAAGGTGAAGCCGGGGCCGACGCCCTCGGAGCGCAGGTGGATCGCATCATGGTTTTCCCCGCTGAGATCCACGTTGCCCTGCTCGTCAATCGCGTGCGCACGCGAGTCGAACTCGGTCACGCGACGCGGGCCATCCATCTCAACGGTACCCTGGGGCATTGCCGGGCTACCGTGGACGGTAATGAAGTGCGCGAGGTCTGCTGCGTTCTCGCCGGTTTCCTGAATGATCGTATTGATCTTCCAATCATAGGTATCGAGGGCTGTCCACTCACCGGAGGCAAGCTCCGGGATCTCGTCAATATCGAACATCGGCGCCGCGCCTTCAGGGTGGTACCAGGCCCAGATCATCTGGTTACGTTCAATGACCGGGTAGCTGGGCACACACTGCTTGCCCTCGACTTTCGGCGGGATGCGCTTGGCATAGGGGACAGACGTGCAGTAACCCTCGTTGTTGAACTCCCAGGCGTGGAACGGACAGCTGATGGATTCACCGTTGACGATGCCGCCGTAGCCCAAATGCGCACCCAGGTGCGGGCAGTGTGCACTCAGCAGTGAGGCTGCGCCGGACTCGGTGCGGAACAGCACCAGTTCACGGCCAAAATACTCCACCGGGCGGACATCACCGGGCTTCAGGCCATCGCTGTAATCAATAGCATACCAGCCAAACGGAATGGGCTTTTCGTAACGTTTGCTCATCGTCATTTCCTCTCTTATTTACGGATATTGGTGCGTACGCGCAGCTCGCGAAACACCACCGCGTTGTGGTCAGAATTGTCTTTCTCCGGCTCCCCATCCAGCTCCAGATCCGGAAACTGCTTGAACAGTTCGACCATGGTCAGGTACAGCTGACGCTTGGCCATGGCGGCGCCGATGCAGTAGCGCGGCCCGTAGCCGAACAACACATCGGGGTTGAACTCGCGCTTGACGTCGAAGCGCTCCGGATCGGTGTAATACTCGGGGTCGTGATCCTTGAGATGCGGCATCATCAACACCATCTGCCCCTTGGTCACCTTCTGGCCGAGGATTTCCATGTCCGCCGGCGCGTAGCGGGCAAAGCCCATCTTCGACGAGATGGACCAGCGCATCACTTCGCTGAAGGCGTTAGAGAACGTATCCGGAGATTCCAGCGCGGCCGGAATCTGGTCGCGGTGCTTGAGCAGGGAGTAGAGCGTCCACTGCTGGGCGACCAGCGTGGTATCCGCACCGGCACCAATCAGCGCGAGGATCAGGGTGATGATGTCCCACTCACCGAAATTCTCGTTTTCCGCTTCGATCTTCAACAGCACGCTGAGGAAGTCGTCATCGCCGGGGTTGGCGCGACGCTCGGCAATCACTCGCTGCAGGATCTCGATGGCGCGATTGCTGTCCTGGCGGGCCGCTTCGCGACGTTCGTCGCTGAGCGTGGGGTTCCATGCCTCGGTGAAAGTAAGCACGACCTGCTTGATTTCGGGCCAGTATTTCTCCGGCAAGCCCACCATGCGGCTGATGGAAATGAACGGGATGTGGTTGGCCACTTTCTCGATGTAGTCAAAGCTCTCCAGATCAGCGAGCTCGCCGATCAGCCGCTCTACATCGGGTTTGATGCGGCGCTGGATCTCGTCGACCACGTTGCGGGAAAAGGCAGGTGACACCACGCGACGCACGAGGCGGTGGTGGTCGTGGTCGGCGAGCAGGCTGTGGCCAATCATCGCTCGCTCGTAGTTGCTCCACTGGTCCTCCGGCGGACGCGGCGGTGCAAACTCCCAGTCATAGAAGTCGGAGGACAGGTATTCGTTGCGCCAGCACTCCATGATGTCGGGCATGCGGGTCATGATCCACGCCTGCCAGGGCGCGTACCACACGAGGCGACCACGCCGTGCCAACGCCAGATACTGCTCCGGTGCATTTTCCAGATATTCCGGCGATGCCGGATTGTACAGGGCCTCTATGGGTTCCTGGGTTTCGCTGACGGCCTGCATACTTGCCTCCTCTGCCAATAGGCTGACGCAAGAATATACGTTCGCATAAAACTACACACAAGTGTATTTTTATTAATTCAACGTCACGCCGTGGAAAAGTCAGGCAAAAAGCGCGACAAAAGCCGCGCAGGGAGGTGGTTAGCGGCGTTTCTTTCGCACGTAGAGCACCAGGGAGTGATCAACGAGCTCGAAACCGTGTTCGGCGGCGATGTCCTGCTGGCGGCGTTCTATCACAGGGTCGGTGAATTCGATCACATCGCCGGTGGTCATGCAGACCATGTGGTCATGGTGCTCACCGGTATCCAGTTCAAACACCGAGTGGCCGGTTTCAAAATTGTGACGATTCACCAGCCCCGCGCTCTCGAACTGGGTCAGCACGCGGTACACGGTAGCCAGCCCCACGTCTTCACCGGCGTCACGCAGCTTCTGGTAGACATCCTCGGCGCTGAGGTGCTCACTGGTTGCGCTGGTCGATTCCAGAATCTGCAGAATCTTGACGCGCGGCAGCGTGACCTTGAGGCCCACATTGCGCAATTCCTGATTGTCGGTCGGCATGGGATCGGGGGTTCTCTGTACAGGCCTGGACGGGTATGATGCCACCCCATCATGACAAGTGGAAGTTAAAGCCCATGCGCAGTATTTTCCTGGCACTGGCACTGGCCTCGCTCACCGCGTGCGGCAACTTCGGGTTCCCCGGGGTCTACCGTATCGACATTGAGCAGGGCAACATTGTCACCCAGGACATGATTGACCAACTGCAACCCGGCATGAGCCAGCGCCAGGTGCGCTTCATCCTCGGCACTCCGCTTGTGGAAGACAGCTTCAACGCCGACCGCTGGGACTATCCCTACCTGTTGCGAAACGGCAACGATGTTATCCGGGAAGCCTCGGTCAGCGTGCACTTCGACGGCGATGCGCTCACGGGTGTGAGCGGGGACTATCTGCCTGCCTGGGCGGCGTCAACGCCAGCCTCCGAGAGCGAGCCCCCCCAATAACGACTTCTCAGCCGTCGCTTTCCTGGCGACGCTCCTTCACACGGGCTGCTCGCGCCTTGCGTACTTCTTTCGGGTCGGCCTTGAGTGGCCGGTAGATTTCAACCCGGTCGCCGGCTTGCAGCACCTGGTCAGGCGCTACCAGCTTGCCGAAAATACCCAGTCGCGAATCCTCGAGGTTGAGGCCTTCAAAACGCTGCGTCACCCCGGAACGCCGGGCAGCCTCCAGCGCCGTGGTCCCCGCTGCCACATTGACCGGGATAATGGCCTGTCGGTCCGGTAGCGCATAGGCCACCTCGACCTGAATCATATCTGTCTCGCTCATCGCTCCCTAACCGTAAAGCTGCCGCGCGCGGCGACCAATGGCGTCAACCAGGCTGTTGGTCACGCTGTCGAACAGGCGACTGACTGCCGCACCCACCAACAAACTGCTGGTACTGAACTCGAGGTCCAGTGTCACCTTGCAGGCACTGGTGCCAAGGCCGCGAAACTCCCAGTTACCCTGAAAGTAGTCGAAAGGGCCGTCCAGCAATTCCAGGGTGATCGATTGCGGGGCCTGCAGGTGGTTACGCGTGCTGAAGCTCTGTTTGATGCCGCCTCGTGACAGATCCAGACGCGCTTCAACGATATCAGCCTCACGACGCAGCACCCGGGAGCCAACGCAGCCTTCCATGAACTCCGGGTAGGCCTCGATGTCATTCACCAGATCAAACAGCTGCCGATCTTCATAAGGCAGCAGGGCGTGGCGGTAGATTCGGGTCATCGCGATCTCTGTCGGGGGTGGCGACCGGCGCCACCTCGGGTTTACTCCGTTACCAGGGCAGCTGCCATGACCAGCACAATGCCCAGCGGCGCAATATACCTTAACAGGAAGTACCACAGCGAAAAAAACTGTGCGCTTTCGCGGTACAGCTGTGCCCGCAGCAGGGGGCGCCCCAGCCGCCAACCCACCAGCAGGGCGGTGCCCAGAGCCACCAGCGGCAGCAACACACCACCGGCGAGCCGGTCCATGAGTCGGAACAGGTCCGGCGCCGTACCGCGGCTGTCCGGGGCCAGCGTCGCTGCCGCTGCATACGCCAGCACCCAGACAACGGCCCCGACAATTACCACCGCGGTGACCCGGCGCAGGCCGAAGCGCTGTTTGATGGCCCCGGTTACCGGCTCCAGTATGGCGATGGACGACCCCAGGGCCACCAGCGCAACCAGGGCAAAGAACAGCGCACCAAACACCTCGCCATTCAGCATGTTGCCGAAGGCATAGGGCATGCTGATGAACATCAGGCCAGGGCCCATCGAGGGAAGCAGGTGGCTGGCGAACACCAGCGGAAATATCGCCAGGCCCATGGCAATGGCCACCAGCGTATCGAACAGCGCCACGGCGAGCACCGAGCGACCGATGGGCGCGCGAACGGGCGCGTAACTGCCGTAACTGATCCCCGTTCCCACGCCTACACCCAGGGTGAAGAAGGCCTGGCCCAGCGCCATCAGAACCGCTTCGCGGTTGAAATCCAACCACTGTACCGAGAACAGGAATTTGCCCGCGGCGGACGCATTGCCGTTTGCCAGACTGTATTGCACCAGCAGAACCAGCCCTGCGAGCAATGTAGGCACCACCAGCCAGGCGAACAGGCCAATGCCGCGGCGCACACCCGCGCCGACCACGACCACCGCGCTGGCCAGGAACAGCGTCTGGCCCAGCAGCATGCGATCACCATCCTCCACCAGCGCCTCGAAATACTGCCCGGTATTGAACATGCTCGCGGCATTGAAACTCCCGGCATACATCGCGCCGGCATAAACCAGCGCCCACCCCGCGACGACGGCGTACAGGGCAAGCAGCAGAACACCGGTTACGCAGGCCAGCCAGGGTAGTGCCAGCCAGGCGGGCCGCAGCCGGGAGCGCTCAACGGCGCGATTGACCGACTCCACCACGCTGCCCATACCCTGCCGCCCCAGCACAAGCTCGGCGATGAGCAAAGGTACGCCCAGCAGCAGGAGAAAAATGACATACGCGACCACGAACGGGCCACCGCCATACTCCCCGCTCAGGTAGGAGAATCGCCAGACACTGCCCATGCCGACGGTGGCGCAGGCCAGTGACAGCACAAACGTCATCCGTGAGCGCCATTCCCCCAGCGGATTTCCCGCAGTCGAATTCACCGGGAAAACTTCCTTCTAATCATGGGCTTAGACTGCCCCACAGGGCGGTCGATGAAAAGAGCCAAATTCACGTTCCAGTGTGCAGGCTTGTCCGTATAATGCGCGCCATGGGTAACAAGAAGCCAGCAAAAAACGACAATGTGATCGCACGCAACAAGCGTGCGACCTTCGACTATCACCTGCTCGACAGCTACGAGGCGGGCGTTGAGCTGCAGGGCTGGGAGGTCAAAAGCCTGCGCATGGGCAAATGCCAGCTCACCGACTCCTATGTGCTGATGAAGGATGGCGAGGCCTGGCTGCTGGGCACCCAGATCACGCCGCTGGATACCGTATCGACACATTATGTCAGCGACCCCACGCGTACGCGCCGGCTGCTGCTACACCGCAAGGAGCTGGCGAAGATCCTTGCCGCCACCAGCCAGAAAGGCCTCACCTGCGTGTGCACCCAGCTTTACTGGAAAGGGCACCTGGTGAAAGCCCGTATTGCGCTGGCGGAGGGCAAGAAGGGCCACGACAAACGCGATACGGAAAAAGAGCGCGACTGGAACCGCCAAAAGCAGCGCATCATCCGCGACAACGTCAAGCAGTAACTCCCCTCACACCGGTCGGAAAGCATTGTCCAGCCTCGTCGAGGCTGGCAACATGACCGAGTCCTTTTAATGCACTCGGGTCGCCTGGCATGTCGAAAGACCGTATCAATGAACTGCGCGCGCGCATGCAACAATCCATCGTCGGCCAGGAGGCGGTCATTGAGCGGCTGCTGATCGGTCTGCTGGCCAATGGCAACCTGCTGGTCGAGGGCCTGCCCGGCCTGGCGAAAACCCGTGCCATCAAGGCGCTGGCAGAACATCTGGAGGCGGACTTCAGCCGCATTCAGTTCACCCCCGACCTGCTGCCTTCTGACGTCACCGGCACCGAGGTGTATTACCAGGACGGCAGCCGGGGCGATTTCCGCTTCGAACCCGGCCCTATCTTCGCCAATATCGTGCTCGGTGACGAGATCAACCGCGCACCCGCCAAAGTCCAGGCCGCCATGCTTGAGGCCATGGAAGAGCGCCAAGTCACGGTCGCCGGCAAGACGCACCGCATGCCGCCACTGTTCATGGTGATGGCAACCCAGAACCCGGTTGAACAGGAAGGCACCTATCCTCTGCCCGAAGCACAGATGGACCGCTTCCTGATGCATGTGAACATTGTTTATCCGCCCGTCGAAGATGAAATGCGCATTGTGGATCTGGTGCGTTCAGAGGAGCAGCAGGCGCAGGCGCACCCGGATAACGCCGGGGAAAGGCCCGCAAAACCTGCGCGCATACCGCAGCAGGCGGTGTTTGATGCGCGGCGCGAAATCGCCAGTGTGCATGTGTCGGAACCCATGAAACGCTACATGGCCGACCTCGTTTACGCCACGCGCACGCCGGAAAAGTACTCGGCGGACGTCGCCCGCTGGATTGAGGTCGGGGCCAGTCCGCGAGCATCCATCGCGCTGGACAAGTGCGGTCGCACCCACGCCTGGCTGCACGGGCGGGACTATGTGGACCCCGAGGACGTGCGCGCCATCGTACACGATTGCCTGCGTCACCGCCTGATGCTCTCCTACGAAGCCCACGGTGAAGGCATGAACGCCGACAAGGTCATCGACGCACTGTTGGCTGAGGTGGCACTGCCCTAGCGGCGCCTGGCCATGCACGACGACCCCCGTATCCACGTCTCACTCGAACATCTGCGCAACCTGCAGGGCGCAGCCGAACAGCTCAGCTTTCTGCCACGCCAGCCTGCACGCAGTGTACTCAACGGCCAACATGCCTCGCGCCTGCGCGGCCGGGGACTCAACTTTGAGGAAATGCGCGACTACCTGCCCGGCGACGACGTTCGCTCGATCGACTGGAAAGCCACCGCGCGCACCGGCAGCCCGCATGTGCGGGTCTACACAGAGGAGCGCGACCGACCGGCGCTGCTGGTCGTGGACCAACGCATGTCGATGTTTTTCGGCTCCACCCTGAACATGAAGTCGGTCACTGCGGCAGAAGCCGCAGCCATCGCCGCCTTTGGCGTGCTCGGGGCGGGGGATCGCATCGGCGGCATTGTGTTCGACGACAGCACCCAGAGCGAATTCGCGCCGCGCCGCAGCCGGCGCACCCTGTTCGCGCTGCTGCAGTCCATGGCCGACTTCAACGGCGCGCTACACGCGGCAAAGCGGATCAACGAGGGTGCCGACCGCCTGAACGACGTGCTGCGTCCGGTGGCTCGCCTGGCACGCCACGATCACCTGGTCATCATCCTCAGCGACTTTGCCGGAGCCAATGAAATCACGCGCAAACGCCTGTCCACCATCGCCGCGCACAACGATGTGCTGTTAATGCTGGTCCACGACCCGCTGGCAGAGCAGGGCCTGACCCGCGGCGAACCCACGGTGCTCGGCGACGGCCACCTGCAGGCGGAAATCGATCTCAGCCACAGCAGCACGCTGGAAGCCGTGGGTGGCTTCACCCGCCAGCGACTGCAGACCATCAGGAACTGGCAACGCGAGATCAACCTGTCCGTGTTGCCCCTCAACGCGGCGCAGGACACCCTGCCGCAGATCCGCCAGCTGCTGGGCCAGGCGCGCCCCGGACGCCCCCGCGCATGAGCCGCTACGAGGGGCTTTCGCTCTCGCAACTGATCGACCTGCTGCACCCCATGGTGACGCCGGAACCGGTGCCGATGGCACCCGCCACCACCGGCTGGTGGGTGCTGGGGGGCTGGCTCCTGGCGCTGATGCTGATCGCGCTCGGGCACCGTGTCGCCACCTACCGGCGCAACCGCTATCGACGGGAGGCGCTGCGCGCGCTGGATGCACTGGCAGAGCAGGATCCTGCACCCAGTCAGGCTGCAGCCGTGCTGCTGAAGCGTACAGCGCTGGGAGCCTACCCGCGCAGGGACGTTGCCGCCCTGCAGGGCGACGCCTGGGCCGCGTTCCTGTGCACCAGCAGCGGCAACGACCCCGTGGTCACGGCCGCGGCGCCCTCTCTGGCCCGCGCAGCCTATCTCGCGCCCGTGAACGACCCACAGTTACTGGCCGCGGCCCGGCGCTGGGTACAGGTGCACCGTGCTTGAGTTTGCCTTTGCCTGGGCCATTCTCGCCCTACCCCTGCCGCTGCTGCTGTGGTGGGGGTTACCGCCGCACCGGGAGCGCGCCAGCGCCCTGCGCGTACCCTTTTTTGCCGAGATCGTGGCCGCGTCCGGCGTAGAACCGGGCACTGGCGCCGTGGTGCGTCGCCGGCGCCGCACACAGGCCGCTCTCCTCTGGCTCATCTGGGCATTGCTGGTTGTCGCGCTGATGCGGCCTAACTGGGTCGGTGAACCGATTGTACGCACCGAGGTCGCACGCGACATCATGCTTGCCATTGACCTCTCCGGCTCCATGGATTACCGGGATTTCCCCGGGCGCGACGGCCAGCCCATATCCCGTCACCAGGCCGTACAGCAGGTGGTCAAGGCATTTGTCGCCGAGCGCGAGTCCGACCGTGTGGGGCTGATCGTATTTGGCGACAAAGCCTATATACAGCTGCCCTTCACCCGGGATCTCGCCACCGCAAGCACCCTGGTCGACCTGACGGCCGTCGCCATGGCCGGGCCACAAACGGCGCTGGGGGATGCCATTGGCCTGTCAATTCACGCCTTTGAATCGAGCAGCATCAAGGAACGCATTCTGATTCTGCTCACCGATGGCAACGACACCGCCAGCCGCATGACGCCGATTAACGCGGCGGCCATCGCAGCACGCAACGGCGTGGAAATTTACACCATCGGCATCGGCGACCCGCAAGCTACGGGAGAAGACCGGGTCGACTTCAGCCTGCTGGCCGATATTGCCGGGCGCACCGGCGGCGAGTTTTTCAATGCCGAGGATGAAGCTGCGCTGGCCGCAATCTACCAGCGTATCGATGAGGCGACCGCCGCCGAGGTGAATACCGAATCCTGGCGGCCACGGCATTCGCTGGTGGCATGGCCTGCGGGGGCTGCGCTGCTGATCGGGCTCGCGACGTTGGCGGGCATGCGGTTCGGCCGGCAGAGGAGCGGCGCATGATCGAACAGCTGCATTTTCTGCGCCCGCTATGGCTGCTTGCGCTGCCCGCGGTGCTCGGCATCTGGTGGTTGCTGCGCTCGCAGCGCAGCCCCGAGAGTTCCCTGGGCAACCTGGTTGCGCCGCACTTGCGCCGCGCGCTGACCATCCAGCACGACAGACGCACGGGCTTCAGCGCGCTGGACAGCTTCGCGATCGCCCTGCTGACCCTGACCCTGGCCGCGGCCGGCCCCGCCTGGCGCCAGCAGGTAGCTCCGTGGTTTGAGGAAACGGCACCGCTGGTCATCGCAATGGAGGTCACCGACTCCATGCGCAGTAACGACCTCGCACCGACCCGCCTGGATCGGGCACGTTTCAAGGCACTGGATCTGGTCGCCGCCCGCACCGGGGCGCGCACCGCGCTGATTGCCTACGCAGGTTCTGCACACATTGTGGTCCCCCCCACCACCGACAGCGCGGTTCTCGCCGGCTTCCTCGAGAGCCTGGACCCGGCCATCATGCCGCGCAGCGGTGGTAACAGTGCTGCCGCACTGCCGCTGGCACTGGACCTGCTCGGCGAGAGCGCCAGCATCGGCACGCTGCTGTTCATCACCGACGGTTTCGACAGCGCTGACATCCCCGCGCTCGCCGCGTTCAGTGCCAATGCCTCGGCTCCGGCGGTGGCGGCACTGGTGGTGGGCACCAACGCCGGCGGTGTCGCCCTGTTACCCGATGGCAAACCGGTGGTGGGTCCCGACGGCGGCCCCCTGCAAACGGCGATTGACACCGACCTGCTGCGCCGCGTGGCGAACGAAACCGACGTCACCCTGGTGCGCAGCGAAACAGGCGATGCGGATATACGCAAGCTGCTGCGACTGATTGCTTCCAACCTGCTCGCTGCGGATGACCCGGACGCCGAGTGGCACGACGAGGGCTGGCTGCTGCTATGGCCCGCCCTGCTGCTGGTACTCTACGGTTTCCGCCGGGGCTGGGTGCTGCGATGAGTCGCGGGAACCAGAGGCCACCCTGGCAGCGCGCGCCGCTGCAGCTTGCCGCGGTAACCCTGGCGGCCGTGCTGGCGCTGGTCTGGCTGGCGAGCCGAGAGGCCACCCTGGCCGACCTTTGGCTGACCCGCGACCAACAGGGTCAGCGCGCAATGAACCAGCGCGACTGGCAAACGGCACTGGCTCGCTTCGAGGACCCGGCACAGAAAGGTACCGCGGCCTACTATGCGGGCCAGTACGAGCAATCAGCCGAGCTGTTCGCCCGTATCCCGAACGCCGTGGGCTTCTACAACCGGGGCAACGCCCTGATCAAGGCGCGCGACTATCGCAACGCCATCCGCGCTTTCGAGCTGGCCGTCGCCGCCGAACCGGGCTGGCAGCAGGCCGCGGAAAACCTGGACCTGGCACGACACATCACCGAGTACATCGAGCAGCTGCGCGAAGACAGCGACACCGAAGACGAGTCTGAGCTCAGCGCGGATGATTACGTGTTTGACAACGAGGACGACCGCGGCCGGGAAATGGAAATCACGCGGGAGAGCACCATCGGCCTGGAATCCGCGGAGAAGTGGATGCGCTCGGTGGACACCGACACCGCCGAATTCCTGCGTACACGCTTCGCGCTGGAACAAAGCCGGGAGGAGGCGCCATGAAACGCTGGTTCGCCCTGTGCCTGCTCGCCCTGCTGAGCACACGCAGCCTGGCCCAGGTACAGCCCGTGGTGGAGGTGACAATAACCCCGCAACAGGTCAGGGTCGGCGAGCCTCTGGAACTGCAGGTTACCGTACTCGTACCCACATGGTTTGCGCAGCCCCCTGACTACCCCGACTTCGAGCTGGCCAACGCGATCACACAGCGCCCTCCGGACAGCTCCTTCCCCACCAGTCGTGCAATCAACGGTGAGACCTGGTCTGGAATCGTGCGCAGTTTCCGCATTTATCCGCTGCAGGCCGCCCAGTATCGCATCGACGGAGCTGAACTCGGCGTCAGCTATGCCAACCCGGGCGGCACGCCAACACGCATGCGGGTAGCGCTACCCGAAATTCGCTTCAGCGCGGTGGTGCCGCCTGGCGCCAGGTCACTGACCCCCTATCTGGCTGGCAGCGCGCTGCGCCTCTCTCTGGAAATCGGTGGCGACACCGGCAATTTGCAGCCCGGTGATGCCGTAACGCTGGCGTACCACGCCGAGTTGGAGGGACTGCCCGCGATCTTCCTGCCGCCGCTCGCTCCCGGGCTGCACTTTGAGGGCGCCTCGGTCTACGCCGACCGACCCGTCACGGTGGACGGCCCTCCCGCCGCACGCAGTGAAAAACTCACACTCGTCTTTGAGGCGGGGGGCGAGTACAGCGTGCCGCCGGTGACCCTGAGCTACTGGAATACCGACACCGGCAGAGTGGAACAGGTCACCGCCGACGGTGTGACGCTGCGCGTCAGCGGTGCAGCCACTGCGCGCGAGGGCGAAACCGCTGCGCGTGATCACGCCCTGCAATGGTGGCCACTACTGGTCGCCGCCGCGGCGGCCCTCCTGCTCGCTTGGGCATGCTGGCGCAGCTGGCAGCAGACACTGCGTCCACGCTGGGAAGCCCACCGGCAGCGCCACCTCGACAGCGAAGCGCATGCCTTCAAGGTATTGCAGCAGCGACTGCGGGCCCACGACCGCGCTGCGGCCTACCGCGCCCTGCTGGCCTGGAGCGCGCGACTGACCCCTCCCATGGACAGCCGGGAATTCGCGCAACGCTACGGTGACGAAACGCTCACTCGCGCACTCGACAGCTGGCGTATTGCGCTGTTTGGCCGGGGCGAGGAAGCGCCCGTCGGCAGCGCGCTGGGCAAACAACTGCAGGCGGCAAGGCAGCGCTACCTCAAGGCCCGCCGCAAACCGGCGGCGCATGTCCTGCCGCCTCTGAACCCCTGATCATCCGCCCAACGGTGCAGGCTGCGGTACTTGCAGCTGGCGAGCCAGCGGTGCCAGATCCTGCATGATGCTCGGATACAGCGCCACACCACCAGCCAGCTGCTCACTCCGTTGCTGCCACGCTCTTTGCCCGGGGAAACGTGCCGGCGGCGCCCCCTCAGGTACTTCGCTCGCGGTGACCAGATACTGCAGCGCGTGCAGCTGCTCCCTGAACACGGCGAGCGAGCCAAAGGCTGCGGGGTCGATAATTTGCAGGAACACAGAGTTGGCTTCGCCGTCCCCCGCCGCTTCTGCATCGGCACGGCCATAGTTGCCCAGCGCCATACTCAGTACTTCGGTCGCTGCCGACAGCGCCGACCCCTTGTAACCGTGCTGGGCACCACCGATGGGCATAATGCTGCCCCGGGGCGGACCAGCAAGCGCGGAAGGGTCATCGGTGATGACGCCCTCAGCGTCCTTCAGACAGGGTTCGGGCAACCGCTCGCCCTCACGGGCCGCGCGCGCCACGTAGCCGCCCGCGGTGATCGACATGCTGATATCGAACAGCAGTGGATATTCCTTACCCGGAGCACCCATGGCCAGCGGGTTGGCGGAAAATACCGGCGTCAGGCCGCCAAAAGGACTCACCGTGTGCTCTGCAGGCGTCGAGCAGGTCAGGATCCCCAGATACCCGGCTTCAATCACCCGCGGCAGGTAGGCTGCAAGGCAGGCAATGTGCTGGCTGCGGCGCAACGTGGCTGTGACCACGCCGTACTCCGGAACGCGGGCCAGCGCGGTATCCAGCGCCTGGCTGACGACCCAGGGGCCGGGCAGAAAGGCGGCGTCCCAGTTGAACAGCGCGCCCTTGTCCACCAGTACCACAGGCTCGCCGTTACAGCGGCTTGCGCCCTCCATCAACCACCGCACATTGTGCGCCACGCGCTGCATGCCGTGGGTGGTAAAGCCCATCAGGTCGGCCTCCAGCAGCACCTCGGCCATGACAGCGGCGCGCTCAGCGGGCAGGCCCGCGGCCTCGAAGAGGCGCTGGCTGAAAGCATGAAGATCGGCATGAGCGTAACGTACGGACATGTCAGGCTCCTTTTTTTAGCGGTATGGCAGGTAAAGCGCCCACTGGCGGGAAAGCGGCCCCGAG
>DIAF01000030.1:46258-46396 GCA_002414665.1 Halieaceae bacterium UBA5085
GGGAAAGCGGCCCCGAGGGAACTATTGCAGATTTCACAGTCTAACACTGTGCAATTGAGGTACAATTGCGAGTCACACTGGGGGCGATACGGATTCGACGACGGTAACGAACCCTGAGGTGCATGCCGTGATGGTAGC
>DIAF01000030.1:46732-46881 GCA_002414665.1 Halieaceae bacterium UBA5085
TAGTTGCCAACGACGACAACTACGGTGCCCAACTGGCTGCGTAAGCAGCCCGTGAAAGCACCAACTAGTGGCTTCGGCCCTAGCGGTCTTTAGTAAGGTGCCAGTACCGCACTACTGACTGTCATATAGAACTGGATCGCTGTGAAGCC
>DIAF01000043.1:0-1729 GCA_002414665.1 Halieaceae bacterium UBA5085
CCGCTTCACGCAGCTCGGGAATGAGGCTCGAGGGAATCTCCGGCATCGCCAGATTCTCGCCGGGCACGTTGCCCACAATACGCTGGAAGCGGGTCTGCACATCATGCAGGTTGGTCATCTCCGTCAGCAGATTGGACTCAGCCAGCGCGACACGGGCAGCCGCCTGCTCGAGGTCGACACCCTGGCTGACGCCACCGCGGGTGCGCTCGGCGATCTTGTCATACACCTCGCGGTGGTAGACGTAGTTGTCCTCCGCAAACCGCACCAGCTTCTGGTAGCGCACGGTGTCCAGGTACGCCTGTGCAGCCTCAAGAGCAACCTCCTCAGACGCACGCTGCAGTTCGTAATACTGATTGAGCTTGGTGAAGCCGAGGGCACGCACGTCCTCGCGGGTAGCGAAGCCATCAAAAAGCATTTGCGTGATGGTAAACCGGGTAGCGTCACGCGTGTAGCTACCCAGATCCACCAGCGGCGTCTCGCGTTCCTCGCGGCCGATTTCCGCGCTCAGGTCCACACTGGGAAAGTAACCGCCCTCCGCCGCGCGCTGCGCCTCACGGGTGGCCTCGAAGTTGTACCACGCGGCACTGACCCGTGGGTTGGTGAGCACCGCCTGCGTGATGGCTTCCCTGAAATCGGCTACCGGTTGCGATTGTGCCAACGTTGCCGAGGCGTGCAGCAGGCTACCTGCCAGAATGGCGATTGACAGACCAAGTTGCTTTTTCATGACGAGCCTTCCCTGAGTTGAACCACCCTGCCTGCCGTTGCAAGCGGGGCATTGCCGACTGAATCCGCGGTATTGTACGCGAAGTGGTGCAAGCTCCGGGCAACTCACATTGGAAAAACATGACCCACATCACAATCCCTGCATCAGCAATTAAAAAGTCCAGAATTGCGGCAAAATCCCGTAGACTCGGCTCTGTGTGCGTGGAACATCGGTATCACTGGCGCATTTCAAGGGCCACGCCGAGAGGCTGGCCAGCACTGGATTAACGCAATGCTCTCACTGGCCTACCTTCTTCAGCGCGCGCCGGGCTTGATCGCTCTCTTCCTCGCCCTGTTGTTGTCCGGCGCGATGCTGTTGGCCTGGGCAGACCTGGACCGGATGGAGCGTCTGGCGCTGAGCCGTCACGGACCCGACACCGCGCAAGTGGTGGGCCTGTGGCGTGCCATGCTCAGGGACATCAGCACACTCGATGAGCGCGAGAAGATCGAGCGGGTCAATGCCTATTTCAACACGCTCGCGCGCTGGCGCCAGGACATCGATGTCTGGCAGCAGCACGACTACTGGGCCACGCCACTCGAACTCATGGCCAAACGCGAGGGTGACTGCGAGGACTTCAGCATCGCCAAGTACATGACTCTCCTGCTCTCCGGCGTGGAGGTTGGCAAAATGCGAATAACCTATGTTAAAGCCCGGCTGGGTGGCGTCGATGGCACGGTCACACAGGCCCATATGGTGTTGGCGTATTACCCCACGCCCAATGCGGATCCGCTGATACTCGACAACATGATCTCCGAGGTGCGCCCTGCCTCCCGGCGTGACGACCTGAAACCGGTCTTCGGTTTCAACAGCGAGGGCATCTGGGTCGGCGGTGCGAGCAAACCGTCGATCCATAACCCCGCCGCGCGGCTCTCGCGCTGGCGCGATCTCCTGCAACGCATGGCAGCCGATGGGCTGGGCTGACACGGGACAACTGAGGAACTATCGGCATGTCACTCTTCAAACAAC
>DIAF01000043.1:1837-2505 GCA_002414665.1 Halieaceae bacterium UBA5085
TTCAAACAACTCTGGCTGGCCATCATCCTGCTACTCGCCATCGCCTTCGGCAGCAGCCTGGTCGTCAGCAGCCTCGCGGCGCAGCGCTACCTGCAACAGCAGCTGTACATGAAAAACGTGGACAACGCCGCAGCGCTCGCCCTGTCCCTCAGCCAGCAGGAGGCCGACGATGTGCTGCTGGAACTGACCCTCGCAGCGCAGTTCGACACGGGGCACTACGAACTGATTGAACTCACCGACCCCGATGGCCGGGTACTGATTCGCCGGGAGGACCGCAGACGCACGACCGATGCGCCTGCCTGGCTGCCCGGGCTGCTGCCGCTGGACGTGGAGCCAGGCATCGCACAGGTGCAGAAAGGCTGGCAACAGGTCGGCACACTGACCGTCCGCAGCCACTCGCGCTTTGCCTACCAGGCCCTCTGGGAAAGCACGCGCCTGCTGGCGCTACTGTTTCTCTGCACCATGGCAGCGAGCGGACTCCTGGGCAGCTTGCTGCTGCGGAAAATCATCACCCCGCTGAATGAGGTGGTGAGTCAGGCTGAGGCCATCGGGCAACGGCGGTTCGTCACCCTGCCAGAGCCAAAGACACTGGAGTTCAAACGTCTGGTCAGCGCCATGAACACCCTGTCAAAACGCATACGCGGCGCCCTGCAGCAGGAAGCCAGCCG
>DIAF01000043.1:2655-4342 GCA_002414665.1 Halieaceae bacterium UBA5085
TGCAGCAGGAAGCCAGCCGCTTGCACCAGTGGCAGAAGGAAACGCACACCGACAGCCTCACCGGGCTGATGAACCGTGAGCCGTTTCTGCGCAACCTGGACGCAGCCCTGGGCAGCGATGACGTCAATGCAACCGGCTGCATGGCTCTGGTGCGAATCGCCAGCCTCAGCCACCTGAACCAGACCTACGGGCGCAAAGTCATCGACGGCGTGCTGGAGGATATCGGCGCGGCGCTCAACACCATCGTCAGCCGACACAGCCGCTGGGCCGCCGCGCGCCTGAACGGCTCCGACTTCGCCATCATGGCACCGCGCGCCACAAACCCGCGGGAGCTGGTGGTTGAGATGCAGGCCGTGATGGAGGAAGCGTTGATCGCCCACAGCATGGAGACTGACAGCGCACTGCCCTCTGCCGCCACGCTGTATACCCACGAGGACACGCTGAGCGCCCTGCTCACACGCCTCGACAGCGCGTTGACCCCGGCTCATCAGGCAGACAGCTCGGAGATCAATATCACCTTTGCAGGCGATATCCAGATGATGCCCGTACGGGAACAGTTGATGCGCTGGCGGGGCATCCTGCAGGAGGCTTTCCTGGAGGACCGGTTCAGCCTGGCGGGCTTCCCGGTGCTGGACAGTAACGGGCAATTGATGCATATGGAAGCGCCTGTGAGGCTGCGCGAGGACCAGCAGGAACTGCCGGCTGCCACCTTTCTGCCCTGGATCAACCGGCTGGAAATGTCTGCGGACCTCGACCAACGCGTCATCGAGATGGCATTGGTGAGCGCTGAACGCGAGACCACCACACCGCTGGCGGTGAACCTGTCTGTCGGCGCACTGGTGGAGCCTGCCTTCCTGCACTGGCTCGACCAGACCCTGTCGAAGGCGGGGAGCGTTGCCGACAGGCTCTGGCTGGAGGTGCCTGAGTCCATGGCATTCCGACACTTCGACGCCTTCAAGCTGCTCACCCGTCACGCCAGCCGGTACGGCTGCAAGGTCGGCATTGAACACGCTGGACACCAACTGGCTGACATTGGCCAACTACACGATGTAGGCCTGGACTATCTCAAGGTCGACGCGGCGTTCATCCGGGATATCGACAGGAATGCCGGCAACCAGACCCTGCTCAGGACGCTGTGTACCGTCGGTCACTCCATCGGTGTCACCGTTATCGCGGAAGGTGTGCGCAGTGCAGCGGAGTGGGTGCAGCTGCAGGAGCTGGGCTTTGATGGCGCGACCGGCCCGGCGATCAGCGAACTGGCTGCACAGCAATCGGCCGACTGATCAGTCGTCGCCCAGCAAATCGAGGCTGCCCGGCAGTATGCTGCGCAGGCGCTGTCGATACAGCATTTTTTGCTGAGCGGAATCGGGCAGGTCCGTGAACAGAATGACGCCACGGCTCACCAGCAACTCCACGACGTCCTCAAGCACGCGCACGAAATCCTGGTCGGTCGCACTGATGCGGCTGGCGTCGTCACTCAGCGCCGCCAGGAACTCAACGAGCTCGGCATCATCTGCCGCTACCGGTTCGAGGCCATCCTGCGGGAGCTGGCTGACCGCGACAATCCGTTGCGCAGAATCCCGTTGAACAAAAGGCATCGTGGCTGTACTCCGTTATAGAACCCCGGCAACCCTGCGGCCGCCGGGGTTATCATAGCCCAGATACCTACTGGTCGACAGTCAGCCTG
>DIAF01000043.1:4549-4748 GCA_002414665.1 Halieaceae bacterium UBA5085
TCAGCCTGCCGCTGTCCAGCATGCTCTGGATGACCGACGCCATATCATCATGGCCGCTCACCAGGTCGACACCCTCCAGGTGGATAGTCTGGCTGATTGTGCTGGCGTCACGCTCGCCGCTGTTGAAGGCCCCCATCGCGCTGACTTCAATGACCGTATCGGTGCCATCAAAGGTCACGTTCAGGTAGCTGGTGAGGTC
>DIAF01000040.1 GCA_002414665.1 Halieaceae bacterium UBA5085
TGTTAGGCCTGCCGCCAGCGTTCAATCTGAGCCATGATCAAACTCTTCAGTTTAATCTTTAACCTCTGCCCAAAGGGCAAGAGGGGATGTTTGCGCGGTAACCCCGCGATAACACCCAAATCTCGGCTCAGACACAGTTCGTAATCATATATCCATAAATGAATCGATGAGTCACTTGTTGTGTCTGAATAGTCGTACAACTATCCCAACAAGTGCCCACACATCTGTCTTCGTTTCTTTGTTAAATAGCCCATGGCCGCCAGGGCCGTGGTGCCCGCAAAGATGCTCTCTTCAACGGGGACGCGTATTATACCGATGAGCGCCTTGTTGGCAACAGCTTTTCGCAAATTTTTGCGTGCTGCGGAAGCCCAGACTCCATCTCACTTATGCCCTCTAACCGTTTGAAAGGCCTGAGGATATAAGCTCCTCTCCGCTGCAGCGCGTCAGGGCCACTGCGAAGGGACGCGAACTATACGCAGCGCCCCGGCACCGCGCAAGACCTGTGGTGAAAAATAGTTGGGGAATTTACTCTGGCGGCGCTGCCTTGACAACAGCGCCCACTGCCGGACGGTCAGGCAGCGCTGCCGTAAAACAAGTGATACTTCTTTTTCCCCAGGCGCACCACGAAATACCGCCCATGGAGTGCATTGGCCGACGTCAGGACCGCCGCCGGCTGCTCGTTATCACCCCAACCCAGCGGCCTGCCGTTGCAGAGCACCGCGTTGCGCGCCAGGGCATCCTTCACCTGTTTGCCCGAGGGCGCCATTCCGGCCTCCGCAAGCAACTGCGTCAACGTGGCAGGCAGCGATGCGGCCTCGGGCAGTTCGGAAGCCGGCAGGCCATCGAGACGCAGCTGCTCGAAATCAGCCGCCGACAGGGCCGAAAGATTATCACTGAACAACGCCTCGGTAATGCGCTGCGCTGCGGCCAGCCCCTCATCACCATGCACCAGTCGGGTAACTTCGCGCGCCAGCACCGACTGCGCCTCCGGGCGCCCCTGGCGCTGCTCATCCGCCTGCTGCAGCGCGTCGATTTCTGCGACCGGCAAAAACGTGAAGTATTTGAGGAAGCGATAGACATCGACATCGGCTGTATTCAGCCAGAATTGATAGAAGGCGTAGGGTGAGGTACGCACCGGGTCCAGCCACACGGTGCCGGATTCGGTCTTGCCAAACTTGGTGCCGTCGGCCTTGGTAATCAGGGGCATGGTGAGGCCGTATACCTGATTGCCGTACATACGCCGGGCAAGATCGATGCCGCCGGTGATATTACCCCACTGATCCGACCCGCCAATCTGCAGGCCGCAACCATACCGTTTGCTCAGTTCCGCGAAGTCGTAGGACTGCAGAATCATGTAAGTGAATTCCGTGAAGCTGATGCCGCTGCCCTCACGCTCAATGCGCTGTTTGACAGACTCTTTCTGGATCATGGCATTGACGGAGAAGTGCTTGCCCACGTCGCGCAGAAAGGTCAGCACGTCCAGATCCCGGGTCCAATCAAGGTTATTGACCACGATGGCGGACGCCTCTCCCGCGTCAAAGTCGACGAAACGCGAGACCTGCTGATGAATCTTGTCGACCCAGCCCGCGATCACTTCGGGCGTGTTCAACTGTCGCTCCTGCGCCTTGAAAGAGGGGTCGCCAATCAGCCCGGTGGCCCCGCCGACCAGAGCCAGCGGGCGATGCCCCGCCAACTGAAAGCGACGCAACATCAGCAGCGGCACCAGCGACCCGATATGCAGGCTGTCCGCCGTCGGATCGAAGCCGCAATACAGGGTGCGCACACCACCGTCCAGCCACTCGGGCAGCTGCTCTTCGCCGGCCGCCTGAAAGATCAGGCCGCGGGCACGCAGGTCGGTCAACAGGGCACTGCTCATCTGGCAACTCCTGGCTTTAGTAGAAGAAGGCATTAAAAGGGGCGCAAACCATACAATAAGGTTCTCAAAAAGCAAGACGTTAAGTGCTTCGCCCCCCTGTCAGCCGCCAAAATTCTTTTATATACTCAAAGGCCTACAAAGCACAGCTCATAATGTTTATGCGTAAATCGGGAAACGTTCGGGGGGCCACAGTACGCCCGCCAGAGAAACAGGCATCGCATCGGAAACACCTGATTGCGGTGGGCGTCCTGTCGGCACTGGTGGCGGCAACCACCATCCTCACGCCATCGGGTGATGTGGCGGCAAACCGCGAGGACCGCAACGACATTGAGCTCACACTGGATGCAGACATCCTCAAGCCCATCGTGGTGGGCAGCGCAGCGGCACAGCAGGCCCCCGGTGCAGCAGAGGCCACCGCCGAGCCCGAGCCGGCACTCGCCGCCGTACCGGCGCAACCCGACTGGCACGAAGAGACCGTGCGCCGCGGCGACAATCTCTCCCTCATTTTCAAACGCGCGGGATTCGGTTCGTCGGACGTGCACCAGGTGGTCAATGAAGCACCTGAAGGCAAAGCACTGTCACGTATTTATCCGGGGCAGACCATTGCGTTCCTGACGGCGGAAGACGGTAGCCTGCAAGCAGTACGTCATGTCATTTCTCCACTGGAGTCAGTCACCTACCAACGGGGCTCGGCCGGATTCGAGACCGCGCGGGAAATCCGCCAGACCGACATACAGGAAACCTGGGTGAGCGCGGAGATCACTTCCTCGCTGTTCATGGCCGGTCAGGACGCCGGTCTCTCCAGCGGCCTGATTATCGAACTCGCCAACATCTTCGGCGGTGTCATCGATTTCGTGCAGGACCCACGCAAGGGTGACACCTTCCACGTCATCTATGAAGAAGTACTGCTCGACGGCGAAAAATACCAGGACGGGGCCATTCTCGCCGCTTCCTTCACCAACCGCGGAAAAACCTACAACGCTTTCCGGTTTGAAGATGGGGACGGCCATGTCGCCTACTACAACGAAGACGGCGTCAGCATGCGCAAGGCCTTCCTGCTCGCGCCGGTAGATTTCACGCGCATCAGCTCCAACTTTAACCCGCGCCGCCTGCACCCGATCTACAAGACCACGCGCCCACACCGCGGCACCGACTATGCCGCACCTACGGGCACACCGGTGTATGCGGCGGGTGATGGCAAAGTCATCAAATCCGGCTTCACCCGGGCCAACGGGAACTACCTCTTCCTGCAGCACGGTGACCGCTACGTCACGCGCTACCTGCACCTCCACCAGCGCAAGGTGAAGCAGGGTCAACGCGTAACGCAGGGCCAGGTGATCGGCTCCGTGGGGTCTACCGGCGCAGCCACCGGACCACACCTGCACTACGAGTTTCTGATAGACGGGCAGCACCGGGACCCGCGCAAAGTGCACCGTGAGCTGCCCAAGGCAAAAACACTGGCGGCGGCGGAACTGCCCGCCTTCCGTAGCGCCATTGCAGATGCCTCGCAGCAGCTGGCGGGATTGCAGGAAGATCGTCGCCTCGCCATGCGCAGCAACGATCACAGCCCTTCACCCGCGCCCTGAGGTGTCTGGCGGCACACTCTGCATAGGGCTCATGTCCGGGACCAGCATCGACAGCATCGATGCGGTCCTGGCCCACATCTCCCATCACGGCCACGAACTGCAGGCCACGCTGGAACACCCTATTCCCTCAGGGCTGCGCCAGGCCATCGCCGATATCAGCCAACCGGGGGACAATGAAATTGAACGCATGGGCGTACTGGATCGCCAGCTGGGCGAGCTGTTCGCCGATGCCTGCAAGGCACTGCTGGACCACGCCGGGGTTCCGGCGGCAGATGTATTCGTGATTGGCAGCCACGGCCAGACGATACGCCACCGCCCTCCCTCGGCAGGCAATGCCATCGCCTACACGCTGCAGATCGGCGACCCAAGCACCATTGCGGAGCGCACGGGCATCACCACAGTGGCCGACTTCCGGCGCCGGGATGTCGCTGCCGGCGGGGAAGGTGCACCACTGGCACCTGCCTTCCATGCGGCAGCGTTTGCCCGAACCGGCGTAAACCGCGCTGTGGTCAACATCGGCGGTATCGCCAACGTCAGCCTGCTGGCCGGGGATGCGCTGCTCACCGGGTTTGACACCGGGCCGGGAAACACGCTGCTGGATCAGTGGGTGCACCGCCACCGGGGTGAGCGCTACGATCGTGATGGCGCCTGGGCAGCGGAAGGCGCTGTCGACCAGCAGCTGCTGGAACGCATGCAGCAGCACCCCTTTCTGGGGCAGAAGGGTGCGCGCAGTACCGGCAAGGAAACCTTCCACCTGGGCTGGCTGGATACCTGCCTTGCCGGGCTGACATCCCGCAACCCACAGGATGTGCAGGCAACACTCGCAGAATTCACGGCACAGTGCATCGCCGACAGCGTTCTCAATAGCGCGCTGTCCGTGGACGAGATCTATGTGTGCGGGGGCGGGGCCTACAATACGGACCTGATGCGCCGTCTTTTCCAACGCCTGGCGCCAGCGCGGCTATCCACCACGGCGGAGCTGGGTATGGCGCCGGAGTGGGTGGAAGGAGCCGCCTTTGCCTGGCTGGCATGGAGAACACTGAACAACCTGAACGGCAGTGCCGCCGAAGTCACCGGAGCAGCAGGCGCTCGAGTCCTGGGTGGCATCTACCCGGGGGTTGCGCGCCCCGGTAGCGGAGCTACGGGGCATTCAACTAGATAGAGAATGACGCCCCACAGCCGCAGGTGGTGGTGGCATTCGGGTTGTTTATCACAAAGCGAGCGCCTTCGAGCCCTTCCGTGTAGTCCACCTCCGATCCGACGAGATACTGGAAACTCATGGGGTCCACCAGAACGGACACGCCCTCCCGCTCAATCACGGTGTCGTCTTCCGCACTGGTATCCTCAAAGGTAAACCCGTATTGAAAGCCCGAGCAGCCGCCGCCGGTTATGTAGACGCGCAGTTTGAGGGAAGGATTTTCCTCTTCCTCCACCAGTTCACGCACCTTGTTCACGGCACGGGCTGTCAGGTTGATCCCGGCGGGATTGAATGCTTCGGCTACCGACATACCTTTCTCCGGGGTATCGTGTTTCCCCGCAATGATTTCGAGCACATCATTATGGTAAGTCCGACTATTTTAGTCAACTTTAGCCGCGGGCGCTTGTAACGCCGCAGATGCGCAGGTGCCGTCGTCCAGGTCCGCAGCCGTCTCCATGCAGTGCAACAGGCGCCCATTTACCTCGGCACCGGCAGCCATTTCTATGATGTGATAGTGGACATCTCCTGCGACACGGGCCCGCGGCGCCAGCTCCAGGTGGCTCGTGGCATGCACCGCGCCCTCCACTGAGCCATTGATCATCACCCTTGGCGCGTGGATCTCACCCTGGATTGAGCCGGCTTCGACCAGACGCACCATCGCATCGGTCCCCGGGGCTGCGAGAACGTCGCCGACCACTTCACCCTCGATCTCAAGGTTGCCACTGAAGTGTACGTTGCCGATGATCCGCGTCTCACGTGAAATCAGGGTTGTGCCTCCAGCGACCGCAGATGTGCCGCGCTTATTTCCCAACATGCGTAAATCTCTCCTGAACCTGCCACGGGTACTGCTCTCGCACTTCCGCCTTGCGCGGAGCCTTGACCGTTGCCACAACACTGATTGCCTGGGGCTCGAAGCCTTCAGGCAACACCAGATCACCTTCAATCGATTGAAAATAGCGGAACCGCAGGGGTAGCAGGCGATGCTCGATATCGGGGCTCAGGTCAAACAGCGGGTAACTGCGTACCTTGCCCGCTTCCTGACCGGTGATCTCGGCATACAACTCGCCCTGCAGGGTGCTGTGCTTGCGCGCCTCCTGCTGTGCCACAATGCGGAAACCATAGCGCCCGGGCTCGTCGCGCGGCACCAGCTCTATGGCGCGCAAACTGAAGCCCTGGGCGATTTCCCCCGGGGTCATCAGGCTGCGGTAAAAACGCACGCCCTCTTCCAGCCCGGCAATCAGCTCCTTTTGCTCGGCCAGCTCCTGACGCACCAGCTCCAGGGCGGCGCGGTCCACCTCGTGCCGTGCTGCCAGCACCCCCACCTGCCGGTTCAGCTCAGCGTTTTCCGCCAGCGCCGCGCGCATTGCCCGGCCCTGTTCGCGGTATTTCACCGGGTCGATGCCGGAACCGCTGAACGCAGCCTGACGGCCCAGCAGAAACCCCGCGAGCAGCACAAGGGATGCAGCGAGTGCGAGCCCCAGTACCACGAACTGGTGGTGCCGGACATGGTAGCGCCGTACGACCGTGCGGTAGCGCTCGGAGCCGCTGCTCACAGGCGCCTCAAGGCAACAGACCCACCTGCTCGAGGCCACGGGTTTCCTGCAGCCCAAACATGATATTCATGCACTGCAGCGCCTGCCCGGAAGCACCCTTCACCAGATTGTCGATGGTCGACATCACCACCACGGTATCGCGACCCTGTGGCACGCTGATGGCAAGCTGGCAGCGATTGGCGCCCTTCACGGTGCGGGTTTGCGGGAACATGCCCGGCGGCAACACGTCAACAAAGGGCTCCGTGGCGTAATACTCCTCGAACAGGGTCTGCAGGTCGGCAGCGGGCTCGTGCAGCCGCGCGAAGAGTGTCGCGTGTATACCACGCACCATCGGCAGCAAGTGCGGCACGAAAGTAACCGACACCGGGCCCGCGGAGACGTCCGTCAGCCCCTGCTCGATCTCCGGAAGGTGGCGGTGACCGCCCACGCCATAGGCCTTGAAGCTACCCGCCACTTCGCTCAGCAGGTTATCGATTTTCGCCTGGCGTCCCGCGCCGCTGGCGCCCGAGGCGGCACTGGCTATCAGGCTCCCGGGGTCGACCTTGCTCGCCGCCAGCAGTGGCAACCAGCCAAGCTGGATGGCGGTGGGGTAACAGCCCGGGCAGGACAGCAGCTGTGCATCGCGAATCTTTTCCCTGTGCAATTCGGGCAGACCGTACACGGCTTGCGCCAGCAGCTCGGGACTGGCGTGTGGCTCGCCATACCAGCGTGACCAGAGCTCGGCGTCACGAATTCGGTAATCCGCCGACAAGTCGATAATGCGCGTGCCGGCGGCGAGCAGGTCGGGCACCATGTGCATCGCCACATTGTGGGGTGTGGCAAAGAACACGACATCGCAACCCGCCAGCAAAGCCACATCTGGCTCTTCGAACGCGAGGTCGTAGAAACCGCGGAGGTTGGGGTAGAGCTCGTCCACCCGACGCCCCGCCTCGGCACGGGACGTGATCGCGACCACGTCGACGTCTGCGTGAGACGCCAGTAGCCGCAACAGCTCGACACCGGTGTAGCCTGTGCCCCCCACAATACCTGCCCTGATCATTCTCCCTCCCAAAACCACAACACAACAACTGCCTGACCGCAGGCCGCCTGATCGCAGGCCGCCTGCAAACAGCTTAGTATAAGAGCAAATTCGGCGCAGATAACTGTTAATATTCGGCCATCACCCCACAACGGCTGACGGACTGCACTTCATGCTATGGCTCAAGGCGTTTCATCTGATTTTCGTGGTGTGCTGGTTTGCCGGCCTGTTCTATCTGCCGCGTATTCTGGTGTATTTTGCCGCCAGCGAGGATGCCGCAACACGCGCGCAGCTGGCCGTCATGGCGCGCAAGCTGTACCGTTTTGTCACTCCGTTCATGTTCCTGACCATTGCCTTCGGACTGGCGCTGATCGCCAGCAACCCCGGCTACTACCTGGCCAGCATGTGGCTATGGGTGAAACTGGCGGGGGTCGTCTGCCTGATTCTTTACCATCTGCAATGTGGCCGATATGTGCGCGAGGCAAACGCCGACAGCAACCGACACGGCCACGTGTTTTACCGATTCTTCAATGAGATTCCCGTGTTGTTTCTTTTCGCGATTATCATTCTGGCGGTTGTGAGACCGCTTTGACGGAAGTCGGGCAGGGTTGGCTATACTGCCTGCGAACCGTGATAATCCGCACGCTCGCCACACAGCACTGCTGGAAACCGGACCAGGAAACCACTTCATGAGTACATCGCAGCAACTCTTCGAGCGTGCCCTGCAGCATATACCCGGCGGCGTAAACTCCCCCGTGCGCGCATTCAAGGCCGTGGGCGGCACGCCGATATTCATCGACAGCGCAGACGGCGCCTACCTTTACGACTGCGAAGGTAAGCGCTATATCGACTACGTGCTCTCCTGGGGTCCCATGCTCATGGGCCACAACCATCCCCATGTGCGCGAAGCCGTGATCACTCAGGCGGCGAAGGGATTGAGCTTCGGCACCCCGACGGAGCTTGAAATACGCCTCGCCGACCGGATCTGCGAAATCATGCCCGGCATGGATCTGGTGCGCATGGTCAACTCCGGAACTGAAGCGACCATGAGCGCCATCAGGCTGGCCCGCGGCGTCACCGGACGCGACACTATCGTGAAATTCGAGGGCTGCTACCACGGGCACTCTGATTCCCTGCTGGTCAAGGCCGGCTCCGGTGCGCTGACCCTCGGCGTGCCGAGCTCACCCGGCGTGCCGGCTGCACTGGCGGATCACACCATGACGCTGACCTACAACGACAGCGAGGGCCTGCGTCGCGCCTTTGCCGAGTACGGCGACACTGTCGCCTGCGTCATCGTCGAGCCGGTTGCGGGCAACATGAACTGCATTCCTCCGCAGCCGGGCTTCCTGGAAACGCTGCGCGATGTCTGCAGCGCGCACGGTAGCGTGCTGATACTGGATGAAGTCATGACCGGTTTTCGCTTCGGCCTGCAGGGCGCCCAGGGCTTCTATGGCATTGAGGCAGACCTCACCTGCCTGGGCAAAGTGATCGGCGGCGGCATGCCGGTAGGTGCCTTCGGCGGCAAGCGCGAAATCATGGAGCACATTGCGCCGCTGGGACCGGTGTATCAGGCCGGCACGCTCTCGGGCAATCCGATCGCCATGGCGGCCGGCCTCGCGACCCTGGAGGTGATTTCCGCGCCGGGATTCTATGAACCGGTGTTTGCCCGCACCAAAACGCTCTGTGAAGGACTGGAACAGGCGGCCACCAGTGCCGGCGTTCCGTTTACCACCAATCACGCAGGCACCATGTTTGGTGGATTCTTCACCGATGCAACGCAGGTCAGCAACTATCAGCAGGTCATGGCCTGTGACAGCGCAGCCTTCAACCGCTTTTTCCATCTGATGCTGGATGCTGGCGTCTATCTCGCTCCCGCGTCCTACGAAGCAGGCTTCACATCGGCAGCCCATACCGACGACGACATTGAGCAGACCCTGGCGGCCGCGCGCAGCGCATTTGCCCGCCTCTGAACGGAGAAACGCGCCTATGTTCCAAAGTTCTCGTGGCTCCTTTCCACACACCCGCATGCGCCGGTTGCGCGCGCACGACTTCTCCCGCCGACTGGTGCGGGAAAATGCGCTCAGCCCCGCCGACCTGATCTATCCGGTGTTTGTGCTGGAGGGCCGTCAGCAGCGGGAAAGTGTAGCCTCCATGCCGGGGATTGAGCGGCTCAGTGTCGACCTGCTGACCGATGTCGCGCGCGAAGCCCATAATCTTGGCGTACCCGCCCTCGCCATCTTCCCCGTGATACCGGCGGAGCGCAAAAGCCTGCAGGCCGAGGAGGCCTGGAACCCCGACGGGCTGGTCCAGCGCACCGTGAAAGCGTTAAAGGACGCGGTACCGGAGCTGGGGCTTATCACGGATGTGGCGCTGGACCCCTATACCACCCACGGGCAGGACGGCATCATCGACGACCGCGGCTACGTACTCAATGACCTCACCACCGAAGCACTGGTACAGCAGGCGCTGTCTCATGCCGAAGCCGGTGCTGACGTCGTAGCACCCTCCGACATGATGGACGGGCGCGTCGGGGCGATTCGTCAACTGCTTGAGCAGCACAGCCACACCAACACACTGATCATGGCCTACGCGGCAAAATACGCTTCCGCGTACTACGGTCCCTTCCGCGATGCCGTGGGTTCCGCGGGCAACATCAAAGGCGGCAACAAGTACAGCTACCAGATGGACCCGGGCAACAGCGATGAAGCCCTGCACGAGTGCGCCCTCGACCTCGCCGAAGGCGCCGACATGATCATGGTGAAGCCGGGCATGCCCTACCTCGATATCGTGCGCCGGGTGAAGGAGGCGTTGCAGGTGCCCACCTTCGCCTACCAGGTAAGCGGCGAGTACGCCATGCACATGGCGGCCTTCCAGCAGGGTTGGCTGGCACAGGAGCCGGTGATGCTGGAGTCACTGCTTGCCTTCAAGCGCGCCGGCTGTGACGGCATACTCACCTACTTCGCGCTGCAGGCGGCGCGCTCCCTGCAGGACTAGGCGGATTGTGGTAAGACGCTACGCAGTGCTGGCCAGCCTCCTGTTCTCCCTGCTGGCCACCATCACCCTGGCCGGCCCGGGCGACAATACCGCCGCGAACACTGCACCGGAAGCATCCTGCCTGTGCCTCTGGGAAGGGAGTTTTGCCGATGTGCAGGACCGGGCGGATCTCGTCGCTGCCGTTACCGTCACCGGCGGCAAGGGCAATTCGGTCGACCTTAACGTGGACGACATCCTGCGTGGGCGCGAGTACAACCAGAATATTCGGTTGTGGCTGCAGGCACGCGACTACTGCCGTCCGGAAGCCACCGGGTTTCCCGCGGGCAGCCGCTGGGTAATGGCCCTCTACCGCATCACCGAGCAGGTACCCGGCGGCTTCGACCCGCTGACACCGAATATCAGCTACGGCAGGCTCGGCGACTACTACCTGTCCAGCTGCGGCGGCTACTGGTTACGGCTGCATGACGACCGGGTCACGGGAAATCTGGTCGATGCCCCACGCTGGGAGCGCGAGCCCAAAATGACGCCCGTGTTGCTGGACCTGCTGGCCGCCTATGTTCGCGGCGATGTCAGCCAGAACGCGTTGCAGCAGGCCAGCCGCGAGGACCCCGCCCTGCGTGAGCTGATGCTGGATACCAGCGAATTCCTGCGTGAGGCACAGTAACGGGCCGGAACTAGCGCCTGCGCCAGCTGCGACGTCGCTGACTGCCGCCCTCGATCAGGTCCATGAGTTCATCCAGCATCGCCAGCGACAGGCCCCAGATGCGGTACTTGCCGAAATGGTAGCAGGGCATGTTCAGGGTGATGCGGTTGCGCTGCCAGCGCATCGTGTCACGGTTGGCATTGTCGAGCAGGAACTCCAGTGGCACCCAGACCACTTCAGCCACTTCGTAATTGAGCTGGAACTGCACGCTCCTATCCACACGAAAGACAAAGGGACTGACTGCCATACCGAAGGTTCCGCGGTGCGGTCGCGCGTTGAGGTCGGACAGGCGGCCAATGCAGCGACCCTGGCGCGCGAGATCAAGCCCCACTTCCTCCCGCGTTTCGCGCAGCGCCACCGCGTAGCCGTGGGCATCACCCGGATCCATGCGGCCACCGGGGAATGCCATGTGCCCGGACCAGGGGTCCCCCTCCCTTTCCGCGCGCTTGATCATTAGAATGTGCAGCTCGCCCTCTCGTACCTGCAAGACCAACGCCACCGCGGAGCGCTTCATCAACGGCCGCAGCCAGGGTCGCGCCGGCCGATGCGCGGCCAGGCGGCTTTCGATCATGTGCAGCAGAGAGACAGACACCGGCGGATTCCTGCAGACTGGCGTGTGATTAAGCCAGCCAGGACAGAACATGACAAGCCGCCTACTATCAGGACAACCGCATGACCGCGACACAGACCCTGTTTGAACTGCGCGATATCAACCTTGTATACCGCGCTCGCCCGGCGCTCAGGCAGCTCAACTGGACCGTGCCTGACGGTCAGCACTGGGCCTGCGTTGGCCCCAACGGCAGTGGCAAGACCAGCCTGGCACGCATACTGAGTCACCAGACCACACAGTTCTCGGGCCGCTACCACAGCTCGGAACCACTGCTGGCCAGCGGCGTCGCCTATGTGTGTTTCGAACAGGCACAGGCGCTGTGCGCCCGGGACCGCAAACTGGATGATTCCGAGTACCGCGCCGATGCAGCTGATCCCGGCACCCGGGTTCGGGACGCGATACTCGCAGGGCAGGAGGCCGACGAACACTTTCAAACCTGGGTAAACCGGTTGGGCATGGGGCATATCCTCGACCGCGGCCTGCGCTACATTTCCACCGGTGAAATGCGCAAGACGCTGCTGGTGCGTGCAGTGCTCAGCAATCCCGCGCTGCTGATTCTCGACAACCCCCTGGACGGCCTGGATCACGCCAGCCAGCAGGCGATGAATGATGCCCTGACACGCTTGCTGCAAGGGCAGCAGAACCTGCTTGTCCTCTGTCGTCAGCTGGAAGACATTCCAGCGGGCGTACACCGGGTTCTCGTACTCGATGAAGGGCAGGTTGTCTGCCAGGGCAGCCCCGCGGAGGTGCTCGCCCGCGACGACGTGCGGCGCTTGATGGCGCCTCCCCTGCCACCGCTTTGCGAACTGCCACCACCGGCGGCACGCCCCTACAACCTGCCCGAGGGCCCGCTGCTGGAATTGCACGATGTGGCGGTGCGCTACGGCGACCTGACCGTGCTGCAACATCTCAACTGGCGCTTCGATCGCCACCAGCACTGCTGCATTTCCGGGCCCAACGGCTGCGGCAAGACCACCCTGCTCAGCCTGATTACCGGGGATAACCACAAGGCCTACGGACAGGACATCACCCTGTTCGGTCGCAAGCGTGGCAGCGGCGAGAGCATCTGGGACATCAAACAGAAGTACGGTCAGCTGGACACCCAGCTGCAGCTGAACTTTGCGCGTTCCATGAAGGTGGTCGAAGTCGTCGTGTCCGGGTTTTTCGACAGCGTCGGGCTGTTTGACGACTGGGGCGATGTACAACGCCGCGCTGCAGAGGCGTGGCTGGATGCACTGGGCGTCGGCGAACTGGCGATGCAGAGCTACGACACACTGTCCTTCGGACTGCAACGGATGGTCCTGCTGGCCAGGGCGATGGTGAAGTCGCCGCTGATCCTGCTGCTGGATGAGCCGACCCTGGGCCTGGATGGCAACCACCGGAGGCGGCTGCTGCAGGCCATTGATCACATTGCGCGTCACAGCGATACGCAGATCATCTTCGTCAGCCACTCAGCGGGGGATATACCGGACTGCATCAATCAGCGCCTGCGCTTCGAGCCCGTTGCAGAGGGCTTTCGCGTGGTCTGCGAAAACGCCTAGCGCGCCAGAGCGCGCAGGGCCTCGCACTCACTCTGGCTCCTGCAATACAAGGTTCCGCGGGCCGCAGTGGCGCGCGCCTGTTCCATTTGCCCCTGGGCGGCGTAGGTTCGCGCCAGCTCGAGGTAGATTTCAGCACTGTCGGGGTCGATGCGCTGGGCTCGTTCCAGCAGGGACAGGGCGCCATTGTAGTCCCCCTGCTCACTCGCAGCGCGCGCTTTACTCACCAGGCCGCTGTACGCCGCCACGGCGTTGGGCTCCCTGGAAGGCAGGGGCTGAGGCGCGACAGGCGGCTGCTTCTGCTGGGTGACCACACCGGGTTCGGGTCGTGTTTCGATCGGCGCAGGTCCCTGGGGTGGCGAGTAAATAGTGCAACCGGACAGCGCCAGGAGCAGCACTGGCAAGATGCCGCGTTGCAGCCGGGTGATGATGGGCATCAGGAATTCCCCCCGAAGAGTGACTGGAACCAGTCGCGGATGGTGTTGCTCTTGCTGCCACCGCTGCACTGGCTGTGCTGGCGTGGCTCGGACCCCACCACGAAGGGCATCAAACGGGCGCCGGGGCAGCCCTCGCCGGTCAAATAACCGGTGGTGCTGTCTATCCATTGGGGCTGCATGTCTTCGGGCATACGGTACCCCAGTGAGCGCTGGCTCGCGTTGGCCATGAAGTGTGACCAGATCTTCAGGGCTCCCGTACTGCCGGTGAGTCCGGTCGCGCTGTTGTCGTCGCGACCGACCCAGGTGACCGCCAGCAGGTCCCCGGAGAAACCGGCAAACCAGGAATCGCGCCCATCGTTGGTCGTGCCGGTTTTGCCCGCCGCCTGAAAACTGTTGTCGAGATACGCGTAAGCACCCCGCCCTGTCCCCTCACGCAGGACCTCGCGCAGCGCATAGTGCAGCAGGTGCATTGCCTGCAGGCTGACTGTACGATCGTATTCCAGCGGATAGCGGCGCAGCGGCTCCCCGTCTGCATCGACAATCTCGCGAATACTGCGCAGCGGCATGCGGAAACCACCCGCGGCGATGGTCTGGTACATCGCCGCCATGTCCATGGGTGCGTATTCCCCGGCGCCGAGCGTGAGCGCCGGCACTTCCGGAATGTCGCCCTCCACGCCCAGCCGGCGCAGCATGTCAGCAACCCGGTCGATGCCGATATCCAGGCCCAGTCGGGCAGTGGCCAGGTTATAGGAATTCGCCAGCGCGCGATGCAGCAATACCTGCCCGTGGGCCTGACGGTCAAAATTGCGGGGTTCCCAGACGTCTCCGTTTGGCCCCGGCACCCGCAACGGGGTATCCGCCAGGGGAGTCGCGAGCGTGTAACGGCGCGGCTGTTCCAGTGCTGCGAGGTAGACAGCCGGCTTGAGCAGGGAACCGGCGGGCCGACGGGCGTCAAGCGCCCGGTTGAAACCGGCGTAACGCACCTGCCGACCACCCACCAGCGCCGCCACCTCACCGCTGTCGAACCGGGTGACCACCGAGGCCGTTTCCAGTTTACCGGCGTTATCGACCTGCTTCAGAATCGCCGTGCTGCTGCGCTCCATCTGCCGCTGTAGCAGGGGATCAAAACTGGTAAAGATACTCAGTCCCAGCGTGGTGAGGTCTTCATCGCGATACTCGAGCCGTAACTGCCGCCGCACCAGGTCGAGAAAGGCGGGGAAGCTGTCGCGAATGCCGTCGCGGTTGTTGAGATCAAGCGGCATGCCCTGCGCAACGGTAGCCTGCTCTCTCGACACCAATCCCTGCTCGACCATGACATCCAGCACGACATTGCGCCGGGATCGGGCGCGCTCGGGATTGCGCAGCGGGTTATACAGGGAGGGACCCTTGATCATACCCACCAGCAGCGCCTGCTGATGCAAACCCAATTGCTGCAGCGGCCTGTCGAAGTAGTGCAGCGAAGCGAGGGCAAACCCGTGAATGGCGCGCGGCCCCTCCTGCCCCAGGTACACCTCATTGAGGTAGCTCTCAAGGATCTGCTCCTTGCTGAAGTGGAGCTCCAGCAGCACTGCCATCACCACTTCAGTGAGCTTGCGCACAATGGTGCGCTCCGGCGTCAGGTAATAGTTCTTCACCAGCTGCTGGGTAATGGTACTGCCCCCTGCCACCACCTGCCCGGAGCGCAGGTTGCTGAGCGCCGCGCGGGCAATGCCGGTCAGCGAGAAGCCCCAGTGGTCGTAGAAGCGCTGGTCCTCGACGGCCAGTAGCGTTGCGCGCAGGCTCTCGGGTACATCTTCAAGCCGCACCAGAATGCGGTCTTCACCGTGATGCGGATATATGCCGCCGATCTGCACTGGATCCAGACGCATCAGGTCGATGGTGCCCTTGGCGTCGCGCAGCACGGCCACGCGATCGCCCTGCAATTCCAGCCGCACCAGCCGTGGCGGCTCGCGCTCGCCGGGAAAGCTGAAGCCCCGGGTATACAGGTCGAAACGATTCCCCGCCCGGGACACCTCACCGGGGCGCCGCGCCGCAGTCTGCTTGCGATACCCCAGCACCTCCAGTTCCCAGGCGAGGTCATCGGCCGACAGGGCGGCGCCGGCAAACAGCTCCAGCGGTCGGGCGTAAACCTTGGCAGGCAATTCCCACATCTTGTCGGTAAACGTCGACGTAATCCGAACATCGAGGTACACAACCACCAGCAGGCCTGCAGCGCAGGCCGCTAGAAACAGCTTCAGGAATGGGCGACGGGTTCTGGCCATGGGAGGGGAGTGTAGCGCACACCCGCTTTCATTTGACTGGGGGATCGGGATAATAGCCGCCTGAACTGGAGGGAGCCACAGGCAGATGAAGAAATACACGATCTACGGCATGGGTGCAGCCCTGGTCGACACCGAAATCCAGGTGCAGGACGCTGAGCTGACCACCATGGGGGTCGACAAAGGCCTGATGACGCTGGTTGACGAGGCCCGTCAGGCTGAGCTGCTGGGTCAGTTGCGAGGTCACCTGGTAAAGGCCAGTCACGCCAGCGGCGGCAGCGCCGGCAATTCGATGATCGCTGCCGCCCAGTTTGGCGTTCCTACCTACATGACGTGCAAGGTCGCCGACGACGCCGACGGCGCCATCTACGTCAAGGACCTCGAGCAGGCGGGCGTGGCGCACAACATGGCGCAGCGGCCGCAGGGCACCACGGGCAAATGCCTGGTGCTGATTTCGCCCGATGCCGAGCGCAGCATGAACACCTTCCTCGGCATCAGTGAAACGCTGTCCGTCGACGAGCTCGATCCCGCGGCACTGGCGGACTCCGAGTACCTGTACGTCGAGGGTTATCTGGTCACCTCGGACACGGGACGTGCAGCCGCCATCCGTGCCCGGGAGCTGGCCGAAGCCGCGGGTGTGAAGACGGTACTCAGCTTTTCCGACCCGGGTATGGTGGAGTTCTTCCGCGAAGGCCTGCAGGCGATGATCGGCACACAGGTGGATCTGGTGTTCTGCAACCGGGACGAGGCCCTCTGCTGGGGCGACACCGACGACCTGAACACCGCCATGGAACGCCTGAAACCGATTGCGCGTCGCTTTGTCGTGACCTGCGGTGCCGATGGCGCACTCGCCTGGGATGGCGTCACCCTGCACGAGATTCCGCCACACCGGGTACAGGCGGTGGACAGCAACGGTGCCGGCGATATGTTTGCGGGCGCATTCCTCTACGCAATCGGCCGGGGCGAGGACTACGCTACCGCCGGCCGTTTCGCCAGCCTCGCAGCGGGGCGTGTGGTCGCCAACTACGGGCCGCGACTGCCCGCGACCGACTATCCGGCCCTGCGCGCGGAATTTTTCGGCGACTGAGCGTCGCTTTCGGGGTGCGGCTGCCCGGCGGGCTCAGAACAGGTCCATCTGGCGCCCGGTAACTGCCGCAAAGGACGTGTCAAGAAAGCCGAGCATACCGTCTACCACAGGCGCCAGCTGCCGCTCCAGATAATGCCCGTAATCCAGCGGCGCCCGGGGGTCGGCGGCCGGCTCGGGTCCGGATGTTGTCATCACGTATTCCACCCAGGCGCCCCGCGTCGGGGGCGGTAGACCGTGATCCGCGTAGCGACGTGCGGCTTGCACGTGGGGAGGCACGTTGCGCTCATAATCCATCAGGCGGCGGCGCAGCCGCTTGCGGTATACCAGGTCCTTATCGTGCTCACCTGCCAGCACGGCCGCGACCAGCTGTTGCAGCCAGGCTTCCCAGGGCTGGTCGAGAAACACGCGCCGGTACAGCTCCTGCTGACAGTCGCGTGCGAGCCGGGTCCAGTCCGTGCGCACATTCTCCAGGCCCTTGAACACAACATGCTCCGCTGCGCCCGTCCCCACCAGGCCGGCGTAGCGCTTCTTGGAGCCTTTCTCCGAGCCTCGAATGGTGGGCATGAGAAATCGCCGGTAATGCGTTTCGAATTCCAGTTCCAGGGCACAATCCAGATCGAACTCGTCGCGCAGCTGCTGCTGCCACCAGCGGTTGAGGTCGCGCTGCAGGACACGCCCCGCAGCCTCGGCCGCTGCGTCATCAACGGCATCGGCAATCCACACGAACACGGAATCCGTGTCGCCATAGATCACCTGGTGGCCCAGAGCCTCAATGCGCTCCCGGGTGCGCAGCAGTATCTCGTGTCCGCGCCGGGTGATACTACTGGCCAGGCGGGCGTCAAAGAAGCGACACCCCGGGCTGCCAAGCACGCCATAGAACGAATTCATGATGATCTTGATCGCTTGCGAGAGCGGTGCATCCTGCGCCTGCCTGGCGGCGTCCCGCCGCTGCCAGAGGGTCTCGATGAGGGCTGGCAGAATGTGCCCGCGGCGCGCAAATCGAGCGCCGGCAAAGCCGGGCACCGACGCCCCCTGCCGGGGGTCGGCAACACCCAGCGCGAGGCCCAGCGGGTCGATACAGAAGGTGCGAATAATGCTGGGGTACAGGCTCTTGAAGTCCAGCACCAGCACGTGCCGGTAGAGGCCAGGGCGCGAGTCCAGTACGACGCCACCCGGACTCGGCTCCTGCTCGCGCTGGGGGTTGGGTGCGACAAAGCCGGCGCGGTGCAGCCGGGGCAGATACAGGTTGTCGAATGAAGCGACGGAGCCACCGAGCCGGTCCGGGCTGAGTCCCGTCATGACGCTGCGTGCGATGGCGAAATCGAGCAGCCGTGTGTGGGCGAAAATATCCGACACCAGCTCGCAGTCCCGCAGGTTGTACGCTGCCAACCGCGCCTTGTCCTCTTGAAACAGGCGACCGATCTCTTCGCCGCGCCCGGCGCCCTGCAGCAGCTTGCCGGTACCGAGCAACTCGCGCGCCACGGCATCCAGAGCGAAGCTTTCGAAACGGTAGAAGGCAGCGCGCAGCAGTTCAATACCATCCAGCAGCAGACGCCCCGGCAGCCGCGCGGTACGCCGCTCTCCGTCCTCATCCAGGGTGCGCCAGTGCACTGTGCTACCGGCGCGGCCGAGACGCAGTGGCACATTCAGGGCATCTGCCAGTCGCTGCAGGTACCAGGTATCGAAATTGACCACATTCCAGCCGACCAGCACGTCCGGATCGACCTCGGCAATGAAGTCAAGGAAACGCTCGAGCACCGCGCGCTGCGTGGGCAACGCTTCAACCTGCTCCCCGGCGTCGCAGGCGCCCAGCATGAAAACGCGTCGCAGCTGCCGGCCGGCTGTGTCCCCTGCTGCCGGGGTCACGTGCACGGCAATCGAATACAGCTGCAGGCCCTCCATGGCGGTTTCAATGTCGAAGGAGGCCATGGTCAATTGCGGGCGCAGCGCTGCGGGACGCAGCTGTGGGTTGCGCATATAGCCATGGCCAGCTCGCTGCTCCAGTTGGCCAACCAGTTGGGCACCCCCGGTGATGAACCGCTCCATGAGGTAACGATCGGCCGGATTGATGTCCACCTCCAGGGGGTCGGCGCCTCGCTCCTGCAGGCGGTCGGCAAGCGCTCGGGACTGCCGGTAGCCGGGACTATAGACACCCATCACAGGCTGCATGGCGAAGTTGCGCAAACTGAGTGGCTTGAGCTCCACACCGGCTTGCAGCGCCAGCAGTGCACGCTGCTGCTCGGCCTCTGGGGCGGCGAGAAAGAACACGGCGCGCTCACCGTCAATCTCCACCTGTACGGGACCGCGCCCTGTAGCAAACCAGAGCTCAACGACAACGCCGCCCTGGCTTTCACGCCACTGCCGCGTGAGCAGAAAACCCGCCAGTTCCACCGACTCTGGCGCCGACGTGCTAGGCATATCGCTGCGGGTGCCTTAAGCTACCGGACATAACACCAACTGGACCATGCCCGCCTCCCTGGAAGATCACAATGAGCAAACCTGAAATCAAGCAAGACCCGCTCTACCAGCTGCTGCGCAATGAAGATATCAAAGGCTTCAACGAACAGCGCGATGTACTGGACACGGGCGAACTGCGCAGTGGCGATTACCGTGGCCGAGACCTGCGCAATATGAATGCGCGCGGCCTCGATTTCAGTAACTCCTATTTCCGCAATGCGGATCTCAGTGGCATCGACTTCCGGGAAACCAACCTGGAAGGCGCCAGCCTGCTGGACGCCAAACTCTCAGGGACCTACTTCCCCGAGGCCATCAGCGCAGACGAGATCAGGCTCTCCCTGGATACCGGCACCCGGCTGCGCTACGACCGCAAGTAGTGCCCCGCTAGCCCTGGGCGAGCAAATCGCGCAGGTCGATCATCGCAGTATTGGCGCGGCTGATATACGACGCCATGACCAGCGAATGATTGGCCAGCAGGCCAAAGCCGCTACCATTGAGAATCATGGGGCTCCACACCACATCCTGGGTGGCCTCCAACTCACGAATGATCTGCTGCACGCTGACCTGTGCATTCTTGTTGACCAGGACATCCGCGAAGTCCACTTCGACCGCTTTCAGGAAATGAATCAGCGCCCATGCGGTGCCGCGTGCTTCAAAAAACACGTCGTCGATTTCCAGCCAGGGGGTGCTGACCAGCATCTCTGCCGGCGCCGGTGTTGACTGCCGCGCACTGCCGTCACCCGCCAGATCCGTATTTAACCGACGCTGCCCCACGCTGGCGCTCAGCCGCTGGGACAAGCTGCCCAGACGCGAGCTCACTGTGGCCAGCCAGTAGCGGAGGTTGTCCGCACGGGCGTAGAACTGGGCATCGCTGTCGTTGTCGTCTTCCAGGCGCGCGAGATAGCTGTGCAGATGCTTCACGCCGTCCCGATACTGCGCTTCGGTTGTGGGCAGAATCCAGCTGTCGGAATTGAAGTTGAGCTGCGGTTCCGCAAGGGCCAGATCCGGGTCTTCCCGCGACTGGGATTGCGAGCGGCTGAACACCTCGCGCATGGCCCGCGCCAAATCGCGGGACTGTATCAACACCCCGAACTCCCAGTTGGGGATATTGTCCAGCCAGAGCCCGGGCGGCGCCACATCGTTGCTGAGGTAACCGCCCGGCTTCTCCAGCAGGGTCTCCACGGCGCCGATCAACGCTGCCGTGGTTGTGGAACCCACGGCGACCTGGCCGTCCGTTCGCGTGGAATAGTTGCTCGCACGCTCCGCGACATCGAAGGGCGCGGGCGCCAGGCTCCAGTAGGCACCGACGATTACGGCCAGCACGAGATACAGCAATACTGCACCACCCAGACGCCGCGCCCAGACGCCACCGGGCAGCGCACCGTCACGCCAGTTGGCTATGCGATCCTGCAATCCTGTCATGGTTGTTCACTCCCTGGCGCAAAGGCCGTCAGTGGTGCTGGTGGTCGTGATGGGCTGCCGGAGCGGCATCGCGGCGGGTTTCCGCCGTGGTGCACAGCGGCGCACCATCGACAGTCAGGCACAGCTCCACCGCATCGCCCACTGCCGGCATGGCGTCGAGGTCAAGCAGCATGAGGTGCAAGCCGCCGGGAACGAAAGATACCGCGGCGCCCGCCGGAACCCGGACCTCAGACTGCTCTTGCATGCGCATCATGCCCTCGGTCTCCAGGGTTTCGTGCAGTTCCACGCGCCCGGCGACGGACGCGCTGGCGCCGCTGATGACAACCTCGTCCGCGCCGGCATTGCGCACCATCAGATAGGCTGCGGTGCGCGTCTGGGTCGGCGGCAGTGCGCGCACCCAGGCCCCCTCGATCACCACCTGGGCGGCCGCAGCCTGAGCCAGCGGCAGGGCGAGCACAGCCAGAAACAACACCGAACGAAAACCTTTTTGGCTCACCTTTTTTCTCTCCTGAAATGAAACTATCACGATACACGAGGCTCAGATTATAACACTTGCGGGCAGGGCCGGTTGGCGCCATTTCGTTGGGCCACCCGCCACAGGCTGCTACAATCGCGACGCGGCACAAGGCCGCCACCCTACAAGGATTGCTCATGCGTTTCGTGCTTGCCAGCCTGCTCTGGTTGTATAGCAGCCTGGTGCTGGCCCAGTTCCCCACCGGCACACCGGGCTCAAACCCGTTCGCACAACCCGATTTTCTGCCGGTGGAAGAGGCGTACCAGCTTGCTGTGGAGCCCGCGGAGGACGGCCGGGTGAGGCTCTACTGGCGTATCGCGGAGGGCTACTACCTCTACCAGCACGCCTTCGATTTCCGTCTCGAGCGTGGCGGCGAGCCCCTGGAGTTCAGCGCCGAGGTCCCACCCGGGCTGGCACGCAGTGACGAGTTCTTCGGCGATGTACAGGTTTACTATAACGAGGTTGAAGTAGTACTGCAGGTCCGGGAAACACCCGGCTTTGCCCGACTCAGCGTACAGTCGCAGGGCTGCGCCGACGCCGGCCTCTGCTATCCGCCGCGCACCGAAGTCTTTGACATGGATTTCGGCGCGGGACAGGCCAACGCGGTCGCCCAGGCTCCGGTCACCGCTGCAAGCCTGCCTGCCGCCGGTGAAAGCCTGTCGGCACTGCCCTACATGCTGCTGCTGGCGTTCTTCGGTGGCGCCATCCTGAACCTGATGCCCTGTGTATTCCCCGTACTCTCGCTGAAGGTCCTCGGGTTTGCCAATTCCGGTCGACACGAACGCCTGCACCACGGCTGGCTGTACACCCTGGGGGTCATCGCCAGTTTTCTGGCCGTTGCCGGCGTGCTGATCGCCCTGCAGACCGCGGGGCAGGCAGTGGGCTGGGGGTTCCAGCTGCAATCCCCGGGCTTTGTCATCGCGCTCGCCTACCTGTTTCTGGCCATGGGGCTCTCGCTGTCCGGCATGGTGCAGCTCGGCAGCAGCGTCATGAACCTGGGTGGCAGCCTGGCTGGACGCCAGGGATCGGCGGGCAGCTTCTTTACGGGTGTGCTGGCTGTGGTTGTGGCCAGCCCCTGCACGGCGCCGTTCATGGGCACCGCGCTGGGCTTCGCCCTGACCCAGCCCGCGCTGGTGTCACTCGCCGTCTTCTTTGCGCTCGGGGCGGGCATGGCAGCGCCCATGTTACTGCTGAGCTACAGCAGCCGGGCCCGTGACTGGCTGCCGCGGCCCGGGGCCTGGATGGAAACCCTGAAACAACTGCTGGCCTTTCCGCTCTACGCCACGGCGATCTGGTTATTGTGGGTTGCCGGGCGCCAGACCAGCGTGGATACCATGGCGGCCGCCCTGGCCGGTGGTCTGCTACTCGCGCTGGCACTGTGGTTATGGCAGGGACATACCTCGTCTGGCCCGGCCTCACATGGCCGGACCGCGCGCAGGGCTCTCGCGCTCGCCAGTCTGGTGGGCGCTGTAGCACTGGGGCTCTGGCGCGTACCCGCAGGCCCGGACACGGGCACAGACGAGGTCGGTGACGCAGCAGCCTGGTCAGAAGAAAGGGTAGAGGACCTGCGCCGCTCGGGTCGCCCCGTTTTCGTAGACGTCACCGCAGACTGGTGCATCACCTGCATTGCCAACGAGCAGGGTGTGCTCTACACCGAGGCGGTGCAGGCCGCGTTCCGGGAACACAATGTCGCCTTCCTGGTGGCAGACTGGACCAACTACGATGCCGATATTGCCAACTACCTGCGCGGACACGGCCGCTCCGGCATTCCCCTGTACGTGCTGTATCCGGCCGACCGCGGCGCGGCGCCCGTACTCCTGCCCCAGGTCCTGACACGCAGCGGGGTTATCAGCGCGCTGGAGAGCATTTCGGCAAATAGGGGCTAGATCGCCCTAATATCCTCGCGTTTTGCCGGAAATATGCCGGTTTTCGCGTAACTTCACCCATTTCGTCTACTTCACAGGCTTCTTTGCCGCTATCTCCCGGAAATGGGAAAAATTCGCCTAACTGGCGGCTAACATCCGCTATTTTCTAAAAAATCCTGCTCACCGATGGACAGTCAGGGATTTTTCAGCCAGACTTTGCCCTAATGGGTCAAAAGCGCACAGGCGAATAACCATGGCCACCATTCTGGTATTGCACGGTCCCAACCTGAACCTGCTGGGAGAACGTGAACCCGCCGTTTATGGCCACACCACCCTGGCCGACATTGACAGCCGGCTGACCCACGTTGCCACCGCACAAGGGCATCACCTGCTCGCGATGCAGAGCAACGCGGAATACGAACTCGTAGAGCGCATCCACGATGCGCGGCGCGAGGGCGTGAACTTCATCCTGATCAACCCGGCAGCGTTTACCCACACCAGCGTCGCGCTGCGGGACGCCCTGGCCGCGGTGGCGATTCCATTTATCGAAGTGCACCTGTCCAACACCCACGCGCGAGAGCCCTTTCGACAGCACTCGTATTTCTCCGATCTCGCGGTCGGCGTGATCTGCGGACTGGGCGCACACGGCTATGAACTCGCTTTACTGGCCGCCCTGCGGCAACTGGAACAGCCCTGAAACGAAAACCAGAGAGAGCCCTGTCATGGACATTCGCAAAGTTAAAAAGCTGATCGAATTGCTGGAAGAGTCCAACATCGATGAGATAGAAATCAAGGAGGGTGAGGAGTCTGTGCGCATCAGCCGCAACAGCGCCCAACCCCTGATGGCAGCCTATGCACAGGCACCAGCTCCCGCTGCCGCTCCGGCGCCCAGCGCACCAGCGGCGCCTCCCGCACCCGCCGCCGAAGCGGCAGCGCCCAGCGCACCGGCACACAGTGGCAAGCTCATCACATCGCCGATGGTGGGCACCTTCTATCGCTCCCCCTCGCCCACGTCGCCCGCGTTCGTTGAGGTGGGCCAGAGCGTCAAGGTGGGCGATGTCCTCTGCATCGTCGAAGCCATGAAAATGATGAACCAGATCGAAGCGGACAAATCCGGCACCATCGAGGCCATCCTGGTCGACAACGGTGAGGCGGTTGAATTCGAGCAGCCTCTGTTCTCCATCGTCTGACACAGCCACCGGCGCCTGCGCGCCGCAAGCAGAGGAACACATCATGGCCAAGCTGGAAAAGGTTCTCATCGCCAATCGCGGTGAGATCGCCCTGCGGATTCTCCGGGCCTGCAAGGAGATGGGCATCAAGACCGTGGCGGTCCACTCCAAGGCGGATCGCGAGCTGATGCACGTGCGCCTCGCCGATGAGGCGGTCTGTATCGGCCCCGCAGCCTCTACCGCGAGCTACCTCAACGTACCCGCGATCATCAGTGCCGCGGAAGTCACCAACGCGAGCGCCATCCACCCCGGTTACGGGTTTCTGGCCGAGAATGCGGACTTTGCCGAGCAGGTAGAGAAGAGCGGCTTCATCTTCATCGGCCCGAAAGCCGAGACCATCCGTCTCATGGGCGACAAGGTGTCGGCCATCGAGGCGATGAAAAAAACCGGTGTGCCCACGGTTCCGGGCTCCGATGGACCACTGACCGATGACGCAGAGCGCACGCTAGAGATAGCCCGGCGCATCGGTTACCCCGTGATCGTGAAGGCCGCCGCTGGCGGTGGCGGTCGCGGCATGCGGGTTGTGCACAATGAAGCGGCCCTGCTGAACTCGGTGCAGCTGACCCAGGCCGAGGCAGCGGCCGCCTTCGGGTCCGGTGTCGTCTACCTGGAGAAATTCCTGCAGAAGCCGCGTCATGTGGAAGTGCAGGTCATCGCAGACGGACAGGGTAACGCCATTCACCTGGGGGACAGGGACTGCTCCCTGCAGCGGCGCCACCAGAAGGTACTGGAAGAGGCGCCGGCGCCTGGTGTCGACGAACACCTGCGCGCCCAGGTCGCCGAGGCCTGCGTCAACGCCTGCATCGAAATCGGCTACCGCGGTGCCGGCACCTTCGAATTTCTCTACGAGGACGGCGGTTTTTATTTCATCGAAATGAACACCCGTGTGCAGGTGGAGCATCCGGTGACGGAAATGATCACCGGCATCGACATCGTGCGCGAGCAACTGCGCATCGCCAGCGGCCTGCCGCTGTCGGTCACCCAGGAACAGGTGGTCTTTCGCGGCCACGCCTTCGAATGTCGCATCAACGCCGAAGATCACCAGACCTTCATGCCCTCACCGGGCAAGGTCACCACCTTCCACGCACCCGGCGGCCCGGGCATCCGCGTCGACTCCCACCTGTACGATGGCTACACCGTACCGCCGTTCTACGATTCCCTGATTGCCAAGATCATCAGTTACGGTGAGAGCCGCGAGATCGCCCTGGCGAGAATGCGCCAGGCCCTTGACGAACTGGTCATCGAGGGCATCCGCACCAACACGGCACTGCACCGGGAACTGGTGCGGGACCGCTCCTTCCAGGCTGGCGGTGTGAGCATTCACTACCTCGAAAGCAAGCTGGAAGACTGGAGCTAGTGAGCTGGCTACAGCTGCGACTGGACACCAGCCCGACGCTCGCCGCTGCCCTTGAGGAACAGCTGCTGGCAGCAGGGGCGGTGGCGTTGACCATGGAGGACAATGCCGACCAGCCAGTACTGGAACCCGGCGTGGGGGAAACTCCGCTCTGGCAACACATACGGCTGACCGGCCTGTTCCCCGCGGACGCCCACATGGCCTCGGTGCTGGAACGGATACCGGACACACTGCTGGACGGGTGCAACCAGCGGGTGGAAATCCTTGAAGACAAGGACTGGGAGCGGGAGTGGATCAGCCACTACCAACCCATGCGCTTTGGCGAAAAGCTGTGGGTCTGCCCGAGCTGGATCGACCCGCCGGATCCGGATGCCGTCAATCTGCTGTTGGACCCGGGGCTGGCCTTCGGCACCGGCACACACCCCACCACGGCGCTCTGCCTCGGCCAGCTTGACCAGCTGGCGCTGCGGGGCCACAGCATCGTCGACTACGGCTGCGGCTCAGGCATCCTGGCTGTGGCGGCACTCAAGCTCGGCGCCGAGCGCGCCCTGGGGGTCGACAACGACCCGCAGGCATTGGTCGCCAGCCGCGACAACGCGCGGCGCAACGGCGTTGCAGATGAACGCTTCAGCGTCACCCTGCCGGATGCCGCAACCAATGCCACATGGCAGGGCCAGGCAGATGTCGTGGTGGCGAACATTCTCGCCGGGCCACTCGCGGAGCTTTCGGACACGCTGCTCAGCCTGCTCAAGCCAGGCGGCACACTGCTGCTGTCAGGCCTGCTCAACAGCCAGGCGGAGGCCCTGTGCGAGCACTACGCGGCGCGCGTCAAGCTCACCGTGGCAGGAGAGCGCGAGGATTGGGTCTGCCTGCGCGGTGAGCTGCCCCGCGCCTGAGCGTCAACCCTGCGGCTCACGCCCCAGCACAGCGGCCATCTGCGCTTCACCGAACAGATAGGACAGCGAGCCGGTCATGTCGGGGTGTCGGCGCAAGCATTGTCCGCCATCGACATTGAAGCACTGACCGGTCACCCAGGACGACTCGGGGCCCGCCAGATAGCGCACGCTGGCGGCAATATCCTCCGGTTCACCGGGCCGCCGCAGCGGGATCTGCTCTTCGAACGCCTGCATGACCTCGGGGCTGGCAAACAGGTCACCTGTGGCTTCGCTGCGCGTCAGCCCGGGCCGCACCGCATTGATCCGCAGCCCAAGATAAGACAGCTCATCCGCGGCGGCACGCACCAACCCTTCCAGGCCGGCCTTGCCCGCACAATAAGCAGACAACCAGGGAAACGGCATGCCTGCTGTTGTCGAGGAGATGCAAACGATGCTGCCACCCCGGGCCATAACGGGGGCCGCGTGGCGCACGGCGAGAAATACAGAGCCGATATTGAGGTCCAGTTCCTGACGCAGACCATCCAGATCCTGCAACAACAGCGGCTTGAAGCCTCCACCGCCGACTGTGGGCACCACAATATCCAGCCGACCGGCCACCGCGTGCGCCATGTCCACAGCCCTGCATACATCCTCCTCTCGCAAGGCGTCGCCAGGACACAGTCTCACGTCGCCGCCCGGCACTTTCTCCAGCAAGGCTGCGCGCGCAGCCTGCAATGCCGCCTCTCGACGCCCCATCAGTACCACAGCGGCACCATCCTGCAGCAGTGCCGCGGCGCAGGCCGCGCCAATGCCGCCGGCGCCACCAGTGACCAGCGCCGTCTTGCCCTGCAGACCCTTTGCTGTATTCATATACCCTCCTGTTTTCGTTATTGTCGATTGCAAGACCGGGCCCCAGTCTAACCTGCCTGCGCTGCAACCCACAGCGCGCTTTAACCACACGCCACGGTGGCGTATCATAGGCTGCTTCCTGAAGCGACCTCACAGTCTTCCTCAATGCCGCAAATCGGGCCTTACACACTGACCAATGCCGTAGCGCTGGCCCCCATGGCGGGGGTCACCGACCTGCCGTTCCGCCAGCTCTGTGCCCGACTCGGTGCGGGCCTGGTCGTGTCTGAAATGGTCAACAGCAACCCGCGCCTGCGGACGACGGACAAGACCCGACTCCGCACACGCCACGACGCTGAAATCGAACCCCGCTCGGTGCAAATTGCCGGCAACGATCCACAGCAGATGGCCGCCGCGGCACGTTACAATGTTGCCCTCGGGGCACAGGTCATCGACATCAATATGGGCTGCCCGGCCAAGAAGGTCTGCCGCAAGGCAGCCGGTTCCGCGCTGCTCGCTGACGAACCGCTGGTGCGTAATATCCTGCAGGCCGTGGTCGCGGCCGTGCAGGTACCGGTCACCCTGAAAATCCGTACGGGGCCCTCACCGCAGGCGCGCAATGGCGCCAGCATTGCGCGGATCGCCGAGGATGCCGGCATCGCCGCGCTGGCCGTGCACGGCCGCACCCGCGCCTGTGCCTTCCGCGGCAGCGCGGAGTACGACACCATTGCTGACATTGTCACCGCCGTGGATATCCCGGTCTTCGCCAATGGCGACATCGACTCTGCCGAAAAGGCGGTAGCGGTGTTGCGCCATACCGGCGCCGCCGGCGTCATGGTCGGTCGCGCCGCACAGGGGCGACCGTGGCTCTGCGGCCAGATCGCCGCGAGGCTGGCCACCGGCAGCACACCGCCCGCGCCCTCACTGGCGCAGCAGGTCGCACTGCTGCACGGCCACGTCCGCGCCCTGCACCTGTTCTACGGCGACTTCCTGGGGCCACGCATCGCGCGCAAGCATGTCGGCTGGTTCCTGCAATACCAGCCACAGTGGCTCACGCACCGGGCCGAGTTCAACGCCCTAGACGACAGCGCGGCCCAGCTACGCATGATTGACCAACTATTCACAGGCACCGCCGCAGAGAACATTGCTGCATGAAGAAATCCGACCCAGCCTCACTTGTACCCGACGTCCCAGCCATCCCTGACAGCACGCCTGCAGCGCCCACACCGGAACGACTGCACGATGCCGTGGCACGCGCAGTGGGTGAGTACCTCGAGGCACTCGATGGGCAGTCGACAACGGATTTCTACCAACTCGTCCTGGCCGAGGTTGAGGCGCCCCTGCTGCGCGCTGTCATGGACTACACGCGCAACAACCAGACCCGCGCTTCCCATATGCTGGGTCTGAATCGCGGCACACTGCGCAAGAAACTCAAGCAGTACCAACTCATTTCCGACAAAAGCTGACAGGCACCCCAGACACCATGAGCGACTCCCATCTCGTAACCGTTAGACGCGCACTGATCAGCGTCTCCGACAAAACCGGCATCGTCGAGTTTGCCACTGCCCTGCAGGAACTGGGCGTTGCGCTGCTATCGACTGGCGGCACCTACCGCCTGCTGCGCGATGCCGGCCTGACAGTCACCGAGGTTGCCGACCACACCGGCTTTCCCGAGATGATGGACGGCCGTGTGAAAACGCTGCATCCGAAGATCCACGGCGGCATCCTCGCCCGTCGGGGGCAGGACGACGCGGTGATGGCTGAGCATGGCATTGATGCCATCGATATGGTCGTGGTCAACCTGTACCCCTTCGAGGCAACCGTCGCCAGACCGGACTGCACGCTGGAAGAGGCGGTCGAGAATATCGACATCGGCGGCCCGACCATGGTGCGCGCCGCAGCAAAGAACCACCGCTGGGTGAATATCGTGGTGAATGCAGGCGACTACACACGCATCATCGAAGAGATGCGCAGCCAAGAGGGCGCCACCACACTGGCAACCCGCTTCGACCTGGCGATTCGCGCCTATGAGCATACCGCCGCCTACGATGGCGCCATCGCCAACCACTTCGGCACACTGACTCCGGGTGGCTCACCGGCGTTCCCGCGCACGTTCAATATGCAGTTCCACAAGGCACAGGACATGCGCTACGGAGAAAACCCGCACCAGAAGGCGGCATTCTACGTCGAAGCGCAGCCCGCCGAGGCCGGCATCGCCACCGCCCGGCAGCTGCAGGGCAAGGAGTTGTCCTACAACAACGTGGCGGACACCGACGCGGCACTGGAGTGCGTGAAGAACTTTGCCGAGCCGGCCTGCGTGATCGTCAAACACGCCAACCCCTGCGGCGTTGCCGTCGCCGCGACGTTGCTGGAGGCCTACGACCTCGCCTTTGCCACTGACCCGGAATCCGCCTTTGGCGGCATTATAGCCTTCAACCGGGAGCTGGACGCAGAAACCGCACAGGCCATCGTCGAGCGGCAGTTCGTCGAAGTGATCATCGCACCGGCAGTCAGCGCCGCCGCGCAAGCGGTGGTCGCGGCCAAGCAGAACGTGCGCCTGCTCGCCTGCGGCGACTGGGGTAGCAGCATCCCCGCCCTTGATTACAAGCGGGTAAATGGCGGACTGCTGGTCCAGGATCGCGACCTGGGTATGGTCGACAGCGCGGATCTGCGCATTGTCAGCAAGCGGCAACCGACACCGCAGCAGATGCAGGACCTCCTGTTCGCCTGGAAAGTCGCCAAGTTTGTCAAATCCAATGCTATTGTCTACGCGGCAAATGGTCGCACGATCGGCGTCGGTGCCGGCCAGATGAGCCGGGTCAATTCGGCCCGTATCGCCGCGATCAAAGCAGAACACGCAGGTCTCACCGTGCGCGGCTCGGTGATGGCGTCAGACGCGTTCTTCCCGTTCCGAGATGGCATCGACAACGCCGGCAAGGCCGGTATTGCAGCCGTCATTCAGCCGGGCGGCTCGATTCGCGACGAGGAAGTTATCGCCGCCGCCGATGAACACGACATGGCCATGGTCTTTACCGGCATGCGCCATTTCCGCCACTGAGAGAGCAACTGATGAACATTCTGGTGATTGGCAGCGGCGGCCGCGAGCACGCACTGGCCTGGAAAGCGGCACAGGGGGCCGGCGTTGCGCGTGTGTTCGTCGCGCCGGGGAACGCGGGCACCGCTACTGAACCCGGCCTGCAGAACGTTGCCATCGACCCCATGGATTTCGCCGCACTGGCCGACTTCGCGGTCGCCGAGGACATCGCACTCACCATCGTCGGACCGGAGGCACCACTGGTTGCAGGCATTGTGGATTACTTCCAGGAACGCGGCCTGCGCTGCTTTGGGCCGCGCAAGGGCGCAGCCCAGCTGGAAGGGTCAAAGGCGTTCACCAAGGACTTCCTCGCCCGCCACGACATTCCCACTGCGGCCTACGGCAACTTCACCGAGCTGGAACCCGCACTCGCGTATCTGCGGGCACAGGGCGCGCCGATCGTGGTCAAGGCGGACGGCCTGGCTGCGGGCAAGGGCGTGATCGTCGCAGAGACCCTCGCTGAAGCCGAAGCGGCGGTGACTGACATGCTGTCGGGCAACGCCTTCGGCGATGCCGGCTGCCGTGTCGTGATCGAGGAGTTTCTGCAGGGCGAGGAGGCCAGTTTTATCGTCATGGTAGATGGCGAACACGTACTGCCGATGGCCACCAGCCAGGACCACAAGCGCATCGGTGACGGTGACACCGGGCCCAACACCGGCGGCATGGGTGCCTACTCCCCGGCCCCCGTCGTCACCGATGCCGTATTCCAGCGCGTCATGGATGAGGTCATCCTGCCCACCGTGCGCGGCATGGCCGCGGAAGGCAATGACTACACCGGCTTCCTCTATGCAGGCCTGATGATCTCGCCCGCGGGCGAACCGAAAGTCATCGAGTACAACTGTCGCTTCGGCGACCCGGAAACCCAGCCCATCATGCTGCGTCTGCAGTCCGACCTGGTCTCACTGTGCACTGCAGCGCTCGACGGTGAGCTGGATCGCGCCACGGCCAGCTGGGACAGCCGCTGTGCCATCGGCGTGGTGCTCGCGGCCGGCGGCTATCCGGGGAATTACGCCAAAGGACTGCCGATCTCCGGGCTGGATTACGCCTTCCCCGAGCACGTCAAGGTCTTCCATGCGGGCACCGCCGTAGAGGACGACGCGGTAGTCACCAACGGTGGCCGCGTACTCTGCGTGACCGCGCTGGGTGACGATATCGCCGCCGCCCAGCGCAGCTGCTACGAGGCCGCGGAGCATATCCACTGGGACGGCGTGACCCGGCGCAACGACATTGGTTGGCGTGCGATTGCCCGCTATAGTTAGCGCTTCCCGGTGATGGAGCACGCCATGTATAGCCGAAAATTGACCCTCGTGGACCGCCTGTTGGGGGAAGCCGATACCGTCTTGCGTACCCTGAGCAATCGCGGCAGGCCAGCCACCCGTCCCTCTCCCGCCGACGGCCACCGTGACTGCACTCTCAATCCGGCGCAGCGCAGCCACGTTGCGGGACTGATGCGAGTCAACCACACCGGCGAAGTGTGCGCGCAGGCGCTGTATCAGGGCCAGGCACTGACCGCCAAATTGCCTGCTGTACGCGAGGACATGCGCGAGGCCGCTCGCGAGGAAGAGGACCATCTGGCCTGGTGCGCCCAACGCCTGCAGGAACTGGGCAGCCGCCCCAGCCACCTGAACCCCGCCTGGTACGGCCTGTCCTTCCTGCTCGGAGCGAGCGCCGGCGCAATCGGCGACAAATGGAGCCTGGGCTTCGTAGCGGCCACGGAAGAGCGGGTCTGCCGCCACCTGCGCGACCACCTGCAACAGCTGCCTGCCGACGACCGTAAATCCCAGTTGATTCTGCAGAAGATGCTGCAAGACGAAGAGCGCCACGGAGAAAACGCCCTGGCAGCCGGCGGTGCGGATCTGCCCGCGCCGGTCAAGGAGCTGATGAGCGTCGTGTCAAAGCTCATGACCCGCAGCAGCTACTACCTCTAGCTTGCCTTCCCCCGCCGCGGGGCAGGACAGTGCCCCCTCAGGAGGGTGAAAACGCCTGTATTTCGAAGCTGTGGCTCATCGCCACGCCGGCAGCACCCAGCATGATAGATGCCGAACAGTATTTCTCTGCGGAGAGTTCAACCGCCCGCTGTACCTGTTTTTCCTTCAGGTCTACGCCGGTCACCACAAAGTGCATGTGAATGCGGGTGAACACGGCGGGCACCGCATCAGCACGCTCGGCCTGCAGCTCTACGCGACAGTCAACCACCTGCTGGCGGGACTTCTGCAGCATGCTCATCACGTCAAACGATGAGCATCCGCCCACCCCCAGCAGCAGCATCTCCATCGGGCGCGGGCCAAGATTGCGCCCGCCGAGGTCGGGTGGGCCGTCCATCACAACACTGTGGCCGCTACCGGACTCACCCAGAAACATGACGCCATCCACCCACTTCACGGTTGCCTGCATCGCACTGCTTCTCCTGTTCGCAAGACGGCGCGAGCTTAGCACAGGGGTTTACGTTTTACTTGCCGCAAGCGTGGGGTAATATTGGCCTACAGGTCGAATGACAAGAAGAAGGAAACCCCAGCATGCTGAAGCACCAGGTCACCAGTGCCATTCCAGGTGTGGAGAACTTCCTCCGTCATTGCAACCGATCCATCTACCGCGCCAAGCATGTCATTCTGCAAGAGGGGGCCAACTGCGATCGCCTGTTCCTGATTCTGGACGGCTCGGTGTCCGTAATGGTACAGGATGAAAACGATGCGGATCACATGATGGTGGTCAGCTACCTGAACGCCGGTGACTTCTTTGGAGAGATGGGGTTATTCGGCGCCAGCGAGGAAGTGCGCAGCGCCATGGTGGTCGCCAAGGAGCAGTGCGAAGTTGCCGAGATTTCCTACGCCCGATTCCACCAGGTCCGCAGCCATTACCCGGACATCCTCTTTGCCATCGCCAACCAGATGGGGATGCGTTTGCGCCAGACCACGCGCAAACTCAAGGATCTCGCCTTTGTCGATGTTTCCGGTCGCATTGCCCACACCCTGATAGACCTGTGCAAACAGCCTGACGCAATGACCCATCCCGACGGCATGCAGATCAAGGTAACGCGTCAGGAACTGGGCAAGATTGTCGGTTGCTCGCGGGAAATGGCCGGACGGGTGCTGAAAAACCTCGAGGAGGAGGGTCTGGTAGCTGTCTCCGGAAAAACCATGGTGGTGCTGGGCACCCGCTAGCCGGGAAAGAAAAGCTCGCGCAATTTCTCGCCGGGTTCCTCGGCACGCATGAATGCCTCACCGACCAGGAAGCTGAAGACCCCCGCGTCCCTCATCACTGCGACGTCCTCCGGACTGTGGATACCGCTCTCTGTTACCACCACGCGGTCACCCGGGATATGGGGCAGCAGGTTCAGGGTCGTATCCAGAGCAGTCTTGAAGGTGTGCAGGTCGCGGTTGTTGATGCCGAGCAGCGGCAGGCCCAGGTCCAGAGCGCGATCCAGTTCGGCGCGATCATGCACTTCCACGAGCACATCCAGCCCATACTCGGTGGCACTGCTGGCCAGCTCGCGCATCTGTGCATCTTCCAGCGCTGCCGCAATCAGCAGCACTGCATCGGCACCGATGGCGCGGGCCTCGACCACCTGCCAGGTGTCGACGGTGAAGTCCTTGCGCAGCACAGGCAACGCACAGGCGGCGCGCGCCTGCTGCAGATAGGCATCACTGCCCTGGAAGAAATCGACGTCGGTCAGTACTGACAGGCAGGTGGCATTGCCGGATTGGTAGCTGCGTGCGATCGCAGCGGGATCAAAATCTGCGCGAATCACACCCTGGCTGGGCGAGGCCTTTTTCACTTCCGCAATCACCGCTGGCTGCGCTGCGCCCACGCGCTGGCGCAGCGCCTCCACGAACCCGCGCAGGGCGGACTGCTCCGAGATGCGCGATTCAAGGTCAGCGAGGGATTCACGGCGGCGCCCTGCCGCCACTTCCTCGTATTTGCGCGCCAGGATCTGGCGCAAGATGGTGGGGGCGGCAGCCATCAGGCGTGGCCTCCCTGGCTCATCATCTGGGTAAAATCGACAAACTCCTTCATCTTTTCCCGCGCCTGCCCTGTCGCGATCAGGTCCTCAGCCAGCGCCACGCCATCGGCGATGGTCGCCGCCAGGCCACTGACATAGATGGTGGCGCCCGCATTCAGGGCAATCATTGCAGCGGCCTTGCGCGCCGCAGGCGTATCCCGACCCGCCAGCGCGGCGCGAATCAGCGCCGCCGACGCCTCGACACTGCCTACCGACAGCCCCTCAAGGTCCTGACGCTCCATCCCGAAATCCTCGGGCGCAATGCGGTAGCTGGCGATATTGCCGCGGCATAGTTCGGCCACTTCCGTGCTGCCGCTCAAGGTGATTTCATCCAGACCGCCTTCTCCGTGCACAACCAGGGCATGCTCACTGCCAAGCAGCTTCAGCACCTCCGCGAGAGGGCGGCACAATGCCGGGTCAAACACGCCAATCACCTGGCGGCGCACACCGGCCGGGTTGGTCAGGGGACCCAGCACATTGAACAGCGTGCGCATGCCCAGCTCGCGACGCGGGCCGATCGCATGGCGCATGGCGGCGTGGTGTGCCGGGGCGAACATGAACCCCAGGCCGACACTGTCAATCGCCCGCGCCACCTGTGCCGGCGTCAGGTCCAGCGGCACCCCGAGATGCTCCAGCAGGTCGGAGCTGCCTGATGTGCTGGAGACGGAGCGGTTGCCGTGCTTCGCGACCTGCGCGCCGGCCGCCGCGACGACAAAGGTGGCCGCCGTCGACACATTGAACAGGTTGGCGCCGTCCCCGCCGGTGCCCACGAGGTCGACCAGGTGCTCGCCGGAGACCTGCACCGGCGTCGCCAGCTCGCGCATCACCTGCGCCGCACCCGCGATCTCTTCCGTGCTTTCCCCTTTCATGCGCAGGGCCACCAACAGCCCGCCAATCTGGGCATCGGTCGCAGCACCGGACATGACCAGCCGCATGACCTGCGCCATTTCGTCGCGAGTGAGTGACTGGTGATCCACCAGACGGGCAAGGGCATCCTGCAGGGTCATCAGCGGGCCTCCTGTTGCAGAAAGTTGCGCAGCAGGTCGTGGCCATGCGCGGTAAGAATCGACTCGGGATGAAACTGTACCCCTTCCACCGCCAGCTCCCGGTGTCGCAGCCCCATGATCTCATCCATCTCGCCGTCAGCGGTTTCCGTCCAGGCAGTGATTTCCAGACAGCCCGGCAATCCCTCCCGAGCGACTACCAGGCTGTGGTATCGCGTCGCCTCAAAGGGCTGACTGAGGCCGCGGAACACGCCCTGGCCGCGGTGGTGAATCAATGACGTCTTGCCGTGCATCACCTGCCGCGCGCGCACCACCTGCCCGCCGTAGACCTGCCCGAGGCTCTGCATGCCGAGGCAGACGCCGAGGATAGGCAGCTGGCCGGCATAGGTGCGGATCACGTCCATGGAGATGCCGGCCTCGTTGGGCGTGCAAGGGCCGGGAGAGATAACGATCTTGCGAGGGGCGATGGTGGCGATATCGGCAACGCCAATTTCATCGTTGCGCACCACCTGCACCTCGGCACCCAGTTCACCCAGATACTGCACGATATTCCAGGTGAAGGAATCGTAGTTATCGATCATCAATATGTCAGGCATGGTGGTCCCTTGCAGCGTGGGGCGTGAGTTTACCATGCCTCAGGGCCTTGCGAGAGAGGAGGCCTGCAGCAACTTCAAGCTGCCTGCGGGCTGGGCTAGCACTCCCGGGGCTTTTCCAGCACCAGTACATCCTGGAAAAACGGGCCCGGCACTTCTTTCCAGTTTCCGCGATAGTGGGCGGCGAGCCGCAGCTGACTGGCCTCCAGCAGGCTCGCCAGGCCCGCCGGCGTCACGGCGATGGCCTCCTCCGGCACCTGCGCCCAGCCGGGGCACAACCACTCGGATGAGCCGTAAGCAGGCTGGTCGAACACCCAGCGCTGCAGCGGCGTGGCGTGAAAGCGCGCGGCCTTGCCCGCAGCGCGCGGCAACGTGGCGTGATAATCCTGATCCAGCAGAAACACTGTCACCAGCGCCTTGCCGCCGGGCTCCAGCACCCGTGCCAGCTCCGCCATATAAAAACGGGCGTCCCGTTCATTGAAATGTGTCCACACCGATAGTGCAGTCACCAGCTGCTGCCCTGCATCGGCGACTGGCCAGGGGGTTCCTGCTGCTGTCTGGTCGGGCGCGTAGAACGGATTGGCGGTATCCAGGTGCAGGAACCGGAAGTGCTCATCCCGGTAGTGCTGGCGACAGAATGCAAGCTGCTCGGCTGCCACATCCAGACCGGTGTAACAGCCGCCGCGACCCAGGAAAGGTTCGCAGGCAATGGCCAGCAGGCCGGCACCACAACCGGCATCCAGCACACGCAGATCTTCCCGCCAGCCGATATGCTGGCCAATAAGCGTCTGGAAGATGCCTATGACGTGGGCCCACTCGGCATAGGCGTACTTGCCGCCGCGCCGCCGTTTCTCACCGGGTATCAGCCGCAGGTTGCGGGTGCGCAGCACGCGCGCCTGGTCTTCCGGCAGGTACAGTTCATCGAGCAGCGCGTAGGGGTGTTCGCAATGCGCCAGCAGAGCCTGCAGCTGCTCGTGCACGTTCACGCCGAGTCGAGCCCGGCCAGCACCATGGACGCCGCGCGGAACATGGCGCGCGCCTTGTTGTGGGTTTCCTTCCACTCCAGACGCGGCACCGAGTCGGCGACCACGCCGGCGCCCACCTGGATATACAGCTTGCCGTCCTTGATCACCGCGGTGCGAATGGCGATGGCCGTGTCCATCTCGCCGGCCCAGGACAGATACCCTACCGCGCCGCCATAGACGCCGCGCTTCACCGGCTCCAGTTCGTCAATGATTTCCATCGCCCGTATTTTGGGCGCACCGCTCAGGGTGCCGGCCGGCAGGGTGGCCCGCAACACGTCGATCGCCGACTTGCCAGGCTGCAACTGGCCACAGACATTGGACACGATGTGCATCACGTGGGAATACCGTTCCACTGCCATCTTGTCGCTGAGGGTGACGGAGCCGATACGCGCAATGCGACCGATATCATTGCGCCCCAGGTCGATGAGCATGAGGTGCTCGGCGATTTCCTTGGGGTCCGCGAGCAATTCAGCCTCCAGCGCCTTGTCCTCGGCGTCGCTGTAGCCGCGCCGGCGCGTGCCAGCCAGCGGGCGCACGGTAACTTCGTTGTTCTGCAGACGGGCGAGGATCTCCGGGGACGACCCCACGATATGGAAGTCACCGAGATCCAGATAGTACATATAGGGTGAAGGGTTCAGGTTGCGCAGCGCCCGGTACAGGTTCAGGGGCGGTGCGCTGAACGGCACCTGGAGGCGCTGCGAGGGCACCACCTGCATCACATCCCCGGCCAGCACATAGTCTTTGATGCGCTCCACGACCCGGGCGAAGCCCGCTTCGTCGAAATGCGATGTGGCTGAGGCCTCCAGCGCATCGCTGTCGGCACCGGCCAGCGCCACATCCGGTAACGGCGGCATGGGTTCACGCAGTTTCAGGGTGAGCTCGCTCAGGCGCTCCCGCGCCTCCTGCAGCGCGCCGGGCCGCTGCGGATCGGCGTTGATGATCAGGCGGATGGTGCCGGACAGATTGTCGAACACCAGCACCTCTTCCGACACCATGAGGAGGATATCGGGGTTTCCGAGCTCATCCCGGGGGGCGCCAGCGCGTAACCGGGGCTCAACGTAGCGCACCGTGTCATACCCGAAGTAACCCACCAGCCCGCCGTGGAATACCGGCAGGCCGGCATCCGGTGCGCTGCGATAGCGCTGCTGAAAGGCCTCGACGTACTGCAGCGGGTCCGCGACCTCGGCCTGCTCGACCACAGCGCCATCCACCAGCACCTCGACACGGTTGCCGAACACGCGCAACAGCGTGCGGCAGGGCAGGCCAATGATCGAATAGCGCCCCCATTTTTCGCCGCCCTGCACGGACTCGAAAAAGTAGGAGAAGGCCCCTTCACCCAGCTTGCGATAGGTGCTGACCGGGGTTTCGAGATCCGCCAGTACCTCGGTACTGACCGGGATGCGATTATAACCCTGCGCCGCGAGAGCGCTGAATTCTGCCTCGTTCATCGGGGCTGTTGCACCTCCGCCAGCGCCGCCCGCATTTCCGCAATCACGGCGCGGTAGTCGGGTGCATTGAAAATGGCCGAGCCGGCCACGAAGGTGTCGGCGCCCGCCGCCGCAATATCCGCGATATTCCCCGCGGTGACACCGCCGTCGATTTCCAGCCGGATGTCATGCCCCGAGGCGTCTATCAGGGCACGCGCCTCGCGCAGTTTATCCAGCGTCGCCGGGATGAAGGATTGGCCGCCAAAGCCCGGGTTCACCGACATCAGCAACACCATATCCACCTTGTCCATCACGTAGCGCAGCGCCTCAAGCCCGGCGTGCGGGTTGAACACGAGCCCGCTCTTGCAGCCGGCATCACGGATCATCTGCAGGGATCGATCGACATGGGTCGACGCATCAGGATGGAAGGTAATATAGCTGGCGCCGGCCTCGGCGAAGTCACCGATCAGCCTGTCCACCGGGCTGACCATCAGGTGCACATCTATCGGCGCCGTGACACCGTGCTTGCGCAGTGCCTTGCACACCATCGGGCCAATGGTGAGGTTCGGCACGTAGTGGTTGTCCATCACGTCGAAGTGCACCACATCGGCGCCAGCGGCCAGCACGGCATCCACCTCTTCGCCGAGACGGGCAAAATTCGCCGACAGGATAGAGGGTGCAATCAGGTAATCGGCCATGCGCTGGCTCCGGAAACTGGACAGGCGGCTATTCTAGCGGCTAAGTGCCGTCAGATCATCCTGTGCTGTGCGCGGCGGCACTGAGCCGTGCATCCAGCGCCTGCAGGCGCTCAGGCGTACCGACATCGGCCCAGGCGCCGGTGAAGTGCTCGCCCGACAGCCGGCCGGCGGCTATCGCGGCATCCAGCAGCGGTCGCAGGGGCAACTTCCCCGGCGCCATCCCGGCGAAAAAGCCGGCGCTGAACACCCCGATACCTGCGTAGGTCAACCCCGTGGCCGTGGCTGCCCGGGCGACCACACGGCCGCTGTCTGTCAGCTGAAAATCGCCCAGCGGGTGTTGCGGTGGGTTGTCGACCAGCACCAGGTGCGCGGCACCGTCCGGCAGCTGGGCGTGTGCGAGCAGTCGCTGCAGGGGGTATTCGGTCCACACATCACCATTCACCACCAGAAACGGGGCGTTGCCCAGCAGCGGCAGTGCGCGCTGGATACCACCCGCCGTCTCCAGCGGCTCTGGCTCCCGGGAATAGCGGATGCGCACGCCCCAGCGCTGGCCGTCACCACACCAGTCGACGATCTGCTGTCCCAGATGCGCGACATTGATCACCAGGTCGTCCAGCCCGAGCGCTGCCAGGGCCTCAATGTGCCAGGCAATCAACGGCCGCCCACCCGCCTGCAGCAGCGGTTTGGGAGTATGCTCCGTGAGCGGCCGCATGCGCTCGCCGAACCCCGCAGCCAGAATCATGACTTTCACACGCGACTCCAGGACTGGCGGTGGATAACCGGCAGCACGCGCTGGTCAAACCAGCCCGCTATCGCATCGAGCGCCGGATGTTGCCCGGCATACAGGGCAAACACCTCCTGCACATACTCCAGCACCCGCGGCAGGTCCTGCAGATAGTCGGTTTTCCCGTCGCGCAGCGCCAGCCGTGCAAAGGTGCCCAGCACCTTGAGGTGCCGCTGCAGGCCCATCCAGTCGAACCAGCGCAGGAAAGTGGCGTCATCGAGCGCCGGCAGGTGGCCAGAGGCCGCCAGTGCATCACGGTAACCGAGCGCCCATCCTGCAACCCGGTCCCGCGGCCAACGCACGTAGCAGTCTTTCAGCAGGGAGACTGCGTCGTAAGTGGCAGGCCCAAACACTGCATCCTGAAAGTCGATCACGGCGAGTTGCCCGTCAGCCATGCACATGAGGTTGCGGCTGTGGAAGTCGCGGTGCACCAGCACCCGGGGCTGGGCCAGGGCATTTGCAACGAGCAGCCTGTCCAGCTCCGCCAACGCGGCGCGCTCGTCATCCGAGAGCGCGAGGCCGAGCAGCGCGCCCAGGAACCACTCGGGAAAACGGGCCAGCTCCTCGCCCAGCAATCGCGCATCATACGCGGGCAGCGCAACGGCTTCGGCGGGCAGGCCTGCCATGCGCTGCTGCAATGCGAGGGCCTGTCGATACCAGCTATCGGCGGAGTCCGCGGTCAGCCGATCCAGCAGCAGGCCGTCACCGAGGTCCTCCAGCAACAGGTATCCCTGCTCCAGGTCCGCCGCGAGCAGCGCCGGCACGCGCACGCCGCCGGCCTCCAGGCAGGCACGAACGGCCAGGAACTCGCGGTTTTTCTGCGAGGCCGGTGGCGAGTCCACAGCAATATAGCAGTGATCCCGCGTGCGCAACCGGAAGTAGCGACGCTGGCTGGCATCTCCCGCCAGCGGGTGCAGAGTGGCCGCCTGATCAGGTTTGGCTGACAGCGCCTGCATGGCCCAGGAAAGCAGGTCGACTGGCGGTAAGGGCATTGGAAGCTCCCGCTACGAAAAAGACCCGGACAAGCCGGGGGCGATGCATTATCATCCCGTTTTACACCAAAAAATGCACCTAAACCTGATGACCCCGCGCCCGCACAGCCCCGACCACCCCCGGTTGCGCCACTTCGCCATCGCCCTGAGCCTCAGCGCCCTGTGCTCCCTGCAGACTGTGGCTGATGATGCGGCACAGCTGGACTGGGTTCCCACCTCGGCGACGCCCGAGGACCAGCGCGACCCTCAATGCCTGCGATGCGGCGGCCACTACGTCGACCCGCTGGCGGAATCAGACCCGGCAGACACCCCCGAAACGTCAGACATTCGAGCCCGCGCTACTGAGTCCGAACTGCAGGGTGACGATGTCTACCTGCGCGGCGGTGTGACCGTCGACCAGGGCTATCGGCAGCTGCGCGGCGAGGACGGCTATTTCGACCGTGCCGAGCGCGAGGGCACAGTCAGCGGCGGCATTACCCTGCGCGAGCCTGGCGTCCTGTTGCGCGGGGAAGAGGCGCGCTACTCGGCCAACAACGGCGAGGCCAGTATCCGCGACAGCGAATTCGTCCTGCACCAACAACACCTGCATGGCAGCGCGGCGCAACTGCGCCGCGCCGCGGATGGCACGCTGTTCATTCAGGACGGGCGTTTATCCTACTGTGCCCCGGACGACGAAGAGTGGGCGATGCGTGCCGACAGCATCAAGCTGGACCTCGAGGAAGGACTGGGTACGGCAACCGGCGCCAAACTCGACGTCGCCGGCGTGCCGGTGCTCTACCTGCCCTGGGTGCGCTTTCCGCTGGACGACCGGCGTCGCACTGGCCTGCTGTGGCCCGACATCAGCTCCGACACCAATGGTGGACTGGACCTCGCCGTACCGGTGTATTTCAACCTGGCACCCAACTACGATGCGCTGTATACCCCGCGCTACATCCAGGAGCGCGGACTGAACCACGAGCTTGAAACACGCTACCTGAACCGCAACACCGGGTTCTGGTCGGTTGGCGGCACCTGGATGGGCAGTGATGATCGCTACGCACGCGAACGCCCGGACGCCGGGGACGATTCGCGCTGGCTCGCCAACGTGCGCCACAACGGACTGTTCGAGCAGCGCTGGCGCTCGCGTATTGACTACTCCCGGGTCAGTGACGTGGACTATTTCAAGGACCTCAATACGTCGAACCTCGACACCAAACGCCAGACCAGCCTGCTGCAGCTCGGCACCCTCGACTATCTGGGGGACCAGTGGCTTGTGGGTCTGGAGCTGCAGGAGTTCCAGTCACTCGCCGACGACCTCGACAACGACTACCAGAAACTGCCGCAGATCACGGCACGTTACCGGGCCGAGAATACGCCGTTCACGATCGCCCCGCTGTTCCTGTCGCAGTATTCGTATTTCGACTCCAACGAAGATGTCGTCACCGGTCAGCGCATGTATCTCGAGGGCGGCGCCAGTTACCCCATGCTGTGGCAGTACGGCTTTCTCAACTCCACCGCCAAATACCGCTATCTCGAGTATGCACTGAATGACAACGGCGAATTGGGTGATGACAGCCCGTCGGCGGGCTCGGCGCTGGCCAGCCTGGATGGCGGGCTGTTCTTCGAACGCGCCACCAGCCTTGCAGGGAAGCCGCTACTACAAACGCTGGAACCTCGCGCCTATTACCTGATCAGTGAATATGATGACCAGTCGACGCAGCCCGACTTCGACAGCGCCGAACTGACCTTCACCTACAACCAGCTGTTTCGCGATACGCGTTTCTCCGGTCGGGACCGTCTGGACGATGCCAACCGCCTGTCTCTGGGCTTGACCACACGCTATATAAGCGCCGAGGACGGGCGCGAGTATCTCAGCGCCAGCGTCGGGCAGATTTTCTACCTGCGCGACCGGCGCGTACGACTGAACCCCGACGACGCGGCGCTGGAGCAGTCGAGCTCCGAAATGGCGGGAGAAGTCACCTTCACCCCCAACAAGCGCCTGAGCCTGCGCAACAGCCTGGTCTGGGACCCGGACAGCGGCAACATGAACGCCGGCAGCGCCTATGCCAGTTACCGTCGCTCTGACAACGCGGTATTCAACGTGGGCTACTCCTATCGACGCCCGGTCACCCTGGTCGATAGCGATACGGTCACCGAGCAGGCCCACCTGTCCGCTTATTACCCGGTGAACAACCGCTGGAGCGTATTCGGCGCCGTCAACTTCAGCGTCGAGGGCAGTACCAGCGTGGAAGATATGTTCGGAATCGAATACGATAGCTGCTGCTGGCGCGTACGCCTGCTGCATCTGCGCTACATCGATACGACGTCGGGACAAGACCCGGACTTTACGGATCCCAACCTGGAACGTCGTTACTCCACACAGGTCCAGGTCCTGCTGAAGGGCATGGGCGGCTTTGGCAGCCGGGTCACCGACCTGCTTGAAGACATGATTCGAGGTTTTGACGAACGTGACTATTAAATCCGCACTGCTGGCCGCCGGCCTTGCTGCGACCCTGCTCCTTGGCAGCCAGGTGCAGGCGCAAACACAGATACTCGACCAGGTCGTGGCCATCGTTGACGATGATGTCATCATGGCCAGCGAGCTGCGTGAGCGGGTTGCCGCGATCACCCAGAGCCTGCAGTCACGGGGTGTCGAATTGCCCCCCGAGGATGTGCTGATTCGTGAAACCCTGGACCGGCTGATTCTGGAGAGCATCCAGCTGCAGTTGGGCAACCGCGTCGGTGCGCGCATCTCGGACGCACAGCTCAACCAGGCGATGGAGCGCGTAGCGGCGCAGAACCGCATGAGCCTGACCGAGTTCAGCGCAGCACTGGAGCAGCAGGGGCAGTCCTACGCCGCCATGCGCGAGCAGGTGCGGCGCGAGATGATCATCCAGCGGGTTCAGGCAGGCAACGTCAATCAACGCATCCAGATATCCGAGCAGGAGGTGCGCAACTTCCTTGCCTCCCCGGAAGGACAGAAGCTGACCCAGCCGGAGTACCGGATTCTTCACGCCCTGCTGCCCCTGCCCGAGGATGCGCCGAGCGGTGACGTCGAAGCGGCGCGCAGTTATCTCAACGGCCTGTTGCGCCGCATACGCGCTGGCGAGCCCTTCGACCAGGTCATTTCCTCCAACGATGGCCGCTACGCGTTCTCCGGGGGCGACCTGGGCTGGCGCAAGCTGGAAGATCTGCCGAGCCTGTTCAGCGATGTGGCGCCGGGCCTGGAGGTCGGCGCCACATCCGACCCGATCCGCAGCCCCTCCGGCCTGCACTTGATCAATCTCGCCGACATGCAGGGCGGCGAGCAGATGGTCAACCAGACACGTGTGCGCCATATCCTCATCCAGCCCTCCGAAATCATGACGGAAGAGCAGGCTGAAGCACGCGCCCGGGAGCTGAGGAACCGCATACTGCAGGGCGAGGATTTTGCCGAACTGGCGCGCAAGTACTCCAAGGACATTGGCTCCGCCGCAGAGGGCGGCGACCTCGGCTGGACCACGCCCGGTCAGATGGTGCCCGAATTCGAGGCGGCGATGGCTGATACCGCCGTGGGGGAGGTCTCCGAACCGGTGAAAAGCCAGTTTGGCTGGCATATTCTCGAAGTGATGGAGCGGCGCGAGCAGGACATGACCGCCCAGGCCATTCGCAACCGCGCGACCGAGGCACTGCACCAGCGCAAATACGAGGAAGAACTCGACGCCTGGCTGCGGAAAATTCGCGACGAAGCGTTCGTCGACATCAAGTAAGGCCGACGTGACGATTTCCAGAATCGCCATCACCGCCGGGGAACCGGCGGGTATCGGGCCGGATGTTGTTGTCATGCTTGCCCAGCAGGAATGGCCCGCGGAACTCGTGGTGATCGCCGAACCGGACCTTCTGCTGCAGCGGGCGGAGTTGCTGGGGCTGCCGCTGGACCTGCAGCGTGCAGACTTTGCTGCGCCTGCGCGCGCGCAAGCCGCAGGCACCCTGACCGTACTGCCGGCGTCGGCGCACAGCCCGGGCAAGGCAGCCACCGGCGCGTCAGGCCTGTTCGCCCCGACTCTGGCTGCGCCGGTGCTGCCGGGCAGCCTGGAGCGGGCGAATGCGCCCTACGTGGTGCAAACACTCGAGCTGGCGGCTGACGGCTGCCTCGCCGGATGTTTTGACGCGATGGTCACCGCACCGGTACAGAAGTCGATCATCAACGACGCGGGCATCCCCTTTAGCGGCCACACCGAGTTCATGGCCGCCAGGACCCATACCGCACAGGTGGTGATGCTGCTCGCCGCCGGTGAGTTACGGGTGGCGCTGGCCACAACGCACCTGCCACTGTCGGCTGTCTCCCAGGCCATAACCCGCGACTCACTGTCCCGCACACTGCGTATTCTGCACGCGGACCTGCAGGGCAAGTTCGGCATCCAGACACCCTGCATTGCAGTGCTGGGCCTCAACCCCCACGCCGGCGAAGGCGGCCATCTGGGGCGCGAGGAGATAGAAATCATCACGCCACTGCTGGAGCAACTGCGCGCGGAGGGCATGCACCTGTTGGGGCCGCTGCCTGCAGACACCGCCTTCAGCCCGAAACTGCTGGAACAGGCGGACGCCTACCTCGCCATGTTCCACGACCAGGGCCTGCCGGTACTGAAATATGCGGGGTTCGGCAACGCGGTCAATATCACACTGGGTCTGCCGATTGTGCGCACCAGTGTGGACCACGGGACGGCCCTGGAACTGGCGGGCACCGGGCTGGCCAGTGATGGGAGCCTGCGCGCAGCGTTAAACCTGGCTGTGAAACTGGCCCAGCACGTTCGTCCGGGACAGGCGGACCCGTCGGCTTAGCCGTCAGCGGAGAGCAGCCACCGGCTGCCGATACTGCGCAATAACCTCCTCCGGAGTCCCCTCGGCGCGCAACTGCCCCTGCTCAATCCATACCGCCCGGTCGCAGAGCGCCTTCAGCTGCCCCTCGGCGTGGGAAACAAATACCACCGTCTGCTCACCGCCAAGACGCTGTTGCATGGCGGCGAGCGCCTTGTCGCGGAACTGCGCATCGCCCACGCTCAGCACCTCGTCGATAAGCAGGATATCCACCCGTGTCAGCAAGCCGCTGGCGAACCCCAAACGGGCGCGCATGCCGGAGGAATAGGTTTTCACCGGCTCCTCGAAGGAGTCGCCCAGTTCCGTGAACTCGCGAACAGCGTCCAGGCTGGCCAGCGCATCGCGCTTGCTCACCCCCTGCAACATGGCCGAGATGAGCGCGTTGTCGCGGCCGGACAGGGAATCCTGAAAACCAAGCCCCAGGCTGAGAAGTGCGCAGCTGGCGCCGGCGCGGCGGCGAATCACCCCCTGCCGGGGCTCGATAATGCCAGCCATCAGGCGCAGCATCGTGGTCTTGCCGGCCCCATTGCGACCGACGATGCCCAGGGTGTCACCCGGCATGACCCGCAGCGAAACATTGTCCAGCACATGGTGCAAGCCGTGGTCGAAACTGCTTTTGCGCGCCATGTAGTGATGGGAGACGCCCACCAGTTCCAGCATCGGCAGGTCGTTCATGAGGTGATGACCCGCAATGCGATGAAGCGGCTGTGACGCCGCAGCACCGCCAATCCTGCCAGGGCCACCAGCAGGGCGATACTGCCCACAATGGCCAGATGCGCAGCATTCGGCGCCACACCCTCCAGCATGATCTGCCGGTAGGCATCCAGCAGAAAGGCCAGCGGGTTCAGCGTCAGCACCCAGTAGGTCATAGCCGGATCCAGGTCACGGGGGTCCCAGAACACCCCGGAGGTGAACATGAGAAATATGGTCGCCATGGAGATAAAAACGTGAAAGTCGAACACCCAGCACACCAGATAGGCCGCGAACAGCGAGCAGGCCACGATCAGCAGGTAGTTCACCAGCATCACCGGCAGCAGCCAGCCCCACACCAGTGAAGGGGTGTAACCCTTGGCCAGAAGCACGGCAAACAACAGCAGGAAGACCGCTGCCTGTTTGTACAGGCCCTCCTGTATCGTGGCCAGGGGAAACAGGCTCTTGGGAATATCGACCCGGCCGACAAGCCCCTTGCTGCCGAGAATACTGCGCGATGCCTGGTTCAATGACTTGGAAAACCAGACAAACGCCAGCTGCCCGCACATCAGGAATACCACAAAGTCTTCCTTGCGGTTCTGCAGGATGAGCTCGAAGACCACATAGAACACCAGCACATAGAGCAAGGGCTCAAGCACCCACCACACATAGCCGAAAAAATAGCGCGATGCATCGGCCTTCAATGACAGGCGAGCCATGGTGTCCATGAGTGTGGCGTATTGCGAGAGTGTCATGCGGCGTTCTGGTAGCTCGTTGATATGGGGCGGGAGTATAACAGCCAGGACAGGAGAAGTGCGGCGGCCAGTGGGACACCCATAGGGGACGCCCGCTGGCCATCGCCCATGTGAAAACGTGCACTTTGCCCGGCAGGCCCCGTACAATGCACCCATGAAAACCACCCACATACCGCGCAAGCGCTTCGGCCAGAATTTCCTGCAGGATGCAGGCATCATTGCCGCGATCGCCAATGCCATACACCCGCAACCAGATGAGCATCTGGTGGAGATCGGGCCCGGTCAGGGTGCGCTCACAGCGGCACTGATCAGTCGCGAAATACGCCTTGACGTTGTGGAACTGGACCGGGATCTGGTGACCGGCTTGCTGGCGGCCTTCAGCATATATCCGGGTTTCAAACTGCACAGTGCCGATGCGCTGGCCTTCGACTTCGCCACACTGGCCCGCGATGGTGTGCCGCTGCGGGTGGTAGGCAACCTGCCCTACAACATCTCCACACCCCTGCTGTTTCGCCTGCTGGAGTTCGCCCCCTTACTGCAGGACATGCATTTCATGCTGCAGCTGGAGGTGGTAAACCGCCTGGCGGCAACACCCGGCGGCAAGCACTGGGGGCGTCTCGGCATCATGGCCCAGTATCACTGCGCGGTGGAACACCTGTTCGATGTGCCCCCCGAAGCTTTTTATCCGCCACCGAAAGTCCAGTCAGCCATTGTCAGGCTGACCCCCTACCAGCGTTCACCCTGGCCAGAGTGCGACGAGGACAGTCTGCGCAAGATCGTGCAGGCCTCCTTCGCCCAGCGGCGCAAGACGCTGCGCAATAATTTAAAGGGTATACTCTCTGATCACGAACTCGAGCAGCTGGGGGTTGACCCCGGTGCCCGCGCAGAGACGCTGCAACTGCTGGATTTTATCCGCCTGGCCAACCACCTGAGCGATGCCTGACCCCATGGAAACCCGAGCACCCAGCCCCTTCGACCCCTCCCTGGTGAACGTTGACGTGGTGACCAGTTACCTCGCGCGCCATTCACGTCCAGCCGACGGGCAGTACACCTTTGCCTACACCATTACGATCCGCAACAGCGGTAGCCAGGCTGTGCAACTGCTGTCGCGGCACTGGATCATTACCGATGCGGATGGGGCGCAGCAGGAGGTTCGCGGCGAGGGCGTGGTCGGCGAGCAGCCGGTGATTCAACCAGGGGCGTATTTCCGCTATACCAGCGGCACGACCCTGGCCACCCCGGTCGGCTTTATGGAAGGCAGCTACACCATGGTCACCCGCACCGGGGGGTCACCGGCGAGTGAGGCTGAGCAGCGCTTCGATGTACCCATACGCGCCTTCACCCTGCACACCCCTACGGCGCTGAACTGAGTAGCCGCTGTGGCGACCTATGCAGTCGGTGACATACAGGGGTGCCTGCAGCCACTGAAGCACTTGCTCAAGCGCGTGCAGTTCAACCCCGACCGCGACACCCTGTGGTCCGTTGGCGACATCGTCAATCGTGGCCCCAAGTGCTTGAAAACCCTGCGTTTCCTGTACGACATGCGCGACAACCTGGTCATGGTGCTGGGCAACCATGACCTGCACCTGCTGGCGGTTGCGGCCGGTGTACGCGCACCTTCGCCCTCCGACACGCTGGGCAAGATCCTCGCCGCGCCGGACCGGGACAAGCTGCTCAACTGGCTGACACACCGACCGCTGCTGCACTACGAACACGGCTACACCATGGTGCATGCGGGCATCCCGCCACAGTGGAGCGTGGAAGACGCCATGCAGCGCGCCTGGGAGGTGGAGGCCGTATTGCAAAGTCCCGATTGCATCGCGTTCCTGGCGGCAATGTACGGTAACGAGCCGGCGGTCTGGTCCGATGACCTGCAGGGCATGGAGCGGCTGCGGGTGATCACCAACTATCTTACGCGCATGCGCTACTGCACCAAGAAGGGTGTTCTCGACCTGTTGAGCAAAGGCCCCATTCCCAATCCGCGGCCGGAAGGCGACAGCAAGAAGGTCTCCCCCTGGTTCACCCACAAGAAACGCAAGACCGCGGGCGACAAGATCATTTTCGGTCACTGGGCATCGATAGAGGGTGTTACCGACAGCCCGAACACAATAGGCCTCGACACCGGCTGCGTGTGGGGTGGCGCCATGACCCTGTACAATCTGGACACCGGTGAGCGCACCTCCTGCGCCTGCAAGAACGGGCGCTGCCGGACGTGAAAACCTACCTGGTCGGCGGTGCCGTGCGCGATGCCCTCCTCGACTACCCCTGCAGCGAACGCGACTGGGTGGTCGTGGGGGCCACGCCGGAGACCCTGCTGGCCCTGGGCTACCAGCAAGTGGGCAAGGACTTCCCCGTTTTCCTGCACCCGGAAACCAAAGAAGAACATGCCCTCGCGCGCACAGAGCGCAAGCAGGGACACGGCTATACCGGTTTCATCGTGCACTGCGACCCCGCAGTCACGCTGGAAGAAGACCTGCTGCGCCGCGACCTGACGATTAACGCGATGGCCCGCGACGATACCGGGCAGATCATCGACCCCTACGGCGGCCAGCGGGACCTGCGTCAGCGCGTGCTGCGTCACGTGTCCGGTGCCTTTGTGGAGGACCCGCTGCGCGTGCTGCGCACGGCGCGCTTCGCCGCCCGCTACGCGCACCTCGGCTTCAGCGTTGCACCGGAGACGCTGGCGTTGATGACGGACATTGTCAACCAGGGTGAACTGGAGCACCTGCCGGCGGAGCGCGTGTGGATCGAACTGCAGAAGGCTCTCGCTGAACGCAGCCCCGAAACCTTTATCACGGTGCTGCGAGACTGCGGCGCACTGCGCGCGCTGCTGCCGGAGGTCGACAGACTGTTCGGCGTGCCGCAAAGCCCGCAGTATCATCCGGAAGTGGATACCGGCCTGCATACCCTGATGGTATTGCAACAGGCGGCCGGGCTCACCCCCGCCGCAGATGTGCGCTTTGCTGCCCTGCTGCACGACCTGGGCAAGGGCATTACGCCAGAGGCCGAGTGGCCGCGACATATCGCACACGAACAGCGTGGCCTGGCGCTGGTGCGCGATGTCTGCCAGCGACTGCGCGCACCCAACCAGTACCGGGACCTGGCGCTACAGGTCTGCGAATTCCACCTGCTCTGCCATCGGGCGCGGGAACTGCGAGGCAAAACCCTGTTGAAGCTGCTGCGTGGAACCGGCGCCCTGCGCCAGCCACAGCGGTTCGAGGCATTTCTGCTGGCCTGCGAGGCCGACGCCCGCGGTCGTGCGGGCAGCGAGCAACGCCCCTATCCCCAGGCTGCGTACCTGCGCGAGGCACTGCGCAGGGCGAGATCGGTCAGCGCCGAGGCGTTTGTGGCGCAGGGGCTTACCGGCAAGGCGCTGGGCGAGGCACTGGCGGCTGAGCAGATCCGTCTGCTGGACGCCCTGCGCACCACACCGGCCGAATGATGCGGCGCAGTGCGCCCGGGGCATTCACTCGGCGCGGGAGATCCAGCGCCCGCGCCAGGCAAAGTCCACCCGCACCAGCGCCTGACTGTCCTGCCGAAACGCGCGCCACAGTTCGGCGTAGCTCAAACCGGTAGCGGGATGCCGGTCCGCAGGCGCCAGCTCGGCCAACGGACGCAACACGAAGGCGTTTTCCAGTATTTCCCCGCGAGGGAGGCTGATGCCGTGGTGTTCGCCGCACAGATCGCCGTAGGTGAGAATATCGATATCCAGCTGCCGTGCGGAGAACCGGGTCGCATTCACCGGGCGGCCGTGCCCGGTTTCGATGGCGCGCAGGCGGGCCGCCATGTCGGCCAGGGGCAATCGGGTCTCCACCGCAACGACCATATTCAGGAAGGGTTGTCCGTCAAAGCCGATAGCGGCACTGTCGTACACGGGAGAGAGCTCCAGGGCGCCAAAGAGTGCCTGCAGCGCATCCAGCCCCGCAACGAGATAGCGTTCGCGCTCGATGTTGCTGCCGAGCCCGAGAAACACTCGGGTCACGCCGGGCGTACCCCGCGCTCGATCAGCACGCCCACATCGCGCGCCTGCAGCACCGCCCCCGGTTTGCACAGCCGCAGGCGCAACCACGGCACGTCGAAGCCGCACAGCACCTGCTCGGCGAGCTCCTCGGCAAGCGTCTCCAGCAATTCACAGCGCGACGCCTCAACCCAGTCAATCACCCGCCGGGATACCGCGGCATAATCCAGTGCACGCGACAGGTCATCACCCTGTGCGGCGGGGCGGTTGTCCCAGGCCATTTCGAGGTCGATAAGCAGGGTTTGCCGGATACCGCGTTCCCAGTCGTAGACGCCGATAACAGCGTCCGCGCGCAGTTCGCGAATAAAGACGATATCTACCACTGCGGCGGCTCCAGCTTCGCAACGCGGCGGCGACACGTATCTCGGGACATAATCCAGGCCTTGACTGAGCAGTGGCGCATGATACTGACATCGGCGGCGCCCGACCAGCCGACTCCGCTGTCGCGGAGCGCCTAGAGCGGTGCGAGTTCCGTCATCGGCCAGCGGGGGCGCACGGTGACGGCGGGACCATCCACCTGCCCCGCTGCCAACCGCTGGGCACCGGCATAGGCGATCATTGCACCATTATCGGTACAGAACTGCGGCGCCGGATAGAAGACACGGGCCCCGGTTTTGCCGAGTGCGGACTGCAACTGCGCCCGCAAATTGCGATTGGCGCTGACGCCACCGGCCATGACCAGGGTCGACAGGCCCTCCTGCTCCAGCGCGCGCCGGCACTTGATCACAAGCGTGGCAACAACGGCCTCCTCAAAGGCGCGGGCAATGTCGCACTTGTCCTGTTCGTTCAGGCCGCTCTCCTCACGACAGGCGTTCACGGTGTTGAGGGTGAAGGTTTTCAGGCCGCTGAAACTGAAGTCCAGCCCCGGGCGATTCACCATGGGCCGTGGAAAATCGAAACGGGTGGCGTCGCCGGACTCGGCGAGCCGGGCGATATGCGGGCCACCGGGATAAGGCAGGCCGAGCATCTTGGCCGCCTTGTCGAAGGCTTCACCGGCTGCATCGTCCAGTGATTCTCCCAGCAGACGGTAGCGACCGATGCCGTCGACCCGCACCAGCTGGGTGTGGCCCCCGGACACCAGCAGCGCCACAAAGGGGTACTCCGGGTGCTCCTCCTCCAGCATGGGTGCCAGCAGATGGCCTTCCATGTGATGCACGCCCAGGGCCGGGATGTTCCAGGCCCAGGCCAGCGTCTGTGCCAGTGTGGCCCCCACCATCAGGGCGCCGACCAGTCCCGGCCCCGCCGTATAGGCGACGCCATCCAGTTCTGCCGGGCGCAGGCCGGCCTCCCGCAACACCTGGTGCACCAGCGGCAGTGTCTTGCGCACGTGGTCCCGCGAAGCCAGCTCGGGTACCACACCACCGTATTCCACATGTATGTCGACCTGACTGAACAGGGCGTGGGCCAGCAGGCCGCGCCCGGTGTCAAAAATAGCCACGCCGGTTTCGTCGCAGGAAGTTTCCAGACCCAGGATTCGCATGAGGGTTCCAAGATATTTGCAGCGTGGGATAATACCGGGTTGTGCCGGGGCGCGCGAGGCTGGACATGCCCTCCCTCGGCCCCGGGCCGCGCACGCCGGGCCGCGAGCCCCGGACTGCGCGTCCAGGACTTTGCAAATGCCTTCACATGGGTATAGAATGCGCGACCTTTTACGGCTCAACGCCCCGGCAGCGGGTGTGCAGGCCACGAACAGACGAAACAGGTAAAGAGTTAATGCCGCATATCAAACTGAAGGAAAACGAGCCCTTTGACGTCGCCCTGCGTCGCTTCAAGCGCTCTTGTGAAAAGGCTGGCGTACTGGCTGAAGTGCGCAAGCGTGAGCACTACGAAAAGCCCACCACCACCCGCAAGCGCGCCGCGGCTGCCGCCGTCAAGCGCCACCTGAAGAAGCTGTCCCGGGAAAACCGCAAGCGCGTCCGCCTGTATTGATTCCCTGCCAGGCAGCACACAGGCACCCCGGCCCATGAGCAGCACCACACTTGTAGACACCATCAAGGCCGCCATGAAAGCGGCCATGAAGGCCCGTGACAAGGAACGCCTGGGCACCATCCGGCTGATCCAGTCGGAATTCAAACGGATTGAGGTCGACGAGCGCATCGAAATAGATGATGCGCGCGCCCTCGCCGTCCTCGACAAAATGGTCAAGCAGCGTCGCGACTCGGCGCAGCAGTACCAAGCCGCGGAACGACCCGAACTCGCAGCCCAGGAAGAACGGGAAATCGCGGTTATCCAGGAATTCCTGCCCAACCCACTCAGTGAAGCCGAGCTGGACGCGTTGATCAATGACGCCATCAGCCGCGCTGAGGGCAGCGGCATGCAGGCCATGGGCGCCGTGATGGCAGAGCTCAAACCCCAACTGCAGGGCCGCGCCGATGTGGGCGCGGTGAGCAAGCTGGTAAAGGCGCGCCTGACCGCGTGACCGGTGGCCCCCGGGCCGACTCATCATGCGCACCGTTTTCTCCCGCATCCACATTGCGGACCTGGTGTTGTTGCACCGCTGACAAGCCTTCGGCGCCGTGCTTCAATGGCCGGCTATACTGAGCATCGCTGATTCTTCAATGGCCGGACGCATTCCTCAAAAGTTCCTCGACGACCTGCTCGACCGCGTGGACATCGTGGAGGTGATCGACCGCCGGGTGAAGCTGAAAAAGACCGGCAAGAACTACAGCGCCCGCTGCCCGTTCCACGAGGAGAAAACCCCCTCCTTCAGCGTCAATCCCGACAAGCAATTCTACTACTGCTTTGGCTGCGGTGCCGGCGGCAACGCCCTCGGCTTCGTCATGGATTACGAGAACGTGGATTTCCCGCAGGCGGTGGAGACACTGGCCAGCAGCCTCGGCCTGGAAGTGCCGCGGGAGCAGACGCGGCCCGGCAGCCCACAGCCCGGCAGGGAAGAAACCGGCAAACCGCTGTACGCCCTGCTGGAACAGGCTGCGCGCTACTACCAGAAGCAGCTGCGCAGCCACCCCGAGGCGCACCGCGCCGTGGACTACCTCAAACGGCGGGGGCTCACCGGCGAAATCGCCAAGCGCTTTGACCTTGGTTTCGCCCCGCCGGGCTGGGACAACCTGCTGCAGGCCCTCGGCGCCAGCGAGGAACAGCGCAAATTGCTGCTGGAAGCCGGGATGCTGGTGCAGAACGAGGCAGGGCGCAGCTATGACCGCTTTCGCGATCGCGTCATGTTTCCGATTCGCGACCAGCGCGGCCGTATTATCGCCTTCGGTGGGCGGGTGCTTGGCGATGACAAACCCAAGTACCTGAACTCCCCGGAAACGCCAGTTTTCTCCAAGGGCCGCGAGCTGTATGGCCTCTACCAGGCCCGCCAGGCCAACCGCAAACTGGACCGGGTGCTGGTCGTAGAGGGCTATATGGACGTGATCGCGCTGGCCCAGCACGACATTACCCAGGCCACCGCGACACTGGGCACCGCAACCAGCCAGACGCACCTGGAACGCCTGTATCGGCTGACGCCCGAGGTCGTATTCTGTTTCGACGGGGATGCCGCCGGACGCAAGGCAGCGCTGCGGGCGCTGGAAGCGGCACTCCCCTGCATGGAGGATGGACGGCAGGCGCGCTTCCTGTTTCTCGATGAAGGTGAGGACCCTGACACCCTGGTGCGCAAAGTGGGCAGCGACGCCTTCCGTGAGCTGGTCAGGCGCGCGACACCGCTGGAGATCTTCCTCTTTGAGGCGGTGAGCGAGGACCTCGACACCACCACCCTGGAGGGACGCGCGCGCCTCAGCAAGCTCGCCCTGCCGTGGCTGCGCCAGCTGCCCGAGGGCGTGTTCCGCCAGCTCATGTTCCGCTCACTCGCCGAGCGGACCGGGCTGACCGTTGCGGAGCTCATGCAACTGGAGGCTCCGCCTCCCGCGCTCGCGCCGGGGTTGACCGACGGTGCGCCGGGTGGGCCACCCGAAGGCGGCGGACCGAAGCGCCGCAACCCCAGCGACCGCGCACCGCTGGGCTACAGCAATCTGGCCCAGGCAGCCATCGCCCTGCTACTGCACCAGCCCGACATCGCCGCCCGCGTGGAGGTTGCGGCCATCGCCGCGCTTGAAGGCGAGGATATCGTCCTGCTGCGCGAGCTGCTGGCCCTGCTGCAGCGGCGGCCGGATTCCAACACCGCCATGCTGCTCGGTCACTGGTATGGCACCCCGGAAGGTGAGCTGCTCAGCCGGTTGGCCGGGGAGGAGCGACTGATTCCGCGCGAGGGGATCGAACAGCAGTTTATCGACACCGTGGAAGCCCTCGCACAGCTGCCCCAGCGCAGCGAATTGTCTGCGCAAGTCGACAAATTGAAAGCGACCAACTACGCTGAGATGAGCGAAGCGGACAAGCAACAACTCAGGGACCTGCTGAAGGAAAAGCAGCGTCTGGATGAGGCCCGCAAGAAGCGGCAACCTTGAGGGACGCACCGACCGCCTTGCGCGAGGCAACAGCCCGGAGCAAGACAACAGCCCTGAGCCTCTCACCGCTGACGCGAAAGCGCTCCAATTAATACCGGGGATTGCACTGGAGGGCCGGCTCTGTTCCGGCTATAATTTCCGGCTACGTTTTTTTTGTATTTTATTCGAAGGTGTCTGCCGAATGACCAACGCCGCCCAACAGCAGTCCCGGCTCAAGGATCTTATCGCCCGTGGCAAGGATCAGGGCTACCTGACCTACTCCGAGGTCAACGATCACCTGCCCGAGGATATCTCCGATCCGGATCAGGTTGAAGACATCATCCAGATGATCAACGACATGGGCATTCAGGTATTTGAAGTGGCGCCTGATGCCGATGAGCTGCTCATGACCGAAGGCGACAGCTCGGCCGATGACATCGCCGCCGCCGAGGCTGCCGCAGCCCTTGCGGCCGTGGAAACCGAAGCCGGTCGCACCACCGACCCCGTGCGCATGTACATGCGCGAGATGGGCACCGTGGAACTGCTTACCCGCGAAGGCGAAATCGTCATCGCCAAACGCATCGAAGAGGGTATCCGTGAGCTAATGGCGGCCCTCGCCCACTACCCGGGCGCCGTCAAGCAGATACTGGACGAGTACGACCTGGTGACCCGGGAAGAACGCCGCCTGGGCGATGTGATGATTGGCTACCTGGATCCGGCCGACCATGTGCCGTCGGCCGCTGAAGTTGCCGAGAGCAACAACAACGAGCCCGACACCTCCGACGAGGAAACCGAGTCCGGCCCTGATCCCGTGGAGGCGAAGAAGCGCTTCACGGCACTGAAGCGCCAGTTCACCAAAACCGAGAAGGCGATCGCCGCCAAGGGCCGCAACGACAAAACCGCCATCAAGGAAATGGAAAAACTGGGTGAGCTGTTCAAGTTCTTCAAGCTGACCCCCCGGGTTTTTGACCCCCTGATGGAAGAGCCGCGCGCCGTGCTGGCTTCTGTCCGTGAACAGGAACGGCAGATCATGACCATCGCCGTTCGCGATTGTGGCATGCCTCGCAAGGACTTCATCACTTCATTCCAGGGATCCGAGTCGGACCTCAAGTGGATTACGCGCCAGACCCGGGGCAAAAAGGACTACGTCGCAAGGCTCACCGCCCAGAAGGACACCATCCTGCGCCTGCAGCGTCGCATTATCGCAGTCGAGGAGCAATGCGGGCTGTCGGTCAACGAAATCAAGGACATCAACCGCCGCATGTCCATGGGCGAGGCCCGCGCGCGCCGCGCCAAAAAGGAAATGGTCGAGGCCAACCTGCGCCTGGTCATTTCGATCGCCAAGAAATACACCAACCGCGGCCTGCAATTCCTCGACCTCATCCAGGAGGGCAATATCGGCCTGATGAAGGCGGTGGACAAGTTTGAATACCGCCGCGGCTACAAGTTCTCCACCTACGCCACCTGGTGGATTCGGCAGGCCATCACACGCTCCATCGCGGACCAGGCCCGTACCATTCGCATACCGGTGCACATGATCGAAACCATCAACAAACTGAACCGCATCTCGCGGCAGATGTTGCAGGAAATGGGCCGTGAGCCCACCCCGGAAGAGCTCGGTGAACGCATGGACATGCCCGAGGACAAGGTGCGCAAGGTACTCAAGATCGCCAAGGAGCCCATCTCCATGGAAACCCCGATTGGTGATGACGAAGATTCGCACCTGGGCGATTTCATCGAGGACATCACCATCAGCTCCCCCATCGAGGCGGCTACCGGCCAGGGTCTGCAGGAAGCGACCAAGGAAGTCCTCGCGGGCCTGACCGCGCGCGAGGCCAAGGTTCTGCGCATGCGCTTCGGCATCGACATGAACACTGACCACACCCTGGAGGAAGTGGGCAAACAGTTCGATGTCACCCGCGAACGTATCCGCCAGATCGAAGCCAAGGCACTGCGCAAGCTGCGCCACCCGACGCGCTCAGACTACCTGCGCAGTTTCCTGGACGAATAAGGACTGACCAGCGCGGATCGCCACGGAGGGCGCCCGCGCGCACCACATATCGCCGGAGCCCGAACATGCCCGTGTCACTGTGCATGATCGTCAAGGACGAAGCATTCTTTCTGCGCGACTGCCTCAGCGCTGCGGCACCGCATGTCGACGAACTCGTGGTCGTAGACACCGGGTCCAGTGACAACAGCCGCGCGATCGCCGGTGAATTTACCGACCGGGTATTCGACTACACCTGGCACGATGACTACGCCGCCGCCCGCAACTATTCACTGGCACAGGCACAGCACGACTGGATCCTCGTGCTGGACGCCGATGAGCTCATCACCGCCACCGACTTCTCTATCCTGCGCCAGGTCATCGCCAGTACCGACCGCGATGGCTTTTTCCTGCGGCAATATAACTACAACAATGACCAGACGGCCTTCGGCTGGCAGCCTGCACGGGATCTCGAGCTCAGTCGCGGCTTCAGCGGCTACACCATCAACCCCATCCTGCGCCTGTTCCGCAATCGCCCCGACATCCGCTACGCCGGCAGCATCCACGAGACCGTGGATGCCTCCATAGCCGAACACCGCCAGGGAACGCTGGACATCCCGATCCACCACTATATCGACGCCAACCCGGCGCGACCGCGCAGCGCGCGCTCACTGCGCTATCTGGCACTGATGGAACGCGAACTGGCCACACAGCCCAGCGGCAGGCTCTACAGCATCGCCGCGACAAGCGCGATGTACCATGCGGGGGACTTCTCCCGCGCACGCGACTACTTTGTGCGCGCTGCCGAGATGGGCTACCGGCCCGGACACAGCCTGGAGGGGGCGGCCGAGGCCTGCTACCGGGCACAGGATTTCGGCGCCGCCAGCGACCTCTACCAGCGCGCGGAGGCCACGGGGCACCGCACACCCGCCATGTGCCTGAACCGGGCCAACCTCGCGGTCAAGGCGGGCGACCATGCAGGCGCTGCCAGACTCTTGCAGGAGTGCCTCGACCTCGGTGGCCTGAGTGCTGAAATCAATGCCGTGATCCGGCGCAACATCGAGAGCCTGCAGGCGCGCTCGGGCACGCAGCGCCACTGACCCTGAAAGCTTGGCGGTCGCCCCCATCACCCGCCGACAGATCCACAATTGACAGAGCCCCAGCGTCACCTACGCTTAGTGGATGCCGAAGCTGGTCTCACTGGCATAGCCCTCATAACAATTACAGGAAATAATGCCATGAAAACAGTAACCTATGCCGCTATCGCGGTATTCACGGCGGCCGCGGCCAGCGCTGCACCGTCCAGTGCCCAGGATACCGCAACGGCTCAACCCCTCGAGCTCTATGCCTGCACCTTCAAGGAAGGAAAGGGATTCGCCGACCTTGAAAGCGCCAACAAGGGCCTGAAGAAATGGGCAGCGAAACACAGCCGCGGCTACAATGCGTGGATGATCACGCCGCAGTTCCGCACCGGGGAGATGCCCTTTGACGTGGGTTTCATCGGCGCTTATGACAACGCTGAACAGTTCGGCGCGCAGATGCAGAAATGGGTGCACGAGTCGGGAGCAGTGTCACAGGCCTATACTGATGCACTGGATTGCAGCCACGCATTGATGGCGTCCTACACCATCCTGGAGCCCGACGGCGAGCCAGGCGACGGTGTGGTCTGGTTCGCTCGCTGCTCCCTCGACGACGACAGCAGCATGGCTGACGCCATGGCCAGTCATAGCAGTGTCAGCGCCATGATGGTGGAGATGGAAGCGCCCGGAGCGAGCTGGATCCTGGCACCCTCCCTGGGCGTCGGCGATATTGAGTTCGACTATTATCACGTAGCCGCATGGCCATCCTATGCCGCACTCGGCAAGGCCTTTGAGACTTACATGAACGGCGGCGGTATCGGCAGGGCCAACGCCGCCATGGATGATGTTGCGCACTGCAGCTCACCCAACCTCTATGATGCCGTGAATATTATCGCCGCGCCCTAGGCTCACCCGCCCGCCGCAATCAGCCCCAGATGGGGCTGTGACTGCGGTGGGTTCTTCTCTATAATCCCCCACCTGCATTACCGGGCCTATAGCTCAGTTGGTTAGAGCAGTCGACTCATAA
>DIAF01000025.1:0-19328 GCA_002414665.1 Halieaceae bacterium UBA5085
CAGCACAAGATTGTCGCCGCGGTTATCGCCGATGAGTCAGTACAGGAGGCGCAACGGGAAAAAGCACTGTTCGCCCTGGAGCAGCGCGGTCTGCCCGACATGGCATCTGGCACGGACATCATCAAGCTGCCGGAAAGTGCGCCGATAGCGCAGGGCCTGGGGCACAGCATTGCTCGACAGAGCTACCGTAACTTCCTGCCTGTGCCCCTGGACGCAGACAGTCTGTCACAGTGGTTGTCGGTTCTGCAGGCGCGGCAACTGCCCGACGCAGCGCTGCCGAAAAGGCGCTACGCTTCCGCCGGAGGCCTGTACCCGGTACGTCTTTACCTGCAGCTCAAGGACGATGCCGTGGCAGGCCTCGAGGCAGGTACCTATCTATACGACCCGCGACAGCATCAGCTGGCGCTGCTTGAGCAACAGGGTATGGACGACGCGGTCTTCGGCCATGACAACATCGCCATGGCCGCGCAATCGCGCATCGCCCTGTTCCTGGTGGCCCACTGGCCTGCCGTTGAACCTGCATACGCCGACTGGAGCCGCGACGCCTGCCTGATGGAGGCCGGCGCCATGGCGCATTTGTTGGCGGAGCAGGGCCCGGGTCTATCCATCGGCAGCTGCCTGATCGGCAATACGGACAGCATGGCCATAATGCAGGCCCTGCTTTCCCGGGGCGGCCAGGACAATTGTCAGGACACATGCCACGACACATGTCACGACAATGAATTGCTACTGGCCATGCTGGCGGGTCCTGTCACGGAGGCCCAGACCCAGACCTGGCAGGGCCCCTCCACACAGGCTTCGTCCCCCGACTACCGCGCCTGGTGCGCACATCAGCTGCCGGACTACATGGTGCCTGCGGTGGTGCAGGAGCTTGAGCAGTTGCCGCTGACGGTCAACGGCAAGGTGGACCGGAAGGCGCTGCTGGAGCAGCTGTCCAACCAGGGCCTGGCCCAGGCCGCCTACGTGGCCCCCGAGACACCCGAGGCGGTGCTGCTGTGCCGTCTGGTGGCGCAGCTGCTGGGACTGGAGCGGGTGGGGCTGGCGGATCAGTTCTTCGCCCTCGGCGGGCACTCCCTGACGGCAACACAGCTGGTGGCCCGCCTGCAACAGCAACTGGGCTGCGAGGTATCGATTCGCGATGTGTTCGAGCACCCGCAACTGGGTGAGTTGGCGGAGCGCTTGCAGGTGTCTGCGCACCGTGCCGCGCCGGCACTGGTCGCCGCGCCAGAGACCGATGGGAGTCCCGACACGCTCCTACCGGCGTCCTTTGCCCAGGCCCGCCTGTGGTTGCTCGAACAGATCGACGGTCCCTCCGGTCGTTACAACATCCCGCTGGTGCTGCAGCTGGTCGGGGCGCTCGATGAGCAGGCCCTGTCGGCGGCGCTGCAGGACCTGGTGGCACGGCACGCGTCGCTGCGCACCCTGTTGCAGGCCGGCGCCGACGGCACCCCGCAGCAGCGCATTGTGCCCGTGGCCGAGGCGCAGGTGTCATTGCTGTGTGAACAGCTGCCCCCCGACCAATATGAGCAGTGTCTGGCGCAACACGCGGCGCGCCCCTTCGAGCTGGACAGGGAGTTGCCACTGCGGGCACTGCTGTTGTCGAGTGATGAGGCGCCGAACGAGCAGCGGTTAATGCTGTTAGTGCACCACAGCGCCGCCGACGGCTGGTCGCTGGCGCCGTTGTTGCAGGACCTGGCGCAGGCCTACCGTGCGCGCCGCGCTGGGCGCGCGCCGGACTTTACGCCGCTGCCGGTGCAGTACGCCGACTACAGCCACTGGCAGTCGCGGCTGCTTGGCGATCGCGAGGACCCGGACAGTCTGGCGGCGCGACAGCTCAGCTGGTGGCGGCAACAACTGGCGGGACTGCCCGAGGAGATTGCCCTGCCGGCGGACCATGCCCGTGTGCCGGGACCGCAGGCCCACGCTGGCCGGATCGAGTTTACCCTGCCGGCGTCGCTGCACGCGCGGCTGGTACAACTGGCGCGGCAGGAACAGGCCAGCCTGTTCATGGTGTTGCAGGCGGGACTGTCGGCCCTGCTGCAGCGCCTGGGGGCAGGGCAGGACATCGCCCTGGGCGCTCCGGTGGCGGGGCGCGCCTCGCCCCTGCTGGAGGATCTGGTCGGCTTTTTTGTCAACACCCTGGTGTTGCGGTTGTCCTGTGCCGGCGACCCGGACTTCAGGACGTTGCTGGCGCGGGCGCGGGACGGGGCGCTGGCCGCCTACAGTCACCAGGAGCTGCCCTTTGAACATCTGGTGGAGGCCCTGGCCCCGGTGCGGGTGCCCGGTCGCCAGCCCCTGTTCCAGACCATGCTGGTGTTGCACAACCAGGCCCGCTCCGAACCGCGCTTTGACGACCTGGAAGTCGATATCCTCGCGCCCCCGGTGCTGCCGGCGCGCTTCGACCTGTCGTTTGCCTTCAGCCCCACGGCCAGCGCTGAGGATTGCCGCGAGGGCGTACTGGAGGGTGTGTTAGAGGGTGTGCTGGAGTACAACGCCGAGCGCTTCGAGGCCAGTACCGCCCGGGCCCTGTGCCAGCGCCTGGTACAGCTGCTCGAGGCGGTGGCCGACAACCCGGCCGCACGGTTGTCGAGCCTGCCGCGGCTGCTGCCCCATGAACAGTGGCGCCTGGCGCCGGCGGCAATAACCGCGCAGCAACAAGCCCCCGAACAAGCCCCCGAACTAGCACTCGAACCAGCCCGGTGCCTTACCGATCAGCTGTCGGCCCATGCCGACCTGGCCGGCCCGGCCCTGGTCCAGGGTCAGACGAGCCTGAGCCACGCGCAACTGCACCGGGCGGCTGACCAACTGGCCTGGCAACTGATCGGTCAGGGTATCGGCCCGGAGGATGTGGTGGCGCTGGCGCTGCCGCGCTCCCCGGCCCAGGTGATCGGCGTACTGGGCGTGCTCAAGGCCGGCGCCGCCTTCCTGCCATTGGAGGCAGACCACCCAGCGGCGCGCCTGCAGGCGATCCTGGCCGAGGCGCAACCGCGACTGCTGGTCACCGACAGCGTACAGGGCGAGCCCCTGTCCCGGCTCAGCGAGGTGCCGCAGCTATTGCTGGAGAGTCTGCCGATGGATCCGGCACAGCCTGTGCCGCCGCCCACCGACACCGACCGGGTGCGGCCGCTGCTGCCACAGCACCCGGCCTACCTGCTGTACACCTCCGGTTCCACCGGCCGCCCCAAGGGCGTGGTGATCAGCCAGGGCAGCATCGCCCACTACCTGGACGTTCTGCTTAAGGATGTGGTGCAGCAGAACGATCTCGAACGTGTCGCGCTGTTCACGCCGCTGGTGTTCGACCTGTCGCTGACCAGCCTGCTGCTGCCATTGTTAGCCGGCACCTGCCTGGAGCTGTACCCGGAGGGCGACCCGGCGCAGGCCCTGGCGGCGGTGTTTAGCGCCGACAGTGCGGTGCGCATGGTCAAGCTGACGCCCACGCACCTGTCCTTGCTCGATACCCTGCCCGAGGACTGCAACCCTGAACTTGCGCTGGTTATCGTCGGCGGCGAGGCGCTGCAGGCGGCACAAGTCGCCACCGTGCAACAGCGGGCGCCGCGGGCCAGGCTGTTGAACGAGTACGGTCCCACCGAGGCGACCATCGGCGCGGTGGCGCAGCTGGCCAGTGTCGAGGACCAGGCCATCGGCCAAGCCTATCGCGGGGTCACGGCCCTGATCCTGGACGAGCGCTTGCAACCGTGTCCCGACGGGGTGACGGGGGAGTTATACCTGGCCGGCCCGGGCCTGGCGCGGGGCTACCACGGGCGCCCGGGGCTCAGCGCCGAGCGCTTTATTGCAAGCCCTTATGGCCCTGCGGGCTCGCGCCTGTACCGCAGCGGTGACCGCGCGCGCTGGCGGGCCGACGGCCAGCTGGTGTATGAAGGTCGCAGCGACGAACAGGTCAAGATCCGCGGCTACCGCATCGAGCCGGCCGAGGTGGTGGCTGCGCTGACGGCGCACGAGGCCATTGCCGAAGCGGTAGTGCTGGCGCGCCCGGACAGCACCGGGGAGCAGCGCCTGTACGCCTGGCTGCTGGCGGCGGGCCAGGCGCGGCCGGACGTGGCACAGTTACAACAATACCTGCAGGGGCGGCTCACCGGGGCGATGATCCCGTCGGGCATGCGCTGGCAGGCACGCTGGCCGCTGACCGCCAACGGCAAGCTGGACCGGGCGGCGTTGGCGCTGCCTGATACCGTCTCGCCCGGTGCGGCGGGACGCGCACCGCGCACGGCCGAGGAGCAACTGGTGTGTCGGTTGAGTGCGCAGTTGCTGGGGCTGGAACAGGTCAGTGTCACGGATGACTTCTTCCGCCTGGGAGGGCACTCGCTGGCGGCGGCGCGGCTGATCGCACAATTGCGCCAGGCCACGGGCCGGGCGCTGCCGATGAAGACCCTGTTTGCGGCGCCGGGCCTTGAGCAGATCGCCGCGGCCCTGGCGGCGCTGGAATCAGGGCAGGGTGAGCAGGACCTGGTGGCGGACCCGGCGCGGGCCCACGAGCCCTTCCCCTTGACACCGGTGCAACAGGCCTACTGGCTGGGGCGCCAGGGTCTGGTGGCACTGGGCGAGTTTGCCTGCCACGCCTATGCGCAGTACGCTCTGCGCGATGTCGATGCGCAGCGCCTGACCCGGGCGTGGCGCGAGGTGATCGCGGCGCACCCGGCGCTGCGCACCATTGTCACCGCGGACGGCTACCAGCAGGTGCTGGCCGAGGTACCGGCGCTGCAGATCCCGATCGACGATTGCCGCGCCCTGGCGGCCGATGAGGCCCTGGCGCGAGCCCGGGCTACCGCTAAGACACTGTCGCACCAGGTGCTGGAGACGGATAGCTGGCCCCTGTTCGAGGTTCGCCTGACGCGGCTGGATGAGCGCGACTGGCGCCTGCACCTGAGCCTGGATGCCTTGATCCTGGACGGGGAGAGCACCGCGCTGTTGCTGACCGAGGTGTTCGAGCGCTACCACGGCAAGGCGCCGCAGGCGCCGCCCCCGGCCCTTGCCTTCCGCGATTACGTGTTACAGCAGCAGGGCCAGGACGGCGCCCGCGAGACTGCGAAGGCCTGGTGGGAGGCGCGCCTTGAGACCCTGCCGCCGGCGCCGGCCCTGCCGTTACAGGTGGACCCGTCGCGCTACAGCGCGCCGCGCTTTGTGCGCTGGCACTGCCGGCTCACGGCGGCCCAGTGGACGGCGCTGCAACAGGGCGCCACGACCCGGGGCCTGACCCCCTCGGTGGTGTTGCTGGCGGCCTACAGCGAGGTGCTGGGCAACTGGACGCGGCAGGTGTCGTTCACCCTCAACCTGACCGTGGGCGATCGCCAGCTGCTGCACCCGGACGTGGCGGGCATGCTCGGGGTGTTCACCAGCCTGGTGTCGCTGGCGGTGACGGCGGCGCGCAGCGGTGACTTCCTGGGCCGGGCGCAGGCGCAGCAGGCGGAGCTGGCGGACAACCTGGACCACCGCGCCTTCAGTGGCGTGGAGGTACAACGGGCCCTGGCGCAGCGCGCGGGCAATCCCGAGGCCGGGCTGTTGCCGGTGGTGTTTACCAGCCTGCTGGGCGAGGACGGCTTCTCCGCGGCTCGTTACGGCCTGCGCCAGGTGGACGCCATTACCCAGACGCCGCAGACCTGGCTGGACAACAAGGTCTACAGCGGCGAGGACGGCGCGCTGCACATCGACTGGGATGCCCCCGAGGGCCTGTTCCCGGACGGTCTGCTCGATGACATGATCGCGGCCTACCACGGCTTGCTGGAACGCCTGGCGACGCAGGACAGCGCCTGGACAGAGACGGATCGCTCGCTGGTGCCGACGGCGCAGCTGGCGCTGATCGAGCGTCTCAATGCCACGGCGGGTCCCTGCCCCGAGGACGGCCTGGCGGACCCGGTGTTTGCCGCCATGGCGCGCGCGCCGAAAGCGCCGGCCCTGATCGAGGGGCAGCGGGTGATCGACTACGGCCAGCTGCAGGAGTTGGTGGCGCGCCAGGCGCTGTTGTTGGATCAACAGTTGGATGAACAGCTGGATGAACAGCTGGATGAACAGCTGGAGCAGCAAGCGGACCCGCAACAACAGCCCACGGATGAACTGATCGCCATCGTGATGGAGAAGGGGGTCGAGCAGATCATCGCGGCCCTGGCGATCCTCCGGCTGGGCCGGGCCTTCCTGCCGATCAGTGCCGGCCAGCCCGATGCGCGTATAGCGACCATCCTGGATCAGGCCGGTGTGCGCGTGGTGCTGACCCAGTCGCGCCTGGCCCGGGGCCGGTCGTGGCAGTCGCAGGTGGTGTTGCTGGATGTCTCTGCCGAGCTGCCGGATAAAACGCAGCCAGCGGACGTTGGGGGCGACATGCCCTCGACCGATGTAGCGCTCAATGATTTACCTCTACAGCATGCGCGCCGCGCCGCACCGGACGACCTGGCCTACGTGATCTATACCTCGGGCTCCACCGGTGTGCCCAAGGGCGTGGCCATCGCCCACCGGGCGGCGCGCAATACCCTGGCGGACATGGAGGAGCGCTTCGCCCTGGACGCATCCGACCGGGCCCTGTGGGTGTCGTCCTTCGAGTTCGACCTGTCCATCTTCGATATCTTTGCGCTGCTCGGTGTGGGCGGCGCCCTGGTCCTGCCGCCGCCGGATGCGCGGGCGACCCCGGCGGTGTTCAGCCAGGCGGTGGCTGAGGCCGGGGTGACGGTGTGGAACTCGGTGCCGGCGATTGCCGAGCTGATGCTGGCGGCGGCCAGTGAGCCGCGGCAGACGCTGGCGTCATTGCGCCTGGTGATGCTCAGCGGCGACTGGATCCCGCTGGGCCTGCCGCCGGCGCTCCAGGCCGCGGCGCCGGGGGCACAGCTGGTCAGTCTGGGGGGCGCCACGGAGGCGGCGATCTGGTCGATCTACTACCCGGTCAGCGAACTGGACCCGCAGTGGTTGTCGGTGCCCTACGGCAGGCCGCTGCGCAACCAGGCCTGGCATGTGCTGGGCGTCGATGGCGCGGTGTGCCCGCTGCACGTGGCGGGGCGTTTGTATATCGAGGGCGAGGGCCTGGCGCTGGGTTACTGGCACAGTCCTGAGTTGACGGCGCAGCGTTTTATACGGCATCCGCAGACGGGCGCGCGGCTGTACGACACCGGGGACCTGGGGTATCGCGACGGGGAGGGCGTGATCCGCTTCCTGGGTCGCGAGGACGACCAGGTGAAGATCCGCGGCTTCCGTATCGAGTTGGGGGAGATCGACAAGGTGCTGGAGTCGCATCCGGCGGTCAAGGCGGCCAGTGCATTGGTGGTGCAGTCGGATACGCAGCACAAGATTGTCGCCGCGGTGGTGCTGGCACAGGATCACGCCGATGCTGACCAACAGCTGCGGCAATGGTGCAGCCAGCACCTGCCCAGCTACATGGAACCATCGGCATTCAGCATACTGCCGTCGCTGCCACTGACCGCCAACGGCAAGGTAGATCGCAAGGCGCTGGCTGCTTCGCTTGCAGACCTTGCAGATTCAATCGTGTCGGCGCAGGGAGAATCCCGCGCGCCGCAAACACCGCAGGAGATCGTGGTCTGCGCCATGGTGGCCAACCGGCTGGGGCTGGACAATGTCGCGGCGACGGATAACTTTTTCCACCTGGGTGGCGACAGTATTGCCGTGGTGCGCCTGGTAAACGACCTCACAAGCCTGGGGTGGCAACTGGTTCCGGGCGATGTATTTGACAGGCCGGTCCTGGCAGAACTGGCCGCGCTGTGCCAGATGGCCGAAGCGACGCAACAGACACGTGACGATGCAGCCGCCAAGAGCGTGAGCCCGGCGATTGACCAGGCTCCGAGGGCGCAGCGGTTTGCCGTCGATGACGAGCAGGGCTGGCCGCTGACCCCGTTACAGGAGGGACTGTGGTTTCTCGCGCATTTTGAACCCGAGGGCGACGATCCCTACAACGTGCAGATCATACTGGATTTCGACGGGCCTGTGAGCGCGGGGCGTTTGCAGCAGGCGCTGCAAACGGTCGTCGACCGACACGCCAGCCTGCGGGTGTCGTTTCACAGCGACGACAACGGGCGAGGTATACAGCAGGTAATACCGGACCTGCAGGTTCCCTTTGACGTACTTGACCTTGCCGGCGACCTGGTGCAGCAAACGCAAAAAGCCCGGGAGATAGAAGCAGATGACCGCGGCAGGCGCTTCGATCTGCGCCAGGCGCCCCTGTTACGTGCGCAACTACTGCGCTTCGACGAGAACAACCAGCGACTGATACTAACCCAGCATCACTTGCTGGGCGATGGTTGGTCCAGTGGCGTATTTTTCCGCGAGCTATTCGAGTTATACCGGGCCCAGGGCGCACAAGACACTGTTTTACACGAACATCTCGAACCCGCTGTCAGTTTGTCCGCTTACCTGTCGTGGCTCGAACAGCAGGATTTGACCGCCAGCCTCGACTTCTGGCGCTCACGCATGGCGGGCTTTCAAGCGCCGAGCCTGGTTGAAGCGGAACGCGGCCGGGAGCGCATGGCGCCTATGGCGCACACCGAGTTGCAGCTGGATGAGGATCTGAGAGACAGCATACGCAGCCTGGCCAGGTGCGAAGGGATAACAGAAGCCTGTGTACTGGAAGCTGCGTGGGCACTGTTCGTAGGGCTATTGAGTGGCGCGGATGACGTTTGTTTTGGTTCGGTAGGTTCCGGACGCGAGGCGCCGGTCCCGGGCATTGAAGACATCGTCGGCCTGTTGATCACCACGGTACCTGTGCGGGTACAACTGGGTGGCACGCAGACGGTGCGCGAGCTGCTTCACAGTTTGCACGGCGACCGGGGAAAACGACTCGCCCACCAATATGTACCGCTGGCCCGTATCCAGCGAGCCACCGGGCACGATGTGCTATTCGATACACTATTCACTTACGAAAACTACCCCTTACAAGCCTCGCCCGATCGCGCCGATCCTGAGGCCCTGCCACTGGCCGGCATCCGCGGTCACAATGGCAATCATTATCCCGCCAGCCTGGCGGTCATTCCCGGAACAAGGCTGTTACTGCGACTGCACTACAGCCAGACGCGCTTTCAGGCAGTCGAGGCGCAGGCCTGGTTGCGACGACTTGAGCTGTTGCTGCGCCAGATGGTTGCCGCACCGGGCCAGGCCGTGCGCGAGCTGCATAGTTGGTTACCGGAGGACACATTCACGCCTCCTGAAATCGCCGCTCGCAGCACTTTTCAGTCGCTACCGAAGCTGATTCATGACGCCGTCCAACGCCACGGGGATGCGCCGGCGGTTACCGGTGCTGACGGTACCTTGAGTTATTCGGAGCTGTGGCAGCGCAGCACACAGATCAGCCGGGAATTACAGGCTCATGGCGTTGGCCCGCAGCAGCGAGTGGCCCTGCTGTTGCCGCGAGAGGCCTCGGCGATAGCCGCAATGCTGGGTGTGTGGCAGCTAGCGGCTGCTTTCGTACCACTCGACCCCCAAGGTAACGAAGAGCGACTACAGCGCGTACTCGCAAATTCAGAGTGCAGTGTGCTGCTTTGCACCTCAAGCCTGGCGCGACAGCTTTCCTCCCCGGGAATAACCGTAATTACACTGGATGCCCTGCAGCCGTGCCGCGCTGCGCTATCCGGCAGTCCTACGCCGGTGGCCGTATCCCCACAGATGCTGGCCTATGTCATCTATACTTCCGGTAGCACCGGCCGTCCCAAGGGGGTTGAGGTGAGCCATGCGGGCCTGCCGCAGCTGGCTTGTGAGCAGGCCCGCCGCATGGCCATAGAGCCCGGGGCCCGCGTGCTGCAGCTGGCCAACTTCTCTTTTGATGCTTCGATTTCCGAAATCGCCATGGCCCTGGTGAGCGGAGCGCAGCTGGTGATCGCGCAGGACTATGAACGGGTTGGAGAGGCTCTCACTGATCGCCTGATCCACAGCGCCATCACGCATGCCACGCTGACACCGACGGCGCTGGCGGCGACACTCCCACCGCGCGAAGGTGCTTTGCAGCGACTGATCTCCGCCGGGGAAAGTGTTTCCAGTGCGGCCCTGAAACCCTGGGCAAGGTCCTGTGACATTATCAACGCCTACGGGCCTACCGAAGCTTCGGTCTGCGCCACCATGAGCAGCCCCTGGAAAGGTGGGGACCAGTTACCCACGATCGGTGAAGGCATTGGCGTGACCGACGTCCTGGTGCTCGATTCACAGCTGCGGCGCTGTCCTCCCCCGGTAGTCGGGCAGATCTGTCTCACTGGCCCCGGAATCGCCCGTGGTTACACCGGGCAGACTGGGCTTACAGCCACTCGGTTCATCGCCAATCCACTGGGACCACCAGGCTCACGCCTGTATCTCACCGGTGACCTGGGTTACTTCGACCCTGACGGCGCCCTGTGTTTCCAGGGCCGTAACGACCGCCAGATCAAGATTCGCGGGCACAGGGTTGAGCCCTCGGAAATTACCGGCGTGCTGAGCGCTGTGGCGGGAGTGAGTGAGGCTATAGTTACGCTGGGCCAGTCACCCAAGCAGGCCCCCATGCTGGTAGCCTATCTCACCGTGGCCCTGGATGGCACCGAGCGCGCGGCGATGGAAGCGGAGCAGGTGCAGCTGTGGAACGAGATTGAAACCGGTTTCAGCGCCAGCTCCCAGGTCTCAGAAGACCAGGTATTCGACCTGCGGGGATGGAACAGCAGCTACACCGGTGAGCCCCTGCCAGCGTCGCAAATCGACGAGTACGTCGAGTCGACAGTCGCGCGGATCAGGCAACTGGCGCCGCGCCACGTGCTCGAGGTTGGCTGTGGTACCGGCCTGGTCGGTTTGCGGCTGCTGCAGGAAGAACTGCAGTACACCGGGACCGACCTGGCCCGGGCAAACATTGAACGCCTGCAAACACTGCAGTCCAGGAGCGATCTGCAGGGTGACTTCCCGGGACTTGAAAACGCACGCTTTGTACATGCCGCGGCAGATCGCCTGGATGAACAATGGGCGCTGCAACATGAAGTGCGTGACGTTGACACGGTGGTTCTCACTTCCGTCGTACAGTACTTCCCCAGCACGCAGTATTTACAGCGCGTGCTGCGCAATCTCAGCCGACAATACCTGGGGGGCGATGGCAGCCTGTTTGTCGGCGATGTCAGGAACCTGGCACTGTTGCCGGCGCTGGAAGAATCCCTGGCCAGGGCGGTTGGCCTCGAGGGGCCGACAGCGATGGGGCAGGGCAAGGCCAGCGAACTGGCCCTGGACCCGGCCTATTTTTACTGCCTGTCCGCCCGCGACGAGGTGTTCAGCTCAGTAGCGGTGGTGCCGAAGCTGGCCCGTCACGACAACGAGATGACCCGCTACCGCTATGATGTGGTGTTGTACCTGGGGCAGCGGGACACGGTGAGCGATGAATCCTTCGGGAGCAGCGCGCTGGTGAGCTCATTTGCCGAACTTGAACAGCGTCTGCGGGAAAACAGCGACACCGTGGTATGGAGGGACTTGCCCAATGGCCGCATAACAGCCGACGGAATTGACCCCACCACATTGTGGGACCTGGCTGAATCCGCCGGATACTGTGCAGAAATTGCGCTGCATCCCTTTTCAGCCGAGGGTGCTTACGACGTCATCCTGAGACGCACGCGTCCGGGCCTGCCGTTGATTCGCTGGACCTCGCTGGAGCGCCTCAGCCAGCGCCAGGACCGGGCGCAGGCCAATTTTCCCCTGATGTCACGACTGCGTCGCAGGCTCGGCGAACAGGCCAGGACAGTGTGTGAACGGCAGCTGCCGGATTACATGGTTCCGGCAGCTTTCATGGTGATTGATCACCTGCCGATGACCGCCAGCGGTAAGATCGATTACCGGGCTCTGCCGGCACCTGCATGGCCGGTGGCCAAAAACAGTGTGGCGCCGAGCGATCCTGAGGAACGACTCCTGTGTCAGCTGGTGGAGCAGGTACTGGGTATCGACGGGGTGGGCAGCTCAGACAACTTTTTCCACCTTGGTGGAGACAGCATCAGCTCCATTCGACTGATCAGTCTCGGCCGCGAAGCAGGCATCACCATCACCGCCAAGGATGTGTTTGTTGCGCCCGTGCTACGCGACCTGGCGAATCTCACACGTTCCCGGACACATCCTGACATAGACTCCGGCAACCCGGTGGGCGAGTTCCCCACCAACCCGGTGATGCGCTGGCTGGCATCGAGCGCGGGGATTGTGTCGGCTTTCTCGCAGTCAATCCGGCTGTCGCTACCTCCCGATACGAGCCGGGATGATCTGTTGTGCGCGCTGCAGGCACTGCTTGATCACCATGCCATGCTGCGCTCGCGTTGGTACGACGCGCAGACTATGTTCACCCTCCCTGCAGGCAGCATTAACGCCAGTAGCTGCATCGAAACCCTTCTCCACTCGGAAAGAATCGATTTCCAACGGCTCGAGGTTGAACTGGCGGCAAAGCTGGACCCAGCCCAGGGGCGGGTACTATCGGCGTGCTGGGTAGATGCGTCCCCGGCACCCGGTACGCTGCTGCTGGTTGCCCACCATGTCGCCGTCGATGCCGTTTCCTGGCACATCCTGGAATCCGACCTCATGGCCTTGCTCGAGGCAGGGCGTGCGGGTCTACCCGCGCCGGACCTGCTCCGCAGCACCAGCTTTCGTCACTGGGCGCGCCAGTTGCACGCTGCGAGTGCCGATTACCATGCAGATCTGCCCCTATGGCGCTGGCACGGCGGACGCACTGTGCCTGAACTGTTCGAAACACCCCTGGAGCGCTCACGCGACCGGGTTGGAACCGCGCGGGACCATGCTTCGCGCATTACTGGCAAGGTGGTAGAGGCAGCGCTGAACGAGGTGCCCAGGCAGTTGCGGGTTAAAGCAGATGAAATGCTGTTGACCGCCTTGTTCCTCGCCCTGCAGGCCCTGCCACGACCCTCTCGGCAATCCGCTTTTGTCGAGCGCATCGATGTGGAGCGCCACGGCAGGCCCCCGGACCTGGAGGGAATCGATCTCAGCCGGACAGTGGGTTGGTTTACCGCCATCCATCCACTGACGCTTGACCTGCAAGCCCGGGACCAAGACAGCGGTGCTGATGCTGCAAGCATCCTGCGGGGCCTGCGCAACCTGGCCTGGGAAATGCGGCGCATCGGAGAACGGGGCCTGGGTTACGGCGTGTTGCGTTATCTTGACGGCAGCTGTGCCGAGGAGTTTTCCCGCCACCGGCCGGCCGCTGTGGCGTTCAATTACCTCGGCAGGACATGTCCCGGTACCCGGCTGGCGGATGAGGCCGGTATGACCCTGTCCGGTGTCGCAGCTGCGGATATGCCACTGACACACGCGCTTTCACTGATGGTGTCCAGCTCCGGTGGTGGAGAAAACGCACAGCTGGCCCTGAACTGGCGGTTTGCCCCCGCTGTTGTCGATCCTGCCACAGTTGAGTTCATCGCCAACGAGTTCGAGCGGGCCCTGGCCGCACTGGTCGATGCGGCGAGGCAGGTGACAGCGCCACTGGACTGGCCTCGCTGTAATCAACACCTGTACCTGAATGCGGGTGAGTTGGCAGCTCTGGAGCAGGATTATGGTGCCCTGGAGGCCATCTGGCCACTGACAGCCGTGCAGGAAGGTATTCTTAGCAACACAGCAGGGCATGACCCGTATTGTGTGCAATTGCTGCTCGAGCTCGACTCCCGTCACTCGCCGGAGCAACTCAGGGATGCCCTGGGCTGGCTGGTGCAGCGTCATCCGGCATTGCGTGCGAACTTTACCCGCGATGCCCAGGCCCGTCCTGTGCAGGTGATCAGGCGTCATGTCGCACCGAGCTGGCGAACCCTGGACCTGGGGTGCCATGAACACGATCAGCAGGCGCACGAACGGCAGCGGGTGATGCTAGAGGACCGCATTACCGGCTTCGATATACAGCAGTCCCCGCTGGTCCGTGGTTGCCATCTTGATTGCGGTGACCGCTCCTACCTGCTGCTGACTCTACATCACCTCATTGCGGACGGTTGGTCGGGGGCAGTGCTGCTACAGGATCTCAGCACGGCGATCAGTGCAGCCGGCCCAAGTCACCTGCCCGGCCCTGTCTCCGTTGAACCCTATATGGACTGGATCGCAGCGCAGCATTGCGACGAGGGGCTTGCGCTATGGTCCGCCCATCTCGCCGGCTACGAACCGCCGGTTCCACTGCGTGCACAGGGCGAAGTGCGGCTGTATCAACATGCGCTGACGGCAGACACGTTCAGGAGGCTATCGGCGCTGGCGCGTTCTCATTCACTGACTCCGGCGACGCTGCTAGGGGCCGTGTGGTCCCTGGTCCTGGGGCACCAACGCGGCCATGAAAAAATCTGCATAGGGCTGGTGAGCTCCGGTCGCGGCGTTGCGCTGGAAGGTGTGGACAGGATGGTGGGTATGCTGGTGCAGACCGTGCCCCTGTGCCTGCACTGGTCACCACGATCACAGCTGATGGAGCGCATCACCGCATTGCAGCAATTCCTCGGCGCGGTGCAGCCTCATATGCATACGCCGTTGGTGGAGATTCAACGCGCCCATGGCCAGGGGACATTGTTTGATTCACTGTTTACCTACGAAAACTACCCCGGAGGAGATGGTCACGTGGAGGGCTTACAAGTTTGTGAGGGCTTCAGCGGCACACACTACCCCCTGTCCATGATAGCCATTCCGGGACAGTCGCTTGAGTTGCAGGTGCAGTACACCGAGGGCAATTTCAGCGAAGCGGATGTGTCGGCGCTGGTCGAGCGTTATTTGCGCGTATTGACACAACTGGTAGAGAGCCCTGCGATACGGGTCTGTGACGTCGAGTTTGCCGGTGCCGAGGAATACCGTCAGTTGCGACTGAACAATACGACGGAGCAAGATTGTCCGGAATCAACCCTGCCGCAGTTGTTCGCCGAGCAGGTGAGGCGGCAATCCCGGGCCACGGCAATTGTGCATGGCAGCACGCGTCTGTCCTATGCTCAATTGCAGGCGCAGGCTCTCGGTATGTCGAGCCTGCTGCAGACACGGGGCACGGTTCCCGGGGACATCATAGCGCTGTGCCTGCCGGTGTCTGTGACCATGGTGGCGGCGATTCTCGCAGTATTGTATTGCGGCGCGACCTACCTGCCGATTGATCCCCGTACTCCCAGGGCGCGCAAGAGACTGCTGGAAGAGGACACAGCACCGCGCCTGACGCTCACGACGGCCGCTCATGCCGAACATTTCTCGGGTGAAATACTGTGTCTCGACGAGGAAGCACGTGGCCCGCTGGATGCCGCGGCGGACTTCGTCCCAGTGCATTTCACACCGCAGTACGGCGCGCACATTATCTATACCTCCGGAAGTACCGGTAAACCCAAGGGTGTGCTCGCCACCCATGCAAATGTTATGCGTCTCGTGCGCACAAACCTTGGCGACCCGGCACTGGCAGAAGAAGGTGTGTGGTCCCTGCTGCACTCCTACGCCTTCGACTTCTCGGTGTACGAAATATGGGGGGCCTTTGCCAGTGGTAGTCAGCTGGTGCTGGCCTCGGAGGAGGTTGCTCACTCACCCCGGCGACTGCTGCAACTATTGATAGATGAACGCGTATCAGTACTGAATATTACCCCCGGTTCCTATGCCAATCTCATGCTTGAGGCGTCCCGCTCCGGGCGCGTGTCCGAGCTGGCGATTCGATTGGCGCTGGTAGGGGGAGAGGCCTGGTCGGCATCACGTATCGCCGCTCATCCACCCAGGGCCCGTATCCGCAACGTCTACGGCCCCACCGAGTGCACGATCTTTACCACCCTGAGTCGCCCGTTGGACCTGGCGGAGGATACGCCGCCTCTGGGCGAGTTCCTGCCCAATGTTAAGGGTTATGTGCTGGATTCAGCTTTGCGACCCTGTCCCGTGGGGGTCGAAGGAGAGCTATACGTGGCGGGCGAGGGTGTGGCAACTGCTTACCTCAACCGTCCGGGGCTCAGCGCTTCTTTCTTCCTTGCCAATCCCCACGGTGACCCCGGTGAGCGGATGTATCGCACCGGCGACCGGGTAGTCTGGTCTGCGCCGGGCCGACTGGAATTCAGGGGCCGCGACGATACGCAATGCAAGTTGCGTGGTTTTCGCATTGAACTGGGCGAGATCGAATCGGCCCTGCTCGATCTCCCAGTGGTTGAACAGGCTGTGGTGCGTATCCTGGAGCGCGAAGCGACACAGACGAACGGAAGTGATACGCGGCAGCTGGTGGCCTATGTGGTACCCGCTGACGGCAAGGAAACTTCGATCTCCCTTGCCGAAACTGTCATGCCCATGCTGCGTCAGTGCTTGCCCACCTATATGGTGCCTTCCGTGTACATACCTCTCGCGCAAATGCCGATGACGGTAAACGGTAAACTGGATATCGATGCATTACCTGACTCATCGCTACCTGATGGGAACACGCACGCCTACAGGGAGCCGCAATCGCCGCTGGAAATCGCTGTCTGCCAACAGATCGCAGAAATGCTTAACCTGCCCGCTGTCGGCCTGGACGACCAGCTTGCCGGTCGCGGCATGGACTCTCTGGGCGCGGCGCGGTTGGCAGCAAAACTCGAGTTCCTGTGTGATCCCGCGCCTGGCGTGGTGGAGATCCTGTCGCAGGACACGGTTGCAAACCTGGTTGACCTGCTCAATCCGGTCAGGGCATCGGAACTGCTCGACCCGCTGGCTGAAGTGGTAGCGTTGCGCAGTGCAGGTTCAGGGGTGCCGGTGTTCTGCCTGTACCCCGGCACCGGCCTGGGCTGGGCCTATGCCCACCTACTGCCATTGGTCGATCGCGATCGTCCGGTTTACCTCATACAGGCTCATAACCTGCAAACCGGGCCCGTGGCGCCCGCGCTGTCATTCCCGCAGTTGGTGCGGGGGGCACGACAACAGATCCAGGCGATCCGGCCACAGGGGCCCTACAGCCTCGTGGGCTGGTCCTTCGGCGGAATGCTTGCTCATTGTGTCGCCACGGACCTGCTGGCCGACGGCGAATCTGTTGATTCCCTGACCCTGATCGACAGTTATCCCATGCCTGCCCATGCGCGACCGGATTACTCTCGCACTGACAGTCTCTGGCGCGACGTGGCCCTGGGCGCCGGACTTCAGCTCGACGAGTTACAAGGTGAGTTGGACTCAAGCGTGATAGCGGCGCTCGCCCGACAGCAGGGCAACCTGCTGGGGCGTCTTCCGACAAGCACCCTGGAAGCCATGGCATTCAATCTGCGGCAGAACAGTCAGGTACTGGCCAACGCGCGGCCCGGACACTACCCGGGTGACCTGCTGTTCTACCGGGCCACTTGCCAGACTCGGGGACAGGATCGCTCTTTTGTATCGCCCGATGACTGGCAAAACCTGACTGGCGGCCGACTGCGAGTCATCGACATCGATGCCGAGCATCAGACGATGTTGAGTGTTGACGCCGTTGCACAAATGCTCGCGGGAGTGACGTAAGCTTGGACTTGACGGAACAGGCGATTGCGGCCCTGGCACGCCTTGTCGTACAGCAGGGCCTGAACCTGCAACCCGGGCAGCCCCTGCTCATTCACGCCCCGATAGAAGCGCAGGCACTGGTGCGCTATGTGGTGCAATCCGCCTACGAAGCCGGTGGCGGTCCGGCGCAGTGCGTCTTTGAAGACCCGGAGTTGTTGCGCATAGCCGTGGACACTATGGACCCGGAGCAGGTTCGTAATGCCCCCTCCGGGTCGTTGCCTGAACCGGCAGCCATTACTGCCGGTTGCGCGCATCTCCGTATTGCCGGGCCGCGACCGAGCCTGCTGCAGGGTGTTTCGGCCGAGCAGTTGCTGGACTTTCACCAGCTGTTCTCAGCCCAGGAGAGGCCTGTCGTCACAGGTCAGGTGTGCTGCGCGCTACCCTTTGCCACACGAGACTGGGCGACATGGATACGCCCGGAGCTCGAACCTGGCGCCGCACAGGCGGCGCTGTGGCACGATATTCTTCATCTATGTGGTATTGGACTGGATGCTGCGCCGGGAGAGCAGGGCGTACGCCTGCAACGCCAACAGAGGATGGCCCGTTGGCTCAACACGCTTCCAATAACACGTCTGCACCTTGGCGGTGAGGATGCGGACCTGAGCGTAGACCTGCTGCCGGGGAACGGCTGGCTCGGGAGTACTCAGGTCAGTGCTCAGGGTATCGAGTATTTTCCCGAATTACCGGCCACCGGGTTGCACTGCCTGTTACAAGGAGCCGGCACCCAGGGCGCACTCCGTGTGCGACAGCCAGTGACCCTGGGCGCCAGCAGTGTGCGCGACCTGCAACTCGAGTTTCGTGATGGAACAGTGAGCAATGTGTCTGCCAGCCAGGGGCGTGAGCTTCTCGAGTCTCTGCTGGAGGCGGATGACAATGCGGCGCGCCTGGGCCAGCTTGGCCTGGTTGAGAGAATCCCGGAGATGGTCCTGCCCGCAGAGGGATTCCTGGCCCCGATAATGAACAGGGCCTGTGGGGTTCATGTGACCCTGGGCTACCCTGAACACTTGGAGTCACGTCCCGGCGCCAATTGTAGCAGTATCGGAATCGACCTTGTGCTGGCTGACCAGGCTATGGAAATCGATGCCGTTTGTGATAACGGCGCAGTGCTACCACTGCTGCGCGGTGGACGTTTCTGCCTGTAATACTGTTGTAACTTGGGATTCGAATAGACGGCGGATATACTTGATAGCATTGTCGGTAACGGCTGCCCACACGACTGTACACGGGCGATGAGTCAGCCGTGAGCCGGCGTCTGCATTGTGAGGTACCCGCACGACTGCGGGGTGAAACAAAGGAATATTGAACATGTCTGAGCAAACCCCTGATCCTGAAACGCAAGCCACTGGCAATGCCGCTGAGCAGGCCCTCAGGCTCTACGTGTTCGACTGCGGCGTCATCGACACAGTGACCTCCGAGGAATTCGGCTTCGAGGCCGGAACGCTGCCCAGCAGTATGACAACCCCCTGCTACCTGATCGTTCATCCGCGCGGCGTGCTGCTGTGGGATACGGGCGAGATTCCCGATGCGGAATTTGACAATGACGGCGAACTGACCCGCAAGCGGACCTTCAGCGCCTCACGTAAACTGGGCGAATTGCTGGCGGAAGTGGGGTATGGGCCGCACAACATCGACTTTCTTGCCTTCTCCCACTACCACAATGACCACGTGGCAAACGCCAACATGTTTGCCGGTCAGACCTGGCTGGTGCAAAGAGCCGAGCGCGATGCCATGTTCGACCCGAACCCGGACTTTGAGCGATTCGGGCCGGTCACTCCTGATCAACAGTACTTCGACCAGTTGAAAGACGCCCGAACTGTCATTATTGAAAACTGCGATCACGACGTATTCGGGGACGGCAGTGTGGTGATCAAATTTTCACCCGGCCATACGGCGGGTCACCAGTCCCTGTTCGTTGATCTCCATGACACCGA
>DIAF01000025.1:19490-43651 GCA_002414665.1 Halieaceae bacterium UBA5085
CTCCATGACACCGGTCCCTTGCTGATCACTGGTGATGTTTACCACTACTACGACGAAATCAACAGACCGGCTGACTTCGTCAATCATGTCAGTAATGCGGTCACCACTGAAAGCCGCCGCAAGCTGGAGGCTTTTGCCGAGGAAACGGGCGCCGATATGTGGATACCCCACGATATTCGCCGCGCAGCGAGCTTTCGCAAGGCGCCGGCATTTTATTGCTAGCGGTAACGCGATAGTTATCCTGGTGGCAATTGGTTTCATCATATGGCCATCAACAGTAGCGGAAGGGAGGCCGGCAGCATGTCGATGAACGAGCCCGGGGAAGGGTTATGGCAGGTAGTAAGGGGGGTTAACCTCACCGACCGGGACTTTGTCCTTAATCTCGAGTCGGGGATAATCCTCATGGCCGTGGAGATCCTTCTGGTTTCCTTGATCCTGCGACAGTTACTGATTTTCTGGGAGAACCGCCGCTGGAGCAAAACCCAGCAGCAACTGGCCTATGTTCTGCTGGGAAGCATCAACAGGATGGCGCAACACACGGAAAACATGCTCCATGTTTTTGGCCCCGCTGTGAAAAATCCCGATGAAGTAGAGCACTCCGGGGAAATTGTTATCAACAGCCAGTTTGAACTGCACCTGCTCAAGGCCACCGTTACCCTGTACAAACCTGTGGCCGCGGACCTGGAAAAACACGAGGATTACAGCGCGTGATAAATCCCTTTGACGACGAAGAGAACCGGTTTTTTGTGCTGGTCAACGAGGAACAACAGTACTCGCTGTGGCCCGACCACCTGGCTGTCCCAGAGGGTTGGAGCCAGGTAGGGCCTCACGCAGATAAAGTCACCTGCATGGCCTGGGTGGATGAAAACTGGACCGATATGCGCCCCTTGAGCCTGCGTAGGGAGATGGAGCGCCAGGACGAAAGCGCCTAGATGCTGCAGTCAATCCTCGAAGACGACCAGGAAGCGGCTTTCTATACTCTCGCGTGGTCGTGTGAATTTCGGGGTGGTGTTCAAGGTAAAGGCCGCATGGGGAGTAAGCTGGGCCCTGGAGGTATCTGAATCGAAGCCCTTGAACACCAGCACTTCGCCGCTGTGCATGTCGGGAAAGTAGCACCAGCGTTGTGCCAGGTTGAAGTGAAAGGCCGACATTTCGAAGACCCAGTCACTGCCGGGGGGCATCTGCTCGTGAAACTCGACCCCGGCCCTGTCACCAAGGCCCACTGATGTCACGTCACATAGCGCCAGGGGTACATCCGTGGGCGGCTCGCTGATTACTCGCCAGAGGTTGTAGACCGCGATCCGTCGCCGCTTCAAGGATGCGTAATCGCCGATGTCGCTGAAGCGGTCGACCCAGCGCGCTATTTCGGTGTTTCCGGCACCGAAGTCGTTGTGGGCGAAGCGGGCAGGTAAGGTCGTACCCTCTGCGAGATATCCCGCTGATTGTTCGCTGCGACGAATCACCGAGTTGATCAATAAAAGCTGTGTTGTCCCCAGTTGCTCAGCCAGCAACCGCCGGCACTCCTGTTCGTGTTGGCGAGTGATTTCCTGTAAGTCACCGGAATGAACTACAGGGGAATTCTGCAGCAGGACGAATCCGTTGACATCCAGGGAGGCAGGGCTGCCTGACAGACGTGCGTTGCTGATCTCCACCTCATGTGCCGACAGTGGAAAATGGTCTCTTCCCCGGGTCACCCCGTGCAGCCTGGGCGATTGGCTATAGTTACCGAGAAACTGGATAGAGGCGACAGTACTTTCAGCCGCAAAGGCTGTTGATGACTGCGTGGAAGACACCGGTGGGCGTTGCATGTATACAGAATCCATCAAATGGTGCAGGCTCAAATATACGCTGTAGTGTATTCAGTTGATATACTGCGCGACAAATGCCTGGTTACCCTCCAGACACTGGCGCTTTCGCCTGGCGCTCGCAGCTTTTGTACTGGATTTGGCTAGCGTCATAATTTTAATCACGGTAACTTCACGACAGTAACTCCAACTACAGTGACTCAATCCAAAGTCAAATCAGTCACAGCCCCTCCAGCAGAAGCAAGGCTTTCCTGGCTGCCGCAAGCGCCCGTGGACTGGCAGGCGCGATTGGCGAGCTTGCAGAAAAGCGACGCACACTCACTGGTCGAATTGCGCGTGCTGGCTCCTTACCAACTGGATGGTACCCAAACCGGCCATCTCGACCGCGCGCTGTCCCGTGCACTGTTGCACCCTGGCTGTTCCGCGGCGTCGGCCGATGTCAGGCTGGCTGTTCTAGCCTCCTCTACGACGGCACACCTGGGCGCAGGGATTCGTGTGGCAGGGCTGCGGCGAGGTCTGCATGTGGCGGTTCACGAGGGCACTTACGGCCAGTTCTGGCAATCGATACTGGAACCGGATGCGGCGATCGCAGATTTCAGCCCCAATGCGATCCTGCTGGCACTGGATGCCGAGCACCTGGCTGCAGGACTCCGTGTCGCCAGCACCGCCGATCAACGGCAACACTTGATACAGGCATCGCTGGATCGTCTGCGTTCGGCATGGCAGACATTGAGACAACGCCATGCCTGCCAACTGGTCCAGCAGTTACCCCTGCCTGTATTTGACAACCTGATGGGCAACAATGAACACAGTTTGCCCGGCTCCCCCGTGGACTACCTGTCACGCCTCTGTATGCAGATCAGGGACTGCGCCGAGCAGGAAAGGGTAGACCTGCTGTCACTCGACCGGCAGGTAGCCCGTGACGGTCTGGCGGCATGGCATGACCCCCGTCTGTGGTTACATGCCCGAATGGAAATCTCACCGACGGCTGTACCCCTGTTCGGTGAATTGCTGATGCGGGTGATAGCGGCGCGGCAGGGACGTTCGGCCAGGTGCCTGGTGCTGGACTTGGACAATACCCTGTGGGGCGGAGAAGTCGGCGAGGCCGGGCCGCAGGGGGTAACGCTGGGCCCGGGCAGTGCGGCGGGAGAGGCTTATCAAAGCTTTCAGCGGTATCTGCTGGCGCTGCATGACAGGGGCGTGATTCTGGCTGTGTGCTCAAAAAACGATCAGCATGTCGCCGAAACGATGTTCCACTCGCACCCATCCATGTTTCTCAAGCGCCATCATATTGCTAGTTTCAAGGCCAACTGGCAGCCCAAACCCGATAACCTGCGGGACATTGCCTCGGAGCTGAACATCGGCCTCGACTCGATGGTGTTTGTCGATGACAGTGTCTTCGAGCGCGAACTGGTACGACGAAGCCTGCCCATGGTGCAGACGCCCGAGATGCCCCGGGAGCCGGCACTGTACAGTCGCGTGCTGGCCGACGCCGGTTACTTCGAGAGTGTGGCGTTGACAGATGATGACCTCACACGCGGTGCTGCCTACCAGGCCAACAGGCAGCGAGCCGAGCTACGCGATCATCACCAGGACCTCACTGCCTACCTGCATGAACTGGATATGCGCCTGGGTTGGCAGTGCTTCAACCCGGGTGACATAGACAGGCTGGTGCAACTCATCAACAAGACCAACCAGTTCAACCTGACGACCCAGCGTTACGACCGGGACCAGCTTGAAGACGTGATGAATCAGCCAGGAGTCCTCGGCTTGCAGTTTCGCCTGGAGGACAGGTTTGGCGACAATGGCATCATCGCCATCGTGATAGCAAGCCTGCAACACGACCGGTCGATGCATATCGATACCTTTCTGCTCAGTTGCCGGGTGATAGGGCGGCGCGTGGAACAGGCCATCCTGAACGTACTTGCCAGTGGTGCACTGGAAAGGGGTGCTACACGGCTGGTCGGCAGGTACCGGCCCAGCGACAGAAACGCCATCGTGCGGGAGCTCTATTCCGAGTTGGGGTTCTCGCCGCTGCCTTCACCGCCAGCCGGTGAGTTGCGCTTTGATCTCGAACTTGGGCAGTTCACCCCCTTACCTGTCCCGGCGACCGTATACGAGGAGGGCGCGTGACCGAAGCCGAGGTATATCACACGCTCAACGAGATATTTCGTGCGCAGTTTCTGCTTGAGGACATCGACCTCACGCCGACGACAAGCGCCGTAGACATCGAGGGTTGGGATTCGTTGCGTCATATAGAATTGATCCTGATGATCGAATCACACTTTGGCATCCAGTTTCACAGCCGTGAAGTCGACAGCATGTCGAACATTGGCGACCTGGTGGAGTATATCGGGGCGCACCTGCATGCAAACTGAGCTACCCGGTCCTGGAGAGACGCACGAAGCTGCTCCCAGCCCCAGGTTCGATTCTGATGTGCTCAGGCGTTTTGAAAGCCTGGGTGATAATTGTGAGTTGGGGCTGGTACAGGTCGCTGTTGGCGTCGACCAGATGGGCTTCTTCCGCTTTAACAACAGCAATTTCGAAGCTTTGCTGGCGGTTCTGGAGAATGGATTCAGGGACTTTGAAGATCCCAGGTACATCGAGTTGGAAACTGCCTGCAATGACGAACTCATCGTTGTCGTGCCGCGCTACGGCTTTCGCTACCACACCTTTCAAACCGCAGGGCAGGTAGATGTCGATGCGCTGCTTGCGCAGCAGACAAAGGTGTTGCAATGGCTGGCGCGCAAGATGCTCGAGGACCTGCGTTCGGGCGAAAAAATCTTTCTGCGCAAGGATTCCGGTGATCTGGATGAGGCGCAGATTTTACGCCTGTACGCCGCCTTGCAATCCTATGGTGATAACCGCCTGTTGTGGGTGAGCTGTAGCGACGATCAGGAGAAAGTCGGCCGGGTAGAACCTTCTGGCGTGCCGGGAAAAGGGGTGCTGCGCGGATATATGGATGCCTTTTCCCAGTACGAAGACGGCCGAAGTTTTTCTTATCGCTGGTTTGAACTGTGTCGCGCCGCTCTGCAAATTCAGGACGACCTGCCCGAGCGCCACGGCGCGGGAGCCTCCAGTCCGGCAAGAGACTATAGACTGTGCTCGATTAATGACAGCAGGCTTCGCGCAGCCCGGCTGGCAGGGGGAGACGGCGGCTTCGTTGTGGACAGGGCCAGGGTTCACGGCCCTGATGGTATCGTTACCCAGGGCGATTTATTGATCCAAGAGTCATTGCCAGACAGCTGGCAATCCCAGGTTCGTGAGGATCTGGAGACGGGAGCGCGTGTACTGGAACTGCCTGAAGCGGGATACCAGGTTCAATTGCGCGCCGCCTATCACCTGTTCGCCCACAGCAAGAGTGAACTTGATCAGCGCTACTGTGACCAGTTGCGCAAGCACTTTTCCGGAGTACTGGGCGAGGGTGCGCAACCAATACTGCTTATCCCGGAACGGGAAGATTTTGTGGTGTTGCAGTCCCTGCGCGAACTGGTACATGCCCGCATGCCGCGTTTGAGTGTGCCGCAGGGGGCCGCAATCAGCGTCGACCGGCTTCTGTTACCGGGATGAGGGGCGTTCAGGGCTCCGACAAGGCACTGGCCAGGGCCCGGTGAAAGGCCTGTAGTGCGGGCTCGTTCCTGCCGTAGACCAGTCTGAATGAATCCGGCGCGTTGGCCAGGTTACGATAACCTTCGACGGCGACCTCGTAATCCTCCTGGGTAATGTCGCTGTTGGCGTCGTTGTAGGCAAACTCGCGAGACAGGCGCTCTTCATCGGCTACCACGGAGGCGGGCGCATACACCCGGATCAGGCAGGTCATGCTACCGGCGTCCTGGCCAGGTAGCAGTTGGAACATCCTCACGCACATTTCCCCCTGTGGCAGGGTGCCTACCACCAGCAGTGTGTTGGGAAACAGGAAGTGTATACCGCTGAAGGCCACGTCGGGCCACTCGGATTGGTCCCTGTCGACCAATGCTGCGAGGGCGCGCTCGGCGAAACAGAGACGCCAGTGGCGGCCGAAGTCGTCGAAAACGGCGATATTGGAGAAGAAGTCCCGGCCTATGGAGTCCCGGTGCAGCACCGAAAAGTGGTAGCCCTCACAGTAGGTATCCATTGCATATTTCCAGTTGCTCCGGGCGTCGAGGGCAAAATTGTGGACCGGTTGCAGCAACGACAGCTCCAATTGCGCGATTTCGTCATGGAAATCACCGAAAAAGGCCGCGATGCCACCATCCTCGATCTGGCCCTGTATTTGGACAAACACGAGGCCGAGATGCTCCCTCACCTGAACCGGGGTGAGATTCCGTTGCTCGAGTAACTGCTGCTCAAAGCCCTCGGCGCCAGGCACGTGACTCAGCTTGCCCTCGATATCATAACTCCAGGCGTGAAACGGACAGGTTATACGCCCTGACTCCAGGCGGCAGGCGCCGTACCGGGTGGCAATCAGGCGGGTACCCCGGTGTGAGCAGCGATTAAGGTAGCCGCGCAAACGCGAATCGCTGGATCGAAGCAGTAGAACCGAAGTACCGAGCAGGTCGAACACGAAAGCATCCCCTGCGCTAGCCACATCGGAGGAAAAGCAGGCGACAATCGGAGACTGTCGGAACAGGCGCGACTTCTCCCGCTGGTCGCGCTGGGGGTCGCAATAGGCCGAGCTATCGTTTTCCATGGCCGCGTCGGCCATATCGGTGGTACCACCGGCAGCAATATGCGCGACCAGCCGCTGCCGTGACCGCGTGGCGACTTCCAGGCGACGCTCTTTCAACCCGGACCTATTCTCGCTGTTCAACTTTTTCCCCCTGGCGTGAGAACAAGGCTGCTCCTGTACAGGGAACCTGCCAGGCCATAAAACGTTACGGAACGAAACTCTACCACTGCAGTATCGACTAGTGTAGCTTTAGCCCTGCCGTATCGTTCTGGGCCAGGGAGGAAAGTGGTATGACGGCCGATGCAAGCGACAGAACGCCGGTGCCGGCTGAACGCATCGCAGATATCGACATATACGCCATCCCCGGCGGAGACAGTGATCTCCACAGGGCCTGGCAAAACCTCAGGGAGCAATACCCGCAACGTTTGCTGTGGACACCCCACAACGGTGGTCACTGGCTGGCGATGGACGGGGAGGATATTGCGCGAATCTACGCCGATCACGAGAATTTCTCCTCCCGTATTACCATCGTACCGAAGAAGTGGGGTGAGCTTTTTCCTCTGCGGCCGACCACGCTGGATCCGCCAGAGCACCGGCCGTATCGCAAACTCATGACCGCTGCGCTGTCGCGGGCCAGGGTGCAAGCCAGTGAAGCTGCGATCAAGGCCATCATCATCGACACTATCGAGAGAGTGCGATTGCAAGGCCGATGCGAGTTTATCAATGACGTCGCTCTACTGATTCCCGGCCGGATTTTCCTGCATATGGCGCGGATGCCGGATGAACTGGTCGAAGACATCCCGCGTTACGCGGAGCCCCCCAATGCTTCAGATGTCCCGGTTATGGAGCGTTTTGCCCGCTTTCTGCGGCCCTGGGTAGTAGAGCGACAGGCCCGCCCCGGTGACGATCTTTTGAGCCAGCTGGTCAGCGGCCAGCTCAATGGAAAGGACATCAGTGAAGATGAAGCACTGGATGTCGCCACCGCCATGCTCACCGGAGGCATCGATACGGTCATCTCCCTGCTCAGTTTTATTATCGGTTTCCTGGCCGAGCACCCGCATCACCAACAATGGCTGATAGAAAACCCCGACAGGATTCCATCCGCGGTCCCCGAACTGATCAGGCGCTTTCCGATCATGACCAAGGCGCGGGAGCTGAAGAGTGACCAGGTGCTTGACGGTATACAGATGAGGGCGGGGGATATGATTGTCCTGCCGCCACTGCAGGGGTTGGATGAGCGTATTTACACCGATCCCATGGCAGTGAATTTCAAGCGACAGCATTCACCTGACCTTAGCTTTGGTAATGGTGTTCACCTGTGCCCGGGTTCGTACCTGGCCAGTACCGAATTGGAGATATTTCTTCGTGAGTGGCTGGCGAGAGTTCCGGGGTTTCAGCCACCGGAGCAGACACGGCCGCGTATGAGCAGCGGGATACTCGGCGCCATGCTTGAGCTTCATTTGCGCTGGGACCCGCAACATTCTCCAGAGGAACAACAATCACCGTGAGCAAGATGCTATACGGGGCCGACAAAGAAGCAGTGTGGAGCTCGAAAACGCTTGCGGTGCTGGATCCGAGCCTGCCCCAGCGTTTCCAACACAACTCACACGCCGCGATGTTCCGGGCGCTGCGCCGTGAAGCGCCCGTGCACTTCTGCCCGGATAGTCCCTATGGACCCTACTGGTCGGTCACTCGCCACGAGGACATCCTGGCGGTAGAGCGTGATCACCAAGTGTTCTCGTCGGAGAACAATATCATTATCGGCGACGTTTCTCCGGAGTTTGACGTCACCCGCGCTTTCGCTACCTCTGATCCGCCCACGCACACACAGGAAAGGCGTGCGGTATTGCCTTCGTTCACACGTAAACGACTGCAAGTACTGGCAGTGGGGATGCGGCAAAAAATCCGTTCCCTGCTGGCGGGGCTTCCTCGTGACAGGGAATTCGACTGGGTGGAGGAAATCGCCAGCCCGGTTACCAATAGCATGGTCGGCGAGTTGTTTGATCTCGCACCCGAGGACCGCTCCCGGCTGCCTTACTGGTGTGAGGTGCTGGTCACCACTCCAGAACCAGGCGCCCTCGTGCAGAGTTGGGAAGAGCGCCAGGCTGTTGTCGAGACCTTCCGCGATCGACTATTGCACCTGTGGTCCGACCGTCGAGAAGATACGCGTCGCCAGGATGTTATCGCCGCCTTGAGTCACAGTCCTGACACGGCACAGATGAATCATAACCCGATGCGCCTTGTCGGCACGGTTGCCCTCATTGCCGGCGCTAACGAGGCTGCTCGCGGCGCCCTCAGCGGTTCCATTGTCGCCTTTCACCAAACACCCGGGCAGTGGTCGCTACTGGAACAGGATCGGGGACTGATCGACAACGCCGTATCGGAGATCGTGCGCTGGCAGTCGCCGATTATCCACATGCGCCGCACTACCACGCAGGAAACGCAGATTGGCGATGAGGTCATACCTGAAGGCGCTCGCGTAGTGATGTGGTACTGCTCTGGAAACCGGGACGAGCGTGTTTTTGAAGATGCGGAGGATTTCAATATCCTGCGCTACAACGCCGACAAACACCTGGGCTACGGAAGTGGTATCCATCGCTGCCTGGGTCAGCATGTCGCGGAAATGGAGTTGCGCCTGCTGCTGGAGGAGTTGCTGGACAGCCAAATGCGTCTGGAGCTGGTAGAACCGCCGCAGAGAATCCTGTCCAACTTCTCGGCTAACTACAGCAAACTGGTGGTAAGGACAGTCGCGTGATATCGCAGCTTGCCGAAAGCGCCGCGTTTTTCACTTCCCAGGGACGAGGGCAAGTGTGGCCGGGACAGGGATTGAGTGAATACTACTGCGAGTTTTCACCCAAGCACTATCACGACCAGCTGTTCGGCCAGTACCAGGTGCATTGTCCTCCCGATATGCTTCGTGCCGTGGACAAACGGAAGGCGGGTTATCTCGCTGGGAGGTACTGTGCTCGGGAGGCCTTGGAGGCATTTGAATTAACGCATTTCGTTATTCTCAATGCACCTGATCGCAGTCCGATCTGGCCGAACGGCCTGCTTGGGTCGATCAGCCACAGCGAGGACCATGCGATTGCGGTGATCGGTGATGATAGGTACCTAGTAGGGTTAGGTACGGACATAGAGCCTATAATAGGGGACGACGCCATGCGCGAAACCCAATCACAGGTTCTTAATCCGGAGGAGCTTCACTTGTTGGAGTGCAGTGGCCTATCCCGCAGACAATTGTTCACTGTACTATTCTCCGTGAAAGAGAGCTTTTTCAAGGCGGCTTACCGACTGGTGCGGGGTTTCTTCGGTTTCGATGCCGTCTCAATCCAAGCTTTGGATCATGGCAAGGGGGAGGTTACCTTTTGCCTTAATGAAACTCTGCACGAGCGGCTGCGCCAGGGAGACGAATTGCCGGGTCGATTCAAGATGCTCAGAGCGGACACGATTGCAACTCTGGTGAGCTTGTCACGCTGATTTGCCTTTAAAGGGACAAGCAATCGACTGGGAAGGGGAACACAAACATTTTATCCAGTTTTTGACGGTCAATTTGGGGAGCGATTCAAATGATTGTCTTCTTGGCACAAACCGCCGAAAAGGTTTATTAGGGCCTGCAACCCACGGGCGTTGCTAATGTTGATCCTCAGGACTTGAGCTATTTTAGGGTCTATATAAACCTCTTAAACATCAGATGGATACCACTATTCTTCAGATTTGCCTTCCACGTTCGTTCTATGGAGGAAAATGACCAAGAATCAGGCTCAAAGATTGAATGCCGGTTCCATCAGATTTTGCTCGCTCCTGCCGAGTCCAACGGTGCTTGCTTGAGCCCTCCACTTGCCGACGCTGGCGAGCACTTCTTCTTTGATTTTCAGAGCCTGCCCGTGGTCGAGCTGAAAAAATTCGATGACGTCCATGGCCAATTCGTAGTCCAACCGATTATCGCTGTCGGTGATATTGAGATGCAATCCATGGGCAGGTGTCACCGGATTGATGTCGTAGGCTGGCGATAGCAACCAGCCTCCCTGATGGTAGATGAAGCCGTGGTTGCGAAGATGATTATCGGTATTGGATATGGCGATGTAGAACACGATGCGGCGCCACAACTGCGCGAGATCTTCTTTGGTGTTGGCGCCGTGTTCGGTCAGGAATTGAGCGAGCTCCAGGTAACTGGCTTCATAGTCACCGTCGTAATAGCCAAGCTGCGTCATCGCCGAGGTGAAATGAAGGCGACTCTCCGCCGTGCGATCAAAGCGTTTGGTCAGGAAGGTGTGGTGGTGACTGCCGAACTGCTCGATCCGGCTCTCCGACATGACGACCCCTGCATCCAGCGCCAACTGGTATGCAACGTATTCCCAGGCGGCCATATCGTAATCATCCTGTCGGCTTGGAAACTTGGCGATCCACAGGTGACCCTCTTCGTCGGTCACGCTGGCCTTCGGCCTGGCACCGCCGAGAGAAGAACCCGGGGACATCAGCATGGCCAGCCACTTCACATAGTCGGGATCATCGCTATCGGCATTTTCTTCTACTTGCCCGGCGGCGTACTCAAGCTCCCGCATTGACGAGAGCGGCGGGGCCGCGAGGCGCTCATCGTTGTCGAGAAAAGGGCCATTCATTTCGCGTTTGAAGCGTAGCGCGCCGGCACGGTGCAGGTCATGCACGCCCAGCAGGTAATCGATTTCGGACAGCACGCGTGGACGACGTTGTTTCTGGCGGGCATGGATTGCTTCACGCCGTTTCATCAGCAGGCGACCCCAGCGGTCGGGGCAGGAATCCAGAAACACGCGGAAGTTTTTATCGTCTTCACCGTGCTGTTCGCCGGAATAGAGATTGAGCTCAGGATCGATTTGCTGTGCATAAGGAGACTGCAGCCAGTCAGTGTCATAATTGAAGCTGAAATGCTCTTTTTGACGCGCGGGGGAGGACCGAAGTGTGCCAACCAAGGTCGGCTCCTGGAACTCCTCCCAGTCTGCAAAGACGAAGACTTCGGTGCTCATGGCTATTTGCCCCTGCTCAAGGCTTTTTATGACGGCTCAAGGCTGTATTCCGGATTTCTTGCTCATCAGCTTGATGTCCTGGAGCTTGCGACCCAGCTCATCGTCTGCAGCGACTCTGGCGAAATCTTCCGCCAACCCGAGCACACTTAGCACGGCCAGGTAATGGCCAATGGACACACTGGGGTCGCCCTTTTCGATCTTGCGAATGGTGAGGCGGCTGAGTCCGGTGCGCTCGGAAATCAATACCTGGGTGTAACACCTGCGTTTACACGCCAGTTTGATGTTCTCGCCAAACTGTTCCAAAAGGCGTCGATTCTTGGGAAAGACGACCGCGGATCGACCTTTCGCTGATTTATCACTGGTCACAATGAATACCATAATCTCTAAAAGTGGTAATTATAGTGTCCATTTCAAGCATTTCAAGTGAGTGAATACAATGCTTACCATAGAGCATGAAAATTGTAACTATAGGTGCCAAAAGGGTAGGTCCATTGGTGGGTCGACGCTGCGTGGGTAAATCAGCCAGAGGGGCTGATCTTTAGACGGCTTATGCTGCAGAGGCGCAGCTATCATTGTGCGTATATGCTGGACGTGCCTCCCTGACGCCCTGGCCGAAGTCAGACACGAATACGTGCCGCTGTGGTTGATCACCCTGCTCAACCCAGCGCCCGTAGTGGCGCATGATCATCTCGGTGGTTTTGTGTCCCATCTGTTGCGCGACGAACAAGGGATTTTCACCGCCCGAAAGTAACTGGCTCGCGTAGGTGTGGCGGGTCTGGTACGGATTGCGATAACGGACCTTGGCCGTTTTCAGCACATGCTTCCAGGGTCGTTCCAAATGTTCATAATCAATGAACGGACCTTTGTCGTCCGGTCGGACAAAAATGTAATCGCTGCCGACAAAGCTGAATTGTTTCTGGTGTTTCAGGGCCTCATAAGCGGAAGGGAGCAGAAGAACCTTCCGGTTGCTGGCTCGCGTCTTGGTTTCCTTTAATTTGCGCTCGACCACCGCCCGTTGAATATGCACTTCACGTTGATGCCAGTCGACATCACCCCATTGCAGGCCAAACAACTCTGACGTTCTCAGACCGGTGAAGAACGCAAACTTGAGTAGATTCCGAATGCGGGGATCGTAGATGAGGGCGCTTTGCAGCACCTTGTCGATTTCTCGGGTCGTAAAGGGATCAACCTCGTAATCGGTCTTGGCCTGGTTTCTATCTACCAGTTTGCTGACCTTTATTTTGTCCAGCGGATTGCGGTCGATGATGTCATCGTTCAGCGCCCGATCCAGAACCGCGCGCAGTGGGGTCAAGTCATTGCGGATGCTTTTCAGCGTCCCGCTGCGCTCCCGAATCCAGGCGCGAATATGATGCGGCGTTAGATCCCGCGCACGGATATCGCCAAATTTCGGAAACAAGTGGGCCTGGCAGCTTTTCCGGTAACACCGGTAGGTACTGTGTGGATGCGTACGCTCGATGTCCTGAAGCCACTCTTCAATCAGCTCTCGGATCGTGATTTGGGAGTTGGCGTGCCCGAACAGCCGAGCGCGTTTGGACTCAGGAAAGAATGCTTCGTATTGAAAGGTCTGCCGCTCTATGGCGCCTTCCACTTCGGCCTTCAGGTTGATGGCGTAGCGCTGATCGCCTTTCTTGGATGGATCCAGCGAGGACAGGGTTTCCTTGCATTGCACACCGCGATACTGAAATTGTATCTCGATAGTCTGCGTGCCACTGGCGTAGGTGCGTACCCTTACGCCTTGCGCGAGCTTAACAGACCGTTCTCTACCCATTTCTCAACTGCCTCGACATTGATCCACAACGTGTGATTCCTCACCTGGCAATGAACGCCATCCAACCAAAGCCCTTTTTTGCGGCGGGCATGAACCGCGTTGGCGGTGTCACCGCTCAATTCGCAATACTTGGGTAGCTTTACCCATTTCATGATTCGGGTCCCTATGGTCGTTTACGACCCGGGGCCATCTTCCCGTTGTGCTAATGGTGAAGCTTTGGCCAGCCTGGTCTGGATGATCAAAACATTAGCACTGAGCTAATTATAACTTCAAGGGCGAAGGCTGGCTATCTTTTTATCAGGGAGCTAAATGGCTGCTTGGCCGCACAGGTAACCAGTCTGAAACTGGGCGGCTCATCGCATCGGTAAGCCAGGTTTACAAGCCTGGGCAGACGACTGCTTACGTGCCTCGATCCATTGCTCGACTTCTGCCAGATCCCAGGCAACATTGCGACTCGTCAGAACGATACGGAGCGGAAAGTCCCCCCGTTTTTCCATGTTGTAGATGGTTCGATCCGCCAGCGGAATCATCGCCAATAATGTCTTGCGGTTGATAAGGGTAGTTGCTTGCCGGGTATCTTTGATCATAGGCGCTCCCTCTTGCGGGATGAATTGAGCTCACACCACTTCGCCTTTGAACACGATGACACCGCAAATATTCGCTTCTTCATCCATCTCGATAATGCGGTTCGGCCAGTCGGGATTGAGAGCCTTCAGGTAGCGTCTGCCTTCTTCGATTATCAGCTGTTTAAAAGTGGCTTCATTGGAGCTTTCGAAATGAACCACCACGTATTTGCCGTGATCGGGTGCGATATTAGGATCGACGAAAATCAATTCCCCTTCTCGGAACTTGGGCTCCATGCTGGCGCCACGCACGCGCAGAACGAACGTTTCTTCACTACATTTGACCGGGCAGATGAGGAGCTGGGTATTGTAAGGGGGCGGCTTATCCTCGGAGATTTCTTGCCCTTTTCCGACCTCGTCCCACGCGATTAACGGATGGTGATTGCCGCGACTGGGGCCATCGCGCTCCAGAGCGATGCTCTCTTCATTTTCGTGATCTTCGTCCATCCAGCCATGAGGTTTGTTCATGGCCGTCTCTAGTTTGGCGGCCAGGTCATCCCCGATGCCTCGTGGTGTTCCTTTCTTGGTAGGCAGCTGATTTCGAACCTGGCTGAGGTAGGAGCTATTGGTGCCCGCAGCACGGGCCAAGCTCGCCGCCGAACCAGCTTCACGAATGAGGATCTCAAGATTCTTGAGCCGTATCGGAATATGCTTTCTTGTCATATATGTAGTTTAGCAGAATTTAGCACAATGATAAACATTTAATTAGCACTAAATCTTGTGGGCTAATATGCACAGTGCTAATGTTGGTTTGCATGGAGCTAAAGTATTTCTTAAAGATGGCAACCAAAAGGGAGCGGGCGGAAGTTGCTGTAGCGTGCAACGACTCGGTTTCCTATTTGTATCAGATTGCCGGCCAACACCGATATGCCAGCCCGCTGATGGCGATGCAAATTGAGCGATATACCCGCATCGTGGCGGATCACTCTGACGGGCGGCTGAAGCCCGTGCCGCGGGCGAGCATGGTGAGACACCCTGAAATTTTCTACGACGTTGACGGTGTCTCTGAAGTAGAAGAGGCCGAGGTGGGCAATGACGATGAATGACAAGTCGCCATCGACCCATGAGCTCTCTCGCGTGGATGTCACCTGCATCCATCACTATTCCCGCAATCCCCGCCGCCAGCAGAACCCGGAATACGATCGCATCAAGGCGTCGATCCAGGCTGAAGGCCTGGACCAGCCGCTGGTACTTTCACAGGAGCCGGGATCTTCGGACTACGTGCTACACAGTGGCGGCAATACGCGGCTGACGATACTGCAGGAGCTCTTCGAAGAGACAGGGGATGAACGGTTCCGCTGGATCGATTGCGTCATCAAGCCCTGGTCGCAGGAGTCCAGCCTGCTGTTTGCCCATCTGCGCGAGAACGAATTGCGCGGGGGCTTACCTTTCATCGACAAAGCCTTGGCGGTATTTGAAGCGAAGTCCCTCCTGGAACAAGAACTGGCGGAAGAGAACCTGTCCCAGCGTCGACTGGAAGCAATATTCCGGGAGCGGGGATTTGGCCTTAGTCACAGCATGATCTCAAAGATGGGGTATGCCGTTGAGATTCTCTGGCCATTGATGCCCAGAGCATTGGCAGCTGGGTTAGGGCGGCCCCAGGTTGAAAAGATCCGCGCCCTGGAACGTGCAGCCCAAGCGATCTGGGCTCGGCACCAATTGGGTGACGATACGGTTTTCGACAACGTGTTTGCTGAGTTATGCCGCCGTCATGACGGCCCCGAGTGGGATATCCAGCCGTTGCGTGATGCATTGGAAAATGAGATTGCCGCGGAGTCCGAACAGCATCGTCAGGTGATTCATCTGGAGATGGAGGCCCACCTGGCAGGCCGGCCATTCGACTTTACCGACAACCCTTCCCGCGCGGGGGAAGGGCGGCCGGATAGTGGGATGGCAGCTGAAACCCCAGCGGATAAGGCGCAGTGCACAGATAAGCCGATTTCCGATGATCTGCCTTCTGAAAGTTCATCACCGGTGGCTAATAACCATGGTAGAGATGCGGAGGCGGATACCACGACTGTGGCGAGCTCAGTGGCGAACGTCAATCCAGTAAGTAATCGCACGGAAGTGGATGCTTTGCGCATTCAGCTGTGGGACTGTGCCTCAGCGCTGGCGGCAGCCCATGGATTACGGGAGATCGTTATACAACTCCCGGATCAGGGTCTGGGTTTCCTGCTGATCGGTGTCCCACCCCAGGATCTGACCGAGACGCTCGATGCGGACATGCTGGCGCTGGTATCTGCGTTGTGGTGGCAGTTGGCGGCGAGTTCAGAGTTGACCATGGCACCGGTTGATAGTGTCCTGGCGTATCTTGATGAGGCCTCCATGCTGCACCAGGCACTGGCATCCCATGATGCCGGATTGCTGTTCAATAGCGTCTGGACACCAGATCCCGGTCATCTGAGCAGTCAGCTCTGGCAACAGCTAAACCCGCCGGAGTGGCTGCATTTACTGCAACTAATGGATGCTTACCGCGCTATCAAACGACTGGCCTACGACCGTGGCATCGAGTTGTGGGTATCCGACCAGGGTGAGGGCGATGTCGTCCAATAAAGAGGCGGATCTCACCACCGCCGTTCTGTTATATGCCATGCGATGTCTGGCGGAGGGGGACCAGCAGGCGCTACGGGCGATGAATTTTGGCCCCAAAGAGCTGGATGCCCTGAAAGCAATGAGCCTGGCTGATCTCTATCGAGTCGACACGCTGCGGGTGCATTGCCTGCAGATCGGTCTTAATCGGGATGTCTTCTGGCCGATGCTGGAACACCTGCAGCATCAGCGAGAATCCGAAGATCTGCAGCGTGAATTGCTGGTTGCCGACGCGCCTTTGGAGATGATGCAACAGCTGTTCGGTTTGAGTTCGCGGGAATACACCCGCTGGCGCCGATTGTTGACGCTGGCGCCTGCCGTGGGTAGGCCGCCCGAGCTGGACGAAGCGGATACTCACAGGCTCTGGTATGCCTGGCAAGAACGCCTGACTGCAGAAGACAAAAACGCCTTGGCCGCTACGGACTATCTCGAGCTGCAGCGACAAACGGGTATCGGACTGCGATCGCTATGGGCGCTTGTGCAGCGTTGGGAAACGTACGGTGAAAGCATCGGCTGCATACCGGCCGAGCGGGTTGCCGAGAATGGCCCATGATGAGGACAGATTGCGTCCAGAAACCGTTGCGCTCGATGCACTAATCAAGGCGACCATTGCCAAAGTTCAGACGCAAAGTGATCAATCGTCGCCGGATGCCATGTTGTTTGTGGGTAACTGGCATCAGGCGGTGCCCGCCATGGTCATCCAGGATCCGGTACTGGAGCCGGTCGACAAGCTGGTATGGATGGTCATCATGCTACATGCGCGGGAGACCGGTGGGCGAACGGCCTTTCCTGATTACGACACCATTGCCAGAAAAACCAACGTTTCTTCCACATCTACGGTCTCCCGCGCCATAGCGATCCTGCGCCTTACGCGTTGGTTGACCTTGTGCGCCAAAGTGCGTCAGAAGAGCGGTCGCTTCACCGGTAATGTCTACACCCTCCATGATGAGCCTTTACCGCTGGCGGATGCCCTGTACCTGGATGAGGCCTACATGGCCTTCGTCACACAATCCCAGGAGCACCACCATGCGCGTGTTCGCCGAGTGGCCGAGGCAGTGTTAGAGAGCCTGGATAGAGATATTCAGCAAGGAGAATACCTCGGCCGGCAGGAGTCAGCCATTGAGCGTCGCTTGCAGGCCAATCAGCAACTCTCAGATAGCCGCGGAAACCACGACCAACAAGGTCGCTATTTCACATTTCATGCCGCCAGCCTCGATCAGCTGAATAAGCCGTCAGGAGCAAGAATATCTGAGCAATCTGACCAGCACCAAAATTCAAAGGTGGAGGCACAAGAACACTACGGTAGTCGTTGTAGTAGTGATTATAAAAAAACAACTACAACAACCACTACACCAAATACGAACAATGAGAGAAAAGGATTTTCAGAAACCGATCAACCCATATCCCCGCCGTCGGATCAAGCGCTGATTTATCCACCGCGACTGTCAGAGAATCAGAAACACCTGGCGGATCGGTATCTTGCGATGATCGACCCTGATGATCGTCAGCTGGTGCTCGATGAGCTCCAGGGTCGACTAGCGTCCGAGCAAAAAGGGATGAAACCGGTTTACGACGAGTTGCGGTTTTTACACTCTCTGTGTAAGGCCGCGCAACAAGGCGAGTTCGTGCCTAATCTTGGCATCAAAGTGGTTGAAGCCAGGCAGGCGCGGGCACATCACGCGCCGCCACCCGAGGACGAAGCCCAAAAAGCCAAAACTGCTGAGGAACGAGAACGTTCCCAGGCCTATGGCCGGGAGCAGCTGGCCAAGTTGCGAGCTTCGTTAAACGATGACACCTGAATCCTTCGCCGCGCCGCCCTGGCAGCAATAACGGCGTTCGACGCATCGCCCTGGTGTTTCCACTGGAACCACTTGATCCGTCACCCATGAAAGCCATGCACGGGTCGGATGGATATCCCATGGTCTCGTGCTACGAATCGTGGGTTCATAGCACGACAGAAACGAGCTTGCATGGGAGCGATGTCAATGAGTTCGAGCGCCGAGCTGCCCCACCAAACCACAGATTCAAAGCCACCTGAGTCAGAGCTGGGTGCACTGCAGGGTGACGTCTGGTTGACGATCCAGACATATCAGGCTCAGGGCCTTATTCGCGGTCGACGGGCTGCTGATGGCAAGCCCGCTATCATCGGCCTGATCGGGTTCGCTGATCGATTGAAATCACTTTGGCACGCCATTCGCTTCGACGACCCTTATGCAGACTGGTGGCTACTCAAAGTGGAGGAGGGTATTGCTGATATCCGTGCTCAGCTTGGGGGCTTGCAGCAAAGGATGGCTGCGCTTATGGCAACACACAGCAGCTCGCTGGAGTTCGTTGTGGCGCAATCGAGCCGACCCCAGCGGGTATCATTGCAGTTTGCCAATCCCTACGCCTTTCGTGCGGCGCAGTTGCTGGGTGAGTATGACCAGTTGATGTGTGCAGATAGGACTTTGCGTCATCTGGGTATCGAGATGCCGACGGATCTGGCCGAGCAGGTCGCGGGTAGTGGCCGCTGGGTGCGCCGGATTTTTGCGTTGCCACTCGGGTATCACTCCCTGGATATTTGCCGACAGGACGTTCGACAACAAACACCCTTGGCCATCAAGGCGAGGGAGCGGATGGGTGACCTGCCGGACGACATCCTGCGCGGTGAGCGACTACCTGCCCTGCGCCCGGTGGCGTATCAACAGATCGAAGGCAGCGCCCGCCAGGCCGGAGATGGGGCTTAGTCGCCATGGGCGCCAGCTCGCTCCAGCGGATCAGCCTATCCCTCGATCGGCGGATACCCCTCGAAGCGATTCTGCTGCAGCGCTTACAACGTCTACCCAGGGACAGACAGAACGAGTGGTTGAGGCAACTTCTTGCAGTGGGATTTCGCAGTGAATGCCAGGTCATCAAATCTGAGCAAATTTTGCCCACCTCCAAGTTAATCCCGCGGGCGTGGAGTACGCGCACCGTGATTGAGGGCTGTGACCCAATCGGCGCGGACGGTCACCAATCGGTAGATATGCCCGGTGAAGAAACCAGGCAAGGTCACGTAATTGCTCACACTGATCCAAATTCCGATCCAATGCCAAAAGGCCCTCTCGGTAAGCCCTTTGCCCACTTGAGACGAGTGATCGGTGAATAACGATACTTGATAGATAAGCCAGGATGTACTCCATGACCGAACTAATCGACGAAAAATATATTGACGATGACCTATCACCGTTACAGGTCGACCCCATGGAAGTTGTTCCGGTAGGCCTGGATGACGGCTATGCGTACACCAAAGTGGCGCTGCCGGACGGACGTCTTGTGGCGGTGCCGTCCCGGGCGCGGATGGGGTCAGCGGGTGTCACCTGGATTCGGGAGGAGGAGCAGAAAATCTTTGAGTACGAAACCGAGGGCAGCGTGTACTCCGTTGGCGCGGTGGATGGTGAGCCCACCCAATTCAATGAATATCCGGGTTCGGCACTAAACCGGGTGATCGTTCAACATGCATTACATCAAGCTGGCCTCTCGGGTCGATCTGTGCACGTGGTCACCGGATTACCGGTCTCAGCTTTCTACCGCAATGATGGTCAGCAACGGCGACAGGCGATCGAGGCAAAGAGAGACGGCCTGAAATTGACGGTAGAGCCTGTCGTTTCGCACCCGTCAGCGCAGCGAACGCTCAAAACCAGTATTGCGTACCACGAGGTGATTCCGGAGGCTTTGGCTGCCTGGTATGACTTCGTGATCGTCACGGCAGATGATGGCGTAACGCTTGATGCCGATCGCGTCAACGCGCCCATTGCCATTGTCGATATTGGTGGTCGGACGACTGACTACGTGGTGGTCCGGGATCAGGGCATAGTCCACGAATCGTCGGGCTCTCTGAATCGCGGCATGCTCAATGTCAAGATACATGTGGCGAACGGCATCCAGGAACAATTTGATGTCGATGAACTGGGTGAGCAAAGTATCGCTAGGGCCGTTGAAACGCACAGATTACGGCTTCATGGGAAGGATCACGACGTGTCCGACCTGGTGAAGTTGGCGAAGCGGGAGTTGGTGGAAAGGCTCTACACGGAAACACGCCGCAAGCTCGGGCTCGGGGTGGAGCTGGACCGGGTGCTGTTCGTCGGGGGTGGCAGTGCGGCATTGTCTGACGATATTGCCAACTGGTTTCCCAACCAGACAATTGCCGACCATGCCGCCTTTGCCAATGCACGTGGCATGCTCAAGTACCTGCAGTTTGTCTGCGATGGCCCCGGGAGGGCGGCGTAACGACTTTGTACGTGGCCACTGCGGTCTCAGTGGCAAAGAAGATGTCATCGGATTGTGTAAGCGACATCGCGGTTTTACCGTCAATCCAACGTCTGGGCTTGCCCTGACTTTACTCACCCTGCCGGGAAACGACTTCCCGCCAGGGAATCGCGTTCTCCGGCATTCACTCATGTTCAAGGAGAATGTGTCATGACCAGTAGACAAACTACGTCTGAAAAACCGAAGTATTTCGATCTTGATATACACGGCATCGGTTATCTCAACCGTGTACGCGAAGTGACGCCAGAGAACGGATTTCCCTTTCTCAGTGTCACAATCGCTGCGCTACGAGGGCCGGCCGACAACGTCCAGCATACCCATTTTGATTGTGTGGTATCGGGCGAGGAAGCAAAGGACCTGGTGCGCCAGCTGATGCCTGCGGTCGAAGCCGACATGAAAGTGTTGGTGGGATTTCACCTCAGCGATCTGCAGGCTCAAACGTTTACCTTTAAACAGGGCGAACGTGCCGGTACGACAGGTGTTGGCTTGAAGTCACGTCTGCTGCGATTCCAATGGATCAAGGTAGACGGTAAGCCATTCCTGGGAACGTCAGCGACCAGCAACGCCGTCGCCTAACTGCAATACCTGGCAGCATCCACCGATGCTGCCAGTCTTCCAACCTAGCGAGGAAACCTATTCCTCGTGGGATTGGTCTCCCCGCACCTTTAAAGGAGACCAGTCATGGCTTCGAAATCATCGCTTGCAAAGGCAAGTAATAAGAACCGTGTGGCGGCGCTGAAGATCGCATCGCTGAACGACCTGGAAAAGCAATCCCTGTTGGAATTAGCCCTCGCAGTTTTGGGGGAGATGCATCGACCAGGAACCGAGCTGCCCAGCCCCAATCGTACCCGTGAATATTTGCGGATGTTGTTGGCGGATAGGAAAGCGGAAGTGTTTGGTTGCGTGTATCTGGATAACCGGCATCACGTCATTGAAGCCGCCGAGCTGTTTCAAGGCACGATTGACGGCGCATCAGTGTACCCACGTGTGGTGGTGCAGCAGGCACTGACGCTCAATGCTGCTGCGGTGCTGTTTTTTCATAATCATCCGAGCGGTGTCGCTGAACCTAGTCATTCTGATAAGGCGATAACCCAGCGGTTGAAAGATGCTCTGGCACTGGTGGACATCCGTGTGCTGGATCATTTCATCGTGACTTCCGGTGAATCGCTATCGTTTGCCGAGAGCGGATTGCTTTAAATGCCGTTTACTCAACCCATTGGGGAGTCCCTGCTTCCCAATGGGAAGGAGGTGCTCCGTGATTTCAGTTTATATCCTCATGGAGAATCTTATGAAAACTAAATCAAGGGAATCGATAGAGGACGTCTTTGGTCCTGTGGTTTCAAGTTATAGCCGAGCACAGGCTATCGATGACGGCGTCTTGGTCGATGTCACCAGTATGGCGCGTGAAGCCGGTTTCAAGTGGCCGGCGGCACTGACACGTGCGGCCTGGTACGATTGCGTTGCCTGGACTGAGGGGGATAGCCGTTCTCAGGTTCACCAGGACGAGGCCGGTCGTTTGTGGGACGTGCTGTTTATGGCGTTCTACGCCATTCGGACGGCCACGGCTCCTGGTGATCGGTTATCCTTCTCGCTGTATCGAGTGCCCAGAGACGGACACTCGATAGAAGACGAGGAGGTGAGCTTGAAACTGATGGTTGGCCCCGGCGATGCCGGAGAACCGGTCGTCACGATCATGCTGCCAAATGAAGATTAATAGCGCCGATACAATCGGCTCCTTGCCCTGGCCACTTGGGATAAAGTGGCACCTCATCTCCGCCGGCACACCATTTCACTTAATACTGCCTCCACCTGGAAGTGCCAATACCTAACCTATCCTTCACTTTTGTCTTGGTTCCACTGTAACCACGGCTCGATTAACGTTGCCTGCTCGACCCCCATGACAGGTCGAAGACCTGGCGAGGGGGTTGATTCGCACGAAGCCCTCGTCACTGGCAAGCGAAGCGGGGTAGTGACGAGGGCGGCGGAGCCCGGAACAACAACGGCTTGCGCTCGAATTGATGCGTTCAGCGCGAATTCAGTCTGGCTATACTGGCGGCCATGCATCGCAGAGAGTTTCATACGCGGCCACGGCGGTAACGTGGATGGGGGAAGTTGCCCTCGCCATCCAAAATGGCAGAAACAACAACAGCGTCGTCAGAGCTTCAACGGCGCACAGCCTCGGCTGCAGCTCATCTTCAATGCTTCTTCAATTGCAGGACGTCGTCCTCGCTTCAACCTGGCTATCGCCAAAAATCCGGCTGGCAATCAGCCGACTTTCAGCACGCCGTTACATCGACGGTTTCTTTCAACATGCGGACCGATGGTTCCGCCCATTAAACAGGAGGTGAAACGCTCACCATCAACGACGGCTCTTCGAGCCCTTGGTTTACCCGGCACCATCTTCAACAGAAGAGCAGCCAGGTTGCCTGCGACCAGGCTTATCAGGTCGAACGGGGAGTAGTGTCCCTTGACCCTTCCGCCTCGGCGGACCCTGTCAGGCTACGTGCCTGCGGTTGGTCATAAACACTTACCAGATATGGAAGTACACGATGAGAGACCTGAACTACCAATTGAAACAATTGTGCAAACGCAACCGCGATGGCAGCTACAGCACGCAAGCCAACCGTGCGCGTATGCTCAACCAGATCGCGAATCAGTTGCAGGAGATGGGGTATCGGCGGATGACCACCCGATCCCTGAAGCCAAAGCATGTGGATGCCCTGGTAAAACGCTGGCTCGGTGAGGGCATGGCGGCCGGTACCATCAAGAACCGCATGAACTGCCTACGCTGGTGGGCAGCGAAAGTGGATCGGCGCAATGTCATTGCCCGCTCGAACGAGTTCTACGGCATCCCCGACCGGCAATTTGTCAGTAACGAGTCTAAGGCGGTCGCGGTCGATAGCCAGGCACTGACCAGTATCCAGGATGACTACGTGCGTATGAGCCTGGAGCTGCAGCGCTCCTTCGGTTTGCGAAGAGAGGAGGCCATCAAATTCATGCCCGGTTTCGCCGATCAGGGCGATCATATCCGGCTCAAGGCGTCCTGGACCAAGGGCGGCAAGTCGCGCGTCGTGCCGATCCTCCGTCAGGACCAGCGAACCGTCCTGGATCGTGCGCACCGATTGGCCGGGAATGGATCCCTGATCCCTTCCCAGAAAAGCTATATCCAGCAGTTGAGAGCCTACGAGCGACATACCACACAAGCGGGGCTGTCGAAGCTGCATGGACTGCGCCATGCCTACGCCCAGTTACGCTTTGAGCAATTGACTGGCTGGGCCTGTCCTGCCGCGGGTGGGCCGATCGCTGCCAGTCTCAGCGCCGATCAACGCAAGCTGGATCACCAGGCACGACTCATCATCAGTCGCGAACTCGGCCATACCCGCGAGCAGATCAGCGCTGTGTATTTAGGAAGGTAAGTAC
>DIAF01000023.1:0-328 GCA_002414665.1 Halieaceae bacterium UBA5085
GGCGTTGTTAACCAGCACGTCGACGCGGCCGAAAGCGTCCAGCGCCTGATTGACCATTGCGCGTACGCTGGCCAGGTCCCGTATATCGGTTTCGATGAAGAGCCCCTTGCCACCCAGCGCGGGTAGCGCGTCGGCGACCGCCTGGCCCCTGTCGCGGTCGATTTCGGCGACGATCACTGTCCAGCCATTGCGGGCGAAGACGCGAGCCAGGCCCTCGCCAATACCGCCGCCGGCGCCGGTGATGATGGCCACTTCAGGTGTGTGCATGTCAACTTCCTCTGCTGCGAGTTGCAGGAATATACTATCGGTGCATGGTGAGAGGCAATTT
>DIAF01000023.1:459-1026 GCA_002414665.1 Halieaceae bacterium UBA5085
CGGTGCATGGTGAGAGGCAATTTTGCGGCCGCCAGGTCGCCTTGCGGGCCCCGGCTGGTATATTGCGAGCCGCCTTTGGAGCCGGCCCGCCAATGCTGGGCGGTTAGAAGAAGAAAATTACCTGGGAGAGGGCATATGAAGGTTGTGAGCAGGGCACTCAGGTTTGGTGAGGGACCGCGCTGGCGCGATGGCTGGTTGTGGTTCTCCGATATGCGGGATGGCGCGGTGAAGCGCGTACGCCCCTGCGGTACGCAGGAAACCGTGCTGAGGCTGGAGGGCGATCCCTCCGGACTGGGCTGGTTGCCCGACGGGAGTCTATTGGTGGTATCCATGCGCGATCACCGGCTGCTGCGCTGGACCGGGAGCAGGCTGGAGACTTTCGCCGAACTGTCACCCTGGTGCGGCGGCCCCGCCAACGACATGGTGGTGGACCAATTCGGCAACGCCTTTGTGGGCAACCTGGGTTTTGACTTCAGTGAGGGAGAGGCCATGCGCTCTACCGTGCTGCTTCGGGTTGATGTTCGCGGCAGGGTGGCGGTGGTCGCTGACGATCTCGCCTGTCCCAAC
>DIAF01000023.1:1198-1712 GCA_002414665.1 Halieaceae bacterium UBA5085
GGCAACCTGTCCAACCGGCGGGTTTATGCAGCGCTGACGGAGGGGCGGGTCAGTGACGGCCTGTGTATGGATGCAGAAGGCTCTGTCTGGGTTGCCTCGCCGATGACTCACGAGTTTTTGCACATCCGCCCCGGCGGTGAGCTGCTGCGGCGGGTGGACACGGGCGAACGGTTTGCGATCGCCTGCATGCTGGGCGGTGATGACCGCCGCACACTGTTTTGTCTTACCGCGGCGTCTCTGGACGTGTTCGGCGATCCCGAGCAGATCGGCGGGCAGGTAGCCAGCATGCGCGTCAGCGTTCCCGGTGCAGGTTGGCCATGACCAGGCGCCGCAGCGCGGAGCGTGGTGGTACCGGCGGCGGCAGCCCTGTGCTAATCTGCCGCGGTGTACAGCAGAGGGCGGGACATGAAACGGCAGAGTTTTTTTCGCGCAGTGGCGTTGGGCGTGTTGACGGCACTGGTGGCAGGTTGCACCTGGGTCAAGATCCCGGATGAAGCGCGTGCCCTGCCGCTGG
>DIAF01000023.1:1843-2273 GCA_002414665.1 Halieaceae bacterium UBA5085
TGAAGCGCGTGCCCTGCCGCTGGTGGAGGCGTCCGAGGTGGCGCAGTGCAAGCGCCTGGGCAACATCACCACCAACGTCGCCTGGAAAGTCGCCGGCATTAAGCGCGGTGAAAACAAGATACGCGTTGAACTCGACAATCTGGCCCGCGAGCGCGCACTCAGTATGGGCGGCAACGCTGTCGTGCGTGAATCCATCCACGAGGGAACAGGCGATTACACCGCCTGGCTCTGTCCCTGATTTACGTGCCCACGGGGCGTCGGTGACGTTGCCGGGGGTGTCCACAGGATGACCGTCCGCAGGCCCCGGGGCAGCGCAGGCAATTATGTACCTTCAGTATTTTGGCCTCAGTGAAACGCCGTTCTCCATTGCGGTAAACCCACGCTATCTGTTTATGAGCCCGCGTCACCGCGATGCGCTGGCGCACCTGCT
>DIAF01000023.1:2366-4475 GCA_002414665.1 Halieaceae bacterium UBA5085
CGCGATGCGCTGGCGCACCTGCTTTATGGCGTGGGCAGCGGCGGTGGGTTCATATTGCTCACAGGGGAGGTGGGCACCGGCAAGACCACGATCAACCGCTGCCTGCTGGAACAGCTGCCACCCGACACCGATATCGCCATCGTGTTGAACCCGGCATTGAACGCCCAGGAGCTGCTCGCCACCGTGTGCGATGAGCTCGGTATCGCCTATGACGGCAACCAGCTGTCGCTGAAGGCGCTGACAGACAGCCTGCACGCATTTCTGCTGCGGAACCACGCCGAGGGCCGCAAGACCGTGCTCTTGATTGATGAGGCCCAACACCTGGATTTTGAGGTGCTGGAGCAGATCCGCTTGCTCACCAACCTGGAAACACACAGCGAAAAACTGCTGCAGATCGTGCTGATAGGCCAGCCAGAGCTGGCGCAGCTACTGCAGCGTCCGGAGCTACGCCAGCTGAATCAGCGCATCACTGCACGATATACCCTGGCACCTCTCAACCAGGCCGAGACAGCAGCGTATATCCGCCACCGGCTACAGGTGGCCGGGCTTCCTGCCGGGCGCGAGTTGTTTCCGCCCGAGGTGGTGCGCGGCATTCACCGCGCGACCCGCGGGATCCCCAGGTTGATCAACGTGGTTTGCGACCGCGTGCTGCTCGGCACCTACGGCCGCAATTGCACGGTGGCAGATCGCCAGGTACTGGCCCAGGCCATCGAGGAAGTGCTGGGTGAACCGGGCACCGGCGCACGCCGCTGGCTGCGGCTGTGGCCGCTGGCTGCGGCGGCACTGGCGCTGCTGGTCGGCGTGTGGTGGCTCGCGGGCGTGAGCCAGCCCCCAGCGCCGGCGCCGACGGCAGCCTCGGCACCGGCAGCCACACCGGCCGCTGCGGCGGCCCCCGCAGAACCGACTCAGGTAGCACCGCCACCAACACAGACAGTGACCTCCCCCTCACAGAACGAGGCGCCTGCCTGGGAGTTGTCACCCGCAGAAGCGATGCAAACGCTGTGGCAATTGCAGGCGCCGGGCCCGGCGCCTCCGCTCGACGTGCTGTGCGATAACAGCATTCGCTTTCCCCTGACTTGCCTGCGTGACAGCGCCGATACCTGGCAGGAGGTGATAGCGCTCAACCGGCCCGTGCTGCTGGATCTGGTGACTGCTGATCGATTCGCGGCCGCCGCCCTGTTCCTGGGTGAGTCATCGGGCAATGCGCTGTTGTGGTCCGGCAACGGCCTGATGCGTGTGCCGTTTGTGCAGTTGGCGGAGCGCTGGCGCGGCGGCTATCGACTGCTCTGGCGCCCGCCGGAGGGCTTTTCGGGGCCCGTAGGGCGCTCGGATTCGGGGCCAGTCGTGGCAGATATTGCCGGGCTCTTTGCCGAGTTGGACGGTCAGGCCGAACCGCTGGCCCGGGAGGAATACTCTGCGCTGCTGGCAGAGCGTGTGCGTCTGTTTCAGGGCAGCCAGCAGCTGAGTGCTGATGGAGTGGTCGGCGAACAGACCCTGCTGCGTTTGAACATCGCCGCGGGGCGCGATCTGAGCGCGGCGGCGGCGTTGCAGCGTTTGACGGCCGGGGCTGAAGCGCAATGATTCTCTGCACGATAGTACAGGAGCGCCCGCCGTGTCGCTGATTCTGGAAGCGCTCAACCGGGCGCGTCGCGAGCAACAGAATGCCGCGCCGGTGCCCGGTGTAGACAGTGTACATTTCGAGGCTGAATCGCAGCAGTACCGACAGCGCTGGTTCTGGTTCCTGCTGGCTGCAGTGGGGGTTCTGGTGGTCGGCATCCTGCTGGGCGGATATGTCACCCGGGTCGCCGGGCCCGCAGAGCAGTCTCCTGAGCACCCTGTGACGACATCGCCCGAGGCCATTGCATCGAACGGTGTCGTAGCCAGTGCACCGGAGACAGCACGCCCGGTTGCTGTTGAGCCGGTAGCGCCGGTCATGCGTGCACCTGCGGGGACGCCTGCGACCGTGGCTGCGTTGGCGACGCCCGGGAAGCGCGAGGCCGGCCCGGATGTGGCCGCCCTGTATGCGGGCGCCGCCCAGCCCTCAGGCGAGGTGCCCGATCCACAACCAGCACCCGGCGCGGCGGGCGGTGTTGCAGGTGCCGAAGACCC
>DIAF01000023.1:4651-5751 GCA_002414665.1 Halieaceae bacterium UBA5085
CAGCCGACCGCAGAGAGCAGCGTCGATATAGCTGCCCTGGCGGCCGCCGCCGAGCAGGCACTGGAGGATGTGCGGCTCGCCGAGCACCCCGCTCCGTTCCTTGCCGAGCTTTCCCAGCAGCGCAAGGACGCGGTACCCACCCTGATGTACCTGCAGCATGATTACCGCGCGGACGGTGGCTCCAGTGTGACCATCAACGGTCAGCAGGCGTCGGCCGGGCAGTCTGTCGGCCGTGGCGTGCGGGTGGAAGAGATTTTGCCTGACTCTGTCGTGCTCAGCCACGAGGGCGAGCAGTTCCGCCTGCGGGCACTGAACAGCTGGATCAACCTGTAACCGGCAGCGCTGCCTCAGCCGGGGCTTGATAACACCAGGGGCTGCAGTGCATCGCGCTCGAAATCCATTGGCAGCGCATCGCGAGCGCGCTCCCAGGCGAGCTGTGAGTACTGGCGGGCCGCTTGCTGCAGCGCACTGTTATCGAGTCGCGAGAGAGCGGAAAGTGCTTTTTGCAGCCTGATTTGCACCGCGATATTGCCAGCGCCGTCGCGTGCAATCGGTGTGAAGACATCGTCCAGTAGATCGTGCACCGAGAGTGTCTGGAACCAGACCTGTGCCTCGGGGTATTCGTTCTCTGCCCCCGTTTCCGCAGCGGTGGTAGCCCAGGTTGACAGCGCACGTGTGGCACGCCCGATCACGTCAATGGCGGTACCGGCATCGTTGACCCCGGGTGACAGTGCGCGTGAGGCGATCTCCCCCAGCACAATCAGGCCGAAGCGGGGGTCATAGTCGAAGGTGCGTGTGGTGCCCAAAGAAAACGCGGCCCGGATGTTGTCGATCACGGACTGCGGGCAGTCACCCCCCGCCACGCAGGCCAGGGGTGTCTGCAGGTATGTCAGGGTGCCGGGTTCCACCAATACGAAAATCTCCAGCCGGTGCTCTGCACTGCACTGCAGCAGCGCTGCCATATCAATGTGCTCCACATAGCCGATTCCGCTCGCCATAACCCTGCTTGCACCGACCGGGATACGTTTTTTCACCGATTCACAGGGGCGTGCGCCGATCCCGGGAAAGCGTGCTCGACCCACCAGTGCCCGGGTGGCAGC
>DIAF01000023.1:5902-6368 GCA_002414665.1 Halieaceae bacterium UBA5085
TCTTCTACCCGTTCGACGGTTTCCGTCACCTTGGCCAGCTCCGAGAGGTGTTCAATCCAGCGTATCAGCGCAATCACGATCAGCATGATGATCAGCGTGGTCGTCATAAACAGAACCACGTGTCCGCGCTCTCCGTACACGCCGGCATTCAACGCCACAAGCCCGACAAGACTGAACAGGAATGTGCCGATGAACACGCTCAGGGCGTGCCTGGATACTTCGTTATCCATCACCAGCGCGGTCGCACGCGGTGAGGTGCTCACCGTCACGGAGCCATGGGCGGTCACCAGAGTAGCCAGCGAAAATGTGGCCACTGCCAGCATGCTGGATGCGAGGATATTCAGTATCCTGCCCACCGCATCCGCCGTCACCAGATCGGACATCCCGGACGGGATTACCGGAGTCAACCAGATGCCGAGCAATACCGAGACGAACCCTGCGACCGTGTAGAGCAGGGCGATCAGCC
>DIAF01000023.1:6547-6967 GCA_002414665.1 Halieaceae bacterium UBA5085
TAGAGCAGGGCGATCAGCCACAGTTTGCGTGAAACCTTGCGCTGCAGCCATTGCCAACGTTTTGTCAACCGCATGCGTCTTACCTCCGCGCTCGTTATCTGGCTCCTGCCATCGCCGTGCCCGATGCGATTCACAGCGCTCCCTTATGCAGAGTACACTGCATCCTGATTAAGGACCTGTTTTTCGTTGTACTGCGGGGCCGAGGTCCTGCTTTGCAGCAGGATGCGCCGGATAACATTGACACACTATTGGCTGCTGGCGGGCAGTATCGGCCGTGCGCAGGCGGGAGGGGCTATTTGCCATGGAGTGGACACACCACCACGCGACGATCAACGGTATCCGCATGCACTATGTGGAGCAGGGCACCGGAGTGCCGGTGGTGCTCTGCCATGGTTTCCCCCATCTCTGGTTCAGCTGGCA
>DIAF01000023.1:7070-7531 GCA_002414665.1 Halieaceae bacterium UBA5085
CCCCATCTCTGGTTCAGCTGGCATCGACAGATCAGTGCTTTGGCGCGGGCCGGATACAGGGTGATTGCGCCGGACATGCGAGGCATGGGGCAGACTGACGCCCCGCAGGCGGTGGAGGCCTACGACATTGATCACATCACGGCGGACCTCGTCGGCCTGCTGGAGCACGTCGGCGAGCCCCGGGCCGTGTTCGCGGGCCTGGATTTTGGCGCCTTCGCCGTCTACGACCTCGCGCTGCGTCACCCGGAGCGGGTGATCGCCGTGATTGGCCTTGAAAACCCGGCCGCACCGCACAATCCGGATGAGCCGCCGCTCACGGAATACCGGCGCATGGGGGAGCAGCACTTCCTGCATATCGAATACTTCCGCGAACCACCGCGCGCAGACCTGGAGCTCGCGGCACAGCCCCGGCGGTTTTTGCACAAGGTGTTCCACACGCTGAGCGGTGCCTGCAATTACTT
>DIAF01000023.1:7704-8367 GCA_002414665.1 Halieaceae bacterium UBA5085
AGCGGTGCCTGCAATTACTTCGACATGTTCCGTCACCCGCCTGGCACCTCTTACATTGATGCCATGGAGGAGCCGCCTCCGCTGCCCTGGCCGTGGTTGTCGGAGTTGGAACTGGAATTCTTTGTCGCCGAATACAGTCGCACTGGCTTTACCGGGGGGCTCAACTGGTACCGTGCATTTGACCTCAAGTGGGCGCAACGCAAGCCGTTTGAAGGGGTACAAAGTGCGGTGCCCGCGTACTTTCTCGGCAGCGAGCACGATGTTGATCTCGAGGGCTTTCACGGTGAAGACCCGATCGGTCAGATGCGGGCCATATTTCCACAGCTGCGTGCGGTGCGCATGATTCCGGGTGCCGGACACATGGTCCAGCTGGAGGCCTCGGATGCGGTGAACGAGATCCTCCTCGACTACCTCGCCGATATCGTCAGTCAGGACGACCAGCTGTCGCCGTGAGCGGTTCCGGGACCATCTACTTCAGTGGATAGCCAGGTGCAGGCCTTCCCTGCCGAGCAGCGTCACCTCCTGCTCGAGTTCCCGTGCCGTGAGCGGGTGACGCTCAAGCCACTCCGGCGGGAACTCCAGGCTGATACCGTCCTCGTGCGCATGCACGGCGAAGTCCGGTAGGGCCTCCAGTTGCTCGACGTACTTGAACAGCAGCGCCAG
>DIAF01000023.1:8481-9181 GCA_002414665.1 Halieaceae bacterium UBA5085
ACGTACTTGAACAGCAGCGCCAGTCGCAAGAGGGTGACCAGGCGCAGCAGACGGGGGCGATCGCTCTCGGCTACGGCAGCCCAGAGCGGATGGTCCAGTTTGCCGCGTTGCGTGGCGGCGAGAAGCGCCATCTGCTCCTGCTCCTCCTGGGAGAAACCGGGCAGGTCGGCATTCTGCAGCAAGTAGGCGGTATGGCGCTGGTAGTGTTTGTGCGAGATGGCCATGCCAATCTCGTGGGTCAATGCCGCCCGTTCCAGCAGGTCGCGATCGGTCTTGCGCAGTGACCAACCCTCGCGGCTGGCGTTGAACAAGGTGCGCGCACGACGGGCCATCAGTTCGCCCATGACCGTATCGACGCCATAGCGTTGCATCAGTGCATTGATGGTGCGCTCGCGCACATCCTCGTGCCCGAGGCGTCCCATGAGGTCGTAGATTACACCTTCGCGGAGTGCACCGCGTGAGGTTCGCAGTTGCGTGATGCCCAGCTCATCGAACAGGGCGCTGGTAATGGCGACCCCAGCGGCGATTACGTTGCGTCTTTGGCTACTCAACCCCTCCAGTTCAATGGCATCGAAGTGCTTGAACTGCAACAGGCGCTTTTCCAGCTTTGCCAGAGCCTTGCGTGTCACCCCTCCCTCACTCCAACCCTGGCTGACCAGCACCGATTCAATGGCCTGCAGTGTGCCGGAGGAACCCACGT
>DIAF01000023.1:9321-12573 GCA_002414665.1 Halieaceae bacterium UBA5085
AGTGTGCCGGAGGAACCCACGCATTCGGCCCAGTGACGTGAATGAAAGTGATAGCGAATGTGGGAAACCTCAAGCCGGGCACGCTCGTACGCGGTGCGGTAGTGTTTGCGGCTCACCTTGCCAGCAGGAAAGCAGCTGTCCGAATAGGAGACACAACCCATTTGCAGGCTTTCCAGTCGCTGGGGTTCAAAGCGCTGGCCGATGATCAGCTCGGTACTGCCGCCGCCGATATCAATCACCAGCCGTGACTGGGCGTCGTCGGCCAGGGTGTGAGCTACCCCCAGGTAAACCAGGCGAGCTTCTTCTCCGCCGTACACCACATCGACCGGCGCACCGAGAATCCGCTGGGCGGGCAGGGTGAACTCCCGGCGATTGTCAGCCATGCGCAGGGCGTTGGTGCCGACCACCCGGATGCGCTCGGGATCGACACTGGCGAGCATTTGCGCAAAACGTGCCAGACAGTCGAGGCCGCGTGCGATGGCGTCCGCGGACAGCCGTCCATCGACCAGCCCCGCCCCCAACTGGACTTTCTCTGCCAGTGCCTCGACCGGGCGCATTTCGCCGTGTTCAACGCGGGCGACGATAAGGTGAAAAGAGTTACTGCCCAGATCAACGGCTGCCAGCAGGCTGCCGTCGGCGAGAGGCGGTTGTGCAGGTTGCGACAAAATGATGATGTCCCGTGCTCGTGTTTGGAGGCGTCCATGATAGCGGATGCCCCCTGCTGGCGCACGGAGAACGGCTTGATCAGGTGAGTGCGTAGGCCACGATAAGCAGGGTGGCGAAGCCAATGCCGGCGCTGGCCAGCACCACCCTCGGCGTTGTTTTCGAGAGTTCGGCGAGGGGGTCTCCGCCGCCCTGCACCCGGGCAATGACCGGCCACTCGATAGCTCCGGCGAAGGCCAGACTGCCGACGCTGGCTGCAAGCAGCGCGATACTGCAGGGTGTTTCTGCGGGGATAATGAGGGTGAACAGGGCAATGGCGGCGAGTGAGCCCAGCGTGCCGGCGTAGCTCATAACAAGAAACTGGCGCCGGCTGTTGTGCTTGAAATCCCACTCAAAAGCGAACAGGGCGAGGCGTGACGGGCGCCTGTATCGACCCCGCGCGGCGAGCGCGCCAAAGTAGTGGAACCATTCATGCACCAGGGTGCAGATGATTGCCCCGGCAGCTGCTCCGCTGAGAACACCCAGTACGGCTGCAATTGGCAGCGACGAGCTGCTGAACCAGTCATTGGCTGCCGCGAATAGCGCCAGCAGAAGGGCACCCGACGCAGCATGCGCAAACGCCACGGTTGCGGGGTGAATGCCGTCCTTGCCGGCAACGGTTGTGTCTAGCGTGTTGTCCATGGTGCTTCCCGCTCAGGTAAGACCGATGGAGATTGTACGCGCCCCAGAGGCGGCTGGATCCGCCGGGGGGCGCTATTTACGTCCTGCGCCCGAGGGTCGCGCGGCGTACCCGCCCGGTTGACCGCTGATGCCTGACTGGATGTTCTGGATCTTGCCGCCGGTCTTCAGGAAAGCGCGCGTTTGTTCTTCTATGGAGTTGGAAGTCTCCACCGCCGCGGGCTGCTTTTTCTTGGCGGGTGCGCGTTGGGGCTTGGCAGACATAACTGGGTCTCTGTAAGCTGGACGGCCGAGCAGTGTACCACAACTGGCGCGCGGATGCTCCGGGCTACCCGATCACCACCCGGCGTGGCACGCGCGCTGGCATACGGGTCAGCAGCTCATAGCCTATTGTCTGTGCTTTTTCAGCCACTTCTGCAACGGGCAGCCCGTCGCCCCACAGAACCACGGGGTCGCCCAGGGCGACTCCCGGCAGGTCAGTCACGTCTACGCTGATCATGTCCATGGAGACGCGGCCCGCCAGAGGCGCGCGATGGCCGTTGACCAGTACGGGCGTGCCGTTGCCCGCGCCGCGAGGGTAGCCGTCCCCGTAGCCGACAGTTACGGTGGCAATACGTGAGGTCCGCGTCGCCTGCCAGGTGGCACCGTAACCTACAGCCTCGCCAGGCTCGATATCGCGCAGCGAGGTGACCCGCGAGACCAGCGTCATGACCGGCCGCAGCGAATCCGCCTCGGCGTGGGGGGCAGCGAAAGGTGAGTTGCCCCAGAGCATGAAGCCGGGTCGGATCCAGTCGTAGTGGCTGTCGGGCCAGGCCAGGGTCGCCGGCGAGTTTGCGGCGCTGCGCTCTCCCGGGAGTACCTGCGTCAACTGTTCGAAGCGCGCGATCTGTTGCATGGTTCCTGGGTGATCCAGCTGGTCGGCGCAGGCGAAGTGCGTAGTCAGTACAGGCGGTCCCGCGAGCTTGCCGCAGGCCAGCAGTCGCTGATGAAACTCGGTGACCCGATCCGGCGCCGCACCCAGCCGGTGCATGCCGGTATCCACTTTCAGCCAGCAGTGCAGCGGCGCCGGCAGTGTCGCCCGCTCCAGCCAGGTCAACTGTGTGGCGTTCTCCACGGTCAGCCACAGCTTGTGTTGTGCGGCGAGAGGGACCTCGTCGGGATGAAAGGCCCCCTGTAATAACAGGATGGGAGCGTGGATTCCCGCTTCGCGTATTTCCAGTGCCTCTTCGAGGCAGGCGACTGCCAGCGCATCAACCAGCGGCTCCAGTGCTCTGGCCATGGTAGTGGCGCCGTGGCCATAAGCGTTTGCCTTGACCACCGCCATCACCCGGGAACGTGGCGCCAGCCGGCGTGCGAGGGCAAGGTTGTGGCGCAGCGCTGACAGGTCCAGCCGTGCCTCGCAGGGTCTGACCATCAGTAGTCGTACCGATGCCGGGCAAACAGGGTTTGCGCAGCCAGCCAGACATCGCCCACCTGTCCGTCGCCGACGGGCTGGTCGTCGATGGACAGCACCGGTGCCACTTCCTTGCTTGAGCTGGTGAGCCAGACTTCGTCAGCGCTACGCACCTCATCCATGGTGATTACCCGCTCGGCTACCGGAATGCTGCTGTGTCGACGCAGCATGTCGAGCAGCATGAGGCGGGTAATGCCGGGCAATTTCTGGTGGTCCAGCGGTGGTGTGGCCACCGCGCCGTTGGCGACAATGAAGACGTTGCAGGCGGCAGCTTCTGTCAGCTCGCCCGCCTGATTGTAGAGCAGCGTTTCACCGTGGCCCCGGCTGTGACCATGCTGGTAATGCATGACGTTGCCGAGCAGGGCGGTGGATTTGATGTTACAGCGTCGCCAGCGCAGATCTTCCGCCGTGGAAACGTGAAAACAGCGCGCCGCCGCCTTGTCCGGTGCGGGGGGGGG
>DIAF01000042.1 GCA_002414665.1 Halieaceae bacterium UBA5085
TCCCCCATGTAGACTTCCTGCTCCTTGATGTCCTTGATGGTCTTGCTGGAGGCGTCCTTGTCATAAATGATCAGGCGCACCTTGACCCGCAACGCGCAGGAGTAGGTAATGCCGCGCAGCTGACACTCATTGACATCGAACACCGGCGTGCCGAGCTTGTAGTCAACGTACTCCAGCGCCGCGTTGCCGCTGTAGCTGACGATCGGGAACACCGATTTAAAGGCCGCGTGCAGGCCGTAGTCGCCGCGCTCCTCGAGTGGTATGCCCTGCTGGGTGAACTTCCGGTAAGAATCGAGTTGGATCGCAAGCAGGTATGGAATATCCATCATGTTCGACAGCTTGCCGAAGTCCTTGCGAATACGTTTTTTCTCAGTGTACGAGTAAGCCATCAGTACTCCCCAGCGTGTTTAGCTTCCCGCCGCCCTGCCGGCGGCAAGCGAGGCTCTTGACGGGTGAGCTGCGCCTGCGCAGCCCGCCCTGAAAAACTTGTGCTCATCAAGCGGGAAAAGGCCGGCAGGCAAAAGCGCCCACCAGCCTTGTCCTGGTCCAGCCAAAGCCAGACGTGAGGCAAGCGCTTACTTGACCTCGACGGTCGCGCCTGCTTCTTCCAGCTTGGCTTTCAGCGCATCCGCATCCGCCTTGGAAACACCTTCCTTGACGGGTGACGGGGCGCCGTCAACCACGGCCTTGGCTTCTTTCAGGCCCAGGCCGGTTACTTCGCGTACCACTTTGATTACGTTGACTTTCTTCTCGCCAGCGCTGGCCAGAATCACGTCAAACTCGGACTGCTCTTCAGCAGCTGCGCCGGCGTCGCCAGCAGCCGCAACCGGTGCGGCAGCAACGGCTGCAGCGGCGGTCACGCCGAATTTTTCTTCCATTGCGCTGATGAGCTCAACGATATCCATTACGCTCATTTCGGCGATTGCATTCAGAATGTCATCTTTGGACAGAGCCATGACTCATATCTCCTGGTTAGCTGATAAATAAATAACGACTTACGCCGCTTCTTTCTGATCGCGTACTGCTGCCAGTGTGCGAACCAATTTTCCAGGTACGTCGTTCATCGTCTGTACCAGCTTGGTTACCGGCGCCTTCATCACACTCATCAACATCGAGAGTGCCTGATCACGCGTCGGCATCTTGGCCAGTACATCCAGTTGATCCGCACCCAGCATTTGGCCGCTCACCGCCAATACCTTCACCTCGAAGTTTTTATTCTCCTTGGCGAAATCCTTGAACAACCGTGCCGCTGCACCCGGATCTTCCATCGAAAATCCGAACAGGGAGGGGCCCACGAGGGCGTCGTTGACGCATTCGTAGTCCGTTCCCGCCAACGCGCGCTTGGCCAGTGTGTTCCGCACGACGCGGAGGGTCACTGAGTTTTCGCGAGCGCTTTTGCGCAAAGCTGTCATTCCGTCCACGGTGACGCCACGTGCATCGGCGATCACCAGGGACAGGGCATTGGTGGCAGTCTCGTTAACTTCAGCAACGATCGCTTTCTTGTCGTCGAGTCCAATTGCCACTGGTATTACTCCTGGATTTACAGTTCCGGTAGCGCCAACGCTATGACGCCACCACCTTGCGTGGTGAACACATCCACCATCTGCGTAGGTTGGGCTACCCTCACGGGCCGCTCGATTAAGCCGGACTGTCGGAGACAGCGCAGGCGCCTACGGTCTTTGATGGCCTTCAGTTCTCAGCTAATCAGGCATCCGCCCAAGACTGCTCCAAAGACCTCAAAGTGAGTGCTGCGACTCGGTAGAACCGCACCACCCGGGGCGACCTTCCTTGGCGGCCCCTGTGGCAGCGCCCCTTGTGGGGGCGCTGCCGATCAAGCTTCGATCGACGACTGGTCGACCGTGACACCCGGGCCCATGGTGGTGGACAGGGTAATTTTCTTCATGTACACGCCTTTCGCGGCAGACGGCTTCGCCTTGCGCAGGTCGGCCAGCAGCGCCTCAAGGTTGCCCTTGATCGCGGCGGGCTCGAAGTCGATCTTGCCGATGCCACCGTGGATGATGCCGTTCTTGTCGGTACGGAAACGTACCTGGCCGGCTTTGGCATTCTTCACGGCGGTCAGAACGTCGGGAGTGACCGTGCCGGTTTTCGGGTTCGGCATCAGGCCGCGCGGACCCAGCACCTGACCCAGCTGGCCAACAACGCGCATGGCATCCGGAGAGGCCACAACCACGTCGAAGTCCATCATGCCGCCCTTGATCTGCTCTGCGAGGTCTTCCATACCCACGAACTCGGCACCGGCGGCCCTGGCCTGCTCCGCTGCATCACCCTGGGTGAATACCGCCACGCGTACATGGCTGCCCGTACCGTGCGGCAAGGTGGTCGCGCCGCGCACAGCCTGGTCAGACTTACGTGCGTCCACACCCAGATTCACCGACACTTCTACCGTCTCGTTGAATTTCGCGGTGGCAAATTCCTTCAGCAGCGCAACGGCTTCGTCAAAGGAGTAGGCTTTGCCGGGCTGGATCTTTTCCTTGAATGCGCGTACGCGCCGTGACAGCTTGGCCATTAGATCACCCCCTCAACATCGATACCGGCAGAGCGTGCGCTGCCGGCAATAGTGCGGACCGCCGCGTCCATGTCTGCCGCCGTCAGGTCCGGCCATTTCTGCGTCGCCACTTCTTCCAGCTGGGCGCGGGTCACCTTGCCCACCTTGACGGTGTTGGGCGTGCCAGAGCCGGATTTGATGCCGGCAACCTTGCGCAACAGAACCGCCGCTGGCGGGGTCTTCTTGATGAAGGTGAATGAGCGGTCACCGTATACGGTGATCACCACCGGAATCGGCAGGCCGGGCTCGAGATCCTGGGTCTCGGCGTTGAACGCCTTGCAGAACTCCATGATGTTCACGCCGTGCTGGCCCAGTGCGGGGCCGACCGGCGGGCTCGGGTTCGCCTTGCCGGCGCCTACCTGCAGCTTGATATAAGCCTGTACTTTCTTCGCCATGTGTTGTCTCCCGGGTGCAAACGCCGTTGTAATCCAGGGCCGAAAAGGCCGGTTTACGCGGGCTCCCCATTGAGGCGACCGAGGCCGCCGTTAACGTTGGCAGGCGCCACTGAGGTGGTGCCCGCCCTACTGCAATCAGGCCTTTTCGACCTGACTGAATTCCAGCTCCACCGGGGTGGAACGCCCGAAAATAAGCACGGCCACGTTCAGCCGGCTCTTTTCGTAATTCACTTCTTCCACAACGCCATTGAAGTCGTTGAAGGGACCATCGATGACACGCACCATCTCGCCAGGCTCGAACATGGTCTTGGGGCGTGGCGCCTCGACGCCCGCCTCGACGCGCTGCAGGATAGCGGCCGCTTCGGCTTCGGTGATCGGCGCAGGTGCATCCGCCTTGCCGCCGATAAAGCCCATGACCCGCGGCGTCTCCTTCACCAGGTGCCAGGTACCATCATCCAGCTCCATCTGCACCAGCACGTAGCCGGGGAAGAACTTGCGCTCGCTGCGGCGCTTCTGCCCGGCGCGCATCTCCACCACTTCCTCGGTAGGCACCAGGATTTCACCAAAGCGATCCTGCATGCCGTGCAGTTCTATACGCTCCTTCAGGGCTGCCGCAACTTTCTTCTCAAAACCTGAGTAGGCGTGGACCACATACCAACGCATTGCCATCGGCTATCCCTTATCCTTTTTCTGACTAACCAATCACCAGCGACACAAGCCAGCCGAGAAGGGAGTCGAGCCCCCACAGCATCAGTGCCACCAGCAATACAAAGACCACAACGATCAACGTGGTCTGGACCGTCTCCTGCCGCGTGGGCCAGACGACCTTGCGAATCTCGGTGCGGGAGCTCTTCACCAGGGCCCAGAACGCGGCACCCTTGGCGGTCTGCAGCGCAATCAACCCGGCCACCGCGGCAATCGCCACAATGCCCAGCACTCGATACAGCAGCGATTCCGCCGAGAAGTAGCTATTGCCGACGATGCCGACAGCCAGCAGGGCGATAACCACCGCCCACTTCACGGAATCGAAACGCCCGGCGTTCGTTTCCACACTCATTACTACAACCCTTCAGATCGGGCCGCGCCTGACGCGCAACCCCCTGCCATAAATGGCAGGCCAGGAGGGAATCGA
>DIAF01000033.1 GCA_002414665.1 Halieaceae bacterium UBA5085
AGTTTCTGCCCGGGCCGGGGTCTAGCCAGGTCGGGTTCGCCCTCGGCTATCGGCGAGCGGGTTTACCCGGCGCGCTGGCGGCATTTGTCGGGTTCACATTGCCTGCATTCCTGCTCATGTTGGGGCTGGCGCTGTTTGCGGCGCAGGCTGCCGATGCGGCCTGGCTAAATGGCCTGGTGCGGGGCCTGAAGCTGTTGGCGGCGGTGGTGGTGGCAGAGGCAGTGCGCAGCATGGCGCAGACTTTTTGCCGGCACTGGTTTGCGGCGGTCCTCGCGCTGGCCACCTGCCTGTTGCTGGTGTGGAGTGCATCCGCCTGGATGCAGTACGGGGTGCTGGTGTGTGCGGCGTTGCTGGGAGCGGTGGTGCTGCCGGCGAGGGCAGTTCAGCCCGCGCGGCCAAAGGGCGTGACAAGCGGTCTGCGCTGGCGTCCTCTGGTGGTTTTCCTGCTGTTGTTTGCGCTGCTGCCCTGGCTCGGCGGGCTGGGCGCCGAGTGGCGGCTGGTCGATCAGTTCTACAACAGCGGCAGCCTGGTGTTTGGTGGCGGCCACGTGGTTTTACCGTTGTTACAGCAACGACTTGGCGATGCGTTGAGCGAGGACCGGTTTCTGCTCGGCTATGCCGCTGCACAGGCGGTGCCGGGGCCGATGTTTTCCCTGGGGGCGTTTCTGGGTGCCGAGCTGCTGCCTGTCAGGCCCGTGCTGGGCGCGCTGCTGGCAACGTTGGCGATTTTCCTGCCGGGCTTCCTGCTGGTGCTGGGCATACAGGCGGCGTGGGATGCGCTGGCGACGCGCCCCCGCGTGCTGGGCGTGGTCGCCGGGGTCAATGCGGCGGTGGTTGGCCTGCTCGCGGCCGCCTGGGTAAACCCGATTGCCAGCAGTGCGTTCCACAGCTGGCTGGATGTGCTGCTGGTACTGCTGGGTTGGGCGTTGCTGGCACGCTGGCGACCGCCCATTCTGTTGCTGGTGGCGGGTTTTGCCGGCGTCGGCCTGGCTCTCAGTGGCACATGATTGCGAGCCGCAGGCGATGCTTTGGCACCGGCAGCATCACGCGCTACACTGAGAACATGCGGTGGTTTACCGTATTTCTGCTGTTTTCTGAAACTACACAGGAAGTTCGACATGTCCAATGAAGGTTATCACGAACCCATTGCTGAACTGAGCGACGAGACCCGCGATATGCACCGTGCCATCGTGTCCCTGATGGAAGAGCTGGAGGCGGTGGATTGGTACAATCAGCGCATGGATGCCTGCAAGGATCCTGAACTCAAGGCGATACTGCGACACAATCGCGATGAGGAAAAAGAGCACGCGGCCATGGTGCTGGAGTGGATTCGCCGGCGTGACCCGGTGATGGATAAAGAGCTCAAGGACTATCTGTTTACCGACAAGACCATCGCGCACGAGTGAGCCGGCAGCGCCCCTGGCTGCCGGCGCGGCAGTCAGGGCATTGAAATGCCCATCAACTGCCATTCACCTGTCTGGTCATCGTGTTCCGTATAGCGGTATTTGACCTTCGCACCGTCGGGCGCGTTTTCGATCATGGCGTTCTTGGGCTCTTTGAACTGGATACGGCTGCGGCGCTCAAGCTGGCACTTGCTGCCGGATTCAGCCCGTTGCGACGAATGGAAGGCGACGTAGACGTCGCGCCCCATCTGTTCGGCCTTTTTCTTGTCCACGGTACCTTCCAGGATGCAGTCCTGCGTCACTTCCGCGAAGCTGACTGCGGAAAACAGGGGCAGGCTGGCAATAATGAGTGCCTTGCTGATGAACTTCATGGGGTACCTCCTTGCGGCGTTTCCCAACACCGTTGTTATAGTGGCAGGCCAGTCTGCTGCAGCCTGCCTGATCATGAGGCCAGCTTAGAGCGAATGATGCCTGCTTATCTATCGCTGTCACCTCAATGTCACAATAAATTCACATTTGTAGTGTAGGCGCTACAGCACAGACGCGCGCGTTTCAGGCAAACAGGCCGTGCAGGTACCAGCAGCGCTGGCGGCGGTCGTGGAAAAGCCAGTAATACTGGCCGCTTTGGCCCCGTGCAATGTAGTAGTCGCGGCTGACAGGCTGTTGCCACCAGAGGTCCTCGATGCGCTCGGGGCCCCCCACCAGCTGCAGTCGCCCTCCCCAGTACAGTTCGCCACCATTGCGGCGTGGCAGCGGCTGCGGTTCAGGCAGCAGCCAGAATGGCCGGTGTGCACCCGTGGGTGCTGTTGTGGACGCCTCGCCGGGTTCGGTGCCCACATGCAGGGCGCGTTCCGGCAGGTGTTCATCGCGACAGCCAATGGCGCATATCGCCTGCAGACCCAGCCGGCTGCGCAATCGATCCAGCAGGGCATGCAGGGGCTCGCGCTGGTTGCGCGGGCTGAACAGGTCGATGCCTGCGCTGTGCCCGGCGAGCAGTTCATGACACTCCAGTACCAGCCCTTCGATGCCGGTGCGCAACGTAAGGGTGTCCAGCTGCAGGCGGGTGAGCTGGTACCAGGTGCTCCAATCGCTGTGGCGACTGCTGCTGCGCACTTGCAGCCTCCGGGACTGGCGGTCCACGGCCACCAGCCGCCAGTCGATGCACCCGCTTTGCAGCTGTGTCTGGCGCAGGAAGCCGCACAGGGCATGCAGTAACTGCTCCACGGCAGGCAGCAGCTCCGCAGTGGTCTTTACCTCATAGCCGAACCAGTACTGGTCGCTGAACTGCTGTGGCGGCTGATAATCCGGCTCAAGATCGTTTTCCCGGCCGGTTACCTGACGCAGGTAGTGTACGAACGGCTGCCCGCAGCGGCGCGTGAGCGCTGCTTCGGGCAGGGCCAGTATGTCGGCGAAACGGCGCAGCCCGGCGCGTTCCAGGGCTGCTACCGCTTTCGGGAATTCGTCCAGCAGGCCCAGGGGCAGGTTGCCGATGCGTTCCTGCCAGGCCTCGGTGTGGCACGTGTCACAGCCATCCTCGTGAAACGATAGCAGCCAGGCGGCCTTGGGCGTGGGCGCGAGCCCGGCCTCGACCTGGTAGCCGCGGGCCTGCAGAGCGCGCTGTACCTCTTGCAGCAGGTTGTTCAGGCCGCGGTGCAGGGTGAGGCAACTGCCAATTTCCAGTTGCAGGCAGTCGTCTCGCCAGGTGTACAGACGCGGGCTGACACTGTAAGCCCAGCAGCACAATTGTTGCAGACAGTCCTGTTCGAGGGCACGGTTGCGGGTCAGGAGTTTTACGGGCAGGTCCTGCGCCAGTGCGCGCACGCTGGCGGTTGTCATACCGGCCCGCACACCCAGACTGCTGGCGCAGTCGTTGGCGCGCAGCACACGCTGCTGCTCCAGCACCACGACGGGCTGTGTTTCGTCCGGTGTCTGGCACTGCAGCGGCAGCTGTGGAAAGCGCAGGCACAGCCAGAGGCTCACAGGGCCTCCGGGCGCAGGTGCAGAAACGGGAGGGGCAGATACCCCAGACTAATACTGTACATATATACAGTATTACGTATCCCCCGGGCCCCTGTCCAGCCACAGTATGTTTGGCCTTGGCGGCCAATTCCGTCATCATGGCGCCCATTTCCTGCACCCGGCGGGTCGCGGGAGCCCCTTTTCACCATTATTGAGGTTGCAATGACACTACAGAAATACAAGCTTGCCGTGCTGCCCATGGCGCTTTCCACACTGTTGGTCGCCTGCTCGCGCGATGAGGCGCCTGCTCAGGTTGTCGCGCCAGAGGTTGTCGACACCGCTGCCGCGACACAGGACGCCGCGCCCGAAGCCGCCGAGACGGCAGCATTTCGCACCTACCTTGAGGAAAACTATGCGGTGGATATGGCGCGCCTGCCGTATACCGCCAGCTACCGGGGAATCAAGACCAACCACGACCAGTGGGACCCCGTATCCGAAGAGTTCCTCGATGAAACCCTGGCTATCAACGAGGCCCGGTTGCAGCAGTTGGCTGACTTTGACCGCGCAGCACTGTCACCAGCGGAGCAGATCTCCTACGACCTCTACAGGCTTGACCTGGAAAGGCGTATTGCCGCGGATCGCTTCCGTCACCACCAGTTTGTGATTGACCAGTACCGCGGCCCCCATACCGAGGCGGCGAGCAGGTTGGTGAATATTCATCGTGTAGGCGATCTGGCGGACGCAGAAGCCTATATCGGGCGCCTGAACAACATCGCAGTCTGGTTTGACCAGGTGATCGAGCAGATGGCCATCCGCACCGAGAAGCAGCTGCTGCTGGCCGACTGGCAGTATCCGCAGATCATTGAGGCGGCGCGCAACGTGATTCAGGGGGCGCCTTTTACCGAAGAAGGGGGTGACTCCACGCTGTGGGCCGACTTCCAGGGCAAGGTCAATGCGCTGGACATCACCCCGGAGCAGCGCACGCGGCTGCTGGCCGAGGCACGCAAGGCCCTGCTGGAGTCTGTACAGCCGGCCTACGAGCGCCTGATTGCCGCGGTTGAAGCGCAATCCGCGCTGGCCAGCGGTGACGACGGAGTGTGGAAGTTCGATAACGGCGAAGCCTTCTACGCGGAACGCCTGCGCTGGTTTACCACGACGGACCTCAGTGCCGAGCAGGTGCACGCCATTGGCCTGCAGGAAGTTGCCCGCATTCATGACGCCATGCGCGAGGTGATGCAGACGGTGGAGTTCGATGGCGACCTGCAAGCGTTCTTTGAGTTCATGCGCAATGACCCGCAGTTCTACTACCCGAACACAGAAGAAGGGCGCGCGCAGTATCTGGCGCAGGCCGAGGCGGCGATTGATGCCATGTACAAGCGGCTACCGGAGCAGTTTGGCCTGCTGCCGCAGGCGGACCTGGTGGTCAAGCGCGTGGAGGCCTTTCGCGAACGCTCGGCAGGCAAGGCGTTCTACAACGGTCCACCGGCTGATGGCTCGCGCCCCGGCATTTATTACGCCAACCTGTATGACATGAACAGCATGCCGATCTACCAACTGGAGGCCCTGGCCTATCACGAAGGCGTGCCGGGCCACCACATGCAGCGCGCCCTGTCGGCTGAGCTGGAGAACCTGCCGGAATTCCAGCGCTATGCCACCTTCACCGCCTTCACGGAAGGCTGGGCGCTGTATACGGAGGAACTGGCCAGCGACATGAACATGTATTCGGATGCCTATTCCGAGTTTGGTCATCTGGCCATGGCGCTCTGGCGCGCCTGTCGCCTGGTCGTGGATACCGGCCTGCACAGCAAGCGCTGGACGCGGGAAGAGGCCATTGAGTATCTCGTTGAGAACACGCCGAACTCGCTCTACGACTCCACCAAGGCGATTGAGCGCTACATCGCCATGCCGGGCCAGGCCACGGCCTATATGATTGGCAAGCTGCGGATTCTGGAGCTACGGGAGAAAGCCCGTGCGGCGCTGGGTGAGCAGTTTGATATCCGCGCGTTTCATGACGAGATGCTCCGGCATGGTCCGGTATCCCTGGCTATTCTGGAGCAGAACATAGAGCGCCTGGTGGCCGATACGCTGGCGACAGAAGCCTGAGGCAGGCACTGTGTTCGCCGGCGTTGCTCAGACGCCGGCGTTTTCCAGCAGCCAGGTGATGATGACCTTGATCAGGAAGCCAAAGATTCCCATCGCCAGCCCCACGTACAGCATGATGGTGCCGAATTTGCCAGCATTACTGCGCTTCGCCAGATCCCAGACGATAAAAACCATGAATGCGATGAGCGCGCCAACGCCCAGGGTGACACCGTAGTCGCTTAACCAGTGGTCCACGCCGGGCTACTCGCTGTGCACAACAGGCAAGTGTTCAGCGGCGCTGTTCAAGCGGCTGTGTCGACGCTGGCGTGCAAGTGCATGTTGCTGTTCAGAGAGTTGCTCACCAGGCAGTTGGCTTCCGCTTTTTCCAGCAGTTGTTTGGCCCGTTCGGCGTCGGTGCCCGCAGGCACGGTGAGCTGTGCGGTGACGGTAATGTCGGTAAAGCGTGTGACGCGGTCAACGCGGTCCAGCGTGCCTTCGGCGCTGCACTGCAGTGCCACCCAGTCCAGCTTGGACACGCGGGCAATGGCGCGGAACGTGAAAATAAAGCAGTCGGTCACGGCGCCAACCAGCAAGGCCTCCGGAGACCAGTTGCCACCGGGCCCGCCAAACTCCTTGGGTGGTGCGGTGTCCAGCGCCGGGACGTCCTCGCCGGACAGTGTGACGCTGCCTTCAGCTGTGGCTGTAGCGGCAACCCGGTAGTGGTGAGGAAATTCCTGCATGCGCGTTCTCCGTGACAAGGCTGTACAAAGATGACTTCCCGAGGTCAGTTCATCCACAGGCCCCTATGCTAGCGGTCAGCCAGTCGGGAAACAATTGACCTGCCTCAACCGGCACTCATTGCGCTGCTGCCCGCCACGGTGGCGGGCCAGGCCGGCAGTTCCCACAGCTGTGGCTGCTGCGGCAGTTCGTCGCTGGGTGACAGGTTCACATCCACCTGCTGCTGGCCGCCGCGCTGTTTGAGGATATGCACCTTGCGGTATTCGCGCATTTGCAGGCGCAGGCCCACGGGCGAGCTTTCCGCAGCGGCCTGCTGTGAACGAAACAGTACACACAGGGTGTCGCTGTCCGCTGCGGCCAGTTGCAGTTTGCGCAGCTCGCTGTAGCGGTACTGGCTGTTGCCCAGCCAGCTGAAAACAGCGCTGCAGGTGCTGCTGCGCAAGGCCTGCTCAATGCTCCAGAGCAGGTCCTCGCGGCTGCGGGGGTGCACCAGCAGCACCTGCTGTGTGTCAATACCGCGGGCGGCCAGCAGGGGCGCATAGGGCGTCCAGGGGGGGGCGATAAACGCCTGCCAGCGCCCCTGCGCGCTGAGTCGCTCCATGGCGGGCAGGAACAAACCCATGGCCCCCATGCCGGAGCTGTCGCTAAGCACTTCGACGGCGGTGGCTTCCGGCCACCCGCCCTGCAGCAGTGCGGCATCCAGTGCCCGGTAGCCGGTTTTCAGGCCACCGCTGTGGGCATCACTGTTGGCCGACAAGGGTAACCCGCCGAAGTGGCCGCTGCGTCCACGCCAGGTATCGCGGCGGAGAATAACCTGTTCCAGTGCTTCATTCATGATGGCTTGCCTCCGAAGTTTTCATACTGTATACATGTACAGTAGTTGCCCGCCGAAGGGAATGCAAGTGAATCTGCTGGCTCGTGACAGGGTGCAGCCGGAACCTGCCTGTCTGGGCGACAGGTCGATACGCTGTGCTACTGCCGTCGCCAGACGGATGGCGACAGGCCAAACCAGCGGCGGAAGGCACGACCGAAATTGGCCTGTTCCCGGTAGCCCAGTATGTCTGCCACATCGGCCACCGTGTAGCGCGCATCGCGCAACAGCTCTGCGGCGCAACTCTGGCGCAGCTGCTCCAGAATGTCGCGATAGCTCGCCTTGTCCTGGTGCAGGTGGCGTATCAGGGTGCGCGGCGTGAGGTGCAGGTGTTCAGCCAACTGCTCCAGTGTCGGCGGCGGGGCAGGCTTCTGCCGGCTGGCCTCGAAGTGGCTGCGCAGTAGCATTTGTACCCGCTGTGACGCACTCATCTGGCTGGATCTGCCGGCCAGGATATCCTGGCAGCGCGCGAGATTGCTGCGGTATACCGCCTCGTCGTAGAGCGGCGAGGGCAGGAGCAACCAGCTGGCGGGTACCGACAAGGAGGCGCCCGGCGCAGCAAACTGCACCCGGGCTGTGTAACAGGCCGCCAGCGCCTGCGTGTCCCGTGGCGCTGCGCCGCTGAATGCCAGTATCACGTTGTCCCCCACCGGGTGGCCGAGAATGGCGCTGAGCAATGACTCCAGCACTTTGAACACAATGGCCTCGATCCAGTGGGCAAACAGGGGGTCACCGGTTTCATCCTGCATCGTGAGTAAAAAGCGGTCTGCCTGCGTTGCGCTGGCCACGGTCACTGTGGTGATGCGCACGGGAGTGTAGCGTGCCATGATATCCAGCGCCGCGCCCAGCGTTGGCGCGCTCAATGCGGCGAAGCCCAGTGGCCCGTGTGCCGCCATGCTGAATTGCTCACCGAGCTCGGCAGGCCAGGTTGGCTGGGCCTGCTGGCGGGCAAAGTTGCGAAACAGACGCGCCAGCAGGCGCCAGTCGATGTAGTCCTCACGCGCCAGCCGCGCTGCGTTCAGGCCAGTGCCCTCCAGCAGCAACGGCAGCGGGCAACGGTCTGAGTGCAGCAGCAGGCGAGCGTAGGTGGCAGATACGTCCAGTGTACGGGTCACGGGGCACCATATGTCACTAAATGACTAATTATATGTCATTTAATGAAATCCTGCCCGGGCTGCGCCCGTACTACACTGCTGGCAAATAACAGCAAGGATAGAGCAATGAGTGTCACCTACCGGCTGGAACACCCCGAGCAGGGGTTGATTGAATATACCGACCGCAAGCGCTACCTGTGGATGTCGTCCCTCTTCATGCCCCTGTTCCCCCTGTTGGGCGTCGGCCTGTATTTTTACTGGGGCTCGGAGTGGCTGCTGTTGGTGCCACTGTTGTTCTCCTACCTGGTGATTCCCGTACTGGATTACGCACTGGGTTCCGACACCAATAACCCGCCCGAGGAGATCGTGCCGCAACTGGAGGACGATCGCTATTACCGGCTGCTCACCTGGTTCACAGTGCCCATGCACTTTGTGGTGCTCATCGTCATCGCGTGGTTTGTGGGCACCCAGCCACTCAGCGCCTGGTCGGTGATTGTCATGGCAATCACTGCCGGCAGTTACAGTGGCCTCGGCATCAATACCGCCCATGAACTGGGGCACAAGAAGCCGGAACTGGAGCGCCTGCTGGCCAAGATCGTACTGGCGGTGCCGGCCTATGGCCACTTCTGCATTGAGCACAACCGCGGCCACCACCGCGATGTGGCCACGCCTGAAGACCCCGCCAGTGCGCGCATGGGCGAATCCATCTACCGGTTTGTCTGGCGCGAGATCCCCGGTGCTTTCCGGCGCGGCTGGGCGGTTGAGAGTGAGCGCCTGCAGCGCCTCGGCAAAAGCCCCTGGAGCCTGCACAACGATATCCTGCAGTCCTTCGCCATCAGCCTGCTGCTGCAGGGTGGCCTGTTACTGGCCTTTGGCTGGGTGATGGTGCCGTTCCTGGCCGTGCACAATTTCTGGGCCTGGTTTCAGCTGACCAGCGCCAACTACATCGAACACTACGGCTTGTTGCGCCAGCGGGAGGCCAATGGCCGCTACGAGCGCTGCCAGCCGCACCACAGCTGGAACGCGAATTATATCTTCAGCAACATCGTGCTGTTTCACCTCGAGCGCCACTCCGATCATCACGCGAACCCCACCCGGCGCTACCAGAGCCTGCGCAATTTCGCGGACATCCCCGAGTTGCCTAACGGCTATTACGGCATGTATCTGCTGGCCTACATCCCGTGGCTCTGGTATCGGGTAATGGACCCCCGCCTGTTGGCCCTGCCGCATATCCGCGGAGACCTGGGCAAGGTCAATATCGATCCTCGCCGCCGGGCGGCTATCGAAGCACGCTACGGCGATGCCTCCGCGGCGGTAGATGCCGCCTCCGTGAGCTGAGACTCCTCCAGCACGTTGACCGTGCGGTCAGCCAAGCCGATACCGGCCTGGTTCATGGTGAGGTAGGTGTGTGTGGCCCCAGCCTCGGTGATGCGCTCGACGTGATCCTCGTGCAGCGCGTGGGAGATGATCGGACCGCTGAATCCCTTGGCGCGCAGGCTGCGTGCCGCCACCACCTTCGAGCCGATGTCATCCATAGCCAGTACCGCGGCCTTGATCTGGCTGACATCCACACCGCGCCAGAAGTTGCTGTCCTCGGCATCGGCAAACACCACGTTGCGGCCGGCTTCCGCATGTGCCCGCGCCTTGTAGGTATCGCCATCCAGCCCGGCGGGGTGCAGCCCCTGCTTTTTCAGCTGGTCGTAGGCTGCGGTGCCGGTGCGGCCCATGCCGAAAACCAGGACGTCCGCGGCCCCCAGACTGGTGGGCTGCTCGTCGGGGTGTATGGTGGTGCGCTCAAAGGGCTGCAGGCGTGGTTCCAGGCGCGCGTAAAGGCTATGAGCCATGCGGTTCAATGGCGCGGCGATGACAAAGGAAACCGACACCGCTATGGCCAGCGGCACGATCCACTCGGGCAGCAGTATCCCGGCGACGATGAGGCCGAATTCGCTGTAGGCGGTCAGGCTGATGGCGGCGAGGAAAGAGGTGCGCGCGCGCAGGCGGAAAGCTGTGAGCAACAGGAAGAACAGCAGGCCCTTCAGCGGCAGCATCAGTCCCACGCCCAGCGCAAACAGCAGCGCCTTGACGTCCGGCAGGCCAGACATGCCGATTTGCAGGAAGAAGCCGACGAGGAACACCTCGCGCAAGCCCCACAGCGATTCGGCCAGTTCCTGTGAGCGCCGGTGGTTGGAGAGCAAGACACCCATTACCAGCGCACCGATCTCGGAACTGAGGCCCATGGCGGTGAAGCCCATGCCACCGATGACCAGCGCCAGCAGCATGCCCATCAGTACCAGCAATTCATCGTGGCCGGCGAAATCCAGCAGCCAGTACAGCAAGGGGCGCAGGAAAGGCAGCAGGAAGATTCCCAGTGCCCAGATATTGGGGCTCTGCCCGCTGAATACGGCGAGCACCACCAGGGCGATAATATCCTGCACAATGAGAATGCCGATGGCGGTACGGCCGTGAAACACCGCCAGCTCCCGGCGCGATTCGAGCAGCTTGGCGGCCAGCACCGTGGACGAAAAGGACAGCGCAATGCCCAGCAGCAGAGACGTCTGCCAGTCGGTTTCCAGCAAAACGTGCAGCCCCGGAGTGAAAACCGCAACACTGATACTGAAGTGCAGCAGCGCACCGCCGAGTACCTGGGGCTGGGCGATCTGGCGCAGCTTCAGCTTCAGGCCCACCGTGAACAGCAGGATCAGCACACCCAGGTGGGCGACGTGATTGAGAATATCGCCGCTCTTGCTCGGCATGCCGAGGCCGGGCCCCAGCAGGTTGATGGCAAAGCCGGCGGCGAGGAAGCCGACCAGCGGCGGCAGCCCCACCTGGCGCACGGCCAGGCCAAAAAAGAAGGCAAAGGAAATACAGACGACTTCGAACACGTAGTGGCCCCGGCGGCACTTTTCCGATGGTGAAGCCGCGATACTACCGCACTTTCAACAGCCCGTGTTCCTCCAGCTCCAGCATCAGGAGCTGCTGCACGATAAAGTCCCGACTGGTGTCGGGATGCATGAGATGGATGCGTTCCAGCCAGGGCCGCGCGGCCTCTTTGTCACCGCGGTGCAACAGCGCGCGCAGGATCTCGCGCAGGAACGCCGCAGGTTCATCGCTGAGGGCCTTGATACGCCGCAGACTGGCGCTCAGGGTCAGCTCTTCCGGGGTCAGGTCGGTGCCGAAGGGGTAGGCGGGCAGGCGTCCGTCCGCGATGTGTGAACTGAGCGCTTTGGCGATACGGTAGGGCGTGTTGTTGCGGGCCGCAGCCGGTACTTCGTAGTCTGCCGGCAGTTTGCCCTGTTCGATGGCCCAGTCGGCCAGCTCCTGCTGGAAGCGGCTGTCGGCAATGGCGATCAGGCGTCGAATGACTTCGGCATCAGTCTGCCCGCGCAGGTCTGCAATGCCGTACTCGGTGACGATGATGTCGCGCAGGTGACGCGGGATGGTGGTGTGACCATAGTGCGTCACTATGTTCGAGCGCAGTGCCTTGCCCTTGCCTCGGGTGCTGCGTATGCACAGCACCGAGCGTGCGCCGGGCAGGTCGTGGGCCATGGCAACAAAGTTGTACTGGCCGCCCACGCCGCTGATCACGGTACCGTTCTCCAGCGCGTCGGAGGTCACTGCTCCGCTCAGGCTGACCATCATCCCGGTGTTGATGAAGCGGGCGTGGCGTCTCTGGGCACAGTACAGCGGGTAGTCCAGTAACAGCTGGTTGGTACGCAGTACGCTGGTCATGCAGATGCGTTCCTGTCCGGCGTCATCCAGGTCACGCAGTTTCTGGTAGAAATCCCGCGGCCCGAGGAAGAAACCGCCATGCAGCACCCGGCCGTGACGCAACTGCCGTCCTTCACCGGCCTTCACGAGGGCGGCCCACGTGGCGGGGTCCTCCATGTTATTCACCAGAGTGGCGCCATCCAGTGACAGGACGCCCTCGGCCAGTTGCAGTGTGTCCGGCAGAATGCCCCAGTACTGCAGGGTTTGCAGACACTCGGGGGTCAGCTGTTCGGGCAGCACATTGCAGCGGCGCAGATAATCCAGCAGTCGGGCATCGATCGCTTCTGAAATCAGCCCGTCATTCAGCCCCTGTTGCAGCGCGAGCAGGTCGTAGACCCGGCGCTTCACGACCCCGGCTTCCATCAGGTGCAGCATGCCGTTAACGAACATCTCTGTAGAGACGTAGAGACCCTGTTCGAAAGGGCCGTGCTCTATTGGACAGCCGCTGTCGACGCGGGTCAGCCTGTCGACCGCGTCCTGCCAGGCGGCGGGTTGTTGCTGGCGCAGGATAAGCGCATGGGCTACCGCGTCGCCCAGGGCGCCGATACCAATCTGCAGGGTGCCGCCGTCCACCACCAGTGTGCTGGCATGTAGCGCTGTGGCGTAGTCGGCGGCTGGCACAGCGGCGTTGGGTACGGCAAACAGGGTGCGCTGGTACGCCGGGTTTTCCACGATGCCGTCAAATAGCGTGGCGGGCACTTCCGCGTCATTGCGCATGAAGGGGAGGTCCCGGTGAACCTGGGCAAAACAGAGGAAATCGTCCTGTCCTTGCCCGCGCTTGCTGCGAATGACATCCAGCGCCACGTCCGGGTTGCAGGACAGGCTGAGTGACAGCCCGTGGCCTGTGTCGCGCGCGGCCACCAGTTGCAGCAGCACGTTCACCCCGGCGGCCATCATGTCGCGGGCTATGTGCGTGTAGTTGCTGGAGATGTACTGCTGCTGCGCGGCGGGCATGTTTTTCATGGAGCCCGCCTTGAAGTAAAGCTCGCTTACCTGGATGTTGGGCGGCAGGTCGCCTGCGCGCTGGGCCTCCATATAGGCCAGTGCTTCATAGTCGCCAAAAATTCGCTCCACGATGGGGCCGGCCAGCTCTGCCTCAATGTGACTGGCGGGCTTGGGCACTTCCAGGGACAGTGCGGTGTAGATGTGCAGCTCAATGTCCGGATCCTGCTCGGCACGCCGGAAGAATGCATTGATCAGCTGTACCGGTTTGCCCAGGCCGAGTGGGGCGCCCAGTCGAATTGTTTTACCCAGCCTGGCGATTGTGTAATCGACGCAGGCTTCAGCCGTTGCAAACCGTTCTGTCATGGTCATCTCGCTCTGTGCCAGGTTTTCAGTGCAGGAACAAGACTATCAAAGCACAGGCGTCCGGGGGGTATCTTGATCTGGCGCAAGGCCGGCGGCTGCCGGGGCCCGGATGGGGTTCAGCGGGCGAGGGTCAGCAGCAGGCGGTCCAGGCGATCCCAGGGGTCGCCATCGGCAAAGCCCTTGATGCTGCCATCCACCTGCAGCGCATCCTGCAGCAGGCCGCCCAGGGTGCGACTGCTGTGGCGTCGCAGGGCGCGGGTGACGGCAGCTTCCCGGCTCTTCCAAACCCGGTGATTGTTGAGCACGGTGCTCAGCTGCTGGCCTGCCTCGACCTCCAGCTGCAGGGCATATAGCGTGCGAATCTCTCGTGCTACCGCCCACAGCAGCGGCACGGCATCGGTGCCCTCGGCCCGCAGGCCGTGGAGCATGCGCAGGGTCGCTTCGGGGTTGCCTGCCAGTGCGGTATCGACCATGGTGAACAGGTTGTAGCGCGCGTTGTCCAGCACCGCGGTAGTGACTGTCTGCAGGGTGACCTTTTCGCCCTCCGCCAGCAGTTTCAGCTTTTCGACTTCCTGTACGGCCGCATACAGATTGCCCTCAAGGCGCTCGGCAAGCAGTTCCAGCGCATCCTCGTCAATGCCCAGACCCGCCTGGCCCAGTCGCTGGCGCAGCCAGCGGGGCATGTCGCGCGCGGTCACAGGCCACACCTGGATCACGGCGCCGGCTTTCTCCAGTGCCTTGAACCACTTGCTGTTCTGGGACTGGCGGTCGATTTTGCCGCTGATCACGAGCAGCACGTCGTCGCCACTGGCCTGCTCCAGGTAGGCACAGAGCGCCTTGCTGCCCTCGGCGCCCGGTTTGCCATCCGGGAGACGCAGTTCAATCACCTTGCGCTCGCCGAACAGGGACATTTCCGCGGCGCTGTGCAGCAGGGCTTCCCAGGTGAAGTCTTTGGGTGCTGTATCCAGTACCTCGCGCTCCGTGCATCCAGCGGCGCGAGCCGCGCCGCGTACCAGGTCGGCGCACTCCTGTAGCAGCAGCGGCTCATCACCGGTTAACAGGTAGACGGGCAGGCACTGGCCCTGCAGGTGTTTGGCGAGTTGCTCCGCCTTGAGCTGCATTATTGGGCTGCGGCGTGGAATCCGATCCGGCGCAGAATCTGTTGCGCCAGTTCGCCGCGCATCTCAGCCTGCAGGATGCGGATCTCTTCCGCCTTGCCCACGACATTGCTGGGATCATTTTCCATCTGTTTGGTGACCAGGGCTTCCGAAGATTCCATCGCGATCGTCCCGTCCGGTGCGCGCACCGTAAACCGGGTTTGCAGAGTGAGTTCGAATTCTGCTGCCCGCGCTTCACTGGTGAGCGACAGGTTGCGCTGGCTGAAACGCTCGGGCTCGAGCTGCAGGATATAGGCGGCCTCTTTACGGTCTACCCATTCGATACCGTTGGCAGAGAAGCGGGAGCGCAGTTCCCGGGTGAATTCACTGTTCGGGCTGCCGGTTTCCAGGTGCAGCTGCCGCCACTCGGCGGGCAGTCCGGTGGAGCTGGCGGCACCTCGCAGCTGGAAGCCGCAGGCGCTCAGCAGGACAGCCAGTAACAGGATCGATGCAATGCGTACCATGGGTAACATCCCGGCCATCAGTTTGCCACTATGTTAACGAGTTTCCCCGGCACCACAATCACCTTGCGTACGGTCACCCCCTCGAGGAAACGCTGCACATTATCCTGGGCCATGGCTTCTGCTTGCACGGCAGACTTGTCCGCATCCGCCGGCACGGAAATCTGGGCGCGCACCTTGCCATTAACCTGCACCGCCATGTCAATGCTGTCGCGCACCAGCGCTGATTCATCGACGGCGGGCCACGCTGCGTCCAGCAGCGGGCCGGTGCCGTCCAGCAGCGGCCAGAGATGGTGGCAGATATGCGGCACGATGGGGCTGAGCATCAGCACGACGGCCTGCAGGGCCTCGCGCACGACGCTGCGCCCCCCGGGTTGTGACTGATCGAGCCGGGCGATGTCGTTGCACAGCTCCATGATCGCAGCGATCGCGGTGTTGAAGGTCTGCCTGCGACCGTAGTCGTCGCTGACCTTGGCGATGGTTTCGTGCGTCTTGCGACGCAGCTGGCGCTCCGCGTCGCCGGAGGCCGCTGCGGGCTGCCCCCCCGCTGCGCCGGCTTCGAGATGCGCATGCACCAGCTTCCACAGCTTGCGCAGGAAACGGCTCGCGCCTTCAACGCCGGCATCATGCCACTCCAGTGTTTGTTCCGGCGGTGCAGCAAACATGGTGAACAGGCGCACCGTGTCGGCGCCAAAAGTCTCAACCGCAGAGTGCGGGTCGATGCCGTTGTTCTTGGATTTCGACATCTTGGTCACGCCACCGGAGACAACCTCCTCGCCGCTGCTGCGTTCCACGGCACGCACCACTCGCCCGCGTTCATCGCGCTCCACGTCGACATCCGTCGGTGCCACCCAGACCCGGCTGCCACCGGGGCCCTCCCGGTAAAACGATTCCGCCAGGACCATGCCCTGGCACAGCAGGCGCTCAAAGGGCTCGCTCGAGGTGACCAGGCCCTCGTCACGCATCAGCTTGTGGAAGAAGCGCGCATACAGCAGATGCAGAATGGCGTGTTCAATGCCGCCGACATATTGGTCAACCGGGAGCCAGTAATTGGCCAGCTCCGGGTCCAACATGCCCTCTTCGAAATCGGGGCAGGTATAGCGGGCGTAGTACCAGCTGGACTCCATAAAGGTGTCGAAGGTATCGGTTTCACGCTCCACGGGCTTGCCGTCAAGCTCGTCCTTGCGCCAGTTCGGGTCGGCCTTGATCGGTGAGATAACGCCGTCCATCTGCACGTCTTCGGGCAGCAATACCGGTAATTTGTGTGCGGGCACCGGAATTTCCCCGCCCTCGGGCAGGTTGAGCATCGGGATGGGCGCGCCCCAGTACCGCTGCCGGGAAACGCCCCAGTCACGTAACCGGTAATTCGTGGTGACCCGACCGCGCCCGGCTTGCTCCAGTCGGTCGGCGATGGCCAGAAACGCTTCCTCAGACGTCAGGCCGTCAAACTCACCGGAATTGATCAAGGTGCCTTTGACTGTGGCCGCGGCCTGGCTGAGGTCGGCCTCGGCGCCGTCCTCCGCAGCAATCACAGGCCGTATTGGCAGATTGTAGGTGCGGGCAAACTCCCAGTCGCGCTGGTCGTGTGCCGGCACCGCCATGATCGCACCCGAGCCATAGTCCATCAGCACGTAGTTGGCCACCCACACCGGCACTTGCTCGCCGTTGAGCGGGTTGATGGCGCGCAGCCCCGTATCCAGCCCGCGCTTTTCCATGGTGGCCATATCGGCCTCTGCGGAGGACTGGGTCTTGCAGGCTTCGATAAAGGCCTGCAACTGCGGGTTGTTCTCTGCCAGGGCGCGGGTGATCGGGTGCTCGGCGGCGAGGCACATGTAGGTAACGCCGAACAGCGTGTCGGGCCGTGTGGTGTATACCTCAATGCGTTCCATGCCGGTGACCGGGGTGGCGAGGTCAAAGCCAAGGTCGACGCCGCGGCTCTTGCCGA
>DIAF01000041.1:0-231 GCA_002414665.1 Halieaceae bacterium UBA5085
TTGCCCTGTGCCCAGAACACGATGTCGCGGCTGTCGGGGGTCCATTCCATGGTCGGGTAGAGACCGTGCACGGCCCAGGTCTCCTGCATATCGAGGTCGAGGCCATCGAACAGCATGCGTTCGGTGCCGGTGACGAGGTCCTTGACGAACAACCGCGACTGGGCGCGCACTCGCTTGACATAGGCCAGGCGCTTACCATCCGGTGACGGCGTAGCGCGCACCGCACCGCCG
>DIAF01000041.1:366-24097 GCA_002414665.1 Halieaceae bacterium UBA5085
CGCCCGCCACGGTGCTGACATCCCCGCTGGCGAGATCAACCCGGCGAATCTGGAACAGCTCCGTATTGCTGTCCTGGTGATAGATAAACGTGTCGCCCGGTGTTGTGTTCAGGGAGAAATACAGGCTTTTGCCGTCTGGACTGAAGGCGGGTTCACCCTGTTCTTTCTGGAAGGTCGGGCTGGGGCGGGGAATCAGCATCTGTCCGGCGTTCTGCGCATTGCCGCCGATGTGGTACATCCAGATTTCGCCGGTCCCCAGTGAGCGTGATGTGGTGTAATGCTTGCGGGCTGCCAGATAGTTGCCGTCCGGGCTCCAGCTGGGGCTGTTGAGCAGACGGAAGTCCTCAAAGGTGAGCTGGCGCAGTGCGCCGCTGCTGCGTTCCAGCAGCCACAGGTTGTCGCCGCCATCGCGGTCCGAGGTGAAGGCGATATGGCTGCCGTCGGGGCTGTATTGAGGTTGCATGTCCCAGGCGAAGCCTGTGGTCAGTGGCGTAGCGGTCCCGCCGCTGATGGGCATTTCGTAGAGGTTGCCCAGCAGGTCAAAGGCAATATGCTTGCCATCCGGAGAAACGTCGATGCTCATCCAGGTGCCTTCGCGCACATCAATGGTGGCGCGGGTGGCCGGGGCCGAGAAATCGGGCTGGTTCACGCGCCATGTGCTACTGTCCTGAGCGTGGGCGGTCGTGCCTGAGAGCAGGCCCGCCAGTAGCAGGCCAGAGAGTGTTCGGGTCAGGGTAGGCATGGCATCGTCCGGGTTCGGTGGCTTGAGGAGAGCGGCCCGGACACAGGGAGTGATCCAGCCGCCGACAAGCGCGTACCATACTACGTGGTTTCCCCGCTGTGAAATGCAGCACCGTTCAGTAATGGAGTCTCTATGGAACTGATTCGATCCTTCGCATTGCTGCTGGCTCTGGCATGCGCTGCTCCGGCAATGGCTGAAGAATTACAGGTCGGGGATGTCGCCCCCGGGTTCAGCCTGATGGGCAGCGATGGCAAACAGTATTCGCTGGCCGACTTCAAGGGCAAACAGGCGGTGGTATTGGCCTGGTACCCGCGCGCTTTTACCTCGGGATGCACCGTGGAGTGCAAGTCCCTCGCCGAGAACGGTCACCTGATTCGGGAATACGACGTGAGTTATTTCATGGCCAGTGTCGACGAGGTTGAGGAGAATCGCCGGTTTGCCGAGGAGACTGCGGCTGACTTCCCGCTGTTGAGTGATCCGGAAAAGCAGGTGGCGGAAGCCTACGGCGTGCTGGCCATGATGGGCTTTGCCAAGCGGCATACGTTCTACATTGGTGCTGACGGCACCATTCTGAAAATTGATCGCTCCATCAATCCCGCTACGGCCGCACAGGACATGGCGGCGAACCTTGGCGCCCTGGGCATTCCCAAGCGCTAGGTGGCGGTAAGTGCCGCGGGGCCCCGTTCGTCCCGCGTCACCCTCCGTTGGTCGTTTTATCCCCCGATTGAGCTGGCGCTTCCGCGTGCGGCTTCTATAATGTCGGCCTTTTTCGTCAAGCAACGCTGACGCTGCACCAGCCGTCGGTCACTTTGGACCGCGGTTGCGGGCGTCGGCGGCGGTGCCATTTCGGGCGCCGTCGGGGATAATAATGCTCAGCACTGGCCAGACACGTGAATTGCTCCGCTTGGCGCTACCCATGGTGGTGTCACAGAGTGCGTTCGCCTTGATGGTTTTCACCGATCGCCTGTTTCTGTCGCGCATTGATGCCCTGCACATTGCCTCTGCGCTGGGTGGCGGCGTTACATTCTTTGTCAGTGTGTCCCTCTTCATTGGCGTGATGTCCTATGCGACCGCGCTGGTAGCACAGTATTACGGCTCCGGTCAGTTGCAGAAGTGTCCGCGCGTGCTCACCCAGGGGGTCATCATGGCGCTGGCCTGCCAACCGCTGCTGGTGCTCATTGCCTGGGGCATGGGCGGCCTGTTTGCCGCCATGGGGCACCCTCCGGAACAGGTGATACTGGAGCGGCAGTACTACCATGTGATGATGGGCGGTGCCTTTTTTGCCCTCGTGAAGGCCTGCGTCGCGGGCTATTTCTGTGGCATTGGCAAAACCCGCGTGGTGATGATCACCGACGTGCTGGGCGTGCTTATCAATATACCGCTCACCTGGGCATTGATCTTTGGCAAGTTCGGCCTTCCGGAGCTTGGAATACGTGGCGCCGCCCTGGGCACAGTGATCGCCACGGCATGCAGCCTGCTGATCTATGCGGCCTTTTATTTCAACCGTATCCATCGTGAACGCTTTCACGTCGCCGAGGCATTCCGCTACGACCCGGGTATCCTGCGTCGCTATGTGCGGCTCGGTTTACCATCGGGCTTCGAGACGTTTGTTGGCGCTGCCACGTTCAATTTCTTTTTGCTGCTGTTCCAGTCCTATGGCATCACCGAAGGCGCGGCAATGGCGATTGTCTTCAACTGGGACATGCTGAACTACGTGCCATTGATTGGCCTGAATATCGCCGTCACCAGCATGATCGGGCGCTATGTGGGTTCGGGCGACATGGCCCGGGCGAACCAGGTGATCGCAGCAGGATTCACCGTTGCACTTGGCTTCTCCGTGTTGCTGGCCTTGCTCTTCGTGCTGTTCCGATACGAGCTGATTATGGTGTTTGCCACCCCGGAGCAGGATTTCAGCGCCATCGCTGCACTGGGCGCGAGCATGATGCTGGGCATGGCGACCTATGTCGTGGCAGATGCGGTTATTCTGGTGTGCAGCGGGGTATTGCGAGGTGCCGGAGATACCCGCTGGCTGATGAACACCTCCATGACGCTGCACGTGCTCATGCTGCTGGGCCAGTACGTGATGATCAAGCACCTCGGTGTGGGCCCACTCGTCAGCTGGTGGGGCTTTGTAGCGATGCTGCTGGCGCTGGCGCTGGTGTATCTCCTGCGATTGCGCGGTACGACCTGGCGCAGGCCCTCCCGGCTGGCGCGCGTGATGGCCGAATAGTCCGCTCTACAGCGTGAGTATGCGACGCAGCAGGCTGTTTTCACTGCGCTGCTGTTCCCTTAACAGCAGTAGCGCCTGCAATTGCTGTTCGATTTCGCTGGCGACTGCATCGCGAATCTTGCGCTGCTGCACCTTGCCAGGTTTGCGCCGTGCATAGGCTGCCAGGTCAACTGGCTGGCCAAAGCCGAGATAGCAGCGCTGGGGTTTTGGCAGCGCTGTGCCCAGTGCGCCGATGGCGAGTGGAGGCAGGGCGTCGCTGCGCGTATCGTCTGTCAGCAGGCCGATACGACGCAACAGTCGACCTGGCAGCGAATCCGGCAGCGCCTCGCTCTCTATGAGGTGGTCATAGAACTCGTCCGGCCCCACAATGCCAAAGGGCATGATGGTGTAGCCGTATTGTGCGGCCATGCGAATGAAGCCAAAGCGTTCCTTCCACTGCAGCTGGTAACGCAGTCGGTTTGGCTTCACTGCTTCGTGCGCGCCTCCGGGAAACACCAGAAGATCCTGGCCGTGGGCCATGAGGGCGCTGCAGACCTCGGGGTGGCCCATGGCGGCGCCGCGCGCCAGCAGGGCCTGCTCCACCTGCGGGTGGGTGAACAGGAATTTGTCACCCAAGGGGCGCAAAAAGCGTCCGTACTGCTGCTGCAGTACGGAGACAACAACCATGCCATCCAGTGCGAACAGGCTGTGGTTGCCAACGAACAGGCAGGGTCGCTGGGGTATCCGCTCAACACCGCGCACTTCAGGCCTGAAATAGCGCTTGATGATCTGATACGCAATCTGCAGGTCGCGACTGCGCGGCACCTCGGTGAGCGCGAGGGCTTGCGCAATGTGTCGCTGCAGACGTTCGCCTTCCAGTGGCTGATTGTCCCGGTCAAGTGCTGTCATGCGATGGTCCGTTGTGCCGGCAGGCCAGCCAGTATATCACTCACTGCCCAGCAGGCGCCCGAGCCCGCGCTGTTGCAGAGCCCCTTCCAGGAGGGCGCGGATGTCGGCGCTGTTGTCCAGGGCGAGCGCCTGCTGGGCGAGCCCGGCGGCGTCCTTCGCTGACATTGAGCGCAGCAGCCACTTGATTCTGGGCAGCTTCGATGCACTCATGCTCAGGGTGCGAATGCCGATACCCAGTAGAAAGACCACGGCGGCGGGATCGGCCGCCATTTCGCCGCACAGACTGAGGGGCAGCCCGCCAGCGTTCGCGGCGGCGGTGATGCGGGCGATTTCCTGCAGCACTGCCGGGTGGATGTGGTCGTAGGCACCGGCCACCCTGGGATTGTTGCGGTCCAGTGCCAGCAGGTACTGGCTGAGATCGTTGGAGCCGATCGAGATAAAATCCAGCCTGCCTGCCCAGGCCGGCAACAGCGAGATCGCCGCGGGCACTTCAACCATGATGCCCACCCGGGGTCGCCGCGTGTTCACGCCCTCGTCCTGAAGCTGCTCCAGCGCATCGTCCAGTACGCCCTTGAAGGCGGCGATTTCTCCGCTGTTGCTGACCATCGGCAGCAGAATATGCAGGTCGGCAGTGTCCTCTGCGGCTCGCAGCATTGCGCGGACCTGGGTCATCAGCAGCGAGCTGTTGTCGAGGCAGAAACGGATGCCGCGCCAGCCCAGAGCCGGGTTCTCCTCGTGTATCGGAAAGTAGGGCAGTGGCTTGTCGCCACCAATGTCGAGAATGCGCATATATACCGGCCGGCCCTGGTAGGCTTGCAGGACCTGGCGGTAGATCTGCAGCTGCTCTTCCTCAGAGGGAAAGGTTTCGCTGATCATGAAGGGCATCTCGGTGCGATAAAGCCCGATACCTTCAGCACCGTTGGCGAGTCCGGGCGAGATATCCGCCAGCAGGCCGGTATTGGCCATGAGACGCACGCGTTCGCCATCTGTCGTTGTCGCCGGCTCATCCCTCAGGCTGGCGAGTTCTCCTTTCAGTGCCTGCTCAGCGCGCTGCAGCCGCTCGAACTCCAGGCGAATCGACGGGCTGGGGTAGAGAATAACCTGGCCCGTGTTGCCGTCCACGATCAACGGGCTGCCGTCTTCGAGGTTTTTCAGTTTGCCGGTGCCCATGACTGCGGGCACGCCCAGGGCGTTGGCAAGTACCGCCGTGTGGGACAGGCTCGACCCCTCGTAGCACACGATGCCGACCAGTCGCACCGGGTCGCAGGCGGCAATATCCGACACGCTCACTTTGGCGCCGACCAGCACGAGGGGACCGTGGTCGTCCGCGGGCTGGTTGCCGCTGGTCCCGGCCCAGGACTGGTAGAGCTTGTTGCCCAGGTGATGCAGGTCCTCGTTGCGGGCGCGCAGGTAGGGGTCTTCCATCGCCAGGAATACCTCGGCGTAGTGGTGTACGACCTGCCGCAGCGCGCCGGGCAGCCACTGCCCTGCGGCGATGGCCTGTTCCACCCCGACGCGCAGTCCGGGATCATTGAGCAGCATCTGGTAGGCGGTGAACACCGCACTGACACCGTCGGAGAGTTGCTCTCCCAGGGCCCTGCGCTCGTTTTCCACGTCCTGGCTCACGGTCGCCAGCAGTTGGTGCCACTCGCTGATCGCGGCAGCGGGGTCCTCGCAGGCGCGGTCAGGTACTGCGTAGAGGTCGACATTCTCGCACAGCCAGGCGCTGCCGATGCCGGTCCCCGGCGCACCCTTGACACCGCGTACCCGGCGCACGGCGTTGGAAGGGGTGTGCACGGCAAGGGGTTCCGGAGGCAGCACAAGCGCCAACTGCGTCGACAGGGTTACCAGGAAGGCCTGCTCATCCGCTGACATCAGGCGGCCCTCGCGGGATTGCACCACCAGCACGCCGATGACGGCCCCGGCCCTGACGACGGGTACCCCGCAAAAGCTGATGAACTCGTCCTCGCGGGTCTCGGCCAGGTAGCAAAAATCCGGGTGAGAGGCCGCTTCCGCGACGTTGATCGGATGTCGGGTCTGTGCCACGCGACCAACGAGTCCGCGACCCGCGGGCAGACGGCTGTAGCCAACCGCCTGTTGGTCGAGACCGTGACTGGCCACCAGCACCATGGCGCCATCCGTCGCGGCGATGTAGAGGCTGCACACGTCTACGGCAATGGCGCGGTGAATGGCTTCTACAATCAGCTTGACCTGATCTTCAGTCTGGTCCGCCTGGGCGGCGGCCTGCACAATGCGGGTCAGTTCCTGCAGCGTATTCATTGATGGGCGATCCGGTGCCTGGGTGGCGGGGTTGAAGCACTTGCCCCCAGTATCCGCTATAGTGCCCGGTCGTGACCAGTCTACAAGTGTAAACTGTGAGACCCGCCGGACTGATTCCGGTTATGGATTGGAGACCAACATGAAATCCACCCTGTTCGGCCTGCTGATGCTGGGCGCCTCCCTTGCTGTTGCCGCGCCGGCAGACGAATTTGACGCGCTTGTTGAGGACCACTGGGCCTGGACGCTGGAACAGTCACCCCAGCTGCGTACGCACCTCGGTGATTCGAGTGCCAACGACCGCTGGGGCGACATGAGCCTTGCGGCCCACGCCGCGCGCGACATGCGCCGCGCGGAGTTTCTGGGGCGCCTGGAGGCGATTGACGCGGACGCGCTCGGTGAACAGGAGCGATTGAGCCATGCCATGCTCCTGCGGCGCCTGCAGAGTGCGCGCAGTGAGTACCGGCTGGGCCTTCACCTGATGCCCATCAACATGCGCTCTGGTCCGCAACACCTGCACTCGTTGCAGGAGCGTATCAGCTTCAGCAGCGCGCGAGATTATCAGGACTGGTTGCAGCGCCTGCAGCGCATGCCCGCACTGCTTGCGCAATACCGCGAAGTGCTTGAGGAGGGGATCGCACAGCAGCGTACCCAGGCGCGTGTGGTCATGCAGCGGGTCCCCGCCCAGATCGAGCGCCTGCTCGCGGGTGAGCCGGCCGACAGTCCCTTCTACAAGCCGTTTCGCACAGCGCCCGAGAACATGCCGGAATCACAGTGGGTCGAGCTGCAGGGTCGCGCTATCGGGGTGATTGCTCGCGAGTTGAACCCGGCGCTTGCCGGCTTCCGGGAGTTCCTCACCGGCACCTACCTGCCTGCCTGTCGTGAACAGCCGGGAATCGGCAGCCTGCCCGAAGGCAAGGCGCTGTACCGTTTTCTGGCTGGCTATTTCACCACCACGGATATGACTCCCGAAGCCATTCACGCTGTGGGCAAGGCAGAGGTGGCGCGTCTGTTGACCGAAATGGAGCAAGTGAAGGAGAGCGTGGGTTTCGACGGTGACCTGCAGGCTTTCAATGCCTTCCTGCGCTCTGACCCCCGCTTTTATTACGAGACACCGGAAGCGCTTTTTGAAGGATACCTGGCCATTTCCAAGCGCCTTGACCCGGAGTTGGTGAAGCTGTTCGGCAAGCTGCCGCGCATGCCCTACGGCGTGCGTCCGATTCCGGACACCATCGCACCCGATACCACCACGGCGTACTACAGTCGACCCGCGGCCAATGGCACGCAGGCCGGTTACTATTACGTGAACCTCTACCGTCCCGAGGTGCGGCCCAAATACGAAATGGAAGTGTTGTCTGTGCACGAGGCTGTGCCCGGTCACCACCTGCAGATTGCACTGGCGCAGGAGCTTGAAGGCCTGCCCATGTTCCGCACCACCGGTGGCGAGACGGCGTTTATCGAGGGCTGGGGCCTGTACTCCGAAAGACTGGGCTACCAGATGGGCCTGTATACAGATCCTTACTCGCGCTACGGCCAGCTCACCTACGATATGTGGCGTGCCGTGCGGCTGGTCGTCGACACCGGCATTCACTATTTTGGCTGGAGCCGGGAGCGGGCCATCGATTATTTCAAGGCCAATGCAGGCAAGAGTGAGGCCGATATTGTCAATGAAATTGATCGCTACATTGGTTGGCCGGGGCAGGCGCTGGCCTACAAGATCGGCCAGCTGAAAATTCTGGAAATCCGGGAGCGCGCGGAGCAGGCATTGGGTGAGCGTTTCGATGTTCGCGCATTCCACGACCACCTGCTCGGTGCAGGAGCGATTCCACTGGACGCGCTGGAGCGGCGCATGGATGACTGGCTGCTGGGGCAGCGCGGCTGATTCAGCCCGCGGCGGTGGTAAGCCGCGCCCTGGACGGCTGGCCGAGACGCCTGCGATAGCGGTTTTCCACGTGCTCGCACAGCCCTCGCACGTTGCGCTCGGCGTCGTGTGCAACCGGTGGCAGCACAGACACGCGTACGGTCGCCGGTCGCAAGAGCAGGCCGCCTTTGGGGAGGGCGTCATGCACGTTATGCAGGACGATGGGCACGATGGGCACGCGGGCCTTTTTCGCCAGGAAAAACGCGCCGTGACGGAACGGTTGCAGCGTTCCCGAGGCGCTGCGGGTACCTTCCGGCGCAATCGCCAGTGATCGGCCATCGGCCAGCACCGCCTGTGCCGCCTGCAGCACGGCCGACTGATCCTGTGCTGCCCGGTCAACGAAGATTGTGCCGGCCTGTGCCAGCAGAGCGCCCAACAACGGCTTCCGGGCCATTTCCTGTTTGCAGAAGGGCACAACGTCACGCCGCAGGAGGCGCGCCAGAATCATCGCGTCCAGCAGACTCTGGTGGTTGAATACATAGATCACCGGCCCGGGCTGACGCAGGTGTTCCGGACCGTCGATGTCCAGCTCCAGGCCAGCGAAACCGCAGCCGAGATCTCCCAGTAGCTGGGTAATGCGGTTGGCATTGCTTCGAGGTGCCCCCCCCAGTCGGGCGCCAAGCATGCCCAGCAATGAGGTAGCGGCAACCGCCTGGCCGGTGAGTACTGTACGCAGCACCGATTCAAGACCCGGCAGGGCGGGATAGTCCGCGGGGTGCCTTTGCTGTTCTTCCAGGACCTGTGTATGCATCATCCAGCGTCTCCCGTGATGAACCGATTCTTGCGGTTGGCGGAGTCCCGCCGGGTGCCCGGGTTTCTTGCAGCAATAATCCTGCCAGATGCGTTTAATCCTGCCCGTGCAGCATGACACCCGCGTGACAACAGCGCGCAGCGGCCCCGCGAGCGTCCGTGCGCGGGAAGTTCCGACGCCCCGCAAAGCCCCCGCCTGCACCAGCACAGTGCGCGGCCTCATCGCGACGCACCAGCATTGGCCCGCCACGCGCCCTCGGCTACCATGGCACCATGCCGCCAGAGTTGCCTTCACTGCCCGTTACCGACGTACTGCCAGCCCTGCGGGAGGCGCTGGCTGCGGGTCGCGATGTGGTGCTGGAAGCCCCACCTGGTGCCGGCAAGACCACGCTGGTGCCGCTGGCGCTCCTCCCCGAGGCGTGGCTGGCGGGGCGATCGATTCTGCTGGTGCAGCCGCGCCGGGTGGCGACACGGGCGGCGGCGGCACGTATGGCAGACCTGCTGGGCGAGGCAGTAGGCCAACAGGTGGGGTATCGCATGCGCCTCGAGAGCCGGGTCAGCGCCAGTACCCGTGTAGAAGTCGTTACCGAGGGTGTGCTCGCCCGACGCTTGCAGGGCGACCCGGGGCTGGCCGGTGTGGGTCTGCTGATCTTCGATGAGTTTCATGAGCGCAATCTCGACGCGGAGCTCGGCCTGGCCCTTGCGTTGCAAAGTCGCGAGCTGTTTCGCGAGGAAGACCCGCTGCGAATCGCGGTAATGTCAGCCACTCTTCAAGGCGTGCCGGTGGCAGACATGCTGCGGGATCCCTGTGTACTGCAGTCGCAGGGTCGCCAGTATCCGGTCGAGATCGAATACGGGCCTGGTCTCTCCCTCGTCGAGCCGATCGATGCGGCTGTGGCAACTGCCGTGCAGCAGGTTTTGGCAAAGCGGAGTGGCAGCGTGCTGGTGTTTCTCCCCGGGCAGGCGGAAATCCGTCGGGTTCAGCGCCGGCTTGCGAACACCGCCCCGGACGTGCGCATTCTGCCCCTCTACGGGAACCTTTCGCTGCAGCAGCAGCAGGCCGCGATTGCGCCTTGCGCCAGGGAGCAGCGCAAGGTCGTGCTGGCAACCAATATCGCAGAAACCAGCCTGACGATAGAGGGTGTCACCACCGTGATCGACACAGGCCTGGAACGTCAGGCGCTGTTCGATGCAGCGAGTGGCACCACCCGCCTGGCCACGCGGCGCATTTCGCAGGCCTCCGCTGCCCAGCGAGCCGGACGCGCGGGACGCCTGGCGCCGGGGTTTTGCTATCGGCTGTACAGTTCAGCACAGCACGCTGCCCTGCAGGAGCAGCGTGTGCCGGAGTTGCTGCAGTCGGATCTGGCGCCGCTCGCGCTGCAACTGCTGGCCTGGGGTGTTACGTCTCCGGAGGAGCTGGCCTGGCTTGATGTACCCCCCGCGGCACACTGGCAGCAGGCGCTGGATGTGTTGCAGCGCTGCGACGCGGCGTTTCCCCGTGCATCCGGTCAGTGGCAGCTGACCCAACACGGCGTGCAACTCGCAAGCCTGCCCCTGCACCCGCGGCTGGGACATATGCTGCTGCGTGGCCTTTCGATCGGTGCGGGTGAGACAGCGGCGTTGCTTGCAGCGCTGCTCGCCGAACGCAGTCCTCTCTCCGGCGACGGGGTGGATCTGGGTCCGGCGCTCGCCTGCCTGCAAGGTGAATCTCCGCGACGGGCCCCACTGCGTGAGTGGCAGCGGCGCACCCGGCAGCAGGCACGGCGTTACACCGATCTGGCAAACGCATTGCTGAAGGCGCCGCCCGGGGCTTCTTCCGCTGAGGGGGGTTGGCTGCTGCCAGTCGAGGAGCAGTTGGCAGTACTCATTGCGCTGGCCTGGCCAGAACGTGTGGCCTGTGCCCGGGAGGGCGTCGGCCCGGGTCGCTTTCAGCTGGCCAATGGTCGCAGCGCCAGTCTGGCAGATGACGATCCACTGGCAGGTTCGCGGTGGCTGGCCGTGGCGGACCTCGGGGGTGTCAAGGGCCAGTCTGAGGACCGTATTTATGCGGCGGCGGCGCTCAATGTTGCACGTTTCGACGACGTGCTGGCGCCGCTGGCGCGGGAGCTGGATCGCGCAGAATGGGATGAACGTCGCGACCTGTTTGTCGCCGAGCGCAGGCGGCAGGTGGGTCGACTAGTGCTGTCGCGACAGGCGCTCGCCAGCGTGCCGCAGGTTGCTCGCAACGCGGCGCTGCTCGCGCTGCTGCGCAGACGCGGGTTGGGGGTGTTGCCCTGGACACCCTGGTTGCAGCAGTGGCGCGCCCGGATCAAGCTGTTGCGCCGTTTGCAGCCTCATGGCCCGGATGCGTCGTGGCCCGCGCTGGATGACGCTGCACTGCTGGCGACGCTGGAGGAGTGGCTGCTGCCGCACCTCGGGAGCATCACGCGGGCAACCGATTTCGCCCGGCTCGACCTGCGCAGCATACTCGCCGCTCTGCTGCCCTGGCCCCTGCCACGGGAGCTGGAGCGGCTGGCACCCGAGCAGATTGAAGTGCCTTCTGGCAGTCACATACGCATTGACTACACCGGCGACACGCCGGTGCTGGCGGTGAAATTGCAGGAAATGTTCGGCTGTGAGGAAACCCCCCGGATCGCCAATGGGCTGCAACCGCTGCAGCTTCAGCTATTGTCGCCGGCCCGGCGCCCACTACAGGTGACTCAGGACCTCGCTACCTTCTGGCGCAATGTCTATCCGGAGGTGAGGAAGGAGATGAAGGGGCGCTATCCCAAGCACCCCTGGCCTGATGACCCATTGACCGCGGTTGCCACCCGGCAGACACGCAATCGCGCGCCGGGCGGGTAAATGCCGGCGGGTTCAGTGAACCGCGCTGCTCTCCAGGTCGGCGGTCAGGGAATCGCGTATTACGCTGTCGATTTCAAAAGCCGCGACCGGGTAGGCAGGGTGATCAATGCCGGCCTGGATCGGTTCTCCCTGCTTGGCGGCTGTGATCATGTCCGGGGTCAACTCAAAGCGCATGAAATGCACCGAGGAGGTCTTTACCTCATTGCTGCGATCGAGGTCCTCATCGGCAATCGCATACACGCGTTCTCCGTTGCCCACCTGCAACCATACCTTGTCCTCAATCCCGATCATTTCGGCGAGACGCCGGGCCCGCTCCGCTGGGTCGCTGTATTCGATCATGAAGGTCGCTTTCCAGTTGTGCCCGTCGGGAATCAACGGATTATAGGCGTCCAGTTCCTCATTGATGCCGGCCGCCTCGAAGACTTTTTCGATGCGCAGCATTTCCTGGATCTGGTATTTGATGGTCAGTGCATCCTCGAAATAGAGGCGGGCGTGCTCTCCGAGTGCCAGCTGACGCTTTTTCTTGTGCTCCAGCACCTGGCTGCGAAAACGGGGGCGCTCCTCTGCGTACTGCTCCAGCGACCAGAGGTCGGCGCGGGTTAAATGGCTCATGGGGGGCTCCTTGTGATTACAGGCCGTAGGCCATGCGCAACAGCGTCATGGGGTGTTCCGCCCTGTCGACTTTTTCCGACAGGTTGGCAATGTGCGTGGCCGCCATCGGGCAATCGCTCATGAAGTGGTCGGGGTCCTGCTGGTCCACCTTGCGCACTACGGGCCGCGCAATTTTAACCGACTTGTCGCGGGTTTCCTGTTTGATGGCATAGGTGCCGTCATGACCGGAGCAGCGCTCCTGGGCGGTGACGGCGGTGCCCGGGACCAGCTGCAGGACATCGCGGGTTTTCAGGCCGATGTTCTGCACACGCTGGTGGCAGGCCACCTGGTAGGCGATATCACCCATTGCGTTGGGGAATTCAGTCTGCAGGGCGCCGCCTTTGTGGCGCAGCCAAAGGTATTCGAAGGGGTCGTAGAACGCCTCCCTGACCTTCTGCACATCGGGATCCTCGGGGAACAGCAGGGGTAGCTCCTGTTTGTACATCAGGACGCAGGAGGGAATCGGTGCGATCAGGTCGTAGCCTTCATCAACCAGTTTTGCCAACACCGGTATATTGGCCTTCTTCAGCGTCTCGACCGCATCCAGGTCGCCGAGCTCCAGCTTGGGCATGCCGCAGCACTTTTCCTTGGGCACGATATCGATGTGAATGCCATTGTGCTGGAAGACCTTGACGAAATCCTCGCCGATTTCCGGACTGTTGTAATTGCCGTAGCAGGTGGCGTAGAGCGCGACCTTGCCGGTGGTTTCCCCCACGGCTTTGGGCTCGAGGTTGCGCACCAGCGGCTTGACCCGCTTGCGCAGTGTATTGCTACTGAAGGTCGGTACCGGTGCCTCGTGGTGAATGCCAAAACCCGATTCAAGTGCCTTGCGGAAGGTACCGTTCCTGTTCAGCGCATTCACCGTGATGTCGACCAGCGGAATTGTCGCCAGGCCAAAGGTGCGGTCGGTACTGGTCAGAACCCGGTCCCGCAGACGCGCGCCCTCCTTGCGGAAATGCACCGCTTTCGCACGCAGCATGAGGTGCGGGAAGTCTACCGCCCACTCGTGCGGCGGCACGTAGGGGCACTTGGTCATGTAGCAGAGGTCACAGAGGTAACACTGCTCGACCACGTTGTGATAATCGGACTTCGCAACGCCGTCCACTTCCATGGTTTCCGATTCGTCGACAAGATCGAACAGGGTAGGGAAGCTGTCGCAGAGGCTGACACAGCGCCGGCAGCCGTGGCAAATGTCATACACACGCTCGAGTTCGGCGTCGAGTTTCTCCTGATCCCAGAAATCATCTGAGCGCCATTCAACCGGGTGTCGTGTTGGGGCTTCCAGGCTTCCTTCTCTCACGGCGAGTTCCTCATGTGCGGGCTATCAAAAAAAACGGGTTCGCAGGGGAGCCACGAACCCGTTTTCAGGTACAGCTACGGTGGTGCCGGCAGTAGCCGGCGACCGGTTCAGGCGTCCAGCGAATCCAGCGCTTTCTGGAAACGGTTGGCGTGGCTGCGTTCGGCCTTGGCCAGGGTTTCCATCCAGTCTGCAATTTCATCAAAGCCTTCATCACGCGCCGTTTTGGCCATGCCCGGGTACATATCGGTGTACTCGTGCGTTTCGCCGGCAATGGCTGCCTTGAGGTTGTCGGCGGTGGCGCCAATCGGCAGGCCAGTCGCCGGGTCACCGGTTTCTTCGAGGTACTCGAGGTGGCCGTGGGCGTGGCCGGTTTCACCCTCTGCGGTGGAGCGGAATACCGCAGCCACATCGTTGTAGCCTTCTACGTCCGCTTTGGCCGCAAAGTACAGATAACGGCGATTGGCCTGGGATTCACCTGCAAACGCATCTTTAAGGTTTTGTTCTGTTTGACTGCCTTTCAAGGACATGGTGTTTCTCCTGTTGACGATTATGTGCCGGCACAGAGGTGCGGTAGGGTTAAGCTAAGCGATCGGGTGCTATTCGTCTAGTTGAAAAAATGGTTAAATCTGATCGATAAAAACGATTGAGGAGTTATGAGCAGACAACCTACATTGAAGCAACTGCGCTATTTGTGTGCGGTTGCGGAACACGCCCATTTCGGCCATGCCGCCAAGGCCTGCCATGTCAGCCAGTCGACGCTCAGTGCCGGCATTCTCGAGCTGGAGGATACGCTGGGCGTCTCTCTGGTAGAGCGCAACAACAGGCAGGTGTTGCTGACCGCGCTGGGCGAAGACGTGGTGCGCCGCAGTCAGGATCTGCTGCGTGAAGTCGAGGACCTTGTCACCTTGTGCGATGCGGCGTCGGAGCCCTTCTCCGGCAAGATGCGCCTGGGGGTTATTCCCACGGTAGCGCCGTTTATCCTGCCTCGCCTGCTGAACCGGTTACGCGAGCAGTACCCGGCCTTTCAGCTGTTCATTCGTGAGGATCTCAGCCAGCACCTGCTGACGGCGCTGCACCACGGGGAGCTTGATGTACTGCTGTTGGCGTTGCCGTTTCCGGCAGACGGGGTGGAAACCATGACACTGTTCAGCGACGAGTTTCTGCTGGCCAGCCCGCCCAGCCACGAACTGGCCAGTCAGCCTGTCGTGCGCACCGCGCAATTAAAGGGGGAGGGCCTGTTGCTGCTGGAAGATGGCCACTGCCTGCGCGAGCATGCGCTGGAGGCCTGCAAGCTGCGCGATTCTGATGTGTCCGTGCCGTACCAGGCAACCAGCCTCAACACCATCGTGCAAATGGTCGCCAATGGCATCGGTATCACGCTGTTGCCGCGGATGGCGCTGGATGCGCACATCCTGTCGGGGACCAATGTGTGTATCAGTGAATTCAGCGAGCGCAACGTGGCGCGCAGCATTGGCCTCATGTGGCGGCGCAAGACGCCCCGACGGGCAGAGTTCAGGATGCTGGGGGATTTTGTACAGAGTTGCCATGCCGTCTAGCCGGCAGCCCTGCAGTCCCGCTCGTGCGGGTTGTCTCCTGGCAATCTGGCGCCAGCGCAATCTGTGCCGATTCCGGAGTGGTCAATGATGCCATTGCGAAAACATCGCTACCGGTTGTTGGCGTCATATGCAATCGCCTGCCTGCCTGTGTGCACCAGCCTGTCTGTGGCGAACGCTGCAGGGCCGCAACGCACGGAGGTCCGTGAACCCTGCCTGCATGTTGTGCCGGAACGGCAGGCACTGTTCGGCGACCTGCATGTGCACACCAGCTACTCCTTCGACTCCTATCTCTCCAGCCAGCGCCGTGACCCCTGGGACGCCTATGGCTATGCCAAGGGTGAACCGATCACGCTGCCCGACGCCGCGGGTGAACAGGCGGTGGTTGCCCGTATCGGACGGCCGCTGGACTTTGCAGCCGTCACGGACCACGCCGAATTTCTCGGGCAGATTGATGTGTGCACCATGGACGCGACGAAACCCGGTTACTGGTGGCCGCACTGTGTGATGACACGTGCACAGGGACTTTGGCCCCAGTTGCTGGCGGCACACTGGTGGACCCGGCTTGGCGGGCAGTTGGACGTACCACCGCAACAGTCCTTTGCCTGCAGGCTGTCTGACTGCGATGCCGCAGAACTCAATGCCTGGGGCAGTATCCAGCAGGCCGCGGAGGCGCACTACGACCGCAGTGCGGAGTGTGCCTTCACCACCTTTGTCGGCTACGAGTACACCGAGGCCTTTGACCAGAAAAACATGCACCGCAACGTGATTTTTCGCAATGACAAGGTTCCCGAGCGGCCGGTTTCGGTCTACGACACCTTCGAAAAAGGATTCCCCGACCTCTGGCAGAAATTGCGCGAGGGCTGCATCAACGCAGGCACCGGCTGTGACGTACTGTCCATTCCACACAATCCAAACCTCTCGGGAGGATTGATGTTTCGCGACCCACGCACGGTGCAGGAGTTGGAGGACCGATTGTTTTTCGAGCCGGTTGTTGAGCTGATACAGCACAAAGGCGCTTCGGAATGCCGCTTTGACAGGCTAAGGGGGCTGGGTCTTGATACGGTGGATGAGGCCTGCGATTTCGAGCAGATTCCCGCGGACAACCTGAACATGATGGGCACGATTCAGGGTGAGGTCCTGACCGAGAGAGCACGGGAGGTGCCGCTGGAGGTTTTCGCGCCCCGCAATATGGTGCGCAATGCACTGAAAGCCGGTCTCCAACTGGAGGATACCCTGGGCAGCAACCCGTTCAGGCTGGGCTTTATTGGCAGTACAGACACTCACAGTGCCGCTCCGGGCGGCGCGGAGGAAAACAACTACCCCGGTCACCTCGGACGTCGCGACGCCGAGTACGCCAACGTGCAGGACCATTTCTATTCCAACCCCGGCGGTCTGGCCGTGGTGTGGGCCGAGGAGAACTCCCGGGACAGTGTGTTCGAGGCAATACGGCGCAGGGAAACCTACGCTACCAGCGGCACGCGCCCACTGTTGCGCTTCTTTGCCGGCAATTACCCGGCCGATATGTGTGAAGACCCGGACATGCTGCGCAATGCATACGCGGAGGGTGTTCCCATGGGTGGCCAGTTGCAGCCGTCCGCCGGGGGTTTGCGCTTTCTGGTGGTCGCTGGCAAGGACACCGGGACCGATCGTTATCCCGGAACTGACCTGCAAAGGGTGCAGGTGGTGAAGGGCTGGGTTGACCGCGATGGCGCGGCGCGCGAACGCGTGTTCGACATTGCCGGCAGTGCCGACAACGGCGCCACGGTGGATCCACACAGCTGCGCGCCGATTGGCGAGGGTCTCAAACAGAGTTGTGTGGTCTGGCAGGATCCCGATTTCAATCCCGATGAGGACGCCTTCTACTACGTGCGCGTGCTGGAGAATCCCACTTGCCGTTGGAGCACGCTACAGTGCCAGGCGGCGGGGGTGAACCCGCTGTCAACGGCTTGTGCTGTACAGGCCGAGGTCGCCACGGCGCGGGCGCAGGCGCAGGGCGCGTCGGGTGATGTCTATGGTCGATGTTGCCTGGCGGCGGAGGAGGAGCCGTTCTATTCACCGGTCATTCAGGAACGTGCCTGGTCCTCGCCGATCTGGGTGTCGCGGCGTTCCGGGTTCTAGGGCTGCACGCGCAGGATGCGCGCGCGGAAGTTGCGGCCCTTCATCCTGCCCTGCTGGAGGGTGTGCAGTGCATCACCGGCCAGGGCGCGACGTACGGCCACAAAAGCACAGCGGTCCTGAACGCTGATCTTGCCGACTGCAGAACCCTCGATGCCGCCGTCGCCGGTGAGTGCGCCGAGAATATCCCCGGGGCGCAGTTTCTGCTTTTTACCACCGTCGATTTGCAGTGTGACCATCGGTGGCTTGTATCCCGGCGTTTGCAGCAGCGTGGCGGGGGGCAGGGCTGAGGCTTCAATATGGCCGTCAAGCAGGGTCTCCAGACGCGCCAGCTTGTGACGTTCCTGCTGGCTGAACAGGGTGCAGGCCAGGCCACTGCCTCCAGCACGTCCGGTGCGGCCGATGCGATGGACATACACATCGAGATCTCGCGGAATCTGAAAGTTGATCACGGCGTCCAGCGCGTCGATATCCAGACCCCGTGCAGCGACATCGGTGGCGACCAGCACAGAGAGGCTCTTGTTGGCAAACTGTATCAGCGTGTGCTCTCGCTCGCGCTGTTCCAACTCGCCGTGCAGGGCTGCCACACTGAAACCTTCGCGCCCCAATGCGCTGGCGACCCGCGCGCAGTCCTCCCGCGTATTGCAGAAAACCACGGCCGACTCGGGACGCTGCTCCAGCAGCAACAGGCGCAGGGCGGTCATGCGCTCGGCATCATCGACAGGGTAAAACAGCTGGGTGATGGTATCGCTGTCGTGGGTGGCGGCCACCTGTACCTGTTGCGGTTCGCGCATGACGCGTTGAGCCATCGCCGCAATACCGGGTGGAAAAGTGGCGCTGAACAGCAGGGTCTGCCGCTCTCCGGGCACGTGTTCCAGGATGGCATCCAGCGCCGGTTGAAACCCCATATCGAGCATACGGTCGGCCTCGTCCAGCACCAGGGTGCGCAGCTGGTCCAGCTTCAGCGTGCCTTTGCGCAGGTGTTCTTCGACGCGGCCCGGTGTACCCACGATGACATGTGCGCCGTGAGCCAGTGAGCCTATTTGCGGGCCGATCGGCGTGCCGCCGCAGAGGGTGAGCACCTTGACGTTGTCGATGGCGCGGGCGAGCCGGCGCAGTTCCCCTGCCACCTGGTCTGCGAGTTCGCGGGTCGGGCAAAGCACCAGTGCCTGCACGGTGTAGTGCTTTTCGGCCAGTGTATGCAGCAGGCCAAGGCCGAAGGCGGCGGTTTTCCCCGACCCCGTCTTGCCCTGGCCGATGACGTCTCGTCCCGCAAGTATCGGTGGCAGGCTGCCTGCCTGGATGGGCGTCATCGACAGGTAATTCAGTGACGCCAGATTGGCGAGCAGAGCCGGGCGCAGAGCCAGCGATGCAAAGGATTCAGTGTTCAAGGCGTGTCCTTCTGGGGCGTCTGGCGCCGTCGGTTGCAGCGTGCGCGGCTAGCGCTGGCGCTTGCGTGCGGGGTTGCGTGGCAGCCCATTGTGTTGGGTGGCGAACGTCCGGGTGCCGGCCGGTACTTTGGCATGGCGTTTGGCAGGCTGCCGCGGGGGAACCAGATGCAGCTTGCCGTTGCCGATCAGGTCAGCGCGTCCCATTTTTTTCAGTGCCGTGCGCAGCTCCGGCCAGTTTTCCGGGTCATGGTAGCGCAGGAACGCTTTGTGCAGGCGTCGCTGCGACAGTTTGCGCACCGTGGGCATGGTGTCGCTGTGGCGGGTGACGCGCTTCAGCGGGTTCTTGCCGCTGTGGTACATGGCCGTGGCCGTGGCCATGGGCGACGGGTAAAAGGTTTGTACCTGGTCGGCGCGAAACTTGTTGCGTTTCAGCCACAGTGCCAGGTTCATCATGTCCTCATCGCGGGTGCCGGGGTGTGCGGCAATAAAGTAGGGAATGAGGTACTGCTGCTTGCCGGCTTCCTGTGAGTACTTTTCGAACATGGCCTTGAACCGGTCGTAAGTGCCCATGCCGGGTTTCATCATTTTCGACAGCGGACCCTCTTCCGTGTGTTCCGGAGCGATTTTCAAGTAGCCGCCCACATGATGTTTCACCAGTTCCTCGACGTATGCCGGCGTTTCCACGGCGAGGTCGTAGCGCAGTCCCGAAGCAATCAGCACTTTTTTCACGCCACTGACCGCGCGGGCCCGGCGATAGAGGCTGATCAACGGTGTCTGGTCGGTATTCAGGTTTTTGCAGATGCCAGGGTACACGCAGCTCGGTTTGCGGCAGGCTGCTTCGATAGTCTTGCTCTTGCAGGCTACGCGCCACATGTTGGCGGTCGGGCCGCCGAGATCGGAGATCACACCGGTAAAGGCCTTGGAAGTATCCCGGATACGCTCCACCTCGCGGATGATCGAGTCCTCCGAACGGTTCTGGATAATGCGCCCTTCGTGCTCGGTGATTGAGCAGAAGGTACAGCCACCGAAACAGCCGCGCATGATGTTGACGGAATGCCGGATCATCTCGTAGGCCGGGATGCGCGCGTCGCCATAGCTGGAGTGGGGCAGGCGTGTGTAGGGCTGCTCGAACACCAGGTCCAGTTCGTCGGTTTCCAGGGGAATCGGCGGAGGATTCAGCCATACATCCCGATCGCCGTGTGCCTGAACCAGCGGGCGCGCATTGTAGGGATTGGTCTCCTTGTGCAGGATGCGCGAGGCGTGGGCGTACAGGGCGGGGTCGTCGCGCACCTGCTCGTAGGCGGGCAGGCGGATCACACCTGGCTGGTCGCTCTCGGGTCGGTCGAGGAGGCGCACGGCAGCCACCTCCTGAACAGCGCCGGCGGCGGCCTCGGAGGTTTCTGCACAGGCGGGGCCGCTGGTGTCAATATAGGGATTGATGGGCGGGTCGACAGGGCCCACGACATCGATATGGGTAGAGTCTATGACGCGGTATTCTGCCGGCAGTCTCTTGCAGACGAACGCTGTGCCGCGTACATCGCGGATCTGCTGCACCGGCTCGCCGGCGGCGAGCCGGTGCGCCACTTCGACCAATGCCCGCTCGGCATTGCCGTAGAGCAGCAGGTCGGCCTGGGCGTCGAGCAGGATGGAGCGGCGCACCTTGTCGCTCCAGTAGTCGTAATGGGCGATCCGCCGCAGGCTCGCCTCGATACTGCCGATGACCAGTGGCACATCCCTGTAGGCTTCACGCACACGCTGGCTGTAAACAATGACCGCACGATCAGGGCGCTTGCCACCGACGTTGCCGGGCGTGTAGGCATCGTCATTGCGTCGTTTTCGATCCGCCGTATAGCGGTTGATCATGGAGTCCATGTTGCCCGCGGAGACGCCGAAGAACAGATTGGGACGGCCCAGAGCCTTGAACGCGTCGGCGCTGGTCCAGTCGGGCTGGGCGATGATGCCCACGCGGAAGCCCTGGGCCTCCAGCGTGCGACCGACCACAGCCATGCCGAAGCTTGGGTGATCCACGTAGGCGTCGCCGGTGACGATAATGATGTCGCAGCTATCCCAGCCCAGTGCGTCCATTTCCGCGCGGGACATGGGCAGCTCAGGCGCGGGGCCGAAGCATTCCGCCCAGTACTTGCGGTAGGAAAACAGGTGCTTGACGTCAGGGTTATTGGACATGGGTGCGAGGCGGACATCGGTGGCAGGGTGATAGCGTATTATACGTGATTGGGGCGGGTTCTGCCGCGCAGCGACGGCGGACCGGCGGTATTATTCCGCAACTCCGCCATGGCGCGGCCGTCTCTGGTAGAATTCCGCGCTTGTTTTCCCAGCCAGATGTTGCCGCTATGTCCAGTGACCTTACGCCGCCGCCAGTCCCCAGCTCCCAGCCCCTGGTGGCCTTTGCCAACTGTGAGCTTGTTCGCATGAGTGACACGGCGGTGCTGGTGATCAATCGCGACAACAATCGCCAGCAGATGATGGCGCCTCAGGTAGTGCAGGGGCTTACCGGCTGTACCACGTTCCGTACGATCGCCGAGCATGCCAACCTGCTGGCGGCGAGCCGGCCCGAGCTGCAGGGGCGTCCCGAGCTTGCTGTGCAGGCACTTGAGGGCCTGCTCGCCAACGGCATGCTGTTGCGTGCCAGCGACGCGGCGGAACGGCTCTCGGGTGACACAGGTCCGGAGCCGGCAGCCACCCGCGTTTTTCTCATTACCTGTGATCGTCCCGCCGCCGTGGAGCGCCTGCTGGAGTCCCTGCTGCGCAATGGCAAGCTGTCACGGCACGAAGCGCTCTATCTCATCGACGACTCGCGCCAGGCAGAATCGCGGGCCGCCAATCGCGAGCTGGTGGCGGGCTTCAACACCCGCAGTCCCACCGACATGCGTTACATCGGCGAGGCTGCGCAGCAGGCACTGCTTGAGGGACTGATCGCCAGCGCGCCGGATGCTGAGGCAGGTCTGCGCTTCCTGCTCGACCCTGCCCGGTGGTCCGGGCAGAAAACCTACGGCCGCGCCCGCACGCTGTGCCTGCTGCTATCGGTCGGTTGCCGCGCTATCGTCATGGACGATGATGTGCTGTGTCAGGCACTGCTGCCGCCCGTGACCGAGCCAGGTCTCGCCATCGCCGGTTCGGCGTCGCGCCAGGCGGCTTTTTTCGCCGACCGCGACGCACTGATGCAGGCCGCGGTGCCGGCTGACTTCGACCCGTTGAGCGGTCACGCCAGACTGCTGGGGCGTACGGTCGGCGCTGCTGTTGCGGCGGCCAGCCCCGATGGGCTCTCCGAGCAGCAGCTGCACGGTGTGAATGCCTCGTTGGTCAGCGTGCTGGATGCGTCGACGCCCATTCTGGTTACCCAGTCAGGTTCCTGGGGGGATCCGGGCACGGCATCAGTGCACTGGGTATTGTCCCTGCAGGACGCTTCCCTGACACGCCTCCTCGGCCAGGAGGCATCGCTGGTTGATATTATCGAGAACCGCTGCACCTGGTTGGGAAGCCCGCGACTGTCGCTGATCAAGATGGCCTCCATGTCCCAGGTGACGGGGCTGGACAACACAGCCTTGCTGCCGCCGTATTTTCCCGCGTTCCGGAGTGAGGACCGACTGTTCGGCGCCATGGTAGAGGCCATTCACCCACGCGCTTCAGCCCTGGAATACCCGTGGTGTGTCCCCCACCTGCCCGTCGAGGGGCGGCATTTCAGTATCCGCGAGCCCATCGCAGCGACCGGCGGCGTGTCCCTGTTCGCCCGTTATCTCACGGGCCACATCGATTACAAGGATGCCTCGGGTCCGCTGCTGCGCATGCGTCACGTCGCCGAAGATGCGCGGCGCCTGGCCGCGCGTTCGGATCGCGACCTGCTGTTGGACTTTCGCACTGAGGTGGCCCGGGGCCATGCCAACCAGCTGGGCATGGTGATAGATCAACGCCAGAAGGCGGCGAAGATCGGCTCTGAGGCCTGGCTGGCCTACCTGCAGCGCGCACTGGACGAAACCCAGGCGCTGATTGCACAGCCACAGTCGCCCGCAATGCTGCACGGTGTCCCCGAAGGCAGCCGTGAAGACCAGTTACTGGAGATGTTTCGTCAATACGCCTGCGGCTTTGCCGATGCGCTGGACCACTGGGCTGCGGTGCGTGAGGCCAGTATTGAGGTCGCCGCCCGGCTGGATCAGGCTGGGGAGTTCATGCCCTGAGGGTCAGCTGGCCGCGCAGACTTCGGCGACGGTATCCACCATGGCTGTGGTGAGCGTGGCCAGGTCTGTCTCGTTCATGATGTACGGCGGCATGCAGTACACCAGCTTTCCGAAAGGACGTACCCATACCCCCCGCTGCACGAACAGCGGCTGTATCTGGTGCATGTTCACCGGCTCGGCAAGCTCGATAACGCCGATCGCGCCGAGGGTGCGCACGTCGGCGACGCCGCTGATATCCCGTGCCGGCGCCAGCCCTGCCTCGAGTCCGCTCTGCACACGCTGCACACAGCGCTGCCAGGGTTGCGAGAGCAGCAGCTCCACACTGGCTACGGCAGTCGCACAGGCAAGAGGATTGCCCATGAACGTTGGCCCGTGCATGAATGCGCCGGCCTCGCCGTTGCTGATGCCATCGCTGATGCGCCGGGTGCAGAGGGTCGCCGCCAGAGTCATGTAACCTCCAGTCAGGGCCTTGCCCAGGCACAGTATGTCGGGTTCGACGCCAGCGTGCTCCAGCGCGAACAGCTTGCCTGTGCGGCCAAATCCGGTGGCGATTTCGTCATACACCAGCAGCACGTCGAAGGCATCACAGAGCGCGCGCAGTCGCACCAGATAGTCTGCCGAATAGAAGCGCATGCCACCCGCGCCCTGGACAATCGGTTCCACGATCACGGCGGCGAGTTCCCGGTGATGGGTGGCCAGCAGTTCTTCCATGGCCGCCATGGCGCTGTCGTCGCAGTTCTCGCCGAAAGGGGTGGCAGGGGCGGGCGCAAAATGGTGTTTCGGCAGCACGTCACCGAACAGGTGATGCATGCCGGTGACCGGGTCGCAGACCGACATCGCTCCGAAGGTGTCGCCGTGATAACCGTTGCGCAG
>DIAF01000044.1 GCA_002414665.1 Halieaceae bacterium UBA5085
GCAGTCGACTCATAATCGATTGGTCCCAGGTTCAAGTCCTGGTGGGCCCACCAATTTCCTTGTTACCCGTCCCGCATGAAATAAAACGGATTTCGGCGACCAATAGGCCTATGGTGAGTCGAGGGTCCATGTCGGACCGGGAGTTCACCGCATGTCCAGAAATCAGCGCAGCAACAAGGAATCGAAAAAGGCCTCGGCCCTCACGCCCAAGGAAAAGAAAACCGCCAAACGGGAAAAGAAGCAAGCGGGCGGCCACGTGCCGTTCATCGTCAAAGGCAGCTGAGCACCCACACCGCCAATGCCGGGCCGGGCCGGCTGGCAACCCACGCGTGGTACTGCGGGCCCCGCAGGGCTATGATGGTCTGCTCGCTTATTCGCAACGCAGGACATCACGCCCATGCCTCATCCAATACCCTACACCCGGTGGGCCGGCGCAGCCGTTGTCGCCCTGCTGCTCACGCTGGCTGGTTGCAGCAACCAGCCCTCGTTCACCGTCGATTACGCCGATGACGCCGATTTCAGCAGTTTCCGCAGCTACCGCTGGTACGACGATATACACGGCTCCGAGCTCGCCGAGTACCGCCAGTACAACAGCTCGGACAAGCGCGTGCGCACCTATGTCGACCGTGAGCTGAAAGCCCGCGGCCTGCGCGAAAGCACCACTGAGCGCGCCGATGTCTGGGTGAACTACCACATATCGAAAGAACAGCAGATGCGGATTGACAGCTTCAGCCGCTACCCTTCGACGGGCATGCACGGCGGAGTGGGCGTCGGCACCTACGGTTCAGCCGTGAGCCTCGGCTACAGCACCGGGCCCAGCGTGAGAACCTACAAGGAAGGGACAGTGGTACTCGATATCATTGATGCACGCAGCAGCAAGATTGTCTGGCGTGGCATTGCCGAAGGGCGACTTAAGGAGAACCTCTCCATCAACGACAAGAACCGTGTCGCTTCCGAGGTAGCTGCCGAACTGCTCGCGGATTTCCCGCCGCGACCCGCGCTCGCCGACTGAGGGGCATACCGGCCACGACGATCTACCACATGAGATCGTCGGGAATCTCATAGTCCTTGTACCAGTCCTGCTCCTCCGAGCTGAGGCCGGTGGCCCCCGCTTCGCTGCAGATGATCACCCGCGCGGCATCGCGCTCGGCAATCTTGTCGGCGATGGGTCGCGGCAGCATTTCATACTGATCACCCTGTTTCACAATGGCGATATTGCCCGCCGCCAGCTGCTTCTGGTCCATGCTGGTGACGTACAGCTTCTTGACCTTGGTGCCGTCGGTGAAGTTGAAGCCCACATCACCCTTGCCGCGCGGCAACTTGTGACTCTCGACCAGTTGCCTGATCTGCGCGTTGATGGCCTTGCGTGATGCCTCGGCGTTGCGCGCCTCATTCAGCTCCCGGTCGCGCTCCGCCTTGCTGGCCAGCGCCTGGCGCGCCGCCTCGCGGGTCTCCTCTGCCGGGTCGTGCCCGCCGCGACGCGCCACATTCGCCTGCTTGCGCTTGTCCTTGGCCAGACGCTTGGCCTTGGCGGTGTCTGCCAAACCGGCCTGCAACAATTGATCCTGTAGTGAACCCGCCATCAGCACTGACCTCCCTGGCCGTAACCTGCAATCTCTGCACACTGCAACACGCTAGCGGTCCAGGTCCTGTGCCGAGTGACGCTCCGGCTGGTGGTCCTCTTCCGGCCCCCAGATGCGATTTACGCGCCGGCCACGCTGGACGGCTGGGCGCTCTGCGATGTCTCTCGCCCAGCGGTTGACATGGGTATACGAGCCTACATCAAGGAACTCCTGGGCGTCGTACAGCGTCTCCAGTACCAGACCTCCGTACCAGGGCCAGTTGGCCATATCGGCAATGGTGTAGTCGTCACCACAGAGAAAGCGACGCTCCGCCAGGTTGCGATCCAGCACATCGAGCTGGCGCTTCACCTCCATGGTGAAGCGGTTAATGGGGTACTCAAGCTTTTCGGGCGCATAGGCGTAGAAGTGGCCGAACCCGCCGCCGAGGTAGGGCACACTGCCCATCTGCCAGAACAGCCAGGACAGGCACTCCGCGCGCTGACCCGCCGGTTGCGGCAGAAATTCGCCAAATTTCTCGGCCAGGTAAAGCAGGATCGCGCCGGATTCGAACACCCGCGCCGGCGGATTGGTGCTGCAATCAAGCAGCGCAGGAATCTTGGAATTCGGGTTGACGTCGACAAAACCAGAGCTGAACTGCTCGCCTTCGAGAATGTTGATCACCCACGCATCGTATTCAGCGCCTGAGTGGCCCAGCGCAAGCAGCTCTTCCAGCAACACGGTCACCTTGATACCGTTGGGAGTGGCCAGTGAGTAGAGCTGCAGCGGGTGTTCGCCGCGCGGTAAAGCCTTGTCGTGCGTGGCGCCGGCAATCGGCCGGTTGATGTTGGCAAAACGCCCGCCATTACCGGGCTCCCAGGTCCAGACCTGCGGCGGCACGTATGCTTTTGACTCACTCATACCCTACTGCTCCTGTCATTGCTGTGTTGCGGGTGACACCCGCAGCGGATGCTGAAAGACTCCAGCGTTGCCGGTGCTGTGCTGGGAGGCTGTGACCTGCAACATGAAGTCGCCGCTGCCCGGGAGCTCGACCGTACCGGAAAATTCGTTTTCAACACCGGTAAATTCCAGCGCCTGCTGAGCCACGCGCTCACCGTCCTGCAGCACCTGCAGCTCGACGGCAAAGTCGCTCACCGGCCAGAGGCCATCCCGGTCCAGCGGGCAGCCGCAGAGCATGGTCACCTGCGTGGTCACAGCCAGCTCCGTGGCGCTCACCCGATAGTCCACGATATCCACAATCAGCCCCGACATGTGCAGAATCACCGGCCGCTGCGCCCGGTCTTCCCCGGGCAGCAACCACAGGCTCAGCGCTGTCTGCTGCACACTTTGCGCGACACCCAGCGGGCCGGTGACCGCGATTTCCACCCGCGTGGGTTGCTCGAGCGCCAGCTCGGCAGCAAAGCTCGCAGGAGCGCCCACAGTGGCTGAGCGACCGCGCAGCTGCGGCTCCTGCATCAGCGCCGCCGTGTCCCCGGTGCCGCCCTGCAGCGGCCCATGGGCCAGGATCTTCCCGCTCGCCAGGTCGCGCACCTGCACCTGCAGCCCACCGACCTTGCTGCCGATAAATTTGGCATCCTCACTGCGCACCAGCACCTTGAGGGGTGTGGTGACGGCATTCTCCAGCGCGAATACCGGTTGCTGCAGGGCCAGTAACAACAGGCAGGCCATGCCCTGCAACGCGGCTGTGAACGGGTGCTTCATGGGGTTCTCCCTGCCTTGTTCGCTTTTTCTTCCGCGCTAGTCTAGCAGGCTCACACGGGGCCGTAACCGGCTGTTTCCGCCCTCCGCCCCCCGGACCCTTGTCAAGCCCCCGGGGGCAGGCCCTATAATGCCCGGCTCCGTGACTATCGGGACCAGCACATGGGCCGCGCCTACCAGAACCGCAAAGACTCCATCGCCAAAACATCGGACGCCAAGGCCCGCGTGTACAGCAAGTATGCGCGGGAAATCTACGTGACCGGCAAGGCCGGCGGCACCGACCCCGATGCCAACCTGGCACTGCGCAGCCTGCTCGAGCGCGCGCGCAAGGATCAGGTGCCCGCCCACGTGATCGAGAAAGCGATCGACAAGGCCACCGGCGGCGGCGGGGAGGACTTTGCCGTGGCGCGCTACGAGGGTTTCGGACCCGGCGGCACCATGGTGATCGTCGAGTGCCTGACCGACAATCCGAACCGCACCTTTGGCGATGTTCGCCACTGTTTCACCAAAACCAAGTGCAAGCTGGGCACGCCGGGCAGCGTGAGCCACCTGTTCGACCACAGCGCGATTCTGGTGTTTCCCGGGGACGATGAAGAAGCGGCGCTGGAAGCCCTGATGGAAGCTGACGTGGACGTCACCGACATCGAGTGCGAGGACGGTCGTATCAGCGCCTTCGTCCCCCACACCGAGCACTTCAAGGCACGTCAGGCGCTACTGGACGCCTTCAGCGGGCTGGAATTTGACGTCGACGAAGTGCAGTTCGTGCCCCAGACATCGGTGACCCTGGAAGGCGAGGACGCGCAGGTCATGGAGCGTCTGCTGGATATGCTCAACTACCTGGACGACGTACAGAACGTCTATCACAACGCCGCCTGAATCCCCGCGGGGCGTTTACTGCGCGGCGCGCTGCGCTTCAATCCAGTCCCCCACGACGTCTTCCAGAATCGCGATGGCCAGCGAACCATTGCCCACCACCACGTCGTGAAAGGCGCGCAGGTCGAAGCGACTGCCCAGTACCTTCTGCGCCCGCTGCCGCAGCGCCTGAATGCGCAACTCACCCACCTTGTACGCCGTGGCCTGTCCCGGCCAGGTAATGTAACGGTCCACTTCCGAGACCACTTCCGACTCGGTCAAGGCCGAGTTTTCCAGCAGGTAGTCAATCGCCTGCTGCCGGCTCCACCCGAAAGCATGTAACCCGGTGTCAATCACCAGCCGGTTGGCGCGCCAGATCTCATAGGTCAGGCGCCCGAAATCACTGGCCGGCTCGGTATAGAAGCCCATCTCCTTGCCGAGACTCTCCGCGTACAGACCCCAGCCCTCGCCGAAGGCGGCGTGGTACAGGGGCCGCCGGAACGCTGGCAGGTCCAGCTCCAGCGCCAGCGCCGACTGGTGATGATGGCCTGGCACCGCCTCATGCAGGGTCAGCGCCTCCAGTGCGTAGAGTGGCTGCGACTGAAAACTGCCGGCGTCAATGAAGTAAACGCCTGCGGTACGCCCGTCCGCGGGACCGCTGACATAGTAGGCACCGCGGCCCGGCGCGTTGCGAATTTCGTAGGTGTTACGCGCCAGATGACCGAAGAAGCGCGGCATCATGCCGTCGGCCCGCTTGGCGACCAGAGCGGTTTTCTCCATCAGCTCCTGCGCTGACCCTGCATAGGACTCGGGCGCCGCGCGAAGCTGGTCGAGAAAGCCCCGGAAGCTGCCCTGAAAGCCGCTGCGTTCGATGATCCCCGCCATTTCCCCACGAATACGCGCAGTCTCGCGCAGACCGAGATCATGGATCTCCCGCGCACTCAGGTCGGTGGTAGTGAAATAATTGAGCAGGTAGTCATAGTAGGCGTCTCCCCCAGGCACCGAGGCAATACCTACGCCCACGCGGCAGTTGGGCAGGTAGGTGGCGCGGTAAAAAGCCAGCAGTTCGCGGTAGGCAGGCAGTACGGAATCGGCAATCAGCGTTTTTCCGCGCTCGCGAAGACGCGCATGTTCACTCTCCGGGACAGCCTCCGGCAGGTCGGCAAACGGTGTGTACAGGCTGCTGTCTCGCGGGTCCGCCACCAGCAGCTGCACAATACTCTCCTCCACACCGCCCAGGGCGCCGCAGTGTTGCGTGAACCCGCTGTCTACGCCCTCCTGCAGCGCGGCGATCTGCTCGCGATTGTAGCGCGGGAAATCCGCCAGGCTGACCAGATACTGCTCGTAGTCTGCAAGCGTCGCGAAGGGCATATTCGCCGGCGCGTTGGCGAAATAGCTGTGGTAGCCAAACAGGCTGGTAATCGGAAACAGGTGTTCCTGGAAGCGATAGCTGTTGCGTTCGGTCTCGCGCTCATAGCGGAACAGGCGGGCGCTGATGGCATCCTGGCCGTCCAGGCTGCGGGGGTCGATTGCGGCCAGGCGCTGCAACATGGATTCGTTGAACTGTCGGCGTCGCTCGCGGCCCTCGGGGCTCAGGTCAGGCAGCTTTCCCGCCGGGCGGAAGGCATCCGGATCCGTACGAAAAAACACCTGTTCCTGTGTGGCGTGCGCCCAGTAGTCCGCAAACAGTGCATGCAACTGCTCCCGGGGCTCTGCCGCCAGGGCCAGCGGCGATAGCAGGGCGAGCACGACCGGCAGGGCGCGATACAGTGACGGACGGAACATGGAAATCTCCAGCAGCGGCGTTGGCCCCAGAATAACAGGCCTGCGGCATTCCGGGTATTCAGGTCACCTGCGGCCGCTGGCTGAAGCGCGCATCGCGGTACTGCTCGCTGGCCAGGATGTGGCGCAGCCGGTGAACCGCGCAGGCCACATCGGCAAAAGTGTTGTACAGCGGCGCAAAGCCAAAACGCACCACATCCGGCTCGCGGAAATCGACAATCACCCCCGCTTCAATCAGTGCCTGCGATACACCCCAGGCCTGGGGGTGAGACAGCGCGACATGGCTGCCGCGACGGGCACCCTCGCGCGGGGTCAGCAGGCGCAACTCGCCGGCTGCAAGGTCCTCCTCAATGCCCTCAATGAAGTAGGTGGACAGTGCCAGTGACTTGGCGCGCAACGCCGCCATGGACACACCCTCGAAGCAGTCCAGGGCGGTATCCAGGGCGGCCATACCGAGGATCCCCGGAGTGCCAGCGAGATAGCGCCGAATACCGGGCGCGGGACGATAGCCGGGCTCGAAAGCAAAAGGCTGCGCGTGACCCAACCAGCCTGAGAGCGGCTGCGACACCTGATTCTGGTGACGCTCGGCGAGGTAGACAAACGCGGGGGCACCCGGCCCGCCGTTGAGGAACTTGTAGCCGCAGCCCACCGCCATGTCGACCTCCCAGGCATCCAGCTGGATCGGCAACACCCCCGCGCTGTGGGCCAGATCCCAGAGTACGAGAATGCCCTGTGCATGCGCCGCGCGGGTCAGTGCCTGCACATCGTGCAGGCTGCCATCGCGGAAGTTCACCTGGGTGAGCATCAGCACGGCGACATCACTGTTCATGGCACTCGCGAGCTGTTCCAGCGGCACGCTGCGCAGGGTACAGCGCGCGTCGCCCAGCAGGTCGCCAAGGCCCTCGGCGAGGTAGAGGTCCGTGGGGAAGTTATCCCGCTGGCTGAGAATCACCGAACGGCCGGGCCGCAACTGCAGGGCGGTGGTGAGCAGCTTGAACAGGTTCAGCGAAATACTGTCGCAGCACAGGACCTGGCCGGGAGCGGCACCGACCAGCGCAGCGATTCTTTCGCCGACCCTCATCGGCATGCCGATCCAGTCGTGCCGGTTCCAACTGCGGATCAGGTCGCGGCCCCACTCCTCGCGCAGCACCTGTTCGAGCCGGGCGGGCACGGTGGAGGGCAGCACACCGAGGGAATTGCCGTCGAGGTATACCGTATTATCGGGCAGCTGGAAGCGCTCGCGCAGGTATCCAAGCGCATCCTGCGCATCAAGTACGGCGGGGTCTTTCATGGTTGTTCCAGCAGCGCATGCAGAGCCTGGACAATGACCGGAAACGCCGCTGTCCCCGGGTGCACGAGGTCGAAATGACCGGCGCCCGCAATGACTGTCGGCGCACCCTGCGGTATCGCGTGCGCCTGTGCGAGCGGTACGATGGGATCGGCATCACCGTGCAGGAGCATCGTTGCCGGAGGCAGTGTCAGTCGATGTGGCGAGGCCGCCGCGTAATGCGCCGGCACTTCCTGCGGCAGCCCGCCAAGAAACGCTGCGGCCGCGCGCTGACAACTGTTGCTGCCCAGGGCGTACTCGTCGAGGTCGGTGATGGCAGCCAGCCCAAGCACGCCGCGCACACGAAGCCCGTTCAGCGGAGCCCGCTCAAGCGCTGCAGCCGCCCACAGGGCGAGCTGCCCGCCTGCAGAGTGTCCGACCAGCAGCACCTGTTGCAGGTTCGCGCCCGTCGGCGACTGCGCCTGCAACGCCTGCAGTGCAGCCAGCAGATCTTCCGCACTACCGGGCCAGCCACCCCCTGCCTCACCCACGCGACGATATTCCGGCGCCCACACCGCAAAACCTTCGGCCGCAAGGGCCGAGGCCAGCGGGGCAATGTGTGCCACGTCATAGGCCTCCAGCCAGCAGCCGCCGTGCACGAGTACAACAACCGGCGCCGGCTCGCTGGAAGGCGGCGCACGCCAGAACCGAACGTACTGGCTGGCCTCCGGGCCATAGGCAAATTGCGCGCTATCGGGCGCGGCTCCGGCGGACACGACGTCGGCAAAGCTCACCGGCATGTCGACGGATTGCGCCGGCACAACGGCTGAGAACAATGCACCGGGCAGGAAGGCAATCAGTGCCTGACACAGGCGCAGCCTGATCACTTTGAGCAACGGTAGAGGCCGGGATTGCGTACCTGCATTACGCCATTGGCCTGATGCACGAAACCCACGTTCATGCGGGTCGCAGTTGCCGGCACACTCACGGGAATGCGCACGGTAAACCAGTCCGTCTTCCCCAAGTGTGGCTCATGTTCCAGCGTGCTGTCGAGCATAAGGCGGTCCCCGCCCATGACCGGGTCGGGGTCGCCCCAGATCAGAATCTGCGCACCCCCGCCGCGCTTGAAGCCGTGAATCACCTCATCGGTGTCCAGCGCCAGCTTGAACTCCGCCTGAAACAGCAACTGCTCGCCGCGCAGCGCGCGCGCACGCGGCGCCTGGCTGAATTTGAACCAGGGCTGGGTCGCTATCTTTTCGATCGTCAGCACACCGTCGTTTACTTCGGTGGTGAAGGAGCGCTCACCCGCGTGTTGGGAACCCGACCAGGGGCGCAGGGAACCGCTCGCCTCGTCGGCGACAAAGCCGGGGTTACCCAGGAGGTTCTCTCCCAGATCACAGGAACCTGCCAACGAAGCGGGTCCCCCGCCGGCCTGGCAGGCAGCCAGCAACAGGGCCAGCAGCGGAACGGTGATTTTCATAGTGGATGAATCCTCTTGGTCGACGGTGCCCAGCGCCGTATGCTATCCCAGAGCGGCTGGCGACTACAGGCCGAATACATAACAAGACTGAGGAACCTCGGCATGATGAACCTACACGCTACCTGCCTGCGGGCTTTTCTGGCGGCACTGACACTCGCAGCACCGGCCATGGCTGACGACTGGTATCCATCGCGCCATGGCGCAGACGACACCCTGGGCGCGATCAATTTTCTCTCGCCGGACAAGGTGGTTCAGGCGGCACGCCTGGTCACCACCGGTAAAACCTATGCGCTGGGTGTGCCGACAGGGCCAGACTCTCCGGCCTATGGGCCGCGCCGCTATGCCATGACCGTCCTGCAGCTGGACGATGGCCTGGGCGCACCCCTGGCTGCAAACGGCATCACCTCCAACGATGACCTGCTACAGACCTGGATGGGCATCGGCAGCCAGATCGACGGCCTCGGGCACCTCGGCATCAAGCATCGCTACTACAACGGCAAACACGCCAGTGAGTTCGTTACGGTGACCGGGCTGACCACCTTCGGTATCGACACCCTGCCTCCCATCGTCAGCCGGGGGGTGCTGCTGGATATGGCGGCGTATTTTGGCAAGCCGATGCTCGAAGCGGGAACGGTGTTCAACAGCGCGGAGATCAAGGCAGCGGCCAGCGCACAGAATGTGCGTCTGGAACAGGGTGATGTTGTGCTCTTCCATACCGGCTGGCTGTCACTGGCTGAAACCGATCCCGAGCGCTTCATGGCCGGCGAGCCCGGGCTGGGTGAGGACGGAGCGCGCTATCTCGGCGAGCTGGGCGTGGTTGCCGTAGGGGCGGACACCTGGGGACTGGACGCCCTGCCCGGCGACAAGGCGGATGAGCTGTTCCCGGCGCACCAGGAACTGCTGGCACGCCAGGGCGTGTATGTGCTGGAAAACATGGATACGCGGGCACTGGTGGCAGACGGGGTGCAGGAATTTCTCTTCGTGCTGGGCCAACCGCGCTTCGTGGGCGCGGTGCAGGCCGTTATCAACCCGGTGGCGATTCGCTGAACACGCGTGCTGGCCACCGTCATGGAAATTGCGTAGCTTTGCGCGTGCCTTGCAGAGGAACCTGATACCGTGAATGCACACCGAAAACTGCTATTACCCCTTGCCGCTGCCCTGCTCGCCGGCTGTTCCGACGGCAGCGACCAGCCACCGCCAGAACCTGTTGCACCCTCATCATTGAGCATTGCGCCCACGGCCATTCCCGAGGGCGCCCCGGGGGAGCTGTCCACACTGCGTTTCCGTGCAACCCTGACCGAACCGCAGCCCGCCCCGGTGCGCATCATCTTCCGCACCGAGGGCGACAGCGCCCGCCCGGACATCGACTTTCTGCCCACCGAGGGCGACGTCACGATTGCGGCCGGCGCCCTGGACGCCGAGATTGCGGTGGAGGTGTTTGGCAACGCACTGGACGAACCTGCCAAAACGCTGCGCCTGGTATACAGCGTTGACGGCAACGCCGAACCGACCGGGGACACGGCGCTGGGCACCATCGCCAACGACGACGCCCTGTGCCAGACCTCCGCGGACAAAGCGCCCAACCCGTGGCGCGTATTCGGCGAAGATCCACTGAATTACGCCCACCGCGGCGGGGTGATCGATTTCCCGGAGAACACGCTGTATGCCTATGCGGAGGTCGCGAAAGTCGGCGCCGACGTCCTGGAGATGGACGTCTACCAGACCCTCGACAATGAACTGGTGATACTCCACGACCTGACGGTAGACCGCACCACTAACGGGGAGGGTGCCGTTGTCGACCTGACGCTTGCTGAACTGCGCGAGCTGGACGCCGCCTACTGGTTCGTACCCGGCGCAGGGACACCCCGCGACCGCCCGGAAGCCGACTACGTGTTCCGTGGCATCGCCACCGGTGAGCGCCCGCCACCGCCCGGCTACAGCCGCGAGGACTTTCGCATTCCCACGCTGGAGGAAGCCCTGCAACGCTTCGCCGACAAACTGCTGAACGTTGAGTTGAAACCGGATCTGGACGGGGTTGGCGACTACGAGCAGCAGATTGCGACGCTGCTGCTGCGCTACGGCCGGACCAGCGACATTATCGCGGCTTCGTTTGTCGATGAGGCCGCCAACGCCTTCAAGCGTGCAGCGCCCTGCATACCCACGTCGGTGCCGCTGGGCCAGGGTACCGGCCTGGTGCTGGGGGCACAGGGGCCCGGCACGATTCCGCCGGTGCCGGAACACGTGTCGTTCCAGGTGCCGCCGGATACCAGCCAGATTACCGGCGAAGGCCAACTCCCCGAGGGCTTCTTCCTGCAAGTGGTCAATGAAGACTTTGTGGCCGATGCCCACGCGGCCAATCTCGCCGTCCAGGTGTGGACCATCAACGCCTGTGAGGACATGTTGCAGATGATGGCACTGGGGGTGGATGCTATTATGACCGACCGTCCCGTGCTCCTGCAGTCCCTGCTGGACACACCACCCTCGGAACGTCGCTGCGACTGAACCGGAGACCACACCTTATGCGCCGCCTTTCGTGGCTTGCCGCCCTGCTGCTCTGGCTCGGGGCGGCGGCGCCTGCCTCCGCAGTACCCGCGCTGGCGGAGCAGGATTTTGCGCCCGCACAGGCGCAGCGCATGAACATTGTTTTGATCACGGCGGACGACCTCGGCAAGTCGCTGGGCGCCTACGGCGACCCGCTGGCACAGACACCCAACCTTGATGCACTCGCCGCCCGTGGCGTGCTCTTTGAGCGCGCCTGGGTGACTCAGGCCTCCTGCAGTTCCTCGCGGGCCTCCATGCTGACCGGGCTTTACCCCCACCAACACGGACAGATTGGACTGGCGGGACGACACGAGGAGTTCAGCCTGCGCAGCGGCCTTACCACCCTGCCCGGGCTGCTGCGCGCCGCAGGCTACTACAACGGCATTATCGGCAAGCTGCATATCGATCCGCCGGATGCATTTCCCTTTGATCGCCGCTGGAACGCCGAGAACGGTGCGATGGAGAGCCGAGACGTGCGGCGCGTCGCCAGCGTGGCCAGAGATTTCCTGCGCCAGCGTGGAACCCGGCCCTTCTTTCTGTACGTCAATTACTTCGACCCACACCGCCCGTACAGCCGCGAGTCCGACCAGTTTCTGGGCCTGCCGGCGTCGCCGTATACCGCCGAGGACGTTGCACCACTGCCGTTCCTCGGCATCGACAGTCCACTCATTCGCAGCGAAGTTGCCTCCTACTACAACGGCATCAGCCGCCTCGACACGGGGGTGGGCCTGTTGCTGCAGGAGTTGAAGCGAGCCGGCGTGCTGGAGCGCACTGTCGTGGTCTTTATCAGCGACCACGGCGCGCCCTTCAGCCGTGCCAAAGCCACCACCTACGAAGCCGGCGTGGGCGTCCCGCTGATCATTCACTGGCCCGGTGCCGGCCGCGCTGGCCTGCGCAGTGAAGCACTGGTATCGGCCGTGGACCTCATGCCCACGCTGCTGGAAGCGGCTCGCATTGCACCGCCGCGGACCGAGGGTCGCTCGCTGCGCCCGCTGCTCAGCGGCACCACGCCAGCACAATGGCGTGGTCTGTTGTTTACGGAATACAACGCCCATGCACCCGAGCACTTCTACCCGCGCCGGGCTGTGCGCACAGCCCGTTTCAAGCTGATCCACAACCTCGACAGTGCCTGTCGCAACCCGCTGAGTTATATCGGCAACACGCGCCTGAGCCCTACCGTGCGCCCTGCACCAGGCTGGAACGCCACCTATCGCAACCTGTTTCACCCCCCGGAGTTCGAGCTGTATGACCTGCTCGTAGACCCGTTTGAGACCAACAATCTGGCAAGCCGGCCACAGCAGGCGCAGCGCCTGGCCAACCTGCAGGCAGCGCTGCTGCGGTGGCGCCAGCGCACCGGCGACCCCCTGCTGGAGCCGACAGAACTTCCCCGCCTGAAAGCGGCGCTGGGCGTGGGCTGCGTCAATCGTCGCTGACGCGCACCACCAGTTTCCCCAGGTTGCCGCCGTCAAACAACAGGTTCACTGCCTCGGGCGCCTGCTCGAGGCCATCGATCACGGTCTCGCGATGCTTCAGGCGCCCTTCAAGGTACCAGGTGGCCAGCTCCTGCGTGGCCGCCGGGAAGCGCTCCATAAAGTCGGAAACGATAAAGCCCCGCACCGCGATGCGGCGCATCAATATCGACGAAAAATCCGCGCGCATGGGTTCACCGCTGTTGTAACCCGAAATCATGCCGCAGAGGGGCATGCGTCCGAAGAGGTTCATGCGCGCCATGACCGCTTCCATGATCTCGCCACCGACGTTCTCGAAATTGACATCAATGCCATCCGGCGTCGCTGCCGCGAGCTGCTCACGCCAGTCGCTCGCCTTGTAGTCCACCGCGGCATCAAAACCCAGCTCGTCGAGCAGGTAGCGACACTTTTCCGGGCCGCCGGCAATGCCCACCACCCGACACCCCCGGATCCTGGCGATCTGTCCCACCACGGAACCCACGGCGCCGGCGGCGGCGGATACCAGCACCGTTTCACCCACCTGCGGGCGGCCAATATCCAGCAGGCCAAAGTACGCTGTGAGCCCGGTCATGCCGCAGGCGCCGAGCATTGCCGAGAGAGGAATCGGCAGATTGGCGGGCAACACGGACATGGCATTCTCACCCTCGTCGGCCAGACAGTAGTCCTGCCAGCCGGTCAGGCCCATGACGTGGTCACCCACCTGATAGCGCTCCGACGCCGACTTCACCACCACGCCGATGCCACCGCCGCGCATGACCTCACCGATGGCAACCGGCGGCATGTACTGGTCCATGTCGCTCATCCAGATCCTGTTGGTCGGGTCGAGGCTGAGATACCGCACCCGCACCAGCGCCTGCCCCGGCCCCGGTTCGGGCGCGGGCTCGGTGAGGAAATCGAAGTGCGCACGCTCGATACGTCCAGCAGGGCGTGCTTTCAGGCGGAATTGTCGGTTGTCGAGCGCAGTCATCGGGGTCTCCATCATCAAGCAATCTGCCCCGCAACGTGCAGATGCTCGGGGCAACAGCCTGAACAGTAACAGAATAGGCGGCGGCACCCCACCGCTGCGCGGTACACCTGTGCGGCCCCGTCTGTTACCCTGCCCGGCGCACCCGTGAAATGAACCCGCCCCTGAGTGCGGGCTGAGGATCCCTGCATGAACGAGGCGCACACCGCCAAAACGCCACACTCCACCGTACTGTTACCGGTGTTTATCCCGGCGGTAGTGGTGATTATCCTGCTCGTCATCGGCACCATCAGCAGCCCGGATCTCGCAGGCCAGCTGTTCAGCTCATCCCTGTCCTGGATCACCAGCACCTTCGGCTGGTTCTACATGTTGTCCGTGGCGTTCTTCCTCGTGTTCATTGTCGTGGTGGCCTTCAGCAACTGGGGCAACATCAAGCTGGGACCGGACCACGCGGACCCGCAGTACAGCTTCCCCGCCTGGTTTGCCATGCTTTTCTCGGCCGGTTATGGCATTGCCCTGCTGTTCTTCGGCGTCGCGGAGCCCGTGCTGCACTATTCATCGCCCCCGGCGGGCGCAGCGGAAACCGTCAATGCTGCCCGGCAGGCCATGCAAATCGCCTTTTTCCACTGGGGCTTCCACATCTGGGCAATCTACGGGCTGGTGGGGCTGGTGCTGGCCTACTTTGCCTTTCGCCACGGGCTGCCACTGTCGATTCGCTCCGCACTGTACCCCCTGATCGGCGACCGCATCTATGGGCCCATCGGGCACGCGGTCGATGTCTTCGCCATACTCGGCACCATGTTCGGGATAGCCACCACGCTGGGGCTCTCCGTTGCGCAGATCAACGCCGGCATCAACTACCTCTGGCCGCAGGTTCCGGTCAACGTGACCGTGCAGATCATCGCCATTGTCGCCATCACGGCCCTGGCGATTTTCTCGGTGGTAGCGGGTATGGACAAAGGGGTGAAGCGGCTGTCCATTCTCAATATGGTCCTGGCGGTGGCTCTGATGCTGTTTGTCTTCAGCGTGGGCCCCACCGTGCATATCCTGGAGAGTTTCCTGCAGAACACGGGCAGTTACCTGAACCACATCGTGGAGCGCACCTTCAACCTTCAGGCCTACACGCGCAGCGACTGGATTGGCAACTGGACCCTGTTCATCTTTGGCTGGACCATCGCCTGGGCCCCCTTCGTGGGCCTGTTCATCGCCAAGATCAGCCGCGGACGGACCATACGCCAGTTCGTGGTGGGCGTGATGTTCGTGCCCACTATGTTCACGTTCATGTGGTTTTCGATCTTCGGTGACACCGCGCTGCACCTGATCATGAACGAGGGTTACCACACACTCATCGACCAGGTGCAGGCCGATCACGCCGTGGCCCTGTTCAAGCTGTTCGAAGTGCTGCCATTGTCCTCCGTGGTCTCCTTCCTGACGGTCATCCTCATTGTCACCTTCTTCGTCACCTCCTCGGACTCCGGCTCATTGGTCATCGACTCCCTGGCATCGGGGGGCGCCGCCATCACACCCATATGGCAGCGCGTGTTCTGGGCCAGTAGCGAAGGAGCCGTGGCCGCGACCTTGCTGCTTGCCGGCGGCCTGGGCGCGCTGCAGACCATGACCATCGCCAGCGCCCTGCCGTTCTCCCTGATCATGATCGCGGCGGCCATCGGCATGTGGCGCGCCCTGGTGATTGAGGGCCATCACCACACCAGCCTGAATACCGGCGTAACGGGGCGTCTGTCAGGGGGCAATGGCCGCGGGTTGTGGCGCCGCCGCCTCGCGGGACTGGTCACGTTCCCGGATCGGGGTGAAGTGGAGGCCTTCATCGGCACCACGGTGCGCAAGGCCATGTGGCGGGTACAGCGTGAACTGGACAAGCAGGGCTGGCATGCCACCCTGCACGAGGACGAGGCGCCGGCACGCCTGTGGCTGGAGGTGACCAAGGACGAAGCCGTGGACTTTATCTACGAGATTCGCCTGCTGGAGCACAGTCTGCCCCACTACGCATTTCCGGAGATGGCGCACAGCAGCGAGGAAAGCGCACACTACTGCCGCGCCGAAGTGTTCCTGCGCCGCGGCGGCCAGTCCTACGATGTCTACGGCTTCGACCAGCACGACATCATTACCGACATTCTCGACCAGCTGGAAAAGCACCTGCATTTCCTGCACATTTCGCCGGCGAGCCTGCCCTGGAATATGGCCGAGCACGACGACATGCTGCGGGCAGCGTCGGAAAGCTAGTTGCCCGCGTCGGCCTCTGCGCCCAATGCCGCCCGCTGCAGGCGCTGCAGAATCTCGCTGCCGGGGTAGCCGTCCGCCACCGCCCCGACGCTGCGCTGGAAGCGACTCAGTGCGGCGCGCGTGCCTGATCCGAACAGTCCATCTTCTTCCCCCGCGTCGTAACCCAGCTGGTTCAGCTGCTGCTGCAAGGCCAGCACCTCAGCACGCGCCAGCGGCTGCTGATCGGCCGGAGGTGGCTGCCGCAGCGGCCCGGCGCCGGCAATGCGGTCCGCGAGGTGGCCCACGGAAAGCGCGTAGGATTCAGAGCGATTCCAGCGCATGATCACGGCAAAATTGTCGTACACGAGGAAGGCTGGGCCGGACGCACCGGCGGGTACCAGCAGCGATGCCTGCAGATCCGCAACCGGCAGTGCACCGCCGTTACTGCGCAGCGCGCCCAGCCGCGACCACTCCGCCAGCGGCAGTGCCTCGCCGGATAGCGCAAGCTCATAGGGAAAACCCGGTGGCAGACGGACCTCGCGCCCCCAGCGCAGCTCGGGCACCCAGCCAAGGTCGCGCAGGAACCGCGCACCAGAGGCCAGCGCGTCCCGCTCACTGCGCCACAGGTTGATGTGGCCATCGCCATCACCGTCAACCGCATAACGCAGGTAGTTCGACGGCATGAACTGGGTGTGCCCGACCGCACCCGCCCAGGAGCCCTGCATATCGTCCGGACTCAGGCCTTCGCGCTCCAGCAGCTGCAGGGCGGCGATGAATTCGCCGCCGAAGAAGTCGGCGCGCCGGGTGTCACAGGCCAGCGTCGCCAGGGAGTCCAGGGTGGGCATGCGACCGAGATAGGAGCCGAAATTGGTCTCCAGGCCCCAGAAGGCCACCAGATAATGCCCCGGCACGCCGTAGTCACGCTGCAGCTGCGCAAGGAAATCGCGGTGCTGCGCGTACAGCGCCCGTCCCTGCTCAATGCGGCTCTCGGAAACCCGCGCGTTGAAATACTGGGCAAAGGTCTGCACGAACTCGGGCTGTTTGCCGTCCAGCTCCAGCACCCGTGCCTGCTGCTGCATGGCGGGTACCACAGTATCCACGATATCCGGCGCCACCCCGGCCGCCAGCGCCTGATCCTGCAGTGCCAGCAGGCATGCCGCAAAACGCTCTTCCGCCCGGGCCGAAACACAGGCCAGCAGGCAAACCACAACGACCATCTTGCGCAACAACATGACACACATCATCCAGTAGGTTTCCGCGGATACTTACACCAGCCCGGACAGGAAGCAAGATCCAGCCTGGCTGCCCCTGCGCTTCGAGAATCAGTACACAAGTCGCTATACTGTGCACCGACCCAACGGCGAGAGACAATCCCATGAAAACTGTAGCCCGGCTACTGCTCCCCTGCACACTGCTGCTGAGCTTCATTGGCGCCAGCAGTCACGCCCGGGACGTACACTATTCGACGTACCACGATTACCGTATCGTGCCGGTGGTCGATGGCCTGGTGCGGCCCTGGTCGATGGCGTTCCTGCCCGGGGGCGACATGCTGGTCACCGAACAGCCGGGCCGCCTGCGTATCGTCCGCGAAGGACGCCTGTTGGAGCGGCCGGTCAGCGGCGTACCGGAGGTGTTTTACAAGGGCCAGGGCGGCCTGCTGGACGTGGTACTGCACCCTGACTTCGCCAGCAACCGGCTGGTGTACCTGTCCTACGCCAAACCACTGGCAGATGAGGAATCCACGACGGCGGTGGTTCGCGGTCGCTACGCCGACGGTGCCCTGAGCGAAGTGGAAGAGATTTTCGTCGCGCAGTCACGCGGCCGCGGGCACTACGGATCCCGCCTCGCGTTTGACGACAAAGGCTACCTGTTCATCAGCATCGGGGATCGACAAGTTCCGCCTACCGGCGACCTGTCAGCGCATCCGGCGCAGCAGCTTGCAGACCACCACGGGGTCATTATTCGCCTGCACGACGATGGCCGTGTGCCTGCAGACAACCCGTTCCTGGACCACCCGCAGGCACTGCCCGAGACATGGAGCTACGGCCACCGCAATGCCCAGGGCATGGTCATTGACGGCTCGGACGGCACCTTGTGGATCACCGAGCACGGCCCACAGGGCGGAGACGAGCTGAACCGTATCCAGAAAGGCGCCAACTACGGTTGGCCGGTAATTGGCTATGGCGTGAACTATGGCAAGGGAACGACCATTCATGCGACCACGCACGCCGATGGCATGGAACAGCCCGTAAAGGTCTGGGTGCCGTCCATTGGCACGTCGGGCCTCACACTCTATACCGGTGACGCCTTCCCGAAGTGGCGCGGCTATCTGCTCGCCGGCGGCCTGTCGGGGCAGGAGCTGACCCTGCTCGGGTTGCAAGACGGCAAAGTCGTTCATGAGGAGACCCTGGCCAGGGACATCGGCCGCCTGCGCGATGTACGCGAGGGCCCCGATGGCTACATTTACCTCGCTGTGGATGACCGCAGTGCGGAGCCGTCGGGGATTGTGCGCATGGAGCCGGTACCCATTGCACAGCGCATGGAGTGAGTTGCCCGCTGTGCAAGGGCTTGCGCAGCGGCGGCAGATTTCCGCTATGCTGTCGGCACCCTTCAGGAGAAACCGTTATGTCCCTGCCCAGAGAGCACATAGAAGAAATCGAACTGCTGCTGAAGTTTGACCTGAGCAGCGCACAGGTCGGCCTCAAGGTTCACAGCAACGCCAATCCGCAGATGATCGCTGCCGCCCGGCGGCTGCATGACAAGGGCCTGATTGACCAGGAGGATGGCGGATTTCTCACCCCACTTGGCCACGAGGCCGCAGAACACCTGCAGTTCGTCGCCCAGATCCTCAGTACCCCCGCCGCCGCGTGAGTGGCGGCAGTGGCAGTGGGCAGGCGGCGCCAGCTGCCTGCTAGGGAAGGTTGCGCTGCAATGCCTCCGCAGCCATCTGTTCCAGCACCCTGAAGGTGCCGACCGGATCCTTCCGTTTCATCTCCAGCAGGTTCATTTCAGGCCCGGTGCCTACCTCGATTTCCTCGGTGCCGCGGCAGAAACCCTGCACGATGACCCGGGCACACTCGACGACGTCCATGCCGTTGTCAACATCGTCCTCGATATCACCCGCGACGGCGCCACTGCCGGTGAGAGCCTGGCGCGCGATATCGGTGCGAATGTAACCCGGCACGATCGTGGTGACCTGCACACCCAGGTGTGCGACCTCAGTGCGTAGTGCGTCGAAAAAGCCCATCACTGCGTGTTTCGCCGCACAGTACCCGGTGCGCAGCGGCGCCCCGACCTTGCCGGCCACGCTTGCGGTGACCGCGACATGCCCCTGCCCACGGGCGACCATATGGGGCAGCACCAGCTTGGTCAGCGCAATCTGCCCGAGCACATCCACCTCGAACAGCCGGCGATACACGCTCAGCTCCGTGTTCAGACAGGTGGAGCGCTGGGAAACCCCGGCGTTGTTGATCAACAGGTCGACCTGCCCGTAACGGCTCAGCACCGTCTCAACAGTCGACGGCATGGACTCGGTGTCGGCAACATCCAGGGGCTGCACCAGCACATCATCAGTGGCAGCGCCAGCCGCAATGCACTCCTCGCGCACCGCCTGCAGCCGGTCCTCGCGGCGCGCCGACAATACCAGCCTTGCACCCGCGCCGGCGAGCTCGACCGCCAGTGCCGCGCCAATGCCACTTGACGCACCCGTGATCCAGACCACTTTGCGGGCAAACAGTTTTTCCGGAGCTGCAGCGTCCGTCATCAGCGTTCCTCTTTCCGTGATTTGGCACTATTATCCGCATGAAGCCGGCGGCCTGGCAAAGCCTTTCCCGATCATTCAGGAGAACGCGCTGCCGCTGCGTACACCCAGCTTCCTGAACAGCATCGCGGCCGGGCAAAAGCCGGTAAACGCCGACTGCAGCAGGTTGGCGCCCACGAAGGCCGTGAACCACAACCAGTTGGCACTGTGCAGCTGGGACAGCAACAGGCTCAGCAATATCATCACACCGGCAAAAGCCAGCACCGCGCGATCAAGTGTCATTTTTTCACTCCTCACCAAGGCAACACAGACTTACATTAGCCTACGCTAATGTATTGCGCAAGCCGCTCGGCCGCGACCCTGTGCTAACCTTGCCCGCTGATCGGGGCCCGCGGACGCTGCCGTCAACCGTCAGGCAATGGGAGCTGACTTCATGCTACAAACACTGACCCGCTTCGGCGTTGTCCTCATTCTGGGCCTGGGCATCACACTCGCCGGTAGCCACACAGGTGCCAACTGGCTGGGATGGCCGGTCTTCGCCCTGTGCGCGGGGCTCGCTTTTGCGCTGCAGTGGCTGGCCTTCGTGCCCGCCTGGCGGCTGCAAACGGAATCCTTCTACGACCTGACAGGGGCGCTGACCTACCTCTCCGTGGTCTGGCTGGCGGTCGCCCTGACACCGGGGCAGAGCGCCTCGAGCCTGCTGCTGGCTGCCTGTATCAGCCTCTGGGCCCTGCGTCTGGGGAGTTTCCTGTTCCTGCGAATCCGCGCCGATGGCAAGGATTCGCGTTTCGACCAGATCAAACCCTACGCCAGCCGCTTCCTGTTCACCTGGACCCTCCAGGGGCTCTGGGTGGTCATCACCGCGGGCTGCGCGCTGGCCGCCATCACCAGCGGCCGCATGCCGGAAATGGGTTTGCCCGGTTTGCTGGGCCTCACGCTCTGGGCGCTCGGATTTACCATTGAGGTGGTTGCCGACAGCCAGAAGCGCCGCTTCCGTCACACGCACGGCGCCGGACGCTTTATTGACAGCGGTCTGTGGGCCCGCTCCCGCCACCCCAACTACTTCGGCGAGATCATGCTCTGGCTGGGGATTGCTCTGATGGCACTGCCGGCGCTGCAGGGCTGGCAATGGGCCACGCTGATCTCTCCCGTGTTCGTTTTCGTGCTGCTCACCCGGGTCAGTGGCATCCCCCTTCTGGAGCGCAAGGCAGAGCGACGCTGGGGGCAGGACCCCGATTGGCAGGCCTACAAGGCACGCACGCCTGCGCTGGTGCCACGCCTGCGCGCTTGAGCTGCCGCGTGCCTGCACCGCAGGGCTGGGCTATAGTGCGCACCCACACCACGAGTACCGCCCCCACATGGCCCTGAAATCCACTATCTTCAAGATGGACCTGAACGTCGCTGACCTCGACAGGCAGGTGTACGGCGATTTCCCACTCACCCTGGCGCGCCATCCATCGGAAACCGATGAGCGCATGATGTTGCGGGTGCTGGCTTTCGCCCTGCATGCCAGCGACCAGCTCGCCTTCGGCCGCGGCATCAGCACCGACGACGAACCGGACCTGTGGCAGAAAGACCTGACCGGGGCCATCGAGCTGTGGGTAGAGCTTGGCGCACCCGATCCGGACCGCCTGCGCAAGGCCTGCGCCAAAGGACAGCAGGTGGCGCTGTATATGTACGGCGACCGCGCCGTGCCGGTCTGGTGGCAAAAAAACGCCAGCGCCCTGGAGCGCTTCAAGCACCTCAGCATCTGGCAGGTTGCCGACAGCAGCCTGCGCAGCCTGGCGCAGATGGCCCGTCCCGGTCTGCAGCTGCAGTGCACTATCAGCGACGGCGAAGTCATGGTGAGCGGCCAGGGGGAGACCATCAGCATCACTCCGAGCCCACTGAAGCCCTGAACGTCCCCGGCGCGGGGCACGTACCCCCAGTGTCCCGCCTGCGGTATAGTGGCCATTGACCCGGACAACGCCTCGCTTATGAAACGCTTCCCCGCCCTCTCCTCCCGCAATCTGGTTCGGGTCGCCCTGGTGCTGCTGGGCCTCAGCCTGTATCAACTCGCCACCGACGGTGAGGTGAACTGGCACCGGCAGGCACTGGACAAACTGGCCGGGGAGCGCAACACCGGCCTCGGCCAGGCGGTGGAATCGTTGGAAACCGCAGGCGCGGCGCGCGAGGGGCAGGCCCCCGGGCACTTCGACCTGACCGGCCGCGTGGTGCGCATCGCCGATGGCGACACGCTGTCCCTGCTCGACGCCAGCAACACGCAACACAAGATCCGCTTCTTTGGCATTGACGCTCCGGAAAGCGACCAGCCACATGGGGATCGCTCGCGGGAGGCGCTGGCAGCGCTGGTTTCAGGCAAGCGCCTCGGCGTGGTGGTGATCGAAGAGGACGACTACGGACGCAAGGTCGGCACCGTGTATGCCGATGGGCGCAACGTCAACCTGGCGCTGGTCGAACAGGGCCACGCCTGGTGGTATCAGTATTTCGCTCGCCAGGAGCACGCTCTGGAGGCCGCCGAGCGAGAGGCGCGCACAGCGCGGCGCGGCCTCTGGGCAGCAAGCGATCCCACCCCCCCCTGGGACTGGCGACGACAGCAGCGCCTGCGCAACGCGCGCTGACCCTGTCAGACTGGCTGGCACGCCGGACAGACGTACAGCCGCCGATTGTTCACCTCACTGCGCACAATCGCCGCCGCGCAGCGGTAGCAGGGCAACCCGTCGCGCCCAAACACCGCGAAACGGCGCTGTTCCCAGGCCAACGCCGCGGCGCGCAAGGAGCGCGCCAGGGAGGGCGCCAGAGTCACGCCGGCAGTGCGGTAACTGCGCCGGCTGATATCCAGGGTTGCCCGCGCCAGCCGACCGCGTTCAGCTGGACTGAGGCTGGCAGCGCGGCGCAGGGGGTGCAAGCGCGCAGCGTGCAGAATCTCGCTGCGCAGATAATTGCCGATGCCCGCGACAAAGCCCTGGTCCAGATACAGGCTGGCCAGATTGCGGCGCACAAACTGCGGGCTCTGCAGCCGGTCCGCAATGGTTCGCCAGGCAAGTCCGGTGGACATGATGTCGGGGCCAAGTCGCGCCAGAAAGGGGTGCTGCCCCAGCTCCTCCACGGGCCACACGCTGATGTCCGAGGCGCTGTAGAGGAGCGCGGAGTCTGTCGCGGTCTGCAGCAGCAGACGCAGTGAGCGCGTGCTCTCGGGCAGCTCATGCCCCTTAACCACACGCCAGACACCGTACAGCTGATTGTGGGAGTACACCGTCAGGCCATGCTCAAAGTGCAACAACATGGCCTTGCCCCGGGTTTCCACCGCCCGCACCCGGTGACCACACAACGTCCGCTCCGCTTTGCGCAGGCGCGACAGGCCAAAGCGCACTGTCTTTACCGTGCGACCTTCCAGCACCGCGGCAATCTCGTCCGCAGCCCGGCGAATTTCTGGCCCCTCGGGCATCCGGTTGGCTCCCCGCGCACCCGGCGCTGGCGATAAGTGTACTTTGGTTAACTACGCGACCGGCTGCGCTGCGGATGAGCCGACAGCCGACGGTGCGACAGCCGATATGCTTTGCCCCGCGGTGCCTTTGTGGCACCATCCGGATTCACGCCGATACACCATACGGCAGCGAACACGACAGGGGCTCCACCGGACATCGCATGCGCGACTATTTTCTCAGACGCCTCTTGCTCGTCCCGCCCACGCTGATTGGCGTGACCATTATCGTCTTTGCCATCACGCGCCTGGTCCCCGGTGGCCCGCTGGAACGCGCCATCATGGAAACGCAGCAGATGAGCCTCTCCGGCGGAGGTGCCCAGATGGCAGGCCAGGGCATGGCCATTTCGGAGGCACAACTCGATCGCCTGCGGGAGTACTACGGCTTCGACAAGCCCGTGCTGCAAAGCTATGCAGGCTGGCTGGGCAAAGTGCTGCGCGGCGACCTGGGCAGCTCCTACCGTTACAATGAGCCGGTGTGGGACGTCATCAGCGAGCGCTTCCCGGTATCGCTGTACTACGGGCTGGTGACCCTGGTAATCACCTACGCTGTCTGCATACCACTGGGCATTCTCAAGGCCATACGCCACCGCACCTTTGTCGACAATATCAGCTCGGTGCTTATTTTTGTCGGCTACGCGATACCCGGCTACGCCCTCGGCTCGCTGCTGATACTGCTGTTTTCGGTGCGCCTGGAGTGGTTCCCCATGGGGGGCTTTGTGAGCTACGAATTCCGCGACCTGTCGCTGGGCGCACAGGCACTGGACCTGCTGCGCCATTCCGTGCTGCCGCTGACTTGCTACCTGGTGGGCAGCTTTGCCCTGGTCACATTACTGCTCAAGAACCATCTGATGGACAACCTGGCAGCGGACTACATTCGCACCGCGATCGCCAAAGGGGTGTCCTTCCGGCAGTCGGTCACGCGCCACGCCGTACGCAACTCCCTGATTCCCATCGCGACCACGTTCGGGCAGAACATCACCCTGCTGGTATCCGGCTCCTTCCTGATCGAAACCATCTTTGATATCGACGGTTTTGGCCTGCTCGGCCTGACGGCCATTCTCGATCGCGACTATCCGGTCGTCATGGGCGTGGTGTTACTGGCCAGCCTGTTGCTGCTGATTGGCAACATCATTTCGGACATCCTGGTCGCACTGGTCGATCCACGGATACGGTTCCAGTAGGCGATGTTTGCACTCACGCCCCAAACACGGAAAAAGCTCCGACGCTTCCGCCAGATCAAGCGCGGTTACTACAGCTTCCTGATTCTCGCAGGGCTCTCCGCGCTGCTGGCCTGTGGTGAGCTGCTGATCAACAGCCGGGCGCTGGTGGTGAGCTATCAGGGCGAGCTCTACTTCCCCACCTACGGCGACTTCCACCCGGGCACAGACTTCGGCCTCGACTACGACTACGAGACCAACTACCGGGATTTGCAGGCCCGTTTCGACGAGGCCGATGAGGGTAACTGGGTGCTGCTGCCCCTGGTACCCTACAACCCCTATGAGAACAACGCCGCCGGTGGCGTGTTCCGGCCACAGCCGCCCAGTGCCGCGTCACAGCACTACCTGGGTACGGACACCACCAGCCGGGACATCCTCGCGCGACTCTTTTACGGCACACGCATCGCCCTGCTGTTCGCACTCGGCTTCACGCTCTCCGTCTACCTGATCGGCATTGCCATCGGCTGTGCCATGGGCTACTTCGGCGGCGTCTTCGACCTGGTACTGCAGCGCGTCATCGAGATCTGGTCCAATGTGCCCTTCCTGTACATGGTCATCATCATCTTTTCCGTCATCCCCTCCACGGTCGCCGTGCCGACACGCATCAGCATTCTACTGCTGGTGATGGTGCTGTTTTCCTGGACAGGCATGACCTATTACATGCGCACTGAAACCTACAAGGAAAAGGCCCGGGACTATGTGGCCGCCGCGCGTATCATTGGCGCCTCCAACACGCGTATCATCTTCCGCCACATCATGCCCAACGTGCTGTCGACACTGATTACTTTCATGCCTTTTACCGTGGTGGCAGCCATTTCCGCCATCACCGCGCTCGATTTTCTCGGCTTCGGCCTGCCCGTACCCACACCCAGCCTGGGCGAGTTGCTCAAGCAGGGCACTGCCAACCTGCGCACGGCACCGTGGATTGTCATTTCCGCGTTCGGAACGCTGGTCGCGTTGCTGACCCTGGTGACGTTTATCGGCGAAGCCATCCGCGAGTCATTTGATCCCAAAACCTTCTCTGTTTACCGCTAGGGACAACGCACATGAGGAATCCGCCATGAAAAAGACCCTGTACTGCCTGTTTTTCAGCCTGTGCGTTGCAGGCTGCGGCGAGTCACCCAAAGAGTCCACGGATACCGCGGCCAGCGCCGACGGGCTGCCGGGCGTCACCGCCGAGGTGGAAGCCTATTACGCCGCCAACCCGGATTTCTTCAGCTTCAAGACACCGGCGGATCTGCCCACAGGCCTGGTGTGGGAAAACAACAACCACCTGCCGGAAATCGGCTCGCCCGACGCCGTCAAAGGCGGCACACAGAATGCCGCCCTGCAGGACTTTCCCCGCACCCTGCGCACCGTAGGCCCGGATTCCAACGGCGGTTTTCGCACCTTTCTTCTGGATGACACGGGCATGACCATGGCCCACCTGCACCCGGAAACCCGCGACCTGTATCCCGGGCTGGCAGAATCCTGGGCCATTGATGAAGCGGCGCGCACGGTGTACGTCAAGCTGGACCCGGCCGCACGATTCTCCGATGGCGAGCCCGTCACTGCAGACGACTACCTGTTCATGTTCTGGTTCTACCGCTCGCCTTACATCATGGCGCCCTGGTACAACAACTTTTACAGCACGACCTACACCAACATCACCCGCTACGATGACCACACCATCTCCATCACCACCCGGGAGCTCAAACCGGACCTCGATGAGCGCGTGCTCCTGCTGCGACCTATTCCCCAGCACTTCTACACCGACATGGGTGACGACTTCAGCGAGCGCTACCAGTGGGAGTTCGAACCCACCACCGGCGCCTACATCATACGCCCGGAGGACGTGCGCAAGGGTCGTTCCATCGCCCTCACACGCAACAAGGACTGGTGGGCCAAAGACAAGAAATACTGGCGCTACCGCTTCAATCCGGATCGTATCCAGTTCACCGTCATTCGCGACGACGCCAAGACCTTCGAAGCCTTCAAGCGCGGCGATGTGGACCAGTTCGGCCTGGGGCTCGCGGAATACTGGTACGAGAAGCTGCCAGACAGTGACCCGGACATACAGGCCGGGTACATTCACAAGGTGATGTATTACAACCAGCGCCCGCGCCCCAATTTCGGCCTGTGGATCAACACGGCCCAGCCGCTGCTCAAGGACCGCGAGATCCGGCTGGGCATCAATTACGCCACGAACTGGGAGCTGGTGATCGAGAAGTTTTTCCGCGGTGACAACACGCGCATGAACACCGGGCAGGAAGGCTTCGGTGATTTCACCCACCCCACCATCACCGCACGCACCTTCGACATCAGCAAGGCCCAGGCGCACTTTGCCGCAGCGGGTTTCACCGAGCGCGGCGCCGACGGCATTCTGGTCAACGACCAGGGCCAGCGGCTGGCCTTCACCCTCGCCACCGGCTACGAGAGCCTGCGCGATGTGCTGACCATCCTGCGCGAGGAAGCGGCCAAGGCGGGCCTCGAACTGCGCATTGAGGTGCTGGATAGTACCGTGGGGTGGAAAAAGGTACAGGAAAAACAACACGATATCTTCTTTACCGCTTTTGGCGTGTTCCTGGAACTGTACCCCCGCTTCTGGGAGCACTATCACTCGGACAATGCCTACGACAAGGCCTTCCTCGAAGATGGCAGTGTCAACCCCGAGCGCAAACTGAAGACCCAGACCAATAACCTGGAGAGCTTCGCGATTCTGGAAATGGATCAGCTGATCGAACGCTATCGGCGTTCCAGCGACCGCGACGAAATGATCCAGCTGGCACACCGGATGACGGAATTGCATCATGAGCACGCCTCCTTCGTGCCCGGCTTCTACCAGGGCTTTTTCCGCATCGGCCACTGGCGCTGGCTGCGCTACCCCGAAGGCTTCTCGCACAAGCATGCGCAGGGTCCCGGCGAAGCCTTCGTGCACTGGATCGACAGCGACATGAAAGCAGAGACCGAGGCCGCCCGTCGCAGCGGCGAGCGCTTCGATCCGGTCATCCGCGTATACGACCAATGGGCGGAGTAGCCTGCCGTGGCACTGCTTGAAGTCGACCAGCTGATCACCGAGTTCGCCACCGATGAAGGCCGGGTGCGCGCGGTAGACGGTGTCAGTTTCTCGGTGGAAGCCGGAGCCACGCTGGGCATCGTCGGCGAATCCGGCTGCGGGAAGAGCGTGACGGCGCTGTCGATCATGCGCCTGCTGCCGCAGCCCATGGGTCGGATCGCAGGCGGCAGCCTGCTGTTCCAGGGAGCGGACCTCGCCCGGCTCGATATTCCCGAGATGCAGAAGATTCGCGGGCGACGTATCGGCATGGTGTTCCAGGAGCCCATGACGGCTCTTAACCCGGTGCACACCATCGGCCGCCAACTCACCGAGGGCATGCTGCTGCACAAGGTCTGCGAGCCTGCCAACGCGCTGCGTGCCGCCGCCGACATGCTCGACCGAGTGGGCATTCCGTCGCCGGACCTGCGCCTGGGCGAATACCCCCACCAGCTGTCTGGCGGCATGCGCCAGCGGGTGGTAATCGCCATGGCGCTGGCCTGCGAGCCGGACCTGCTGATCGCCGACGAACCCACCACGGCGCTGGACGTCACCATCCAGGCCCAGATTCTGGAGCTGATCGCCGACCTGCAGAAGCGCATGGGGATGGCGGTGATCATGATCACCCACGATCTCGGCGTAATCGCGGAAACCTGCGAGCAGGTGGTGGTGATGTACGCCGGCAAGGTCGCGGAGCAGGGGTCCGTGTTTGATATTTTCGACCGGCCGGCGCACCCTTACACGCGCGGCCTGCTGGCCTCCATACCACGGCTGGAAACCGAGGCGAAGTCGCGCCTCGGCGTGATAGAGGGCATGGTACCCGGACTGCGCGACCTGCCACTGGGCTGCCGCTTCGAGAACCGCTGCACCCATGCCGTGGACCGCTGCCGGGAGCAGCCTCCGGCACCCGAGTGGGTCGCAGCCGGGCACGCAGTGAGCTGCCTGCGGTGGCAAGAACTGTGAGCGCGCCTCTGCTGGAAGTCAGCAACCTGCAGATGCACTTCCCGGTGCGCGAAGGTCTGTTCCTGCGGGCACGGGCCTTCAACCGCGCTGTGGATGGCGTGTCGTTCACCATCAACCCAGGGGAAACACTGGGCCTGGTGGGTGAATCCGGCTGTGGCAAGTCGACCCTGGGGCGCTGCATTACCCGGCTCTACACGCCCACCGGCGGCAGTATCCGCTTCGCCGGCCAGGACATCACGCACATGCGGCCCCGTACCCTGCGCCCGCTCCGGCAGGACATCCAGATGATTTTCCAGGACCCCATGGAGTCACTGAATGCGCGGCACACCGTGGGCGATATCCTGGAAGAACCGTTCATTGTGCACCGTATCGGCGACCGCATCTGGCGCCGCAAACGGGTCGCGGAGCTGCTGAACATCGTCGGCCTGCCCGCCCGCTCGGCCACGCGCTTTCCCTTTGAATTCTCCGGAGGTCAGCGACAGCGCATCGGCATCGCCCGCGCCATCGCCCTGAACCCCAGGCTGGTGATCTGCGATGAGCCGGTCTCGGCGCTGGACGTATCCATCCAAAGCCAGATTCTCAACCTGCTGGTCGACCTGCAGCGCGAGTTCAACCTCGCCTACCTGTTCATCGCCCACGACCTGGCGGTGGTGAAGCACGTTTCAGACCGGGTCGCGATCATGTACCTGGGTAAAATCGTGGAAACGGCCCCCAGCGAAACGCTCTACCGCGAGGCCAGCCACCCCTATACACAGAGCCTGATCGCGGCCATTCCCGTGCCGGATCCACACCGCAGGGCAGCACGCGAAGTGCTGCGGGGGGACGTACCCTCGCCCATCAACCCGCCCCAGGGTTGCAGCTTCCACCCGCGCTGCCCGCGCGCCGAGCCGCAATGCAGTGAGGCCGAACCCGAGCTGGCACCGCTGACAGGCGCACACGCGGCTGCCTGCCACCTGCTCGCCCGCAGCGGCTAAGGCTGCCTTCGCTGATCGGAGAGCCGGCAAATGCCGTATACTCGGCGACAATCAGGAGAGTGCCGAATGACCACGAGGAATACTGCAGAAACACAACACCCCCGGCTTCCCTGCCGCGGTTGCACCCCCGATTGCCGTAACTACGCCGTGTGTGAAGGCGCTCCCTGGCGCATCGACCGCGACGGCACGCTCAGCGCCCCTATTCACCGCTCACCCGTGCCTGAACGCCAGTAACTAGGCGGGCCGCTTGCGCGGACGCGCCTTCACTTTTGCTGTTGCCTTTGGCCTCGCCTTGGGAACGCTTTCCTTGAGCGCCCTGGCACCCCGAGGCTGCGTCTTGCCCACCGCTTTTTTTCGCCTGGCCCCGGTTTTTTTCCGCGGCGCTTTCGCTGCTGCCTGCAGGTCCGCATAGGCGCGCTGCAGGCACTGCTCGTAGAAGCCCGGATCCGGCATCATCGCGCGGCAGGCCTGGAACGACACGGCAATCTGCCCGTCGTAGCTGGTGACCGCGTGGAACAACCCCATATTGTCAATGCAGGGGCCGAGGCCATAGCTGCGCACCACGTGCGCACCACACATATACAGGGGCACCTGCGGGCCTGGCACATTGGTCACGATAGTATTGAAGATCGGCTTCATGCCCGCCATGAGCCCCGAACCCAGTGCCGCACGCACGCCCAGGGCGGCGAGTTCCGCCGGCAGGCTGTGCGTCATGTCGGTCATGAAGCGCGCCCCGACCGCCTCGTGATAGGCCTTGGAGCCCACCGCGTCCCGGTGCACGCTGCGCAGCCGCTCCAGGGGCTCCGCAACGTCTGAGCCCAGCGGGATCGTCATCATCGACACCTGGTTGCCACCGCTGTGCGCCTCGTCGCGACTGCGGACATTGACCGGCGCACCCGCCACCAGGCTCTTCGCTGGCAGTTCCCGCTTGTCCATCAGGTACTGGCGCAACGCGCCGCCGACGATGCTCAGAATCGCATCGTTGACCGTGGCCCCCGGCACCGCCTCCCGCGCACGGCGAATCACTGCGAGGTCAAAATCCACCGCGCCGAACACCCGGTGCGGCGACACCGCCGCGTTAAAGCGGGTGCGTTCCTTGTCACCCAGCGTGCGGAACTTCTTTGCCTTGACCCCTTCGTGGACACGGCGCCAGGCGGGAATGCCCTGGCCGACCATGCGCGCCAGTCGGAACGGCGCTTTCATATTGGCCTTGTAGGCCCGCCACAGCATTTCGGCTGTGCTGGGCGGCGGGTCCAGCAATGGCGGAGCCACCGGACGCGGCGCCGGCGGCGTGGCAGACAGGTCGTGCAGTGCAGAAATCAGTTCAACACCGGAGGCCCCATCGATCGCCGCGTGGTGTACCTTGAGCAGCATCGCGTAGCAACCCGGCGGCAGGCCTGCCACGTTGTCCAGCCCTTCGATGATGTAGGCCTCCCAGAGCGGGCGCGCCCGGTCCAGGGGCCGGGCATGAAGCCGTGCCGCCAGAATCGACAGCTGGCGCCAGTCACCGGGTTTCGGCAGGGCGATGTGGCGCACGTGAAACTCGAGGTCGAAGCGGTCATCGTCCACCCAGTAAGGCTGGTCCAGGTTCAGTGGCACCATCGCCAGCTTGCGCCGGAATATCGGCGAGCGATCCAGCCGTTCGGCGAAGGTGGCGAGAATGTCCTTGAAACGCACAACATCGCGGCCGGTGGTGGCGGGGTCGTATATCAGCAGGGGCGCGATGTGCATCGGCGAATTGTTCATCTCTGCGTACAGAAACGTTGCGTCGAGTCCACTCAATTGATGCATGCAGTGCTTGCTCCCGGTCAGTTGCGAGGCCGCCCGTCGCGCCCTTCTGCCTGAGTATAGCCTCAGTCGCGTCGCTTGCGGGTTACCGTCAGCCAGTCCAGCACAATGCCGGCCCCCGGGGTGAAGCGCGAAATCCGGTAAACCACCTGCAGCAGGTCAGGGCGCTGGCGCACGCGCAGCTCCACCGAACGGGGAATGAACCAGGCAAGAATAATGCCCCGCAGCAGGCCCGACACCAGGAAAATCAGCACCACCGGGTGCAGTGGTTGCCAGCTTTCCGGGAGCCATGCAGCGAGGGCCGAGAGATGCCCGGCGAGGTAACCACCGAACAGGGCCCCACAAAAAATGCCGACAGCGCCCAGGGAAGACTGCACCGCCGCATAGCTCGCAAAATCCGACCGCGGTGGCCGCAAGTCGTAGAGGTAGTTGGCCGTGCTGAGGGTAAATCCCCCCCAGGCCAGCCCCGACAACACCTGCACCGCGAGCAGGTAACCGAAGTCGCTGGACACCAGCCACAACGCAGGCACTACCGGCAACAGCAGGCTGCTGGACACCATAACCCAACGATTACCCCAGCGGTCACAGATACGCCCCCAGACAGACAGGGTGAAGAATTGGGTGAGAATGGCGATGCCGGTATTGGCGGAAAACTGCCAGTAGCTGTAATTCAGGTCGCGCAGCATGTACACACTGAAAAACGGTGCTGAGATTGCCACGGCAGACTGCATGCCGGCAATGAACAGGCTGTACTGATAGAAGGTCTTGTCGCGGAATGCATCGCGCACACGGTGCAGGGTTGCCGTGAAGGATATTGCGCCGGGCACGTTGCTGTGGTCAGGGTCGTGCATTCGCCTTAACTGATGCGCGGACGCACCGCGACCCGCCGCCGCGAGCAGGAACAATGCGCCAAAACACAGCCAGGCCAGCTCGAAACGCTGGAACAGGCCGAGCAGCGCACCGCCGCCCGCAAACACGGCGAAGCTGGTGATCATGGTCAGCCGCGTGCGACCCGCAAAGAAGGCCCCGCGGCGCCGCGGCGGCACCACGCTGCCCATCCAGCTGCGCCACTGCGGCTGTACGAAGTTGGCGCTGGCCTGGTAGAGCACCGCCAGCACGATCAACCAGGTGACGGCGTTGGCGGGGCGAACAAAGGCGATCAGCGCCATGCCCAGCACCGCCAGCGCCTGCAGGACCACACCAGTCACGATTGCACGGCGCCGGGAAAAACGCGGGCACAGCCACACCGACAGCAGCTGGAACAGCGCCCCTGCCAGCTGCGGGGCGGCCATCAACCAGCCCATCTGCGCCAGGCTGGCGCGCAGGGAAATGGCGAAAGCGCCGAGGTAATTGTCGCAAATACCGGTCATCACGGAACTGGACACGGCGTCGCGGCGCGAACGCGAAAGCGTGTCGCGCAGCCAGACATTGCGCCGCTGGGTGGTGGGAGGCGAACTGTTCACGGGGGTCCTCGACGTCTACCCGACAAGCATACGCCAAAACCTGCACACGACCAGCGGTGCAGCCGGGGGAATGTGCTAACCTTTTTCACAACACACAGCGGAGAGCACACGATGTCACTCAAACAACTGGCTTGCAGCGTCTGCCTCGCACTACTCGCGACCCAGGCCGCCGGGCAAACAGACGAGGCCCATGCACGCAAGGCGTTCGAGATCTACAAAACCATTGTCGAAGTGGATACCTCCAAGGCGCAGGGCAATACGCCCCGCGTTGCCCGCTATCTTGCCGATGAGCTGATCGCTGCGGGCTTTCCGGAGGAGGACGTGCGGGTTGTGCCCAAAGGCAACTTCGCCACACTCATCGCCACCTATCGCGGTGATGGCAGCGCCGGCCGCAAGCCCATCCTGTTGCTCGGCCATCTCGACGTCGTGGAGGCACTGGAGGCCGACTGGGAGCGCCCACCCTTCACCCTGACCCAGGATACGGTGAACTATTACGCCCGTGGCAGTATCGACAACAAGTTTGGTGTTGCACAGCTCACCGCGACATTCATTCGTCTGCGGCGCGAAGGTTTCGTACCGGATCGCGACCTGATCCTCGCGTTCTCCGGTGACGAAGAGAGCGGCATGACGACCACGCGCATGATGGCGTACGAGATGCCGGAACTCGCCGAGGCCGAGTTCGCCCTGAACTCTGACGCCGGCGGTGGCGACCTCGACAGTGACGGCAATGCGGTGAGCTACAAGATCCAGGCCGCGGAAAAAACCTATGCCACCTGGGAAATCACCGTGCGCAACCCCGGCGGCCACAGCAGCCGGCCACGGGACGACAACGCCATCTACGACTTGGCCGATGTCATCAAGGCGATAGAAGCGCACCGTTTCCCGGTGATGTGGAGCGAGATGACACTGTCCTATTTCCAGAATATCGGCGAGCAGCTGGGGGGGGACCTCGGTGACACCATGGTGCGCTTTGCCTACAACCCCGACGATGAACACGCCGCCGAGCGACTGCGCACCGAGCCTTCCTACGTTGGCTCGACGCGCACCACCTGCGTGGTCACCATGCTGCGCGCCGGCCACGCCGAGAACGCCCTGCCCCAGTCCGCCACTGCGACGGTCAACTGCCGCATCTTCCCCGGCGTCAAGGCGGCCGATATCCAGGCCGAGCTGGAAGCGGTGGTGGCCAACAGCGGCGCTGAATTTGAACTGCTCGCCGAGGTCACGGAAAGCCCGATATCCGAGCTGCGTGCCGACGTGTTGTCAGCAGTCAGCAAGGCGGTGCACAGTCGCCACCCCGACCTGCGCCTGATCACCTACATGTCCTCCGGTGGCACCGATGCCATGCATTTTCGCAACGCCGGCATTCCCACCTGGGGGATTGGCAGCATTTTCATGAACCCCGACGAGATGTACGCCCACGGCCTGAATGAGCGCGTGCCCATCAAAGCGTTTGACGATGCCCTCGACCACTGGAGTATCATCATTCGCGAGCTGGCGGGCGCCGGGTGAAGCCTCTGGTCAGCGCCCCGTCGCAACACAGGCCCTCCGGGCAAGAAAAAAGAGGTGACAACACCATGCTAAAGCCGCGCCTGCAACACACGACCATGACCCGCACCCTGGCGAGTGCGCTCGCCGCTTTCACACTGCCGCTGATGATTGCGGCGGCGCACGCCGACGCGCTCATCCAGAGTATCGAAACAGATCTGGTGGCGCTCGGCTATCAACCCGGCCCGGTAGATGGCGTGGAGACGGTGGAAACGCAGATTGCCATTTCCCAGTTCCAGGCAGACAACCAGCTGGAGGTCACGGGCAACGCCAGCCCGCAGCTGGCTGGTATCATCAAGTCCAGACTGAACAGCGGCGGCTCGTCGGCACAGGCCGCGGCACCCGTGGAGACCGAGCAGGAATGCCTGCAGCGCAAGGTTGCCGAAGCCGAACAGGCGAGGAAGCAGAAGCAGGGCCTGATGAGCCTGTTCAACACCGTCTCACGCACCGCGTCACGCTACGGAGGCAGCAGCGACATCGCCAGTGACATCTCCGAAGCCAGCCGGGATATCGCCGACGCCAATGCGACCAAGGAGGATTTCGAACAGGCGGCGCGCGACCTGGGACTCTCGCAGGACGACATCGACAGCTGCCGGCGCTGACTGGCGCTTGCGCAGAAACCTCCCCGCGAGGCCCTGCTCCGCCGCCTGCCGCCTGTTCAAGTCCCCTGCGGCACTCTAGAATCGGCGCACATCGACTGACTCAGGCAAGGCCTCATGTCCACTGCTTCACTCTCCTCCTCCGGCTCCGGGCTGTTGCGGCGGATAGAATCCAGCCGCATCTTCCAGGGCGCCGTGATCGCCATCATTCTCCTGTCTGCATTGACCATCGGCGCCAAAACCTACGATCTGCCGCCACTGGCGGAGCGCGCCCTGGGTATCATGGACACCGCCATTACCCTTTTCTTCCTGGTGGAAATTCTTTTTCGCTTCGCCGCCTGCCCGGACAAACGTCGCTTCTTTCGCGATGGCTGGAACATTTTCGATACTCTGGTGGTGATCGGCAGCCTGATACCGCTGGACAACTCGCAGGCCGTGCTGCTGGGGCGGTTGCTGCGGGTATTCCGGGTTCTGCGTCTGGTATCCGTGGTGCCGGAACTGCGCTTCCTGATCAATTCGCTGCTCAAGGCGATACCGCGCATGGGCTACATCGCCCTGCTCATGTTCATCATTTTCTACATTTACGCTGCCGTAGGCTCCATGTTGTTCGCCGAGGTGGACGAAACGCTTTGGGGGGATGTGGCAATTGCCATGCTCACACTGTTTCGCGTGGCCACCTTCGAGGACTGGACGGACGTGATGTACGCCACGATGGAAGCGTACCCACTGAGCTGGTTCTACTATCTCACCTTCATTTTTCTGACCGCTTTCATTTTCCTGAACATGATGGTCGGCGCCGTGCTGGGTGTGATGACCGCTGAACAGAACGCCCGCGAGGCGCAGCAGGCGCACGATGAGCGCGACCTCATCGCCCAGCAGCTGGATGATGTACAGAGGCAGCTGCGCCTGCTCACTGCTGCCGTGCAACAGGGACAGAGCCAGGCCGGGCCTCGCCAGGCCGGGCCGCGCGGCGAGGAACATCACGACCCGTAGCGCGAGGCGCACGCCCACTCGGGGTGGTCGCGCAGCCGATCCCGGTACAAGTTCACATCGCGGTGGCCACACCCGGCCGCTTGCCGGATAATCCGCCTCCTTCCACTACTGCCGACCGACACCGGGGAAAACATCACCCGGGTGGCGTCGTGTTTGGCCGTCACTCACCCCGGGCAAGAAGACAGACAGCATGCTTGATACTTTGAAACAGGACTGGCTGGGCAACGTGCGCGGCGACCTGCTCGCCGGGCTCGTGGTGGCACTGGCGCTGATACCCGAAGCCATTGCCTTTTCCATCATCGCCGGTGTCGACCCGAAAGTGGGGCTCTATGCCTCCTTCTGTATCGCCGTGGTAATCGCCTTCACCGGCGGCCGACCGGGGATGATCTCGGCAGCCACCGGGGCCATGGCCCTGTTGATGATTACCCTGGTCAAGGAGCATGGCCTGGAATACCTGCTGGCGGCCACCGTGCTGACCGGCGTGCTGCAGATTCTCGCGGGCTACCTGAAGCTGGGCTCACTGATGCGCTTTGTCTCGCGTTCGGTGGTGACCGGCTTCGTGAATGCCCTGGCCATCCTGATTTTCATGGCCCAGCTCCCGGAGCTGACCGGGGTGACCTGGCATGTCTATGCCATGACGGCCGGCGGGCTGGGTATTATCTACCTTTTCCCGTGGCTGCCCGTCATCGGCAAACTGGTGCCCTCGCCGCTGGTGTGCATCCTCACCCTGACCGCAATCGCACTGCTGCTTGGCCTGGATATCCGCACCGTGGGGGATATGGGTGAGCTGCCGGATACCCTGCCGGTCTTCCTGTGGCCGGATGTACCCCTGTCACTGGAAACCCTGCGCATCATTTTTCCCTACGCCGCAGCGCTGGCGGTGGTCGGCCTGCTGGAGTCGATGATGACCGCCACCATCATCGACGACCTCACCGACACCGAGAGCGACAAGAACCGCGAGTGCAAGGGCCAGGGTATCGCCAATATTGGGGCCGGCCTGATGGGCGGTATGGCGGGTTGTGCCATGATCGGCCAATCGGTGATCAACGTGAAGTCCGGCGGGCGGGGCCGCCTGTCCTGCTTCGCCGCCGGCATGTTACTGCTGGTCATGGTGGTGTTCCTGGACGAATGGATCAGCCGGATTCCCATGGCCGCACTGGTCGCCGTGATGATCATGGTCTCCATCGGTACCTTCTCGTGGGATTCGCTGCGCAACCTGAAGTCGCACCCGCTGTCCTCCAGCATCGTTATGGTTTCAACCGTTGTGGTTGTAGTGAGCACTCACAACCTTGCTCTGGGGGTACTCGTTGGCGTGCTGCTGGCGGCGCTGTTTTTCGCCAACAAGATCAGCCGTTTCATGCTGGTACAGTCGGCCGATGCCGGCGATGGGCACCGGGTGTACACTGTGATCGGTCAAGTGTTCTTTGCCACGGCAGATGGCTTCACCGCCGCCTTCGACTTCAAGGAGGCGCTGGAGCGTGTCACTATCGACGTCAGCGGTGCACACTTCTGGGACATTACCTCGGTGTCGGCCCTCGACAAGGTGGTGATCAAGTTCCGCCGCGAAGGGGCGGTGGTGGAAGTGATTGGCATGAACGCCGCCAGCGCCACCATCGTCGACCGCTTCGGCGTTCACGACAAACCCGATGCCAGCGACCCGCTGCTGGCGGGGCACTGACCGGGAGACTGCCATGCATACCATCATTGCCTGCATTGACGGCTCAGCCAGCACCGAGGCCATCAGCCTGGCCGGTGCCTGGGCGAGCCAGCGGCTGGAGCAACCGCTGACGCTGTTGCACGCTCTGGAAAAGCCCGCCACACCACCCGCGGCAGACCTGTCAGGGGCCATAGGCCTGGGCAGTCGCGAGCACCTGCTGGAAGAGCTCACGGCACTGGACGAGCGACGGGAGCGGCTGGCACTGGAGCATGGCAAGCACCTGCTGCAGGCCGCCGAGGCAGCGGCGCGCGCCGCTGGCGCGGCCGAGGTTACCCAGAGGCAGCGGCACGGCGACCTGGTGAGTACTCTGGCGGACCTTGAGGACGACACGCGTCTGGTCATCCTCGGGCGCCAGGGCGAGGATCACGCCGCCGAGGCCAACGCCATTGGCTCGCACCTCGAAAGCGTTGTACGCCGCATCCAGCGACCCATCCTGGTGACACTGCGGGCATTCCGTCCGCCGCGCTCTTTCATGATCGCCTTCGACGGCAGCGCAACGGCGCAGAAAGCCCTGGACCGGGTGGCCGGCAGCCCCCTGCTGGCGGGATTGCCCTGCCACCTGGTCTCAGTGGGGCCGCTTACCGACGACCAGCAGCGACAGGTTGCCGAAGCGACCAGGGCACTGGAGGCCGCCGGTTTTGTGGTCACCGTCGCGACACTTGAAGGGGACGTGCAGTCCACATTGAACCGCTACCACCGGGAGCAGCAGGTGGACCTGATGGTCATGGGGGCCTGGGGCCACTCGCGAATTCGCCAGTTCTTTGTCGGCAGCAACACCACGCGCATGTTGAGCCAGGCTGAAATGACGCTGCTGCTGTTGCGCTAGCCGCGCGGCACGCGCCGTGGTGGCGCCGCTACAAAGCGCGGTAGAGCATGCGGCTGGCCACCAGCACCAGAAACACGCCAAAAGCAAAATTAAGCTGGCGCGCCGACAGGCGATGGGCCAGACGCGCGCCCAGCGGCGCAGCCAGGACGGTCATGGGCGCGATGCAGGCGAGGCCGGGCAGGCTGACAAACCCCAGGCTTCCGGCGGGCAGGCGGCCGTCACCCCAGCCCGTTGCCACATAGGCCAGAGCGCCGGGCAGGCTGATCAGTAAACCAAACAGGGCGGAGGTGCCCACTGCGCGGTGTATGCCGTGCCCGAGCAGGGTCAGTACCGGCACGCTGAACGTGCCGCCGCCGATACCCATCATGCTCGACAGGCCACCAATACCCAGTGGAAAAAGCCGCGCCATACCGCCCGGTGAAAGTTCACGCCCGGGAGCGGGATTGCGACCACCAAACAGCAGCATGCGCAGGCCCAGCAGAATCGCCACGCCGCCAAACACCAGTGCCAGCACATTGCCGTGCAGGCGCGAAGCAAGCCAGGCGCCAAACACCGCGCCGCAGAAGATCAATGGCCCCCAGCTGCGGGCAAGCCTGAAATCCACCGCGCCGCGCCGGTGGTGTGCCCGCGCAGAGGACAGCGACGTCAGCACGATGGTCGCCAGTGATGTGGCGACCGCGATATGCATACGGATTGCCGGATCGACCGCCAAAGCCCCCAGGGCGGTATCCAGCACCGGGACAATGACGATGCCGCCACCCACGCCCAGGAGGCCGGCCATGACGCCCGCCAGTACGCCGGTGCCCACCATGGTCAGCACCAGCGGTGCCCAGTCCATCCACTCAGTCATTGCCCGCGTTCCTGTCCCCGGTCACGTTGGGCCTGCGCTCAACAGGCAAAACCAGCAGTGTATACCATGGCGTGTCATGGAATCGCGATCCCGCGAGGCAAGGCAACGCCGGACACCGCAACGACTTGCCAAAGCCCGGTTCCCGACGGACCATGGGAACCACCGCAACAACGCAGAGCAAGGACCCTCCCTGTGCACAGTATCCGCGTCGCCCAACGCCTTCTGCAGCCGTCAAAAATTGTCTGTATTGGCCGTAACTACGCTGCCCACGTCAGTGAACTGGGCAATGAAATGCCCGACGACATGGTGGTGTTCATAAAACCCAATTCGGCGCTGGGAGACACGCTGCAGGCCGCACGCGGCGAGCCCGTCCACTATGAGGGGGAGATCGTACTGCTGTGGGAAAGCGGCGCCTTCAGCGCCGTCGGGTTCGGGCTGGATCTCACCCTGCGCGCACTGCAAACACAGCTGAAGGCCAAAGGTCTGCCGTGGGAGCGGGCCAAAGCCTTCGACGGCGCCGCCCTCTGCAGCAACTTTGTCGCATTGGACACCCCGCTGGAGAAACTGGGCCTGGAGCTGTATGTGAACAACGAACTGCGTCAGGCCGGCTCCGTGGACATGATGCTCTACCCGCCGGCGCAGATCCTGCGCAACCTGTCCGCCTTCCTGACGCTGGAAGACGGCGACCTGGTCATGACAGGTACTCCTGCCGGTGTCGGCGAGGTCCGCCCCGGTGATCACTTCGTGGGCCGGGTTCTAGCTGCGGGCGAGGTGCTGGTGGAAGGGCACTGGACCGCGCTCTAGGCATGCACCGGCGGCGGCATTCTGCACGATTGTAAATGTCACGCATCTTGAGTAGCGTTAGGGGAACTCCACGGAGTGGCGACCCATGCAAAACATCCTGAAACTGGACGTCGCGGGCCAACCACGCGGTTGGCTCAGCGCACAGGAGGCGGTGTCAGCGTACGCACGCGGCGATGTTGTCTACGGCATCGGCGAACCCCTTCCACCCATGTTCGGCGGTATCCAGCGCCTCACTGGACTGCGCTCTGCCATCCGCCTGCAACCCATCATCGCACTTCAGGGTCGGGTGCGGCCCGGTTTCAGCCTGCCCCTGTGCAACCGCACACTGTTTCGTCGCGACGACCACCGCTGCCTGTACTGCGGCCAGCAGTTCTCCCGGGCAGAGTTGACCCGGGATCATGTGCTGCCCACATCACGCGGCGGGGACGACCGCTGGGAGAACGTGGTCGCGGCGTGTCGCCGCTGCAACTGGGCCAAGGACAATCGCACCCCGGAGGAAGCCGGGATGCCGCTGCTCGCCGTCCCCTTCAGGCCCAACACCTGGGAGTGGCACTTCCTCAGCCGCGAGCGGGTGCTGGCAGACCAGATGGATTACCTGTCGCAACAGTTTCGCGCCCCGCGGGACTGGGCACACTGAACGTCACCTAACCGCGGAAATAGCGCTGGGGTACGAAGGGCATGGCAGCGACCGTCACCGGCAGCGCTTTACCGCGAACATCCACCGCAAGTCGCGTGCCCGGCTCTCCCAGCGAGCGCTGCACATAGGCCATGGCGATCGGCCCTCCAGCCGTCGCACCAAAACCCGCCGAGCAGACCTCACCCACCGGCTCACCCCGCTCATCCAGCACTGCCTGGCCTTCGCGCACGGGGCGCTTGCCCTCTACCCGCAAACCCACCCGGCGCAGTGGCGGCTTGTTCACCATCCGTTGGAAAATCTGCTGCGCGCCCGGGAATCCACCCTCCCGCGCGCCGCCAGGGCGCCGCGCCCTGCCGATCGACCAGAGCAAGCCGGCCTGCACGGGATCGATTCCCGGGGTCAGCTCGTGCCCATAGAGGCAGAGACCGGCCTCCAGCCGCAGGGAGTCCCGCGCGCCCAGACCCACCGGTGCCACCTCGGGCTCCGCGAGCAATCGCCGGGCCAGTGCCTCGGCGCTGGCGGCAGGCACGGAAATTTCAAAACCGTCTTCGCCGGTATACCCGGAGCAGGTGACGTAGGTCTCAACGCCGTCCAGCATGGCCACCTGCCCGTGCATGAAGGTCAGTGTATCCAGCTCGGGGCACAGGCGACGCATCACCTCCCGCGCCCCGGGGCCCTGCAGGGCGAGCAGAGCCTGCTGGTCAAGCACTTCCAGAGTCTGCCCGGTAAGGTGTGCCCGCAGGTGGGCGATGTCCTCAACCTTGCAGGCGGCGTTGACCACCAGGAAGAAAGTATCCGCCGACCAGCGCGTGATGATCAGGTCGTCGAGCACACCGCCGGTTGCATTGGTGAACAGGGCATAGGTCTGGCAATGCTGACCAAGGCCGATCACGTCGGCAGGCACCAGTGTTTCCAGAAGCTCGGCACTGCCCGCACCGCGCAACACCAGCTGACCCATGTGCGACACATCGAACAGGCCGGCTGCCTGTCGCGTGTGCTGGTGCTCACGAATAATCCCGTCCGGATACTGCACGGGCATGTCGTAGCCGGCAAAGGGCACCATGCGGGCACCCAGTTCGCGGTGCAGGGCATCAAGCGGGGTGTGCTGCAGTGTCATTGGCAAGCCTTGAGTTATTCATCCGGTGAGTAAGCCCGCACTCTAACCAGTGACCCGCAGGGGCGCAACAGAGCGCTGCCAGGCAGTGCACACGGAGGCCCGGCCCTGGAACGATGCGCAGAGACCGCTTTGCAACCGGCCCCTGCGGCCGGATAATGCGAGCAAAGTGCATTCAGGATCCGGACCCGTGCAGAACAGCGCCGCAACGCCCGTCACCATCAGCCTGATCGGTATGCCCGGCGCCGGCAAGAGCACGGTTGGTGTACTGCTTGCGAAACTCGCCGGTCTGGATTTCAACGACACCGACCTGGGCATCCAACGCCGCGCCGGCGCCACCCTGCAGGACATCGTGGATACACAGGGGCACCTGGCACTGCGCGCGCTGGAGGAGGCAGTGTTGCTCAGCACCCCGCTGGAGAACAGCGTGATTGCCACCGGCGGCAGCGTGGTCTACAGCCCCGCCACCATGCAGCGCCTGCGCGCGGCGGGACCCGTCGTCTATCTGCAGGTTGACCTGGAAACCCTGAGCCGGCGCGTGGCCACCGCGCCCCCTCGGGGTATTGCCAGCGACAGCGCGCACAGTTTCGCCGATGTATTCCGGGAACGCACGCCGCTCTACGAGCGCTACGCCAGCCACATCATCACCAGCGGAGCCGATGATCCACAGCAAACCGCCCTGCACATCCTGCAGCGCATCACCGAGGCGCGGCCTGCCGACTGACCACGGACGCTGACGGACATGTCCGGCAATGCGCTGGACGGCCAGAAGCGCACTGCAACCCCCGCAGTGACGTGCTGCACGCAGTGGCACGGGCTTTGCAGACTGCCTGCAGGGTGGCCCGTTAACCGTTGGTCAGGGAAGACAGACTACAGGGACGTAGCCTCGCGTACAGGGAATGCCCGGGATGGGCACGGGCCACCAATCTTAAAAAATGCGCTCTGTGCCTGCTTCACAGGGCGCAGATTTTTGTTATAAATGCCACAAAATTTTGATTTACTCATCAAAAGTGCTGAGTGATATTGCGCCGAAATTGAGGCTGTAAATCATCCGGAGGTGATTTATGACTGAGCGTACCCAAGAGCAGTCCAACAACGATGGCCTGGACGATATTTTCGAGCCGGCGCTGCTGGACATGAGCGATGACGATTTCGACGACGTGATTCCGGTTTCCACCGAGAAGCAGCGCCTGGCGGAAAAACGTCGTCGCGCTGAACAGCGCCTGGAACAGCGGCGCCTGCGCGAAGAGCTCGGCTACTACGACCTGGAACTGGGCGACTTCTAGCGCCGCATGGCGGGCGCCGCTGCGCGCCCGCTTTTCCGGCGCTGCCTGAAATTCTGGGCAAAACCGGCGCAATTCGCTACATTGCAGCGTCACTCTTTTTGGAGCACGCCACGTGCAGCGCCCGGTCTGGCTTCTGAGTATGGACTCAGAGCAATTCAATGCACCCCCCACCACAACCGCCGCCCTGTCCTCCTACTACCGGCGCTACGGCGCACGCAGCGCCGACACCCGTATCGAACTGGTCCACTTCCAGCAGGCTGACGAGATCGAGCACTGGTTTGAGGCGTGGTCCGTTACAGGCCCCGCGCTGGTGCGTGAGGCGGTTGCCGCGGGCCTGCGCGCCCTGTTGGGCTTCAGCGTCTACACCTGGAATGCGGCTGAGTTTCTGGCACTGGCCCACCGCCTGCGGCAGCTGGCGCCGGAACTGACACTGATCGCCGGCGGCCCGCATGTACAGCAGGCGGAGGACTACGTCGGTGAGGAAGCGCTGGACGTGGTGTTTCTCGGGGAGGCTGAGGTCACCTTCCAGCAATTCCTCGACAGCGACAGTCGGGAGCACTGGCAGCAGATCAATGGCCTGGCCTTTCTGCAGGACGGCACGCTGCTGCGCACCCCGGCCCGGGAGCGCTGCCGTGAGCTGGATGCGTTCCCGTCTCCGCTCGACGTACTGGAGCTGACCCACGCAGACGGCAGCCCGCGCTACGCGGCCATTGCCTATGAGACCAGCCGCGGCTGCCCGTTCAAGTGCGCCTTCTGTGAATGGGGCACAGGTGCCATCGGCAGCAAGATGTACCAGTGGTCATTACAGCGCATACGCGATGACTGGGAGAAAATCGTTGCCGCCGGGATTGCCAACATCTGGCTGGCAGACTCCAACTTCGGCGCCCTGAAGCAGGACCTGGCAAAGGCGCAGATGATTGTCGAGCTGAAGGAACGCACCGGCCTGCCGCGCAGCTTCGCCACCTCCTGGTCGAAAAAACACAGCCGGCAGGTGCAGGAAATCGCCCTGCTGCTGAACCGCAACCAGCTGCTGCCACACTACCAGCTGGCCCTGCAGACGCTCACGCCGGAGGCGCTGCGCCTGAGCAACCGGCAGAATATGAGTGCCAACGAATACGAGCCCATTGCGCGGCAGATGTCCGAACAGGGCGTGCCCATCGCCGCAGAGTTGATCTGGGGCTTGCCCGGCGACAACCTCGCGGACTTCGAACGCAATCTCGACACCCTGCTGGCCACCTTTCCCAACATCAACATTTTCGGCTACACCCTGCTGCCGGGCACGGAATTCTATGCGCGCCGCGCGGAATACAGCATCCAGGCCATTCCCGTCGCCGGCTACGGCAAGGCCAAGGGCGAATACGTGGTGGGCTGCCACACCTTTTCGCGCGACGAAGGGGAAGAGGGCTACTTCCTGATCAGTGCCCACATCCTGCTGGTGCACGGCTATATCATGCCGTTGACCACGCGCCTGCTGGCACTGCAGGGCGAGGTGCCGGTCTCGCCGCTGCTGCGCGAGTGCCTGCGGACCATCATCGATACCTTCAAGGCGGCACTGAGTGCGCTGGACCATGGCGACCGCATGGCCATCTACGAACAGCGCAACGCCATTTACCTGGCCGCCCTCGCGGCACCCGAGCGCCTCTACACGGCGCTGGCGACAGTGATTGCTGCACATTGCGAAGCGCACGGACAGGACCCGCAGGCCGCACTGCAGGTGCTGGCACTGGATCGCGCCCTGTGCCCGCGAGTCGGCCCGGAACAGGACACACTGGCGCACTTCGACTTTGCCGCGGACGCAGTACAGCAGGCCCTCTCGGCGATGACCCTGCCGCCGGAGCACAGCCCCCCGGCACCCTGCACACTGCGCATTCGGCACCCCGGCGGCGTGGGCGATATCCTGCGTGACGCGGACGGCGGCAGCTGGCTGCGGGGCGTGGTGCTGGGGCGGGAATCAGGTACACTGGCAGTCGCACTCGCATAGACGCACATTCACAGGAGGGTTGCTGGGCCATGCCAGAATTGAAACGCGAAGTCCGCCCGATAGAAGTCAATTACGTCTGTGATGCCTGCGGCAAGGGCATGATGGCCGCCTGTGGAGAGATGGACCCGAAAACCGGTGAGATTGACCACCGCTGCATGATCTGTAATCACCAGCAGGTCTTTACCTGGCGGCCCTACCCGCGCATCGAGCACATCGGCCTCGAGGAAAAGCTCTGACAGGCCACCCGCTGGCCGGCGTCAGACCTGCAGCAACAGGTGCTCGCGTTCCCAGGAACTGATGACCCGGTTGAACTCCTCAAACTCATCCAGCTTTACCGCCGCATAAGCACGCAGGAACAGGTCGCCAAACATGTCCTGCAACTCCGGCGTGTTGTGCAGGTTGCGCAGCCCTTCCTCCAGAGTGCGCGCAACCGCCACATCGTCCTCGTTGGCCGTGCCCTGGTGCGGCTCAGTGGGGCTAAGGCCCTGTTTCATGCCGAGGTAGCCGCTGGCCAGCGTAGCCGCGATCGCCAGGTAGGGGTTGGCGTCGGCGCCGGGAAAGCGGTTTTCCACACGGGTTGACTCCGGCGGCCCCCAGGGTACGCGGAAGGCGGTGGTGCGGTTGTCCATGCCCCAGTTGAGGTTGATCGGGGCGGCAATCTCCGGCGCCAGGCGACGGTAGGAGTTCACGTTCGGCGCATAGAGACTGATCAGCTCCGGCGTGTAGCGCTGCAAGCCCGCAATGTAGGACAGGAAGGCGGGGGTGTGCTTGCCGTTTGCGTCGACGAAGATATTCTCGCCCGACCCTGCGCGCACCACACTCTGGTGGATGTGCATCGCGCTGCCCGGTTCGCGCTGCATGGGCTTGGCCATGAAGGTGGCGTACATGCCGTGCTTGTGCGCAGTCTCGCGCACAGTGCGCTTGAAGACGAACACCTGATCGGCCAGCGCCATGGCATCGCCATGCAGAAAGTTGATCTCCATCTGCGCCGCGCCGTTTTCGTGAATCAGCGTATCCACCTGCAGCTTCTGCTCGTCGGCGTAGTCGTACATGTCCTCGACGAAGTCCTCGAACTCGGTCACCGCGTCAATGCTGTAGGACAGTCGGGCAGACTCACGACGCCCCGAACGCCCTTTGGGTGGCAGCAGTTCGTAGTCCGGGTCCGTGTTTTTTGCGACCAGGTAAAACTCGACCTCGGGCGCCACAACGGGTTGCAAGCCCTCGGCGGCATACAGGTCCAGGATATGACGCAACACGTTGCGCGTGGACAGCGGGTGGCGCTCGCCAGAGCGCTTGTAGCAGTCGTGGATGATCTGCGCCGTAGGCTCCCTGGCCCAGGGCACGACTCGCAGCGTCGCCGGGTCCGGCTTGAGGATCATGTCCGCGTCGGTCGGCTCGACAAAATCCCAGTGGTCATCTGAATACTCACCGGTGACCGTCTGGATCATGATACTTTCCGGCAACTTGGGGTTGCCCATGCTCAGGAACTGGTGCGCGGGGATGAACTTGCCGCGCGCATTTCCCGTCATGTCGGGCACCAGACACTCCACTTCCGAAATTTTGTGCTGCTTGAGCCACTCGTGAATAGCCCGGGTGTCGGTGTTCATACAACGTCCAATCAGGATAACGACCTGAGTTTGCAGCAGTGCCAGCAGCGCCGCAAGGGTCAGACCGCTGGCAAAATGCGGCTTTTGGTCCCGGATTCCGTATAATCGCGCCATGCAACCCGAAGCCCACGTTGACTCATGGTACGCCGCCACGGCCAACCAGAGCCTGTCCTTCCCTCCGCTGCGCGGCGCTGCCACAGCGGACGTGTGCATCGTGGGCGGTGGATACACCGGGCTTTCTGCTGCTCTCCACCTGCGCCAGCGTGGCTACAGCGTGATACTGCTGGAAGCCAACCGCGTTGGCTGGGGGGCGTCCGGGCGCAACGGCGGGCACGTGGGCACCGGGCAGCGCGCCGGCCAGGAGCAGCTGGAAAAGTGGGTGGGGCTGCAGCAGGCACAGGCCCTGTGGCAGCTGGGCCTGGAGGCGGTGGAAACCGTCTGCGACCTGATTGCCGAGCACGACATTGACTGTGACCTGCGCAGCGGCAACCTGCACGTGGCATCCAAACGCGGCGATGCCAGCGAACTCGCCGCCGAAGTCGACCACCTCAACCGTGTGTACGGCTACGACGACATCCGCTACGTGGAGACAGATGAACTGGCGCAGATGACCTCCGGCCAGGGTTTTCACGGGGCCACCCTGGACAGTGGCGCCCGGCACCTGCACCCCCTCAACTATGCGCTCGGCCTCGCGCGCGCCGCCCATGAGCTGGGTGCCACCCTGCACGAGGGCAGCCGCGTGATCCACTACCGGGAACACGGCAAGGTGGAGGTCTCCACAACGCAAGGCCGCGTTGACTGCGACTACCTGGTGCTGGCCTGCAACGGCTACCTGGAGCGCCTGGAGCCCCGTGCCGCAGGACGCATCATGCCCATCAACAACTACATGCTGGCCACCGAGCCGTTGCCAGAGGCGCTGGCGCAACAACTGATCCGTGACGACTGCTCCATGTCGGACACCCTGTTTGTGGTCAACTACTGGAAGCTGTCCGCCGACCATCGCCTGCTGTTCGGCGGTGGCGAGTCCTACAGCCGCCGCTTCCCGGCAGACATCAAGAGTTTCGTACGCAAGTACATGCTGCGTATTTATCCGGAGTTGGAGCACAGTCGCATCGACTATGGCTGGGGCGGCACGCTCGCCATCACGCTCAACCGCATGCCGGATTTCGGCCGGCTCTCCCAGGGTGTGTTTTACGCACACGGCTATTCTGGCCACGGTGTACCCACTGCGACGCTGGCCGGCAAGTTGCTGGCGGAGGTCATCAGCGGCAGTGCGGAGCGCTTTGACGTGATGGCCAGCGTGCCCTCGCCGCGCTTCCCCGGCGGCACACTGCTGCGCTGGCCGGGACTGGTGGCCGGGATGCTGTTCTACAGCCTGCGCGACCGCCTGGGTTAGAGGACGCCATGACTTCACTGATACCGCTCGCGACGGCACAGCCTGAAACAGACTGGCACGCAGCACTGCGCAACCTGGTGACCTCACCGGAAGCGCTCTGCGCACTGCTGGAACTCTCGCCGGACGCCCTGGGCTGGAGCGCTTCGGCAATGCAGCAATTCCCGCTGCGCGTGCCGCGCAGCTTCGTGGCGCGCATGCGAGCGGGCGATGCACGGGACCCGCTACTGCTGCAAGTGCTCGCCGGGGCACAGGAAATGCAGCAGGTGCCGGGTTTTACGGCGGATCCCAACGGTGAAACGGGCAGCGCCAACCCCCACCCGGGCATCATTCACAAATACCGCGGCCGCGTGTTGCTGATTGTGACCGGCAGCTGCGCGATCCACTGCCGCTACTGCTTCCGCAGGCATTTCCCCTACGCCGACAACCAGAATGGCCGCAGTGACTGGCCCGCGGCGCTGGCCTATATCGCTGCAGACGACAGCATCAGCGAAGTCATCCTCAGTGGTGGCGACCCGCTTATGGCCAGCGACCAGCAACTCGCGGAACTGGTGCAGCAGGTCGCGGGCATCCCTCACGTGCAGCGCCTGCGGGTGCATACACGCCTGCCGGTGGTCATCCCGGAGCGCGTTACAGAGGGCTTGTTGCGGGCGCTCACCCCGCCGCGGCTAAACAGCACTCTGGTGGTCCACAGTAACCACGCCAATGAAATCGATACCGAAGTCGCGGCAGCCTTCCGCAGGATGCGCGGGGCCGATATCACCCTGCTCAACCAGACAGTGCTGCTGGCCGGCATCAACGACACCGCCGATGCACAGGTTGCGCTCAGCGAGCGACTGTTTACGGCGGGTGCACTGCCTTACTACCTGCATCTGCTCGACCGGGTGAGTGGCGCCGCGCACTTTGAAGTGGACCGCGCACAGGCTCTGGCGTTGCACCGGGCGATGGCTGCACGCCTGCCCGGCTACCTCTTGCCACGGCTGGTGCAGGAGGTGCCCGGTGCACCCTCCAAGCTCGACGTAGGCGGCCGATAAAGGGCGGCCCGCACCGCCAAATATCCTTTAAAACAGATCACATATTTCATAATAATCAATTTTATGGAATTGGCGACCCATGCCATAGTTAGTTTGCACCGCAAGGCAACGCTTCATGAGTTCCTATCAACAATTGCCAAGGTGCAGGAGGGACTAGGAATGAGCAAAACAACGTCAGATCAAACGAGCAAGTGTCCGGTCATGCACGGCGGCAGCACCAGAATGGGCGATTCACCCATGGCCTGGTGGCCCGAAGCACTCAACCTGGACATTCTCCATCAACACGACCGCAAGACGAACCCTCTCGGCGAGTCATTCAACTACGCAGAGGAATTCAACAAACTGGACCTGGCCGCATTGAAAGGCGACCTGCATGCGCTGATGACCGACAGTCAGGCCTGGTGGCCAGCAGACTGGGGCCACTACGGCGGCCTGATGATCCGGATGGCGTGGCACGCTGCCGGTACCTACCGCATCGCCGACGGTCGCGGCGGCGGTGGTACTGGAAACCAGCGTTTCGCCCCCATCAACAGCTGGCCAGACAACGTCAGCCTGGACAAGGCGCGCCGTCTGCTCTGGCCTCTCAAGAAGAAATACGGCAACCGCATTTCCTGGGCCGACCTGATCATCCTCGCCGGAACCATGGCCTATGAATCCATGGGCCTGAAGATTTATGGCTTCGCCGGCGGCCGCACCGATATCTGGCACCCGGAGAAAGATACCAGCTGGGGATCCGAGCAGGAATGGCTAGGCAAAAGCAACGAGCGTATGCACAGCGACCGTCAGGACACGCTGGACAACCCGCTGGCAGCGGTGCAAATGGGCCTAATCTACGTGAATCCGGAAGGCGTTGACGGCCAGCCCGACCCGCAGAAGACGGCACACGATGTGCGCCTCACCTTTGCCCGCATGGCAATGAACGACGAGGAAACGGTGGCACTGACCGCCGGCGGCCA
>DIAF01000045.1:0-720 GCA_002414665.1 Halieaceae bacterium UBA5085
GGAGAAACGCAAAGTGTAAACCAGGCTTCCGGTCCAGGGGCCGGTTGCTCTCGATTTTTGTGGCATGCGGTAGCCGCTGGTATAGCGCATTGGGCTTGCTGGCAGCGCGGCAGTGGCATGTGGGGTGACGTTGCGCCAAATCTGGCGTGTTTTTAGCCGGCACCGGTTGACAGTGCCGTAGCCCGGGGCATACGGTCAAGGCTCGGGGCATCACGCGCCCACTGGGTTATTGTTGAGGGAGCGTCGCATGAGCAACGAGATAGTCGCCATGACAGCCACGGAATTGCTGTCGCGCTACAGTAACGGCAGCCTGTCTCCGGTCGAGGTAACGCGCGCCATGCTGGCGCAGATTCAGGCGCTGGACTCAGAGGTGAACGCCTACTGCCTGGTCGACGAGGACACCACGCTTGAGTGGGCGCGGGCAGCGGAACAGCGCTACCAGAATAACGCGCCGCTGGGGCTCCTTGACGGCGTGCCGGTTGCGGTCAAGGATGTCTTTCTCACACCGATGTGGCCCACGCTCAAGGGCTCTCGCACCATTGATCCAGCCAGCACACTCGGCAAAAGCGCCCCCTGTGTTGCCGCACTCGAACGCCACGGCTACGTGCCTCTAGGCAAGACGACAACGCCGGAGTTCGGCTGGAAGGGGGTGACCGACAGCCCGCTTTGCGGTCCCACCAATAACCCGTGGAACCCGGAGAGAACCGCGGGCGGCTCCAG
>DIAF01000045.1:777-116837 GCA_002414665.1 Halieaceae bacterium UBA5085
TTCAATCCGTATTCCCGCGGCGTTCTGTGGCATTGTCGGGCACAAGCCGTCTTTTGGCGAAGTGCCGCATTGGCCGGCGAGCCCCTTTGGCACACTGGCGCATGCAGGTCCCATGGCCTGGACGGTGGAGGACTGCGCCCTGTTGATGAACGTAATGTGTGAAGCCGACCACCGGGACGCCAATGCCGTGCCGCGTCGCCACATCGATTACCTCGCGCAGTTGCGCGACGGGGTGGCGGGTCTGAAAATAGCCTTCAGTCCCAATCTTGGGCATGTGGAAGTCACCCGTGAGGTGGAGGCGAGTCTGCGTGAGGCCGCCCGCGTATTCAGCAGCCTGGGTGCGTCCGTGGTAGAGGTGGATCCAAGCTTCAGCGATCCGCTGGGGTCGTTCGGTCATCTGTTCTACGGCGGTGCGGCCAACGCCATGCGCGACCTGGGCGCACGCAAGCGCGAATTGATGGACCCGCAGCTGGTGAGCGTGGCGGAAAAAGCGGCAAAGCTGTCCATGCTGGATTATCTCGGCGCCATGAACGAGCGGGCGGCGCTCTGTGAACGCATGGCGAGCTTCCACCAGAAATACGATCTGCTGCTCACGCCCACCTTGCCGATTACCGCATTCAAGACCAACCGCGAAGTGCCGGAGGATTGGCCCAGCACCCGCTGGCCCACCTGGACGCCCTTTACCTACCCCTTCAACATGACCGGTCAGCCAGCCTTGTCGGTGCCCTGTGGGTTCTGCAGTGAGGGCCTGCCCATTGGGCTGCAACTGGTGGGCGCAAAGTTTGACGACGCACGGGTGTTGCAGGCGGGCTACGCGTACCAGCGGGCTGCGCCACTGACAGCGCAGCGACCCCCGCTGTTCACGCAGCACTGAGGAGGGAGCATGGGCGATCTGGATAGCGATTTCTACGAAAGCGAAGACCCGGTCTGGAATCCCGCGTTGCTGGCGATTCCCATGCCAGGCATTCGCAAAATGGTGAACCTGGCTTCGACCATGCAGGACGTCATACACCTCTCCATCGGTCAGCCGGACCTTCCGGCACCGGCGCATGTGGTGGATGCGACGGTGGCGGCACTGCAGGCCGGCCAAACCGGTTACACGATGGACGCCGGGCTACCGGAATTGCTCGAGGCCCTGTCTGACTACTACGGCGCGCGCTACGCCCGTGAGCTGACGCCCGACAACATCCTCGTAACCACGGGTGCGACCGAGGCCATCTATCTTGCGCTGACGGCGACATCGTCGTCCGGGCGCGAGTTCATCATCCCGGAGCCGTCCTTCATGCTGTACGCGCCGCTGGTGCGGATGAACGGTGGTACGGTCAAGACTATCCCGACCCGCGCCGAGAGTAACCACCAACTGGATCCGCAGGACGTGATCGATGCGATCAGCGCCAATACCTGTGCCATCGTCCTCAATTCACCGAGTAACCCCACTGGCACGCTGTACCCCCGCGAGACTATTGAGGCTATTGTGCAGGAGGCGGCTTACCGCGGGGTGTATGTCATCAGTGACGAGGTGTATGACCACCTGGTCTACGACGACAAAACCTACCCCAGTGTACTGTCCTGCTGCTCCGATCTTGATCATGTGATGGTGATCAGCAGCTTTTCGAAAACCTTTAGCATGGCGGGGATGCGCGTGGGCTGGTTGATTGCCAGCCAGGGCGCGATCAAGAAGCTGCGCCGCTACCACATGTTCACCACCACGGTCGCGAATACGCCCTGCCAGTGGGCGGGGGTGGCGGCTCTGCGTGGCGAGCGTGATTTCGTCGACAATATGCTGCAGGTCTACACGCAGCGTCGGGATCGCGTGGTGGAACTGGTCAGACAGACTCCGTTTCTTGAGGGCTACAAGCCGGAAGGGGCCTTCTACCTGTTTCCCGCGCTGCCCGAGGGCATCAACGGCAATAACGTGGCGTTGCGTCTGCTCAAGGAAACCGGCGTGTGTACCATTCCGGGCGAGACCTTCGGTCCCTCCTGCAGCAACGCCCTGCGCATCAGCTACTCCACATCGATAGCACAGATCGAGGAGGCCTTCCGGCGGTTGATCCCGTGGATGGAAAGGCAGGACTTCGCCTGAGACCCTGAATCCTCAGCGACATCCCCCTGTCGACGATGGCCCCCTAACCTGACAAGTAGTGTTCGTCATCGAAGGTTTTCAACAGATCAGGATAGAACACGGTTAGCGCACTGATCACCATGCCGTTGATAAACCCCTCGGGAAACAGCAGCAACAGTGCGGCGGGCCAGTTTTCCAGCGCCTGATGAACCAGCGTCTGCTGCCCCGCAAGCCAGAGCAAGCCGACCGCAGTCACGGTAGCCGCCAGCGATGACAGGGCGCCCCCGCCGAATCCGGCCCCGAGCATGTAGACAAACAGGTTTTGTGCGCGGGTGTTGCGCAGCTGATACACCAGCCAGCGGGATATCGTCGCCGGCACGGCGACGGTCAACAGCCAGGTGGCCGGAATGGACGTCACAGACTGACCGATTGCCAGCGTGTGCGCCAGCACAGCTGCACTGCCGGCGAGAATGGCGAAGCGCCAACCCAATATCAGGGTCAACGCGGTCATGCCGAGGAAATGGACGCGCACACCCTCAATCACGGTAAACGAAATCAGCCACAGGCCCAGACAGGCAATTGCGCCGCCAAACAGAAGATGGGCGCGGCTCGGTACCTGGCGCACCGCCGTCCAGTTGGCGGTCCACAGGCACGCGGCACAGACGAGCGACATGAGGCACAGTAGAAGGGCGCTGAGGTACGCCGGGATGAGTTGCGCGGACAGGGTCATCTGCCGATGATAGCCCTGTGCCTGCCCTCTCTGCCAGAGTCCGGCGCGGCGATATGCACAGGACGATGCGTGGGTATTGCCCTCGCGCAGAGCGAGCCCGGGCGGGAACCTATGCCGCTTGTTCATGGTCCTAAGTGCTTACGCATACGTATCAACTCCAACTTGCAGAGGCGTCAACGATGGATGTGTCAAACCTGTTAAATCAGCTGCTCGGATCTTCCGGTGGTCAGCAGCAAGGTACGTCAGGGCCCTCAGTGGGCACCTCGACGGGAGGTGGTGTCGGCGATTTCCTGGGCGGCCGGGGCGGCGCTGCGCTCGCCGGGGGCGCGTTGGGTTTACTGCTGGGCAGCAAGAAGGGCCGTAAAATGGGCGGCAAGGCCCTGAAGTATGGCGGCGTGGCCGCGCTGGGCATGATGGCCTACAAGGCTTACGGCAACTGGCAGGCGAACTCGGCTCAGGGCGTGGCACCGACTGCCGCGCCAGCGCAAACTGTCGACAGAGTCAGTGGGCCAGCCCTGGAGCAGCACTCGACGGCGGTGTTGAAGGCGATCATTGCGGCGGCCAAGTCCGACGGTCATGTCGACGAGCGTGAGCGGCAGCTTATTGACGAAGGGCTGCGCGGCATGACTTCGGATCCTCAACTCATCCAGTGGGTCGACCGCGAGCTGCAGAAGCCTCTGGATCCGGTCGAGGTGGCTTCAGTCGCCGCCAGTACGGAAATCGCTTCGGAAATGTATCTGGCGAGTGTGCTGGTGATCGATGAGCAGAGTTTTATGGAGCGCAGCTACCTCGAGGAGTTGGGGCGGCAGTTGAAACTGCCCGCGGAACTGCTGGCGGAATTGAATAGCCAGGCCGCTGCGGCCCAGGCGGGAGCCTGATCGGGTGTCGCCCTGTTCAGGTCTGCAGCCAGCAGAGCAGCTCCACATGCGGGGTATGCGGGAACAGGTCCAGCGGTTGTAGTTCTCGCACGGTCAGGCCGGCCTCAAGCAGCACCTGCAGGTCGCGGCTGAAGGTCGCCACATCGCAGGAAATATAGAATACGTCCCGGTAGCCGTGTTTCTTAGGCAGCAGGCTGGCAATGTGCTTGAAGCCGTCGCGGGGTGGGTCCAGCACCAGAACGCTGGAATCCGCCGTGCGGGCCTGTAACTGACGGCACTCCGCTTCCACAAACAGGTTGTGACACAGTGCACTGGTTCCCGGCAACTCGCGTGCGGCGAGCTGAGCGACACTCTCGGCCACGCCCTCGACCGCCTTGATACTGTGGAAACCGCAGGCGGCAATCACCTCGGTGAAGTTGCCTGAGCCCGCGAACAACTCGGTGACGGTGCGGGATGGATCGAGGCGCTGGAGGCGTTCTGCGAGCCAAAGCCGCATGAAGCTGTTCTGCGCGTTGTTGCCCTGGCGGAACGGGCGTCGCTGGTTGGTTACCACCTCACTGGCGTGCATATCATCGTCCACATCCAGGGTTGTCCAGCCGTGTTTGCGCTGCGGCTTCCAGGCGTGATTCGGGAGCTGGCCCAGCAAGGTGTGCAGCGTGCTGCGGTTGTGGGCGGTGAGGATCGGGCAGTCTTTTATCGGTGCCAGACGATTGGAGCCCGCGGCGACAAACCCCAGTTGGCGGCCATCGGTTTTGAACTGCGCCCGGTTGCGGTAGCCAAGAACGTCCGGCGCTGGCCGCAGTGAGGCAATGCGTTCGTCAATACCGTGGCGGACCAGTGTTTTGCGTACCCTGTGCTCCTTGGCGACGCACTGTGCCCGGTAATCCATGAACTGCCAGGGGCAGCCTCCGCAGTCGCGTTCGCCGACACCGTGATGGGGGCAGGGAGGGGTGACGCGCTCTGGTGCAGGCTCCAGCAGGGCCACCAGCTGTGCAAAACCGAAGCGCTGCTTGAAACCGGAGACGCGAAAGCGTGCTGTCTCGCCCGGCCAGACGCCAGACACAAAAAACACCTGGCCGGTTGGATGCTCGACGATGCCGCGCCCGTCCGTGGCGAGGTCGCGCACCCTCGCGGTGAATTCCTGATGCAGTGCTGCCGGTTGCACGGTCTAGCCTGCGCCACTGGCGTTGGCCGCCGGCGCGGCATTATCTTTCCGGCGCAGGCGAATCAGCGCCGCGCCGATAAGCAGTTGCAAGCCGCCATAGAGTAGCAGCGTAAACAGCGCGAGGTCGCCAATCGGCGCCAGCACCGGGTCGGAAGCGGGGAAGATGGACACCTTCAAGAGGACCCCCAGGTTGATGTTGCGCACCACCACCTCGAGCTCAATGGCGGTCGCCTTGCTGCGGTTCATGCCGGTCAGTCGTGGCACCAGCCACCCGGCCACTGCCAGCGTGATACTGAACAGGACCACCAGCAGTACATTCCCGGCCCCGAAAGCAGCGAGGTCGAGCCGGCCGGCGAGCAGGGAACCCACCACAATCAGCAGAACGCCCAGCAGTGAACCGCGTATGCACCCGAGGGAGAAGGCGGGCGCCTGGCGCGGGTAGTAGCGCAGGAACAGCATGCCGATCAGCAGCGGCAGCAACAGGGTGAGCCCGATCTCCATAACGATGCCAAGTCGCGGCATGACAAAATCCGCCGGCAGGTGCTGGCCGATCAGCAGGTCGAGGATCAGCGGTGTGGTGACCAGGCAGGCGAGGGTGGTGAGTGTGGTGATACTGATGGAGAGCGCGATATCGCCGCGCGCCAGGTAGGTAAATATGTTCGACACGGTGCCGCCGGGAATCGCCGCGATCAGCGCAATGCCAACCGCGACACCCGCAGTCACCCCCGGCCAGCTGATAAACAGCAAGGCCAGCACGGGCACCATCAACAGCTGTACCCCCAGGCCCGCGGTGACGGGCCTGGGTGCGCGAGCGATATCCTGGAAGTCACGACCGGTGAGCGTGGCGCCCATGCCCAGCATGGCCAGAATCAGCTGCATGGCTGCAATGCTGTACTCATGTGCGATGTAGAGTTCACCCATGTCTGGCCTGTCCTGTGCTGGCGCGTGTGCTCAAAGCCCGCAAGTATGCTGGTATCATGGTTCGCTCACAACGTTCACAGGTGACATCGTCATGCGCACCACAGTCGCCCCGGCGCTATCCTTTGCCGACTGCAGGCGCGGTTTCTGGCGGTTGCTGCCACTGTCGCTTTTTGTGGCAGCTTTCGGTGCGGCATTTGGCCTGGCTGCCGTGCAGACCGGCTTGCAGCCCGTGGAGATCGTGTTGATGAGCGCCACGGTATTTGCCGGGACAGCGCAATTCGCAGCGCTGGATCTGTGGGGTGCCCAGGTGCCGCTGGTGCCCCTGTTGGTCACCACTCTGGCAATCAACGCGCGCATGCTGCTGATGGGGGCGACGCTGTATCCCTGGCTCGCCCTGGTGCCGCCGCGTCGCCGCTATGCCTCACTCATCACCCTCTCGGATGCCAACTGGGCGATGGCGCTCAACGATCTGCAGTCAGGACGCAACACCCTTGGTGCGCTGGTGGGTGGCGGTCTGGCCATCTGGCTAACCTGGCTGGCGGGTACGCTCGCAGGCATGGTGTTCGGAGGCCTGATCGCGGATCCGCGTGCATTTGGCGTGGACATGGTGCTGGGCTGCTTCATGCTCAGCATGGCACTGGCCGGGCGGCGCACCCTGCGTACTGTGGCAGCGTGGATCGCGGGTGGCTTGGCCGCCTGGGCGGCCGTGCGCTGGTTGCCGGCCAATACTCATGTGGTGGCGGGAGGGCTCGCGGGCGGCCTCGTCGGTGCACTGTGGCTGGAGCGTGATCAATGATTGCGACCGCTGGCGCCGGCGCCCTGTTAATCATTGCCTGCATGGCACTGGTCACGCTGCTGGTGCGCTTTGGCGGGGTGTTTGTCATGGGGTTGATCCCGCTCAATCGACGCGTGGAGGGCTTCATCAATGGCATGGCAGGTTCCGTACTGATTGCCGTATTGGTGCCCATCGCGCTGCAGGCGGACACGGCTGGACGGCTTGCCTTGCTGGGCACAGCGGCGATGATGTTCTGGCTGCGGCAGCCAATGCCGGCGATTGCCCTGGGCATTGCGGTGGCGGCGCTGTACCGCGCGGTCTAGGCCGGCAGCCTGCGTTGCGTCAATAAACAGGCATTTTGTCTGCAAGAACGCACCAACAGCCCTTCCGGCCCCTGGCAACACGCGTTACCGTAGCGGGAAGCGGACACTGCCATTGATGGGGAGAACAGGTATGCAGCAGCTGTCGGGACAGGACGCCATGTTTGTGCATGCAGAGCTTGAAGGCATGCCACAACACATCGGCGGAATCAGCATCTACGACCAGAGTACGGCGCAGGGCGGGAAGGTCCGTTTCAAGCAGATTCTCGCGTTGATGGAATCCCGCCTGCACCTGTCGCCGATCTTCAGGCGCAAGCTGGTGAGCGTGCCCCTGGGGCTGGGCCAACCCTACTGGGCTGACGACCCGGATTTTGATCTTGAATACCATGTGCGGCACATCGCACTGCCCAAGCCCGGGGACTGGCGCCAGTTGTGCATTCTGGCTGCGCGCATCCACTCGCGTCCGCTGGCGCGGGACAAACCCCTCTGGGAGATGTACATCATCGAGGGGTTGGACAATGTGCACGGCCTGCCGAAAGGGTGTTTTGGCATGTTGCTGAAAGTCCACCATGCGGCCATGGATGGTGCCACGGGCTCGCGCTTTATGAGCCTGATGCTGGATACCTCGCCGACGGTGGCTCGGGTCGCAGAGGCACCGCCCTGGGAACCGGATATTCCCTCGCGGGTCGGCATGTTGACCAAAGCCTACAGTGACGCCTGGAAGATGCCCGGCAAGGCCCTGCGCCTGGTGGGGCAGGCGGTGCCGATGCTGCTGCGGCTGCGCAAAGGGTATGCGGAACACGAGTTTGAACCGCGCCCTCCGGCGCCGAGAACCCGGTTCCAGGGGCGTATTTCGCCTCACCGGGTGGTTGATGCCGCGCGCTTTGACTTTGAGGCGGTGCGCAGTATCCGCCAGCTGTGCCCGGGCAGCACCATCAACGACGTCATGCTCGCCGTGGTTTCGGGAGGGCTGCGTCGCTACCTGCAGGCACGCGATGAGTTACCCACCAACGGCATGGTGGCCGGCTGTCCGATTGACGTTCGCACGCCGGAGGAACAGATGGCCGGGGGCAATATGGTCGGCTTCATGGGCGTGGGACTCTGCAGTGATGTCGAGGACCCGGTGCAGCGACTGCGCGCGATCAACCAGGAAAGCCGCCAGGCCAAGGCCTATGCGGCAGCGGTAGGCCCCAAACTGGCGCTGGAGCTCACGGACCTGGTGCCGGGCAACCTGTTGGCAATGGCCCTGCGCTTGGCATCGGCGACCGGTCTGACCGAATCATCGGTCATGTTCAATACGGTAGTGACCAACGTCCCCGGCCCGCCGTTTCAACAGTATTTCTGCGGTGCCCGGCTGGTTGATGCCTTGAGCCTGGGGCCGCTGCTACCGAGCATAGGCCTGTTTCATGTGGTCTACAGCGCGGTGCAGAACCGACAGGGCACTATTACGCTGTCTTTTACTGCCTGTCGCGAGATGCTCCCTGATCCGGCTGCCTATGTGGCTTGCCTGGAAGCGTCGTTCCAGGAGTTGCTGGCACAGGTGCCCAGTGCTGTGCCGGCGAGCGGTACGGCCACCGCAACCACCGGGGCCCGGGCCAAACGCGTGCGCAAGGCAAAACCCTCGCCGAAAACGCCACGAGTTAAGGCGGCGCCGCGGTCCAGGCCCAGGGCGGGCGCGAAGGCCCGACCGAAAGCCCGCGCCGGGGCGGACAGCTGATATGCGGGTCATGATCACGGGTGCCACCGGCTTTGTGGGCTACCATACCGCGCAGGCGTTACTCGCAGAGGGCCACGAAGTGAGCCTGCTGGTGCGCAGCGTCGACAAGATGCTTAACCTGTTCGGTGAAGACCGCGTGCAGCAGGTTGTGCGCGGCGATGTGACCGACGCAGCGCAGGTTGCGCGCGCCCTCGACGGCTGTGACGCCGTGGTGCACTCCGCTGCGATGGTCTCTACCCATGCAGCGGATGCGGAGCGCGTCTGGCGCACCAACGTTGAAGGCACGCGCCTGGTGATCGGCGGCGCAGTGGAGCGCGGCATTGACAGGGTCATCCACGTCTCCAGTGTTACGGCGCTCTACGACCCGCAGGCCGATACGCTGACCGAAGACTCCCCGCCTGGCAGGGCACACAACGCCTACGGGCGCTCAAAAGTGGCTTGCGAGGAGTATGTGCGGGGCTTGCAGGCGGAGGGCGCTGCGGTGCAGATTACCTACCCGGCGCAGGTGATCGGCCCGGACGACCCCGGCCTGACGGAACCGCATCAGGGTCTGCAGCTGTTGTTGAAGGGCATCATCCCCATCACCTCATCCGGCACGCAGTATGTTGATGTGCGCGACATCGCCGAGGTGCACCGCAGGCTGCTGGAATCTCCGGCGCCCAGCAATCGCTATGTGCTGGGTGGACACTATCTGGACTGGCGGGACGTGGCCGAGAGCCTGCAGGCGGTTACCGGGCGGCGGTTGCTGACGGTGCCGATGCCCGGCCTGGCTGCCCGCCTCAGCGGGCGCATCTATGACAGGGTGAGTGGCCACCTGCCGGTCGACCTTCCGTTTGGTCTGGAGGCGATGGAGTACGCTACGCGCTGGGTGCCGTTGGACAATGCGCGGGTAGAGCGTGAATTGGAGTTCTGCTTCCGCCCCCTGCAGGAGAGCCTGTACGATACACTGCATTGGCTTTACGACAGTGGCCACATCAGCCGGCGGCAGGCCGGCCGCGTGATTGAACCGCAGGTGAGATGATCCGCCCACAAACCGGGGCGTATAACCCACTATAAGTGAGGTACCCGAGTCATGTCAGTAGCCAACGTAACCCCGCCGCCGCGACCACCGCTTATTCGTCACAGTGTCACCGAGGTGGGGCGAGTCTTTCTCGAAATGGGTGGCAGTGCCCTGCTGCGCCCGCTGTTGCGCCGCCTGCCCCGCGGCGATGGCCACAGTATTATCGTGTTGCCCGGGTTCATGGCTGCCGATGCCTCCACGGCGGGCCTGCGCAACTTCCTCAATGCACAGGGTTACAACGCCATGCCCTGGGGGCTGGGGCGGCACGGGGGCGGAGATCGCGCAGCCAGCCTTGAGGCGGCCCTTGCGGCACGCAGCGACACGGAAAGTCGCGTTGCGTCTTTGGTGCACAGCGAATTCCAGCGCACCGGGCGCAAGGTCACCCTGATAGGCTGGAGCCTGGGTGGGCTCGTGGCGGTGGCGTTGGCGCATCGCCACCCGGACTGGTTGCGCCGTGTGATCACCCTGGGCACACCCTACGGCGACCCGCGCGGTACCGCACTGTACCGGGTAATGAGTGGCCGCAACCCGGGGCCAGCGGATGAAGAGGGCATTCGGCGCTGGGTGCAGCATGCCTACCAGGGTGAGTTGCAGGTTCCGGTGCTGGCGCTCTACAGCAAGACCGATGGCATTGTCGGGCGTGATATCGCCCAGTGCGAGGCTGACGCACGCTGGGTGCGCAATGTGGCGGTGCCAGCGAGCCACATCGGCTTTCCCTTCAACCCCCTGGTCAGGGCGGTGATTGCACGTGAACTGGCGCAGGTTTAGGGTACGGAACATCCCGCTGCGGGGTGCACAATACGCAGCGTAGTCTACACTGTCAGGCGAGGCTCGCAGGGAAGTTCTAGGGAGTTACGTGGCTACAGAGAACCACAGGAAGACAGTGCTGGTTGTCGACGACATGCCGGAGAACCTGGATGTTCTCTCTGAGGTATTGCGTGGTAGCTACCAGGTGAAGGTGGCAACTCGGGGTACGCGAGCGCTCGAGATCGTGCGTCGCACACCGCCCGATATCATTCTGCTCGATATCATGATGCCGGAGATGGATGGCTTCGAGGTCTGCCGCCGACTCAAGGAAGACTACACCACCCGCCACATCCCCGTGATTTTTGCCACCGCCAGTATTGATCCCAAGGATGAACTACGCGGCTTCGAGCTGGGTGCCGTCGATTACATTACCAAGCCGGTCAGCCCGCCCTTGGTGCTCGCCCGTGTGCGTACCCACCTGGCGCTGTACGACCAGAATCAGGAGCTTGAGCGCAAGGTGCGTCAGCGCACGGAGCAGCTTAACGACACACGGTTGCAGATCATCAGGCGCCTCGGGCGCGCGGCGGAATATAAGGATAATGAAACTGGCCTGCACGTGATTCGGATGAGTCACTATTCACGCCTGATAGGCCTTGCGGCCGGGATGGACGAGGGTGACGCAGACTTGCTTCTGAACGCCGCGCCGATGCATGATCTTGGCAAGATTGGGATACCGGACAGCATTCTGCGGAAACCGGGCAAGCTGACTCCAGCGGAGTGGGAAATCATGAAGACGCACTCCGCGATCGGTGCGGAAATCCATGGCGACCCCCAAGGGTCTGGCCTGCTCGCGATGGCGTCGACCGTGGCCCTGTCGCATCATGAAAAATGGGATGGCAGCGGTTATCCAAAGGGTCTCTCGGGTGAGGCTATTCCGCGTGTCGGACGCATCGTCGCCCTGGCAGACGTATTTGACGCACTTACCAGCAAGCGACCTTACAAGGAAGCATGGCCTTTGCAAACAGCGCTGGACTGGATCTTGGGGCAGTCGGGCCGTCACTTTGACCCTCACTTGGTTGATTGCTTCCTCGACTGTATTCCCGAGATTGAACTGGTGCGCAGCCGCTATCGGGAGGACGGCGCCATTCGTCCTGCACGAGAGTAGGCCCTCAATGCGTTGCTTGTGTTCCTCACGGGTATTGCTCACCCGGTTTTTTTGCTTCTTGCTTCTGTGGCCGAACGTGCTGTCTGCCGAGCCGCTCCCGTCGTTTAATCTCATGGGAGACTCCCTGTTACTTCTTGTGGGCCTCGCAGGTCTTGTTGCGCTGGTAGTAGCACTTCTGCTTTTTTTGTTGAGGGGCGTGAGCCCCCAGCGACAGCTGGTCCTCTTTTCTGGTGTCCGATTTCGCTTTGCGGTTTATGGCGTTGCAGTCCTGTTTCTCAGCATTACGGTGCTCGCTGCGCAAGCCACACTGCAACGACTCGAGTCCGAGGCCCGTAGTGACCAGGCGCTTATTCTTACCTCTATCAACAGTGGCGTGCGCTCGGGGCTGGAACTCTGGTTCGAACGACAGCTTGTCTACCTGAGGGACCTGCTCCAAACCGGTGACATCCAGCAGGCTATTGGGGAGTTGGTGGCCAGCCCAATGCAGCGTAACACAGAGCAGTCGACTGCCAGACTGCAGGCGCTGATCAACGCGCACCCAAACCTCAGGCAGCCCTATTTCATTGTGTTCGATGGCGAGGGCGAGGTGCTTGCCGCCAGTGCGGACTTCGCTCCGGATAGTGGTTTCTATGTCGAACACATGGCGCAGGCGCTCGAGACGGCGTCTTCCATGCGCGGGCCTTTGCTACTGGCCATCGATCGTGAAGGGGCTGAGCATGATAACCATCTCGCACTGTTGCAGGCATTGAGAGTAGTGGATGCCGGTCTCGCGTTCTTCCTCATCGAGGCGGCCGACCACGCCGAATTGAATGCGCTGTTGCAAAGGTCCAGAGCGGGTGACTCAGGTGAATCCTTCATCTTCAACCGCCGTGGTGAGATACTCAACGGCTCACGCTTCGCAGAGGATATGCTGCGTCTTGCTGAGCGTTACCCGGCTATTTTCTCTTCCCAGGGCCATCCGAAGCTGCACGATCCGGGCGTTGATCTGATGGCCGGTGATGTGCCCCAAACTGCCTCGTACGCCTGGCCGCTGACACGAATGGCCAGCCAGGCGATCGAGGGGATAGCGGGCGTGGATACGCAGGGTTACCGGGATTATCGCGGCGTTCCCGTCATGGGCGCCTGGAGCTGGTCGCCGGATCTGGGCATGGGTGTAGGAACGGAGATTGATGTCGCTGAGGTACTGCAACAGTACCGGTTGGTGGAGCGCCTGGTCTACGCCACGGCGTTGGCGATCACAATTCTCGTTATCAGCATGCTGGCATTTGTCTTGTGGCTCTCAGAGCGCGGGCGGCGCTATCTGCAGTAGCGGCTGCGAGAGCAGGGTGACCAGATGCGCGCGGTGGGTTCTGCGGTTGAGCAGAGTCCGGTTTCTGTGCTGATTACCGATGCCAGTGGGTGCATTGAGTACGTCAATCCCGCCTTTACCCGCCTCACCGGCTATACCGTCGCCGACGTCTCGGGGCGCGACCCCGGCCTCCTGAAGAGCGGGAGGATGGATGCCGCATATTTTAAGGATATGTGGCGGACCATATCCGCAGGCCAAGTGTGGCATAGAGAAATCGTAAACCGCAGCCGCGATGGGGGGCTGATCTGGTGCGACCAGGTGATAGCACCGGTCTTCGATGCTGCCGGAGGCATCAGTCACTATGTTGGCTTGTTGCAGGACGTGACAGAAACTCGCCGGCTTCTGGCTGAGCTTCATGAGGCCGAGCTGAGCCGCACTGAATCTTTACGTGCTGCGCGTGCGTTCATTTTCGAGTGGGACATCCTTGCGGATCAATGGACGTGGGAAGATGCCTTTCTTGCCGAACTGGGGGTAGACCGGGCAGAAGCGGGCAAGGATGCAGAGTGGTATCTGGCGCTCGTGGACCCGGATGATCGCGCGTCTTTGCAGACAGCATTACGCCGGGCAGTTAAAACGGCAGTACCGGTGGAGGCCGATTATCGCATGCGGCGGACGGACGGCAGTACACTCTATGTGCATGCCCGCGGTCAGGTACGTTGCGATGCTGCCGGCAGGGCGATTTCCATGACGGGCGTCAATTTTGATGTCACTGAGCTGGAGCTGGCGAGGCAGCAGGAGACGGAGCAGCAGCGGCAGTTTGAGGCTTTGTTGGAAGCGGCACCAGACGCATTGGTCATCACCGACGCTAACGGCTGTATTACGCTTGTTAACCGCCGCGCACAGGATATCTTCGGTTACACCCCCAACGAGATGATTGGTCAGCCCGTCGAAATTCTTATGCCTCGGGCCGAGCGTCAGGGCCATGTCGCGATGCGCGACGCATTTGTCAACGCGGCTCGCGTGGGCTCGGTGCGCAATGCCAAGGCACGCGAGTTGGTGGCTGCACACAGCGATGGGCATATCGTGCCGGTCGAAATCAGCCTCAACCCGATGGGAGAGGGCGATAGCTTGCGGATTATTGCATCGCTTCGTGATATTACCGAGCGCAAGGCAATGCAGCAGGCGCTGAGACGGCGCGATCAGGAATACAGCAGGCTGGTTTCCACCATCCCTGGAACCGTCTACCGTGCGTTGATAGATGAGCATTGGACCATGTTGTACATGAACGATGCAGTGCAGGAACTCACTGGGTACCCTGCGAGCGACTTCATCAATAACGCGGTACGCAGCTACGCAAGCATAATTCACCCGGACGATACCGGCCGCGTCAGTGACCTTGTGAGTGCAGCTATCGATGAAGACCGAAGCTTCTCTCTGGCATACCGTATTCTGGATAGCGCAGGCGAAATCCGTTTTCTCTTTGAGACCGGCCGCGCCGAGTCTGATGAGGATGGCAATGTTGACACCCTTGTAGGTACGCTGATTGATATAACGCCGCGCGTGCGTGCAGAGCAGCAGCAGAAAGAAAGTGAGCAGCGTTTGTTACTGATTGCGGAAGCCGCTGATCTTGGGCTGTGGGAGTATTTCCCCGAGACTGATCGTTTTATCGCCAATGAGAACTTCGCACGCCTTATGGCTTATTCACCGCTTGAGCTGCGCGAGAGCGAGGAGGTATGGTCTCCGTTGCGGCGGGGTATAGATACCGTTGCGCGCTTGATACATCCTGATGACATTGACAGGGCGATGACGCTCGCCATGGATTGTTTGCAGGGGCGCACGGACACCTACCGCTGTGAATACCGGCAACTGTGCGCCGATGGAGAATGGCGCTGGTTCCTCGATGTTGGTCAAGTGGTAGAGCGAGACGAACGCGGGGGTATGACACGTATCGCCGGTGTGCGTATCAACCACCACGTGGAGCGCCTGCTCAATCAGGAGCTCGAAGTCGCGCGTGATGAAGCGCAGGCCGCTACTGCTGCCAAATCAAGTTTTCTGGCGAACATGTCACACGAAATTCGCACACCGATGAATGCCATCATAGGCATGTCACACCTCGCCCTGCGTACCCAGCTCGACGACAGGCAGCGCGACTACCTCAACAAGATCGAACTTTCCGCAAAGACATTATTGTCGATCATCAATGACATTCTGGATTTCTCCAAGATTGAAGCGGGCAAGCTGAGCATGGAGACGATTCCCTTTGCGCTGGACGAGGTATTTGAGCGTCTGGCAAACACAACGGGAATGCGCGCGGCCGAGAAGAATATCGAGTTCCTGTTCAACACGCCTCCCAATCTGCCGCGCCTTCTTCTGGGTGACCCGGTGCGCCTCGGACAGGTTCTGGTGAACCTTTGCAGCAACGCCCTGAAGTTTACTGAAGACGGTGGTGAAGTGATCGCCGCCGTCGAGTTGATCGAGCGCAGTGACAAGCAATTACTGCTGCAATTCAGTGTGTCAGATACCGGTATTGGATTGACAACGCAGCAGCAGTCCGCGCTGTTCCAGGCATTTACCCAGGCGGATCCATCGACCACACGCAAGTATGGCGGTACCGGCCTTGGTCTGGCGATTTGCAAGAACCTCGTTGACATGATGGGCGGGCGTATCTGGGTAGAGAGTGAATATGGCGTGGGCTCCGTGTTCCGCTTTACTTTCCCCTGTGGTGTTGAGGACGCCCGGCCCAGCTTGTCGCCCGTGCAGTGTCCCTTGCGGGTTCTGGTGGTGGACGACAACCGCAATTCCCGGGAGATCCTTGGTCAGTATCTGAGCGAATTCGGTCACCGGGTGGATTTTGCTGCCGAAGCCTCGGAGGCCATAGAAATATTGCAACGCAGCGCGCAGGATAAGCCCTACGCCGTTGTATTGCTTGACTGGAAACTGGGCAAGGTCAGTGGATTGGATTTCTTGTGTCAGCTGCAAGGTGATACAACGCCGGTGGCGATACCCGCTGTTATCATTATGTCGGATTTCAGTGCCGACCAGATTGAAGCGCCTGCCAGCGGGCTCACCTTTGCGGCCTTGCTGACCAAACCATTGACGCCCCGGGCGCTGTTTGACGCCGTTGTTCAGGCGGTAGAGCGCAGCGCTGCGCCTGGCGCTCGCCTGACGCCTGGCACGCGCGACTTGCAGCAGGCTGTGGATCGCCTGCGAGGTGCCCATGTGTTGCTGGTCGAGGATAACGCGGTCAACCAGGACGTGGCTCGGGAGTTGCTCGAGGGGTATGGCATCCGAGTAACACTGGCCGGTGACGGCCGTGAGGCTCTGGAATTGCTGGATTCGCAGCGCTTCGACGGTGTGTTGATGGATTGCCAGATGCCGGTAATGGATGGCTATGAGGCAACACGCCGTATACGGGCCAATCCGGCAACGCAGGCGCTCCCGGTCATCGCCATGACCGCCAACGTCATGTCTGGCGATCGGGAGCGCGTGCTTGAAGTAGGGATGAATGACCATATCGGCAAACCGCTGGATGTCGCCGTCATGCTGACCACTATGGCGCGCTGGATAGCCCCTGCTGACGGTCTCCGACGCGTAGGTCCACCGGGCTACGGCTCGGGTCCGTTCGCAAACGGGAGCCAACTGCCCGCCGAGGTGCTGGCGCTGCCCGGCGTTGATGCCGGCGCGGGGCTGGAACGGCTACAGGGCAATGTAGCGTTGTATCTGCGTATCCTGCAGGGGTTCGCCACAGACCAGGCGCAGTTTCTCGAGGAATGTGATACGGCAATACAGGCGGGCGACTGGCGTCTGGCCCAGCGCAATGCGCATTCACTGAAAAGTATCGCCGCTACAGTGGGGGCGACGGGGCTTTCGCAGGCGGCCGCTGCGCTGGAGCATGCGTGCCGTCTCGCTGCGCCGGATGCCGCGCAGGTCGACCTTTTGCTGCAGGATGTCGCGCGCCTGTTACTGCCGCTGCTGGCTGCGTTGGAGAAGATTCCGTTACCGGGTGCGGCAACCGCGGTGGGGGATAGCGGCCAACAGGCAGTTGGCGACACAGCGGACTCATTGACCCGGCTGCGTGCGCTCCTGGCCGATGACGATGCCGCCGCCCGGCCACTGCTGAACGCCGAGGCTCCGCGGCTTGGCGCAGCGGCACCGGAGCGCTTCCGCAGTTTGCAGCGCGCACTGGCGGCCTATGATTATGCGCGTGCCCTGGCGCTCGTCGATGACTGGTTGTCCAGCCTACGGTAATCGTCAGACGGATGTCCGCCGCCCGCGCGTGACGTTCAGGCATTCATACCAGTCTGCACTTTACCGCACTGCGGGTTTCTAGGGGCGGTTCAGCCCCGTATTCTCCAGACTACTCCCCTCACAACAACAAGCGAGGTCGGCATTGCAGTACGATCAGGAAGTGGACTGGCTGGTAGCGGGCAGTGGTGCCGCAGGCATGACGGGCGCCATCGTGGCGCACCAGCTGGGGGGTCGTGTTCTGGTTGTGGAGAAAGAGCCACGCTATGGCGGTACAACCTGCAAATCGGGCGGCGTAGCATGGCTGCCGGGCAATCATCGCCAGGCTGAGCTCGGCATTGATGACAGCGCGGAGGAGGGTTGGCGGTATTTGCACGCGCTGATCGGGGACACGGTCAGTCCGGCCCGATTGCAGGCGTTTGCTACCCGCGCGGGTGACATGCTGGCCTTCATGATGCGGCACAGCCGCGTCGAGTTCACGCCGCTGCCGGAGTATATGGATTACTACCCGACTCAGCCGGGCTATAAATCCGGCGGCCGCTCCATGGATCCGGGTGCCTTCTCACTGCGCGAGCTTGGCCCGGAGGCCGGGCGCATACGTAACGATTATGACTCGCTGCTGCGCTGTAACATCACCGTGCCCGAGGGGCGCAGGCTGGGCGGTATGGGGCTTGGGGCGATCTGGCTCGGTGTGCGCCTGTATGCGCGTTACTGGCTGGATTTACCGGCGCGCCTGCGCGGAAAGCCAGACCAACGGGTCACACTGGGCGCGGGGCTGGTGGCGCGGTTGCGACGTTCACTGATGGATCGCGATATTCCTTTGTGGCTGAATGCCCCGCTGAGCGAGTTGTTGCTGGAAGACGGTCGGGTTACCGGCGCGGTGGTGGTCAGGGACGGCGTGGAACAGCGCATTCGTGCGCGCTGCGGGGTGTTGCTGGCGATGGGCGGCTTCTCGCACAACGCCGCAATGCGACAGGCTTTCCAGCAGGCGCCGATCGGCGCGGACTGGACGGCTGCGGCGCCGGGTGCGACGGGCGACGGTATCCGCATGGGGCAGTCGCTGGGAGCGGCGCTGGGCTTCATGAAGAGCGCCTGGTGGTCGCCGACCTACAGGATGCCCGACGGGCGTGTGCTGGCGTTGATCGCTGGCAAGGCCTATCCCGGGTCCATCATGGTCAATCGCAAAGGCACGCGTTTCACCAACGAAGCGCAACCCTATGAAGATGTGGTCAAGGACCAGTACGCCTCGGAAGCACGTGGAGAAGGAGCCATTCCCTGTTATCTGGTGTTCGACGCCCGCTATCGGCAACAGTACCCTGTTGGCCATATCAAGCCGGGCAAAATGGTCGGTGACGGGCAACTTCCCAAGGCGCTGTTCAGTTCCGGCTTGCTGACCCGGGCAGAGTCGCTGGACGCGCTGGCCACCGCATTGGATATTGACGCAGCGGGCCTGAAGGCCACAGTCGAGCGGTTCAATCGACACGCCCGCGAAGGGCGAGACCCGGACTACGGACGCGGTGACTCAGAGCACGATCGCTATTACGCCGATCCGAAAGTGCAGCCCAACCCCTGCCTCGGCCCGCTGGATACGGCCCCTTACTACGCGCTGCGCTGCGAGGCCGGTGATCTGGACACCAAGGGTGGATTGCTGTGTGACGAGCATGGGCGTGTGCTGAAGGAATCGGGCGAGGCCATACCGGGACTCTATGCTGCGGGGAATACCAGTGCTGCCGTGATGGGGGACACCTATCCTGGAGCAGGGGCCACAATCGGGTCCGCCATGACCTTTGCCTACCTTGCCGCGCAACATGCGCTGAACGAACAGGAGTCGGCCAATGACTGAATACCGTTACGCGTTTCTCGAGCCCGGTCGCTTTGCCCGCGGCTGGCACATTGTTGCGTTTTCCAGTGAACTGCCGCCGGGCACTGTGCAGCGTTTGCATTACTTCGGTGTTGATCTGGTACTGTTTCGCGGCGAGTCCGGCAGGGCCTCGGTGCTCGATGCACACTGTCCGCACCTGGGCGCGCATCTGGCCAGCGATGGTGGAAGGATCATAGGCGATGCGCTGGCCTGCCCGTTTCACGGCTGGACTTTCGCCGGCGACGGGGAGTGCATCGACATTCCCTACGCCAGTCGCATACCCGAGCGAGCCCGGAACGCGCTGCGTGGCTGGCCGGTGCTGGAGCGCAATGGCTTTATCGCCGTGTGGCATGACCCGGAATCGGGGGCGCCGGAGGACTACCTGCCCAGCATCGAGGAGTGGGGCGACGGCGAAGGTGGCTGGGGCGACTGGCGTTTCCATCGTTCACGGATTCGCGCACAGCCCTGTGATGTCATTGAGAACATCGTGGATATTGCCCACTTTCCCCACGTTCATGGCGGCGAGGTGCGTGAGTTCGAGAATCGCTTCGGCGAGCGCACGGTCACCCAGATTTCGCGGGTGCAACAGAGCGCGGCGGCGCGCGGGGTAGTCCCGCCCGGGCTGCCCTTCGATATGCAGGCCATGCGCGAGCAGAGTATCGCGAATCCTGCCGATGCCTGGGGCGATGCCACCTACCATGGCCCCTCGATCATGTATTACTACACGGAGTCGCGGGGCGGCGGGGTCGACTATCGCAGCTGGTGGGTCAACTACCATACGCCGGTCAATTGTGATGAGGTCGATCTCTGCAGTGCGGTGATCGTCAGCGGGCTGGATGGGGAGCCGGTGCCGGAAGAGTTCGCCGAGCAGTACGCGATCGGTGCCCACGCGGCATTCGGGCAGGACGTCGAGATCTGGAAAGACAAGGTGTACCGCGCAGACCCTATTCTCTGTGATGGTGATGGCCCGATCAACAAGCTGCGTCGCTGGTACGAGCAGTTCTACCTGCCGCGCTAGCGACGTGCGCGGCGCCGTCAGGACCGCCAGGCGCTGGTACAGTTTCACGAACCGCTGGCTGGCGATAAGGCGCAAGCAGTAGTGCGCCGGCCTCGCCTCGCGCTACTGTGCGGGGGCCACGCCGCCAATAAGGAACCTGTCGTGCACGATGACAATAAGACAGCCCTGCGTCGCAGCCGGGAACCGTTGTACAGGTTACGTCCCGTTGAGCCGAATGCCGCGCGCTTCGGAGCGCGACGCATCAACGCATTCATCCTGCAGTGTGAGGCTTTCTCCAACAGTTACTTGCTGCAAACGCCAGCGGGCAACATTCAGGTCAATGCCGGTATGGGGTTCGAGGCGCCCGTCATCAAGCAAAGCTATGACGCGTTTACCCAGGATCCGCTGACGCACCTGATTTTTACCCAGGGGCATGTGGATCATGTGGGTGGCGCCGACTGGCTGCGCGAGCAGTATCCGGGCCTGCAGGTCATTGCCCAGGCCGGCAATCCCGAACATCAGGCCTATGATGCCCGTCTGCACGCCTTTCGCGGCAGCCGCTCCGCGTTTGCGTTTGCTGACAAGTTCAGGGACACCTTCGCCTATTACGCGGCGCAGGGTTATACCGATTTTCCCGCCCAGGCCCGGCCGGTGCCCGATCTGCTGTTCCAGGAGCGCCACAGTTTCGTGCACGGTGGCCTCGAGGTCGAATTGATTGCCGTTCCCGGTGCAGAGACCAACGACTCACTCGTGGTCTGGCTGCCGCAGCACCGCATCTGTCTCACCGGTAACCTGTTTGGCTGTCCTTTCGGCCATTTCCCGAACCTGGTGACCATCCGTGGAGACCGCTACCGCGATGCGCTGGTCTGTGCGGCGGCCGCGGAGACTGTGCGCGCCCTGGAGCCGGAGCTCATTCTGTATGGACACCACGGCCCTGTGGAGGGTGGGCAGTTGATACAGGAGGAACTCGCCGTGTTGCGCGATGCCATTCTCTATGTCCACGACGCCGTGGTAGAGGGCATGAATGCGGGGAAGGACGTGCATACGCTGATGGCGGACATTGCCTTGCCACCCGAACTCGAGGTGGGGCAGGGCTACGGCAAGGTCGCATGGGGCGTTCGCGCCATCTGGGAACATTACGCCGGCTGGTTCCACCACCGCTCGACGACTGAGCTCTACGCGGTGCCGGCGGGGTCGGTTGCCGGAGACCTGGTGGAACTGGCCGGTGGGATAGAACCGCTGCTGTTGCGCGCAGAGGCAAAGCTGGCCGCCGGCGAGGCTGAACAGGCCCTGCACCTGCTGGATATTGCGCTTCAGGCTGATCCCACCCACGAGGCCGCTCGGGCGCTGTCAGCAGCCACACACCGGGCACTGTTGCGGGACAGTGGCAACTTCTGGCTGAGTGCCTGGTTGCGACACCAGATACAGCGGCTGGAGACCCCAGCGGAGCAGGGTGACGAAACCGATTACCGGGAGAAACCCCAATGAATGAACCTGCTTTTAGGGCCCGCTATGGCCCAGCCGCCCTGGTGACGGGCGCATCATCCGGCATCGGTCAGGCCTTTGCCCAGAGTCTGGCTGAGCGCGGTTTTGACCTGTTGCTGGTTGCGCGGCGCGGCGACCGGCTGCAGACACTGGCAGGGCAGCTGGAGTCCGCCCACGGTGTCACCGTGACGCTTTGCTGCGTCGATCTTGCGCAGCCCGATGCAGTTGAGGCCATCGCGAAGGCGGCGGAAGATATGGATGTCGGCCTGCTGGTGAGCAACGCGGGTTTCGGTCTCAAGGGGCCACACCAGGATAACGACCCGGCACGCATGACGGCGCTGCTACAGGTCAATTGCGCGGCACCGTTGCACCTCACGCAGCGTTTTATTCCCGCGCTGCTGCAACGCGGGCGTGGCGGCATCATCCTGACCAGTTCGGTGGAAGGCTTCATGGGCATTCCCTTTTCTGCGGCCTATGCCGCCAGCAAGGCGTTCAACAACAGCCTCGGGGAGTCCCTGTGGGGTGAGTTGCAGCCATTGGGGGTCGACGTGCTGGCACTCTGCCCCGGCAGTACCGATACCGAGGCCCACGCCCTTCAGGGCATCGACCCGGCGACACTGGAGGGCATGATGGCCCCGCGCGAGGTGGCTGAACTGGCACTGGAGAATCTGGGGAATGGCCCTGTGTACATAGCCGGCGAGCAGAACCAGGCCATGTTTGACGCGCTGCTTGGCATGCCGCGGCGCGACGCGTTGCGACAGATGGCAGACAATATACGCGCGGTGTTGCTGCCGCCGAAGGACCGGCAATGAGTGACGCGACACTGGCCATGTTGCTGGCGGAGCGTGCCATTTACCGCAATCTGGTTGCAGTTGCACGGGCCATGGACGCTCGTGATTGGGAGGCCCTGGGTGAGCTCTGCGCGCCAGAGGTGACGGCGGATCTCGGCACCGGGGAGTTGCGCGGTGTAGAGGCGATCGTCAACCTGCTGCGCTCGTTTCTCGACGCCTGCGGTCCCACCCAGCACCTGCTGGGTAACGTGCTGATTGAGGTGCAGGGTGACCGGGCCAGCAGTCGCGCCTATGTCAGCGACATGCATCTCGGTAGCGGGGTGACCGAGGGGCAGACTTTCAGCACCCTCGGTGATTACCATGATGAATGGCGGCTGGTGGATGGGTGCTGGCGCCTGCAGCATCGCTGCAAGTACAACCGGGGTCACGTGGGGTCCTTCGCGGTGCTCGGTCCGGGGCCCGAACACTGGCGCCCTTGAGCGCGCTGGCGGGCTACCGCTGAGCCAGTGACAGCAACAGTCCGCGCTGTGCCGGGGCGCGGTTGTCCAGCAATTCCAGCCACGCATCGCGCAATGCATCGGCACCCTGCTGGTGTTCCATGACGGTATGCCCGGCCGTGGCTGCCGCGATATCGGCGCTGGCCCGTGTCGCACGTTCCATGATCACCCCCGCCCCCCAGTCTTTTTCGCGTTTGCCGATCTGCGCCGGCGCAAAGAAGAACTCGGGCTTGGGCCCGGGGAGTGGGCCTTTGCTGGCAGGTGCGTCCCAGTGGGTGAGTCCCACACTCACACTGGCCCGCAGCCGTGCGTCAAGGTTTTGATGCACCGCAGCAGTCACGTCTGTGTTACCGGACATGTCTACCCAGACGCTGGGCAGTGGAGTCAGCTGTGCCTCGCTGCCATAAGTGATCACACTGTCATAGCAGCCGAGGGAATTGACGAATGCCACGTTCGGGGGCGAGGTCAGCCCCACCACCGGCGGTGCTGCCGTCGACTGGTGCAGCAACCAGGCGAGCCCGTAAGCGGTCTTCGACGACGCTGAACCGATCACAATCTGGGTGGCACCGAACCAGGCGTTGTCCTCCAGGAAGTCGAAGAGTACGTAGGCTGTCGAGAACAGGGGAAACAGCAGACTGCGCTGACTTTCCATGGCCTGCAGAAAGGCCGGTTCCGCCGCGGTGCGGCGGAAGTTGTTGTAGAGGGCAGGGAGTGGCTGGCGGTGCTCTGCGACATCCGTGAGCTGGTCCTGCCGTACACGTCCCGCAGTGAGCACCGTGTGGCTGGCCATGGGGAAAAACCCCCAAAGGCGCTCACCCTCCGGTATATCAGGATGGGCGGACTGTATCACGGTGCCACTGCCCCAGGCGGGCACGATGCCCCAGGGGGCAGGTGCCGGGTAATACTGCCAGTAGCCGATCATATCGCCGGCGACCGCGTAGCTGACGTTATTGGAAGTGAGTGCGAACTGGTCTACCCGAACCAGCAGCTGGTCGTTGTCCAGCGCCGCGCACTCGCGTCGCTGAGTGCGCGTCTCCCGGACGTTTTCGCGCTTTACCTGGAATTCCTCAACGACGGTCATGGGCTGCTCTCCGAACGGACGAAGCGCGATACTCGCATCCACGTCCGTTCAACACAACCGCACGGCGGCGTACTCTTAGTCTGTTGCAGGTTCAGGCAGGGCGAAGGCGAGATACTGATCCCCGGTGGGGGTGCCCAGCTTGCCGCCGCTGGCCGTGATCACAATGTACTGCCGACCGTCGATGGCGTAGGTGGCGGGGGTGGCGTAGCCGCCCGCCGGTAACTGGTACTCCCAGAGCAGCCGGCCGTCTTGCTTGTCGAAGATACGCAGCTTCTCGTCGGAGGTGGCGGCAATGATCAGCAACCCGCCGGCGGTGACGACCGGACCGCCAAAGTTACGGGTGCCCGTGGGGGCAATGCCGCGTTCGCTGAGGGCAGCGTACTCGCCCAGGGGAATCTGCCAGCGTATCCTGCCGCTCACGAAATCGATGGCGGTCAGCGTGCCCCAGGGCGGCTTGATCGCAGGGTAGTACTCGGCATCCACAAAATCCCGATAGCCGCCGAACACGTACACCGTTTCCTTCTCGGCATCCTCGTCTGCGCCTGCAGCGTCAAGTTCGCCGGCACTGTAGGCGAACAGGTAATCCACTACGGCATCCCGTTCGTGTCGGGACAGGTGCCCAAAAGGCATCATGCGCCCTTTGCCACCGGTGACGACCTCCAGTGCCTCGCGGCGGGAGATACGCTGCTCAACGCCCGTGAGTGCCGGCGCATAGGGATAGAATCCTTCGAGATCGACGCCGTGACAGCCGGCACACTGCTGACGGAACAGGAATTCCCCGACTCCCATCGTAGAACCCCGTGTGACCTGCACTGGCTCCATCTGCAGAATGTTGGGCGCGTTGGTCGCGTTGATGTAATACAGGTTGGTTTCCGGGTCGAAGGCCCCGCCGCCCCAGTTGGCGCCACCGTAAAAGCCCGGCAGAAGGATGGTTTTGCGCAGGCCGGCGGGGCGCAGATAGGCCAGCTCGTGTGCTTCTTCCCACAGCTTGCGTGCCGCCGCATTGGCCTCCGGCGACAGCTCGGTGAGGTCATCTTCCGTCATGTGTTGGCGCGCAAAGGGTTCCGGCAGGGTGACCCGGGGTTGCGTGGGTGAGCTGTAAACGCCGGGTATGTCAGAGGGGGGTACCGGGACCTCTTCAATCGGGAACACCGGCTCACCGCTGTCGCGGTCGAACAGGTACACCACACCCTCCTTGGATGCCTGGGCCACCAAATCCCGCTGCTCGCCATTGCTGGTGACCGTCGCCAGGGTTGGCGCCGAGCTCAGGTCGCGATCCCAGAGGTCGTGGTGCACGGTCTGGAAGTGCCACAGGCGTTTTCCGCTGCGCGCATCAAGCGCCAGCAAGGTGTTGCCGAACAGGTTGTCGCCGGGCCGGCCCGAGCCGTCGAAGTCCGGGGCCGGGGAGCCCGTTGGGACGTAGACAACGCCGCGCGCGTGGTCAACGCTCATGCCCGCCCAGGCATTGGCACCCCCGGCGGTCTCGCGAGCGCCCGCTGGCCAGGTATCGGCGCCGAATTCACCGGCAGCCGGGATGGTGCGGAAGGTCCACGCCAGTTTGCCGCTGCGCACGTCGTAAGCGCGAATATCGCCGGGTGCAGAGCCGGCGGTTTCCGTCACCGCAGAGCCCATGATGATCAGGTTGTCGAAAATGACCCCGGGGGAGGGGGCGTTGATACTGACTTGCTCGGGCGTGCGCCCCAGGCCGTCCCGCAGGTCCACTCGTCCCTGGTTGCCAAAGTCACTGATGAGCTTGCCGCTGTCGGCATCCAGGGCCATCAGGAAGTGGCCTGTGGTGAACAGGATGCGGCGGTCATCCCCGTCCTGCCAGTAGGTAACGCCGCGCATATTGGACATGCCTACATGCGCCTGATCCGGCGCATAGGTCCACAGCTCACGTCCCGTAGCCGCGTCCAGAGCGAAGACGTTATACAGCGGGTTGCGTCCATAGAGCACACCATCCACCACGATCGGGTTGACCTGCAGCTCGGAGCTGTGGGGTAGCGGCTGACCGGCCGCACTGGCGTAGCGCCAGGCCAGGGTCAGTTCGCTGACATTGTCGCGATCAATCTGCGCAAGGTTGGAGTAATGCGTGTTTCCTGCGTCGCCGCCGTAGATGCGCCACTCCGTGTGATCCTGGGCGAAAGCCGGCAGGCAGGCGGCGATGGTGACGGCGATTCCGAGCGAGCGTAGGGCGAGCATGGTCAGTCCTGTATCTTGCGCACGACTTTGGCGGTGGCGGAGGCCACGGCCGCCAGTTGGCCTGCGGGGTTGATCAGGGAGCCCTCCAGAAAGGCGATGCTCTTGCCGCACTTGACCACTTTGCCGTGGGCGACAATGCGTCCGGCGAGGGTGGGTTCCAGAAAGCTGACCTTGAGTTCCAGCGTGGGTATGGCTGCCACATCGGGCTGTTGCATGAACAGTGCGTGAGACATGGCAGCATCCAGCATGACGGTTACGTTGCCGCCCTGCACCACGTTCACGGAGTGGCAGAACTGCTCGCTGACGTCGAACTGCATCTCCGCCGTGCCGGCGGTGTCATCAAAATCCAGCAGTTTCCCGTGCAGGACCTGCAGGCAGGGCGGCAGGTGCGAGTTGGCATTCTTCAGTTTTCCAGCTTTGCTCATGGGTATCCTTGTCGGGGGTACATTGGCGGTGACTAGCGCTGTCCCCATTGCAGCAGGTCGAAAATCGAATAGGAGGGATCCTCTGGCCCCGGGCGACCGATGTGGGCGCCATCGATTATCGGGTTTTTCAGGTTGACCAGCGATGGCTGGTGCAGGTGGGCCCAATCGGCGTCCACCGCGCGGTAGGTGAACTTCCATACCCCGTTGCGCTTTTCATACTTGTCAAAGTAACGCCCGCCGATCAGAAGGTCCAGCGGTCCCTCTTCGGTGCTGATCTTGTGGAAGGCCAGAATGTAGACCTCGCCCTCGGCGCGGTCACCGTCCAGTTTGATGTTTACCGTGGTGACGTTGTGGTGCAGGATTTCCATGTTGGCCTGGATGTCCGGCAATGTGTCGATGAAATCCATGGCGAGGCCCTTGAAGAACGAGCCGTGGTCATCAATCGCGTCTTCGTGGTAGAGGGAGCGGAATTTCTCGTTATCGTGTCTATCCGCCGCGTTGCAGTAGGCGTTTATCAACTCCATGATGGCCTGCTTGTCCAGCAGTGCCTGTAACTGTTGTTCCATGTCCGGCGTCATGTGCGCCTCCTTTTCGGTGGTTGCGTCCCGTTCACTACAAAAAGCAATGGCGCCCGAAGGCGCCATTGCTGCGGCTGCGTGTCAGAACTCGTAGGTGGCTTCCACGCCGTAGGTGCGGGGGTCACCGTAGTAGCTGGCGGTCCAGATGCCAAACGGAATGGTGTTGATCCGGTACTCCTTGTCGGCCAGGTTTTTACCCCAGAGGGCAAACTTCAGAGACTGGCCGTCACCCACAGGCACATTGGCGAGGGTCAGGCGGCCGTTCACCAGGCCATAGGGGCGCACTTCGGAGGTCGCATTCTGGCTCGGCTCGATGTAGGGCACGTGGCGATCTACAAACTCGTAATCGAGGCGGGCTGTGAGGTCACCCCAGCTGCCTGCGGCAATGCTGTACTCCGCTGACAGGCTCGCGCTGTTGCGCGGGGCGTAGGGGAAGTCCTTCTGGTCCTTCACGTCCACACCGTTGTCGATGAACTCGTTGTAGGTGGTGTCGAGGTAACCATAACTTGCGGCCAGTTCCAGTTGTGGAATGGGGAGCGCAACCAGTTCCACCTCGAAGCCCTGAATGGTGGCCTCACCGGCGTTCTGTACGATGGACGCGGCGCTGTTGCCTGCAACGAAGATCGACATCTGCATGTCGGTCGAGTCATTGTAGAAATAGGCACCATTGACCTGCAGCCGGTTGTCCTTCCAGCGAGACTTGATACCGACCTCGTAGGAGAGGATCTCCTCCGCATCATAGGGCGTGGTGAAAGCGGCCTCAAAGGGCGCCTCTCCGTTAAAGCCGCCGGCCTTCCAGCCGTTGGCGATCTTGCCGTAGATGTTCACATTGTCACTGGCATCCCAGGCGACAACAAAGGTTGGTGACACGTTATTGAAGGTTTTCTTGGCGCGGCCGGAAAAGGGCGCCGGATTGCCCTGCGCATCGACGTCGTTGGGGTGGTCGATATAGGTATCCTTGGTCTCTTCTGTCCAGCGTGCACCCAGGGTCAGGGTCAGGCGATCCTGGAAAATGTCCGCGGCGGGGCGCCATTCAACCTGGCCGAATACGGCCACGGAATCGTTGTCGAAGCCGTAACGGTTTTGCGACACCGGTGCGCCGAAGGCGCCGAAGAAGCTGATCGGGTTGTAGACGTCCGCCTGTTCTTCGAAGTAGTACACGCCGAACACGTAGTTGGTGCGCTCGGTGCTGCCGATCATCTGCACTTCATGCGAGGTCTGTTCGTAGTCGATGAAGCGCGCAGAGGTGAACAGGTTGACCGGAGAGCCGTCGATATCGATATCGTCATCCCAGTCGAGTGAGCGGTCGTTGCCGATGTAGCGCAGCGTAACGTCGCCCAGGGCACCCCAGCTGCCCGCATCATAGTCAGCAAACAGTGATTGGGAGATGGATTTGGAGCGTTCGAATTTGGCCTGGTCCAGGCTCACGCTGTCGCGGTTTTCGTTCTCGCCCGTGACATAAGGTGCCAGCAGCGCGTTCACCCCGGCCACGTCGTTGGGATCCAGATAGGTGAGCTGGTTTTTGGACGGTGCCAGGTCCAGGTCGCTGTAATCCCAGGTGTAGCGCAGGTCGAAGCGATCCGAGGCTTCCCAGAGAATATCGTAGCGCCCGACGGTGTTGTCGATATTGTTGAACTCATTGATCAACACCGGATTTGCCAGCGGGTTGCCAAAGGGGTCGTTGACGTTGTCGTACAGGCCGTCACGCTCGCGGTATGAACCGGTCACTTTCGCCATGACTTGTCCGGCACCACCGAGATCGAAGGCTGGAAGGTCCAGGCTGCCGTAGATCGTGCCCAGTGAATAGTTGCCGACACCGGCGCGCAGCTTGCCGCTGAATTCGCCGCTGGGCTTGCTCGTTATCAGGTTGACGGCGCCGCCAACCGTGTTCTTGCCGTACAGCGTGCCCTGCGGACCACGCAGCATTTCCACGCGCTCCAGCTCGGCGATATCAAAGATGCCGCCGACGTTCTTGCCGATGAATACGCCATCCAGATAGATGCCGACGGTCGGCTCCCAGGTGATCGCCGGGTTGATCGTGGCGGAGCCGCGGATGGCGATGGTGGCGGCAGACGTGTTGGACGGTGAGCGGGTGATCTTGACGTTGGGTACCGAGGTGCCAAGGTCGTCGATGGTGTTGACGCCTTTCTGCTCCAGCTGATCGGCATTGAAGGCCGCAATGGAAATTGGTGCATCCTGCAGGGTCTGTTCGCGCTTCTGAGCAGTGACGACCACTTCCTCAAGGCCCTGTGCCATGAGGTTGACGCTGCCGGCGCCAAGGCAGGCGGCGACCAGAAGTGTAATGGGCTTGCGTGCGTACATGTAGATTACCTCTTGTTTTGTACGGTTATTGCGGGCAGAGAGATTACGGCTGAGCGGGCCGCGGTTGCATACCTTGTTTGGGGTATGCAGCCCGCTGCCTGCATCCGATCAGCCGAACACGTAAAATGCGATTTTGTTGCCATCGGGGTCGCGCACATAGGCACCGTAAAACATGTCCGGAATGCGCTGCCCGGGTTCGCCATCGCAGGTGGCGCCCAGCGCTATCGCCTTGTGGTAGAGCTTGTCGACATTCTCCTTGGTACCGCCAGTGATCGCGAACATGTTGCCGTTGCCCGGATTGGGCGCCTCGCCATTGTAGGGTACGCAGACGGCGAGCATGGGCTGGTCCATGCCGGTACCGAAAAACGCGATGCGGTCCATGTCGATTGTGATCTTGGCCCCCAGGTCAGCCAGCAGTTCGCTGTAGAAGGCCTTGGCCTTGGCCATGTCGTTCACGCCGATGGTGATGTATCCAATCATGTGCAGTCTCCTTGAGGTTGAGCGGCTGGTAGCGGCCGTGCCACAGAATAGCCGAAATCGCACAGCTGGCCCATGCCCCCGGGTTTTCAATCTGCGCTATGATGGGGCAGAGCGAGCAGGCAGGTATAAGGAGACACCATGCAAAGCCCGGCGGGTATCTACGGCACCATCAGGGGCTTTTTGCTGAACGAACTCTGGCGAGTGGACCTGGAGCAGCTCTCCAGCCTGCAGCGCTGGTCCTACAAGGCGATCCGGTTCGTGTTTGTGCTGGTGCGGGAGATATCCCAGGGCCAGCTCACCCTGCGCGCCATGAGCCTGGTGTACACCACCCTGCTGTCCATGGTCCCGCTGCTTGCGGTAAGTTTCTCGGTGCTCAAGGCCTTCGGGGTGCACAACCAGATAGAACCACTGCTGTATAACCTGGTGGCTCCCCTGGGCGAGCAGGGGCATGAAATCGTGCTCAACCTGCTGGATTTTGTCGAGAACATGAAGGTTGGCGTGCTCGGATCGCTGGGCCTCGCGCTGTTGCTCTACACGGTGGTTTCGCTGATCCAGAAAGTCGAAGTGTCTTTTAACTACGTGTGGCGCGCCAAGTCCTCCCGGCCCATATCCCGACGCTTCAGCGATTACCTCAGCGTGATCATGGTGGGCCCCGTGCTGGTTTTTTCCGCCATGGGGCTGACTGCCTCCATGATGAACAGCAGTGTTATGCAATCGGTCATGGATATCGAACCCTTTGGTAGCCTTCTGGTGCTGGCGTCGCGCCTGGTGCCATTGCTGCTGGTGATATTCGCTTTCACCTTCGCTTACGTGTTTGTACCCAATACACGGGTGAATTTCGTGTCGGCGTTCGTGGGGGGCGTTGTTGGCGGCAGCCTGTGGCAGGGTTCAGGGCTGGTGTTCGCCGAATTCGCGGCTGGCTCCACCAAGTATGCGGCCATCTATTCCGGCTTCGCGATTCTGATCATGTTCATGATCTGGCTCTATGTCAGCTGGCTGATTCTGTTGATCGGCGCGCAGGTGGCGTTCTATCACCAGTATCCCGAGCGCATTCGGCTTTCCGATCAGCGGGTTGCGTTGAGTGGCCGTTTTCGTGAACAGCTGACCCTGCTGGTGATCTACCAGATAGCCCGGGCCTTCATTGGCAAGGCGCCGCCGATGACGGTGGATGCACTGTCCGATGCGCTGCAAGCGCCCCCTGACCGCGTTGCCGAGGCAGTGGAATTGTTGGCCAGCCGTGACCTGTTGGTGGAGACCAGCAGTGAGCCGCCCGAGTACCTGGTGGCACGCGACCCGTCTACCGTGACCGTTGCACAGTTGCTGCGCAGTATCCGCAGCCCTAACGATGAACAGGCACTCATGGAGCGTCGAGTGGTCTCCGCAGAGGCGGTGGATTCTCTGCTGCAGGGTATTGACGACGCGGTCAGCGCCCAGCTTGGAGAGCGCACCCTGCGCGACTGTGTGTTGGCGGGGGAGCAGCCTGCGGCCTAGGCCGCAGGCTGCTCATTAATCGCCGAGTACCTCCGCTGCGACGATGAAGTCGAGCAGTGGGTAGTGGGCGAATACGTAGTCAGCGCCGCCCTGCTCAATGGGGCCCTGGCGACCGTGTCGCATACCGCCGCCGGCTTCGTTGCCGTATAGCGGGTACAGGCGTTCCACCACCTCCATGCCCTCTGCGACTTCGCCGAACGGTGCGAAGCCCTCGGCATCCAGCCGCGTGTTGTCTCCCAGGTTAATGTACACCTGGGTCGAGCGGGTGTCGGGCCCGGTCATGGCGAATGCCACGCGCCCCGGGGTGTTACTGACCTGGGCGGAGTCGTCCGGTAGCGTTTTGCCTTTCCACGCCGCCGTGACCGCGGGGAAAGGGCTCAGTCCGAACTGGGCGATATAGCCGGACATCACGCGATTGATGTGTACGCCATTGTAGAAACCCTGCTGCACGAGCTGGTAAAAGCGATCGGCCCCCCGGGGTGCCCAGTCGCGATGAACGTCTATGGTGAACGCACCCTCCGTGGTGAGGAAGCGCGCCTTGAAGCGTCTCGGCGCGCGTTGGGTCCAGGCCGGGTCAGCGGTGTCCAGCAACACCTCGGGCGGTGATCCGGGAGACGCCGGCTCGGAGCCCGTGGTGGCGAGCAGCTGCGCCAGATACGGCCCCCACACGGTCGGCTGCGAATGGGTACTGTGGCCGCGCGTCATTTCGGTGATCGGTAACACGACCGCGCGAGCGCCGGGAATGCGTGCCGTTTCTCGTTCAAGAATGCCGAGCTCAGGCGGGTTGACCTGGTCGTCTGCTGAGTTGATGGCCAGCAGTGGTGCATGAATCGATTCCAGGTGTGGTGCCGGGTTGTAGAATCGCGAGGCGTCGAAGGCGTAGATGAGGTCATTAGCGTCGAGACGTGAGCGGTAGCGTTCCACCAGTGACTCCATCATGGCCTCTGCGGATTCGCGGGTCGGTGCCTGTAGCTGGTATTGCAAAGGGCTGGAGACCATGAAAAGCAGACCGTACATCGCCTCCTTCAGGCCGGGGGGCTGCTCCGTGTAGTCACCGCCGTTCCATGCGGGGTCGTCGACCACGGCATCAATGATCATTTTGCGTGTCATGCGGTTGCGGCCGGCGATCTCCACCGGCAGGCTGGCCAGCGGCATCAGGGCATCCATAAAATCAGGATAGGTATAGCCCCACACCCAACTCATCATGCCGCCCATTGAGGTGCCGGTCACCAGCCGCAGGTGATCTACATGCAGATGTTCGGTCAGCAGCCTGTACTGTGCCCGCACCATGTCGTCGTAGGTGTATTTGGGGAAGCCAGCCCGGAGCCCATCGCTCGGCTTGCTGGAGCGCCCGTGGCCGATTGCATCGGGTAGAATGAGGTAGTAGTGATCTGCGTCCAGCAGCTGTCCTTTACCGAACAGCACGCCGGCAAAGTTGTCGCGCAGAAAGCCGTCACCGCTGCCCGTCGTGCCGTGCATGATCAGCACCGCGTTTTCAACGCGTCCGTCGACGCCGCGTCGGGGCGTGCCGAGGGTGTAGTAGTGCTGGCGCAGATCGAGTACCGAGCCGTCATCAAAGGTGAAACCCTCCAGCACGCTGCTGCCGGAGGTGGGCGCAAGCCCGCTGCTGTCGGACGCCTGGGCTGCAGCCGCGAGACAGGTAATTACGGCAAACACAGCCGTGGCAAACAAGCGATTCATCGGTGTTCTCTCCAGCATGTGGTCAGCGTTACTCATTGTTTTGCGCAACACGCTCTTTAATCCTCACGAAGCAAAGTTGGTGCTTCTCCACTATGCTTATACATCTCGCTTGCCATGAATCTCAACAGAAAACGCGAGGTGCAGCAATGAACCCGTCCAGACTCGCAGTACCCGGTGCCGCTCTTGCCGCGACTTTGTCCCTCGCTGTCTTGTCCGCGAGCGCGTCCCCGCCCAAAGATGCCATTCTGGTTCTCGATGCCTCTGGCTCCATGTGGGGGCAGATCGATGGGGTCAATAAAATAGTGATCGCCAAGGATGTGGTCGAGGGCCTCGTCCTCGGATTGCCGCCGGAGCAGCGACTGGGTCTGGTCGCCTATGGCCATCGCCGTGAGGGTGACTGCAGCGACATCCAGACGCTAGCGAACGTTGGTGCTGACCGGGCCGATCTGGTCGACGCTTTGCGGGCGCTTACACCCCACGGAAAAACGCCCCTGGCGAAGTCAGTGGAACACGCCGCGCTGACGCTGGATTACCGCAAGCAGGCGGCCTCCGTCATCCTGGTGTCTGATGGCCTGGAAACCTGCGATGCCGACCCCTGCGCGCTGGCCCGGATGCTGGAGCAGAACGGTCTCGATTTTACCGTGCATGTCGTGGGCTTTGACGTCACCGTTGAGGAACGCGCGGGTCTGCAGTGCATGGCGGATGAAACCGGCGGAACCTTTGTGGCTGCAGCCAATGCCAGTGAGCTTGCCTCGGCGCTGCGTACGCTGGCGGACGCCGGGCATACGAGTGGGGATGTTGAGGGCGACGCGGTACCGTCGACCCTGGCGATGAAAGCCACCGTACTGCCCGGTGGCCCTCTGATTCAGTCGCAGCTTGAGTGGACGGTGACAGCCGTTGCGGGCGGGGAGCCTGTGTTCTCCGCCACCGACGGCGGCAGCGTAATGACCGAGGTCCTGCCTGGCGAGTATGTCGCAGAGGCGCGTTGGCGGGGTTGGCAGGATGGCAGTGAGGTGAAAACCGGGCGCTTGCAATTCACGGTTGAGGCGCAGCAGCCGAGGGTGATCACGGTACCCGTGGACCTGGGCTTCAACGTTAGCCTGCAGACCCCGCCGGAAACCCGTGAGGGTGTCCCGTTCGATGTCACCTGGTCGGGCCCTGATGAGTTGGGTGCGTATCTCCACGTCGCCAGCCCCGAAGACGGTCCACGAGAGCCAATCTATTTCTTTGCCGCAATGCCCACGCGCACGAAGGCTGGCGTGTCCGACGCCAGCCAGCCATTCACGGCCTCGCTTGCCGCCCCGTCCACAGAGGGCGTTTATGAAGTGCGCTACGTGCTTGATCAGCCGCGCCTTATCCTCGCCCGCAACGCGTTGCGCGTGACTGATGGCGGCTTTGCGGTGTCGGCACCGGCTGAAGTCCCGGTCAGTTCGGTGTTCACGGTCGCGTGGGCCGGGGACGCTACCCCCGGTGACTTTGTCACCATCGTCGAGGCGGGCAGCGCAGCGGCGTTCGCGCGGGGATATACCAGCCCGCTGCGGGAGGGCGGCAGCGCAGAGCTCACTGCGCCGCCGCAGCCGGGGGAATATGAGGTCCGCTATGTGCTGGCAAATGGCTACACCCTGTACCCCGGCATGCAGCACGCGGTGCAGGCAACGACACCTGTCAGTGTAGTGCCGGTCGTGGCGGGCATTGCGGGGCCTGCGACCGCAGTCGGCGGATCCAGTGTCCCGGTGTCGGTCACGCTCCCGCCAGACTGGGAAGACGACTACATCTCCATTGCAGCGCCGGGCGCGACCCGGGCTAACCCCGATGCCAGAGTCACGCTGGGTCGTGCGGGTGCCGGGGATGGGAAGCTGCAACTGCAAGCGCCCAACATCGCGGGAGACTACGAGTTGGTCTACTTCCTCAGCCCTGGGAATGCCGTGCTCGCCAGACAGCCCATCACCATTACACGCGCCGATGCAGCAGTGCGGGCGCCAGAGCAGGTGGTGATGGGTGACAGTTTCGACATCGCCTGGTCTGGCCCCGGGTACCGTGGTGACCGCGTGGTGATAGCCCCGGTGGATGTGCCTGATGAAAAGATGTGGGGTTGGGGTGCCCGGTATGGGTTTATCGTGCCGACGGGCGAAACCGAGGGAACCGGCACCGTCAGGCAGTATCCGTTCACGGCACCCGGCGTCTACACCGCGCGCTATGTGACGGGTTTACAGCATCAGGTTTTGGCGACGGATACCTTTACGGTAGTGGCTGCGGAGGGTGCCCCCTCGCCCTGACAGTCTGACGGGCGATACCGTGCGTTGCGCGTGGCCGCTGCCTCCTTCGATCTCCACACCGGCTTCGATCAGCGGGTCTATCGCCAGCGCCTGGCTTCCACCAGCGCCAGTAACAGTGCGCCGAACCAAACGCCTGGTTTGTTTGTCATGGCATGAGATCTCCGGGCAAGGCCGTCAGCAGGGTGGGAGGTGCACCAGATTACAAGCGAGGGTTCAGGCGAAGCAAGTGCAATGCACACAGGCGGATGTGTAGTACTTCAGGGCTCCGCAGCGGCGGTTGACTGACACATTTGATCAGCTAAACTGATAATAAGTGTAACTGAATATGGGGGCCCGTGTGGCGGTCAGGTACGAAAAGCATGAACTGGGAATGGCGTTGCTGTTGGCACTGGAAGATTTCCAGCGTCGCCTTGACGCTGAGCTTGCGCAAAACGGGTTTCCCGGTATTCGACGCCGTCACCGCATGGTGTTCAGGCACATTGCGACTCACGGTCCCAGCCGCAGTGTTGACCTGGCCGGGGCGGTGGGTATCCGTTCCCAGTCGATGATGAAAATTGTGCACGAACTGGAGGAATTGGGGTGGGTCAAGCGCAGGGTCGATCCTGCTGATTCCCGTGCCAAGTTGATCGCTTTCAGCCCGCAGGGTGAGCAGCTGCTGGCGCAGCTGGATGCCTCCACCCAGGTTGTGTGGGAGCAATATGCGCAACAGCTTGGCGTGGAAACTCTGGTTACCCTGCTTGCGTCTTTGCGTTTGATGGTCAGTCCTCCACACCGGAAAGGGAAACAGTAAATGAACACGGTCCTGCTTGAGAAGCACGAGGGCTATGCCATTGTCACACTGAACCGACCCGATGAGATGAACGCCTTGTCGCGGCAGCTCAGGGCGGACTTTGTGTCAGCCTTTGCAGAGTGCGTGCGCGACATGGCAGTGCGGGTCGTCATACTGACAGGCAATGGCCGCGCCTTCTGTGCAGGCTTCGACCTGAAGGAGCTGAGTGCCGGTGATGCCAATGCCGCGGAAGAGGCTGACAACACGATTGCCCGAGCGATGGAAGCGTTCACTGGCCCGATTATCGGAGCGATAAATGGTCATGCGATCACGGGCGGATTTGAGATGGCACTTGCCTGCGACGTGCTGATCGCCTCGGAAAATGCACGTTTTGCCGATACACACGCCCGGGTGGGTATCTTGCCGGGCTGGGGCCTGAGTCAAAGGTTGCCGCGGTTGATCGGGTTGTCCAGAGCCAAGGAGATTTGTTTTACCGGTGCGCCCGTTTTTGCCCAGCAGGCCTATGAGTGGGGGTTGGTCAATCACGTCGTTCCCGCCGATCAACTGTTGCCCAGAGCGAGGAAAATGGCTGAGGACATGTGTGCCTGCGTCCCGGATATTCTCGCCCGCTACAAGCCGCTGATTGATCAGGGGTTCAACAAACCCCTGGACGAGGCGCTGCGGTGGGAAGAACGCATTGCCATCGAATCGGCCAGGCAGGCGAAAGGACATATCATTGCCCAGCGGCGTGACGGCGTGCTGGCGCGGGGACGCAGCGAGCGTGACAGGGCAGGATAGGTAAGGCGACCGGTGACACGCTGTCCGAAATTGTTGAAACCGCGGCACGCAGGTGCCCTGCAGAAAGGAAAGACCGAACATGAAAAAGGTTGCTTTTATCACCGGCGCCAGCCGCGGCATGGGCGCTGCCACGGCGATCGAGTTTGCCCGCCGGGGCTACAATCTGGTGCTGACGGCTCGCACCATGAAAGAGGGCGAGCAACATGAATACGGCAGTTGGAAGCCGACGACCACATCCCTGCCGGGCTCACTGGAGGCGACCGGCGAAGCGGCGCGTGCATATGGTGCAGAGATCCTGCTGCTGCGCTCCGATATACTGGATCTGGCGTCGGTCCAGGCCGCGGCTGATCGCGCCCTCGAACACTTCTCCAGGGTCGATGTCCTGTTCAACAACGCCTGTTATCAGGGGCCTGGCAATATGCAGCGCGTTCTGGAAGTCGAGATTGAGCAGGCGCGCAAGGTGTATCAGGGGAATGTTCTTGCGCCTCTGGTGCTGGTGAAAGCCCTGCTCCCCGGTATGCTTGAGCGCGCCAGTGGCGCGGTGATCAATATGGTCTCGGGCTCTGCGCTTAGCGACCCGCCGGCACCGGCAGACGAGGGCGGTTGGGGCTTTGTATACCCCTCCTCGAAGGCCGCGCTGATACGCATGATGCCAGCGTTGCGGGTTGAACACCGGGATAGTGGCGTTCGATTTTTCTCTGTGGAGCCCGGTTTCGTGCTCACTGAGGTGATGAAAGCCAACGGCTTTGACGACAAGATCGCCCAGCGTTTCAGGCCGACCGCACCAGATGCGGTGGCCGAGATCGTGTACTGGTTGGCAGAGGATCCGGCGGCACTGGATCATCAGCAGCGTGCCGTGATCTTTGCCCCGCAGCTGCACAAAAAACTGTTCGGAGAGGCAGGTTGATGTTGCTGTGCGATAAAGTGGGGCTGATTACCGGTGCGGGTAGCGGTATTGGCCGCGCGACTGCACTGACCTTCGCCCGGGATGGTGCGAAAGTCGTTGTGGTCGATTACCACCTTGAGTGGGCAGAGGAGACTGCCGGGCTTATCAGGCAAGCGGGCGGCGAGTCGCTCGTCATCCGCGCCAATGTTGCCAGTGAAACGGACGTACAGGACATGATGTCCAGGGCCGTTGCGCATTTTGGCCGGGTAGACTGCGTGAGTAACAACGCGGCCTTCGGAGGCGGTTTTGCGCCGCTCCCCGATGTGGAGGAGAAAAACTGGCAACGCTGTCTGGATGTTACCCTCAAGGGCATCTGGCTCTGCATGAAATACCAGATCCCCCAGATGCTGAAACAGGGTGGTGGATCGATCGTCAACATCGCGTCACTCTCCGGTGTACGCGGTGAGGCCAACCAGGCACCCTACAGCGCGGCCAAAGGGGGTGTGATTGCACTGACCCGAACCGCCGCTGCGGAAAATGCGCAAAGAAAGATCCGCGTCAACGCCATCAACCCCGGCGGTATTCGCACACCGGCGATACTCGACTATTTCGCGAGGGTGCCGGGGGCCGAGGAGAGGACGGCGGCAGTGCACGCCATGCGGCGTCTCGGCGAGCCGGAGGAGGTGGCCGATGCGGTTGCCTATCTCTGTTCCGATCGCGCCTCCTTCATTACTGGCGCAGTGCTGGATGTGGACGGTGGCATCATGGTGAACCCACACACGCTTTAGGCGTAATGCTGGCGACGCAGGGCGGTCAATGGGCCATTGGGGAGATGGTGCCGGAGATATGAATTTCCGCCAGTCTCAGTATGTCTCAATCTGTCGTAAAAACGCTATAAATGAAGAGGTTTCCTAAATTTCGTTGTTTCTCCCCGTTTCATGTTGTAGCATCCAATTGATTCTCCTATATAGGGATAGAAATGGGGACCTGAAAGTTCGGTTCCCAAAAATGCGGTATCACCTTTGGGGTATTGACGATGCCGAGACTCGCGCGGGAGCTCACCGATGCCGAAGTCCGCCGCCTGAAATGGGCCAGGGTCCAATCGGGTAGCAACAAGGGGGCGGCCTGTACCAAACTGCACGCGGTCGGTGGCGTTGGAGGGCTCTACTTGCACTGTGCTCCACCCGTGTCCGCTAACACCACGTTTGCCCGCTCCTGGATACTGAAAACACCTATCGGTAAAGACATACCTGAGCTGGGATTAGGTCCCTATCCTGAAGTAACGCTTTCCGTGGCACGTCAGAAGGCCCGGGAACTCAAAGAACAGATCAGGCAAGGCATTGATCCACGTGTGACTCGAAAGGCGCTCGCCTCGGCTCTGGTCGCCGAACAGGCCAAGGCAGTCACGTTCCGCACCCTTGCTGATAGGTTCATCGTTAAGAAAGGTAAGGAGTTCAAGACCGCAAAGCAAGTCCAGAAATTAACTTCACACCTCGAAACCTATGCCTATCCGATATTGGGTAATGTGCTGGTGTCCGATATCGGGCGGGCGCACATCATGAAAATGCTGACCCCCATCTGGGAGACCAAAACTGAGACCGCAACCAGGGTTAGAGCCACAGTCGAGCGCATCCTTGATATGGCTGGGGCAGAGGGGCTCCGCACTGGCGACAACCCGGCGCGTTGGCGTGGCAACCTCGACTTGTCCCTGCCTTTGCCGGACAAGGTGAGAAAGGTAAGGCATTTGGCCGCCATGCCCGTCGATGAGATCCCGCCATTCATGCACGTCTTGGCCACCAAGGACAGCACCGGTGCAATGGCACTGCGGTTCGCTATCCTGACTGCTGCCCGGTCCGGCGAGATACGCGGCGCCATGTGGAGCGAAATCGATTTCAAAGCCAAAGTCTGGACGATTCCGGGTGAGCGCATGAAAGGCGGTCGCGACCATAAGGTACCTTTGTGCCACGAGGCGGTAGATCTGCTGAAATCACTGCCCCGCGACCATGACTCCGAGGTGATATTTGTGAGCCCGACCGGCAAGATGTTATCTAATATGACCCTAACAAAGGTGTTAAAGGATATGGGGCATCAGGTCACGCAGCACGGCTTTAGGGCCACGTTCCGCACATGGGCACAGGAACACACTAGCTACCCAGAAGAAGTCTGCGAGCTCGCCTTGGCGCACGTCAACAGCGATGCCACCCGCGCCGCCTATGCCCGGTCCGAATTGATCGAAAAGCGCCGCAAGCTGATGGCCGATTGGGAGCGATTTTGCCGCGAAGGACTGCCATCCAAGGGTAAGGAGAATAAGATCCGGGCGCGCTAGTGATACCATTTAGAGGGTCGCAGGTGCCCGGTGAAACGCTTCGGCTGGTATTACTCGTCCTGCGCCGTGCTCAAGCGGAATGGCAGTTCTAACAGCGGGTTAGAACCCTACGGTCCAATCAGCGCTAACAGCCGAATCGGCTGGTGGTCCTTGAAGCACTGAATTACCGAGCGAGAGCCGTTGCGGCGTCGGCAAGATGATCCACAAGATGGCTGATAAACATGCGCACTTTGGCTGAGAGATGCCGGTTGTGTGGATACACCGACCAAACCCCCGAGTCCGTTGGGTTGAAGGCCTCCAGTAGTTCCCTCCGGGTACAGCGGCCCATGCGGTCAGACGCTGCGCGCGAGTCTGTGCCGGTAACTAGACCGTTTCTTCCAGCCGTTCATCAACATATCGACCCTCAATTGGATCGGATAGCCACGCCTCACGGAACTGCCCGCTCTAGCTTCAAAGACTGGTGCCGGCAGAACAATCGATTTCCCGATGAATGGTCGGAGCTGGCGCTGGCTCACGTCAACAGTGACCAGACCAGGGCTGCATACGCCCGTGGCGAGCTTTTGGAAGAACGGCGGGGCATGATGGAGGAGTGGGGGCAATTCTGCGAGCCTCGCCGCTCAGGTGGTGGTAGTGACACATAATCTGTTCGGGCAGACTTATTTGCTACCAACACTCTCCGCTCTGGTGGTTTCACAGTGGCGTCATTGTAGTAGTCCGTGCGTGAACTTTGTGCCCGCGCACAGCTGGATGCACCGCGAGACGCTTGAGAGTGGATGTACGGCGAAGAGTGTAGCTTGACCGAGTGGATGGAGGACACAGCCTCGGGACCGCAACTAAGCGGCAGCCTTGTTCAAAGAAAGCCTTTTCCCTTGCCCCGGTCAGCTGGTACCGCGCGGCGGATAGCCTTTCTCGCCAATGTAGGTCACACCTTTTTTGATCATGTCCAGATCGGGGCGACAGAACGGGGCGCTGGCAACATCACTGAAATGCAGGCTGCCGTCAGAACGCACGAAAAATATGCCGGGTTCCGCGAACGCGGCATCGGTTTCCTGGGCACTCAGGGGCGTTGAAATGAAGAGTCCCAGTTCACGCGCCTGTTCGATAGCGAGATCATAGGCGACGGTAATATCCAGATGCGCTTCTGCCGCAAATTTCTCGGCCTTTTCTTTGGGATCTGTCGATACCGCCACTAGCTGAACACCCATGGCCTCGAAGTCCGATTTCATACCATTCAATTGGCCCAAGTACTTCTGCAGATGGGGCAATGCAGGCCGCGATAAACCACGATCAACTGTGATTGGTTGCTGGATGGCTGACCCAGTGTTACTGATTCTCCAGTTATCGTGGGCAGGGCAATGCGGAGAAAGTCGCTGCCTGGATGTGGGATATTTCTCATTCCTGTATCCTTTTCAGGGTTGGCTGGTGGTGCAGATGCGTCAGCGACTGCACACCTCAAGTAGATGCATGTGGCTGAGTTTCGTCACAAGCCGCTCATTGTCTTGATATCCCTGATGTCTCCAAGGAAATGTTCAGACTATGTAACAAACACTACGTTTCGGAATCAATGACCCCAAGCCACAGCGACTCAGAGTTAGCGCTCACGCTGACGACTCGGGAATCTCAAAAGTGGGCGGTGCCGCGGATATCGTCGACGGCGACGCCGTTGCGGCGCATGATCTCGGCGGCTGCGCCCATCAGCAGCGCGGTATGCGATTCCTGATCGGGAAGCTTCAGGGTGCAATTGAAGAAAACGGCCCTGAGATCTGAACAATCGGTGTTGTTCTGGTCGCAAAGCGCGGTTTGGTGTTCATGCAATTCCATCGGTTCTCCTAGCGTTCGCTCGCAGGTGTTATGCGCCACACTGAGTTGCCGACGTCATCGGCCACCAGCAGACCTCCACGCCCATCCACTGCCACCCCCACGGGCCGCCCACGGGCATTGCCGTCTGCGTCCACAAAGCCGAACAGTACCACCTTTATCGAACCGGTGGGCCGGCCGTCAGTGAACGGTACAAAGACGACTTCATAGCCATTCAAGGGTTGCCGGTTCCAGGAACCATGCAGGCCGACGAACGCGCCCTCGCCGAAACCGACCACGCCGCTGTTGTTGAAGGCCATGCCCAGCGGTGCCACGTGCGCACCGAGGGCAAAATCGGGCGAAACTGCGCTAGCCACCAGTTCGGGACGTTGCGGGCTCACGCGCTCATCGACATGCTGGCCGAAATAGCTGTAGGGCCAGCCGTAGAAGGCGTCCCTGCGGACCGAGGTCAGGTAATCCGGTACCATGTCGCTGCCCAGTTCGTCACGCTCGTTGACAACCGCCCACAGCGCATCTGTTTGCGGCTCCCAGTCCAGGCCGACCGGATTGCGCAGGCCCGAGGCATATACCAGGATCGCACCGTTGGCAGGATCGACCTCCAGTATCGCCGCGCGCATGTGCTCGGCCTGCATGCCGTTCTCGCCGATGTTGCTGTTGGAGCCGACGCCCACATACAGGTGCGTGCCATCGGCACTGACGAACAGGCTTTTGGTCCAGTGATGATTCAACTCGTCGCCCTTGCCGGGCAGGTCGGTAACCTTGGTGGGCTCCGCGGCAGTACCCCTCAGACGCCAGGAAGCGTAGATAGGCACGTAACGCCGTCGCAAATGCCTTTACCGTGCTACAGCTGTAGCGTTCCGCCTGGGTGCTGATCGCCTCGCGAATCGTGGCAACATTATAGTCTGCCGGCTGGTCGCCAAGGATGGGCAAGAGTGCAAGAAGCAACCGTTCGTGACTATCCAAGGTACGACAGGAAAGTCCTCGGTGACGAAGCATCCAGTCGCGAAATTGAATCAAGTGAGCCGGACGTCTGTCTTCCGCTTCCACCGCTGGGGCCCCGCCTGGTGTTGGAAGCGCGGCACGGCAGTGTCCCGACAGCGCCGGCGCGGATCAAAGCCGAACGGCGTGGGCAGGAGCGGCAGGTAGCGGGCGACCATCCCGCGCAAACACATCAGGACGGTATCGCTACCGAGTGCCACCGCAAACGCCTGCAGCGTCGGCGCCACCGCGGTGAAGTGCGCCGGCTCGAGCCCGCGGATTGCGGCCAGGGTGCGGTGGATCGACTGACAGAGCCTGTCCAGGTAGCGCAAGGCGCCGGGCAGTTCGATCTCCGTCCGCAACTGCCCAGCGGCCGCTGCGCGTGAGGGCGCCTGTTCAGCGGCCAGCACGGTGGCCTCAATCTCGGCCAACGTGCCCGAATAATGCGACGCCAGGCAGTCCGGCAAGGCACTGACGGTGCGCCGGGCCCGGGGGCAGTACCAGCGAGCGATCAGGGTGCCGACTGGACGGACCCGTTCATAGGCCCCTTGCGTGAGAATCCGCATCCGCCCTCAGCATGCCACGGGCAACGCGTCAGGGTTGCGAACCGCCACAGTTTACCGGCAACATAGACCTCGCTGGTGGTTGGCGTCGCCAAACGCACTTGCACACCAGCCACGGCCCGCGCGGGTGGTTCCGCGGCGGGCCACCTTCTCCTTCTTCTTATCCGGCCCTCAGTTTGCCTCTTCTGGCGTGACTCGCCAAGCCATCGGCATTACCCAGCCGAGGGACGATGCAGCTTGGGATGTCTCGGATTCTGCCGGTTTCCCACCAAGTTTGGAACGATACAATCCGGAATGGAACCCACCGCGGTTTACGGATTACTGAGCGAGACAAGAACTCTTATCCAATGGTTGACCCAACTCCATCATGGCGCATTGACGCCGAATGCTGAAGGAAGGGAGGAGACCATCTCATCGAAAAGGCTACCGCCTGGGTGCCCGAGAGGAAATCCCGGAGCTGGTCTGTAGTGGTCAAATCGTCGAGCTTCATGATGGTTTTTATCCCCCATCATGAACGGATCCCGAGTCGGCTTCAGACTCATTTAATATTGGAAACACCCCAGGCCCCCAGACTCATTTCATATTGGACGAGGCTGCAGCTTGATCGGGGGCAGGTTGTGGGCCAACATGTACCGGTCGGCACCGAATAGTTCGCGCTTTTCCATTTTCCAGACATTTGCTGTGCAAGGTCATTTTTGGAGGTGTTTAGATGAAGATCGAATTCCCACTGATGGAGCCCGCGTACATCGCGGACCCCACCCCCTACTGGAAAATCTTGCGAGAGAATGACCCAATTTATTGGAGTGAAAAGTACAATTTTTGGGTGGTCACTAAGTACGAAGATGTTGAGGCGTTTGTAAAGGATTACAAGACCTTTTCCTCGGCCTCTGGTCCAGCTGGGGGGCTGCACCAAAAGGAGGAAGATGATGCTAATGGTGTCGGCTTTCTTCCCATGATTCAAAATGATCCGCCAGAGCACGGCCGTCTAAGGTCACTGCTGTCCAGGAGTTTTACATCGCGAAGAATTTCCGATTTGGCACCTAGCGTGCATAGTCTGGCGAAGGATCTGGTAAGCGACCTGAATGCCAAAGCCGCAGCCGGTGAGCCCCTGGATTTCTATCATGATTTCGCTAGTCCCCTTCCAGTAGCTGTGATCGCCAAATTGCTGGGGATTCCAAAGGACTATTACGAGAAGCTGGCTTTCTGGAATGAGGCTATGGGGATAGGCACCGGTGGTCGCTATTCTGAGACACAACGATCGAGCGCCACGAGTGAACTGACGCAGGCCTTGAGGGAAATAATCGAGTTAAAACGCATCAAGCCCGAAGAAGATATGATTTCCTCACTAGTTCAAATAGCCGACGACGATGGGGTCAAGCTGAAGCCAAATGAACTTTTGGGCTTTTGTAAGCTATTATGGATAGCAGGCAACGAAACAACAACAAACCTGCTTAGTAATTCTGCGCTCCTCCTGCAGGAAAAACCGGACTTGGTTCGGGAGCTGATAGATGATAAATCACTAATACCGGCATTTATCGAGGAAGCGCTTCGCCATCAGAGCCCTGTCAACGGGCTGTTCAGGCGAGTGACGAGAGATTACGAGTACAAAGGTAAGTTACTTAAAGAGAATGATAATGTATGGCTATTATTTGCATCAGCAAACCGCGATACGGAGGTCTTTTCAAATCCCGATGAGTTCGACTTAAGGCGCGACCCAAACGACCACCTGGCGCTGGGCAAGGGCATTCATTTCTGCATGGGCCACGCGTTGGCCCGGCTTGAAGCTGAAGTCGCTTTCGAATACTTGGTGGAGTTTCTGCCGAAGTATAAGCTACTGCCTGAAGAAGGACTGCGCATTCCGGTCCCTGTTCTGAGAGGATGGCTAAAACTGCCAATGGTTCCCGCGTAAGTTTCAAGGCTGTAAATAGGACATAGGCAATTGTTATGACTGATAATCAAGCCTTTAAGCGTTACCGAAATAACGTAGACCTCATTTATCAAGATATCCTGGCCCGAGATGGCGGCAAGCCTCCTGCTGAGTTCATACAGTGCTCACAGAGCGAAATGGGCAGTGCCGATCTCAGCACTGATGTGTACACGTCCAGGGAAATTCATGATCTAGAGTTTGAGACCATGTGGAACCATACTTGGCAGATGGCATGCCGGGAACACGCCGTAGCCGAACCCGGGACCTATTCTGTTTACGACATTGGTAAATACAGTGTGATTGTCGTGCGTGGCAATGACAAGAAGCTGCGTGGCTTCATCAATAGTTGCCCTCATCGGGGGACACGTCTATGCGACGGATGGGGAAACTTGCAGAGAATTCGCTGCGCATTCCATGGCTTTAGCTGGGAGTTGGAGGGTACGCTTAAAGAGGTCCCATGTTCCTGGGATTTTCCACAAGTTGATTCAGACAACTTCGGATTACCTGAGGCCCTGGTCGGCAAGTTGGGCGGGTTCGTTTTCATCAATCTGGACCCGGATGCCAAACCCTTGTCTGAATACCTCGGGAGATTGCCAGAACATTTTCAGCGCTGGCCTATGGAAGACCGATATGTGGCAAGCCACGTTGGAAAATATATAGATTGTAACTGGAAGGTTGTTATCGAGGCATTCCTCGAGACCTTGCACGTGATCGGCCTGCATCCTGAATCACTTAAGTTCTTTGGCGACATCAATTCTCAGTACGATGTGTGGGAAGACGAAGAATATTTCTCCCGGATGATTAACCCCTCGGGGATCACTAGCCCGCATTTAAAGAATCGCGCCAATGACGAAACCGTTCTAACCGCGGCAAAGGAATTTGGATTGTGTGACCCAGCAGCCACTCTCGATCAATCGAACACACCACGTCATCTGATTGCCGAGACGATTGCACAGAGATTCAAGGTTATCAGCGGCGTAGACATATCCGATCTACATATCAGTGAAATCCTTGACGTTGTACAGTACGACATATTTCCTAACCTGATAGTGTTTGCGGCCTACGGATCCCCCTTGGCATACCGGGTAACGCCCGCTGGGGGCCCCGAAAAGTGCCTGTTCGAGGTCTATCTGCTGCTTCCTTTTTCTGGCGACCGGCCCGATGACGCAGCCTATCAAAGGCTTGAAGATAACGAAAAATTTGGTGATATTGAAGCCCTGACTTATTACGGCGGGATCATTGATCAGGATGTGGATATGATGCCGCGGGTTCAGCGAGGTCTTTATTCTAGTCAAAAGCAAACTTACACATTGTCTGCGTATCAAGAATCCCGAATTCGTCATATGCGAGAAACCCTAGACAAGTATCTCAGCTTCAAAGCCAGAGCACCGAACCGGAGGCAAATATGATTATAGTATCAGCCGAAAGAGACATCAAGGTACCGGCCAGAAATGCTTGGAACTTATTATCCAAGTTCGATGATATCGGCTGGGCGAGCGACTTGGGGCGGGTCGAATACGAAGGTAAGGGCGTCGGTATGATTCGGCGAATGTATGTGGTACCCGGTTCTCCGACCATTGAGAGGCTTGATTCCAGGGATCACGAGAACATGGAGTTCACCAACAGTGTAGTGGAGGGTATGCCAATGCCAATCGAAGACTATTCCGCCAGCGTTTCAGTCACGCCAGTCGGCACATCGAGCTGCAGCATACGATGGATCAGTAAGGGACGAAGTACAGATGCGCCTTCGGATGAAGTTGAATCCACGTTGAACCAGTTCTTGGACTCTCTACTGCAGATGGTGGAAAACCACCTGCTGGCAAATGCTAAATAAGACACAGTGAGGTGAACAATGGCAGGTCGAGTCGAAGGTAAAGTCTGCGTTGTTACCCCGCAGGCTTGAAGAAGGAAATCGAGAATTTGGAGGTTATCCACCAGTTCGACTACTCCGACGCCATAAAGCAGACCAGGCTCAGGGAGGCGCAAAATCCGAAGCTGACCAAATTCCCCACTTTCCCGGATGTTGCCCACCCACTGGTAATCACTCATCCGGAAAGTGGCTACAAGGCTTTGAATATAAGCCCCATGTTCAGCTGTGACGTTGTTGGCTACGAAGAAGAGCAGGCCCAGGCCTTGCTAGCAAAGCTCAAGGCAATCGCGGTCGATACTAAATACACGTATACCCACCATTGGCAAATGGGCGATATTCTAATCTGGGACAATTGGCGTACCTGCCACACTGCCACCGGGCACAAGCGTAAGTTCCGGCGGAAAATGCACAGGACTACGTTGGCGGCGACAGACACATTTGGCCGGGTGGACGAGGACAGGCTCAAAGCATCAAATTAGAAGCAAGGTGTCGCCGCAGCGAATTTCACGCAGGAAATACGATGTGGACGCAAGAACCCTAAGAAGCAAGATCGCGCATCCCATCATTGATGCCGACGGCCATCTGATGGAATTTATCCCTGTAATTGTAGAGACCGTGTGCGAAATTGGCGGGAAAGATACACAGTTGAAATTTGAAAAATACCTTGCGGAAACCTTGAACGCCAGCGGACATGTGCTCGGTCGCACACGGGTCTACTGGGCTATTCCGGAGGCACATACACTCGATCGCATGACTGTTACGCTCCCGCAGCTAACCTACGAGAGGCTGCCGGAAATGGGCGTGGATTTTGCGCTCCTGTATCCCAGTTTTGGGCTGACCGTACTGAGTTACCAGGACCATGAATTGAGACAGGTGTGTACCCGGGCACTAAATACTTACTATGCGCGGTCCTACGAAGGTATGCGGGACCGCCTGGAGCCGGTTGCGCTCATTCCTCTGAACAGTGTCGATGAGGCGCTGGAAGAGCTGGATTACGCTGTCGGCACCTTGGGTTTAAAGGCGATAGTTTCCAGTGGTGTTATTCACAGGAAAAATCATGATGACCGCGAATGGATAGACACTCTGGGCATCGATAGCGCTTACGATTATGACCCGGTATGGGCAAAATGCGCAGCTTACCAGGTGGTGCCATCCTTTCATGGCGTCGGTTATGGATGGGGCACCAGGCAATCTCCTGAAAATTATGTGTATAACCATCTCGGCAGTTTTGCTGCCGCGCAGGAAGCCGTATGCAGATCCCTCATTATGGGTGGGGTGTGCAGACGTTTCCCCACACTCAAATTCAACTTTCTTGAGGGCGGCGTCAGCTGGGCTGCACAGTTGTACGCTGATTTACTGGGTCACTACGAGAAAAGAAACAAGGACTCGGTGCAAAAATGCAATCCCGAACATTTTGATATAGACCTGTGCAGTAAGCTCATCGATGCATATGGACCGAGCGAGATGCGTGAAGCTAAGCCGGCGTATCTTGATATTGCAAGGTTGCAGAAAGCTCGCTCACGGGAGGATAAAGCCTCTCACGACGACTTCCATTTATCTGGGATAGATAGGCCCGAGGACATTGTAGAGGTTTTCACGGAACAACTGTTCTTCGGCTGTGAGGCGGATGACCCCCTTAATGCACTCGCCTTTAACAACACGTTGTTGCCTTATTCACTTTCCCTCAATGCCATGTTTGCGTCTGATATAGGGCATTGGGATGTGCCGGATATGAAGTACGTACTTAATGAAGCGTGGAAATTGGTTGAAAAAGGATTGTTCAATTCTGATGAGTTCAGGAAATTCACATTTGGGAACGTCGCCAAAATGCTTTCATCTGTCAATCCAGGTTTTTTTGCGGACACTTGCATAGCCAGCGCTGGAGTCGATGGGGCTAGGAGCTGTACGCCCTAGATGGCATATCGACAATTTGTGCAGAACGAACGAAATATATACACAACATTCGGGTCTTTGAAGAAGGAGAGGAATTTCCGAAACTGTGTTCGATTTCAGTGCGTTTCTTTTGCAATTTGGTTTCGTTTGCCCGTAACGACAGGCGATTCCGCGCCTTCAGTGAGGCCATTTTGGTTCCGATGGGAACAATTACCATTGTTCAGATGTGCCTTAGGGCTACTCTGATTAATTCCGATGTTCATCTATAATGGGTCCAGTCCCCGTTTTCGCATGGATTCTCCCCTGAGGTTGATCTTGTAGGCGTTGTGAACCAGGCGATCCAGGATGGCGTCAGCGAGTGTCGGATCGCCGATCACGGCGTGCGTGCCACTCCTCGATGGGCAGTTGGTTGGTGGCGATGGTCGAGCGCCTGCCGTGGCGATCCTCCAGCACTTCCAGCAGATCACGCCTGTTCTCGGCGTTCAGTTTCATCAAGCCCCAGTCTATGCCAGCCGCTTCACCGAGAGGTCGAACTCTGCTTGTCGCAGCCGAATGAGGGGGCACCCTGGTCAACACGATCACCAAAGTTCACCCGGATCTCCTCAATCAGCCCGCCAACAAGGGGCACGGTATTGGTTGTCTTGTGCGCAAATACGGAACCGGTTGCCAGTATGGGTTCGCTGATATGGACCTGTTCTGGCCTCCCGATCTGGATTTGGGGCAGGCGAGCGGTGTCGTTGGACTCTGGGCCCGCTGCAGGTTTCGTGGTTGAATGGTCTCAGGCCGCAACTACTGTCAAGAGACAGCCGGCCAGCAGGAATTTACGGGGCGGTGAAACTGTGTCCATTCTTTCAGCAAGCGCTCCGAGAGTCGACACAGTGTTTCAGTTTGTGAACGATCAGGCTCAGCGTGCCCCTCCGGTGCCTCGTGCTCTCTGAGCCAGCGCCCCAGCATGTTTGCATTAATCTCCAAGCCGTGCGCTGCCTCGGCCCGTGAATAGCCCTGCTCCACCACTAGGCTGATAGCATCCAGCTTGAATTCCTTCGAGTACTGCTTTCTTGTGGTCATATCCCATCTCCAGTTTCAGGGTATTATCCTTAACTGGGTTGGTAACATCCATTTAACCACTTCACGGTTCGATGTCGGCAATTACTGTCAGGGCAAGCCTGAACTACCGCGCGTTAACAAATGTCAATGAGGCGATCGCCGTAGGTTCTTCGAGTGAGTTTTGCCAGGCGACGGCATTGATTGTTTGAATCTGCTTGCCACTTCTGACGATATTCGCTCTGCTGAACATCGCTTTGTCACCGCTGGTAGGGCGCAAATAGCTTGTATTGATGGAGATCAGGCCACAATTCTGATTGTTTGCAGCTCTGATGGCGGCCAGGGTGCCAGTTAATTCAAGAACGCCTGATACAATACCGCCGTGCCAAGCGCGCAATAGCGGGTTTCCGGTGAATATCTCCCGCCACTGTGTCACGCACTCAACGTACTCCTCTGCAGAGAGGATCTCTGTACCGTAATTGAGCGCATAAGGGGATTGTTCAATAAACAAGGCAAGTGAGGTTGTGTTCATATCCTGTACCGAATCAAAGGGCTGAGTTCAGAGCTGGGCCTGGCGTGCCAACTTTAAAAATGCTGATGGCACTAGAGTAGGTGAAGAGAGTTTTCGTTGATATGGCCCTGGCACGAACGTAGGCAAAATCTCCCGACTGTTGATAACACTGCGCCTCGACTGTCACGTTCTGTCCCGATTCGGGTTGCCGAATATGATCTATTCTCAAATTGACCGTGGCTATCGCTGTTGGCTCTTTCAGTCTGAGCATGACGGCGAACCCGCAAGCGCTGTCAATGGCCGTCGCCAGTGCGCTGGTATGGATCGCTCCGTTTTCCAATGCATTGGCGTGTTTTTGCTGAAAAGGCAGGAGAAGCCTTACCGTGTCGCCCTCTATGTCGACCAGTTTCAGGCCTAGATCAAGATGCGCCCCAACTCGGCTGGAAAACAGCCCATACAACTGCTTTATGTGATCTGAAGTCATTTCACGGATTCCTTCCGTTCTGCCAAGAAGCGATTAAGCCTGATTTTCGAGTCTACAATCAGGGTGAATACCACCGGCACCACAAACAGAGTCAGGAGAGTTGAAGAACCCAAACCGCCAATCACGATAATACCGGTAGATGTCCGTAGTTCTGCTCCGTCGCTTGTCGCCAGAGCGATGGGGATCATGCCGAATATAGTGGAGAATGCCGTCATCAGAACTGGACGTAGCCGTAACTTTGCCGATTCTATCATCGCGTCTTTTGCCGCCAAGCCTCGCGACATGGACTGATTGGCCTGATCCACCAGCAAAATACCATTCTTCATCACCAGGCCCATTAAGGCTACCATGGCAATCTGTGTCGTCGCGGAAAGCTCGGAGTTGGTCAGAGCCAGTAAAGTGAATGCGCCAACAAAAGACAGAGGCGCGGTGAGCATTATGGCGACAGGTTGGGCGAAGCTTTCGAATTGACTTGCGAGAATCATGTACAGAATCAGCAGGGCCAGCATGAAAGCGAACAACAAGGAGTTGGCAACCTCGCGCACCTGCTCGGAGGTTCCAAGATAGGTTGCCTCATAACCTGGCTCAAATTCCATATCGGTCAGAATTCTGTCCATTGCTACCAGTAGCTCTCCAGCGGCAGTACCCGCCGGCGCATTACCTGATACAGAAATTTTTCTGGCACGGTTATACCTGTCGATCTGTACCGGCCCATCCTTGATTGCTACGTCAGCAACACTTCGGAAGTCGACCAGGCTGTCGTCCGAGGATCGCAATTGAATCAGGTCAAATGTGCCAATGTGATCGCGATACTCCTGATCGAATCTGAGCCTGACGTCGTAGCGATCACCGTGCTCTTGAAAGCTGGCGATATCCTTGCCGCCCATAGTTGTACCAACAGCACTGGCGATATTGTGCACGGATATACCAAGCTTGGCCGCACGGTCGCGGTTGATGCTTACCTGAATCTCGGGCTTGCCGGATTCGTAGCTGGATTTGACGTCGCGAAACAGTCCCGAGGCCTGCATCGCCTGCATTATATGTTCGGAATAGCGCTGAAGCTTGTCGAGATCCGGCCCACTAAGCGCCAAATCGAGGTCCGCGCCGAAGAAGCCGCCGCCGGAGATCCAGGGTACCTGAGCCATGGTGATGTGCTGAGCCTGAGGCGCTGCTTTAGTCAAGGCGAGACGGATTTCATCCATAATCAGGTTTTGATGAATATTGCGTTCCTGTTTGGGGGTCAAGCCGACATAAAAGCTGATCTCATTGGTCTTTGTCTGTGCGCCTGAGCCGATAACGGCGAAGACCAGCTGAACATGCTCGAACTCCTTGACCCTTGCACTCAACCTGGAAGCCACTCGCTTTGACTCAGCTATTCCGGTGCCCAGCGGCAGTTCAACCGCAGCGATAAACTCGCTCCGATCAGCTTTGGACGTGAATGACAGCGGAACCTTGCCCGCGTAATGGACACCAATGGCGACGGCTATTCCGGCAAAAATCAGAACCAGCCACCTTGCGGACAATGCCGCTCGTACCAAGGACACGTAGCTGGATTCCAGCCTGGAGTGTGCGCGTTCCAATGCGTGTACTGCTGAGCTTTTCGTGGTACTGCGCTGCAGCAGTCTGGAGCAGAGCATGGGAGTCAAAGTCAGTGATATTATCAAAGAGATTCCGACAGCAACTGCGACGGTAACGCCATACTGGTACATGAATACGCCGATCAGTCCATCCGTGAACGAAATGGGCAGGAAAACAGCCATGACTGCGAACGTCGAGGCAACCACTGCCATAGCGACCTTTCCTGTGCCTACCGACGCGGCAACAGCGGGTTCTTGACCTTCCTCGATTTCCCTGTATATCGACTCCAACACTACGACGGCATCGTCGACCAGTAGGCCAACGCACAAAGAAATCGCAATAAGCGACATCATGTTTATTGAGAAATCCAGGACGTAAAAGGCAAAGAAGGTGGCTATGAGTGCCGTAGGAATGGCCGTAGCAACAATGATAGTGGCACGAATGCTCAGAAGGAAAAACAGTGTCACCGCAACAACGAGCACGACACCCAATATAATGTCGAATGAAACGTCTCGTACCGTGGATTCAATGAATCTGGAATTATCCCTGACCGGGGTCAGGGAAATGTCGGATCGTATTTCGTCCCTTATCTTTTCGAGCTCTGCTCTAATGGCTCGAGCCACGTTGACGGTGTTTGCACCGCTTTGCTTGCGTATCTCAAGACTAATGCCATTTATTCCGTCGAGTTCGGCATAACTTCGTTCATCTTCAAGCCCATCTTCCAATCTTGCCACATCTCTCAATCGGACCAGTGCCTGGTTGACGCGGAATATCGCAATATCTTTCAACTCTTCGATGCTTGTCACCTCTCCAAGTGTCTTGACGGTGAACTCAGAGTTGCCGTTTTGGTATTCCAGTCGTCCACCGGCGATGTCCACGTGCTCTCGTCTTATGGCTGCAGATATATCGTCAACAGTAGTGCCATAGCCGCGCATCCGGCTTGCATTGAGCCAAACCCGGACTTCCCTTTCACGATCTCCCACAAGTTGTACGCTACCGACACCCGGAACCCTCTGTAAGCGTTCCTTCACTGTGCTTTTGGACAGTTTGGTTAACTCGCCTGTCGGCAGAGGCCCAGACATGATGATGGAGACTATCGGCTCGGAATCCGGATCGAGGATTGTAATCAGTGGTTGTTTTGTCCCCTCTGGTAAAAACGGGAAAGCCCTGGCTGCCTTGTCTCGAACCTCCTGTGCTTTCAAATTCACGTCCGTTTCCAGTTCGAACTCCAGGATGATCTGGGAGTACCCGTCGGCACTTGCCGAGCGAAGACTGTCCAGTCCCGCGATCGCAAACAGTTCCTCCTCAAGTCGGTCTGTTACCTCTGATTCCATTGTCGCGGGAGAGGCACCTTCCAGAGTTGTTTCAACAGTGACAATGGGAATGTCAACATGGGGGAACAGACTCATATTGACGCGCGGCATTGATATGGCGCCCAGCAATACCAATGCGCCGACGAACATGACGGTCATGACAGGACGGCGAATCGAGAGGTCAGCGATCCACATCAGAGCAGTTGGTCGACTGTGACCGGGTTGCCCGGTTCCAGAGTGTGACGTTGCGTGCCGACAATAATGTTGGTATCAGGATCTAGTTCAGAAAGCAGTTCCAAGCTGCCATCAGTCAAGGCTTTTACCGCCACATTCATCCGTTGGACTTTGCCATCTTCTACTGTCAACACGTGCCTGTCTTGCCCCGCGCCTAAAAGTGATTCCGGTGGCAGAATCCGAATCTCTCGGGCTTCAGGGTAAAGCTTGACCACCGCAAACAGCCCGGGCTTTATGACATAGTCAGGATTGGCGATACCGATACGCAATTCGATATTGCGTGTATTCAGTTCGTGATTATCGTTGATCAAGGCCACACGTGATTCGAAGGTTTGACCCAGGCTGGGAATATGGACAATTGCCCGCATGCCAGGACTCACTGATGTGAGATATGTTTCTGGCACAAAGATCTGAACGATAACAATGTCAATCTTCTGTAATTGAACGACCGGACTTTCCGAGCGCATTACCGAGGGCACGAATGCGCCTTCATCGACAAAACGCTTGGTGATGACACCGCGAAAAGGCGCCTTTACAATTGAGTCGGTCAACTCCTGTTGCGCGAGAGACAAGTTGACTTCAGCCATGCCCAATTTGGACGTGGACACCGCAACGCGCGTCTCCAGGGCGTCAAGGGTTTCCTGGGAAATTACCTCCCGTTCTCTGAGCCTGTTGGCGTTGTCCAAATTGCGCAGGGCATCTTCAAGTTCCGATTTGGCCAGATCTCGCGCATGTGCCAGCCGCTTCACCGCGAGTTCGAACTCCGTTTGTCGCAGCATTATGAGGGGGTCACCCTGGTCAACACGATCACCAACGTTCACACGGATTTCCTCAATCAGCCCGCCAACAAGGGGCACAACATTGGTTGTCTTGTGCGCAAATACGGAACCGGTTGTCAGTATGGGTTCGCTGATATGGACCTGTTCTGGCCTCCCGATCTGGATTTGGGCCAGGGGAGCGGTTTCGTTGGACTCTAGGCCCGCTGCAGGTTCCGTGGTTGAATGGTCACAGGCCGCAAGTACTGTCAAGAGACAGCCGGCCAGCAGGAATTTACGGGGCGGTGAAACTGTGTCCATTCTTTCAATAAGCGCTCAGAGAGTTGACTAGTGTCTGCATGTCAGCTAAAAAGTAACTGTAGTTTCTATAACTAAGGTAATCAATATTTCAGTGAAAAGTCAAGAAATTCAGGGCAAGCGGTTTACGCACCATCACGTGAGTACATTGATGCACGAAGTGAGTTTAATGGTTGCCAAGATTTTCAATCGCGAGGTTCGAGACTTCGAACTGACTCGCAGTCAGTGGCAGGTTCTCTACCTACTCTATACAGAGGGGCCACTAACCCAGACACAGATAGCCGAAAGACTGTTGATGGCGAAGCCGCCGCTGGGCAAAATCGTTGATCGTCTGGAAGACGCAAGCTGGGTTGAACGCATGCCAGACGCAAGTGACAAACGCGTGAAACGCGTTGTGCTCACGGGCAGGATCCGACCTTTGCTGCCCGAACTGGAAAATGTCGTTGAACAGATTGAGGAGATTCTACTGGACGGCATCCCGATCGAAGAGCGCGACAGTTTGATCGGACAGTTGCAACGTGTACGCGCCAATTTACGTCAACGCCTATTTGACCAAGGCTAACGAAGTGTCAGCCCGGCCTCCAGAACCTGCTGGATTCTCTGGGCATCGATGTACGCTTACCGCCGCCACGCTACAATGTCGCGCCCACCGAAGATGTGCTGCTGGTTCACGATGGGCGGGGGGAATTAGCCCGCTGGTGGCTCACCCCCTCATGGGCCAAAGAGGTCAGCACGAAATACAGCATGTTCAATGTCCGCGCCGAGTCGCTGACCCAGAGCCCGGCATTCCGCGGTCCTTTCAAGAGTCAGCGCGGCATCGTCCCCATGAGTAGCTTTATTGAGTGGCGTACAGATCAAGGCCACAAGCAGCCGTGGTTGATCACCAACAAAGACAGCACCCTGGCCGTTGCGGCACTGTGGGATGTCTGGCGAGGCCAGCCGGGGCCCTTGCTGTCCTGCACCCTGGTCACCACAAAAGCTGCCCCAGAGTTCCAGCCCTGGCATTCGCGCATGCCAGTGATGCTGTCGCAGGAGGAGTGCGTCCGTTGGCTGCACAACGCCGAGGAGATACTTCCCGCTGATCCGCTATTTCAAGCGGAACTGAAATTCCCGTTGGCCCTACACCCGCTGGCGTCGAGTATTGGCAATTCCCGGAACAAGAATGCGGCATTGCTGGAGCCAGTCGGGGAGGTGGTGTGGCTTGAGAGCGGGTAAGGGGGTGTAGTGGGCCTGTCGGCGGCCGCAGGTAGTTCAGCTGACGAGCCGATCCGCGCTATTGATTCCGTCGGTGGAGTTTGGGGTGAGGGCGGCAACGCGGTTACTGGGAGCGTTGATGCACCACTTTCGCTTAGTGGGGATCTATATAGGGATAAATCACAAATAACGTCTAAGTAATTGATTTTATTGCTATAGTGGTGCCGGAGATAGGAGTCGAACCTACGACCTTCGCATTACGAATGCGCTGCTCTACCAACTGAGCTACACCGGCGCGGGCGCGATTATAGCAAGAGGGGCGCGGGCGGCCGCAAGTCTTTTCTCGCGGCACCTAGCGCCCCGCCATCTCCCGCCGCAGTGCGTCATAGCTGGCGCGGATATGCCCGGGAAGCTCATCGATAGCCGCCTGCCGCTCCGGGCAGCCGGCGATGCCGAAACAGAGTTTTCCGACATGGCTCACCACTGTGATATTCAGGCCCATGCCGTGGGTGATAATCGACAGTGGGTAGAGGGCCTCCAGGCGCGCGCCGTTCAGGTAGAGCGGTGTCCTGGCCCCTGGGACATTGGAAAAGATGGCGTTGATTGCCGGCCGCACCCGCTCGGCGTTGCCGCTTAATGTGAGTAACACCGCGGGCAGCATCAACAGCGCGTAAAAGTCCTCAGCCGCAGTCACCGACATCGCCGCCATCTCCCGTTTGGCAGCGCGGGTTGTGCGGACAACCCGCTGCAGGCGTTTGGCGTCGTTGCTTTCGCTGGTGAAGAAGGGGCTCAGGATATAGCTCAGGCGGTTGCCGTCTCCGCCTTGCGCAGATTTGAGCGACACCGGCATGCCCACAATCAGTGAGCTGTTCGGGAGCGCGTTCTGTGCCTTGAGGTACCGGCGCAAGGCGCCACCGCAGATCGCCAGCAACACATCGTTAACGGTGCCGCCACTCTGCTTCGCCAGGCGACGCACCGTGCCCAGTGGCAGATCACAGATGGTCAGGCTGCGCCGCGCCTCCAACTCGGTGTTGAACAGGGTGCGAGGGGCGGTGAAGGGCAGGCGCATACCCTCCGCATTGCCCTTCAGGATATCTTCGCCCATATGAAGCAGCAGCCGCGACAGCTGTGGCAGTGCGCGATATTGCTGCAGGGTGCTTCTTGCGACGCGGCCGAGCTGCTCAAACAGGCTGTGGTGACTATGCTGGTGGCCCCGCTCGCTCCGTACCCGGCGAAAGTCGATGCGCGCCCCCGGATCGGTGCTGAACAGGCTCTGGATCATGCGCATGGCGCCGATGCCGTCGACCAGCGCATGATGGGTTTTGCAGTACATTGCAAAGCGGCCGCCTGGAAGCCCCTCAATGATGTGCAGTTCCCACAGTGGGCGGTGACGATCCAGGCGTCTCTCATGGGCCCGGGTTACCAGCTGCAGCAGATCCTGCATACGTCCGGGTTGCGGCAGGGCATAGTGGAACACGTGGTTTTCGGGGCGGTAGTTCGTGGCCTCCTCCCAGTGCGCACCGGAGATATCCTCAGGGTCCGACAACTGCCTGTTGAACGCGGGCAGGATCTCGTTGAGCCGGCCACAGTCACGGGCCAGCTTGCGGAGGAAATTTCTGGCAGCGCCTTCCGGCGGGCGCAGCACCATCAAAGCGGCGACGTGGAAAGGGCAGCGTGGCGTTTCGATGCGAAGAAACCCCGCGTCCTGGGCGCTTAATCGTTTCATCGGTGTGTTCAGCCTCCCTCCAGGTAGCGTGCCTCCAGATGCGCGCGGAACCACGACGACTGCAAGGGACTCCCGGTGGCCTGCTCCATAAGCGCGTTGTAGTCGAGGAATTTGCCCTGGCTGTGTACGTTTTCACGCAGCCAGCCCAGCAGGGCACAGAAATTGCCCTCGGCCAGCTGTGCGGGCAGCTCGGGCAGCGACCTGCGCGCGGCGGCAAACAGTTGTGCTGCGCTCATCGCTCCAAGCGTGTAGGTCGGGAAATAGCCAAACAGGCCGGCGGGCCAGTGCACATCCTGAAGACAACCATCCGTGAAGTTACCGGCGGTGGACAGCCCCAGGTAGGCCTGCATGCGTGTGTCCCACGCATCCGGTATGCCGGCGACATCCAGCGTGCCCTCAATCAGTTCGCGCTCAATTTCATAGCGCAGAATGACGTGCAGCGGGTAGCTTACTTCGTCGGCGTACACGCGGATATAGCCACGGTTTACCCGTGTGAACAGCCGGTACAGGTTGTCCTCCTGCCAGGCTGTACTGTCTGCCCTGGCCGCTGAAAAACAGCGCTGCAGATGCGGCGTCAGGAAGTGCAGGAACTCCCGGCTGCGGCAGGCCTGCATCTCCATCAGCAGGGACTGGCTTTCGTGCATGGCCGTGCTGAGGGCCTGCCCCACGGGTTGGGACCGCCATGGCGCCGGTAGCCCCTGTTCGTATAAGGCGTGCCCCGTTTCGTGGATAACGCCCATCAAGGCCTGGGTAAAGCCCTCGGTTTCGTACCGAGTGGTAATGCGTACATCACTGGGCACCCCGCCACAGAAGGGGTGGTGGCTGACGTCGAGTCGCCCGTGCTCAAAGTCAAAGCCCAGCGTGCGCATCATTTCAAGGCCGAGCGCGCGCTGTTCCTCAATCGGGAAGGGGCCTTCGGGCGGTACAGCAGGATGCTGCGCCTGTTTTTCTATCACCGCGTCCAGCAGCCCGGGCAGAAAGGCTTTCAGTTCGGCAAACAGTGGGTCCAGCTGTGCGCAGGTCATACCGGGTTCGTAGCTGTCCAGCAGGCTGTCGTAGAGGGACATGCCGTTCGCGGCCGAGCGTGCGGCGGCCTCCTCCCGTGCCAGCGCGACAACCTCTTCCAACAGTGGCGCCATGGCTTGCCAGTTATTTTCCGCGCGATGCACGCGCCAGGCCTGTTCACAGCGACTGTTGGCCAGTGCCCGCCGTTCCACGAGGTTTTCCGGGACACAGGTGGCGTCACGGAAGCTGCGGTGCATTTCGCGCAGGTTGGCAGCCTGCCAGGGTGCCAGTGTTTCGGCCTCGGCCGCTGCCAGCCAGTCGGCCAGTTGCGTGTCGGTGAGCATCTGGTGTGTGATGCCATCCAGCGTCGCCAGCGCCTGACCGCGCGCGCCGCCGCCACCGGTCGGCATCATGGCGGCTTCATCCCACTGCGCAATCGCGCCCACGTGGTAAAGATCATTGAGTCGAGCAAAGTGTTTGTGCAGCTTGTCGTAGGGTGTCATGGCGTTAGTCCCGTTGGTGTCGCAGGCGGTTTTGGTTTCAATTTTTCCGGTTCAAGGTATCATACTGCGTGCGTAACAGCGTGGAGCCCTGCAGTGATAAAAAAAGACGTGTTGACCACTCTCGCCGAACTTCCCAATTTGATCAAGGTGAAGAAATTACTGCGTCCCCGCCCCGGCGACACGCGCGATTGCCTGGGTGCCCGTGTTGCTGCCAACGCGGCGCGTATTCCGCGACGCTCGGCCTTTATCTGTGAAGGCCAGGCCCTGGACTGGCAGCAGTTCAACGCCGAAGCGAATCGCTACGCTGCGGTGTTTCGAGCCCAAGGCCTCAAGCGGGGCGACGCGGTGAGCGTGCTCATGGAAAATCGCATCGCCTTCATGGTGGTGGTTATCGCGCTCAACAAGCTGGGCGTGATTGCTTCGCTGATCAACACCAGTCTGACGGGACGCCCACTGACCCATTGCGCGGAGATCACCAACGCCAGCAAGTTCCTGTTCGGCGAGGAGTGCATGGACGCCGTCAGCAATGTGCGCGATACGCTTGCGCTGGCCGATGGTGACTATCTCTTCGTACCGGACGCCGGTTCGCGCGCCGCGCCACCCTGGGCGCTGGACATGGCGGTTGCGGCTGCCGAGGCGGATGCGGAAAATCCCGCGGAGACGGCGGATATCGTGATCGACGATACCGCGTTCTATATTTTCACCTCCGGCACCACCGGCTTGCCCAAGGCTGCCGTGCTGTCCAACCGGCGCTATCTCCTCACCGCCAGTGTTGTGCAGGTGGGCGGCCTGCAACTCACCGAAGATGACCGGTTGTACTTGTGTCTGCCGCTGTTTCATGGAACCGGGTTGATGGTGGGCGCCGGGGCGGCGTTTCTCGCCGGAGCCAGCATGTTTATCCGACGCAAGTTCTCTGCCAGTCAGTTTCTGCCGGAGGTTCGTCAGTATCGCACTACGGCCTTTGTTTACATCGGTGAGTTGTGCCGCTACCTGCTTCACGTGCCGGCACAGGCCGATGATGCGGACAACCCGCTGCGTGCGGTGGTGGGCAACGGCCTGCGTCCGGATATCTGGCACAGCTTCAAGCAACGCTTTGGGATTCGGCGAGTGGCAGAGTTCTACGGTTCCAGTGAAGGCAACGTGGGCTTTTTCAACCTGTTGAACAAGGATTGCACGGTTGGCACCTCGGCGTTGCCAACGGCGCTGATCAAATACGACGTCGACCTCGACGAGGTGGTGCGTGATGCCGCAGGTCGCTGTCAGCGGGTGGCTGCAGGCGAGCCCGGCCTGTTGTTGGGGAAAATCACCCCGCACACCAGGTTCGAGGGCTACACCAGTTCTGAGGCCACGGAAAAGAAGATACTGCGCGATGTGCTGCAACCGGGGGACGCCTGGTTCAACACGGGGGACCTGATGCGGACGGTTGACGTAGGTTTCGCCCTCGGGTTGCCGCACTACCAGTTTGTGGACCGCATCGGGGATACCTTCCGCTGGAAAGGGGAGAATGTCTCGACCAACGAAGTCGGGGAAATTCTCAATCTGCACCCTCAGGTCGCGTTGAGCAATGTTTATGGGGTTCAGGTCCCCGGCACTGACGGTCGCGCCGGCATGGCGTCGTTGCGCCTGGAGGAGGGCGTGGAGAGCCTTGACCTGGACAGTTTCTCGACACATGTGCACAGGGAGCTGCCGCACTTTGCGCGGCCGCTGTTCCTGCGCATTCAGCGTGAAATCGATACGACTGGCACCTTCAAACTGCTCAAGGGTGAATTGCGCAAGCAGGGCTACGACCCGGCGCTGGTCGCCGATACGTTGTGCGTGCTGAAGCCGGGTGCATCACGCTATGAGCCGCTGGATGCCGCGTTCCACGCGCAGATCGTCCAGGGTACGGCCGGTTACTGATGGCGTTAACCGGGTAAACAGGCTATGTTGGCATCTATGCAAAAATATGCCCGTGTCGTCACCGGCTGCTTGTTGGCCGGTCTTCTGCTTGCCTGCAGTGCCGGCGAGTCCAACGTCGCTCAGGGTAACCGCGAAGGGATCTTACACTTCGGCAATGGTTCCGAGCCCCAGGGCCTGGATCCGCACGTGGTGACCGGCGTACCCGAGAGCAAGATTATCGATGCGCTGTTCGAGGGGCTCACCCGAAAAAACCCCTGGACGCTGGAGCCTGAGCCCGGCGCGGCAGCGAGTTGGGAGTTCAGTGAGGATCGCCGGGTTATCACCTTCCATATGCAGCCTGAGGGTCGCTGGTCAAATGGCGACCCGGTAACCGCGCACGATTTTGTCTGGTCCTGGCGGCGTGCGCTGGATCCAGCGATGGGCAACCTGTATGCCTACATGCTGTACCCGGTGAAAAATGCCGAGGCCTATGCGACCGGCAAACTTGACGACCCGGAGCAGCTTGGCGTGCGCGCGCTGGATGACATGACCCTGGAGGTGACGCTCAACGCGCCGACGCCGTATTTCCTTCAGCTCATGGATCATTACTCGAGTTTCGCCGTGCACCCCGAGACCATCGAACGCTTTGGCAAGGCGACAGACCGTTTCACCCGTTGGACCCGTGTCGGCAACATCGTGACCAATGGTCCATTCCAGCTCAAGAGCTGGGAGCTCAACCGGCGCATCGTCGTGGAGCGCAATCCGCATTACTGGGACAGTGAAACAGTGCGCCTGAACGGCATTGTGTTCTACCCGACGGAGAACATCGTCAGCGAGGAACGCATGTTCCGCGTCAATCAGCTGCATTACACCGGCGACGTGCCGCTGAACAAGATTCCCGCCTACCGCAGCCTGCCCAACACCCCGTTTGTTGAAGCGCCCTATCTGGGCACTTATTTTTACTTGCTGAATACCGAGCGTCCGCCGCTGGATGACGTGCGGGTGCGCAAGGCTCTGTCGCTGGCGGTTGACCGCGAGGCGCTCACCCGCAACGTGTTGTACGGCAGCAATAACCCGGCGTACGCCATCACACCCCCGGGTACGCTTGGGTACCAGCCTCCGCAGTTGTTCACCCACGATCCGGCGGAGGCGCGCCGCCTGCTTGCCGAGGCAGGTTATCCCGGCGGTGACGGCTGGCCCGGGCTGGAGCTCATCTACAACACCAGTGAAAGCCACCGCAAGATCGCCGTGGCGCTGCAGCAGATGTGGAAAGATGTGCTCAATATCAAAGTCACGCTTTCCAACCAGGAGTGGAAGGTTTATCTCGATTCAGTGTCCGAGATGAATTTCCAGATAGCGCGTCGGGGCTGGATTGGTGATTACGTGGATCCCAACAACTTTCTCGACCTCTACATCACTGATGGCGGCAATAACAACACGGGCTTTTCGGACCCGGTATACGACGACCTGATTCTGCAGCGCGCGCCGCGCGCGGCCTCTCAGGAAGAGCGCTTCGCGCTGTTCCATGAAGCGGAGACGCGCCTGATGGAGCAGATGCCGATCATTCCCGTCTACACGTATGCCAGCAAACATCTGGTGCACCCGTCGGTGAAGGGGCTGCCCGCCAACCTGATGGATTTCATCAACGTGAAGTACATTTATCTTGAGGATGTACCGCTGACTGAGTTCGAACTGGAGTAGCCTATGTGGCGGTTTGTGGTGGGGCGCCTGTTGCAGGCAATACCCGTGATTCTAGCGGTGATCACCGTCACGTTTTTTCTGGTACGTGTCGCGCCCGGCGGCCCCTTCGACAGCGAAAAAGCGGTCATACCTGAAGTCAAGGCGGCGCTGGAGGCGCAGTACCGGCTCGACCTTCCCCTGGGGCAGCAGTATCTGGCTTACCTGGGAGATCTCGCGCAGGGTGATCTTGGCCCTTCCTTCAAATACCCGGGGCGCAGTGTCAACGAACTGATTGCTGCGGGCCTGCCGGTGACTGCCGAGCTTGGTGCCTATGCCTTGCTGGTGGCGGTTGTGCTGGGCGGACTGGCGGGTGTGGTTGCCTCGCTGAAGCCGAATAGCGCCCAGGACTACATACCCATGTCCGTCGCCATGATCGGCATCTGCATGCCGACGTTCCTGCTCGGACCGCTGCTGGTACTGTTGTTTGGCATCCACCTGGAATGGTTGCCGGTGGCGGGTTGGGGGGATATTCCGGGCGACAAGATTCTGCCAAGCCTCACGCTGGGGGCCGCCTATGCGGCCTATATTGCGCGGCTGAGCCGGGCGGGGATGCTCGAGGTAATGTCACAGGACTATATTCGCACCGCGCGCGCCAAGGGGCTGCCCGAGTGGCAAGTGGTGACACGTCATGCGCTGCGCGGCGGTCTTATTCCCGTCGTCGCCTTTCTCGGCCCCGCCTTCGCCGGCCTGCTGGCCGGATCATTTGTCGTGGAAACCATATTCCAGATTCCCGGGCTGGGCCGCTTCTACGTGCAAGCCGCGTTCAACCGCGACTACACCATGATTCTTGGTACCACGGTGTTCCTGTCGACGTTGATTGTATTGTTTAATCTGCTGTCTGACATTCTCGCTGCGTGGCTGAACCCCCGTTTGCGTGCGCAGTACGGGGAGGCCTGAATGACGGCGGTAAATCTCACCAGTGTGGCACAGGCAGAGCAGGGCACGTCCCTGTGGAAGGATGCCTGGCGCAGGCTGCGCAAGAACCGGCTGGCATTGTTCGGGCTTGCCGTGCTCACGGCGTTCATCCTGATCGCCCTATTAACGCCGTGGCTCGCACCCTATGCCTACGATGCGCAGAATCTGGACCTCGGGGCGTCCCCGCCCTCGGCGGAGCACTGGCTGGGAACCGATATCTTCGGCCGTGACCTGCTCACCCAGATCATGTACGGCGGGCGCATTTCCCTGGCCGTGGGTTTCGTCGCTACCGCAGTCGCGCTGGTCATCGGGGTTACCTGGGGCGCGGTTGCCGGTTATGTGGGCGGGCGCGTGGATGCGGTAATGATGCGTCTGGTGGACATTCTGTATGCACTGCCCTTCATGATTTTCATTGTATTGTTGATGGTGGTCTTCGGTCGCAACCTGTTGCTGCTGTTTTTGGCCATCGGTGCGGTGGAGTGGTTGACCATGGCGCGTATTATGCGCGGCCAGGTGCAGTCGCTTCGGCAGCAGGAGTTCGTTGAAGCCGCGGTGTCGCTGGGGCTGTCGCCGGCGACTATTGTGCGCCGCCATCTGGTCCCTAATGCACTGGGCCCCATTATCGTCTACACCACGCTGACCATTCCCAGCGTCATGCTGCTGGAGGCCTTCCTCAGCTTTCTCGGGCTCGGTGTACAACCGCCGGCAACCTCCTGGGGCCTGCTTATATCCTACGGCGCCGAGACCATGGAGGAGTATCCATGGTTGCTGATTTTCCCGGGTGCTGCGCTGACGCTCACCCTGTTTGCATTGAACTTCCTTGGCGACGGTCTGCGCGATGCGCTGGACGTACGCGGCTCTGGAGACTGATCGTTTATGCCTTTGCTCAGTGTCCGCGACCTGCAGGTGGATTTCACGACACGCAACGGGCGTGTCACGGCGGTCAACCGCATCGGATTCGATGTTGAGGCCGGCAAGATCACCGCCATTATTGGCGAATCGGGTTCGGGTAAGTCGGTGGCCTGCTACAGCCTGCTGGGTCTCCTGCCAGTGCCCCCTGCCAGTATCGAAAGCGGAAGTGCCTTGTTTGACGGGCGCGATCTGCTGCAGTTGAGTGAGCGGGAATTGCGGCAGATCCGTGGCCGCGACATCGCGATGATCTTCCAGGACCCGATGACCTGCCTCAACCCCTACATGACGGTGGGCAACCAGTTGATGGAGCCGTTGCTCTATCACCGCAAGGTGACGCGGCAGCAGGCGCGCGAGCGCGCGCTGGAGCTGCTGGCTGAGGTGGGCTTGCGCGACCCCGAGTCGACGATAGACCAGTACCCCCACCAGTTTTCCGGGGGCATGCGCCAGCGGGTGATGATCGCCATGGCACTGATCAATGAACCCAAACTGCTGATAGCCGACGAGCCCACCACCGCACTGGATGTCACCATACAGGCGCAGATCCTCGGGCTGATAGCAGAGCTGCAGCGCAAGCGCGATATCGGCGTTATCTTCATCAGCCACGACCTGTCGGTGGTCGCCGACATCGCCGATGAAATCGTGGTGATGGAAAAGGGCCACGTGGTGGAGCGGGGTGACCGGCAGGCGATTTTCGAGGCCGCTGAACACCCCTACACACAGAAGCTGCTGGCGGCGATTCCCGCGGGCAGCAAGGCACCTGTCGAGGTGCCCCGGGACGACCTGATCCAGGTGCGCAACCTGTGCACCTGGTTTTCACAGGGGCGCGGGGCGGAGCCGTTACGTGCCGTCGATGACGTCAGCTTCACCGTGCAGCGCGGTGAGGTGCTGGGTCTGGTCGGGGAATCGGGCAGCGGCAAGTCCACCATCGGCCGCTCGCTGCTGCGGCTGGTGCCGGTGACTCGCGGTGAGGTACTGTTTGACGGCACCGATGTGACCCGTCTGCAGGGAGCTGCCCTGAAACAGATGCGGCGGCGCATGCAGATGATTTTTCAGGACCCGTATGCCTCCCTGAACCCGCGCATGTCGGTCTATGACACACTGGCCGAACCTCTGCTCCTGCACGGTATTGAGTCACGCAAGACGGTGGAGCAGGGTGTCCTGCGCCTGATGGATGACGTTGGCCTGGCTCGTGCTTTCGTGCGCAAGTACCCCCACGAGTTTTCCGGTGGACAGCGGCAGCGCATCGCGATTGGTCGAGCGCTGGCAACCCGCCCCGAGTTCGTGGTGGCCGATGAGCCAGTTTCTGCGCTGGACGTGACCATACAGGCGCAGATCCTTGAACTCATGCTGGCACTGGGTCGCGAGTACGGCCTGACCATGCTGTTTGTTTCGCATGACCTTGCGGTGGTGCGCCATATCGCCGACCGCATACTCGTGCTGTACAAAGGCCGTGTGGTAGAGCAGGGTACCGGTGATGCCTTGTTCAATAGTCCACGGGAGGAATACACCCGTCAGCTGCTGCAGGCGATTCCCGGGCGTGGACTGCTGTAAGCGGCACATCAGCCGGCAGCCCTGCGACGGGTCACCCGCACTGTGACAGGGCCGCAGCCGACCGGCGAGGTTGCCGCAGCGGACTACCCGGCCGCGGGCACGGCCAATTACGCCCTTATGCTGCTGTTGCTGGCCTATATCCTGTCCTTCATCGATCGCAATGTCATGGCCGTGTTGATCGGGCCGATTCGCGCCGATTTCGCCATCAGTGATTTTCAGTACAGTCTGCTGCACGGCTTTGCGTTTTCCATGTTTTATATCGTCATGGGCCTGCCGATTGCGCGCCTTGCCGATCGTCACAGCCGCAAGTGGATCATCACTTCGGGCCTGGTCGCCTGGAGCGTGATGACCTGCCTCTGCGGCGCTGCACGCAGCTTTGGTGGCCTTTTCCTGGCACGCGTTGGGGTGGGCATCGGCGAAGCCACCCTGTCACCCTCGGCCTACTCCATGCTGGGGGATCTCTTTCCCCGTGAAAAACTGGCGCGTGCCCTCGCGGTTTACAGCCTGGGGATCACGCTGGGAGGGGGACTCGCCTACGTCGTTGGCGGCGCCGTGTACGCGTGGTTTGCGCAGACCAACCCTGTGACCCTGCCGCTGCTGGGCGAGATGCGCCCCTGGCAGATGACTTTTATCGCAGTGGGTGCACCGGGCCTGTTGCTCGCGGTGTTGCTGGGCTTTCTCTCCGAGCCGGCGCGTCGTGGTGGCGGGGTGGCTGTAAAATCGGAGGTGACGGAGCCCTCTACACCCGGGTTAGGCGCGATTGCCCGCCACCTCCGGACGCATGCGCGGGGCTATCTCGCGCCGATCGGGGCGGCGTCGGTGCTCAGTATACTCGGCTACGGCACCATGGCATGGTATCCGGAATTCCTCATACGCAGCTTCGCTATGCCCCGGGCGGAGGCAGGCAGCCAGTTTGGTCTGATGTTTCTGATTGCGGGGAGCCTGGGCGCGTTGGCGGGGGGATGGTCCGTGGAGCCGCTGCGGCGCCGGGGTTACGCAGACGCACCGTTGCGCATTGTGCTGCTGGTCGCTGCACTGTGGATGGTGCCGGCGATCGCGGGGCCGTTGAGCGCCACGCCAGAGCACGCAATCTGGTGGGCGGCGCCCATCGTATTTTTCCTCAATGCGCACTTCGGTGTGGGTGTGGCCGCCGTCCAGTTCATGACGCCCAACCGCATGCGAGCGCAGGTATCGGCACTGATGCTGTTTTTCACCAATCTGTTTGGGCTCGCCTTTGGTCCCAGTGCGGTCGCGATGCTCACCGACTTTCTGTTCGGCAACGATCTCGACCTGCGCTATGCCCTGGCGCTGTTGCCGGTGCTGGTTTGTCCGTTGGCGATAGCGCTGGTTCTGCAGGGTCTGTCCGGGTATCGGCAGGCGATTTCTGAAGAAATGCAAAAACAGGCTTGACGCGATCCATATTTGGGAATAAATTCCCAAATATGGATATGCCAATACATGACATTCTGGCGGCGGCGGTACTGCGCATCTTGCGCCCCCTCGCCCGTGTACTGCTCTCACACGGCATGGCCTACGGCACATTTGCCGAACTGGCCAGGCGTGCTTTTGCGGATGAGGGGTTTGTGCTGGCCGCCCGCGGCGGCAAACGCGCAACGGTCTCCAGCGTGTCGGCCCTCACGGGTATGACCCGCAAGGAAATCAGCCGGCTGCGTGAATCCGATGTGCCCGTCAGTGCAGGTGCGAGCCAGCGCTATAACCGGGCGATCCGGGTGATCAGCGGCTGGATCAACGACGCCGATTTCCACGATGCCTCCGGCCAGCCGGCGGCGTTGCCGCTGGAGGGTGCCGAGGCGAGCTTCGCTGAGCTCACACGGCGCTACAGCGGTGATGTTCCGGCGGCTGCGATGCTCGCTATCCTGGAAGCCAGTGCGAACGTCCGTGTGCAGGACGGCATGGCACTTCTCGTTGAGCGTGCCTACATTCCCATGGCGACTTCGACAGAAAAAATTAATATCCTCGGCAGGGATGTGGGTGAGCTGGTCTACACCATCGGCCACAACCTCGAGGCCCCCCCGGCAGACCGTTATTTCCAGCGCAAGGTGTCCAACGCATCCATCGGCGCCTCGGCGGCCGAGGAGTTCCGTGCGCTGTCGAACCGCAAGTCCCAGGAACTGCTTGAAGAGTACAACGCCTGGCTGAACCAGCATCAAGAAGACGACACGACTGTGGGTGCAGAGTCACCCCGTTATGTTGCCGTCGGCATCTATTATATCGACCTCCCTGAACAGGAGCAGTTGCCATGAAACACACCTTCATACCGCGTCCCCTCGTCACGTCCAGTGCTTTGGCCCTGGTGCTCTCTGCCTGCGGTGGAGGCGGGGGTGGAGGCGATGGTCTCGTTGCAGTGAATCCGTCGCCTCCTACCGGTGGCGGTGGCATCGGGGGGTCGGGGCAGAGCACGACGAGTAGCGGGACCATCGACGGATTCGGCAGCATTTTTGTCAATGGCGTGCGCTATGAAACTGACGATGCGGAGGTCATCATTGATGGCCAGGTGTTGGATGACGATGCCTTGCGCCTCGGCATGGTGGTTCTCGTGACCGGTCAGGTGGACGACAGCAGCGCGACCGGGACGGCCGAACGTGTTGTATATGACAATGAATTAAAAGGCCCAATATCCAGTATCGAACTGTCCGCCGATGGTGACGCCAAGCTGCTGACCATTCTCGGCATCAATGTCATCGTTGAACGAGCTGGTACGGTGTTCGAAGACGTGACCTTTGACAGCGTGGACGTTGATGACTTCGTAGAAGTGTCCGGTTTCAGCGGCCGTGGCGACAGCTTGCGTGCGACGCGTCTCGAGCGGAAGGAACCTTTTGTCCCGGGGCAGTCTGTAGTTGAGATTCGCGGCCGCGTAGGCGTGGTCACGGGAAGCCAGTTCGCCTTTGGCGATGTCACCGTGGACTTCAGCACAGCGGCACTTGAGGACTTCGGCAGTGCCGTGATTACGGAGGGACAACTGGTTGAAGTCTACGGCACGCTTGCTGATGGCATCATCACTGCTACCCGTATTGAACTGGACGGCGGCGTTGCCAGCCGTTTCACCGAAGGCGCTACCATTCAGGTGCAGGGCGCTATCACAGGGTATCTGGACCCCACCAGCTTCCGTGTGGGCGGTGTTGACGTGGATGCGTCCAATGCGGTGCTGCAGCCCTCGGATCTGGTGCTTGCCAACGGCGCGGTGGTGCAAATCAATGGTGTTTGGGAATCCGGCCGCTTGGTCGCGAACTCGGTGCAGTCCCGCCGCGGTCGTATCAAGGTCGAAGCCCCGGTCGGAACGGTTGATGCAGATGCCGGAACCATCACGTTGCAACTCATACCCGGGACGGTGACTGTCAGCATCGATCCCGCAACACGCTTTGATGACGACACTGATCGCTCCAGCATTCTCCGCATCGGCGACCTTGTAGCCGGTGACTTTCTTGAGGTTGAAGCCTATCTCGATGGCAGTCGTCTGGTGGCGACGACTATCGATCGCGACGATGATGACAATGAGCAGGAGTTGCAGGGTCCGGTGGATGCATTCGTCGCCGGCGAGAGTATTACGGTTCTCGGTCTGACCTACAGCACCGCCGGAGCCGAGTTTGAGGGGCGCGACGATGTTGACATCAGCGGCGATACGTTTTTTGCGAACGTGCAGGTTGGTGATCTGGTCAAAATCAGCGATGACAGCATTGCGGACGGCATTGCTGATGAAGTCGAGTTTGAAGATCGGGTCGCGCTGGCGGGTGAGCGAGAGTTCGCCTGCTTCGGGGACGACGATTCTGACGACGGTGATGAGACCGATGATTCGAGTGAAGGTTGTGATGATTTCGACGATGACAACCCCCTGGCATCGGACGACGACCTTACAGACGACGATGACCTGACAGGGGACGACGACCTTACAGACGACGATGACCTGACAGGGGACGACGACCTGACAGACGACGATGATCTGACGGGGGACGACGACCTTACAGACGACGATGATGACATCAATGACGATGACGATAATGACATCAATGATGATGACGATGACGAAATTAATGATGATGAGCAGGAAGACGACTAAGGGTAGGACCTTCGACCGTTAGTATTGGGGGGGGTTACTCTGCTGAGGCCCCCCCTTTTTCATGCGCCGCTATCTGCCGTATTCTGGCGACCATTGCCCGCAGCCCGTTGCCCCGCGTGGGAGACAGGTGACGCAACAGGTCAAGCTGCTCAAAATAAGCGTCGATGTCGAAGGCCTGCACTTCCTCGGGTGTCTTGTTGTTGTAGGCTGCAAGCACGACACCGAGCAGGCCCTTGACGATAAATGCGTCACTGTCTACTGACAGCTGCAGGCGACCCTGCTCCAGCTGTGCATCGATCCACACCTGGCTCTGGCAGCCACGGATCTTGTGATCCTCGGTGCGTAGCTCTGGCGGCATGTCCGGGAGTTCACGGCCCAGGTCGATGATGTATTTGTAGCGGTCTTCCCAGTCGTCAAAAAACGCGAGAGTGTCTATGATGTCGTCGCTGGTGATGCGGTGGCCAAACGGATTGGCGGGCGCCGGGTCTGGCACGGTGGAGTCTCCCTAGTAAAACATGCCGGTTTCGAGCTGGGCTTCCTCAGACATCATGTCGCGGCTCCAGGGCGGGTCGAAGACCAGATCTACATCGACGCTTTTGACATGCGGCACCTGTGACACGCGATACTTGACGTCCCCCACCAGCACCGGGCCCATGCCGCAGCCCGGCGCTGTCAGTGTCATGCTGATTGCGACACGGCCGCTGTCCTGGTCGATTTCGACGCTGTAGATCAGCCCCAGGTTGACCAGGTCGACTGGTACCTCGGGATCATACACGGTGCCCAGAGCCTCCCACACCTGCGCCTCGTCAATGCGGCCGTCTGCCGGCGGTGTGAAGTCCAGTCGCTGCGGTGTCAGCCCGAGCGCATCGGCATCGGTGCCGTCTACACGCACCATATTGCCGTTGTGAATGACCGTGTAGTTGCCACCCAGTGCCTGGGTCAGCGTCACGAACGTGTGCGCCGGGATGGTCACCGGGTCGCCAACGGGTACCAGCCTGCCCGGGCAGTCGCGCTGGGTGGTCAACAGTGTTCTTTCCTGGGCGCTCATTCGGACTCCACTGATCAGCTGATGCTGAAGCTTTCGCCGCAGCCGCAGGCAGCAGTGACGTTCGGGTTGTGGAACTTGATGGTACGGTTGAGACCTTCCTTTTCGAAATCCAGCCGGGTGCCCTGTAAAACAGGCAGCGAGGCGCGGTCTACGAAAATCGCCAGCTCCGCGTCCGGATGCAGGGCGAGGTCCCCCTCCTGGCCGCTGTCCACTTCGTCCATGACGTACATGAAGCCGGTGCAGCCACTCTCCCGGACGCTGATGCGCAGCGCTCGCTTGCCCGACTGGCCAAGCTGTTTCTTCAGGTAGGCAGCCGCTGCCGGCGTTACCTGCAGGGCATCGGTGTTCACGTCAAACGTTTCAACGCTCATAAATAACCTTCTAGCCAAAGAGCCGTTTTGCCTTGTGGATACCGGCGAACAGTCGCTCGACATCATCCGCGGTATTGTACAGTGAATAGGATGCGCGCACCGTTCCCGGCAGCTCATAATGAGCCATCAGCGGCTGCGTGCAGTGGTGGCCGGTACGCACGGCGATACCCTGTTCATCCAGCAGCATCCCGAGGTCGGAGGGATGCACACCCTCGAGTACGAAGCTGAAGATGCCAACGGCGTGTGCAGGGCAGCCGATGCGGCGCAGACCGTCCACTTGCGCGGCGAGTGCGACCGATTGGGTCAGCAGGCTCACCTCGTGCGCTGCAGCGGCCTCGATATCAATGTCCGCGAGATAATGGATGGCGGCGGCCATACCTATCGCGCCGGCAATATTGGGCGTGCCCGCCTCGAACTTGAAGGGCAGGGTGTTCCAGGTGTTGCCGCTGAAACTGACGGTTTCTATCATCTCGCCGCCTCCGAGGAAGGGCGGCATATCTTCCAGCAGGGCCTCCCGACCCCAAAGCACGCCGATGCCCGTAGGGCCAAACAGCTTGTGCGCCGAGAAGACATAGAAATCGCAGCCGATGGCTTGCACGTCCACCGCCATGTGCGCAACCGCCTGGGCCCCGTCTACCAGGATTTTCGCCCCGGCGGCGTGGGCCATGCGGCTGATCTCCGTCACCGGGTTGACGGTGCCCAGTGCATTGGAGACGTGGTTGACCGCAACCAGTTTGACGCGCTCATCCAGCAGGCCTGCAAGTGCCTGCAGGTCGATATCGCCCGCCTCGGTGATGGGAATGGGCACCACTTCGGCGCCGGTGGCAGCCGCTGCCAGCTGCCAGGGTACGATGTTCGAGTGGTGTTCGAGGTAGGAAACCAGGATACGGTCACCGCCGCGCAGCTGGCTGCGCCCCCAACTGTAGGCAACCAGGTTGATCGCCTCGGTCGCGCCGCGCGTCCAGACTACCTGGTGGCTGCCGGGACTGTTGATAAAGCGGGCCACCGTTTCGCGCGCGCCTTCGAAGGCCATTGTGGCGCGGTCGCTGAGGGTATGTACACCGCGGTGTACATTGGCGTTGTCGTGGCGGTAGTAGTCGCTAATCGCCTGGATCACCGCTTCGGGTTTTTGCGTGGTCGCTGCGTTGTCGAGGTAGACCAGTGGGGCACCATTCACGGACTGCTGCAGGATCGGAAAGTCCTGGCGCAGTGCCTCGGGATTGAAGTTGACCGGCGTGACCGTGGCAGGAGAGCTCACAGGATATGCCTCGTCAGGCGTGAATCCCGTGCAAAGCGTCGGGCCAGCAGGGGTTTCAGGAAGGCCTGCAGTTCGGCCTGTTCCACTGCCTCCACCAGTTCATTGATAAAGCCGTAGCTGAGCATCACCTCGGCTTCATCGCGTGGCACGCCCCGGGTGCGCAGATAGTGCAGCGTTAGCGGGTCCAACTGGGCCACAGTGGCGCCGTGGGCGCACTGTACGTCGTCGGCATAGATCTCCAGCTCTGGCTTGGTGTTGATCTCTGCCTTGTTGCTGGTGAGGAGGTTTTTGTTGCTCAACTCGGCGCGCGTTTTCTGCGCCTGGGGATGGATGTGAATTCGCCCATTGAACACGGCGCTGGCCTCATCGGCGATAATGCCGCGGAAGCGCTCCCGACTGGTGCAGTGGGGCACAGCGTGTTCGATGCAGGTGTGGTAATCCACCGTTTCGGTGCCGCGAGGGAGGTAAAGGCCGTCCAGGGAACAATGTGCCCCGGCCCCTTGATGATTGACTACCAGGTCAATGCGTTTCAGCGCGCTGCCCAATGCGAGGTGGAAACCATTCAGCGTGCTGTCCGCCTCCTGACGGGCGTGTACACCGCCGATATGTACCACGTCGCCCTGTTCAAGGTGCAAACGGTAATGATTAAGCTGCGCCCCGCGGCCGATCAGCAGCTCGGTGAGTCCATTGGTGAAGGCGGTACCACCCGTGGCTGTATTGGCGAAGGACTCCACAAGCGTGGCGCCACTGTTTTCCCCAAGGCTGACCAGCAGACGCTGGGTCACACTGATGGACTCGTTCTGCCCCGTTGTCAGCCAGGCGATGTGCACGGGTGTCTCGATGCGGGTATTGGCCGCTACATCCATGAACACGCCATCGGTGAGCGTGGCGTCATTCAACGGCGCAAAAACGTGACGCCCCGGCAAGATCGCGCTGCCCAGGGCTGCGGCAATGCGTTCGGCCTGGTCGCGGGTCGCGTCAGCAAAGCGCACCAGCCTCAAACCGGCGGGTAGCTCCGTGGTGGACAGGTCTGCCCGATAGTGGCCGTCAGTGAACACCAGCGTGGGCCCCGACAGTTTTGGCAATGGCACGTCCCCAAGCGGTGAACCCGCCGCCTGTGTGGGCGCTGCGCTGAAGGTTTTTTGCAGCGCCTGCAGGCTGGTGTATTTCCAGGCCTCCGTCTTGCGCGTCGGCATTGACGTGTTGCTCCACGCTTCACGACCGCGCGCCTGTAGTGGCTCCAGCCAGGGTGGAGCCGAGCGCGAGGCAGCCGCCAGTGCCTGCTGCATGAAGTCATTCATCAGGCGACATCCTCCAGCCAGGCGTAGCCGCGTTCCTCGAGTTCCAGTGCCAGCGAATGATCGCCGGATTTGACGATACGACCGCCGGAGAGCACGTGCACCCGATCTGGTTTGATGAAATTGAGCAGGCGCTGGTAGTGCGTCACCAGAATGAAACTGCGGTCGGGGCTGCGCATGGCATTGATGCCATCGGCGACCACCTGCAGCGCGTCGATATCCAGCCCGCTGTCGGTTTCGTCCATGATGCAGAGCTTCGGCGCCAGTAGCATCATCTGCATCAGCTCGTTGCGTTTCTTTTCGCCGCCGGAGAAGCCTTCATTGACACCTCGCTTCAGGAATGCCTGGTCCAGGTTCACTGCCTTGCAGGCCTCGCGGGCCTGCTTCATGAAGGACACACTGTCCAGCGCCGGCTCATTGCGGTGTTCACGCACGGCATCCACAGAGGCCTTGAGGAATTCCATGTTGCTGACGCCTGGAATCTCCACCGGGTACTGATAGGCGAGGAACAGGCCGAGGTGCGCGCGCTCCTCTGTGTCGAGTGTTAACAGATCCTGCCCCAGCAGTTGTGCGCTGCCCGCGGTCACCGTGTAGCCGGGTCGACCCGCCAGCACGTGGCCCAGAGTGCTCTTGCCCGATCCATTGGGCCCCATGATTGCATGGACTTCACCCGCGCCAACGGCGAGGTCGAGCCCTTTCAGAATGGCTTTGTTCTCTACACTGGCGTGCAGGTTGTCGATCTTCAACATGGTTTTCTTGCTCCGAAGTGCGGCACCGGCGCCGCACGCTAGTCATGGGTTTAACCGACAGAACCTTCGAGGCTCACTTCCAGCAGCTTGCCTGCTTCCATGGCGAACTCCATGGGCAGCTCCCTGAAGACTTCCTTGCAGAAGCCATTGACGATCATGGAGACCGCCTTTTCTGCGTCGAGGCCTCGCTGCTGGCACAGGTATAGCTGGTCATCGCTCACCTTGGACGTCGTTGCCTCGTGTTCAATGACGGCCGAGGGGTTGCGGCTTTCGATGTAGGGAAAGGTATGCGCCGCACAACGATCACCAATCAGCAGCGAGTCGCACTGGGTGTAATTGCGCGCACCCTCCGCTCGCGGGCTCATGCGTACCAGCCCTCGATAGGCGTTGGAACTCTTGCCCGCTGATATGCCCTTGGAGATGATGGTTGAGCGCGTATTCTTGCCCAGGTGAATCATCTTTGTGCCCGTGTCGGCCTGTTGAGCATTGTTGGTCAGGGCCACTGAGTAAAACTCCCCGACGCTGTTGTCACCGCGCAGTATGCAACTGGGGTACTTCCAGGTGATCGCCGAACCGGTTTCTACCTGCGTCCAGGATATCTTCGAGTCGCGGTGCGCCACGCCGCGTTTGGTCACGAAGTTGTAGATGCCGCCTTTGCCTTCAGCGTCCCCCGGGTACCAGTTCTGCACAGTGGAGTATTTGATCTCCGCGCCGTCCAGCGCCACCAGCTCAACCACGGCAGCGTGTAGCTGGTTCTCGTCACGCATGGGAGCGGTGCAACCCTCGAGGTAGCTGACGTGACTGCCTTCGTCGGCAACGATCAGCGTGCGCTCAAACTGGCCGGTGTTGGCTTCGTTGATGCGGAAATAGGTAGACAGTTCCATTGGGCAGCGCACACCCTTGGGGATGTAGACGAAGGAACCATCACTGAACACTGCGCTGTTGAGCGCCGCATAGAAGTTGTCCTTGCGCGGCACAACACTGCCCAGATACTTTTTGATGAGCTCGGGGTAGTCGTGAACAGCCTCCGATATCGAACAAAATATGACGCCCGCCTCCCAGAGTTTTTCGCGGAAGGTTGTCGTGACGGATACCGAGTCGAATACCGCATCTACGGCGACACCTGCGAGGGCAGCTTGCTCGTGCAATGGGATTCCCAGCTTGTTGTAGGTCTCGATGAGCTGGGGATCGACCTCGTCCAGACTCTGGGGCCGGTCTTTCATCGCCTTGGGCGAAGAAAAATAGGAGATTTCGTTGAACTTGACCGGCGGATAGTTGACGTGGGCCCAGGCCGGCTCCGCCATCTGCAGCCAGTCGCGATAGGCTTGAAGTCTCCATTCAAGCAACCACTCAGGCTCGTTCTTGCGACCGGAAATGAAGCGGATGGTGTCTTCGTTCAGCCCCGGCGGCAGCGTGTCCGACTCGATGTCGGTGGTGAAGCCCGCAGCATATTCCTTGCGTATGGCGTGTTCGATGTGTTCCTGCGACATAATCAATGACCTGTGCTGGCGCGCGTGACAGTGGTGGCTCGTGGTTCCGTGTATTTTCGCACGCGCTGCACCCCGATGGCGACACGCTCAACCAGGATGCCGGTGAATACCTGAGTATTTTAGTCGACTATTGCCCCGGGTGCAACGCGTGCCCGTCACGCCCTGCTGCGCTTGCGCCTGCGCTCCCGGTAGCTGCGGGGCTCCGGTGGGCTGCTCAGGCGGGGTCGGGCGAGTTCGTCTGCGTAGGCCTGCATCATTGGCGCCAGTTGATGCCGGAAGCGGTTTGCAAATCCGACCAGCGCGGGGCTGATCTCCCCGACGGAGTCCAGCGAACGGCTCGGGAATATGCGCCAGGTCTGGGGGGTGCCCCGGGGCTGCTGCTCCGGTCTGCCGGTATCGTCGAGCGCCAGCAGGGTTGTCAGCTCTCGGCGCACAACGTCGGGCTCACGCACCAGGGTTTCGTACTGTACCTGCAGCAGCGGATTGGGCAGGGCCGCCTGCCAGTGGTCGATGAGTTTCTCTGCCAACGCCACGGCGCGGCCGATAGTCGCGAGCTGGTAACTGTAGCGGTGGCCGCTACGGAAATTCTTGAAGAACAGGGCCAGACCCAGATCCAGGGGGGCCCGCCTGCACAGGACAATGGGTACTTCCGGGTGCAGCAGGCCCAGCCAGCCCAGCCGGCTCAGGTTCGCGGGAGAGGTGTCGGTGAGGTATCGCCCCTCCGGGCCCTCAAGGGGAGGGCAGAGTTGCAGCAGCGGGGACCCGGCCTGAGCCACGAGTCTTGTGGCCTGGGCGTGCAGGTTGTCCTGTGCTGGTAACGACGCAGCCAGTTTGCGCACCAGTGCGAGCTCGCCGCCGGCGACGACCCCGGGATGTTGTGCGAGCAGTGTCTCGACGAGACTCTTGCCAGAGCGTGGCAGACCCGCTACCACGAGCAACGGACAGTGCGGAGCCGCTTGCTTGCGGGGATGACGGCTGAAAAACTGCCGATCCATACCGGCGGCGCTGGGAGAAACCTGATACTCACGCGTGCCTTTCAGGTCGGCCGCGGCAAACCGGTTTGCCTGTTCGTAGAAGGCGAAGCCTGGATTGTCGAGGCCGGATTCGGTGTAAATCTGTCCCAGCAGGAACAGGGCTCGCGCTCTGGCAGCGCGGCTGCGCTCAGTGTCCAGTGCCAGTTTCAGCAGGGTGGCGACTTCCGGGCTGTCCAGTGGAATGGCGCGGAAGTTGAGCAGCCCGCGGTACGCATCGGTCAATGTGGCGTCTGCAGACATCGCCTGCGCGAAACAGTCGCAGGCTTCCTCGCCACGGTTTTGCCGGCTCAGCAGGTGCCCGAGCTGGACCAGCAGGCGCGGTGCTCCATTGCAGATTTCCAGGCCGGTACGGTAGCAGGCCTCCGCCTCCGCCACTCGACCCAACCCCTGCAGGGACTGCCCATGCAGGTTCCAAAGCTCGGCCATATTGCTGTTCTGCTCGAGGAGCATAGCTGATTCGCGCAGGCTGCGGGCAAAGTCCTTGCTCTGCACCTGCTCGCGTATCACGCTCAGGGCAGTTTTGAAATCCGGCCGCTGGGGCATGAGCCGATGTCCCGCTATAACGTCTTGACGCACGCCGGCGTGGCGAGCGTCCATCGCCCGATGGTTGCGCAGGGCGTCCCTGTGGTCAACTGGTTTGCGCCGGCTGTCCGGCACCGAGTTCGGGTTGGCGGGCAAGGATGGCGTCGCGAAACCGGGCGGGGATGGCGATGGACTTGCGGGTCTGCTTGTCCGTGAACACCTGGGTGAGGCTGCCGCGGGCAAGGGGCCGACCGCTGTGCTTCTCCTGCAAGGTGAACGCCAGTTCGGCACTGCTGCGCCCCAGGCGGGTGTAACCTACTCGCACGGCTACAGTCTCATACGCCCGACATTCGCCGAGATAGTCGCAGTTGATATTCACGGTGAAGATGAAGCAGGGTGCGGTTTGCGGGTTCATGGCGCCCAGTCCGAGTTCTTCCATGTAAAAGCCGGCGACCTCATCGGCGTAGACAAGGTAGTTTGCAAAGTACAGGTGTCCCTGGGCATCGGTATCGCTGAACCGCACAAGGATGTCGCTGCCGTAGGTAAGCGGGTTGCCGTTCATGGGCCAGTGACCTTGAGCAGGTGCTGCAGATAATGCAGTTCATCCAGGGATACATCCGCGTTTTCGCCCGCGCCGCCGGGCACATCGTCGGCCCCAAGTGTGCGCAGTGAGGGCGGCTGGCGCGAGCCCGCAAACTCGGGCGCTGTGTAACGGTAGGGGCGCTGCCAGGGATCGAGGGGTATTGCGTCTACATAGCCGCCTTCCCGGAAGCGGCCTGCACGGCGCAGGCTGCCGATAGGCCGAAGCAGGCTTTCCAGACCCGGGTCGGTTTGTGGATAGGTGGCCACGTCGCTGTAGTAATCGTCCAGCGCAGCCTGCAGCCGACCCAGGTCTTCGGCGATTTTGCGTAGCGCGCTGCCGGGCGTGGGGTGCGTCTGTATGCCGGTCAGCGCGTACAGGGCGGCAGCAGGGTCTTCGCTGCAGAAGACAGTGATGTCCTGAGCCGTCGGCAAGACATCAGCCTGGCCAGCCCGGAAAATGAACGGTTTGAACCCCGGCGTGTCGCCATAGCGCTGGATAGAGCGATAGTCCCCACAGACAACAGCGCCAGGGTATTCTGTGAGCGCGCGAAATTCGATGGTCTCGACGGCGGGCAGGGCCGCCGTCACGGCCTCCTGCGCGCGCTGTCCCTGACTGCCGCAGGCCGTCAATCCCGCGAAGCTGAAGATCAGCAGCAGTCGCTTCATGCCGGAGCATCCCCGTCATCTTCAAGCTTGTGCAGGGCGACTGCGTTCATGCAATAGCGCAGCCCGCTGGGCGGCGGCCCGTCCGGGAATACGTGCCCGAGGTGTGCTCCACAGGTGTTGCAGGTCGTCTCAATGCGTGAACGCCCGAAGCTGTGGTCGTTGTGGTAGGCGATGACGTTGGACTTTACCGGCTGGGTAAAGGAAGGCCAGCCGCTCCCGGATTCAAATTTCTGCTCACCATCGAACAGCAGCGTGCCGCAGCACACGCAGGCGTAATTGCCGGGCTCGAAGCGCGAGCACATTTCATTGCTGAAAGCGCGTTCAGTGCCAGCCTGGCGCGTCACATGATACTGTTCAGGAGTCAGCAGCGCGGCCCATTCCGCGTCGCTGCGCTGCAGCGTCCTGTCAGGCTCCGGATTGCCCTCGTTGGCGAGACGGCAGATTTCGTTCCAGGTGATCATGACGGCATCCTCTCTGTGATCGGTGGGGCCACCCACTTCGGCGAGCCCGCTTGGCGCACAGTAGGGGCAAGCCGGGGCAAGATCAAGAGGGAGGTAGTGCTGCGCGCGTATGTAAAAACTGCGCTTTCCGTGCAGGTGCTTTGCTGCACGGCGCTACAGTATACTGTCGCGAAAGGTTGCCTCCGACGGCGGCCGCGATAAGGGGATTTCATGGTTTTGCGATTCACAGTCACAGCGCTGGCGGTGTGTGGGCTTCTGGCGGGTTGCCAGACGCTCCCCGAACAGGCTCATCAAGCACCCATCTGTCCAGAAGCTCCCCTGGTCATGTGCCCGACCTGTCCACTGCAGGAGTGCCCCGAGCCTCGGGTGCTGGAGAAAATTGTGTTGCGTCCCGCAGCTCCGGTGCCGGTGCCCGCGCGTCCGTCGACGGCGGGAGAGCTTGAGCTGCCGATTATCGGAGTGCTGGAGTTCGTTCATGTGGAACCTTCGGGCCTGACCCTGGAGGCGGTGATCGATACGGCAAGTGAGCACACCATTATGGCAGCGCGCGATGTGCGGTTGCTGGAGAAGGATGGCAAGCGTTACGTGAGCTACGTGCTGGTCGATCCCGCCAGCGATGAGCAGCACGCACTGGAAGCGCCCTTGCTGCGGCGCACCTCGGCGGTGGATGCCTACGGCAACAGCAGCCGCAATTACGTCGTCAGCATGTGGCTTACCCTGGGTGACAACCGGGCTCGGGTTGAAGTCAATCTGTCCGAGAATACCGATATGCCCTACCCGGTTGTGGTGGGGCGTAACCTGCTGACTGACCTGGCGATTGTCGATGTCAGCCGGCGCCACACCCTGGAGCACCCGGCGGCCCCATGATTGCATCCCGCGCAAAGGTCGGCATCGTCGCCGGCGCACTGATTGTTTTCGGTATCGCTGTGGCAGCGTATAAAGTGGTGGGGCTTGACCTGCCGCTGTGGCCGGGGGAGTCCCGTGAGGTCTGGACCATCGAGACCAAGGTCAGCTTCAAGCCGGCAAGCGGTCCGGTTGAGGTGGACCTCGCGCTGCCCTCCGGGCTCGGCGGCTGGGTAACGCTGGAAGAGCATTTCGCCTCCTCCGGTTTCGGCTTCTCCGTGTTCGAGGAGGCGGATGGACGAGTGGCCCGCTGGTCGCGGCAACTGCTGGAACACCCGACGACGTTGTACTTCAAACAGCAGGTATACCGCGCGCGGCGTGCCGAGTTGCCCGATATGCCCGTTGAAACACCTGATCCACCACTCCTGGAAGCCGACCAGCAGGCGGCGATGGAGCGTTTCGTGGCCGACTTGCGTGATCGCTCCAGCAGCCCGGCCACGTTCACCGCCCTGATGATCCAGGAGCTGCGCCGGGCCGAGCCCAGCCAGGACGCTGAGTTCCTGCTGGGGACCTACAGCGATGCGCCGCTGCGCGTCATGCTGGATGTGCTGGCCTACGTCGATATTCCCGCCTATCCGGTGCGCGGTATTGCTCTGCAGGACGGTCGCCGGCGGCAGACATTGAGCACCCTGCTGCAGGTCTACGATGGCAGTGACTGGGAAGTTTTTGACCCGGACAGCGGGCAAGCCGGCCTGCCCGACGATTTTTTCGTCTGGCGCCAGGGTAACGGCGCGGCGCTCCGTGTATTGGGTGGCCGCGACTCCAGGCTTGAGTTCGCGCTGGTGCGCAATAGCCTGTCGGCCAAGACCGTAGTCAGTATGGAAGAGCGCAGTGATGAATTCGCCCTGCTGGACTTTTCCATCTACGCCTTGCCCGTTGAGCAGCAGGGGATATTCAAGGGAATTCTGCTGTTGCCGGTTGCCGCGTTTGTCGTGGTCATGATGCGGGTACTGGTGGGCATAAAAACCTCAGGCACTTTCATGCCGGTACTGATTGCGCTTGCCTTCCTGCAAACCACGCTGTGGGTGGGGTTGGCGATATTCCTCGTGCTGGTCAGTGTCGGGCTGTGGATACGGTCCTGGCTCAGCCATCTCAACCTCCTGCTCGTGGCCCGCGTGTCTGCGGTGGTGATCGTGGTGGTGCTGCTGATGGCCGCGCTGTCCCTGATCAGTTACAAACTCGGCGTTGACCAGGCACTTACGGTCACCTTCTTTCCCACCATCATTCTGTCCTGGACCATCGAACGTATGTCCATACTGTGGGAGGAAGAGGGTGGACGTGAGGTCATGATGCAGGGCGGTGGCAGTCTCCTGGTTGCCGTGCTCGCGTATCTCACCATGTCCGTGCCGGTGGTGGAGCACCTGACTTTCAATTTCCCCGAGCTGCTGATCAGTCTCCTCGGCGTGATCCTGCTGATCGGCAAGTACACTGGCTACCGGCTGTCAGAGCTGTACCGGTTCCGTGACATGGCGAAGATGCAATGATTCGGCTGGTGAAGCCCTCTGTCCTGCGTGAGCGGGGCATTCTTGGCATGAACAAGCGCAATCTGACGTTCATCGGCGCCAATAATCCCCGGCGCAATTACCAGATTGTCGACAACAAGCTGCTGACCAAAAAGGCCGCCCTGGAGCGCAATATTGTCGTGCCTGAACTCTACGGCGTGATCGAGCACCAGTTCCAGATCAACCGCATGCTGGATATGCTGGAGGGCCGTGACGCCTTTGTGATCAAACCGGTGCAGGGCAGTGGTGGCAAGGGTATCCTGGTGATCACGTCGCGCGAGGGCGAGCATTTTGTCAAATCCAGCGGCGGTGTCCTGGATGGACGCGATCTGCGCCGCCATACCTCCAACATTCTCGCCGGGCTGCACAGCCTGGGTGGGCGCAACGATGCCGCGATGATCGAGGCGCTGATCGATTTCAACCCGCTGCTTGCGGAGTACAGCTATGAAGGTGTGCCGGATATTCGTGTGATCGTGTTCCGGGGGGTGCCGGTGATGGCGATGATGCGCTGCGCCACCCACGCCTCGGACGGCAAGGCGAACCTGCACCAGGGCGCTGTGGGGGTGGGTCTTGATATCGGTGAGGGCTTCAGTGTGGCGGCCGTGCAGCGCGGCAGTCTGGTAACTCACCATCCGGATACAGGCGCCTGTTTCAAATCGCTGCGGCTCCCCGACTGGGATGACATTCTGGACCTCGCCGCCAGCTGTGCTGAAATGACGGGGCTGGGCTATCTGGGTGCAGATATCGTGCTGGACCGCCAGCGTGGGCCCATGCTGCTGGAGCTGAATGCGCGGCCGGGCCTGGCGATTCAGGTGGCCAATCAGGAGGGTCTGATTCACCGCCTGGGCGTCGCCGCAGAAATTGCGCGTACCGCCGTGGATCACGATGACCGAATCCGGCAGGCCAAGCTGCGTTTTCATCGCCCGCAGGCGGTGTTGCAGGCGTCCTGAGCAGTGAAAACCGGAGCCGCTGCTGATGACCTTTGACACGTTGGGGCTGTCGCCCAGCCTGCTCCGCGCCATTGCCGAACAGGGTTATGAAACCCCATCCCCCATCCAGGCCAGGGCGATACCGCTGATTCTTGCGGGCAAGGACGTCATGGCCGCCGCTCAAACAGGGACCGGCAAGACCGCCGCATTCACGCTGCCGCTACTGCAGCGCCTTGCGGGCGGTCCGCGGGTACAGCCACACCGTTGCCGTGCGCTGGTGCTCACGCCCACCCGAGAGCTTGCCGCGCAAGTGCAGGAGAGCGTTCGCGATTACGGGCGACATGACGGCGTTCGCTCTGCGGTTGTATTTGGCGGTGTGAACATCAACCCACAGATTGCGCAGCTGCGGCGCGGCGTCGATGTGCTGGTCGCCACGCCCGGCCGGCTGCTCGACCTGCACGGGCAGGGTTTTGTGGATTTTCGCGATTTGGAGGTGCTGGTCCTGGATGAGGCCGATCGCATGCTGGACATGGGCTTCATTCACGATATCCGCCGCATCGTCACGCTGCTGCCAACCCGTCGCCAGACACTGATGTTTTCGGCGACGTTCTCCGGGCCGATCACGCAATTGGCGCAGGGCTACATGCAGCAGCCGGTGCGTGTAGAAGTCAGTCCGCCCAATGCCACCGCCGAGACGGTGCAACAGTGGGTTTACCCGGTAGACAAGAAGCGCAAACCGGAACTGCTGTGCCATCTGGTGGCCGCGCACGGCTGGGACCAGGTACTGGTTTTCACCCGCACCAAGCACGGGGCCAACAAACTCAGCCAGCAGCTGGAGCAGAACGGTATCCGGTCAGTCGCCATTCACGGTAATAAAAGCCAGAACGCACGCACCCGCGCCCTGGCTGATTTCAAGCAGGGTCGTATACAGGCTCTGGTCGCCACCGACATCGCGGCGCGCGGGCTGGATATCGAGCAGCTGCCCCAGGTGGTGAATTTTGATCTGCCGAATGTCGCGGAAGACTACATCCACCGTATCGGTCGCACGGGACGCGCGGGTGCCGCCGGCCAGGCCTATTCACTGGTCAGCGCCGACGAGGCCGATTACCTGTGCGACATCGAACGTCTGATTTGCAAAACCCTGCCGCGGGAGGAAATTGAAGGCTTCGAACCTCAACATGCGGTGCCCCGGGGGCGCCCGACAAAGGCGCGCTCCGCCGCACCGGCCCGTGGACGGCAAAAACCACGCGGCGGGCCGGCAGCTGCCCGCGACGGCGCGCCCACGCAGGCACGTCGCCGACGCCGCGCAGGCACCGGGGGCAGCAGTGCGCAGACCCGCGGCAAGGGCAATACCCGTACAACATCGCGCGGCGGTCGTGGCCGTTGACGCGGGTTCTGACGCGCTTGCGCCGGTAACACGATTGCTGTAATCCTGTGCACTTTGTCGGCCGCGAGCTGCGGCGTTGCTTACGGAGCACACCATGACCGATCATCCTCATTTGCGTCGCCGTACTCTGGTGAAGGGTATCGCGGCTGCGTCTCTGTTGCCGCTGCTGGGCGGTAATCTTGCCGGCTGTTCGGACAGCAGCGATGCACTGCCGTTGCCCGAGGGCGTCGCCGCGGATTTCAATCACGGTGTTGCCTCCGGCGACCCCCTGACGGATCGCGTGATTATCTGGACTCGCGTTACACCGCGTCAGCCCGGATTTGTGACCGTCGACTGGGAAGTTGCGAGCGACGAGGGCTTTGCCAACCTAGTCGCCAGCGGCCGGGGAAATACCGACGAGACCGTGGATTTTACGCTCAAGGCAGACGTTACCGGGCTGGCGGCGGGTACCACCTATTTCTATCGCTTTCGGGTGCGTGAGGTGCTTTCCAGTGTCGGTCGTACCCGCACGGCGCCTGCGGGCGCCACTGCAACGGCGGCGTTTGCGGTGGTGTCCTGTTCCAACTACCCCGCGGGCTACTTCAATGTTTACCGCGAGGTCGCTGCGCAGCCGGTCGATGCGGTACTGCACCTCGGTGACTATATCTATGAGTATGCGCCGGGCGGTTACGCGAGTGCCAATGCCGAAGCCCTGGGGCGTGTGGTAGAGCCCGCCGGCGAGTTGTTTAGCCTCGTGGATTACCGGACCCGCTACGCGCAGTACCGCACTGACCCCGACCTGCAGGCGGCACACAGTGCTCACCCCTTCATTGTCGTCTGGGATGATCACGAGATTGCCAATGATGCCTGGCGGGAAGGCGCAGAGAATCATGACCCGGCGACCGAGGGCGAGTATTCGGAAAGACGCGCTGCAGCGATACAGGCCTGGTACGAGTGGCTACCGGTACGCCCGCCTGCAAGTGAGCAGGAAATCATCTATCGGCGATTGCCCTATGGCGATCTGCTGGACCTGATCATGCTGGACACGCGTGTGATTGGCCGTGACCGGCAGTACGTCTATCCGGATTTTGTCAGTGGCGGTCGCATTGACATCGAGGCAACGCGGGCTGCAAGCAATGCGTCTGATCGCACGCTTCTCGGTGCCGAGCAGCTCGCCTGGCTGGAGACGCAGCTGATCGAATCCACAGCACGCTGGCAGGTGCTTGGCCAGCAGGTACTTATGGCGCGCTATCTGTTACCGGCCCCCATTCTCGAAGCGCTGGAGCCGAGCATCAGCGGTGGCGATGCGCTGGCAGCCGGCACCGCCGCGGTGCTCGCCGCGGTAAACGCGAAGAACAAGGCACCTGAGGAGCGCACGTCGGAAGAACAGGCGCTGCTGGACTCCGCGGTTCCCTACAATCTTGACGCCTGGGATGGATATGCCTTCGAGCGTGACCGCGTGCTGGAAGTGGCGCGCCAGATGAACAGCCGGCTGGTCGCCCTGGCGGGAGATACCCACAACGCCTGGGCGTCACAGCTTTTTGCCAGCACGGGCGAGGTGGTGGGCGTGGAACTGGCGACCGCAAGTGTCAGCTCGCCTGGGCTGGAGGAAGTGCTTGGTCGCGATGCGGCCGGGCTGTTTTCGCCCCTCATAGCAACGCTGGTGGATGACCTCGTGTACGCCAACCTGATCGACCGTGGCTATCTTGTCACCCGTTTCACGCCGGAGGCACTCACCGCCGAGTGGCGCTATGTTTCCACTATAGACTCGCGTGAGTACAGCGAGAAGACGGCCGCCTTCCGGCAACAGGTGGTGCAGCGCAGCGACCTTCTGCTGGGCTGAGGTCGACGGTCGGGCAGTCCGTTCGCCGTTTGCGGGCGTATAATGCCCCATAACGAGCCTTGCGAGATCGACTATGATACCTGTTGCCCGCTGTCTGTTGCCTCTCCTGTTGTTGGTCGTCGCCGGCTGTGCCCAGTATGAAAACCGCCGAGGGGTCGAGGTTGGCTGGACCGACGCCTATATGCAGACGCTCCAGCCGGGGGTGACCACGCGGGCAGAGGTGATGTCAGCGCTGGGGCCACCCTCCCAGGTCATTGCGCTTGAAGGCGAGTCGATTCTCTATTACCTGTTCGAGCGCTCCGACGGTGAGGGCATCGTGCTGGTGCTGTATAACCGCATGCAGATCGATACGCAGTATGATCGTGCGATATTTTTCTTCGACGAAAACGGCCTCCTGACAGATGCCGCAAGCCGCATTGCGGCGGCAGACAATGGCTGACACCCCGCGCCTGTGGCTACTGACAGCGGCGCTGTTCCTCGGCGGCTGCACGCAATGGCACTATAACCTGGGCGAGAGCCTCCCCCCAGAGGCCGCGGCACTGGCCAGTGCACCCGTCACGGATCTCAGTGCCAGTGACATCCTCTCCAGGCTCGGGCCACCGCTGCGCATGTCTGCTATTCCCGGAGGTTACGTGCTCGGCTGGGAATCCTGGCAGGTGACGGAAAACGTGCTGGGCTTCAGCCTCGGTGCCCTGGGTGTGGATTTCCTGTCCATCGATGTTGGCCGCGCCAGTACCCGCAATGAGGCCCTGTTGCTGACATTCAGCGGGCAACACCGCCTGGTAGGTGGCAGCTGGCATGGTCGCGACGACAGCGTGGGCGGTGGGCGCTCGGTGCAGCCGTTGGTCGGGCTGGTGCCGGTAGTGGATGTGGACGACATTACCGCGCGGCTGCCCCATCACGATTGGGGCCGTGGGGCACTCGAGCCGCTGCCCATTGGCCTTAACCGGGTTCAGCGTCCCGATATGGGGCAGGGCGGTGTCGCACAGCGGGCAACGCCAACCGGCACAGGGCAGCAGACCCTGGAGTTACGCTGACGACGAATTTGCGTGGCAAGCCACGCCGGGTTTTGTACACTGGGGTCGACGGGTTTTCCGGCTCCGTTTTCCGGAAACCTGAACGACAATAAGAGAGGACAACACCATGCAGGCTGACACGCTCGATAAACTGCTGGCTCACTGGGCTGTAGAAACGCCAGATAAAGTCTGGCTGAAGGATCTGTTGCCGGAGGGGTCCCGGGATGTGACCTGGAAGGAAGCCCACGCCACCGTCAATGCCATGGCTGCCATGCTGGAGCACCATTTCGGCCACGGCGAACGCATAGGGCTGTTGTCGCGGAATTGTGCGCACTGGTTTATGGCAGATCTGGCGATTATCCAGTCTGGCAATGTCACGGTGAGCATGTTCACCACGCTGCCCGCATCGACCGCTCAGTACATTATGGACTTCACCGGGACGAAAGCACTGTTCGTCGGCGAAACCACCAACTGGAAGGCGGTGAGGGAAGTTCTGCCCGAGGGTATCACACTGATTACCCTCCCCGGCGTGGAGCTGGAGGAGCCGCACCTCAAATGGGACGATCTGCTGGCGGAATGGCGGGGTCAGGTGCCGAAGTACCGCTGTCAGCCCGATGACGTGATTTCGCTGGTGTTCACATCGGGTACTACCGGGTTGCCCAAAGGCGTGATTCAGACGCACCGCAGCAATCTCGTCCCGATTACACGCTTCCGTACCACTTTTGGGACGCGAGACGAGGCCCGCTATTTTTCCTATCTGCCACTGTCCCACATAGCCGAGCGACAGATTGTCGAATTTTCTTCGCTGACCTGCTGCGGCGAAGTGAGTTTCAACCAGGGCCTGGAGACGCTGGCAGGTGATCTGCAGCGTACGCGGCCGCATATGTTTTTTGGCCCGCCCCGTGTCTGGGAGCAGCTGAAGCAGGCGGTGATCGCCAAGTTCGGCGGCAACGAGGTGCTGGAGCAGGCTCTGAGCCAGGACAGCGCGGGCATTGGCAAGCTGGTACTGGAGGGCCTGGGCCTTGATCAGGTCGAGTACTGTCTGGTGGCTGCCGCGCCGACTCCGCCGTCGTTGATCGAGTGGTGGGAGCGCCTGGGACTGATTCTGATGGAGGGTTTCGGCCAAACCGAGGCCATGGGAGTAATCGTCAGCGGCTACGATTCACGGCGTGTCGGTTCTATCGGCAAGCCCATTGGGGAGGTTGAGTACCGGATCACTGATGAGGGCGAGCTGGTGGTGCGCGCCGCCGGTTGTACGCCGGGTTACTACAAGCAACCGGAAAAGACGGCGGAGCTGATCCGGGACGGTTGGCTGCACACCGGCGATAAAGCCCGGGTCGACGAGGACGGCTTTATTTACCTGACGGGTCGCGTCAAAGAATACTTTAAAACCATTCAGGGCAAGTTTGTGGCGCCGCCGCCCATTGAAGGCGAATTTGCCAAGAACCCGCACACGGAACAGCACTGCCTGCTAGGTCGCGGCTTTTCCAAGACGGTGATGGTGGCCGTGCTGAATGAGGCGGCCCGCCAGCTGGCGGAGGCCTCACGCGAGCAGGCGGAAGCGGAAATTGCACAGGCGATACACGAGGCGGTGCAGAGCATCAATGAAGCGGTGGAAAAACACGCGCGTATTGGCGCGGTAATCCTCTCACGACAGGAGTGGACCATCGACAATGAAGTGCTGACGCCGACGCTGAAGATTCGCCGTGAGAAGGTAGAAGAGCGTTACGGTGAGCTTGCCGAGGGCCTTGCGCGCAGGGCGGCGGAACAGCGCGAAGTGATTCTGCACTGGGCGGACTGAACGCCACGCGCGTCACAGTATGGCGGCGGGTGTTGCACACACCTAGTTGCTAGTTGGGGGGCGGCGCGCTTCCGTTTCTGGCTCGGCCTCGACCTGAAATTCATCATAGCCCTGGGTGTCTGTAGGTAACAGGTCACCGATCGCATCCTCCGGTCCGCGCGGGTCAAGCCCAAAGCCGGTCGGGGCTGCTTCGGTAGCGGCGGCAGAGAAGGGCACCTGGTCTTCCGCGGCGACAACCTGGTCCTTGTCCCGCGTTTGTATGGCAAGGTAAATGGCAAATACCGCACACAGTGCGCCGAAGGACCAAAACAGTGCCGTGGCATCGTACTGGCTCATCAGCTGCCCGAGCAGAATGGGGGCGGAGGCCGCACCCAGGGCATTCAGCAGCAGCACCGATGTGCCGATTTCCACAAACTCCTCCGCCGACGAGTTGTCAGCCGCTGTCGCCAGTGAAATCGCGTACAGCGGCATGGTCATCGCCCCGAATACAAACACTGCAGCCAGGTGCGCGCTGTGCTCCACGGTAAGCGCGACCGCGGCGGAGGCGGCAATCGCCCCGACACTCAGGAACACCAGTACGTAACGCCGGTCAACGCGGTCGGACAGCCAGCCGATTGGATACTGGAACAGCGCCCCTCCAGCGATACCCGCTGTGATAAACCAGGTGACATCAGCCATGCTGTCCCCATAGCGGCGGGCAAACACGGCACCGAGAGCCCAGAAACTGCCCACTACCAAACCTGAAAGCAAGGTACCTGCGAACGCGGCGCGCGAGCGGCGATATAGCAGATTGAAGCGAATACGCGTGGATTCGATGGGTGCTGGCGCCAGACGACTGGTGAGGCCGACCGGGACAATGGCCAGTGCCATGAAGATGGCAGCGAGGATAAACGGCGTCGCACTGTCAGCGGGGCCAACGTTGATCAGCACCTGGCCCAGGGCCATCGCCGCAAGAATGATGAACGTGTAGATGGCCAATACCTGGCCGCGTGACTCTGCACTGGTCTGGTCGTTAAGCCAGCTTTCGATAACCGTGTACAGGCCGCAGATCATGGCGCCGGTGAGGAAACGGAGCAGCATCCAGGGAAGCCAGCCGTCCAGTGTCTCCAGGGCGAGAATGGCGCTCATCATGATCGCTGTGAGTACGGCGAAGCTGCGGATATGGCCAACTTTGGCGATGATTCTCGGGATCAGCAGGCAGCCGGCGACGAAGCCCATGAAGTAGGCCGACGCACTGACACCGATGAGGAAATCCGACAGCCCGATACTGCTCGCGCGCAGCGGTAGCAGGGTCAGCTGCATCCCCTGGCCGACCAGCAGCAGTGCTGTCGAAAGCAGCAATGAAGTGAGGGTTAGCAATGCTCTCATGGGATGTCCGGTGTCGGTGCGTGGTGCTGTGATCAAGAAGGCAGGGTACACGCTTTGCCACAGGTGAAAAACCGCAATTCGAGATAAAAAAAGCCCGGCATAGCCGGGCGAAAAAAGCCGAATTCCCAGGGGGGGATCAGTTCAGGAATTCGGCCCGGGTGCTCGGGTCGGATTTAAACGCGCCACCCAGCGAGGTGGTACGGGTTCTGGAGTTGCTGTCCATCACGCCGCGTGACTTGACGCAGTAGTGCACAGCATCGATAGTGACGGCAACATCATCGGTGTCCAGTAGGGTCTGCAAGGCGACCAGAACCTGTTGGGTCAGGCGCTCCTGCACCTGCGGACGCTGGGCAAAGAAACGCACTATGCGGTTGATCTTGGAGAGGCCGATCACCTTGTCCTTGGGTATGTAGGCAACCCGGGCGCGGCCGTCGATGGTGACGAAGTGGTGCTCGCAGGTGCTGACGACATCAATATCATCCACCTGCACCATCTCTTCCACCTGCATCTTGTTGGCGATGACAGAGATTTTGGGAAAGCGTGAGTAGTCGAGGCCTGAAAAGATTTCATCCACGTACATTTTCGCGATACGGTGAGGAGTCTCTGCCAGGCTGTCATCGTTCAGGTCCAGGCCCAGCGTGCGGGTGATATCGGTGAAGGACTGTACGATGCGACGGTATTTTTCATCACGCGAGAGTCCGTTTTGGATCATCGGGGTCTCCAGGCCACGTTCCAGCAGAGCATTGCGCACGATGGCCGCCTCTGCCGACATCTTGCTTGGGAAGGGAATGTTGCCAGCCAGTGCAGTTTCCATGTCGCATCTCCAGTACGTTTGGAGTAGGTACGGCAGGCTCTACCGGATGGATTACCGGTCCGTGGTCGAAGCCGCAGCGCTGTCGTACATTTGGTGGACAAAACCTGGTCAGAAATTTGGCGTTACGCTCGGAGGAGGGGGACTATGACACACACACGACCCATCAAGGTGGGCCTGATGGGCTTCGGCCAGATCGGCCGCCAGGTCTACGATCTGGCCGCGCGCGGAACGGATGTTGAGATCGTGGCCATCGCCGACATCGGTGATCCGGCAATCCTGCATTACCTGCTGTGCTCGGAAATGAAAGCGGCATCCTATCGGCTTGAAGGCAATTTCCTTCACAACAGCCGTTTCCGTACCCGGCTATTGCGCACCGACACGCCAGCCGAGATGCCCTGGGACGTGTTTGGAGTGGATATCGTCATCGACGCCACCGGCAAGTATCGCCAGCGTGATGCCATGCTGCAGCACCTCCAGGCGGGTGCGCCGCGCGTGCTGTTGCGTACTCTGCCCGGCGACCATATTGATCGCCTCGTGATGCCGGGTATCAACAGCGACAGCATTCAGGCAACCGACCGCATGATATCTGCAGGCTCGGCCACCACGACAGCGCTGTGTCTTTTACTGCATGCGCTGTCCGTCGAGTTTGACATCGAGTGTGGCAGCATGACCACGGTTCACGCCTACACTTCCGACCAGGTATTGCAGGACTACGCCGGCAGCGACTTCCGCCGCAGCCGCTCTGCCGCAGAGAACATCATACCCAACCAGCACGAGGCCGGGGCGTGGCTGGGGCATGTGCTCCCCGCGCTCGCGGGCAAGGTGCTGACCTCCGCCCTGAATGTGCCGATCCACCAGGGCTGTTTGCTTGACGTCAATCTGGTGTTCAGGGATACGGCCGTCACTGCCGACGCTGTTAACGACTGCATGCGTCGCCGCGCGGCGGATTACGCGGACATTGTGACCGTGGTGGAGGACCCGGTGGTGTCTTCGGACGTCATTGGCAATCCACACTCGCTGGTATTCGACGCCTGCGGCACCATCAAGGCCGGCAAGCACACCATCAAGGCCCTGGGTTGGTACGAGACCCTGGGTCACGCCGCACGCCTCCTTGATGTGGCGCGTTTGTATGCGGCGCTAGACCACACGGAGGAGGCGGCATAATGCGTGTAGCAATTAATGGTTTTGGCCGTATAGGCCGCTCTGTATTCCGCATTCTGGAGAATGACCCTGACATACAGGTTGTTGTTATCAACGACCTGTTTGACCACGCCGCCCTGCGCTACCTGCTGAACTACGACACCGTCATGGGGCCGTTTGGCAAGTCGCTCGCGCTGGAAGGTGATGAGTTAGTCACCCCCGGTGGACGCTGCAAGCTGATCAGCGAGCGCGATCCCGCAGCCCTGCCCTGGGGAGAGATGGGTATCGATGCCGTAGTGGAGGCGACAGGCGCCTTTCGCAAGCGCAGCCAGCTCGATGGGCACCTGCAGGCGGGTGCGGGTCGGGTGGTGCTCACCGTGCCGGCCTCTGATGCTATCGATTACACGGTTGTACTCGGTGTCAACGATGAGGGCTTGCGTCCTGAGCATCGCATTGTGTCCAATGCCAGTTGCACCACGAACTGTCTCGCGCCCATGGCAAGCGTACTGGATAGCGCCTTCGGTATCGAAGAGGGGGTGATCAATACGGTGCATGCTTACACCAACGACCAGCGGCTGGCAGATGTGCCGCACTCAGATTGGCGGCGCAGCCGGGCAGCCGCGGAAAACACTATTCCCACCTCGACCGGGGCAGCAAAAGCAGTGGGTGAGGTGTTGCCACAGCTCAAGGGAAGGCTGCATGGCATTGCCTCGCGGGTGCCGGTTCCCGACGGGTCGGTGGTCGATCTGTTCGTCAAGCTCGCTCGCCCGGTCACCGTGGATGCAGTGCACGAAGCCGTGCGCACTGCCGCTGACTCCAGTGCCCTGCAGGGCATCCTTGCCTTCAGTGAACGGCCGATTGTCTCGACGGATATTATTGGCAATGCGCACTCTTCCATCTATGACGCGGGCTTCACCGCTGTTGTCAACGAGCGCTACCTGCGCGTACTTAACTGGTACGACAACGAATGGGGTTACTCGGCGCGTGTGTGCGATCTGTTGCGGAGGTTCAGCCAGTGGTAAGCACCCGCGAAGCCGGCAGTGGTGAGCGTTCTGATTACAGTGAGCTGCGCAGCAATGTCAGCTTTCTCGGCCATCTGCTGGGCGACACGATCGCCGCGGCGAACGGTCCCGAGTTTCTGGACCTCGTGGAAAAAATCCGCCGCCTGTCGAAGTCGGCGCGTACCGGCGGCGAGGATGCCGCCCACGCCGAGCTGCTGGCGGTGCTGCGCGCGCTGGACAACCAGCAATTGGTGCCGGTGGCGCGAGCATTCAGCCAGTTCCTCAATCTCGCCAACATTGCCGACCAGCACCACACAGTTTCACGGCAGATGGATCCCCTGTTCTCGGCTTCCCGCAATCTCAGCGGCAATTTTGAAGCCCTGCTTGAGGAGGGAGTCCCGGCCGGGTCTATTGTCGACGCCGTTGCGGCCCTGCGCATCGACCTGGTGCTGACGGCTCACCCCACAGAAATCATGCGGCGCACCCTGATTCACAAGCAGACCGAGATCGGTCGCTGCCTGTCGCAGCTGGAGCTGGGTGGCCTCACGCGCCGCGAACAGGAGCAGCTGCATACCCGCCTGCGCGAGTTGATCGCCCAGATCTGGTACGGGGATGATTTCCGCACCGAGCGGCCATCCCCGGTCGATGAGGCGAAATGGGGCTTTGCCGTGGTTGAGGACTCGCTGTGGCGTGCCGTACCGGAGTACATGCGCCGGCTGGATGCGGCGTTGCAGGAATGTTGTGGCAGCAGGCTGCCGCTGGAGGCGGCACCGGTGACGTTTGGCTCCTGGATGGGCAGCGACCGGGACGGCAATCCCAACGTCACTGCCGAAGTGACCTCCGAGGTGCTCTGGCTGAGCCGCTGGCAGGCGATCCAGCTTTACCTGCATGACGTGACGCGGCTGGTGGAGGAGCTGTCGATGACTGTGTGTGCGCCGGAGCTTGCCGAGGCGGCAGACGGTTCGCACGAGCCCTATCGCACCGTGCTACGGCGCTTGCGCGAGCAGCTGAAAAACGACCTGCAGACGATTGAGGCGGCCCTGTCCGGAACCGCTCCCGACAGTTCCTCGCTGTTGACCCGGGAGGATCTGTGGCAGCCGCTCTCTCTCTGTTATCACTCGCTGCAAGCCTGCGGTATGCAGGTGATAGCGGACGGTGCCCTGCTGGATCTGTTGCGCAGAGTGCGCTGTTTCGGGGTACATCTGGTGCGACACGACATCCGCCAGGACAGTGCGCGGCACACGGAGGCGTTGTCCGAGCTCACTACCTGGCTGGGCTTGGGTGACTATGCGGCCTGGGATGAGGATGCGCGCTGCGCATTTCTGCGTCAGGAGCTTGCCAGCAGGCGCCCGCTGGTGCCGCCCCGCTGGACACCCAGTGATGCGGTGGCAGAGGTGCTGGCTACCTTTGCTGTGGTGGCCAGCCAGCCCCGTGAGGCGCTGGGTGCCTATGTGATCTCCATGGCGCGGCAGGCCTCTGATGTACTGGCGGTGCACCTGCTGTTGCGAGAGGCAGGCTGCCCCTTCGACCTGCCGGTGGTACCGTTGTTTGAAACCCTGGATGACCTGTCCCGGGCTCGCGACGTGGTCGCGGCGCTGTTTGCGGATCCCTGGTATCGCGGTCACATCCAGGGTCAGCTGATGGTGATGATTGGCTATTCGGACTCGGCGAAGGATGCCGGTGTACTGGCTGCCGCCTGGGCTCAATACCGGGCGCAGGAAGAGCTGCTGGCGGTGTGCGCTGCCAGTGATGTTCGCCTTACTTTGTTTCACGGCCGTGGCGGTACGATCGGGCGGGGCGGTGCGCCGGCACAGGCGGCTCTCCTGTCCCAGCCCCCGGGTTCACTGGAGCAGGGCTTGCGGGTGACCGAGCAGGGTGAAATGATTCGCACCAAGCTGGGCTGGACCTCGCTTGCAGTAAAAACCCTGGCGCTTTACACCAGCGCAATCTGTCGCGCCAACCTGCAAACTCCGCCGACGCCGCGGCAGGAGTGGCGTGATCTCATGGAGCAGTTGGCTGCCGGTTCCTGCACCGAATATCGACGGGTGATTCGTGAGGAGCCAGATTTTATTGCCTATTTCCGCTATGCAACGCCTGAGCAGGAACTCGCTGGCCTGCCCCTGGGCTCGCGGCCGGCACGGCGGCGCGGTGGCGGAGGTATAGAGAGCCTGCGCGCGATTCCCTGGATCTTTGCCTGGTCCCAGAACCGACTGATGTTACCGGCGTGGCTGGGCGCCGGCGCCGCCCTGAGACAGGCGCTGGATGCCGGGCACGCGGGGTGTTTGCGTGAGATGGCGGCTGGCTGGCCGTTTTTTGCCACGCGCCTCTCGATGCTGGAAATGGTCTACGCCAAGGCCGATGCCGGATTGTCGGCGCACTACGATGCCTGCCTTGTACCGCAGGAGCTGCGCTGGCTCGGGGAGTCACTGCGAGCCGCCCTGCGGCGCGATGCAGATACGGTCCTGGAAATCAGCGGTGGCGAAACACTGCTTGCGGACTCACCCTGGATCCGTGAATCCATCCAGTTGCGCAACATCTATACGGACCCACTGAATGTGTTGCAGGCGGAACTGCTGCAGCGTCAGCGACGTGAACCCCAGGGGGTGCTCGAACAGGCAATCATGGTCACCTTCGCTGGTATTGCGGCGGGTATGCGCAACACCGGATAGCCGCCGTCTGCGTACATGCGCTACGGAAATTCGACAATCAGTGCTATCGTTGGCCTTGGTTCCCTTAAAAAGTGTGAGGCAGTCCATGAATAAAACCAACGTAGCGTCCGCCCTGTACCTTCTGCTCGCCCTGGTGCTCACGCCGCTGGCCAGGGCCGACAATTACGCCGAGGCGTTGGCATCATTTCGCAGCGCCGGTGAAAGTGCTGCGTACTTCGATTCAGCCTACGGCTACGCCCTGTTTCCGACCATCGGCAAGGGTGGCATCGGGATCGGTGGTGCGCATGGCAAGGGGCAGGTTTACCGGCAGGGTGAAGTGATTGGCGAAGCCACGATGACCCAGCTCACGGTCGGCTTCCAGCTGGGTGGGCAGGCTTTCAGCCAGATCATCTTCTTCGAGAACGCTACGTCCCTGGAGCAGTTTACCAGCGGCAACTTCGAGTTCGGTGCGCAGGCTACTGCGGTAGCGATTACCGCGGGTGTTTCTGCGGAAGCCAGTACCGGCGGCGGTGTCAGCGCCGGTGTCAGTGGCGGCCGCAATGACGCTTCTACTGCCAGCCTCGGCTATCGCAAGGGTATGGCGGTGTTTACCATCGCCAAGGGCGGTTTGATGTACGAGGCGACTCTGGGTGGGCAGAAGTTCAATTTCACGCCGAACTAGGCGCCGGCAATACCTTCACTGGCTTGCTCCAGCGCCTCCGCAGGTGTGTCGCCCACAAGGATGACATGCCAGCGTCGGGGGCCGTGGGCGCCCATCACCAGCTGAGCTTCCACGTCGGCAGTGCTTGAAGGGCCGGCGATGAACTGGATGCCGCGTGGCCAGCCGCTCGCGACGGTGTCGCGGCGTATTCTTGCCCAGGCATCTTCGAGTGTTGCGACAACGTCTTCCCGGTTGATCAATACCAGGTGATCTTCAGGTAACAGGTTGTTGCGTCCGGGGTTGGCGCGGCCGGTGAAAGTGACAATGGCGCCGGTCTCCGCAACCCCGACTCTGGCATAGCTCAATGCTGCAGAGTCACCGTTTTCTGCCGCTCCGAAACGCGGCAGTACCCCACCGTCCCGCCAGGGCATCGCCGCCAGCCGTGGGTCATTGCCTGCAACCAGTTTATGGGTGCGAAAGCGTTGGTAAAGATAGCGTGCTATGGCCTGCACCGCGGCACCCCGATCCCGTGCCAACTCCACTGTGCCCTTGTTGGCCAGCACATTGGCCAGGAATGCGGTGTGCATGTCGGCGTGCGCCGCTCGTGCGGGCTGTGCGTGGCCGAGTGCCGCGAGAGCGCGTGCTATCTGCTCGGGCTCACTGGAGGCTTCCTGTTCGCGCAGCCGGGCGAACAACCGGGCCCTGACGGATTCAGCCACGTTTACCTCCCCTGCGTCGGCGCGCAGCATACTGGCGCATGAATGTGCCTCCGCCTTCCGGCGCGGGGAAGTCACGCTGGCCGGTCCAGCTGCCCGCGAAGGGCAGGCGGCGGAATGTGCCCCGGCGCTTGCCCAGCAGGCCGAGTACACTCATGGCCCAGCCGGTGAGACTCTGGTAAAGGGCTGGATGGCGCAGCAACCATGCGTGCAGCCGCAGCCCGTTGCGCCAGCGAGCGGGCTTCAACTGCTGCACGCTCTCGTCCTGTCGCAGGTCTCGCAGCAGGTCCGGCAGCGGGATGTTCGCCGGACAGACCTCCGCGCAGCGGCCACAGCTGGTGCAGGCGTTGGGCAGCTGGTGCGCCTGCTCCAGTGAGTTGAGCAGTGGCGTTAACACTGAACCCATCGGGCCGGGATAGACCCAGCCATAAGCGTGCCCGCCAACGCCGATGTAAATGGGACAGTGATTGAGACAGGCGCCACAACGTATGCAGTCAAGCATTTCGCTGTAGTCGCTGGCGAGGATATCGCTGCGCTTGTTGTCCAGCAGAATGATGTGGGTTTCCAGAGGACCATCTACATCGTCCTCTCGGCGCGGGCCGGTATAAAAGCTGGTGTAGCAAGTCTGCGGCTGCCCTGTGGCGGAGCGCACCAGCAGGCGCTGCAGTGCCATGGCGTCTTCGGCGCGAGGCAGTATGCGCTCGAAGGTTGTGCAGACGATCAGCACCGGCGGCAGGTTGGCACAGAGATCGCCATTGCCCTCGTTGGTGACCAGCATGCTGGTGCCGTGCTCGGCGATCAGCGCGTTGGCCCCGATAATGCCGACGTCCGCGGCGAGAAACTTCTCGCGCAGCACACTGCGCGCTTCCTCAACGACTTCGCTCACCGTATCGAGGTCGCGGTCTCCGAGCTTGTGTTTGTCGAGAAACAGCTGGCGGATTTCCGCCAGCGACTTGTGCAGTGCCGGCCCGACGATGTGACTGGGCGTCTCGCCAGCCTGCTGGATGATGTATTCGCCAAGGTCGGTTTCCAGTACGTCCAGTCCTGCCTTGAGCAGGAGTTCGTTGAGGCCGGTTTCCTCTGTGACCATCGATTTGCCTTTGGCCACGCGTCGGGCGCTGTGCGCCTGACAGATCGAGAGCACCTTGCTGTTGAGTTGCTCCGCGTTGGCGACAAAATGCACCTGGTTGCCGTGCTGTACCGCCGCCTCCTCGAATTGCTCCAGATAATGGCTGAGATGAGCCGTGGTGTGACGTCGCACCCGTTTCATGTGCGCGCGCAGGCCGTCAAAATCGCCATAGGCACTGGCCGCTGCGTCCCGCGCCAGAGGCAGGAACTGACCGATGATCGTGCGTCGCTGTGCTTTGTCCTGCTCCTGCAGCGCAGCACTGGCGGCTTGCAGGAATTCATTGCTGGCGAGCTTCATTCCCGACCCTCTCCGATACCGGGACCGCGAGGGTCACCGGCGAGTAACTCGGCAACGTGTCGGAACTCAAGCGCGAGGCCTCGACGACGGGCTCGACCGGCGAGGTGCAGCAGGCAGCCCAGGTCGCCTCCGGCCACCACAGCGGCGCCGGTAGCGAGTGCATTGTCCAGCTTGTCATCAGCCATTTTTGCGGAGATATCGGGCATGCGCGCGCAGAAGGTGCCGCCAAAACCGCAGCAGACCTGGTTCTGGCTCAGCTCACTCACCTGCACACCGCATTGCTCCTGCAGCAACTGCCGCGGCTGCTGATGGACACCGAGCTCGCGCAGACCGGCACAGCTGTCGTGGTAGGTCACGGCACTCTCCAGCGGCTTGTGCCGGGGAGCGGGCAGCCGCGCCACTTCAGTCAGGAAACGCGTAAGCTCCCAGGTTTTTGCGGACAGCGCGAGGGCACGCTCGTGCCACTCCCCCTCAAACAGCGCAGGGTAGTGGTGGTTGAGCATGCCTGCGCAGGAGCCGGAGGGCACGACAACGTAGTCGAAAGGCTCGAAGGCTTCGATGACAGCACGCGCAACCGGCACCGCCGCATCGACCTCACCGCTGTTGTAGGCGGGTTGCCCACAACAGGTTTGCTGCTCCGGCACGGTGACGCGGCAGCCTGCGCGCTCCAGCAGCCGTATTGCCGAGAAGCCGACCGATGGGCGCATCAGGTCCGCAAGACAGGTGACCATCAAAGCGACGTCCCGTCTCTGCCGGCTACGCTTGCGTTTCGGATGTGGCTTGTCCATTCGGGGCGCGTGCTCCTTGTCGCTTTTGGCGTCGGTCGTTCCGTGCACTGGCGAACGCTGAGTATAACGAATTTGTGCTTCTGGCGCCGCGTGAGATGTCGTCTGGTCAGGCCAGAACAATCAGCGTGCTAGCAGCAAGAAACAGCATCAGTGCTGCGCTGAACGCCAGCGCCAGCGGTTGTCGGGACTCCAGCATCGTGATCAGCACCGCGGTCATATCACTGCGGCTGCTGCCGGAGAGTAGCGACTCCACGGCTGCCCAGCGCGTGGTGTCGAACGCCGGCCGCCGGCGGCTGCCGATGCCGACCTGCACCCCTTCGATGCGCAGGTAGCGGGGGTGTTGCTGAATCTGAATGCCGTTGCCAGCGTGGTAGACGCCGCGGTGATCAACCAGCACAAGCAGAGGCCCTAGCAGGCCGATGTGCCCGCGGGGCAGAGCGCGCCGGAGCGTGCCGCGTTGCACTGAATCCACGGGTTTCAACCATTCGACGTCGTTGATGCGTGGCCCGAGCATGGGCGCATGGCGGCCGCGCTCGGCTGCAAACACCCGCTGCCGGCCGTACTGCCAGAGGCCAAAACAGGCCGCCAGTACACTCAATACCAGCAGCAGACCACGTCCGCTTTGCAGCATCGTGGCCCGCAGCTGCAGCGCCTGGCTGCGCTGGGTGGCACGTTCGGTCAGCGCCTCAGACTCCAGCGCCTTGCCTGCGGTGCCATCTGCAGCGAAGCGTAACAGCGCATTCTCTCCGGCGCGCAGCAGCAGCATGCGGTCACCCCAGGGCACGAGGGTAATGGATGCTGCCGCGGTTGGCAGCAAGACGGGGGGCAGTGTGTTCCACTGGCTGTCGAATCGGAACACGCCGCACTGCCCGCTACCCGTGCTCTCCAGCACCGCCCACCAGAAAGGGCCCGCGCGGGCGAAATCCTGCACCCTGTCGAGCTCTGCCGCCAGCGCGGCTTCCGGCAAGAGCAGCAGTTCATCCAACTGCTGGGCGAATGCGGTGGGTTCGTAGCGGAAGACGCTCAGCGCGGGGCCGCCGGCGCTGCTGATGAACAGCAGTCCGTCGTGAATACGCAATGTCGGGTGTGCCGCCAGTGCTGCCTTCCCTTCCGCGATGGTATTGCCGGCGCCATCGACGCGCAAAAGCCTGCCCTCGGCACTGTCGGCAAGCACCAGATGGGCGCTGTTGGGGACGCGTACCATGGCCTCCGCTCGCCAGTGGCCCTGGTCACCAGCAAAGGCCCGACACTGTTTATCCGCGATCGTGCAGCGATACAGGTTCCCGCCCTCGGTGGATGCAACCTGGACCAGCAAGCGCTCGCTGTTTAGCCAAAGCAGTTTCTCAATGGGAGCGGTGAGCCCCAGCTCCGTGGTGCTGATAACCGCCCGTTGTGCACCCGACCGGTCATGGTGGAGGAGCAGCCGGGAGGTTGCCAGCATCAGTTCGCCGGATTCGCTGGCGGCTGCAGCCTGCAGTACAGGCGGCTCCGGCGGCGGTGGCAGTAGCTGCTCCAGAGCGTCGAGTGCAAACAGCAGGCACAGGGCAAGCAGTGCCGTGGCGAGTGCGATATGCGCGCGCCGCGCAGCCTGCCGCGCACGTTCTGCTGCGGCGGCCGGTGCCCGATACGGTTTCAGTGTATAGGGATTGGGTCCCCAGCGCGCATGGCTGGGTGAGGCCGGCGTGCGCTTCGATCGACCTTGCGCCGGAGCGGCCGCGGTCGCAGGGCGCGTTAGTGGGACGGCTTCGAGGTGTGCCTGCAGGCCGAGACCGCGCATCCGCACAAACCAGGCGGCCGCTGCTTTTTGCTCAAGATTGCGCCGCAGAGTAACAGTGGTACCGCTGAAGAAGCGCTCGACACGCGTCGGGTCGTGGATCTGGAAGAGTTGGCCAAAGTGCCTGCGCGCGGTGGCGGCATCCGTGCCGGGCAGAATTTCCCCCGAGAAGGTGAGGTTAAAGCGCTTCACACCGGTATTGGATCCCAGCGGTTGAGGTTTCTCAGGCAATGTTTGGTCTCCAGCCCTGCTACAGGATTCGGGATGCGTGGGCTAGGCGATGGCCACCTCCTCGAAGGTGAGTCCGGCGCGCGAGGTCAGCCGCTCCAACAGATGTTCTCCCAGCGCAGAGGCGGGTGTCCAGAAGCCGCCCGCACAGGTCAGGGGATCCTCTGCGAGGCTCAGCGCAGACTCAGCAAGCATACGGGCGGTAGAGCCATAGCCCGGATCGAGCGTGCCGGCAACGCGAACCCGCAGGTCACAGGCGCTGTCCTGCGGGTGCACGCCATGGAAGAACAGCTCGTAGTGACCAGCTTCGCGCTGTGCCCGGTCCGGGCCTTCTCCGGGTTTTGGCAAAAACCGTTGCAGCAGCTTCCGCCCGGGCCCGGTGGACAGGCCGAGCATGACGCCCCCCATGGCGAGGGTGTTGCGCAGGGCCTGTGCGCGCGAGCTGCAGAGCTGTGCCTCATCGAAACGGAAACCGTCGCCCCAGGGTTTGCCAAGCAGGTAGTGGCTGCGGCGGACGACCCGCCCGTTGATGGCGGCCATGATGAAAGGGCAGGTCCAGCGCTGGAAGTCGGGGTCGTAGCGCGCTACCGTCTGGTCGCGCCCGTCTGGACCGGTGGTGCCAGCGGGGCAGAGAGAGTAGGGGTCGGCCAGCAAGGCACGCACGCTTTTGTCACGGCGCGCCTCATCAAGCACTTCCAGCATGCTGGCCACTGTGCCGCCACTGGCTGTGCCGCGGTTGCGGCCGACGCGGGACTTTACATGGCATGCAGGCACACCGTGCTGCTCGAGCATCCGGCGTTGCAGGAACCAGGTGCCCATGTCCGAGGGTATCGAGTCGAAGCCGCAACTGTGGACAATGCGCGCCCCGCTGGCGGCGGCAGCGGCCTGATAGGTGGGTATGACACGCGCCATCCACTGAACCTCACCAGTCAGGTCACAGTAGTGTGTGCCGCTGTCGGCGCAGCTGGCCACCAATGCTGTGCCGTAGCGGGCGTAGGGTCCCACGGTGCTGCAGATAACCCGGCTGCGGCCAGCCATCGCCTGCAGGCTCCGCTCATCCCCGCTGTCTGCCACAACCAGCGGTATTTCTGCGCCGCCAGTGCAGGCCAGCAGGGATTGTTGTACGGCTCGCAGTTTGGCCTCGCTGCGGCCACCCAGTGCCCAGCGCAGGGTGCCGTCACCGCCGCAGGTGGTGGCGAGGTATTCCGCGACCAACTGTCCGGTAAAGCCCGTCGCTCCCCAGAGGATGATGTCGAACTCGCGTTCCGCGTTTGTCATGGGGTCATGTCCTGTCCAGGCCTCAGTGAATGCCGTGCATCATCTTTTTCAACAGCGGAGCCAGCAGAAACTGCACCACCGCCACGCCGATGCCGACGTAGAACAGCGTGGTAAACAGTTCCGTGTAGGTGGCCAGCGCCGTCGCCACGTCACCAACACCCGCCTGCAGGTCCAGTGCGGCGAGTTTCGAAAGCTGTGCCGCCACGTGTTGTGAGTAAGCGGTGGCGAGGAACCAGGCGCCCATCATGACGCCTACAACACCGGGCACCGACAGTTTGGTGACTGCAGACAGGCCGACCGGCGACAGGCAGAGCTCGCCAGCGGTGTGCAGCAGGTAGGCGAGTACCATCCAGTAACCGATGACCAGGCCGGCCTCATTGGGGGAGGCAGCGCCCACCACCAGGGCACCAAATCCGAGGCCGGCGAACCCGACGCCGAGGCCGAACTTCACCGGCGTAGAGGGTTCAATGCCGCGCCGTCCCATCACAGTCCACAGCCAGGCGAAAACCGGCGCCAGCATGAAGATGAAGAACGAATTGAAAAAGCCGAACTGGGAGGCGGTGAAATGAATGCCGAAGACGTTGCGATCCATTACCCGGTCAGCGTATAGCGTCATCGACGCGGCGCTTTGCTCGAACAGTGACCAGAACACGACACTGCAGATGGTCAGTGCAACCAGTACCAGCATGCGGCTGCGCTCTACGGGTTGGCATCGAAAGGTTATGAACCAGGCCAGGCCGAGCAGCACAATGACCGCTAGTACGTTGAGGAGCACACCCACTGCGCCGTGGAACTGCAGCATCTGCCAGGCGGCAACGACCCCGCCGGCTGCGCCCAGATATATCGCCCACTCCTTGTTCACACCCGGCAGAATACGCTCCTGCAGGCGTTCCGGCACGGGTGGTTCAGCGTAGCCGCGCAGGTGTTTCTGGCCGTGCAGGAAAGTGACCAGACCGAACAGCATGCCTATGCCGGCGACACCGAATCCGTAGCCCCAGCCATAGGTCACGCCCAGGTAGCCGCACACAAGTGTCGCCGTGAGTGCGCCGAGGTTGATGCCCATGTAAAAGATGGTAAAGCCTGCATCCCGGCGGGGGTCGTCAATGGTGTAGAGGCGGCCGACAATCGTCGAAATGTTCGGCTTCAGGAAACCCACACCGACTACAATCAGGGCCAGTGAAAAGTAGAAGACCTGCAGCGCCCGGTCGTCGCGGATGACCGTTTCACCCACCAGCCGTGCCTGTTCGCCCTCAAAGGCCATACCCAGATGGCCGAGCACCAGCAACAGCCCGCCAAATACCACCGATTTGCGCATGCCCAGGTAGCGATCGGCCAGTAGCCCGCCGATCACCGGCATCGCATAGACGAGCGCTGCATAGCCTCCAAGGACTTCGAGGCCGTTGGCATCCGAAAACAGGTGGTACTTGGTGAGGTAGAGCAGCAGGAGGTATTTCATGCCGTAGAACGAGAAACGCTCCCACAGCTCGGTGGCGAAGCAGACGTACAGCCCGCGGGGGTGCCCGAAAAAGGCGGTGTCGTCTGTTGGGGCGGGCGTTGTTGTTATTGTCATTCCACGAGTTCCTGCTGGCGAGAGGCATTGGCTTGCGTTTGTGACGGGAGAATACCACTCCTGTTGGTCGTTTGCGCAGCCCCTCGTGCACAGGCGCTTGTCCCAACGCGACCACGTTCGTGCATGCTGAGAGCAAAGCGACTATGCTTTCCGCTTTCTGTTTCAATTGCTGGAGCTTTCATGAGATCACCACTCGCTTCCGTAACCGCCGTGTGTGGCTTGAGCGCCTGTTTCGCCTGGTCGTACGGCGTTGCGGCGCTCACCGTCGATGAGCAGGTTCAGAAGGACCTGCATTTCCATATCGCCGAGCTGGCACAGGATGCCTATGCGGGGCGAGAGCCCGGCACTCCCGGCGAGGAGATGACCATCGACTGGCTGGTCGAACACTTTGCCGCGCTAGGCGCAAGCCCGGGCAACGGTGACAGCTGGCTGCAGGAAGTGGCCATCACGGCCGTGACGACGGATCCCGCGGCGGTATTGGCGATCCGTGGTGAAGTTTTCAATGCTGACTGGTCCTACGGCGAGCAGATGATGGTGGCCACGCAGCAGCAGGTGGCCAGCACCGGCATCGAAGACTCCGAGCTGATCTTCGTCGGCTACGGGATCAATGCGCCGGAGCGTGGCTGGAACGATTACGCCGATATTGATGTGCGGGGAAAAACGGTGGTCATACTGATCAATGACCCGGGCTTCGCAACCCAGGACCCGACCCTGTTCAACGGCAATGCCATGACCTACTACGGGCGCTGGGACTATAAGTACGCAGAGGCGGCGCGGCAGGGCGCTGCGGCCGCCCTGATCGTGCATGAAACCGATGCCGCCGCCTACCCCTGGGAGGTGGTGCGCAACAGCTGGTCGGGCGCCAAGATCGGTCTTACCGCGGAAAATCGTCACCGCGACAAGCTGGCAGTGGAGGGCTGGATTCCCCTGGAGCAGGCGCAGGCATTGTTCGCCGCGGCGGGTCGCGACTATGTGCAAGACAAGGCTGCTGCAGCCAGGGTTGGCTTCCGGGCGCTGCCCTTGCCCGCGTTGACCGCCTCGGTCACGCTGAACAATACCCTCGCCGATCGCATGTCCCATAATGTTGCGGCATTGATTCCGGGTTCCAGCCACCCCGACGAGGTGATTATCTACACCGCGCACTGGGATCATCTGGGTGTGCGCCCCGCCGATGACGGTGACAATATCTACAACGGCGCCAGTGACAACGCGTCGGGTGTGGCGGGGCTGCTCGCGCTGGCGCGGCAGTTCCGCCAGGAGGGGGCCCGGCCCGAGCGCTCCCTGCTGTTCCTCGCGGTGACGGCAGAAGAGTCGGGACTCCTGGGTTCAAAGTATTACGCGCAGAATCCCCTGTTCCCACCTGAGAAAACCGTTGCCAACTTTAATATGGACAACATCGCCGCCGGGAATCTCGGGCGTACCCGTGATGTGGCGGTGGTGGGGTATGGCAACAGCGAGTTGGAGGATTACCTGATACGCGCCGCCCAGCGACAGGGTCGGGTTGTGGTGCAGGAGCCGTATCCGGAAAAGGGTTCCTACTACCGCTCCGATCATTTCTCACTCGCGCAGGTGGGCATTCCGGCACTTTATCTCACCAATGCCACGGACAGCGTCGAGCATGGCAAGGCCTGGGGTGATGCCCGGTTGCGCGATTACGTCGCCAATCACTACCACAAGCCTTCCGACGAGTATGACCCCGCCTGGGATTTGAGCGGCGCCGCCCAGGAAGTCCTGTTGCTGCTGGAGATGGGCCGGGAGCTGGCCTCCAACCGCGATTTCCCCGAGTGGCGCGATGGGGTGGAGTTCAAGGCGGCGCGCGAGGCGTCGCTGGCAAAGTAGGTCAGTGTCCGCTGCCGCGTTGCCACAGCAGGTCCGGCTTCGGGGTTTCCGCGGTACTGGGCGGTAGCAGCGGGTAGCTGACCCGGGGCGGCTCGCCACTCAGCGACGCCAGGAAGGCCGTTATCTCACGGATTTCCTGCGTGTCCAGCTCCGCCCCCAGCTGCGAGCGGCCCATGATGGCCACGGCTTCCTCCAGGCTCCAGACCGCGCCGGAGTGAAAGTAGGGGGCGGTCAGCGCGACGTTGCGCAGCGGTGCCGCGCGGAAGACGTACTCATCCGAGGCGGTGCGGGTGACAGCAAAGCGCCCCTTGTCGCCCACCGGCAGGATGTCGGCGCCCGGCTTGGTAATGAGACCGAACGGGAAATAGTGTTGTCCGCCGAAGTTCACCCCGGTGTGACAGGCGGCACAGCCCTTGTCCATGAATAGCGCCAGGCCGGATTTCTGCTCATCGCTCAGGGCCGCATCGTCGCCCAGCAGATACCTGTCGAAGGCAGAGCCGGGTGTGGTCAGGGTGGTTTCAAAGGCCTCGATGGCCAGCGCCATGTTCTCGAAACTGACCGGATCCGGTTCGCCGGGAAAGGCCCTGCGGAAGCGCTCAACGTAGGCCGGCATGCTGTTCAGCGTGGCGGTTACCCGCTCGGGTGTGCTGCTCATCTCGACGCTCGCCTGCACCGGGCCCTTGGCCTGCTCTGCGAGATCGGCAGCGCGGCCATCCCAGAACTGTGCGGCGTTGAAGACCGCATTGAATACAGTGGGCGAGTTGCGCGGCCCACGCTGCCAGCCATGCCCAATGGATGTGGGTAGATAGTCGTGGCCGCCGAACCCCACATTGTGGCAGGTGTTGCAGCTGATCAGGTGACTGGCTGAAAGTCTGGGCTCGAAGAACAGCATCTTGCCCAGTTCAACTTGGTCTTCGTTCAGCGACCGGCCTGCATGGGCCCCGTCTGCGGGAATCGGATTGAACAGATCATTGGCGCGATCGCGCAGTGGCTCCGCACCGGTACAGGGAATCAGCATGAGTCCGGCGAGCAGGATTACAGTCGCAGGGACTGCCCGGTAGGTGGATACAGGCGGCATGGTCGTTCCTCACTGTGTTCTGTGTGAGAGCCATAGTGGGGGCGCCTGCGGGCGCGGGCAAGTGTATCGCCACCCGCGCTTGATGCAGATCAAATCAGCGGCGCGTGATGGTAAATGGAGACCACGACTGACTCACGGGCATCAGTTCCAGTGCGTTGACATTGAGGTGCGGCGGGAGTGTTGCCAGCCAGAACACAGTCTCGGCAATGTCCTCCGGCTGTATCGGGTCGGCTCCCGCGTACAACGCGTCATAGGCAGCCTGGTCGCCGCCGGTGCGTACCAGTGTGAATTCGCTCTCCGAAAGCCCCGGCGCGAGACAGCTGACCCGCACGCCGCTGCCCTGCAGGTCGCTGCGCAGCGCCAGTGAAAACTGCTCCACGAAGGCCTTGCTGCCGCAGTACACATTGCCGCCGGGATAGGGCCAGTGGCCGGCGACAGAGCCGATATTGATGATGCTGGTCCCCCTCCCGCGAGCCACCAGTCGCGGCAGCAGGGCGTGGGTTACCGTGGTCAGGCCCTTGATGTTAGTGTCGATCATGCGGTGCCACTGCTCCAGATCGCAGTCCTGGGCCGGAGCAGTGCCCAAAGCAAGCCCTGCATTGTTGACCAGGGCATGCACATCGCTGAAGGGCTCGGGCAGCGCGGCCACTGCCGCCTGCACCGCTGCCGTGTCCCGAACATCAAGGCACACACTGTGTACGGCACACCGGGTTCCAAGTTCGGCCTGCAGTGCGTCCAGCCGCTCAAGACGACGGCCGCCAAGAACGAGGTTCCAGCCTGCCTCGGCGAATCGACGCGCGCAGGCGCGGCCAAAGCCAGAGGTGGCGCCAGTGATGAAAACGGTGTTGGGCATAAGCTAAACCTGTCTCTGAATGATGCCACCTCAGGCGGCGACGGCGCGCGCCTGGACCCGGGCGGGCGTGTGGTTGCGGATGACCGCGCAGATCGCCTGCGGGTCGTTAAGCCGTTTGATGTCTGCAAACAGTGCTGCCGCCTGCGGGTAATAGTGACGCAGGTAACCCAGCCATTGCTTGACCGGCCCCGCAGCATGCCGTTCCGCGCACTCCAGGCGTTTCTGCTGCGCGAAGCCTTGCAGCAGGTCGGCGACATCCAGCCAGTCCAGCGCCGGGGTTTCGACGCCATCGGCGGCGGCCCGCACCAAGCGAGGCAGATCGGGTCGACAGAGTACGCCCCGGCCCAGCATGAGGTCCTCGCAGCGGCTGGCCTCGCGCGCACGATAGCTGTCATCGGGGCTCCAGATTTCGCCGTTGGCGATGACCGGGAAGTCCACCAGTTCAACCGCCCGTGCAATTTCGTCCCACCAGGCTGGCGGTTTGTAGCCATCGCTGCGGGTGCGCGCGTGAATGGCGAGTTCGTTCACTCCGGCATCGGCCAGCGCGCGAACATTGTCGAGAAACGGCGACCGGTCTTCGAAGCCCAGCCGAATCTTGGCCGTGACCGGGATGTCGGCGGGCACCGCCCGGCGTACGGCGGCTGCAATGGAGCCCACGCGCAGCGGTTCCCGCAGCAACACGGCGCCGCCGTCAGAGCGGTTGACGGTCTTTGCCGGGCAGCCGAAGTTGATGTCGATGCCGGGAGCGCCGAGTTCCGCGGCCCGCACCGCGTTGTCTGCCATCGGCTGCGCCTGTCCGCCCAGTAACTGCAAGAACACGGGTACCCCGGCCGGGGTTTTACCGCCCTGGCGCAGTTCCGGGCAGAGGCGATGGAAGACCCGGGGCGGCAGCAGGCGGTCGCTGACCCGCACGAATTCAGTGACGCAGCGGTCCAGTCCACCGATCTGCGTCAGCAGAGCGCGCATGCCGGCATCGATAACGCCTTCCATGGGGGCGAGAATCAGTCGCACATCAAGTCTCCGGTTAACGCGGCAGTATAACGCTGCAGGCACTGACGGTTAAGCCCGTGCGTACTGCCGACCCGGCGTATTGCCCGTTGGCACCTCACCGGCAAGATGATTTATGATGCGCTCTGAATCTGACGCTGGAAGCGAGTGTGCGCGAAGACGAGCTTTTTATGCAGGGCGTGGAGTTGATGCTGTTTGGTGTCAGCGCCGTGGTAATTTTTCTCTCCTTGCTGGTCTTGGTCATCGGGCTCGCATCGCGCGTGATTCTGCGTTTTTTTCCGGAACCCGCACCGGCAGTGCCCCAGCGGCACGGCCGAACTGCGTCCGGCACAGTGGTGCCTGACGCACAGTCACTGGATGCAGAACGAGTGGCGGTGATTGCTGCCGCTGTGCATCAACACCGCCAACGCCGCCGCACCGGCTGAGGCTTTCCCAGGAGAGACACCGCATGGCTGAGAATAAGCGCCCTCTGGGCATCACCGACGTGGTTCTGCGCGATGGCAACCAGTCACTGCTGGCGACACGGGTGCGGCTGGAAGACATGTTGCCGGTCGCTGCGGAGCTGGATACCGTCGGTTTCTGGTCGGTGGAAACCTGGGGCGGGGCGACCTTCGACGCCTGTATCCGTTACCTGGGAGAGGATCCCTGGGAGCGCATTCGCGAATTCAAAAAAGCCATGCCCAACACGCGCCAGCAAATGCTGCTGCGTGGCCAGAACATACTCGGCTACAGACACTACGCAGATGATGTCGTGGAGCGCTTCGTGGAACGGGCCGCCAGCAACGGTGTGGATGTATTTCGCGTGTTCGATGCCATGAATGACATGCGGAACATCGAGGTGGCGCTGAAGGCGGTGAAAGCTGTCGAACGCCATGCCCAGGGCACCATTTCCTATACCCTGAGCCCCGTGCACACGCTGGAAGCCTGGGTAGACCAGGGCAAGCGCATCGAAGATATGGGCGCCGATTCCATTGCCATTAAAGATATGGCGGGGCTGTTACGCCCCTACACGGGGTACGAACTGGTGCGCCGGCTCAAGGAGAGCTGCGACATCCCCATTCACATGCAGTGTCACGCCACAACCGGTCTGTCCACTGCGACCATATTGAAGTGCGTGGAGGCGGGCATCGACAACGTGGATACCTCCATCTCGTCGATGTCGATGACCTACGGACACTCGCCCACGGAGTCCGTTGTCGCGATACTGCAGGGTACCGACCGGGATACCGGTCTCGACCTGGAAAAGCTGGCGGACATCGCCAACTACTTTCGCGGCGTGCGCAAGAAATACGCGGCTTTTGAGGGGTCGCTGCGGGGCGTGGACGCGCGCATTCTTGTCGCCCAGGTTCCGGGCGGTATGCTGACCAACATGGAAAACCAGCTTCGAGAGCAGGGCGCGCTGGATCGCATGGACGAAGTGCTGGAGGAGATCCCCAGAGTACGAGAGGACCTGGGCTTCATTCCGCTGGTCACCCCCACCTCGCAGATTGTGGGTACCCAGGCCGTGCTCAACGTGCTCACCGGCGAGCGTTACAAGTCCATATCGCGCGAAACTGCCGGTGTGCTCAAGGGTGAGTACGGCGCTACCCCGGCAGCGGTCAACGCCGAACTGCAGCAGCGGGTTCTTGAGGGCAAGGAGGTGATCACCTGCCGCCCGGCGGATCTGCTGGAGCCGGAACTGGATGCACTGTCTGCCGAGTTGCGCGCGCTTGCGGAGGAGAAGGGCATCACCCTGGCGAGCGGCGAACAGGCCGTTGACGACGTCCTGACCTATGCCCTGTTTCCCCAGATTGGCCTGCGCTTCCTCGAACACCGGGGCGACCCTGCGGCCTTCGAACCTGCGCCGGTGGCAGCGCCCTCTGCCCAGGGGAAACAGCCCCCGGCCAAGGCGAAAGAGAAGGGGAAAGAGCCCTTGGCCGCGGGTGACGCTGCCGCTGACGCGGGTGTGTACACGGTGCGAGTAAATGGGCAATCCTACGTAGTGGAGGTCAGTGCCGGTGGCGTGCTTGAGAATGTGCGTGAATCAGCGTCGCCCGTCCCCGTCGGCAGGCCAGCTTCCGGACCAGCCGCCGTGGCAGACGGCGCCCCGGTGCCGGCGCCGTTGGCCGGCAACATCTTCAAGGTGAGTGTGCAGGTGGGTGACCGGGTCACCGCGGGCCAGGTCATCGTGCTGCTGGAGGCCATGAAGATGGAGACGGAAGTGCGTGCACCGCAGGACGGCACGGTCGCGAGTGTTGACGTCAAGGTTGGCGATGTCGTCGCGGTTGGCGACACACTGATCACCCTGGCCTGACGCCGATGGAGAACCTGTTGCGTCTGTGGGACTCCACCGGACTGGCTCATTTCGAGGTGGGTCAGGTGGTGATGATAGGCATTGGCCTGCTGTTGCTCTTCCTGGCCATTCGCAAGCAGTTCGAGCCGCTGTTGCTGGTACCCATTGGTTTCGGTGGCGTGCTCGCCAACATTCCCGGGGCCGGCCTCGCGTATTCCGCGGCGGAAAATGCGCTGCACAGTACGGACCCTGTTGTCCTCGCGGAGATGGCGCGGCTGTTGGGGCAGTCGGCGGCCGACGACGCAGAGTCCCTGCTGCGCGCGCTTGGCCTCGCCGCGCCTGCGCTGCAAATGGCAGCCCAGAGCGCTGCAGAAGCCTCAGGTTTCAGTGACGGCATGCTATACACGTTTTACAGTGTGGCGATTGCCAGCGGCGTTGCGCCCCTGGTGATTTTTATGGGGGTGGGTGCCATGACCGATTTCGGTCCACTGCTGGCCAACCCACGCACTCTGTTCCTTGGCGCTGCCGCCCAGTTCGGTATTTTCGCCACCGTGCTTGGGGCGGTTGGCTTGAGTGCGCTGGGGGTTATGGACTTCAGTCTGGCGGACGCCGCTGCCATTGGCATCATCGGCGGAGCTGATGGCCCTACGGCGATCTATGTCGCCAGCCTGCTGGCACCCGATCTCCTCGGGCCGATCGCTGTCGCGGCCTATTCCTACATGGCACTGGTGCCCCTGATCCAGCCACCGATCATGCGCGCCCTCACCACCCAGGCGGAACGTGAGATCGTTATGACACAGCTGCGCCAGGTGTCACAGCGGGAGAAAATCGTGTTTCCCCTCATGCTGCTCATCCTGGTGGCGCTCTTGCTGCCGGCGGCGGCGCCGCTGCTCGGCATGTTTTGTTTCGGCAACCTGATGAAAGAGTGTGGTGTGGTCAAGCGCCTGAGCGATGCTGCGCAAAATGCGCTGATCAACATCACCACCATCTTCCTCGGCCTGTCGGTGGGGTCCAAGCTGGTTGCTGACAAGTTTCTGGATATCGAGACCCTGGGCATCATGTTGCTTGGCGTTCTTGCTTTCGCCATTGGTACGGCCTCTGGCGTGCTGATCGCGAAGCTGATGAACCGGTTTGGCAGTCATCCGCTCAATCCGCTGATCGGTTCCGCGGGTGTTTCCGCGGTGCCGATGGCGGCCAGGGTCAGCAACCGCCTGGGTTTGGAGGCCAACCCGAGCAACTATCTGCTGATGCATGCGATGGGTCCCAATGTCGCCGGGGTTATCGGCTCGGCAGTGGCGGCGGGCGTGATGATCAGCCTGGTCGGCGGCTAGGCAGCGTCCGCTGGCCTGGCTTTGCCCCGGCGGCAGCCCGGAATTGGTGCGCGCAGGATTAATTTTGTACACTGCGCGCTTGTGAACTGGTGAGTCTGAGAGCGCATGAACCCCAATTACCTTGATTTTGAACAGCCCATCGCCGAGCTTGAGGTCAAGATTGAAGAACTGCAGCTCGTTGGCACCGATGCCGACATCAACATCAGCGAAGAGATTCGCACCCTGCGCGAGAAAAGCGCCAAGCTCACCGAGAAGATCTATGCCAACCTGAGCCCCTGGGAGATCGTCAAGGTGGCGCGCCACCCCAGACGCCCCTACACGCTGGATTACATCTCCCGCCTGTTCACTGACTTCGACGAATTGCACGGTGATCGTCATTTCGGCGACGATCGCGCCATTGTTGGCGGTACCGCACGCCTTAACGGTCGCCCGGTCATGGTGATTGGACAGGAGAAAGGCCGGGCGGTGAAAGACAAGGTGTTGCGGAACTTCGGCATGCCCAAGCCCGAGGGCTACCGCAAGGCGCTGCGTCTCATGACCATGGCTGAGCGCTTCAAATTGCCGGTCATCACCCTGATCGACACGCCCGGAGCCTACCCGGGAATCGACTCCGAGGAGCGTGGCATCAGCGAAGCGATTGCGCAGAACCTGGCCGTGATGTCGCGGCTTGCCACCCCGATCATCTGTGTGGTGATCGGCGAAGGCAGCTCTGGCGGTGCCCTGGGCATCGGTGTCGGCGATCATCTGGCGATGCTGCAGTATGCGACGTACTTCGTGATCTCGCCCGAGGGGTGCGCCAACATCATCTGGAAAAGCACTGCCAATGCACCTGAGGCGGCGGCTGCGATGGGCGTCACCTCCAAGGTCCTGCAGGACCTGGGTATTGTCGATGCAACCATCCCCGAGCCCATGGGTGGTGCGCACCGCAATGTCGACCTGATGGCGGAGCGCATACAGGCTCACCTCATCAAGGAGCTGGATCGCCTCGAGCAGTCCCCGGTGGAGGAGATGCTTGAGCGCCGCTATCAACGCCTGATGTCCTACGGCAACTGAGTGCGCCTCAGCCCGGTGTTGTGGCCGCGTCCCTGACCCCCCCTGACAGCGACCCACTGGACGCAGCACTTGCAGCCTGGCGAAGCGCACGCCGCTGGCTGGTGGCTTTCAGCGGGGGTCTGGATTCCACGGTGTTGCTGCATATGCTGTGCTCCCGACGTTCCGACGGGGTAACGCCACCGATTATCGCGGTGCATATCAATCACCAGTTGCATGCGGATGCCGGGCGCTGGCAGGCCCGGGCAGAAGATTTCTGTGCAGCGCTCGGCGCGCCACTGGAAGTGCTCACGGTCAACGTCCGGCAAACCGGCTCCGGGCTCGAGGCCGCGGCCCGCGATGCGCGGTACGCAGCCCTGGAGTCGCAGGTCGGGGAGGGCGATGTCATGTTTTTCGCCCACCACCAGGATGACCAGGTGGAAACGGTCTTGTTGCGCTGGCTGCGCGGTGCCGGTTTGCGTGGCCTGCAGGGCATGCCGGCGCAGCGTCCATTGGGCCGTGGGCAGTTAGCCAGGCCGCTGCTTGAGCAGCCGCGCAGTGCACTGGAGGCTTATGCCGCGGAGCACGCCCTGAGCTGGATTGACGATCCCTCCAACACCGATACCTCGCTGGACCGCAACTACCTGCGACACGAGATACTGCCCGCCATTGCGCGACGCTGGCCTGCCTACCGGGGCAGCATAGAGCGTTCGGCGCGACAGTTGGGCGCCGCGGAATACGTGCTGGACAGTCTGCTGCCCGCGCCACGTCGGCTGGTCAGCGTGCTCGGTGATCCGGGGCTGGATCTGCAGGAGATGCTGGCAATGCCGGGAGCGACCGCCGCGATGGCGCTGCGCGGCTGGCTGGTCAGCCTGGGGTTGCCACTGCCCCCCGCCGCAAGCCTGGCCGAATTTCTGCGGCAGCTGCGCTCGGGGTCCGGTGCCCCGCTACTCGCCTGGCAGGAACACAGGCTGTGTCGTTTTGGGGCTGGCGTATTTCTGTTGCCCGCTGCCGCTGAGTGCAGCCCGGCGGGTACGCAGCTGGTCCCGGGTATGACGCTGGCACTGGCCGGGGGCGGGCGGTTGCGGCTGGTCCCGGCGGGTCGGCAGTCGGGCGTTCGGCTGCTGCCGGGCTCCGCGCTGACCCTGCAGTGGCGTCGTGGCGGCGAGCGCTGCCGGCTGCCTGGCCGTGCCGGCAACCGCCGCGTGAAAACCCTGCTGCAGGATGCCGGTATCCCCCCGTGGTGGCGTGAGCAGATCCCGTTGCTTTTCCTCGGGGATGCGCTCGTGGCCGTGGCGGATCTCTGGCTTTGCGACGGTCCCTGGTTTGCCCCCGAGGGCGGCGAGGGCGCCTGGCGGGTCTCGTGGACACGAAATACAGCGGCTGGCGCGATTGAGCTCTGAGGGCCTTTCTGGTAACCTGATTTCCCATCTTTTTGCTGGTCTTGCGGGCTCCGGAAGTTGCGTTTCGCCTCCGCCTGCCGGCCCCGTGATGCCCTTGTTCACAGCGTACAGATAGGCTTTGCATGACGCGTTATGTCTTCGTCACCGGTGGTGTGGTTTCTTCCTTGGGCAA